>NZ_JBNDNA010000001.1:0-534419 GCF_049856175.1 Georgenia sp. Z1491
CAACGGGCGGCTCGAGCACCTGCGCGGCTCCGCACTGGGCTTCCGGAACCTGACCCACTACACCGCCCGCAGCCTGCTCGAAGCAGGAGGATTCAGACCCCACCTACACCCTCAACTGCGATGAGCCCAATTGATGCTATCTATTCCTACATTGTCGTTGGACGACGCCAAACGTGTCATCGCGGCAGCAGAAGCTGAATCCAGCACGCAGGGTCAGCCCAGTAACATCGCCGTCGTCGATGCCGGCGGCAATCTCGTCGCTCACGTACGGATGGACGGAGCGTGGCTGGGCAGCATCGACATCTCGATCAACAAAGCCTTCACGGCCCGCGCGTTCGACACAGCCACCAAAGACCTCGGCGACCTCGCCCAACCCGGTGAGCAGTTCTACGGCATCCACGCCTCCAACGACGGTCGGGTGATGATCTTCGCCGGTGGCATCCCGCTCGAGCGCGACGGCCAGGTCGTCGGCGCCGTCGGCGTCAGCGGAGGAACCGGTGACCAAGACCAGGCCGTCGCCGAAGCCGCCGCCAGCGCCTTCTGAGACCGACCCGCACCGAACCCGGCCCCCGGCCGGCAGCCCACCCACCGAAGGAGCCGCACCATGCGTGCTCTCGTGTACCACGGTTGTGAAGCGCCCCAGCTTTGATGCCGCTCCCTTCTGAGTCCAGGAGGATGAGCACCATGCCGAAGAAGATCGATCCCGAGCTGCGTGAGCGCGCGGTGCGGATGGTGCGTGAGCACCAGCAGGACTACCCGTCGGTGACGGCCGCGTCGAAGGCCGTGGCCGAGCGGCTCGGATTGGGGGCTCTTCGGACATTGGGTGGGGAGGGTGACGCGCGGGGGTGAGCATCCGGGGGTAGGGGTCGAGGTCCTCGATGATCAGTAGCGACCAAGCAACTGCTCTGCTCGAGGACCTCGACGATGCCCAACGCTACGTGGTGCCCGGACGCGCCTTCTACTGATCCCTGCGACCGCTGTGACGAGCTGGTCGGAATCCCCGGGCTGCATGTCGAGGCCGTCGAGCGGACGGACGCGGTCGTGAGGGTCACTGTTTCTACGCCGTGGCAGCTGATGGGCTGCCCGGCCTGCGGTGTCATCGCGCCCAGCCGTGGCCGACGACGGCGGGTCCTGCGCGACGTGCCGTCGGTGGTGCCGGTGCAGATCCTGTGGCGTCAACGGACCTGGCGGTGCCCCGACCCGCACTGCCCGGTCGGGATGGTCGTCGAGCAGCATCCCGGTCTGGTCGCTCCGCGCGGATCGATCACCTGCCGGGCGATCGAGCGGGCAATAGGTCAGCTGCGTCGCGAGCACGCCACGATCCAGGGCCTCGCCCGTCGGCTCGGGACGGCGTGGAAGACGTTGTGGCGCGCGATCCGGCCCCGCCTGGAAGCGATGGCCGACGACGAGGACCGGTTCGGCGGCGTGCGGTCCCTGGGGGTCGACGAGCACATCTGGCACCACGTCGACACCCGTAGGCGCGGCCCGAAAGAGCTGACCGGGATGGTCGACCTGACCCGTCACCGCGATGCGAAGGGCAACTGGCGAGTGCGTGCCCGGCTGCTCGACCTCGTCCCCGGCCGGTCAGGGACGGCCTACAGGAACTGGCTCACCGAACGCGGCGAGCACTTCCGCTCCGGCGTGCAGGTCGCCGCCCTGGACCCTTTCGCCGGCTACAAGGCCGCGATGACCGTCTCGAAGACGCCGTGGCCGTCCTGGACGCATTCCACGTCGTCAAGCTCGGCACGCAAGCCGTGGACGAGGCACGTCGTCGCGTCCAGCAGGAAACTCTGGGCCATCGCGGACGCAAGGGCGACCCGCTGTACGGCATCCAGAAACTGCTGCGGGCCGGGGCCGAGAACCTCACCGATCGTCAGCTCGATCGACTCACCGCCGCGATCACCGCAGACCAGGCCCACCAGGGTGTCTATCTCGCTTGGCGCTGCGCCCAGGACCTGCGGGCCGCCTACCGAACAGAGAATCTCGTCGAGGGCAGGAACCTCGCGCTGAAGGTCCTCGACACGCTGCGGTCCTGCCCCGTGCCCGAGATCGCTCGCCTGGGACGCACCCTGCGCCGCTGGCGAGCGGCGTTCCTGGCCTACTTCACCACCGGCCGGACCAACAACGGCGGCACCGAGGCCATCAACGGCATCATCGAGCTCCACCGCCTCGCCCGCGGCTACCGCAACCAAGGCAACTACCGCCTCAGAATGCTCCTCGCCGCAGGCGGCCTCAGCCCTTGATCCCCACCCAATGTCCGAAGAGCCCCCAATGTCCGAAGAGCCGCATTATCCCGGCTCGATCGCTACACATCAACTCAAGGCGAGCCCCTTGACACGTGGTTCCTGGGGGCGTTGAGTCGATAGCGACTGGGCCGGCGTCGGAGAGGCCTTGCCAGAAGGACGTCGAGCAACACAATCGGATCGGAGTAGTCATGAAAGCAGTGGTGTACGAGGGACCCCGTCAGGTCAGCACGAAGGACGTCCCGGACGCGAAGATCGAGCGACCCACCGATGTCCTGGTCAGGGTAACGACGACGAACATCTGCGGCTCGGACCTCCACATGTACGAGGGGCGGACCTCCTTCGAAGTAGGCCGGACGTTCGGTCACGAGAACATGGGGGAGGTCATCGAAGTCGGTAGTGGCGTGGAGAAGGTCAGGGTCGGAGACCGGGTCGTGCTCCCGTTCAACATCTCGTGCGGATTCTGTAAGAACTGCGAACGCGGCCTGACCAACTACTGTCTCACCACCCAGCCCGAACCATCATTCGCCGGAGCGGCCTACGGGTTCGCCGACATGGGCCCGTACGGCGGCGGGCAGGCAGAACTGCTCCGGGTGCCCTTCGGCGACCACAACGCGCTGCGCCTGGGTGAAGACGCGCAGGACAAGGAGAATGACTACGTCATGCTCTCCGACATCTTCCCCACCGGCTACCACGCCACCGAGATGGCCGGCGTGATCCCGGGCGACAGCGTCGTGATCGCCGGGGCCGGCCCCGTGGGACTGATGGCCGCCCTGTCCGCGACGATCAAGGGCGCCGCAAAGGTGATGGTGGTTGATCGTCATCCCGACCGGCTCGCGCTGGCCGAGCAGATCGGAGCGATCGCCATCGACGACTCCAAGGTCGACCCCGTGCAGGCTGTGCTGGACGAGACCATGGGGCTCGGAGCCGACCGCGGCTGCGAGTGCGTCGGATACCAGGCCCACGATCCCCAGGGCAACGAAGATCCGGCTGCCACCTTGAACATGCTCATCAACGCGGTCCGCTTCACCGGCGGGATCGGCACCGTTGGCGTGTTCGTGCCCCAGGACCCGGGGGCCAAGGGCGAATTGGCCAAGCAGGGCAAGGCGGCCATCGACTTCGGCACACATTGGTTCAAGGGGCAGACCATGGGTAACGGTCAGGCCCCGGTCAAGCGGTACAACCGCCAGCTGCGAGACTTGATCGCGGCCGGCAAGGCGAAGCCGTCGTGGATCGTCTCCCACGAGATCTCGCTGGACCAAGCTGCCGATGCCTACAAGAACTTCGACTCCAGGGCCAAGGGTTGGACCAAGGTCCTCATCAAGCCCGGCATGTCAAACGGAAAGAAGGCAAACTGACATGGCAGCTGATCTCCAGGGCAAGAGGGTCGCGATCCTCGCCGCCGACGGAGTCGAACGCGTTGAGCTCAAGCAACCCCGCGAAGCACTGGACCGCGCGGGCGCTCAGACGGAGGTCCTTTCGATCCACGACGGCGAGATCAAGGCCCGTAAGAACGACCTGGATGAAGCGGGCACGTTCACCGTCGACGGGCTGGTCGCCGACGCCTCGGTGGGCGACTACGACGCCCTGCTGCTTCCCGGCGGCACGGTGAACCCCGACCAGCTCCGGGTCGACACGGACGCCGTTTCCTTCGTCCGCGACTTCGTCGAGAGCGGGAAGCCAGTCGCGGCGATCTGCCACGGGCCGTGGACGTTGATCGAGGCTGGCGTGGCCGCCGGTCGCACCCTGACGTCGTTCCCGAGCATTCGCACCGACCTGCGCAACGCCGGTGCCGACGTCGTCGACCAGGACGTGGTGGTCGACAAGAATCTCATCACCAGCCGCTCACCCGACGACCTGCCGGCGTTCTCCGAGGCGATAGTGTCCCAACTCGCGGGCACCCCGACAAAGGAAGAGGAGAAGTCATGAGCGTGACCAAGGGACTGCTGGTCAGGTTTGACGCGTTGCCCGGGAAGGAGGACGACGTGAAGGAGTTCCTTGACAGCGGCCGTGCGCTAGTTGAGGGCGAGCAGGCGACCACCGCGTGGTTCGCGATCCGCCTCGGCCCGACCTCGTTCGGGATCTTCGACGTGTTCCCCGATGACGCCGGACGTGACGCCCACCTCTCCGGCCCTGTTGCGGTGGCTCTCGGCGAGCAGACCGGCACGTTGTTCTCCGAACCGACGATCGAGAAGCTCGACGTACTGGGCTCCAAACTTCCCGCCTGACACCACAGACCGGGAGTACTAGCCCAGAGAGGAGGGGTCGCCGCGAGTGGTGACTTCGGGCTTACACAGCCCGCTGACGTCGTGGCAGCGGCCCCTTCTCCTGCGGCCTATCGCTCATCACCAACAGATCGAGGAACCGCGATGCCAGGAACTGACGACGGCGTTGCCACGACGCGTTCACCCGAGGTAGCAGTCATCGGGGGCGGGATCGTTGGTCTGTCGACGGCGTACGCGCTCCGGGAGCAGGACGTGCCGGTGCGCTTGTACGAGGCTGGTCTGCCCGGGACGGGTCAGTCCGCAGGCGAGTCTCGGATCTTCCGGCATGCCCACGACGACCCGCGACTCGTTGCTTTCGCGCGCGAAAGCCGGGGCGTATGGGACGAGTGGGCCGAACACTTCGACGTCGAGCTGGTCTCATCAGACGGTGTCCTGGCGATCGGAGACAGCGCCCTGGCGCGGCTGCGGGTGCTCGACCAGGTCGGCGGCGTGGAAGCGCGCGAGATCGACGCGGCCGGGGTCGCCCAGCGGATGCCGCTGCTCGCTGGGTACTCGGGGCCGGCGGTGCTCGACGAGTCGGGCGGCGCGATCCGCACTCGCGCCGCGATCACGGCACTCACGGGTGCCCTGGCAGATGCGGTCACCACCGGTGAGGTCATCTCCATCGATCCCCGCGCCGACGGGACGGTCGAGGTCCGCAGCGTCACCGACCGGGCTGTCTACTCCAAGGTGGTCGTGTGCGCCGGCCGCGAAACCGCCCGCCTGGCACGCAGCGTCGGCCTGTCGCTGCCGGTTCGCCTTGCCGCACACGTCCGGCTGACCTTCGATGTGAAAGACGCCGCCCCGGCGCGAGTCGCGTGCTTGCAGGACAGCAGCGGCGTCTTCGGCGAAGTCGGCGTCTACGCGACGCCGCTACCGGGCAACAGCAGCTATTCGGTCGGACTCAGCGACACCGTCGGCGTCCGCGACGACGGAACTTTCATCGACCCGGCGGCGATTCGATCGCTGGACGAACGCGCACGCGAATACGTGACACGGGCGCTGCCCGGTCTCCACCCAGAGCCGCGCGACTTCCTTCACTGCTGGGTGACCGACCTCCCGTGGAGTGAGGACGGCGTGGCCGTGTGGGAGGCAGGCTCTGTCTTTCTTGTGGCCGGTCACAATTTGTTCAAGCAGGCACCTGCGCTGGGTCGCGCTCTTGCCCGGGCTGCGACCGGCGGCGGTCTCCGCGCCGAGCTCACGCCCGAAGCGCGCCTCGGCGAGGCCCAGAGCTAGGGCGTGTCCCCCAATCGCGGGGGTGACCCGCGATTCTGGCCGGCAAACTGCCGAGTGTGTCGCTGTGCGATGTCCAGATCGCACAGCGACACACTCGTCACACTGGGGTCACGTTGGTGGCTGCCTGCAGTGCGGCGGCACGGTAGCCCGCGGAAGCACCGACGCCCTTGTCCGCGACGTAGGCGGGCGTACCAGCTGCAACCACGGTCCCGCCGGCGTCGCCCGCGCCGGGTTCAAGATCGATCACGTGATCGGCCACCGCGACAACGCGCATGTCCAGCTCCGCGGCGACGACCGTGTTGCCCGCATCGAGCAGCGGTTCGTCCTGGCTAAGGTTCCTCGCAGCGGCGCTCGAACAACGACCACCCACACCACGCTCGAGGGTGAGTGGGACGAGGTCATGCCGGTGATCAAGCGGGCGTGCGACGCCGTCGCCGAGGTCAGCCCGCGCGTGAGCCTGGTACTCAAGGCCGACCTGCGACCGGGCTACACGGGCCAGCTCGCCGCGAAGGTCGAGCGCATCGAGCAGCACCTGGACGTGGCCGACAGCTGAGCCGCACGACCCGAGGCAGCGGAGTCGGGCGCCCTCGGACTGTCGACGACACGGCGTCGGTGCCGAGGACACGGCTTGTCGCCGAGGGCACGGAGTCTGCGCCGAGAGTACCGACGGCGGATGTCCAGTCGGCGCGTTCCCCGCGTCCTCGACGCGTAGCCCGCGTCCTCGGCACGCCGTCCATGTCCTGGCCGGGCTACTTGCGTCGTCCCGCCCGCGACTCAGGGGGGCAGCTCGCACCGTCCGCGGCTCACGGGTACAGCTCGGACCGCCCGGCGGCGAGCGCCGCGGCCAGTGCCTGAGCGCCCGGCGCGAGCATCTCGTAGGTCTCCTCGAAGTCGGAGTCGTCGCCCCACCACGGGTCCGGCACGTCGAGAGTGCCGACGTCGCGGGCGTCACCAGCACCCGGCGCGTCGGGCCCGTCGGCGGCCCGCCACAGCATGATGCGGCCGGGGTCGCTGCCCGAACGCTCCGCGAGCCGTCGAAGCCACACCGCGTGCTCCTCGGTCATGGCGAGCACGAGGTCGGCGGCGCCGAGCTCCTCGGCGGTGACCTGCCGCGCGGTGTGCGCACCGACCTCCACCCCGCGCCGCGCCAACGTGCTCGCCGCGCGCGGGTCGATCGGGTTGCCGGCCTCGTAGTCGGACGTACCGCCGGAGACGACCTCGGCATCGACGTCGGCCCGCTCGAGCGCGTCGGCCAGCACGAGCGCGCCCATCGGCGAGCGGCAGATGTTTCCCGTGCACACGACGAGGATCCTGACGGGCCGCGACACCGGGAGACGCATGGCTCCAGTCTGTCAGGCGGTGCGCGACCACGGGAGCCCCCGCACCCGCGCGGCTCGACTGCCCCGCACCCGCGCGGCTCGACTGCCCCGCAGCCCGGCGGCACCGGCACCGCCGCACGCGCCCGACTCCACGGCCGCCCCTTCGCGTGGGACTCTGGGCGCGTGCACCACGTCCGCCCCGCCTCCCGCACAACCCGCACCACGCGCACCGGCCTCGTCCTCGCCCTCGCGCTCCTCCTCTCCGCCTGCGGGTCGGGCGACGACTCGGGCGACGACACCACCTCCGATGCCGGCGACGAGGACGCCCCGGCGTCGGTCGACGACCTCGTCCCCGTCACCGACCAGAGCGAGGAACCGCCCACCTGGCTCTCGGAGACCGGCGAGCCGCGGGAGTCGGAGTCGCTGCTGTGCACGGACGTCTTCGCCACGGGAGGCACCGAGCTGGCGACGACGGACCTCGCGGCCTGCCAGGCGGAGTCCCTGCGGGATGTGGTCGGCTACGTCCAGACCACCGACGCCGGCCAGGACGCCCGGACCGAGCTGCGCGTCTCCACCGAGGACGGGCTCGCCGTCGAGGCGGACCTCGGCGTCGCGCGGATCCTCGTCGTCGGGGCCGACTGGTGGGCCACGACCGACGGTGACTGGCTCGAGCCCGGCGAGGCGGCCGAGATCCCCCGGCTGTCGGGCGCCGGCGAGGCGGCCGTCTCGCTGCAGCAGCTCCACGACCCGCAGGTGGCCGCCGCGTCCACCGAGCCCATCGACGTCGCCGTCACCGGCTCGGCGACGATCGACGGTACCGAGGTCGCCGTCCTCACCGGCACGGGTGAGGGCTCGAGCGGCGAGGAGATCGCGGTGGAGTACTTCGTCACGAGGGAGTACGTCGCGCTCCGTGCGGTCAACGACGTGACGACGTCGGCGGGCACCGCCACGACCACGACCGTGATCAGCGAGCTCGACGAGCCGCAGGACGTCACCGCTCCGTAACCGACGACGACGTCAGACGTGCCACACGAACGGGGCACGATCGCGCTGGTTAATCACAAGCTCGTAACAATGCCGGCGCGCCGCGAGCGCCCCGGGGGCTGCCCCTGACTCCCGCACGCGCTGCCGCCCCGATCGTTGCCAGGACACGGAAAGATGGCTGTCGCGCCACGCCCGGACACCCCGGGGCGGGCCGGATCGAGCATCGGACGATCACAGATCGACCGGTTGTTCACCGCGCCGTCCCTCCATACGGTGGTCGAGTTCAAGGGCCCGCAGCACCGCGGGCGCCGCCAGCCACTTCGAGCGCCCGCCCCCCAGGGCATCGTGCGCGCCACCGGGAGGAACCCCTTGACCACCACAGCACAGCGTCGCGCCCGTCGCATCGCCCCGCTCGCCACGATCGCCGCCCTGGCCCTCACCCTCGCCGCCTGCGCGGACGAGGGTGAGTCCGCCGACCGCGGGGGCGGTGGCGACGACGGCGACGCCTCCGGTGGCAGCGGTGCCACGCTCACGCTCGAGGATCTCCAGGAGGCCGGCAGCATCACGGTCGGCTTCGCCGGCGAGGCCCCCTACAGCTTCATGGAGGACGGCGAGCTCACCGGCGCCACCGTCGCGCTGCACGAGGCCGTGTGGGCCGAGCTCGGCGTCGACACCGTCGAGGGCCAGCAGGCCGAGTTCGGGCAGCTCATCCAGGCGCTGACGGCCGAGCGCTTCGACGTCGTCGCCGCAGGCATGTCGATCCTGCCCGAGCGCTGCGAGCAGGCCATCTTCTCCGACCCGGAGTTCCAGTACACGACCGCGCTCATGGTTCCCGAGGGGAACCCGGACGGGCTCGAGCCGTCCATGCAGTCCGTCGAGGAGTCCGACGTCCAGATGGCGGCCATGACCGGCGCCATCGAGGCCACCTACGCCGCCGACCTCGGCATCGACGCCATGGAGGTCGGCACCCCGCAGGACGGGATGGACGCCGTCGTCAACGGTCGAGCCGACGTCTTCGCCCTCACGGGCATCTCGCTCAACTGGATGGCCGACAACAACCCGGACGCCCCGATCGAGGTCACCGAGTCGTTCGTGGCCGAGATCGACGGCGTCGAGCAGGTCGGTGCCGGCGGCACCGTCTTCCGCAACGCCGACACCGAGCTGCGGGACGCCTACAACGAGGTCCTCGCGGAGATCGTCGGTGACGAGGAGCGCTACCTCGAGATCGTCGGGGACTTCGGCTTCACGGCCGAGGAGCGTCCGACGGGCGACCTGACCACCGAGCAACTGTGCGCCGGAGACATCTGATCCGGTGAGCGACAACCTCGACGCAGTCGTCGGGGCGCTTCCCCAGCTGTGGGAGGGCGTCCTCATCACCCTCCAGCTCACCGTCGGCGGCATCATCGGCGCCTTCGTCATCGCCATCGTCCTCGGGCTGGTGGTCAGGAGCGAGCGCTGGTACCTGCGGGTGCCGGCGCGTCTGCTCATCGAGTTCTTCCGCGGGATCTCGCTGCTCGTCCTGCTCTACGTGCTCTTCTACGTGCTCCCGCTGTTCGGCGTGACGTTCACCGGACTGTTCTGCGGCATCTTCGCGCTCTCGTTCAACTACGGGGCCTACGGCGCCGAGGTGGTGCGCGGAGCGATCAACAACGTGCCCAAGGGACAGTGGGAGGTCGGCACCGCGCTGAGCATCAGCCCGTTGCACCACATGCGCCGGGTGATCTGGCCGCAGGCGTGGGCCATCATGCTGCCCTCGCTGAGCAACCTCGCGGTCATGCTTCTCAAGGGCACCGCGGTCGCCTACATCATCCTCATGCACGACCTCACGTGGCAGACGGACATCCTGCGTTCGCAGACCGGGAGCACGTTCTTCTCCTACGGCGTCGGGATGGTCATCTACTTCCTCATCTCGCTGGTCATCGTCCTGCTCGCACAGCTCCTCGAGCGGCAGGCGAAGCGCAAGCTGGGTCAGGGCGCGCCGATGAAGGAGATGTTCGACGTGCAGGTCGCCAAGCCGAACCCGGTGGTGTCCGGTGAGTGACATCTGGAGCTGGGACCGCGCCGCCGAGGTCTTCCCCGACCTCCTCATGGCCTTCCTGCAGGTCACACTCGTCGCGACGGTGCTGGGATCGCTCATCGCCGCCGTGCTCGGCCTGGTCGTCGCCATCATCCGCAGGGTCATGCCGAAGTGGATCTCCATGCCGATCCACGCGGTGATGGAGTTCATCCGCATGACGCCGGTGGTCATCCAGCTGCTGTTCGTCTTCTACACGTTCAACAACCTCAGCGGCATGACGATCGGCGTGGTGGTCCTCGGCGTTCACTACGCGACCTACATGGCAGAGGTCTACCGGTCCGGGATCGACGCGATCCCGAAGGGCCAGTGGGAGGCCTCGACGGCCCTGTCGATGTCCCGCACCCGCACGTGGGTCAAGGTGATCATCCCGCAGGCGGTCCGCACGACCCTGCCCGCCCTGGGTACCTGGGTGATCTCGATGTTCAAGGACACCCCCTTCCTCACTGTCATCTTCGTGGGCGAGATGGTCCGCGAGGCGGAGCGGTACGGCTCCCGGACGTTCACCTACACCGAGGCGCTCGTGCTCGCCGGCCTGATCTTCCTGGTCGCCAGCTACGGGACGTCGGTCCTGCTACGCAAGATGGAGAAGCGCCTTGCCACCTACTGACAGCTACGACCCCATCGGTGACGGCCGGTCGTCCTCCGCGGGAGCCGGGGGCGGCGACGCGCACGCCACCGGCGAGCCGAAGCTCCGGTTCGAGAACGTGCTGAAGAAGTTCGGCGACCACACGGTGCTGGAGAACCTCAACTTCTCCGTCAACCGCGGGGAGCGGGTCACGCTCATCGGCCCGTCCGGGTCGGGCAAGACGACGATCCTGCGCCTGGTCATGACGCTCGAGCACCTCACCGGCGGGTTCATCTACGTCGACGGGAAGCCGCTGACCCACGAGCAGCGCGGGGACCGACGGGTCGAGCGGAAGCCGAAGGACGTCGCGCGCATGACGACGAAGATCGGGATGGTCTTCCAGCACTTCCACCTGTTCCCCAACATGTCGGTGATCGAGAACATCACCGAGGCGCCGATCCACGTGCTCGGGCGCTCGAAAGACGAGGCCCGGACCCGCGGCCTGGAGCTCCTCGAGCAGGTCGGGCTCTCGGACAAGGCGAACGAGCACCCCACGAGGCTCTCGGGCGGTCAGCAGCAGCGCGTCGCGATCGCACGCGCCCTGGCCATGGACCCCGAGATCCTGCTCCTCGACGAGGTGACCTCCGCCCTGGACCCCGAGATCGTCAAGGACGTCCTGTGGGTCCTGCGCGAGGTCGCGAACAACACAGACATCACGATGCTCATCGTCACGCACGAGATGCAGTTCGCCCAGGACGTGTCCGACCGCGTGATGATGTTCGACGGCGGGCACATCGTCGAGGAGGGACCGCCCGACGTGATGTTCTCGAACCCGTCCCAGGAGCGCACCCGGGCGTTTCTGCAGGCGGTGCTCTGAGCGCTCCAGCCGCGGCGTGCCCCGCACCCGCGATCGACGGGCCGACGACGAAAATCCCTCGCCGTCGGCCCGTCGCCGTGTCTACCGTGAGGTCATGAGCAGCATCGTGTGCAGCGCGCCGACGACGGCGCTCGCCCGCGTGCACCGCGACCGCCGCGCCTGACGGCGCCGCGGTCCACCTCCAGGGCCCCGCCCGGCCAGGCCGGGTGCGTCCGCGCGCCGTCCGAGAGTCAGCCGCACCTCGGCCGAGCCACGCCACCGCCGGCACTCCCGCGCGCCTGCTGCGCCGCCCCGAGGTGCTCCACCACCGACCCTCGTGGAGCGCACCCATGCCTCGCACCCCCTCCCCTCGCTCGTCCGCCGGCGGCCGGCACGAGCTCGGCCAGAACTTCCTGCACCACCGACCCACGATCGACCGGATCGCCGACCTCGTCGCCGACACGGACGGGCCGATCCTCGAGCTCGGCGCCGGCGACGGCGCACTGACCCGGGCGCTGGCACGCCTGGGTCGGCCGCTCACGGCCGTCGAGATCGACGAGCACCGGGTCCGGCGTCTGCGCCGCAGCGTCCCGGGGGTCCGCGTCGAGCACGCGGACGCGACCCGGATCGCCCTCGACGCTCCGGTCGTCGCGGGCAACATCCCCTTCCACCTCACCACCCCGGTGCTGCGGCGTCTGCTCGGTGCCGGGAGGTGGCAGCGCGCCGTCCTGCTCACGCAGTGGGAGGTCGCGCGCAAACGGGCCGGCGTGGGCGGCGGAACCATGCTCACCGCCGCGTCGGCGCCATGGTTCGCCTTCACCCTGGAGTTCCGTGTCCCCGCGGCGCACTTCGCACCGAGGCCGAGCGTGGACGGCGGCGTGCTCGGCGTCGTCCGCCGTGCGCGGCCGCTCGTCCCGCACCGCGAGCGCCGCCGCTACGAGGCGTTCGTCCGGGGAGTCTTCACGGGTCCCGGCGGGGGGCTCGCTCGGGTCGTCGAACGTGCGGGGCGCACGGACCAGCGCACCGCACGACGCGCGCTGGGCCGTGCCGGTGTGGCGGAGCGAGCCCTGCCACGCGACCTCGGGCCCGAGCAGTGGGCAGCGCTCTGGGGCGCCGTCCGCAGGTAGGTCGGCGTCACCGCTCGGCGTTACCGCTCGTCCTCGCCGTCCGACGCGAAGCCCGGTGCCATCCACCTCGGGCACTCCTGCGCCGCAGGAGGGCGTCCAGACCGAGCCCGAGCAGTACCCCCGCGGACACCCCGATCGCCACCGACACGAGCGGGTGACCGCCGACCACGGCGTGCGCGCCCGCGCCCAGCGCCGCCGTCACGCCCGCCCACAGGAGGGCCGCCGCGCCCGCGGCAGGCAGGTAGCGGCGCGGGGCGAGGTCGAGGACCCCCGCCCCGACGTTGACCGCCACCCGGCCGACCGGGACGAACCGCGCGGCGACGATCACGGGCACGCCACGGCGCTCGAGCGCGCGTCCCGCGGAGCCCACCGCCCGGCGCCCCCGCTCACCCCGGAGCCCTGGCAGGCGGTGGATCGGGACGAGACGGCCGAGCAGGTAGGCGATGGTGTCGCCGACGAACGCGCCGGCAGCCGCCGCGAGCACGATGAGGACGACGTGGACGCCACCGCCGGACAGGGCCAGC
Source organism: Georgenia sp. Z1491 (assembly GCF_049856175.1). Classification (GTDB taxonomy): domain Bacteria; phylum Actinomycetota; class Actinomycetes; order Actinomycetales; family Actinomycetaceae; genus JB111. The sequence continues at coordinate 13,196 of NZ_JBNDNA010000001.1, forward strand.
ACGGTGGCACTGACCAGGATCGTCTCGCTCGGCACCGGCGGGACCAGGCCGTCGACGAGGGCGAGTCCCGCGACCAGCACGAGCAGCCACGGCGACGCGGCGAGCGCGTCGGCGGCGCCCCCCAGGTCGGTGAGGATGTCCACGGCGAGCACCTCCGATCCCGCGCGGGTGCATGACGGCGGGGCCACGCCCGCCCGCCCGTGGTGCATCTCGGGTGCGCCTGCTCCGCACGTCCGCCCGCACCGTGGGCCGAGCCGTCACGCTAGGTCGCCGGCTCCGTCGTCGTCGCCGGAATTCTTTGCGCTCACCTCCCCATAGGCTGGCCGGATGGACGACGACGCACGGATGGCCGTGTTCCTCGACTACGAGAACCTGGCGCTGGGCGCCCGCGACCACCTGGGCGGGATGGCGTTCGACTTCGGTCCCATCGCCGACGCGCTCGCGGTGCGCGGCCGCAGCCTCACGCGCCGTGCCTACGCGGACTGGTCGTTCTTCGACGAGGACCGCCGCATGCTCACCCGCCACCAGTTCGAGCTCATCGAGATGCCGCAGCGCATGGGCGCGTCGCGGAAGAACGCCGCCGACATCAAGATGGTGGTCGACGCGATCGAGATGGCGTTCGAGCGTGACTACGTCTCGACCTTCGTCCTGTGCACCGGCGACAGCGACTTCTCGCCGCTCGTCCACAAGCTGCGGGAGCTGGACAAGCGGGTGATCGGCGTCGGGGTCGAGCTCTCGACCTCCCGCCTCCTCCCGCCGGCGTGCGACGAGTTCCTCTTCTACGACCGCCTCGAGGGCGTGGAGCCCGGGGAGGAGGCCCCCCGACGACGGGGCGCGCACGCCCGCGGCGGAACCGGCCAGGAGCGGCACGACGCCCAGGTGGTGCTGCCGTCGGGCACAGGGGGCGGTGCCGGTTCGTCGGGTGCGGGGTCGTCGGGCGCGGGTTCGTCGGGCGCGGCCGGGTCGGCCCGGGGCGGTGCGACCGGGTCGGTTGCCGCCGGCGGCGCCGCAGCCGACCAGGACCTCGACGCCGCCCCGGCGATCGACGGCTCGATCGACGGCTCGGTCGACGACGAGATCGGCTCGCCCGACGAGTCGGCCGAGACCGAGCCGATCGAGGTGCGCGTGGCGCAGACCCTCGCCGGGCTCGCGACCACGTCCGACTCCGTGACGGCGTCCGTGCTCAAGCGGGCGCTCCTGCGCAAGGACCCGACGTTCAGCGAGTCCGACCTCGGGTTCCGCTCGTTCGGCGAAGTCCTCAAGCACCTGGCGGACCGCGGCGTCGTCGAGCTGTCGACGGGACCCGCGACCGGCGACCCCGAGGTCTCGCTGCCCCAGCAGGGGGACCTCGAGCAGACGTTCGCCCTGCTGGTCGAGATCGTGGCCGAGGGCGACGGCAACGACGACGGTGCCTTCGCCCTGTCCGGCCTGAAGAACCGGCTGCGCAAGCGGCGCCCCGACTTCAGCGAGAAGGCCTTCGGCTTCCGCAGCTTCCTGCAGTTCTGCCGCGCCGCGGAGACGGAGGGCCACGTCGATCTCGACTGGGACGACGACGCGGGCGACTACCTCGTCACCGTGCCCGAGGACTGACCCCGGCGCCCACCACCTCACCGCCCAGCCGGACCACTGACCGCCCAGCTGGACCACTGACCGCCCAGCTGGACCACCGACCGCCCAGCTGGACCACCGACCGCCCAGCTGGACCACTGACCGCCCAGCTGGACCACCGACCGCCCAGCTGGACCACGCTGAGGTCATACTCGACGGATCCGAGTCGAGCTCGGGAGAGATGTCGAGGATCGTTGACACCGCGTGTAGAGGATCCTTGACATTGAATGTCGATGATCCTTAACATCTCGGCATGACCCCACCGGCACGCACCGACCCGGGCGCCGTCAGCCCGGTCCGCGAGCGCCGCAAGCAGCACCGGCTCACGCAGGCGGAGCTGGGCGCGCTCGTGGGGGTCAGCCGCCACACCGTCATCGCGATCGAGCAGGGCGACTACGCCCCCTCGGTCTTCCTGGCCCTGCGCATCGCGCGCACCCTCGGGTCGACCGTCGAGGACCTCTTCGGCGCACACCCCGAGGCGGCCACCGACCAGCTGGGAGAGACCTCATGACCTCGGAGCACACCCCCACGAGGGGGACCGGGACACGCCGGCCCGAGCCGGTCGACGAGCGCGAGCGGTCGATCGCCAACGAGGCCTCGGCCGTCGGCATGCGGGCCGGCATCTACGCGGGGCTCGCGGTCGCCGTGGTCGCCGCGGTCCTCGGGTCGCTGATCGTCCCGCTCGTGCTCATCCTCCTCACCGGCGTGCCGACCTGGTCGGCGATGCTGTGGGCCCGGCGGCGCCACGTCGACCTCACCGACGTCGCAGGGCGCGCCCGGCTCGGCGTGCGGGTCTCGGTCTGGGCCGTCATCGGCACCGGGATGCTGCTGGCGCTCGGGGCGATGTGCTGGACGATCGTCACCGGCTCCGGGCTCGTCACGCCGCCCGACCTCGATGTCGTGGGGCCGCAGGCCGACGGGATCGGGAACAGCTTCGCGCGCGGCGCTGTCGTCGGCGGCATGGTCGGCGTCGTCCTCGCCGTGGCCGCCACGTTCTGGCCCCGACGCCGTCGCGACGACGCGTAGCCGTCAGGCCGGGTCGAGCAGCTCCTGCGCCGCGGCTCGGTGCTCGGGCCTGCCGGTGATGAGCGCGTAGATCCCGTAGCCGACCGGGCTCGCGGCCATGTGCTCGGCGCAGTGGTCCGCGAGCCGGGGCCACGTCCGGCCGCCGGCATCCTCGTAGGCCTCGAGCGTGACGGCGAACGCCTCCCGGCCCGCCGTCGCGTGGTGCAGAGCGAGATCCGCGCCCGGGTCGGAGACCTTCGCCGTCGTCCAGTCGAGCACGGCGGTCGGCCGGTCGGCCTCGTCGACGAGCACGTGCGCGGGATAGAGCTCGCCGTGGGTGAGCACGGACCGGTCCGGCCAGAACGAGTCCTCGCCGATCCACGTGCGCCATCGCTCGAGCAGCTGCGGCGCGACGCGGAAGGATCCGGCGACCCGCTCGACCTCCCCGGCCCGACGGGTGCGCACCTCGTCCGGGGTCTCGACCACCGCACCACCGGCCGCCGCCGCGTCGACGTCGATGCCGTGCAGCTCGGCGAGCAGCTCGCCGAAGGCACGTGCATAGGTACGCGACGTCGGGTCGACGTGCCAGACCGGCTCACCGGTGGCGGGATCGACCGTCAGCCCGGGCGACCCTGGCAGCAGCGGGTAGGCCACGAGCCGGGTCGACCGGATGCGCCAGTCCGGGACCGCGACCGACAGGCGCGGCCGCACGACGTCGAGGATCGCCGCCTCCGCCGCGATGCCCTCGGCGACGTCCGGCCGGCGGGGCACGCGCAGCACCCACGACTCACCGGCAGCCGTGCTCCCGATGGCCACCCGGTAGTCCAGCCCGACCTCCTCGATCCGTAGCGAGGCCGGGTCGATGTCGAGCCCGTGGGCGGCGGCGAGGGCGGCGAGCTCGTCCCGGCCTGCCGGAACCTGTGCGTCATCCGTCATCGGGTCCTCCCGGCGTGCGGTCGTCGCCGGCGCCGCCGCGCGCTCGGGCGTGGCGGCGCCGTCGGGAGACTCAGAAGTCCCAGTCCTCGTCCTCGGTGTTCTCCGCCTTGCCCATGACGTAGGAGGAGCCGGATCCGGAGAAGAAGTCGTGGTTCTCGTCCGCGTTGGGGCTCAGCGAGGAGAGGATCGCCGGGTTCACGGCCGTCTGGTCGGCCGTGAACAGGCCCTCGTAGCCGAGGTTGTTGAGGGCCTTGTTGGCGTTGTACTTGAGGAACGCCTTGACGTCCTCCGTGAGCCCGAGCGGGTCGTAGAGGTCCTCGGTGTACTGCTCCTCGTTCTCGTAGAGCTCGAGGAGGAGCTCGAAGGTGTAGTCCTTGAGCTCCTGGCGACGCTCGGCCGAGGAGCGCTCGAGCGCCTTCTGGTACTTGTAGCCGATGTAGTACCCGTGCACGGCCTCGTCGCGGATGATGAGGCGGATGAGGTCCGCGGTGTTCGTCAGCTTGGCGCGGCTCGACCAGTACATCGGAGCGTAGAAGCCCGAGTAGAAGAGGAAGGACTCGAGCATCACGGACGCGACCTTGCGCTTCTCCGGGTCGTCGCCGCGGTAGTAGTCCATGATGATCTGCGCCTTGCGCTGGAGGTTCTCGTTCTCCTCCGACCAGCGGAAGGCGTCGTCGATCTCCGCCGTCGAGATGAGCGTGGAGAAGATCGACGAGTACGACTTCGCGTGCACCGACTCCATGAACGCGATGTTCGTGTAGACGGCCTCCTCGTGCTGTGTGACGGCGTCGGGGATGAGGCTGACCGCGCCGACGGTGCCCTGCACGGTGTCCAGCAGCGTGAGGCCGGTGAACACGCGGGTCGTCATCAGCTTCTCGTGGTCGCTCAGGGTCGCCCACGACTGGATGTCGTTCGACAGCGGCACCTTCTCCGGCAGCCAGAAGTTCGAGGTCAGGCGGTCCCAGACCTCCTGGTCCTTGTCGTCGTCGATGCGGTTCCAGTTGATGGCCTGGACCGAGGAGACGAGCTTGAGCTTCTCGGACACGGTGCTCCTTGTCATGCGTCGCGCGTGCGTCGCGCGTGGGGTCGTCGCCTCGCGAGGGACGTCTCGGGCGGTGCGTCCATGCTGCCACGAAGCACCGACGACGTCGCCGACCGACAAGGTGAGGTACGCCGTCGAGGCGCCTCCCCCACGTGCACCGCACGGTGGGCAGCCGATACGCGCCCGACGCCGACACGCCGGTCACCGAGGTACCCGCTCCCCGGGTGTAGCCGGGATTCGCGGGCGAGGACACTGGCGCTGTGACCGAAAGTCCGTATGGCCGCCCTGCGCACGCCCCCGACGGCGTGCGCATGGGGCACGACCTGCCGACGAGGTCCCCATCCGCCGACCGGCGGACGCACGGCCGGGACACCAGAATGTCCCCGTGAACGTCGACCCGCACTCGCAGTACACCTCTGCACAGCACCCACCCGCGCCGGGCCGGCGCGCCCCCGACGGCAGCGTGTGGAACGGCAGCTTCTGGGAGCTCCCACCCGGCGGGCCGGGCGGGCCGTCGCCCGACCAGCTCCGGCAGCGCGCACGAGACGCGGCGCGGCCTCGCCTCGACGCCGGGCGATCGACCCGGTCCGACCTCTCGACGACGACGATCGCCTCGATCCTGCTGGTCGCGGCGGCGGCGATCACGGCCGTGCTCATCGACGGCTCCGGGCAGGGCATGGCGCCGGGGCTCGTCGCGACGCTGTCGGCCGGCGCGGGCCTCGTCCTCGGTGGCGTGGTGATCCTCGTCCAGCGCTTCCGCATGGACGACCGCTCCTGGTACGTCGCCCGCAGCGACGCCCGGTCCATGGGCTCCGGAGCGGCGATCGGGCTCGACGTGCTGCAGGCGTTCCTCGGTTACGTGCCTGCGGTGGCGCTGACGGTCGGGGCCGCCGGCGCCGGCGAGCGCCTGCTCTCGCTGACGGGTTTCGCGTGCGCGATGCTCGTCGGGCTCACGCTCGCCGTCTGGGTCTCGCGCGAGCCGCTGCGTGGCGACGGGAACCGGCGCAACCGCAGCCACGAGTGGATCCACGAGGAGATCGTCGGGTTCACCCGACGAGGCCGGGCCGCCCGCTGGAGCCGGTTCCTGCTCGGCGTCGTCATGGGCGTGGCCGCGGCCGCGACGGGCGTGCTCGTGCCCGCCCCCGCCCCGGAGGTCGGGACGATGGTGGGCCTCCTCGTCATCGGGGCGGTGGCCGGGTGGATCTTCTTCGGCGTGCAGGCCTGGTGGGACAACCTCGACCGGCGCGTGTCGAAGCCCGCGGGGCGCGAACCGCGTGCGCGCACGGAGCCCGAGCGTCCGGAGCCCGAGCGCGGCGATCCCGAGCGCCTGGAGCAGGACCGCGATCGCCGCACGGGCGGTCCTGTCCTCCCCGACCCGCCCTCCGGGCACGTGCCACCGTGGTGATGTGGGAGGCGCCGCGGGGGGACGCGCACCGTCCCGCTCACGGCGCGGGGCCGGGCATCCCGTCCTTCGAGAACGCGGAACCTCGCGGGTGGGGTGACCAGCCACATGGGTGGCCCGAACGGCCGAGCGGCTCGGCCGGACTACCGATCGGCCGGGCCGGACCGCCGACCAGCACAGCCGTCGACGGTGGCCGCTCGAGCAGGTCCGACGTCGTGGCGACGACGCTCGGCTCCCTCCTCATGGCCGCCGCCTCCGTGGGCGTGCTGTTCCTGGTGACCACGTACGGCGACGCGACCGCGCCCGGGGCGAACGCGGCGGTGTCCGCCGGCATCGCCGGGATCGCGTACGGGGTGGTCCGGGTGGTGCAGGACGCCCGCATGGACAAGCGGTCCTGGTACGTCGCGCGCAGCGACCGCCGATCGATGGGGCTGACGGCCGCGATCGGTGTCGACCTCGTCCAGAACGTCCTGCTCTACGCCCCGCCCGTGACACTCACGGTGCTGGCCGCCGAGCTCGGCGACCGCACCCTCGCGCTGACGGGCGCGATCTGCGCGATCATCCTCGGGGTGCTCACCACGAGCTGGTCCGTTCGCTATCCGTTGCCCTACACGGGCCTGCAGCAGACTTCGTGGCGCTACAGGCCCTATGCGCCGGACCCGGAGTTCGTGCGCAGGTCGGTGGGGGCGCGCCTCCTGCGTCTCCCCGTCGGGGTCCCGCTCGGACTCGCCGGGGCGGTCACCGTCCTGCTCGTGACCGAGCCCCGCCCGGGGCTCGTCATGACAGTCACCCTCATGGCGCTGGTCGGTCTCGCCAACGGGGTGGGCGTCCTGGTCTATGGCCGGCCCAAGCTGCGAGGGCCGAGGCGACGCGACCAGGAGCTCCACACCCGTATGCGGCAGGGGCCCGACACCCGTATGCGGCACGAGCACGAGCAGCTCCGCCGGCAGGGGCGCCGATGAGCTCGCCCGGTGGCAGGGGCCCGTTCGGTCGACGGCACGGTGACCACAGGGCTGCGCACCGGTCGGGGCCGGCCGCGCAGTGGCCCGCCCACCCCCCGCGGGCCGAGGCGCATCGGCCGGAACCTTTCGCACCGTGGCCCGGCGCGACCTGGCCCAGCCGTCCTCACCACCCGAACGAGGAACCCTGGCCGGCGCGCCGTCCGTGGGCCTCGGCCCTGTGGGACGTCGCGGCGACGACGGCGGTGGCCGCCGTCGCCGTCCTGGTCGCCGCCTTCCTGGCCGACCTGCTCATCGACGACGCCGGCAACCTCCGGTTCGAACCGAACCGCGGGCCCGACGGCACCTCGGGTGCAGCGACGACGGGCGGCACCCTCGGGCTCGTGGTCGGCGCAGCGGTGCTGTGGCCGTACCGCCGGTGGCGCAACGGTCGCACCTGGTACGAGGGCCGCGGCGACGCACGGTCGATGAGTACCGGGTCCGTCCTGCTCGTCGACCTCGTCCAGGCCGCGTTGCTCACTCTCCCGCCCGCCGTGGTCCTGCTGGCTGTGGACGTGTACCTGCACCGGGAGGTCGGCCTGACCGCGGTCGCGGTGGCCACGGGACTGCTCGCGACGCGAGCCGTCACGGCGCACAACTGGGCGGGCGAGGCAACGGCCCGACCGGGCGACCCGCGTCCGTTGACCGACCGGTGCCGCGGCTCGAAGATCGCCCGGATCGGCCTCGCCTGGCTGACGGCCCCCGTCGGCCCGCTGCTCGGGCTGCTGGCGTTCGACGACACCGAGTTCATCTACGCGGGCGCCATCGTGGTGGCCGTGCTCGTGCCACCGGTCAGCCTCTTCTGGTGGTGGCGGCTGCGCACACCGCAGCCCCCAACGGCCAGGGGCCGCGGCGATGCCTGACCACGGCCCCGCCAGACCACAGCGCCGCCTGACCGCACCGACGCCTCCGGCGCGACACGGTCAGCTCTCTGTCTCCGCCCCGTCCTCGGACGCGGACTCCGAACCGGACTCCGAACCGGACTCCGCGCCCGCACCGTCGGCGACCTCTCCGGAGAGGACGGCGTCGACGTAGTCCGGGTTGTCCTCGAGCCACTGGTCGACGGCGTCGTCGTTGGACTCGCCGCCCATCTCGTTGAACATGATGTTCTCCAGCGAGTGCAGCTCCTCGCTGGTCATGTAGAAGCCGCTGAGCCACTCGGCGACCTCCGGGTACTCCTCCGCGAACCCCAGGTGCCCGTAGACGTAGATGTCGTCGGGCACGCCGAGTGCGCCTTCGGGGTCCTCGAGGTCCCGGATGGGGAACGCGTCGTAGGCCCAGTGCGGTCGCCACAGCGTGACGACGATGTTGTCCCCGCTCGAGGTGGCCGCCTCCACCTCGGCGAGCATCGCCGTCGTCGAGGAGGTCACGTACTCCATGTCCTCCAGGCCGTAGGTCGGGATGACCTCGTTCTCGGTCAGCGACGTGAGCACCGCGCCGGACTCGATGCCGACGATCCGGTTGTCGAACTCGTCGGCGTTCTCCGCGAGCTCGGCGAGCGAGGTGATCGGGGCGTCCTCGTTGACGGCGATGGTCATCGGCGCCTCCTCGTACCACATGCCGATCTCCTCGACCCGGTCGCCGTACTCCGCCATGTGCGGGGAGTTGGCCTCCGGGAGCCAGACGTCGAAGTTGAGGTCGTACTGGCCCTCGGCCAGGCCCGTCCACAGCACGGCCATGTCGACGATCTCCAGCTCGACCTCGTAGTCCTGGTCCTCGAGGATGCGCTGCCACAGGTGGCCGGTCGCCAGCGCCTCCTCCCAGCCCGCCGGGATGCCGATGACGATGGGCTCCGCCGCATCGGCCGACCCGCCGCCGGACGCGCCGTCGTCATCTTCGCCGCCGCAGGCGGACAGGGTGAGGGCCAGTGCTACGGCCGTGGTGGCGGTCCGGCGGGTCGTCGTTCGCATGTGTCTCCTTCGACTGGTGATCGGCCGGGAGCGGCGGGGCCGCACGCTCCGTCGGTGGGGGTCATTCCCCGACGATCTCGGGCACGAAGTCCGGGTTCTCCTCCACCCACCGGTCCACGGCCTCGTCGTTCTCCTCACCGTTCAGCTCGTTGAACATGATGGTCTCCAGCGAGGAGACCTGCTCGTCGTCCATCGCGAACCGGCCGCTCCACTCGGCCACCTCGGGATGCTCCTCGGCGAACCCGGGACTGCTGAACGTGTGGATGTCGTTCGGCGGGCCGAGGGCGCCCTCGGGGTCCTCGAGGTCCCGGATCGGGAACGCGTCGTAGGCCCAGTGCGGGCGCCACAGCGTGGCGACCACGTTCTCCCCCGACTCGATCGCACCCTGCAGGTCCGCGAGCATCGACGGCGTGGAGGAGACGACGAACTCCATGTCCTCCAGCCCATAGGTGGGGATTACCGAGTCCTGCACGTAGCGGGTGAGGCCGGCGCCGGGCTCGATGCCGACGATGCGGTTGTCGAACTCGTCGGCGTGGTCGGCGAGCTCGGTCAAGGAGGTGATCGGGGCGTCGTCGTTGACGACCATCGTGTTCGGGTAGTCCTCGAACCAGACGCCGAGGTCCTCGATGTCGTCGCCGTACTGCTCGAGATAGTCCTCGTGGTTGTGCGGGAGCGCCACGTTGAAGTTGAGGTCGTAGTCCCCGGCGGCGAGGCCGGTGAAGACGACGCCGACGTCGGCGTGCTCCGTCTCGACCGCGTAGCCCTGCTCCTCGAGGATGTGCTTCCAGATGTAGGAGGCGGCGATGCCCTCCTCCCAGCCGTGGAAGACGCCGATCGTGATCGTCTCCCCGGAGCCGTCGCCACCGTCGCTGCCGGCCCCCTCGTCCGGGTCGTCCCCGCCGCCGCAGGCGGCGAGCGCCGGTGCGGCCGCCGTCGTGACGGCGCCGGCCGTCAGCCATGTCCGAGTAGTTCGCATGTCGGTCCTTCTCCTCGTGTGTCGTCGTCGACGACGAGTGCTGATCGAATCTGCGTCTGGCTCAGGTGATGGCTCGTGCCGGCGCGTGCTCCTCGTGAATGGTGTCGGCTCGGTGGGCGGTGGCTGGACGGGCGCGCGGCCCGCCCCGGTGGCCGGGGCGGGCCGCGCGTCGTGATCGTGCATGCCGGGTCGCGCCCGGCGGGGCCGCTCGAGGAGCGGCGCCCGGTCAGCTCTCGGTCTCGGCGTCCTCGGAGTCGGTCTCGGAACCGGCGCCCTCGGTGCCGGACTCGCCGCCCTCGGTGTCGGTCTCGCCGCCGGCCTCGCCGCCGCCGCTGACGACGGAGTCGATGAAGTCGGGGTTGTCCGCGAGCCACTGCTCGACGGCCTCGTCGTTGGAGTTGCCGCCCATCTCGTTGAACATGATGTTCTCGAGCTCGGCGAGGTCCTCGTCGCTGAACGTGAAGCCGGCGATCCACTCGGCGACCTCCGGGAACTCCGAGGAGAACTCGGCGTTGCCGTACGTGTAGATGTCGTCCGGCTCGCCGAAGGCGCCCTCGGGGTCCTCGAGGTCGCGGATCGGGAAGGCGTCGTAGGCCCAGTGCGGGCGCCACAGGGTGACGACCACGTTGTCACCGGAGTCGATCGCGGCGCTCAGCTCGGAGAGCATCGCCGTGGTCGAGGAGATGACGTACTCCATGTCCTCCAGGCCGTAGGTCGGGATGACCTCGTCCGTGGTGATGCGGGTGAGGCCGGCGCCGGGCTCGATGCCGACGATGCGGTTGCCGAACTCGTCCGCGTTGTCCGCGAGCTCGTCGAGGGACTCGATCGGGGCGTCCTCGTTCACGGCCATCGTCAGCGGCGCGTTCTCGTACCACATGCCGAGCTCTTCGAGGTCGTCGCCGTACTGCTCGATGTAGTCCGAGTGGGTGTTCGGCAGCCACGTGTCGAAGTTGAGGTCGTAGTCGCCCTGGGCGAGGCCCGTGAAGACGACGCCGGCCTCGGCGGTCTCGAGCGTGACGTCGTAGCCCTGCTCCTCGAGGATGGCCTGCCACAGGTGGGAGACGGCGATGCCCTCCTCCCAGCCGGAGTGGACGCCGATGGTGATCTCGCCGCCGGCCGAGCCGGCGTCGCCGCCGTCACCCTCACCGCTGTCGCCCTCACCGCCGGCGTCGCCGCCGTCGCCCTCGGACGTGCCGGTGTCGCCGTTGTCGCCGCCGTTGTCACCCTCGTCGTCCCCGCCGCCGCAGGCGGCGAGGGTCAGTGCGAGGGCCGACACGGTGGCCGCTGTCGTCATGAATCGCTTGGTACGCATGTCTCTCCTTGTGTTCTTCGTAGGGTCGTTCCTGCGCGGGGGCGCGTGCTCGTCCGGAGCGTCAGCTACCGGCCATCCGCTTGGCGCGGTTGACCGCGCCGTGCTGGGCCAGCGATGCCGTGAGCCGGTCGAGGTACATGGCCAGGATGACCACGCCGAGCCCGGCCTCGAAGCCGAGACCGATGTCGATGCGCGTCAGCGCCTGGTAGACCTGCTGCCCGAGGCCGGGGGCCCCGACCATGCCGGAGATGACCACCATCGACAGGGCGAGCATGATCACCTGGTTGACGCCGGCCATGATGGTGGGCTGCGCGAGGGGCAGCTGGATCTGGCGGAGGATCCGGCCCGGGGTGGAGCCGAACGCCTGGCCCGCCTCGACGACCTCGCTGTCGACCTGCCGGATGCCGAGCTCGGTCATGCGCACGGCGGGCGGCAGCGAGAAGATGATCGTCGCGACGATGCCCGGGACCTCGCCGACGCGGAAGAGCACCACGGCCGGGATGAGGTAGACGAACGCCGGCAGGGTCTGCATGACGTCGAGGAACGGCCGGATCGCCGCGGACGCTCGTGCACTGAGACCTGCCCAGATGCCGAGGGGGATACCGATGAGCACGGCGATGATGCTGGCCACCAGGACGAGGGCGAGCGACATCATGGCATTCGTCCACTGGTCCATGCCGTAGATCAGCAGGAGGCCGATCAGGGAGCCCAGCGCAAGCTTCCAGCCCTTCGCCAGGAAGGCGGCGGCGACGAGGATCGCCATGATCAGCCAGAACGGCGGGCTGCTGAGGGCGGTCATCAAGAGGTCGTAGGCGCCGCCGAAGACGGTCCCGATGAAGCTGAAGACGGCACTGAGCGTGCTGGTCAGCCAGTCGACGGCGGAGTTGGCCCACTCGCCGACCGGGACGCGGAAGAGCAGATCGTCGTCGTTCATCGCGTCTCCGTCTCGGTCGTGGTGGTCGTGGCGGCGTCGGTCGTGGCCGCGTGGGCGCCGCCCGTCGCGGCGTGGGCACCGCCGGCGTCGTCACCCGCCTCGTCCGGTGGGGAGAGGTCCTCCACCGACCCGCCGGCGTCCTCCAGCTCGCTGGGAACCATCGCCTCCAGGAGCGCCACGCGGGGGACGACGCCGAGGAGCCGGTCCTCGTCGTCCGTCACGGGGACGGCGAGACGCGCCTCGGCGGCCGGTGCGAACACCTCCGAGATCGGGGTGTCGACGTTGACCGCGCTGGTGTCCGGGTGGATGTACGGCCCGATCCTGTCCTCCCTGCGCCGCTGCGCCTCGAGGAGCTCCTCGTCGTAGACCGACCCGACGAGCCGCTGACGGCGGTCGATGACGTAGGCCGCGGAGACCTGGCTGTCCCGCAGGGTGCGCAGCGCCTCGCCGGGCCCGTAGTTCTCCCAGACCGTGGTCGCCGGCCTGGTCATGACCGAGCCGGCGGTGATGACGCGGGACCGGTCGACGTCGGCGATGAAGCGGGCGACGTACTCGTCCGCGGGGTCCGACAGGATCTTCTCGCCGGTGTCGATCTGGACGATGCGGCCGTCGCGCATGACGGCGATGCGGTCGCCCAGGCGGACGGCCTCGTTGAGGTCGTGGGTGATGAAGACGATCGTCTTGCCCAGCCGGGTCTGGAGCTCGACGAGCTGGTCCTGCATCTCGCGCCGGATGAGCGGGTCGAGCGCCGAGAACGCCTCGTCCATCAGGAGGATCTCGGTGTCCGAGGCGAGGGCGCGCGCCAGGCCGACGCGCTGCTGCATGCCGCCGGAGAGCTGGGCGGGCACGGAGTCCTGCCAGCCGCCGAGGCCGGTGAGCTCGACGACCTCGCGGGCGCGCTCGAGCCGCTCGGACCGACCGACGCCCTGGATCTCCAGGCCGTACGCGGCGTTGTCGAGCACGGTGCGGTGCGGGAGGAGCGCGAAGTGCTGGAACACCATCGACACCTTCTTGCGGCGGATCGCCCGCAGCTCGGAGCCCGAGGCCTTCGCGATGTCGGTGCCGCCGATCTCGATGCTGCCCGTGGTCGCGGGGTGCAGCCCGTTGAGCGTGCGGATGAGCGTCGACTTGCCCGATCCGGACAGGCCCATGACGACGAAGATCTCGCCGGGGTCGACGTCGAAGCTGGCGTCGATGACGGCGGCGGTGCCGAGGTGCTTGATCTCGTCCCGGCTGGCGCCGTTCTCGAGGCGCTCGACCGCGCGACGACCCTGTCGTCCGAAGACCTTGTAGACGTTGCGTGCACTGAGTGCGACCATCTGTCCTCCGTGATCCGAGCCTGTCCGCGGTACCTGGGGGGCGGCACGCGGTGGTCCGCTCGGTGCGCACCAGGCCTGTCGTCGTCACGAGCACGCACCTGGCAGACGCCGGCTCCCCGCGGGCGGGGAGCCCTGTCCAGGCCCGGTCGTCCCGTTTCCGGGCGCGGCCGAGCAGCGCTGTGACCACACAAGAGTGGGGGTGCCCGGGGATCTTTGCAAACACCGGGATGCCCCCAGACGCTGCGGGGAAGCCACGAAATCCGCGGGATCGTGCGGAAACAGCGCCCTTCGCGCGGCCGGGGCATCGTTAACCCATTGTGACCGGACGCCCGGCTCCGGTGGTTCTGCTCACTCGATCGGGGTGTCGGCCAGGGAGATCGAGTCGTCGAGGAACTCGTTCGTGTAGAGGACGTTCGGGTCCAGCTCGTCGAACGTGACCGCCCCCTCGGCCACGAGCACCGGCAGGTAGGTGTCGACGATCTCCTGCATCCGCGCCGGGTCGAAGGCGCCGAACGTCCCCGACGCCGGGTCGTCGTGCACGAGGTCCGCATCCAGCTGCGTGTCCACCGAGTACTCGGCGACGCCCGCCGAGTAGGTCCACGAGAGCTGGTAGGCGTCGACGAGCTCGAGGATGAGGTCGGTCGCCGGCCCCGGGTCCGCGAGGAAGTCGATCTGGGCCTGCTGGAGCACGGGTACGAGGCGCTCGAGGCAGGGGGAGAGCTCCTCGAGGCGGTCGGCGCGCACCGCGACGGGCCCGGGGTAGGTCGAGTGCCCCACCTCGGCGAGCAGGGCGCTCGCCACGGGGCGCGACCAGGGCTCGACCTCGTGCTCGTAGACGTAGGGCTCGTTGGTGAGCAGCCCCTGCTGGACGATGCTCGGGTCCGAGACGAAGCGGGCGGGCGTGCCCTCGTAGCTCGTGTCCGATCGAGCGAGGTCGAAGCCGGTGGTCGAGGCGATGAGCGCGGGCAGCACGGTGCCGCTCGTGACCACCGTGGCGTCGGTCGCGACGATGTCCTCGATCGTCTCCGCCTCGGGGTAGGTCTCCGGGTCCCACATGAGGATCTGCGGGGAGACGGTGAGCTGGGAGGTGACCGCGACCGTCGGCTGCGCCTCGTGGTTGATGATCGCGGAGTCGGTGTTGACCGCCCCGACGGTGATGTCGTCGTCGAGGTACATGAGCGCGGCGACCGACTGGAAGCCGACGTTCGGTCCGCCCGGTCGCACCTCGATCTGCACGCCGGTGTCGACGCCGCCCGCCACCAGCGAGCCGGTGACCGACTTGGCCTCGGTGTCGATCTCGTGGTCGTCGCCGACGAGCTGGTACATCGCTCCGTGCTCCGCCTGGGGCTGCCAGTCCTGCTGCATGACCACGGTCGCGGGGCAGACCTCGGCCAGGTCCAGGGCGCTGCCCGCCTCGGCCGCGGTGGCGCCGGGGGCCGGGCCGGCGGCCGCGTCGTCGTCGGTGGAGCCGCCGCCGCAGGCGGCCAGGAGCAGCGCGGTGCCGACGACGGCGACCACGGGACTCGCCCACCGTCGGCGTGCTCGCCCCGGTCGGGGGGCGTCCGACGTCGAGGTCGTACCCCGGTCGTCGGAAGTACGGGCGACGGTGCGGTGATGAGGGGACATGGGGGCTCCGGTTCTGCGGCTCATGCGCGCGGTCCGTACCAGCGGCTGATGACGAGGGAGTCGAGGATCGCGAAGAGCGCGAAGACGACGACGCCGAACAGCGCCGTGAGCGTGATGGCCGTGAACAGGGCGTCCATCTGCAGGCGCAGCGTGTAGGTGCGCAGGAGTCCGCCGATGCCGGCCGGTCCCTGCTGGAAGAAGTAGTCGCCGACCAGCGCGCCGATGACCGACAGTCCCGCGGCGGTGCGCAGGCCCGTGAACATCGACGGGACCGCGGCCGGCAGGGTGAGGTGGCGCAGCCGCTGCCAGCGGTTCGCGCGGTGCAGGGTGAACAGGTCGTGGGCGGCGCTGCCCGCCGAGCGCAGGCCGAACAGGGTCGTGGAGATCATCGGGAACAGCGCGATGATCACGCAGACGATGACGCGCGCCGGAAACCCGTACCCGAACCAGATGCCGATGAGCGGCACGAGCGCGAGGATCGGGATCGTCTGGAGGATGACCGCGTACGGGTAGAGGACCTTCTCCACCCATCCCGCGAGCGACATGAGCACGGCCCACGCCACCCCCACGACGACGGCGAACGCCAGGCCCGCCATCGCGACGACCACCGTGTTCCACAGGGCGTCGAGCATCGGGCCCATGACGCGCTCGTCGGCGAGCGCCCCCGCGTAGACCTCGTGCGGCGGCGGGAGCAGGAAGCGCTGGTCCTCGGGCAGCACCAGGTAGGAGACGAGGTACCAGATCGCGACGATCCCGGCGAGAGCGACCGCGACCGGCCAGACGGCGGAGAGCCAGGCGCCAGGTCCCGCGCCGCGCCTGCGGCCCGGCAGCGTGTCCGCTCCCCCGCCGCCGGACCCGGGCGTCGGCCGGACGACGTCGGCCTCGTCCGCGCGGGGATCCAGGGTGTCGGGGGCCTCCCGTACGACGTGGGTGCTCACGCGTTCGCCTCCAGCGCGGCGGAGACGCGGCCGGCGAATGCGGCGAACTCGGCGTCGTACCGGATCTCCGGGGGGCGCGGGTAGCCCCACGGCACCGGGAGGTCGGCGACGATCCGGCCGGGACGGCCGCTCATGACGACGACGCGGGTCGAGAGGTAGACGGCCTCGGACACGGAGTGGGTGATGAACAGGGCGGCGAACCCCGCGTCGGTGAAGAGGCGCAGGAGCTCGGTCTGCATCGTCAGGCGGGTGATCTCGTCCAGGGCGCCGAAGGGCTCGTCGAACAGCGCGAGGTCCGGGTCGCGCACGAGCGCGCGGGCCAGGGAGACTCGCATCCGCATGCCGCCGGAGAGCTCGCGGGGGAAGCGCTGCTCGGCGCCCGCGAGGCCGACGAGCTCGAGCGCGGCCAGGGCCTGACGGCGTCGTTCGGCCCGGGGCACACCGGTGAGCCGGCCCGCGAGCTCGACGTTGCCGAGCGCGGTGCGCCACTCCAGCAGCGTGGGGTCCTGGAAGACGTAGCTGATCGCGTCCGTGCGGGCGGTCAGCGTCCCGGCGGTGGGCTGCTCGAGCCCGGCGGCGAGGCGCAGGAGCGTGGACTTCCCGCAGCCCGACGGGCCGACGACCGTGACGAGCTCGCCGGGCGAGACGCTGAGGTCGACCCCGGTCAGGGCCTCGGTGCCGGTGGCGAAGGTCTTGCCGACGCCGGCGAGCGTGAGCGCCGCCGCGGACGCACCCGCGCCGGTCGTCGGTCGGGTCGGCTGGGGGGCGGCCTGTGCCGTCATGGCGGGTGCTCTCGGTCGGGATCACGGGGACAGGCGGCCGTCGGTCGGCCAGGGCCGCCCGACCCGGTTCCGCGTCACCCGTGCCCACCTCGATCAGGTGCCGCCCGGGGGCGGCTCGGGATGACGCGGGTCCCTGTCTGCCTGGGTCGAGGTTGTCCACAGCATAGGCGCGATCCCCCATCCTTCGTCGAGCGTGCGGTGGGGCGGTCACGGACAGGCGCCTCAGGTGACGTCCGCGCTGCGCACCCGCCAGAGGCCGACGACCATCGGGAGGACGATCCACAGCCCGACGTTGCTCAGCAGGTGCGGCCAGCTCGCCACCTCGCCCTGGGTGAGGTCGCCGACGGCATGGCTGAACATCACCCACGGACCGATGTCCGCCATGCGCTCGCCGAGCAGCATCTCCACCGTGTTGACGACCTGCGGTCCGGCGAGCGCCACGACGACGGCGAGCGGGGTGCTCAGTGTGGCCGCGCCCCACGCGGAACCGAGCAGCGCGTAGATGACGAGCGCGGCCGTGACCCCGGCGCACGTCCGCGCGAGGTCGGCGCCCGACCCGAGGTCGACCCCGGCGACGGCCGCGACCACGATCGCGACCGCCAGGCACAGGGCGGCCACGGCGAGGGAGACGACGAGCCCGGCGAGCACCTTCGCCGCCAGCACCCGGCCCCGGCGGTGGTCCATGGCGAAGGTGGAGACGATCGACCCCTGGCCCCACTCCGAGGTGATGAGCAGGCTCGTGAGCACGGGCAGGAGGAATGCGGCCGCGAGGGAGCCGGCCCCGAGGACGAGGCTGATCGTGGTCCCCTGCGCGCCCTCCGCGAGGAGGCCGACGACGACGAGGATCGGCGCCGCGCCGAGGGTGACGGCGGTCAGCGCTGCACCGGAGACGGTGTCGATCGACCTGCGCAGCTCGATGTGCAGGCGCCGGCGCATCGACAGGCGGTGGCCCGGGGAGACGGTGGTCGGGGCGATGGAGCTCATGTCGGGTCCTTCCGGGTGGGGCGGCGCTCAGGCCGCGGTGAGGGAGAGGAACGCGTCCTCGAGGGCGGAGCTCGCGGGGGCGAGCAGGGTGAGGGGGATGCCGGCGGCCTGCGCGGCGCGGCCGACCTCGTCGGCGCCGGCGCGGACCTCGACGCCCGCACTCGTGCTCGGCGTCTCGGCGCCGAGCGTCTCGAGCCCGGCGTCGCCCAGCGCGGCGACGAGTGCAGCCCGGTCGGCGGCGTCGACCCGGACCGATCCGGACCCGAGGAGCTCGGCGGCCGTCCCCTCCGCGCGCAGCCGGCCCGCGCCGATGACGACGTAGCGATCGGCCACCGTCTGCACCTCGGCCAGCAGGTGGGAGGACAGCAGGACGGTTCCGCCGTCGTCGGCGAAGTCGCGCAGGACGCCCCGGAACCAGCGGATGCCCTCGGGGTCGAGGCCGTTGAAGGGCTCGTCGAGGACGAGGATCCCGGGGTCGCCGGCCAGCGCCACCGCGAGGCCGAGGCGCTGGCGCATGCCGAGGGAGTACGCGCGCACGCGCCGGTCCGCGGCTCCGGTCAGCCCGACCCGCTCGAGGAGCTCTCCCGCGAGACCGGTCGGGCGATCGACCGTGAGGAGGGCGAGCCGCAGGATCTCGGCGCCGGTCCGACCGCGGTGCAGGGCGCCGGAGTCGAGCAGCTGCCCGACGACGCGGCCAGGGTTGGCGAGCGCCGTGAAGGGCTCCCCGCCGACTCTGGCAGAGCCGCCCGTGGGTCGGGCGAGCGCACAGATCATGCGCATGGTGGTGGACTTGCCCGCACCGTTCGGTCCGAGGAAGGCCGTGACGGAGCCGGGCGGGGCGGTGAACGTGAGGTCGTCGACGACGCGGCGGGACCCGTAGGTCTTGGTCAGGTGCTCGGTGGTGATCATGGCGTCAGCCTCGCGAGCACGGCGGGCGGTCGCCTCGGTCGTGCGGTCGGGACCGTCTCCGACGAAGGTCGGGGGTCGATGCGGTCGGGCGCGACCGAAGGTCGGAGGGTCGGACCGGCCGGGCTCCCTAGGCTGGAGCCGTGTCCGCCCCGTCCCGCAGGGTCCCCGACCGGGCACCCGCCCGCGTCCACCGGCGCACGGCCGCCTACCTGCTGTTCGTCACCGTCGACCACGTGGCGGGCCTCGTCGAGGGTGACCGGGCGCCCTGGCAGGACGTCACCGCCTGGGTGCTGCTGCCCGCCGTCGTGCTCGCCGTGCTCGCGCGCCGCCGATGGCCGGTCCTGCTGCCCGCGCTCGCGATCGTCGGGAAGGTGCTCACCGGGTCCTCGGTGCTGCCTCTGGCGGTGATGTCTCTCGTGCTGCGCCGCCGGGACGCGCTCACCGCGGTGGTCCTCGTGCTCGCGGCGGCCTCGGTCGCCTCCCCCTGGGCCCTCTCGCCCGACGAACGCGCGGAGACGACGCTCGGGTCCACCGACCACCTCGTCGACCTGAGCGCCACGGTGGGTCTCGAGGTCCTCGTGCCCGCCCTGGTCGGCGCCTACCTCGCGACCCGGCGACGGCTGACGGTCGAGGAGGCCGCACGCGCCGAGCTGGCCGAGCAGGCACGCGCGGCGCGCGAGCAGGAGGCGGTCCTCGCCGAGCGGCGCCGCATCGCGGCGGAGATGCACGACGCCGTCGGCCACCAGCTCGCCCTCATCAACCTGCAGGCCGGCGCGCTCGAGATCGCGCCCGGTGCCGGGGAGCAGGTGATCGAGCGTCACGCCGCGGCCATCCGTGGTGCCGCGTCGTCGGCCGCGCGCGACCTGCGCGCGATCCTCGACGTGCTGGGGGCCGACGACGCGCCGGCGGCGCTCGGCCCTCAGCCCGGTCTCGGCGACCTCGACGCACTCCTCGACGACGCGGCACGAGCCGGCGCGACGGTGCGTCGACGGATCGCGGTCGGTCCAGGCGCTGGGGCTACCGCGCGCGAGACGGGCGACGACGGCAGCACGCGCGAGGCGGATGCGGGACTCGCGCCCACGACCGCCCGCGCGGCCTACCGGATCGTGCAGGAGTCCGTGACGAACGCGCTGCGGCACGCACCGGGGGCCCCGATCGACGTCGAGGTCGGCGCGGACCCCGGTGCCGGCGTGCGTGCCACGATCTCCAACGTGGTCGCCGGGCAGGCAGGCCCCGACGGCGACGATGCGGCCGCTGGGTCCAGCATCCCGGGCCCGGTGCGCGCCGGGCTCGGGCTGCGCGGCCTGGTCGAACGCGCCCGCAGTGTCGGCGGCACGCTGGACGCGGGCCGGCGGACCGCACCCGACGGCGCACAGCTCTGGGTCGTGCACGCCCACCTGCCGTGGCGGGAGGCGGGCGAGGTCGGCGCCGACGCAGGTCGGACGGACACCGCAGCCGTTCCGCCACACGCACCCGCACCCGGACCCGGACCCGGACCCGGACCCGGACCCGGACCCGGACAGGAATCAACACCGACACCGACACCGACACCGACACCGACACCGACGGAGGAGTCGTCATGATCCGGGTCCTCGTCGTCGACGACGATGCGCTCGTCCGCTCGAGCCTGGCGATGATCCTCGCCTCGGCCGACGACATCGACGTCGTCGCCGAGGCCGCCGATGGGCGCGCGGGGGTCGAGGCCGCGATCGCGCACCGCCCCGACGTCGTGCTCATGGACGTGCGGATGCCCGTGCTCGACGGCATCGCGGCGACGGCGGAGATCCGCCGGGCCGTCCCCTCCGCGCAGGTGTGCGTGCTGACGACCTTCCAGCTCGACGAGTACGTGTTCGGAGCGCTGCGCGCCGGCGCGGCCGGCTTCCTCCTCAAGGACGCCGGTCCGCGACAGATCCTCGACGCGGTCCGTGCGATCGCGGGCGGCGAGGCGATCCTCTCCCCCGCGGCCACGCGCTCGCTCATCGACGCCTACGCCCCGAGCGACGACTCCGCCCAGGTCGCCGACGCCCGCCGGTCGCTCGCGATGCTCACGCCGCGAGAGCGGGAGGTGGCCGACGTCGTCGCGGAGGGTGCGTCGAACGCCGAGATCGCCACCGCGCTGCACATGTCGGAGACGACCGTGAAGTCCCACGTCACGCACATCTTCGGCAAGCTCGGCGTGGACAACCGCGTGAAGGTGGCGATCGCGGTGCGGCTGGCGGGCGGCCGGGGCTGAGCCACGCGTCGGCCGGGTCGGTCTTGTTAGCGTGACCGCCATGAGCGGACCGACACCGATCCTCATGGGCGTATACCGCTACCCGAAGATGCTCACCTCCAGGTCGGAGCCCGCCATCCTGGGGGTGCTGCCGGGGCGGGTGTGGCTCACCGGGCAGGGCGGTGTCTTCTTCGACACGGCCGCCGAGCAGATCAGCGCGAAGGTCAGCAGGACGGTCGGGCACGTCACGCTCGAGGTCGACGGCACCAGGCACATCGTCGCCGGAGTGGGTAGCGCCAAGGGCGGGCCGTTCAGCCCCGAGCAGCTCCAGGAGCTGCAGGACTCGCGGCAGGCGATCGCGGCGGACCCGACGACGCAGTCGTTGATGGCCGGGCGGGCGCTCTATGTCGGCACCGCCGGCAAGGTCGATGGCAGCTACTCCGGCGGGATCAAGTCGCTGGCCGGCGGGGAGATCGGTCAGCAGCGCGACTTCGGCGCGGCCATGCGTGAGCTGCTGACCGCGGTGGGCGTCACGCTCTGACGGTGCGGGTTCACCGTCCGCGCGCGGCGATCTCCTCGGTGATCGTGTCCGCTCCGGCGCCCGACGCGAGGAGCACGTGCAGCAGCAGCCGGGCCTTGCGGGCCGACAGCCGACCCGCCATGAGGGCGCCGCGGGCGATGAGGTCCTGCTCGGAGCCGGGGAACCCGTACAGCCGCGTCGTCGTCCCGCCGCGCAGGGTCCGGGAGGCCACGACGACGGTCACCCCGTCGGCGACGGCCTGCGAGACGAGCTCCGCCGCGGGCTCCGACACGTGGCCCACCCCGGTGCCCGCGACGACGATGCCGCGCACCCCGGTACCGAGGACGGCCTGCAGGACGGAACCGTCGTCGTCGAAGGGGGACTCGATCAGTGGGACGGCCACCCGCCCCGACGGCGGGGCCGCGAGCGCCGGGTGCCGCTCGAACGGCGACCAGCTCGGCCAGAACCGTTCCTCCACGATCACGCCGACCGGCCCGGTCCCCGGCGACTCGAACGTCTCAAGCGCCGTGGACGACGTCTTGGTCACGCGTGCGGCGAGGTGGACGGTGTCGTTGAGGCAGACGAGGACACCGAGGCCGCGGGCATCTGGCGAGCCGGCGGTGACCGCGGCCGCGAGCAGGTTGGCGGGACCCTCGGCACCGGCCATCGCGGCCGACCGCATCGCGCCGGTGACGACCAGGGGCGTGTCGTGGGCCCACAGCAGGTCGAGGAGGTAGGCGGTCTCCTCGAGCGTGTCGGTGCCGTGGGTGAGCACAACCCCGTCGGCGCCGTCACGGACCTGCGCGTCGGCCCAGGCGTGGACGCGCAGGACGTCTTCGAGCGTGAGCGAGGCGGACGGGACGTTCGTCAGCTGCTCGGCCGACACGTCGGCGACCTCGGCGAGCCCGGGGGTCGCCGCGACCAGGTCGGCGCCGGTGAGCGCGACGGTCGCGCCCTGCCCCGGCACGGATGTGGACATCGCGATGGTCCCGCCCATCGCCCCGAGCGCCAGGTGCGTCATACCCCCACCCTGGCACGACGGCGGGGGCCGGGTCCGCGATGCGCGGCCCCGGCCCCCGCCGCCCACGAGTGAGCGCGGTTCTGCCCGTCCAACCGCGCGACGGGTGGGCGGTTCCGCCCACGAGTGAGCGGGCTCCTGCCTCACGAGTGAGCGGAGTTCTGCCCGGCCGCCGAAGGAGGTCCGTACCGATCGCCGAGCGCGGTCAGTACCAGCCGCGCGACTGGATGTGCGACCAGGCTCCGCACGGGGTGCCGTAGCGGCCGGCGATGTAGTCGTTGCCCCAGGCGATCTGGGTGGCCGGGTTCGTGCGCCAGTCGGCGCCGAAGGCCGCCATCTTCGACCCGGGCAGCGCCTGCGGGATGCCGTACGCGCCGCTGGAGGGGTTGTGCGCGCTGGGGTCCCACCGGGACTCGTACGTGTAGACCTGGTCCAGGCAGGTCCACTGCGAGCCGGTCCAGCCGCGTTCGGCGGCCATCGCCCGGCCGATCTCGCGCGGTGTACCGGTCGGCTCCGGGTCCGGCGCAGGCGTGGGTGCCGGCGCCGGCGTGGGCGTCGGCGCGGGCCGACGCAGGCCGAGGGAGTCGGCCGCCCGGCCGGCCTCCCAGCGCCCGACGAACGGCTGGTCGGTCGACCGTCCCCACCGCACGATCTGGTCGGCCGGCCCCGAGCTCACGGCGTTGCGCAGGTAGAAGGACGCGGTGGACGGGCGGTGGACCCCGAAGGAGTCGACGCCGTCCCCGTCCCAGTCCCCGGAGATCGCGGTGTCCCCCGCGGAGCCGTAGCGGACGACCTGGTCGGCCCACCCGGAGGTGTTGCTGTTGCGGACGTGCAGCTCGACGCCGCGGTAGATGGCGAGGGTGTCGATGCCGTCGCCGTCCCAGTCGCCGACCAGGTAGTCGTCGGACGCCCGCCCGTAGGACAGCGAGACCTGGGCGTGGCGCGGCCGGACGTCGTTGGACATGAGCACCTGCGAACCGCGGTGCACCGCGAGGGTGTCGATCCCGTCGCCGTCCCAGTCGCCCACGAGGTAGTCGTCGCCCGGCCGGCCGAAGGTGACCTGGTAGTCGGCCGTGGTCGGGTTCGTCGAGTTCGAGATGTGGAAGGTCGTGCCTCGGCGCACGGCGAGGGTGTCCACGCCGTCGCCGTCCCAGTCGCCGACGTAGGCCGCGTCGGCGACGCTGCCGTAGCGGGCGGACCGGTCGCCGGCGGAGGTCCGGAAGTAGAACTGCGTGCCGTCGTCCCCGATCGGTCCGCCGTGCATGGGGAGCGTGGTCGCCGTCGGAACGCCCGCGACGGCCGCGGCGGGCGCTGCCTGGGCGGCCGGGGCAGCGAAGGCGGCTCCGGCGGCAGCGGGGGCCGTGACGGCCGCGGCGGCTGCGAGCGCGAGCGTCGGCAGGGTCCTGGTGGTCATGTGAACCTCGATGCTGGGGGGACAGGGGCTGCCCGCCCGGCGCGAGGCGCGCCGCCGACGTCCCGTCGCAGGTCCGGGGGGACCTGCGCGCGACCGGTCGGAACCGCGGGCCCGCGAACCCTAGGACGGTTGCCGTTACCCGGTCGAGACCTTGCGCGCGTAAGTGAGGGATGTCGCCGGAATCGGTAACACCGTCCGACCACCCGTCCCGGGGTCACCTCCCCGCTCCGACTCCCGCGTGCCCGCGCCCGTGGGGGCGTGGATCGGCCCCGGTCCGCATGCGCGGACCGGGGCCGGGTACGGGGGGCGAGCGACGCCGTCGGGCCTCGCTCTCACCGCGTGGCTGCGGCGTCGGAGCAGGTCAGAGCATGCAGGACACGCAGCCCTCGACCTCGGTGCCCTCGAGCGCGAGCTGCCGCAGGCGGATGTAGTAGAGCGTCTTGATGCCCTTGCGCCACGCGTAGATCTGCGCCCGGTTGAGGTCGCGAGTGGTGACCGTGTCCTTGAAGAACAGCGTCAGCGACAGGCCCTGGTCGACGTGCTGAGTCGCCTCGGCGTAGGTGTCGATGATCTTCTCGGGGCCGATCTCGTACGCGTCCTCGTAGAACTCGAGGTTGTCGTTCGTCATGTAGGGCGCCGGGTAGTAGACGCGCCCGATCTTGCCCTCCTTGCGGATCTCGACCTTGGAGACGATCGGGTGGATCGACGACGTCGAGTTGTTGATGTAGGAGATCGACCCGGTCGGCGGCACGGCCTGGAGGTTCTGGTTGTACATCCCGTGCTGCTGGACCGACTCCTTGAGCGCCGTCCAGTCCGCCTGCGTGGGGATCGCGACGCCGGCCTCCTCGAACAGCTCGCGGACGCGCTGCGTGCGCGGCTCCCACACCTGGTCGGTGTACTTGTCGAAGTACTTACCCGTGGCGTAGTCGGAGCGCTCGAAGCCGTCGAACGTCACGCCCCGCTCACGAGCGATCGCGTTCGACGCCCGCACGGCGTGGTACGTCACCGTGAGGAAGTAGATGTTGGTGAAGTCCAGCCCCTCCTCGGACCCGTAGTGGATCCGCTCGCGGGCGAGGAAGCCGTGCAGGTTCATCTGCCCCAGGCCGATCGCGTGCGACATGTCGTTGCCGCGCTCGATCGAGGGGACCGAGGAGATGTTCGACGCGTCGGAGACCGCGGTCAGCGCCCGGATCGCGGTGCTGATCGTCTTGCCGAAGTCCGGCGAGTCCATCGTCTTCGCGATGTTGAGCGACCCGAGGTTGCAGGAGATGTCCTTGCCCACCTCGTCGTACGAGAGGTCCTCGTTGAAGGTCGACGGCGAGGAGACCTGGAGGATCTCCGAGCACAGGTTCGACATGCTGATCCGGCCGTCGATCGGGTTGGCGCGGTTGACCGTGTCCTCGAACACGATGTACGGGTAGCCCGACTCGAACTGGATCTCCGCGAGCGTGGTGAAGAACTGGCGCGCGTTGATCTTCGTCTTGCGGATCCTGCCGTCCTCGACCATCTCGCGGTACTTCTCCGAGACCGAGATCTCGGAGAACGGCACCCCGTAGACCCGCTCGACGTCGTACGGCGAGAACAGGTACATGTCCTCGTTCGTCTTGGCCAGATCGAACGTGATGTCCGGGACGACGACGCCGAGGGACAGCGTCTTGATGCGGATCTTCTCGTCCGCGTTCTCCCGCTTGGTGTCGAGGAACCTGAGGATGTCCGGGTGGTGGGCGTTGAGGTACACCGCGCCGGCTCCCTGACGCGCACCGAGCTGGTTCGCGTACGAGAAGGAGTCCTCGAGGAGCTTCATCACCGGGATGACGCCCGAGGACTGGTTCTGGATCTTCTTGATCGGCGCGCCCGACTCGCGGATGTTCGTCAGGGACAGCGCCACGCCGCCGCCGCGCTTGGACAGCTGCAGCGAGGAGTTGATGCCGCGGGCGATCGACTCCATGTTGTCCTCCACCCGCAGGAGGAAGCACGAGACGAGCTCGCCGCGCTGCGCCTTGCCGGCGTTGAGGAACGTCGGCGTGGCGGGCTGGAACCGGCCGGCGAGCATCTCGTCGACCATGTCGCGGGCCGTCTGCTCCTTGCCGGCCGCCAGGGTGAGGGCGACCATGACGACCCGGTCCTCGAACCGCTCGAGGTAGCGGCTGCCGTCGAACGTCTTGAGCGTGTAGGACGTGTAGTACTTGAACGCGCCGAGGAACGTCTCGAACCGGAACTTCCGCGACCACGCCTGGTCCCACAGGCTCTCGAGGAACTCGTGGCTGTACTGCGCGAGCACCTCGCCCTCGTAGTAGCCCTCGGTGACGAGGTGGTCGAGCTTCTCGCGCAGGTCGTGGAAGAAGACCGTGTTCTTGTTGACGTGCTGCAGGAAGTACTGGCGCGCCGCCTGGCGGTCGGCGTCGAACTGGATCTTGCCGTCGGCGTCGTAGAGGTTGAGCATCGCGTTGAGCGCGTGGTAGTCGAGCTCCGGCGACGACAGAGCCTCCAACCCGGTGTCGGTCAGCGTGGTGGCCACAGGGCGTTCAGTCCTTCCTTGACCCGGGCGACGTCGTGCGGCGTGCCCAGGAGCTCGAATCGGTACATGTGCGGGACGCGACACTTGGCGGAGACGATGTCCCCCGCCAGTCCGTACGCCGACCCGAAGTTGAGGTTGCCCGCGGAGACGACCCCGCGGATGAGGGAGCGGTTGTGCTCGTCGTTGAGGAAGTGGATGACCTGCTTGGGCACCGCACCCTTCCCGTTCCCGCCCCCGTAGGTGGGGACCACGAGCACGTACTCCTCGTCGACGCGCAGGTGGGGCTCGGTCCGGCGCAGCGGGATCCGCTCCGCCGGCACGCCGAGCTTGTCGACGAACCGGTGGGTGGTGTTGGTGACGGACGAGAAGTAGACGACGCGAGCCACGCCGACCCCCTTCTCGGCCCGGTCAGGCCACCGCCGCGGCGCGCGCGGCGGCGAGGGCCTTGATGCGGTCCGGACGGAAGCCCGACCAGTGGTCGCCGTCGGCCATGACCACGGGCGCCTGCTGGTAGCCGAGGGCCTGGACGGAGGCGAGCGCCTCGGCGTCCTCGGTGACGTCGACGACGTCGAACTCCAGGCCCTGCTTCGTGAGCGCGCGGTAGGTGGCATCGCACTGCACGCACGACGGCTTCGAGTAGACGGTGATGCTCATGGCGAGCCGGTCTCCTTCCGTGGGGCCTGTCCGGGACTGCGCGGACTTCCGCGCGTGTAACTACAAGCGTGTGGTTCGGACGAGGCCGTGTGCGACCTCGGACCATCGACACTACACCTGGGGGTCGCTCCCCGCGACGACCACTAGGTCTTGTGGTGGCGTGTCATCCACAACCTGCTCTGTCCACAACCCGTCCCTCTGCCCTGTGCGTCCCAACCGGGTACCTGTGGAGCGGCGGTGGACGGCCGGGGTCGCCTCGCCGACCACCCCCGGGGGCACCCGGACCGCGAGTTCTCGCGGTCCCCACAGCCTGCCGCGCACCACTGACATCGGGGCGCGGGCCCGTGGACGGAGCGGGCGACGGCGGCCCCGGGCCTGGGGACGGACGCGCACCCGGGGCGGATGTCCACCGCCGCCGAGCGTGAACCTCACGGCGTGTCGCACCCGTGTCGGCGTGTCGTCCACAGGGTGCGCGTCGTCCGGCGTCGGACATCCCGGGCGTGTCGCTCCGACCCGGGGCGGGACATCGCCGCCGTCGCACCGCCGGGGCGGGCCCGCGCCCCGCCAGCGGTCGCCGACCGCACTCTCGGCGGTCACCGACCGCACTCTCGGCGGTCACCGACCGCACTCTCGACGGATCTGGCGTCAGTGCGCCTCGCCGGCGTCCTGGACCATGCGCGCCACGTGGACGCGGTTGGCCACGCCGAGCTTGTTGAACACGCGCCCGACGTGGGTCTTGACCGTGGCCACACCGAGGAAGAGCTCGGACGCGATCTCGGCGTTGGACAGGCCGCGGGCCACGGCGCGGGCCACGTCCTGCTCGCGCTCGGTGAGCTCGGCGAACGCGGCACGGGCCTCCTCGGCGGCGCTCTCCCCGTCGTCGACCTCCTCGGGCGCTGCCACGCGGGCCATGAGCTGGGCGGCCACCGACGGCGAGAGCGCGGGCTCCCCGCGGGCGGCCCGGCGCACGGCGGCCACGAGGTCCGCGGGCGGGGTGTCCTTGAGAAGGAACCCCTGGGCGCCGGCCCGCAGCGCGCTGATCACCATGTCGTCGGAGTCGAAGGTGGTCAGCACGATGACCCGGGTCGGCGCACCGGCGTCGGTGAGCCGCTGCGTGGCCGTCACGCCGTCCATGACGGGCATGCGCACGTCCATGAGCACGACGTCGGGACGGTGCTCCTCGACGAGGCGCTGCGCCACACGCCCGTCGTCGCCCTCGGCGACGATCTCGATCTCCCCGCCGTGCAGCAGCATGCGCAGGCCGGCGCGCACGAGCGGATCGTCGTCGATGAGGATCACCTTCACGGGCGCTCCGGCGGGCGGGGTCCCTTGCTCGCTCATGGCCCTATCCTCCACCGCGCCCGCGCCAGCCGCCGACGCTCTCGTCCCACGGCAGCCACGCACGCACGGCGAAGATCGTCCGGCCGAACCCGTCGGGCTCGACCCCGTGGTCGAGCGTCCCGCCCGCGAGGTCGGTGCGCTCGGCGAGACCGGCGAGCCCGCTGCCCGATCCGACGACGCCCCCGAGGGACTCGCCGTCGGCGCGCCCGGGGTCGACCTGCCCGGGGAACGGCATCGGGTTCGTCACCGCCACGGTGAGCACCTTGCCGAGGCGACCGGACAGCTCGACGTCGACCACGCCGTCGGGAGCGTGCTTGCGGGCGTTGGTCAACGCCTCCTGCAGGATCCGGTAGGCCGTGCGCGAGACGGTGGGCGACAGGGTGGCCAGGACGTCGTCGACGCCGGTCCCCGAGATGAGAGCCTGCGCCGGGGGCAACGGCACCGCGCCGATGCCGATGACGGACACCCGGACGCGCATGCCCACCTGCCGCGCGTCCGTGAACAGTCCGTCGACCGCGGTCATGGTCGGCTGGGGCGGCTCCCGGTGGCCCGCCCCCTCCCGGCCCGTTCTCCCGTTGTCGGCGCGCAGCACGCCGAGGACCTGCCGCAGCTCGGTCAGGGCGAGCTGGGCGTTGGAGCTGATGACGTCGGCGGCCTCGCGCACGGCCTCCGGCGGCAGGTCGGTGCGGTGGCTGAGCGCACCGGAGTGCAGGGCGACGAGCGAGATGCGGTGCGCGAGGACGTCGTGCATCTCCCGCGCGATGCGGTTCCGCTCGGCCGTGCGCGCCCGCTCGGTCGACGCCTCGACGACGGCCTCCGCCCGGCGGGCGCGGGTCTGCAGCTCGGCGAGCAGGGCCCGCCGGGCGCCGATGTAGGACCCGACCGCGAGGCAGAAGCCCACCAGGAGGGCCGAGACGACGATCGACGAGACCACGCCGGTGGTCGAGGCGATGATCGGCTCGGCGTCCTGCGTGCCCGCGATCATCGAGCCGGGCTCGCTCTGCGCGGGGGCCGTCACGTAGGTCTGCGTGACGTAGTCGTAGAACATCCCGCCCACGACCACGACGAGCAGGACGACGCCGAAGAAGACGTACCGCCTCAGCCGCCTCCCCTGCTCGATCGGGCGTGCCGCGTAGCTGACGAGCACGACGATCAGGGCGCCCATGGACGAGAAGGACAGCGTCGAGGCGAGGACCGTCACCGTGAGGGTCACCGTGCGCGGCCACCGCTTGCGCACGTAGAGCAGCCCGAAGCAGAGAAGACCCACGCCGAGCTCCACGACGAACGCTGTCCGGGAGGCGCCCGTGCTCGGGGCCAGCGCGATCCAGACGAACAGCGACCCGAGGATCCCGAGGATCGTCCATCCCCCGGCGAACACGTACGGCGCCGCCCGGCGCCACCACTTCTGCCGGACCTCAGCGCGGGCGGTGTCGGCCACGGGAGGAGCGGCTGGGAGAGGGTCGGGCCGGGGGACGCCAGCCCCGCCGACGCCCGGGTCGTCGCGGCCCGCGTCGGCATCCGCGCCGTCCGCGCCGCCGTCGCGCGGGACACCGCGCGCGCCGGAGAAGTCGGCCGGGGACGAGGTCATGGCGCCACAGTAGGTTCCGCGGGCACCCGCGGCGTCCCGCCTGCGGCCGGGCTCGATCCGCCGTCGGTCTGCCGGCATCCACCCAAGGGTGGACCCGGTCCCTCCCCCGACGTACGCCGACGGTCGTGCAGGACCAGCCTCCCGGCGCCGGGAAGCGACCCGTTCGGTCGATCCGCCGACCCCCTCCGCCAGGCGAACCTGGCGCCATGATCACCACCGACTCGCTGACGAAGCGCTACGGACCGACCACCGCCGTCGACGACCTCACGTTCACCGCGCGCCCCGGGCGCGTCACCGGCTTCCTCGGCCCCAACGGGTCGGGCAAGTCCACCACCATGCGGATGCTCGTCGGTCTCGCGACACCGACCGCCGGCACCGCGACGATCCTCGGCCGCCCCTACACCGAGCTGCGCAACCCGGGCCGGCACGTCGGCGTCCTGCTGGACGCCTCGGCCCAGCACAACGGCCGGTCCGGCCGCGAGGTGCTCGCGCTCGGCGCCCTGACGATGGGACTGCCGAGGACCCGCGTCGACGAGGTGCTCGAGACCGTCGGCCTCACGGCCAAGGAGGCCAGGCGCCGCGTCAAGGGCTACTCGCTCGGGATGCGCCAGCGCCTGGGCATCGCCTACGCGCTGCTCGGCGACCCGGAGGTGCTCATCCTCGACGAGCCCGTCAACGGCCTGGACCCGCAGGGCATCCGCTGGATGCGCAACCTCCTGCGCAGCCACGCCGAGGCCGGCGGCACGGTGCTGCTGTCCTCGCACCTGCTCAGCGAGGTCGCGCAGGCCGCCGACGACCTCCTCGTCATCGGCAACGGACGGCTGCTGGCCGCCGGCGCCAAGGACGAGCTGCTCGCCACCACCGACATCGAAGAGCTCTTCTTCTCGACCACCGCCAACGACGACCGTTCGGAGCGTGCCGCATGACCACCACCGTCCAGACTGCGCCCGCCGCACCTGATGCGGCGCCCCGTCCCACCGACACCCCCGGGATCTCGCTCGGCCGCCTCGTGCGGGTCGAGCTCCGCAAGGCGGTCGACACCCGCTCGGGCATCGGCCTCCTCGCGGCGATCCTCCTCATCGACCTCGTCGCCGTCGCGATCCTCACGTTCGCGGACGCGACCTCCGAGTTCGGCTTCGAGGGCTACCTCGCGATCCTCATGAACGTGCAGTTCCTGCTCCTGCCGATCGTCGGCGTCATCGCCGCGGCGGGCGAGTGGTCCCAGCGCACCACGCTGCAGACCTTCGCGCTGGAGCCCCGGCGCTCGCGGGTGATCGCGGCCAAGGTTGCCGCCGCGCTCGCCCTCATGGTGCTCATCACCATCGGCACGGTCGTACTCGCCGCCGCGGGCCACGCGGTCTCGCAGGCCACCGGCAACACGACCGAGGGCTGGGGCATCGACCCGCAGATCGCCCTGGGCATGCTCCTCATGCTCACGCTCGTCACCCTCATGGGTGTCGCGTTCGGTCTGCTGCTGCACGCACCGGCGATCGCGATCGTCACCTTCCTGTTCCTGCCGCAGGTCTTCTCGGTCCTGCCGCTGCTCCTGCCGAACCTCGAGGGCTTCTTCAGCTGGATCGACTTCCAGTGGGCCTGGAGCGCACTGTTCGAGGACGGCGGACCGACGGCCGGCGAGTGGGCGCGGATCGCGTCGACCACCGCCATCTGGGTGGTCGCCCCGATGGTCGCCGGCTGGTACCGCACGGTGCGCCGCGAGGCCGCCTGATCCACGTGCGGTGCGTCGCCGGGGGGCTGCGCACCGCACGGACCGGCACGACCGTGCCGGACACGGCGCCTGACCGGGACCACCCGTCGGCGCCCCGCCCGGAGCCCGACCCGTGGAGCGCACCCCGCGGGCCGGGCTCCGGTGCACCTTCGCTCCCGGCCCGCCGCGGCGGGCCGGGAACGGCGCCGACCGGCGTCCCCAGGGGTCGTGCGGTCGGCGGCACCATTCACGCGCGGTGCGGAGTCCTGGGGGACGGCACACCGCGCGGGTCGTCGACGACGACCACGAGGCCCCCGCACCGGGATGGCTACCCGGTGCGGGGGCCTCGACCCGTCGTCCGTGTGGGATGCCCGACCCCGGGGCGGCGGCCCCGGTCGTCGGTCTCCTGGGATGATGGCCGCGTCTCCCCTGGACGAGAGGATCGCGCTGTGCCCCAGATGAACGTCGAGAGCTTCAACCTCGACCACCGCGCCGTGTCGGCCCCGTACGTGCGCGTCGCCGACGTCAAGGAGCTGCCCGGCGGCGCCGTCCTGACCAAGTACGACGTCCGTCTCACCCAGCCCAACGTCGGTCACCTCGAGATGCCGGTGGTGCACTCGCTCGAGCACTCGGTCGCCGAGACGGTCCGTGACCACGCGGACGACGTCGTCGACTTCTCCCCGATGGGCTGCCAGACCGGCTTCTACCTGCTGCGCGCGGCCGCGCCCGACCTCCCCGGGACGATGGACGTCCTCGCTGCGACCCTGCGGGCCGTCACCGAGCTCGACGCCGTGCCGGCCGCCAACGAGGTCCAGTGCGGCTGGGGCGCGAGCCACAGCCTCGAGGGGGCGCGGGAGGCCGCGGCCACGATGCTCGCCGCCCGCGCGCAGTGGGGCCAGGTCTACGCCGACCCCGCCGACGATCTCGCCGCCGGCGGACCGGCCGGGGCCACCGCCACCGGTGCCACCGCCGCCGGGACCGACGACGAAGGACGCCGCTGATGTCCCCCATCGACCGCATCCTCGAGGGGCGCGCCGCCGCCCGCGAGGCTCGCGCCGCGAAGAGCTCGATCGACACCGTCGACGCCGTCGTCCTGTGCGCGATGGGCGAGGAGCTCGCCCCGTTCCTCGAGGACGCCACCGACCCCGTGGAGCTCGACGCGCCGGGCGACGCCCGCGCCCTGCGGGCGACCGTCCGTGGGCTCGACCTGGTGCTCGTCCGCACCCGGGTCGGTCTCGTCAACGCGGCCACCGCCACCACGTGGGCGCTGCTCGGCTACGCGCCGCGCGTCGTCGTCTCCGCCGGTGCGGCCGGCGGGCTGCACCCGGACGTCGAGGTGGGCGACGTCGTCGTGGCCACCGAGCTCGTCTACGGCCAGGCCGACGCCACGGCCTTCGGCTACGCCCGCGGCCAGGTCCCGGGCCAGCCCCCGACGTTCTCCGTGCTCCCCGCGCTCGTCGAGGCGGGGCTCGCCGCCGGACGCAGCATGGGCCAGCCGGTCCGCGAGGGGCTCGTGCTCAGCGGGGACGCCTTCGTCACCGCCGCCAACGTCGACTCCTACCGCTCCGCCTTCCCCGAGGCGCTCAGCACGGACATGGAGTCGACGGCGATCGCGCAGGTCGCCACCGATGCCGGCGTGCCCGTCATCTCGGTGCGCGGCATCTCCGACCTGTGCGGACCGGCGGCCGACCAGGACTTCCACCTCGAGGTCGACCACGTGGCCGGGCTCAGCGCCCGGGTGGTGCTCGGCATGCTCGCCGACTGATCGGACCCGGGCGCCACGACCACCCCGCACGCTCCCGGCCCTACGATCGAGCCACCGCGACCAAGGAGAGACATGCCGGACTGGACCTGGATCCTCGTCGTCGTGGGCGTGCTCGCGCTCGCCGTCGTCGTCGCGCGCACCGTCATCGGCCTCGGGCCGCGCGACGAGGCCGCCGTGTCCGCGACCGCCGTGCACCAGGGGACCGAGCCCGCCCCATCCGGGTCCGCGACGTCGAGCGACGAGGCACCGGACGACGCGACGGCCTCGACCACCTCCGCCGACTGAGCACGGCCGGCTCGACCCATCGCATCGGACGACGCGCCACCAGGAACGCGCGTCAAGGACGCTTGACACACGACGTCAAGGACGTTTGACTGTATGCGTCAAGGTCACTTGACACCGGAGGGTCGGACGACGCGTCGCCCGACCTCGGAGCCCGTCCTGGTCCCGAGCCGTGAAGGAGCCGACGCCATGACCGAGAACGATGTCACCGACGCCGGGGGGCAGGACGCCGCCGCGACCGGGGCCCCGGACGCGCCGTCGCCCGCCGCCGAGCCGCGCCCTCGGGCCGGGTTCGCCCGCTGGGCCGCCGTCGTCGCCCTTACCGTGGCCACGTCCGGAGCCCTCGCCTACGCGGCGACGTTCATCCCGGCCTTCGCGGACACCGGTCGGCCCTGGCTGGTGGCCCTGGTCTTCATGGCGTGCCAGATCGTCCCGATCGGCGCGATCTACTACCTGTGGCTGATCGGACCCACCCTCGAGACCGACCCGCACGCGGAGGAGAGCGTCGAGTCCCGGTGGCTCGAGCGCGCGACCTCGGGGGCCGCCATGGACACGCTCCTCGCGGCGGGCATCGGCACCGTCGCCGTGGTCTTCACGTCGGTCGACTTCCCCGTGGTCTGGGCGCTGAGCGGGGTGGTCGCCCTGCTCATGGGGTCGACGGTGGCCCGCTACGCGATCCTGTCGCGCAGGGGCGGCTGACGGTGCGCAGCTCGGTCGCCGAGCGCCGGGCCGAGCGGGGGATGTCCCAGGCCGAGCTCGCCAGGGAGCTCGGCGTGTCCCGGCAGACGGTCATCTCCATCGAGAAGGGCAGGTTCGATCCGTCGTTACCGCTCGCCTTCCGGCTCGCGCGGGTCTTCGGGTGCGCGATCGAGGACCTGTTCACCCCCGACGACGGGCCCGCCGGCCCCGCCTGACTGCCCGCCGGCCCGATCTGAGAGCTCGCCGGGCCGGTCCGCAGCCGTGGCCGGCAGGTGCGCCTGCTCCCCCGCCCGGTCCGACACCGCGGCCGGCGGGTGGGCCTCCTCGGTCCGGCCGCTGTGCGCGAGGCGCAGCCGCCTCCCCTCTGCCACGAGCCGCTCCCGCCGGGCATGAACCTTGCGCAGCTTGGTGTCGTCCCGCAACGGGAGCTGGAGGGCGACCTCGGCCACCACCCCGCGCCGGAGCTGCCGCACGCGGGCGATCTCGGAGTCCAGGACGGCGCCGAGGAGGATGACCAGGTTCATCACCCACAGCCACAGCAGGAAGATGATGACCCCGGCCAGAGCCCCGTACGTGGCGTTGAAGCGCCCGAAGCTGGTCACGTAGGAGCCGAAGCCCACGGTGGCGATGCCGGCGACGAGGATCGCCAGGGCCGCGCCCGGGCTCATCCAGCCCATCCGTGCGAGACGGGCGTTCGGCGTGAGGTAGTAGAGCAGCGCGATGACCACGATCACCACGAGCAGCAGCACCGGCCATCGCACGACGTTCCAGACCATCACGGCCGTGGAACCGAGCCCGACGAGGTCCCCGATCCAGCGCGCGACGGGACCGCTGACGACCAGCAGCAGGGCCGCCACCCCGACGAGGACCACGAGCACGATCGTCAGGACGTACATCGCCGGGCGGTGCTTCCACAGCGGGCGTCCCTCCTCCATGCCGTAGACGATGTTCATCGCCCGGCTGAAGGCGTACACGTAGTTCGACGCCGTCCACATCGAGACGAGGATGCCGACGACCAGCCCGAGCCCGGCGCCCTGGTTCTCCGTGATCGACGCGACCGGTCCGCGCAGCTGGGCGACCAGCTCGGCGGGCAGCGGCTCCTCGAGCATCGTGAGGATGGCGTTCGTCGTCGTCACGCCCTGGCCGAAGATCCCCAGGACCGAGACGAGGGCGACGAGTGCCGGGAACACCGACAGGACCGCGAAGAACGTCAGCGCCGCCGCCCGGTCGATCAGCTGGTCGTCGATGAACTCGGCGACCGTCCGGCGGGCGACGTACCACCAGGTCGACGGCGTGCCGTCGGCGGGTTCCGGCACCCGGTGCGCGCCCGCTCCCGTCCTCATGTGCTCAGCGTGGCTCAGGAGCGGGCTCGCAGCCGGGACGTCGGGCCGTCGGACCGCCCTCAGGTTCTCGGCGAGCGGGCCCGGCGGGAGGGCCGGACGAGCCCGGCCGGCGGCCGAGCGCTCAGGGCCGTGCGGTGGCCCCCAGCTGGTCGAGGACGAACGCCCACTCCTGGGCCCGCTCGGTCCACCGGTCGTACCGACCCGACCGCCCGCCGTGCCCGGCGACCATCTCGCAGCGCAGGAGCACCGGTCGCTCGGCGGGGTCCGAGGTCGTCACCTCGCGCAGCCGCGCCACCCACTTCGCGGGCTCGACGTACATCACCCGGATGTCGTTGAGCGAGGTGGTGGCGAGGATCGCCGGGTACGCCGCCGCGCGCAGGTTGTCGTACGGCGCGTACGTGGCCATGTAGTCGTAGAACGCCGGGTCGTGCAGCGGGTCGCCCCACTCCTCCCACTCCCCCGTGGTCAGCGGGAGCGAGGGGTCGAGGATCGTCGTCAGCGCGTCGACGAACGGCACCCCGGCGTGGATGACGCGGAACGTCTCCGGGGCGAGGTTCGCCACGGCGCCCATGAGCAGCCCGCCGGCCGAGCGGCCCTGGGCGGCGAGCCGGCCGCGCGCGACGACCCCGGAGTCGAGCAGGTGGTGGGCGGCGTCGACGAAGTCGGTGAAGGTGTTGCGCTTGCGGTCGAGCTTGCCGTCCTCGTACCAGGAGCGGCCGAGCTCGCCGCCGCCTCTGACGTGCGCGACGGCGAACACCACGCCCCGGTCGAGCAGCGGCAGGCGCTCGGCGCTGAAGGCGGGGTCCACCGACACCTCGTAGGAGCCGTACCCGTAGAGCAGCCCGGGCGCGGTGCCGTCGGCCGGGACGTCGGCCCGGTGCACGACCGAGAGCGGGATCCGGGTGCCGTCCTGCGCGATCGCCCATTCGCGGCGCTCGACGTAGCGGCCGGGCTCGTACCCGGGCACGGCCTTCCGCTTGACCACCTCGGACGTGCCGTCCCGCATCGAGTAGGCGGAGACCGTGGGCGGGGTGAGGAACGACTGGGTCTCGAGGAGGAGCTCGTCGGTGCGCCACTCGCGCACGTCGCCCAGCGCCACGGCGGTGAGCTCGCCGTCGACGACGACGTCCCGCGCGGCCCCGTAGGTCGGTGCGCCGCCGGCGGGGCCGGATGCTGAGGTCGGGCCGGCCTCGGCATCGCGGCCGTCCGTGCGGGGCAGGACGCGCAGGGCGGGCAGCCCTCCGGAGCGGAGCTCGACGACGGCGTGGTCGGCGAACGCGTGCGCGAGGAGGATGCGCTCGCCGTCCGCGGAGCGGAGCAGGTCGGTCCAGTCCTCGGGGGACGAGGGGCCGACGGGCGCCGTCGAGAGGGTGAAGTCCTTCTGGTGGAGGTTGTGGACCACGAGGAGGTGGTCACCCGCGACCTCCACCTGGTACTCCAGGCCCGGTCGTCGCGGCGAGACGACCTGCGGGCGGAGCGCACCGCCGTCGAGCGGGACGAGGACCGCCTCGGCCGCCGTGGTCGAGGCGTGGTGGACCACGAGCCAGCGGGCGTCCCGCGAGGTCTCGATCCACGTCCAGTACTTCTCGTCGTCCTCGCGCAGGAGGCGTTCGTCCGACGCGGGGTCGGACCCGACGACGTGGCTCCAGACCTCGTGGGGCCGCCAGGCGTCGTCGGTGCGCACGTAGACCAGGCGCGCGGAGTCCGTCGTCCAGGCCAGCCCGTAGCCGACGCCCCGGACGGCGGAGTCGACGGTCTCCCCCGTGTCGAGGTCGACGACCCGGACGTCGAAGAGCTCGCCGCCGTCGAGGTCGATACCGATCGCGGCGTGCCGGGCGTCGGGGGCGACGACGATCTCGGAGACCTTGAAGAAGGCCCGCCCCTCGGCCTCGGCGTTGCCGTCGAGGACGAGCTGCTCGCCCTCGACCTCGCCGGCGGGGTCCGGGCGGCCGGCCCCGGTGTCGGCCACCCTGTGCCAGGTGGGGTACTGGAGCCCCTCGTGGGTGCGCGTGTAGTACCACCAGCCACGCTGGAGCACCGGCACGTCGGTGTCGGTCTCCTGGGTGCGCTCCCTGATCTCGGCGACGATCCGTTCCTGAAGGTCGGCGAGGTGGGCCGTGCGCGCGTCCGCGTAGGCGTTCTCGGCCTCGAGGTGGGCGACGACCTCCGGGGACTCCTTGTCGCGCATCCAGTCGAAGGGGTCCACGAAGTCGTGACCGTGGTGGGTGCGATGGTGCTCGACGCGCTTCGGGGCGGGCGGCTGCGGGAGATCGGCGGCGGTGCTCACCGCCCGAGGCTACCCACCCCCCGATTCATCGAGCGTGCGGTTTCCGGTCGTCGAGCGTGCGGTTCCTGGTCGTCGAGTGTGCGGTTCCCGGTCGTCGAGTGTGCGGTTCCCGGTCGTCGAGCGTGAGGTTCCTGGTCGTCGAGTGTGCAGACCGAGCAGTGCGACGCGTCAGCCCTGGGGGTGGTAGTTCGCGCCGGGGTACTGCTGCATGCCGGGCTGCTGGCCGCCGTACTGCCCCGGCTGCTGCTGGTAGCCCTGCTGGCCGCCGTACTGCCCCTGCTGCTGGTAGCCCTGCTGGCCGTAGCCGTCGGGCACGGACTGCGCCGGCCCGCCGTACCCCTGCGTGGCGCCGCCGCCCTGCTCGGCCGCCTGCTCGAGCTGCTCGAACTGCTCCTTGCTCAGCGACGTCTGGGTGCCGCAGAAGGTGCACTCCAGGAACCGCTTTCTCGAGACCGGGAACAGCGGGATGAAGAACAGCGTGAACTTCGTGATGAGCAGGAAGAGGTGGTTGGCGGCCGGGTTGTGGCACCGGCTGCAGACGAGGTTGGTGGTCAGGACGTGTCGCCGCTTCGTGCGCGATCCCCAGATGATCATGGCGGAAGACTAGAGCGCGGCACCGCACTCTCCACGCGACCGGTCGGGGAGAGGTTCCCGCGCGCACGGCTGGCGCGCTCGGACGACCGGGCTCTCGCGGTCCAGCCGTCAGCCGTCGCGCTCCCGGCGCTCCCTCGCGAGCCGCATCTCGGCCCAGAGCCCGCTGACCGCGCCGACGATCGCTCCGAGGATCACCCACCGTCCGAGGTCGCCGCGCCACAGCCCCCAGAGCAGGCCGAGGATCGCGCCGACGACGATCGAGATGATCAGCTGGGACCACTGCGGGGGAAGGGGGCGGCTGGCGGGAGCGTCGGGCATGGCTCGACGCTACCCGCCGGAGCAGGCGGGCCCGGTGCGGTCGGTGCCGGGGTGGGAGGGCCGGGCGCGTTCGGTGCCGGCGCGCACCGGCATCAGCCCCCGCATCCCGGTCGTCGCCCGCAGCGTGCCGTGTCAGGGGATCTGGAGCTCGCCCATCTCGTCCCAGCCCTCGCCGTCGACCTGACGGGAGATGATCTGCGGCGTGCTCACCAGGTGCGGGCGCATGGCCTCGAGCCCGGCGGCGAAGTGGGCGCTGCTGACGTGCGGGGCCGCGCCGTCGTCGGTGAATCCCTCGACGAGCACGTACTCCGACGGACGGTCGATGCTGCGCGACCACTCGAAGA
Organism: Georgenia sp. Z1491; assembly: GCF_049856175.1. Taxonomy (GTDB): domain Bacteria; phylum Actinomycetota; class Actinomycetes; order Actinomycetales; family Actinomycetaceae; genus JB111. Next base: position 52,479 of record NZ_JBNDNA010000001.1, read on the forward strand.
AGAGGTTGCCGGGCTCCTGCCGCGTCCGCTCGGTGAACTCCCGGACGATCTCGGGCCAGGCGTCGATGCTCTCCGGCCTGACCTCGTACCTGACGACGATGAAGTACATCGGTGCTCCTTCTACTACTCGGCATTGCCCGGTTCTGATCCGTGCACGAGGGTGGCACGCCCAGCGCGCTCGGGCGTCCCTGTCCGTGCACGCGTCGTGCGAACGTCCGCTCACTCGTGAGGAGGACGTCCGCTCGCTCGTCGAACGCGGACGTGTCCGACGGCGGGGCTCGCCCGGGGTGGTGAGCCCCGCCGTCGGGGGTGGTGCGGGGTGGATCAGCGCTGGATGCCGGGGGTGTCGGTCCCGTCGCCGTCCCAGTCACCGACGAGGATCTCGTCGTCGGGCTCGCCGTAGAGGTGGGTGATCTCGGCGTTCCCGTCGACCAGGTCGTTGCGCAGCAGGTACTCGTTGCCCCGACGCACCGCGAACGTGTCCAGCCCGTCACCGTCCCAGTCACCGACCAGGATCGTGTCCTGGGTCCGGCCGTAGTTGAACACCGTGTCCGCCACGCCGTCGGTCAGCGTGTTGCGCACGTAGTACGTCTTCCCGCGCCGTACCGCCAGGGTGTCGGTCCCGTTGCCGTCCCAGTCCCCGACCAGCACGGTGTCCCCCTCACGGCCGTAGGTCACGATCGTGTCCGCCGGGCCCGGGGTCATCGTGTTGCGCACGTGATAGGCCGCGCCGCGACGCACCGCGAAGGTGTCCGCGCCGTCGCCGTCCCAGTCACCGACCAGGATCGTGTCCCCCGACCGGCCGTAGACCACGACCTCGTCCGCGGACCCGGAACCCAGGCTGTTGCGCACGAAGAACACGTTGCCCCGGCGCAGAGCGAGGGTGTCGGTCCCGTCCCCGTCCCAGTCGCCGACGAAGACCTCGTCCCCGGGCCGACCGAACCGGAACACGTGCTCATGCATCCCACCCCAGTCGTCATCCAGGAAGAACCCGTTCTCCAACGCCGGGGTCGACGAGTACGCCGGCAGGTGGACGTCCACCTCGTGCTCGGCGACCGCGTCGTTGACGGCGAGGGAGACCGTCACCGGCACGTCCGTCTCGCCGGTGGCGTAGCCCGGAGTCTCCCCCTCCTCGACGGTGACGAGCTCACCGTCGACGACGGCGCGACCCGGGATCGCGGTGACGACGCCGGAGGCCGGGTCGACGGTGGCGACGGCGGTCTCGGGGACCTCCGCACCGGCGTCGACAGCGGTCTCGTCGTCGCCGGACCACCGCACGGACACGGGCCAGTCGGCGGGGACCCGGCGCTCGTCCTGGACGATCGTGCCGTCCAGGTCCAGCGGCGAGCCGGCCTCGACGGCCGTGCCGCCCGAGATCTCCAGGGAGTCCACCAGCGGCCGGATCTCGACCTCGGACCACTCGCCGTCGGTGTCGTGCATCCCGGCGGCCGGGTCCAGCCCGATCATCGACCAGCCGGAGAACCCGCCGCGGTCCGGGGTCGAGTTCGGCGACTTCCCGACGTTGCCGTTGGTCAGGTACTCCACGCCGTCACGCGTGGCCATGTCGAACGCGCCCACGCCCGCGCCGACGAACATCGCCGACCGGCCCGAGGCCTCGACCTCACCGAGCCACGTCTCGAGCGTGGCGGCCTCGAGTCGGTCGGCCATCGCCGACGGCGAGCCGGGCAGGAAGTCCCGCGGGGGGTAGTGCGAGAACACCAGCACGCCCGTGATCTCCGGGTCGAGCTGGGCCAGCAGCAGCTGCTGACGCAGCATCACCATCTGACCGAAGTCGTCACCCAGACGACCGGTCGCCGAGTTCAGCGTGATGATCCGCGTCCCCGCCACGTCCCGCACCGTCGACGTCTCACCGAACTCGTCGACGAAGTTGCTGATCGGGCCACCCATGATCTCGTGGTTGCCCGGCACATAGATCCACGGCACCACCGGATCCTCGCCCAGCTCCTCGGTCAGGATCCGACGCGCCAGGTCGAAGTCCTCCGGCGCCGCCTCGTCCGTGAAGTCACCGTTGATGACCAGCAGGTCCGGGTCCGCCGCCACGATCTCCTGCAGACCACGACGCGCGTTCTCCACCTGCGGCGACTCCGGCGCACGCGCCACGAACTGCGCGTCCGACATCACGGCGACCCGCAGGCCGGCGTCGTCGGCCGCGTTCGCGAGCGAGAGCGACGGGTCCTCCCAGACCGGGACCTCGGGCGCATCGGCGATCGGTGCGGCCGTGGCAGTGATGTCGTCCACCCAGACAGTCGTGTCGTAGGTGGTCGCGGAGGCCTCGTAGACCGCGACGTGGCTGAACGTGAGCGGCTGCGCCCAGTCGGTGGGCACCTGGACGGTGATCTCCTGCCACTCCGTGCCGGTGACGGACGGGCCGTAGATGGCCCGGCCCACCCCGTTGGCGTCGACGAAGTAGAAGTAGGTCTCAGGCTCTCCGCGCCCGTCGCCCCGGAACCAACCCGAGACGGACTGGAGCTGGCCGTCGATCGGCTCGAAGTCGTGGTCGTTGGGCGCGAAGTTCATCGTGCGTGTCGCGGTCGAGTCGCTGAACACAGCCTCGCCCTGGATGGCGGCGGTATCCCCCTCGGTCCGGCCCTCGTCGACCATGGTCATCGAGGAGCCGTCGTTGCGGGCACCGTAGTTGTACCAGCCGCCCTCCTCGTCGAAGCTCGTGATCTCGAGGTCGTCGAGCCCGACGAGCACGGCGACCTCGACCGTGATGTCTCCGACTGCGAGCGTGATGTTCGCCGAACCCGAGTCCACGAGGGCGCTGATGTCGAACGTGCTGTCGGTCGCGGGGGTCAGCTCGACGACCTCGTTCGTGCCCTCGACAGTGAGGTCGGCCGGCTCGATCGGAGCGATGTAGCCCTGGGCGTCGTACCCGTAGACCGTCAGTGCCGCCGTCGCGTCGGGGTCGGGCAGCGAGACCACGTTCGACGACACCTCGAGCCGGACGAGCTCACCGAGAACCTCGATGTCGGTCTCGCCGGTGGCGCTGCCGAGCTCGGTCTCGGTCGACACCGAGACGGTCGTGGAACCGCCGGCCGCCGCGGTCAGCAGGCCGTCCTGGTCGACGGAGGCCACCGCCTCGTCGGCGGAGGCCCACGCGTCCGGCGGGGTGTCAACCGGGCGCATCACCTCGTCGTAGCCGAGCGCCACGAGCTGACGGTGCAGACCGGGGAAGACCCGGTTCGCATTGGCTGGGCGCTGCTCGGCACGCACGGTGTAGTCGTGCACGATCCCGGAGCTCGGGCCGACGACGACCCCGATGCCGTTGCCGTCCTCGCGCTCCTCGCCGTCGGAGGGGGTGTTGACGATCTCGTCGTCGGCCTCGCCCGGGCGCTGGGCGTTCATCTGGGTCGAGCCGCCGCCGTCGAGGTTGAGGGCGTTGTACGAGCCGATCTGCTGCATGAACAGGCCGAGCTCGTCGAGGCTCAGGCCCCGCGACACCGCCTGGCGCCCGTCGATGACGACGAGGTAGAGGTGTTCACCGGCCCGGTCCAGGCCCACTGCCGTGCGCGGGTGCACGGTCTGGTCGGTCGCCTCCTGCCGCACGCCACCCTGGAGGATGATGGCGTTGGAGCCGCCGTGACCGCCGAGGGCCAGGACGACCTCGTCCGCGTCGGAGCGGACCGAGTACGTCGCCTGGAGACGGTCGCCGACGGCGAGGGTGCTCAGCCGGTCGGCCAGCTCGCCGGCGGGGGCGACGACGACGCGCATCCCCTCGGGGATCTCGCCCTCGCCGACCGGGGCAGCAGCCTGGGTCACGCGCGACTCACGGTCGATCCACACCTCGACGGCTCCGTCGCGGTCGGCCAGGGAGTTCGCGCGGGCGTATGTTCCCCACCGGTCGGTGAACACCGCGAGGCCCGAGGTGTCCCACGTCGAGGCGTTCACGCCGTGCACGGGAACCTGCCAGCCGGCGTCGGGCGCCACGGCGACGCCCGCCATGAAGACCTCGGTGATGAGGCCCAGGCCCTGGGAGTCGATGACGAGCGCGGCGTTGTCACCCGGGTTCGGCGAGGTCACGATGCCCGCCTCGGGGTCGACACCGATGCCGTTGGCCGACCCGGAGTTGTTGATGTCGAAACCGGACCCGTTGATGCCGGCCACGGCGTCGGCCTCGTCGATCATGTCCGAGATCGTCGAGGTACCGGCGACCTCGCCGGCGTCCATGTAGTCCAGAGAGATCGCCGGGTTCGTCAGGTCGATGTCGAGGATCGCACCGCGCAGCCAGCCGGCCGACTCGAGCCGCTCGAGCTCGGTGAGCACCGCACCCGGGGCGATCCGGGTCGCGGTCTGCTCGCTGACGATCGCGGTGCCGTCGTTGGTGACGTCCAGGTAGTCGTCGGCGACCTCCTCGGGCTCGTCGGGGCCCGGGCCGTCCGTGGCGGTCGCCCCGCCGTCGTCGGGAGCCTCGGGCGCGGCGGGCGCCTCGGGCGCCGCGGAGTCGGTCTCGGCGCCCGCGTCGAGCTCCGCGGTGTCGCCCGGCGTGGGCTGGTCGGGGCCCGGCAGGGGCGTGGCACCGGCGGGGGCGAGCAGGGTCGCGGTCACGCTCGTCGAGGCGAGCAGACCGATGAGGGTGGCGGCGACGCGGGAGCGCCGTCGTCCGGGCACAGCTGACATAACCGTCCTTTGGGAGAACCGGGAAGGGGTGGGGCCATCCCACCGCCACCGGGTGGACCGAACCTGTCGCACGGGTGGACCCGAGGTGTCCTGGAAGCGGCGCGCAGGAGAGGTCGTGCACGACCTGTGCACGCAGGTGGGGACGGGCGTGGAGGACGTTCTCGACGGCGGGACGTTCGTCCCTTCCCCGCCCACGACCGTGGCCCCTGGAGCACCTCCCACGGCGACCGGGCACTGCTCCGACGCCGCACGACCTCCCGACGGAGGCGCGGTGTGAGGGAGGATGGGCGGGATGCGCCCGGCCGGGCACGCGCCCCACGCGGTGCGGTCGGCCGGGAGCGCCCCGACCGTGAGGAGTGACCCCGTGAAGATCGTCGTGCTCGTCAAGCACGTCCCGGATCCGGAGGAGCCGGCGGTGCTCGCCGGCGAGGATCGCCGGATCGTCCGCGAGGGCGGGGTGCTCTCGGAGACCGACTCGCGCGCGATCGCGGTGGCCGAGGAGCTGCGGGGCGACGGCGACACGGTGACCGCCCTGACGATGGGGCCCGCGCTCGCGGAGCCCTCCCTGCGCAAGGCGCTGGCCGCCGGCGCCGACGACGCGGTGCACGTGCTCGACGACCGTCTCGCCGGGGCCGACGCGCTGACGACCGCGCGCGTCCTGGCCGCCGCCGTCACCCGCCTGGACGCGGACCTCGTGCTCGCCGGCAACCTCGCCACCGACGGCATGGGCGGCATGGTGCCGGCGATGCTCGCCGAGCTGCTCGGGCTCCCGCACGTCACGCACGTCGAGGACGTCTCCCTCGACGCCGACGTACTGAGCGCGCGGCGCGTGTCCGGCCCGGTCGCGCGGACCGTCAGCGCACCCGTCCCCCTCGTCGCGTCGGTGGTCGAGCAGGCGGCCGAGCCGCGGATCCCGAACTTCATGGGGCTGCGGTCCGCCCGCACCAAGCTCGTCGAGGTCCTCGGCCTGGACGACCTCGGCCTCGACGTGCCGCGGGCGGCGTGGCGCGTGACCGGCGCCGAGCCCGCGGCCGAGCGCACGCGCGCCGAGCTCGTCACCGACACCGACGAGGCGGTCGAGCGCATCGTCGACCTCCTCACCTCCACCGGCACGATCGGAGCCGCCACGTGACCGTCCTCGTCCTCCTCGAGACCGCCGAGGCGGCGGCTACCGCCGACTCCCTGGCGCTCCTCCCGCTCGCCCGCACCCTCGACGCCGGCGAGGTCGTCGCCGTCGGTTCTGCCCCCGCCGCGGACCACGACGCGATCGCTGCCGCGGCCACGGCCGCCGGGGCCGACGTCGTCGCCCTCGCACCGGTGCCCGGCGCCGAGGTGCTCGTCTCCCCGCTCGTCGACGCCCTCGCCGGTGCCGCCGAGCTGCTCGGCGACGTCTCGGTCGTCCTCGTCCCGGCGACGTCGGACGCCCGTGAGGCGGCCGGCCGGCTCGGCGTGCGGCTCGGCGTCGCTCCCCTGTGGGGCGCCGACCGCCTCACCGCCCCCGGCGGCACGCTCACCACCAGGCAGCCGGTCCTGTGGAACCAGTGGACCGTCACCGCCGAGTCCACCGGCGAGGTGGCGATCATCGTCGTCGACCCCACGACCGACCCGCCCGCGGCGACGCCCGGTGCCGGCCGGCGCCTCGAGCTGCCCGCCCCGACCTCACCTGGCGCGCAGGTCCACGAGCGCGAGGTGGCCACGACCGAGGGCGGCCGGCCCTCCATCACGGAGGCCGACGTCGTCGTGGCCGGCGGTCTCGGCGTGGGCTCGGGCGAGCAGTGGCCGGTCGTCGAGGAGCTCGCGGACGCGCTCGGCGCGGCGGTGGGCGCGACGCGGTCGGCCGTGGACGAGGGCTGGGTGCCGTTCGCCGCGCAGATCGGGCAGACCGGTGAGGTGATCTCCCCGCGCGTCTACATCGGGCTCGGGATCTCCGGCGCCATCCAGCACACGTCGGGCATGCAGCGCTCGGGGACGACCATCGTCGTCAACGAGGACGAGGACTCCCCGCTCTTCGAGCTCGCCGACCTCGGCGTGCTGGGCGACCTGCACGAGATCGTCCCCGCCCTGCTGGAGGCCATCCGCGCCCGCGGCTGAGGGCGGGGAGGTCCGCTACTGCGGCCCCCTCCGGTACCGGTCGTGGTCCTCGGCCGGCGGCAGGTCGTGCGCCTCGGCCACGCCCGCGTGCAGGACCGCGCCGTCGTGGGTGTTGAGCCCCTCGGCCAGGACCGGGTCCGCGGCGCACGCCGCGCGCCACCCGCCGTCACCGGCGAGCGCGCGCACGTAGGGCAGCGTGAGCGAGGTGAGCGCGAACGTCGACGTGCGCGGGAACGCGGCCGGCATGTTCGCCACGGCGTAGACGGTCGATCCGCCGGCCGTGAAGGTCGGGTCGGAGTGCGTCGTGGGCCGGGAGACCTCGAAGCAGCCACCCTGGTCGATGGAGATGTCGACGAGGGCCGCCCCGGGACGCATCGCCTCGACGAGCTCGCGGCTGACGAGCTGCGGCGCGTGGGCGCCAGGGACGAGCACGGTGCCGACCACGAGGTCCGCGCGCAGGACGGCCTCCTCGATCGCCTGGCCGGTGGCGGCGAGGGTCCGCACGCCCGGGCCGAACGCGTCGTCGAGCCGACGCAGCGCGGGGATGTGCTTGTCGAACACCGTCACGGACGCGTGCAGCCCGTGCGCGAACGTGGCCGCACCGGTCCCCGCGACGCCGGCGCCCAGGACGACCACCTCGGCCGGGGCCACCCCGGCGATGCCGCCCATGAGCACCCCGGTGCCGCCACGGGTCGCGTCGAGCAGGTTGGCTCCGACGATCCCTGCCATGCGGCCGGCGATCTGGGACATGGGGGCGAGCAGCGGAAGGCGGCCGTCGTCACTCTGCACGGTCTCGTAGGCGATCGCCGTGGTGCCCGCCTCGAGGAGCCGCTCGGTGAGGGGGCGGTCGGCCGCCAGGTGGAGGTAGGTGAACAGCACCTGATCGCTGCGCAGGAACCCGTACTCGGAGCCGACCGGCTCCTTGACCTTGACGACGAGGTCCGCCGCCCAGGCCTCGGCGGGGTCGTCGGTGAGCGTCGCCCCGGCCGCGGCGTAGTCGTCGTCGGTGAGTCCGGAGGCCACGCCGGCGCCGGCCTGGACGACGACCGCGGCGCCGTCCCCGACGAGCTCCTGCACGCTGGCCGGCGTCAGTCCGACCCGCCCCTCGTGGTCGAGGACCTCGGTCGGGACACCGATCCGCATGCTCACCTCCGTCTCACGGCCGTGCTCGGCTCCCGCCGGGCGCGGGCACCCGCACGGGTGGCGACCAGCGTAGTGCGGATACGCATCCGGCCTGGTCGCAACCACCGCGTCGGCCCCGCGCCGCCCGCCCTTCCCGGTCAGCGCCTTCCGGTCAGCGCCGCCCGGTCAGCGCCACTCGGTCAGCGCCGGACGGCGGCCGCCTCCTCCGCCTCGGACAGGGTCGACGACGGCCTGAGCCGGACGTGCAGCTGCTTGCGCACACGCGCCACCACGGTCCCGTCGGTCGCGACGACATCGGTGGTCAGCCAGTGGAGGTGCGCCCCGCCGTCGGCGGCGCCGGCGCGGATCTCGTCGAGCAGGTCGTCGGTCACGCGGAACTCGGCCTCGACGGCCGTGCGGCCGGGACGGAGGTAGTCGATCTCGCCGCGCTTGTCCCACACCGTGTAGTCGGGGCCGAGCGCGCGGCCCACGAGCAGCATCCAGAACGGGTCGGTCATCGCGTACAGCGAGCCGCCGAACTGGGTGCCGACGTAGTTCGAGGTCAGCGGATTCTTCGAGAGCCGGACCCGCGCCGTCCGCGCGTCCGGGGAGAGATGGGTGATCCGGATGCCCGCGAACAGCATCGGCGGCCAGGCGTTCATCACCCACTTCAGCGCGAACGTCGATCTCAGGCTCCGGTCGAGGTCGGCGTAGGTGGGCAGCTTCGGCAGCGACGGCATGGGACATTCTCCCGCAGCCGCCCCCTCCGGCGCAGATGGGTGACCGGCTATCGCCGTTCGCTCCGACGTCGTGCCTGGTCCTGGTCCCCGAGGAAGACCTGCACGAGCACCCGTGCGCCGAGCGTGAACGCGAACAGCAGGAGCGCCGCTCCCACGACCGGGAGGATGCGGATGCCCTCGGCGAGGTCCGGGCCGCCCGGCGTACTGATCAGGAGGGCGCCCGCCAGTCCCAGGGAGGCGGCGAGCACGGCGACGATGAGCTGCTGGACGATGCCCGTGACGAACGCGCGGTCGTCCTCGTGGCCGAGCACGCGGGTGTTGACGGTGAAGCGGCCTGCCTCGAGGTCCTCCGTGAGCCGGTTGAGGCGTCGGGGCAGGCGCTGGAGCATCGGCAGGACCGCGGCCGCCTGCCCGAGCAGGGCGTCCTTGACCGCCTGCGGGCCGAGCTTCTCGCGGGACAGCGAGCGCCCCTCGGCGCGGGCGGCGGTGACGAGGTCGACGTCGCTGCGCAGGAGGGCGAGGGTGCCCTCGAGCGAGCCGAGCGCGCGGAAGGCACCGGCGAGCTGAGGCGGCACGGTGAACCGGTGACGCAGGACGATGCTCAGCAGGTCGCCGAACACGGCCGAGGTGCCCCCCGCGTCGAGCACCGCCAGCCGGGTGAGCAGCTGACCGATCTCGCGCTCGAGCGCCCGGTCGTCGAGGTGGTCGGGCCGGTCGAGGAGGTCGACGAGGGCGTCGGTCGTGGCGATCGCGTCGCCCCGCTCGACGGCGCCGAGCACGAGCCCGAGCGATCCGCGCGACCCCGAGTCCAGGCGTCCCACCGAGCCGAGGTCGAGGAGCGCGACGGTGTCGTCGGGGCGCAGCATGATGTTGCCGGGGTGCAGGTCGGCGTGGAAGACCCCGGTGACGAGCACCTGGCGCAGGATCGTGCCGACCAGCGCCTGGCTGAGCGCGTCGCGCCGGTCGAGCCGGAGCCGTTCGACGTCGGCGCGCGGCGACGACAGGGGCGACCCCTCGATGCGTTCCATCACCAGCAGGGTCCGCGAGCTGATCTCCGGGTAGGCGCGCGGCACGTGGACCAGGTCCGACGTGGTCGACGCGGCCATCGCCTGCATGTTGGAGAGCTCGACCGTGTAGTCCAGCTCCTCGTCGAGGGAGTCGGCGAACCCGCGGGCGAGCGAGCGCAGTCCGAGGCTGCGGCCCCAGGAGGTCGTGCGGTCGAGCCGGTCCGCGAGCCGCATGACGATGTCCATGTCGCCGGTCACCTGCTGGCGCGCGCCGGGGCGCTGGATCTTGAGGACGACCTCGGAACCGTCGTGCAGGCGCGCCGTGTGGACCTGGGCGACCGAGGCGGCCGCGAGCGGCGCGGTGTCGACGTGCGCGAAGACCTCCTCCAGGGGGCGGCCGAGCGAGGCGTCGACGACGGGGCGGACCTCCTCCCAGGAGAGGGCGGGGACGTCGGAGTGCAGGCGGGACAGCTCCTCGACGACGGTCGCCGGCAGCAGGTCCGGCCGGGTGGAGAGCGTCTGCCCGAGCTTGACGAACGTGACGCCGGCGTCCTCCAGCGCCCGCCGCAGCGCGCGGGCCGACGTGTGGGGAGCGGCGTCGGCGTCGCGCCGCCTGGGCATGCGTGGCCGGAGCCAGGCCACCAAACCGTGCCGGGCCGCGATCTGGACGACCTCCGCGTACCGACGTGCCCGCCGGAAGCGGGCGGGCGTGCCGCGGACGAACGCGATCGGCGAGGGGAGCGCGCCGGTGGGGACGACGGCCTCGAGCACGGCGAGGACCATGATCTCCAGGACGAGGACCCATGCGGTGCCGAGCACGAGGATGATCCCGAGCGGGAGCGGGTCCGCCGTGCTGGTCCAGATCTGGTCGGTGCCGATGTGCAGGCCCTCGAGCACCCGGTCGAGCAGCGCCACCGCCGCCGTGTTACCGATCAGCGCGACGATGATCGTGCGCGGCCAGCCGACCGGCGCCCCGAGCAGGCGCCGGGCCACCACGGCGACGACGATCGCGTTGACCAGCGCCGTCGCGGCGACGAGGAGGTACCCGAGCAGGGACTGCATGTCGGACAGTGTGGCGGACGCGTGGTGCTCGGTGTCACCCGGCCCCGACGCGCGGCTGGTCCGGAGCGAAGTCCGCACCCCCGCGGCGGGCCCGGTAGCGAGGGCCCCGCCCGCGCAGCGGGCCCGGCCTACCGGTCCGCTCGCATGAAGGTCGTGTCCGCGAAGGGGCTCGCCCCCGCCACCTCCTGGGCGAGGAGCTCGCCGATCGCCGGCGCGTGCTTGTGGCCGTGCCCGGAGTCCCCCGCGGCGACGACCAGCCGCTCCCGGCCGGGCAGGCGGCCCACGTGGAACTGCTGGTCCGCCGAGCGCGTGTACATGCAGGCGACGCCGGACACCGGGCTCGGGTCGACGTCCGGGTAGGCGTGCGCGACCGCGTCGGCGAGCGCAGCGGCGTCGCGGCCCAGGTCGATCGACCGGTCGAGCCGGTCGGGATCGGCGTCGGAGAAACCGAGTGCGTCGGTGCCGTCGTCGTCGAGGCCGAGCTTGACGGCGAACCCGCCGTCGGTGCCGGGGAGCTGGGCGCCGTGCCCCCAGACGCAGCGCCCGTCGTCGAGCTCGCGGATGATCACCGGGAACCTCCCGACGTCGAGGATCCCGCCCGGTGCGAGCGCCGCGGGGTCGCGCCCGGTGAACCAGAACATGGGGACGCGGCGCGGCCGCAGCGGCAGGTCGACGAGCCGGTCGGTCCAGGCGCCGGCCGCGACGACCACCTGGCGGACGGTGAGGGTGCCTCCGCCGCCGAGGCGCACGACGACGCCGGCTCTCGCCTCGTCGATGGCCTCCACCCGAGCGCGGACGACCCTTGCTCCGGCGGTGCGTGCGGCGTCGACGGAGGCACGGACCCCGGCCTCGGGCCGTGCGAGGCCGGCGGCCGGGTCGAGGACGGCCACGTGGTCCTCGGGCAGGGCGTGCAGGACGGGGAACCGGTCGCGGGCGTCGGGGGCGCCGATCGTCTCCACCGCCGTGCCGGCGGCCCGGGCGGCGTCGAGGACCCCGGAGACGACGCGGCCGGCCGACGGTCCCGCCATCACGCCGCCGGTGAGCGTGAGCAGCTCGGTGCCGGTGGCGGCCTCGAGGTCGCGCCACAGCTCGCGGGCGCGGCCGGCGATCGGCGTGAGGCCGGGGTGCTCGAGGCAGAGCTCGCGGAAGAGGCGCGTGGTGCCGTGGGTCGAGCCGAGCGCGTGGCCGACGGCGTGCTGCTCGACACCGACCACGTCGATGCCGCGGGCGGCGAGCCGCCACAGCGCCTGGGAGCCCCAGGCACCGAGGCCCACGACGGCGACGTCGGCGCTTGTCGTGGGGGCGGAGGAGGTCGTGGCAACGGAGCTCGTGGGGACTGTGGACACCGGCTGAGTCTGGCACCGTGCGGGACGCGCGTTGTCGGCGAACGGCGCGTCGACCACGATGGGAGACGGGCCGGCAGGCGTCGGACGGGGGCAGACGCGGGGTGTCAGGCGGGCGGGAGCAGGTCCGTTCGTCCGAACATCTCGGCGGTGGCGCGCGCCGTGGGAGTGCCGTGGTCCGGATCGGCGCCGTGCTCGAGAAGGGCGGCGACAACGTCCTCCTCGCCCTTGAAGACCGCGCCTGCCAGCGGGGACTGGCCCCGGTCGTTGAGCCGGTCGACGCCGGCGCCACGATCGGCGAGCGCCCGGACGGCGTCTGCGTGCCCGTGATACGCGGCGAGCATGAGCATGGTGTTGCCTGCCGGATCGGCGAGGTCGACCGGGGCCCCGGCGTCGACGTACGCGGCGAGCCGCTCGGCCTCGCCGCGGCGCGCCATGTCGAACAACTCGTGGGCCAGCTGCGCCGCGCGGTCCTGCTCGTCGGGGTCGTCGTGCTCGTCCTGCTGAGCCGGCTGCTCGTGCTGAACGGGTCGGTGCTGCGAGGTCGGTTCGTCGGCGTCGCGCGGGTCGTCCGTGGCCATCGACCGAGCGTAGCCGCGGCGCCGGCCCGCCCGCCGACGAGAACCTGCGTTCAGCGTCGGCGGCGGAGCCGGTCCATCAACGAGCGCCTGCGCGGAGCCGGTACGGCCTGCCCGGACACCGGGTCACCCGGTCCCGATACGTCGCCGTCGCGGACGTACGGGGTGGTCTCGGTCGATATCAGCGCGTCGTCGAGCGCCACGCCCGTCGTGCGCTGGAGCAGCTCCATCAGCGAGTCCTCGGTCAGCGGCCCGATCCCTGCAGCCGCTTCCGCCGTGTCCGGCTCGCCGTCGTCGAGCTCGATCTGTCCTTCCTGCGAGCGCAGCTCGCGGAGAGGTCCGCCGGGCGCCGTGACCTGCCAGAGGTAGCTGTCCGAGGTGCCGCCGAAGACGGCGAGTCGAACGGTGCGGCCAAGGACCGGGGCCAGGACGGGGGCAAGCCCGAGAACGTCGAGCATGTCGCCGAGGAGCACCGTCCCGCTCGGAACCGCGGCGGCGAAGACCGCACCCGGATAGCCGACTGCCGAGGTGTCCGCCGTGAGGACGAAGTCCGCGAGGACGGTGCCGTCGACAGGTCGCAGTCCGGCGCCGGCGAGCTCGGCCGGTGCGGCACCCTCGACGACGGCGATCGCGCAGTTCCATGACATGGCAGGACGATAGCGCCGGCCGGGGTCAAGCCGCGTCGCGGAGTGCGATCGGGCCTGCGTCTCGGGTCGGACCGCGGCCGGCCGGGCGGGTCAGGCCGGTGGCAGGAGATCGGTGCGACCAAGGATCGGCGAGCGACCGTCACGCGCCGGCCGGGCTGCTTGTCCGACCGCCGCCCGCCACGCGGCTTCTCCCGAGGTCGCGAAGGAGACGGGGGTCCCGTCCACCGTGAAGCCGATCGACTCCTCGCTTATCGGTTCCTTGTTCCCGCCCGGCATCACCGCGGCTGCGTGAGTCGCCGGCGGCCGCGTCGTTCGAGGTCGGGGAGCTGGTGCGTGCGTCGGAGGTGGCGGCGCGACGATGTAGCCGGCGGCGGCACTGCCGTAGACATGGAGCGCAGCCGCATCGATGTCCCACAGCCACGCCAGGTGTGCGCACAGGATCGCGTCGACCTCGTCCTCGACCCTGTTGATGTCGGCCGGCCGAGAGGCTGCTGTCACGATCTCGACGATCTCCTGCCAACGCCGGCTCTCGCGGAGCTTGAGGTTGTCGAGCCCTTCAATACGGTCAACGACCTCGGCAAGGGCTGGTCGTCGGGTCTCGATGGAACCCTTCTTGTACTTCAGCGTCCGACCGAGCTCGAAGAGCCCCACCATCGCCGCGTGCGGGTAGACCTCGAGGCAGAGCGGCCGCGCCGTCGACCCCGGATCCACCTCCCAGCCGTGGCGCTGCGCCAGACGTTCAGCGCGGGGCGGGTTCATGTAGCTCATCGAGCGGTTGCTCGAGTGGCAGCCGGCGTCGTACCGGCCGTAGACCGAGGTCACGAGACGCTCGCAGTCGCGCTGGCCGGTCTCGTTCGTCACGACCAGAGGTGCGTCGACGGCGATGATTTCCCGCCCGTGAGCAACGTGCCGGGCGAGCCAGTCGTCGATCTCGGCATCGGAACCGACCGACCCGGATGCCGTCAACGCGCCGTCGGCATCGAGCACCGCCAGGCCGGTCCTCGCTCGATCGTTCCACGCGAGGTCGATCCCGACGTACGCCATGGTGGTCCACTACGCCTCTCATGCAGGTGTGACGGGGCCTCCGAACCTAGAAGGTCCGGAGGCCCCGTGACAACGGGTGACAATGGGCGCGCAGGAGGGCCTGAACTCCTGCCCTCGTCGACTCACGCACCCGCGCGGGGGCGCCGCATGCCTCCGAGCGGGTGCCTATGGCGTGGCGCGGACGATGACCAGCGAGCCGTCGAACGTCGGTTGCCGCCGCAGTGCGCCGTACTTGGTGTCCCACGCGCCCGAATCGATCGCCGCACCCAGGGCTGCCACGTACTTCTCGGCCTGCGCAGGATCGACGAAGCTCCAGGCCGAGCATGCCGCGCGCGCCCCGGCACCGAGCAGCTCCTCGGGACGCCCGTAGTACGCCTCGTTGAACCCGTCCGTGCAATCGAGCGGAATCGGCACCAGGTCGACGGCGACCGCGCCGCCGAGCCCCTCGGCGAGCTCGGACATCGCAGGGTAGCGACGACGTTCCGTCGAGATGACGTCCGGCGCGTACTCGGCGAGCCAGAAGCGGTCGAGCAGGTCAGGGTCGCAGGTCAGGATGACGACAAGGCCGCGGGTGACGCGGCGGATCTCCGCGAGTCCCGCGGCGAGATCGCCCCACTGATGGACCGAGAACGTCGTCATCGCCGCGTCGAAAGCATCGTCTGGAAACGGCAACGACTCGGCTACCGCGTCGATCGCAGTGCTGAGCTGGTCCGCTCGCTGGGCGCGCATGCTCGCTGACGGTTCGATCGCCGTCACGTCCCGGTCGACGGGCTCATAGTTCCCGGCCCCTGCGCCGACGTTGAGCACCGTCCGTGCACCGCCGAGCGCATCCCACACGGCCTGCGCGATCCGCGGGTCGGGACGGCGATAGTCACTGTACGACTTCCCGATGACACCGTAATCAGCATCCCCGGCGCTGCCGTCCAGCTTTCTCGACTGCTCCACGGCCATGCACCGATCGTCACACAGGGCTGCGCGCGCACCGTCGTCGTCAAGAGACCGTCAACGAAAAACGGCTGAACCCCCGAGACCAGGGGTTCAGCCGTTCACGATGTCCTGGGACATCACACTGTGCGCGAAGGGGGACTTGAACCCCCACGCCCTTTCGGGCACACGGACCTGAACCGTGCGCGTCTGCCAATTCCGCCACTCGCGCGAGCCGTTGTACTGCGGCAAACAGCGTAGAGCAGGCTATCACCTGCGATCCGCGTGACGCCCGCGGATCCGGGCACCCCGGTGGTGATCCCGCACACCGGCGGCGCCGGTCGACGCGCAGCAGTGACCGGCACACCGGCGCCCACCGAGCCGGTGCGAGGCGTGCCGAGTCACCGAGGCAACTGGGTACGTGCCGAGTCAGTCGACGCGGGGCACTGACTCGATGTGTACCCCGCTGGCTCACCGCGAGACGCCGCAGGAGGGACGCCCAGCAGAACCGAGCTCACCGGCCGGGCCGAATCCCGCTCACTCGCCAGGTGGGGGCCGCTGCGCCCGGCAGAACTGCGCCCACCCGCCGGGAAGGGTCAGTCGTTGTCGCCGCCCGTGTCGTCGGTCGACCCGAGCCGCACCTCCTCGCCGCGGCTGTCCGTGAACGTCCACTCCGCGACCTCCGGGAGGTCCTCGCCGTGCCGGCGGGCGTGCATGCGGGCACGGGTCCTGGTGTCGAGGAGCTCCTGACGCAGCCCGGCGGCGCGCTCGGCGAGGCCGGGGACGCGGTCGATGACGTCGGCCGCGAGGCGGTACCGGTCCAGGTCGTTGAGCATGAGCATGTCGAAGGGCGTCGTCGTGCTGCCCTCCTCCTTGAACCCGCGCACGTGGATGTTGCCGTGGTTGGTGCGGCGGTAGGTCAGGCGATGGACGAGCGCCGGGTATCCGTGGAACGCGAAGATCACCGGCCGGTCGGTGGTGAACAGCGCATCGAAGTCCTTGTGGCTCAAGCCGTGCGGGTGCTCCCGCTCGTCCTGCAGCCGCATGAGGTCGACGACGTTGACCACGCGGATCCTCAGGTTCGGCAGCGCCCGCGCGAGCAGGCCGGCGGCCGCGATGGCCTCCATCGTGGGGATGTCGCCCGCGCACCCGATGACGACGTCGGGCTTCTCGCCGGTCACCTCGGTGCCGGCCCAGTCCCAGATGCCGATGCCGCGGGCGCAGTGCAGCTCGGCCTCGTCCATCGTCAGCCACTGCGGGTTCGGCTGCTTGCCGGCGACGACGACGTTGACGTACCCCTTGCTGCGCAGCACGTGGTTGAAGGTCGACAGCAGCGTGTTGGCGTCCGGCGGCAGGTAGATCCGCGTGACGTCGGCGGTCTTGTTCATGACGACGTCGAGGAACCCCGGGTCCTGGTGGGAGAACCCGTTGTGGTCCTGGCGCCACACGTGGCTCGACAGCAGGTAGTTGAGCGACGGGATCGGCACGCGCCAGGGGATCTCCAGGCTCGCGTCGAGCCACTTGGCGTGCTGGTTGAACATCGAGTCGACGATGTGGACGAACGCCTCGTAGCTGTTGAGCATGCCGTGGCGACCGGTGAGCAGGTAGCCCTCGAGCCAGCCCTGCACCTGGTGCTCGGAGAGCACCTCCATCACGCGCCCGCGGCGGGAGAGGTCGACGTCGGTGTCCACGATCTCGCCCTGCCAGGCCTTCCCGGCGACGTCGACGGTGGCCGAGAGCCGGTTCGACGCCGTCTCGTCCGGCCCGAAGACCCGGAAGTTCGTGCGGTTGCGGTCGACGACGCCGGCGAGCCAGCTCCCCAGCGTGCGCGTGGCCTCGCCCATGGTCCCGCCGGGCGAGGGCACGTCGACGGCGTGCTCGCGGTAGTCGGGCAGGTCGAGGTCCCGCGTCAGGCTGCCGCCGTTCGCGTGCGGGTTGGCGCTCATGCGCCGCTCGCCGGCGGGGTTGTTGCGGGCCACGGCGGAGGTGACCCGCCCGTCCTCGTCGAACAGGTCCGCGGGCCGGTAGCTGCGCATCCAGTCCTCGAGGAGCCGCGTGTACTCGGCGTTGCCGCGCACGTGGTTCATCGGCACCTGGTGGCTGCGCCAGGTCCCCTCGACGGGCAGTCCGTCGATCTCCTTCGGCCCGGTCCACCCCTTCGGGGTGCGGAAGACGATCATCGGCCAGCGCGGGCGACCCTCGAGCGTCCCGGCGGCCGCGGCCGAGCGGATGTTCGCGATCTCGTCGAGCACCCGGGCCAGCAGCGCGGCGAAACGGCGGTGCGTCTCGGCGGGGTCCTCGTCGTCGAACCCGCCCTCGAAGAAGTGCGGGCGGTGACCGTAGCCGATCATCAGCGCCTCGAGCTCCTCGCGCGGGATGCGGTCGAAGAGGGTGGGGTTGGCGATCTTGTAGCCGTTGAGGTGGAGGATCGGCAGGACCGTGCCGTCGACCGTGGGGTCGAGGAACTTGTTGCTGTGCCAGGCGGTGGCGAGCGGGCCGGTCTCGGCCTCGCCGTCGCCGACGACCGCGACGGCGATCGTGCCCGGGTTGTCGAACGCAGCCCCGTAGGCGTGGGACAGGACGTACCCGAGCTCTCCGCCCTCGTGGATCGACCCGGGTGTCTCGGGCGCGACATGGCTGGGGACGCCGCCGGGGAAGGAGAACTGACGGAACAACTCGTTGACGCCGCGCTCGTCGGGTCCGACGTGCGAGTAGACCTCGGAGTACGTGCCCTCGAGCCAGGCGGCCGCCACCAGCGACGGGCCGCCGTGCCCCGGGCCGCTGAGGTAGATCGCATCGAGGTCGCGCTCGATGATCTGGTGGTTGAGGTGGGCGTAGAGGAAGTTCTGGCCCGGCGAGGTGCCCCAGTGGCCGAGCAGCCGCGGCTTGATGTCCGCGTCCTGCAGCGGCCGGCGCAGCAGGGCGTTGCCCATGAGGTAGATCTGGCCGACGGCCAGGTAGTTCGCTGCCCGCCACCACGCGTCGACGGCCTCGACCGTCGCGTCGTCGAGGCGGTAGCTCTCGGTCTCGTTCGAGTCTGTCCCGGCCGTTGCGGCGTGGAGCTCCATGTCACCCAGCCTGGTGCTCCGGGCGCGGTTCCGCCACCCCCGAAGGTCCCGGTCCCGGTGTTGCCCGACGACGACGAACGGGGGCCGACCACCCTGAGGTGGTCGGCCCCCGCCGCCCCGGTCGGCGCCTTCCCGTGCCCACCGGGTCAGGGCTGCCTCCCGCCAGCCGTCCTGCGACACCTACCTGCCGTGCACCAGCACGGCGGTGGCGCCGATGCCGATGAGCAGGGCCGCGATGAGCGCCAGGGGTGCGCCGTCGGCGCCGGTGACCGCCACGGACGTGTCGTCCGCGCCGCCGGTGCCGGTCTCGGTGACCACGCAGGTCGCGCCGAGCGGGAGGTCGTCGTAGACGGCGGACAGGTTGTCCAGGGTGAGCTCGCGCGTGGAGCCGCCCGGGATCGTCACCTCCTGCTCCGCACCGTCGACCACCCGGACGCACTGCAGGTCGACCTCGAAGGTCGAGCCCTGTGGCGCCGGGCCCTCGACGGCCTTGGTGACCACGAGCGAGGTGGCCTCGAAGGTGTTCGTGATGACGACCTCCGCGACCTCGTCGCCCTCACCGATGACGACGGTGCCGTCCTCCGGCGAGATCGACGACGCGTCGGCCCCGCCGTTGAGCGTCTCCGCCACGACGCACGCGGCGCCCTGCGGCAGGTCACCCACCGTCGCGACGTAGTCGTTGTCCGGGCCGAGGACGACCCGTTGGTCGTCGGCGCCGACCACCGACTCGACCTGGAGGTCGGTCGGGCTGCCGGTGCGCGACGTCTCACCGAACTCGCCGGTCTCGCCCTGCTCGCTGACCGTGCCGGCGGAACCCAGCGGGAAGCCGTCGACGCGGACGATCCACCCGCCGTCCTCGGAGAGCGACACGGTGCCGAAGTCACCCATGTGCACGTCGACGCCGGAGATCGTGCACTCGACGTCGGCGAGGATCTCTTCCGGTGCGTAGGCCGCGGCCGGGCCGGAGATCTCCTTGTCGATCTGGATCGAGCCGGTCGGCAGGTGCGCGCCGGCCACGGACGGGGAGCGCTTGTCCCAGGTGCCGACGCAGGCGCCGGCGTCGATGGTGACCTCGATCGTCGTCGTCGCGCCCTCGGGTGCGTGGACGACCGGGGCCTCGACGAGCTGCGGGCGGTACTGCGTGCCTCGCGGCGTGCCCGAGACCAGCATGGCCTCCTCCGGGGAGGGCAGCTGCTCGACGATCACGAGCTCGTCGATGCGCCTGGTGCCGGCGTTGACCGCCCGCAGGACCCAGTCGTCCTCGCCGTCGATGACGGAGTTCGCGACGCAGGGGCTGCGGAAGTAGCTTCCGTCGGCTGCCGCGCCGAGGCCGGGGGCCGCGGTGAGGTTCGGTGTGCAGGTGGCGCACGCCTGAAGGCGGGAGACGACCCGGTCGCCCGGCTCGACGGCCCCGCCGGGTCGGACGTCCTTGGGAGCGTGACCTCGATGCCCGGGGCGATGACGACGAGGGTGTCGCCGGCACCGGCCTCGGCCGTACGGCCGTTGGCGGCCGTGACGGTCGTGGTCATCGTGTTGTTCACCGTGATGCTGCTCGTCGCGGAGCCGGCTGCCTCGTCGGTGGTCCCGATCGTGAAGGCGGCGCTGGTCTGCGTGTCCGCGAGGGTGAGCTCGACGACGGGTCCGGCAGAGGTGTCCCGCTCGGTGGCGCGCTGCTCGACGTCGAGGGTGATGCCCGCGCTCGCGCCGGGCTCGATCTCGCCGGTGCAGGTCAGCCGCAGGCCGGCGACGTCGGCCTCGCTCACGCCGGTCGCGAGCGCGGTGATGTCCGTGCCCGGCGCCAGGTCCACCGGCACCTGGAGGCTGAGGACGATGGTGAAGTTCTGGCCCTCGACCATGCCGACCGCGCCGCACGGCAGGTCGCTGCCGCCCTCGCGCCACGTGACCGCCCGCGGGATCGACGCCTCGCCGGGCGAGATGGCCGCATCGGTGATCGGGAGGCCGGCGAGCTCCGCGGGCAGTTGGTCGACCAGCTGCGCGTCGACGCAGGCTGCCTTGTCGCAGCCCATGACGATCGTGTCGCTGAAGGGCTCGCCGGGGGTGAGCTCGGACGTGCTCACCAACGTGCTGACGGTGAGGTACTGGACCGTCGCCGTGGGCGCGGGCGCGTCGTCTCCGCCCTCCGGGGCCGAGCTGACCGCCGACGGGACGAGCATGAGCACCGACGTGGGCAGGCCGAGGAACGCCCCGAACCGGGCCCGCCTCCTCCGGCGTGCACCGTGCCCGGTGCTTCTGTGACGTGGGCGGCAGGCAGGCGGCGCGCAGCGGACATGCACGCTCCTAGCAGGCAGGAAGCGCATGCCGTGTCCCCGCGCGCGGACGTGCCGGCGCGGCGGGGCGACGTCGGGCTGCCGGGGGGGACGAGCTCGACGGAATGGGGGGCGAACGCTTCTCAGGGGGGCGGGGGCGTGCAGCTGGGGACGACGGCACGGGGACACCAGTTGCTCATCGTTTCGATCTGCATCGGCTTCGGTGCGGGGTGAGCCGGAACGTCCCCCGTGTCACCCCCCCGGGGAGTGTCTCGACCTCACCCAACGGGGTGTTCCGACCTGCTTCCTCGGCGGGACCGGGTCCGGGCTCAGCCCGCCGGCAGGATCAGCCCGCCAGCAGGCCGGCCACCAGCGCCCGTGCCAGGGTCTCCTCGCGCGAGGAGACGCCCAGCTTCCGGCAGAGCGAGCTGCGCTGCGACTTCACCGTGTTCAGGGACACGCTGAGCGTCTCCGCGATGCACGCCAGGCTCGATGTCCGCGAGAGCTCGCGCAGCACGACGAGCTCCCGCACGGTGAGGTCCGGCTGGTCGCTCGCCGGCGGGAGGATCGGCCGGACGCCGTCGGCCGCGTCGCCGAACTCGTCGAGGGAGCGGGTCGGCAGCAGCATGAACGGCGAGCGGAGCCCGTGCACGCGGCTCACCACCGCGGCGCGCTCGGCCACCGTGCGCGCCTCATCGACATGGCCCCCCGCGCGCAGGGCCACCGCCGTGAGTGCGCCCGTCGTCATGCGGTCCACCGGGTCGTCCGGGGCGAGGGACCCCGGGAGCCGACCTGCCGGCCCGGCGTCGCCCCTGGCCAGCATCACCCGTGCTGCGGCCGTGCCGAGCACGATCGTCGTCCCCAGCCCCACGGCGGGGTCGGCGGCGGAGCCGAAGGCGTTGAGCATCCGCTCGGTGCCGGCGAGGCCGAGGTAGAGGTCGGGGGCGAGCTCGACGTCCCAGTCCAGCGCCCGCCGGGGCACCGACCGCACGGCGCCGCGGACCGAGAGGCCGTGATGGCGCCGGAGCGTCGCCGAGATCCGCGACCGTGCCTCGGGCCCGAGATCCTGGAGGTCGTCGACGGCGAGAAAGCCTTCCGTGACATCGGGGATCACCCCGTCCTCGACCCAGTGGACGTCGCCGCGCCCCTGCGCCCAGGCCGCCAGCGCGGAGGACTTGCCGCTCCCCCGCGGACCGGTCAGAGCGACCGCCGCGTGGGACCAGGACAAGGCCGCCACAACGCCCGCGGGCTCGATCTACGGTGTCGGGACTCGAGGCGGCACCGCAATACCCTAGCCGCAACCGTCCCGGCGCATGACACCGTCCCGCATCGCGACCCGCATCGCGTCTCGCCACGTCACGCCGAGTCGTGGGACGGGGCGGCGTCCCGCTCCCGAGCCACGGGTCGTTACCATCTGCGTCAGGTACAGCGAGCGCACACCGTCCGGTCGGGACCGGGCGGACCGGCCGACAGCAAGGAGCACCGCACGGATGGGCATCCTCGACCGCTTCGAGAAGGGTGTGGAGAACGTGGTGTCCACGGTCTTCTCCAAGGCCTTCCGCTCGGAGGTCAAGCCCGTCGAGATCGCCTCCGCGGTGCGGCGGGAGATGGACGAGCGCGCGGCCACGCTGACCCGCGACCGCACGGTCGCCCCGAACGAGTTCCACGTCGAGCTCGCCCCGAACGACCTCGCTCGCGTCCAGGAGTGGGGGCACGACGCGCTGGCCGGAGAGATGACGGCGGCCGCGACCGCGCACGCCACCTCGCAGTCCTACAGCTTCGTCGGACCCGTGGACATCGACTTCGTCGTCAACGACTCGTTGAGCACCGGGCGCATCCAGGTCCGCTCCGCCACGCGGCGCGGCGCCGTGGCGCCCGCGGCCGCCGCGACCGCCTCCGCCGCGCACCCGATCCTCGACATCGACGGACGCCGCTACCTCCTCACCGGCCCGACGACCGTGCTCGGCCGCGGCTCGGAGTCCGACATCGTCCTCGACGACTCCGGCGTGTCCCGCCGGCACCTCGAGATCACCGTGTCGCCGCAGGCCGTCATCGCCACCGACCTGGGGACGACCAACGGCACGTTCGTCGAGGGGCACCGCATCACCGCGGCCACCCTCGTGGACGGCAACACGATCACGATGGGCCGCTCGCGGATCATGTTCTGGACCGGCGAGGACGAGGCCTGATCGCGTGAACGAGCTCGTCGTCACGCTCCTGCGCGTGGGCTACCTGGCCGGTCTGTGGCTGTTCGTCCTGCTCGCCGTCCTCGTCCTGCGCAACGACATCTTCGGCACCCGCGTCTCGCCCCGTCCCACGCGCGGCCGACCCGCGCGCGGCGGTCGGTCCACGGGCGCCCCCGCCCGACCGGCCCCCGGTCGTGACGCCCCGACCCGGCTCGTCGTGACGGAGGGCCCGCTGACCGGCACCTCGGTGCCGCTCACGCGCTCCGCGATCCTCGTGGGACGCGCCGAGTCGTGCACGCTCGTGCTCGAGGACGACTACGCCTCCTCCCGGCACGCCCGCTTCTTCCCGCGCGACGGCAAGTGGTTCCTCGAGGACCTCGGCTCGACCAACGGGACGACCGTCGCCGGCCAACGGATCGGCACCGCCATCCAGGTCCCCGCCGGCCTCCCCGTCCGCATCGGCCAGACCGTCATCGAGCTGAGGCGGTAGCGGATGCCCATCGTCACGCGATTCGCCGCCCGGTCCGACGTCGGCCTGCTGCGGTCGAGCAACCAGGACTCCGGGTACGCCGGCGAGCACCTGCTCGTCCTCGCGGACGGCATGGGCGGGCCCGCGGGCGGCGACATCGCCAGCTCGGTCGCCGTCGCGCACCTCGCCCCGCTCGACGACGAGCACGGCGCCGACGAGCTGCTCGGCCTACTGCGCGGCGCCGTCGCCGACGCCCACGCCGACCTCGTGGCCCGCTCGACTGCGGATCCCGACCTCGCGGGACTGGGCACCACGTGCATCGCCATGCTCCGCACGGGCAGCAAGCTCGCGATGGTGCACATCGGGGACTCCCGGGCGTACCTCCTGCGCGGCGGCGAGCTCACCCAGATCACGACGGACCACACGTTCGTCCAGTACCTGGTCTCCACGGGCCGTCTCACGCTGGAGGAGGCCGAGCGCCATCCGCAGCGCAACATGATCCTCCGCGCCCTGGGGGACACGGACGGCGAGGTCGACCTCGACGAGTCCATGCGGGAGGCCAAGGTCGGCGACCGCTGGCTGCTGTGCTCCGACGGGCTGTTCGGCGTGGTCTCCAAGGACACGATCGCCGAGACCCTGCGGGACACCGACGACCCGGGCGCGGCCGCCCAGGCACTCGTCGACCTCTCCCTGCGCGCGGGCGCGCCCGACAACGTCACGTGCGTCGTCGCCGACTTCCTCTCCTCCGGCGACTCCCCCGGGCTCCCGACCGCCGACCCCCAGATCGTCGGTTCCGCCGCCGAGCGCCCCACGCAGCGCCCGGACGGGGCAGGCCGGTCGGACGCCTCCGCCGGCGGCGCCACCGGGGCCGCGGCGCGCGCGTCCTCCGCCGAGCGTGCGGCCGCACTCCTGGGCGCGGAGTCCGGCGAGCAGGACACGACCCGCAGGCGCCGCCTGCCACGGGTCCTGCTCGGCGTCGTCGCCGGTCTCGTCCTGCTCGCCGCCGGCGCGTTCGCGGGCTGGACCTGGACGCAGCAGCAGTACTACGTCGCGCCCTCGGGCGACCACGTGGCGATCTACCGCGGCATCCCCCAGCACGTCGGCCCGCTGGGCCTCTCCGACCTCCACGAGCGCACCGACCTGCGCATCGACGAGCTCACTCCGCTGGCCCAGCAGCGTCTCGACTCGCCCATCACGCGCGGCTCGCTGTCCGGGGCTCGCGACGTCGTCGAGAACCTGCGTGGTTCCGTCGTACCCGAGGAGTCGCCCAGCGAGTCCCCGAGCGAGTCCGGGAGCGAGTCGCCCAGCGAGTCGCAGAGCGGGGCCGCGTGAGGGGGGCCGTCTGATGGCGGTCGTCCGTCAGCAGTCCGCCCGGTCGGGCCGGTGGCCGGAGCTCGGGCTGCTGGCGCTGGCCGTCGCGATCGTCCTGTTCGGCTACGTCCAGGTCGCCCTCAACACGACCGAGGCGCTCCCGACCGACCTCCTCCAGCGGGGTGGAGCCTTCGCGGGCATGGCGCTCGTCGCCCACCTCGTCGTCCGGTGGCGTGCACCGTACGCCGACCCCGTGATCCTGCCGTCGGTCATCCTCCTCAACGGCATCGGCCTGACGATGATCCACCGCATCGACATCGCCGACGGGACGGCGTCGGTCGACCGGCAGCTCATGTGGACCGCCATCGGCGTCGCACTGGCCCTCGCGGTGCTGCTCCTCGTCCGCGACCACCGCGGGCTGCGCGGCATGACCTACACCTCGATGGTCGTCGGCATCGTCCTGCTCCTCCTGCCGCTCGTGCCCGGTCTCGGCCGCACGATCAACGGCGCGCGCATCTGGATCGGCGTGGGGCCCCTGAGCTTCCAGCCCGCCGAGGTCGCCAAGATCGCGCTGGCCGTGTTCTTCGCCGGCTACCTCGTGGCGAACCGGGACAACCTCGCGTTCGCGGGCCCGAGGTTCCTCGGCATGCACCTGCCCAGGGCCCGGGACCTCGGCCCGATCCTCATCGCCTGGGGCGTCGGGATGGCCGTCCTCGTCCTGCAGCGCGACCTCGGCACCGCGGTGCTGTTCTTCGGGATGTTCGTGGCGCTCATGTACCTGGCGACGGAGCGCATCAGCTGGGTGATCCTCGGCGCGCTGCTCGCGATCGGCGGGGCGGTGCTGGCCGCCTCGCTCTTCCCGCACGTCGGGGCGCGCGTGGACGTCTGGCTCCACGCCCTGGACCCGGAGGTGTACTCCCGGAACCCGGGCGGCTCCGGCCAGCTCGTCCAAGGCCTCTTCGGTCTCGCGTCGGGCGGGCTCATGGGCTCGGGCTGGGGACTGGGCTACCCGCAGCTCGTGCCCTACGCCGAGTCCGACTTCATCATGGCCTCGCTCGGCGAGGAGCTCGGCCTCACCGGGCTCGTCGCCATCCTGCTCGTCTACCTCGTCGTCGTGCAGCGCGGCATGCGCGCGTCGATCGCCGTGCGCGACGGGTTCGGCAAGCTCCTCGCGGCCGGTCTCGCGTTCACGATGGCGCTTCAGGTGTTCGTCGTCGTCGGCGGCGTGACCCGGCTCATCCCGCTCACCGGCCTGACCACCCCGTTCCTCGCCCTCGGCGGGTCCTCCCTCGTGGCGAACTGGGTGATCGTCGCGCTCCTGCTGCGCGTCTCCGACGCCGGACGGCGGCCCGCGCCCGTCGTCGACCCGTCGTCCGTGGCGGCGCTCGGCACCGGCACCACCGCACCTTCCCCCGACGTGGCCCGCGCGCCCGCAGTCGTCGGCGCCTCGGGTGCGACCGCCTCGAGGGGCGGTGCCGCGGACCACGCAGGGGCGGGTGCCGGCCGCCCCACCGACGACGCGCCGACGAGCGTGGGCGGCACGCCGGTGCCCGACGCCGCCCCGGGGGCCCACGGACGGTCGCCGGCCCCGGACCGGCACCGCGACGCGGACGCGCCGTCCGGCTGGACCGCCACGGGTGACGCGTGGGACGAGGAGGACGGAAAGACCCTGGGCGACGCCCCGCGCTCGGGCTACCGGCCCGTGCCCGGCGAGCAGCGCCCGACGGCGGCCACGGCCGCCCGGGACGCCACGGCGGCCACGGACGCGGACCCCGGTGCCACCCTGCTCCCCGACGAGGAGCACGACGGGTACGGCGCGCACGACGCGCACGACGACCGACCCGGCCGCGGCGAGCAGGAGGGCAGGCGATGAACCCCCAGATCCGACGCCTCACCGTGGTGATCGCGCTGATGTTCCTCGCGCTCATGGTCTCGGCGACCACCGTCCAGTTCGCCCAGGCGGGCGACCTCAACGCGGACGGCCGCAACGTGCGCACCTTCTACCGGGAGTTCGGCCAGGACCGCGGGCCGATCGTCGTCGAGGGCACGCCCATCGTCACGTCGGAACCCGTCGACGACGCCTACAACTACCTGCGCCGCTACCAGCAGGGGCCGGCGTACGCCCACCTGACCGGGTACTTCTCGGTGGTGCACTCGTCGATGACGGGGCTGGAGCGGTCGGGCAACGAGGTCCTCAACGGCAACGACCCCGGCCTGCTCGTCGCCCGGCTCCAGGCCCTGATCACCGGTAACCAGCCGCGCGGCGGGGCCCTCGACCTGACGATCGATCCCGCGGTCCAGGCAGCCGCGATCGAGGGGCTCGGGGACCAGCGCGGCGCCGTCGTCGCGATCGACCCACGCACCGGCGCGATCCTCGCCATGTACTCCTCGCCGTCCTTCGACCCGAACCCCCTCGCGTCCCACGTGCGCGAGGAGGCCACCAGCGCCTACGACGAGCTGTCGAACGACCCCGACCGCCCGCTGCTCAACCGCGCGATCGGGGGCGACCAGTACGCACCCGGCTCGACCTTCAAGCTCGTCACCGCGGCCGCCATGGTGGAGAACGGCCTGACGGCGGACTCGGTCGTCGAGGCCCCCACCGAGTACCAGCTGCCGCAGACGCAGACGTTCATGCACAACCCCGGCGAGCGCGCGTGCGGCGACGGCTCGGGCAGCGCCACCCTGCGCCAGGCGCTCATCGAGAGCTGCAACACCCCGTTCGCGATCGGCGCGGTCGACCTCGGCACCGACGAGATCAACGAGCAGGCCGAGGAGTTCGGCTTCGGCCGCGCGCTCGAGGTCCCGCTGCCGGTCACGCCGTCGCGCTTCCCCGCGGACGCGACCCCGCCCGAGCTCGCCCAGTCGGCGATCGGACAGTTCTCGGTGCGCACGCACCCGCTCCAGATGGCGATGGTGGCGTCCGCGATCGCCAACGACGGCGTCCTCATGACCCCGTACCTGGTCGAGCGCACCCTCACCGCGGACCTCGAGGAGGTCGGCACCCACGACCCGGAGGTCTTCTCCGAGCCGATCTCCTCCCGCACGGCCGAGGAGATGACGTCGATGATGATCGACGTCGTCGAGCAGGGCTACGACACCCCGGGCGCGATCCCGGGGGTGAGCGTGGCCGGCAAGACCGGCTCCGCCGAGATCGACGCGAACACCCCGCCCCACGCCTGGTACACCGGCTTCGCGCCGGCGGACGACCCGCAGGTCGCGGTGGCCGTCATCGTCGAGAACGGCGGGAACGTCGGCTGGGGCGTCGGCGGGGCCCAGCTGGCCGCACCGATCGCGGCGTCCGTGATGGAGGCGGCGCTGCCATGACCACCCCCCGCGGGCACCCGCCCTCGCCCGGGCCCGACGACGTCGCCCGCACGGGCGCGCTGCCGGGCGCGCAGGCGTCCCGGCCGCCCGGCACCCCGCCGGAGGAGCCGGCCGGGCGCCTGGCTGCGGGCGACCTCGTCGTCGGCCGGTACGAGCTGACCGTGCACCTCAACACCGGCGGCTCGGGCGAGGTGTGGGTGGCCCGTGACCAGCGGCTCGGACGGCAGGTCGCCATCAAGTGCCTGCACCCGGACCTCGCCGCGCAGCCGCACTTCCTCGAGCGCTTCCGCAAGGAGTCCCAGAACACGGCGCGGCTGCGGCACGTCAACATCGCCGCGCTGCTGGACCACGGCCGCGCCGACGACGGCGGCGCGTACCTCACGCACGAGCTCGTCGTCGGCGACGACCTCGCCGACCTCCTCACCCGAGAGGGCACCCTCCCGCCGACGACGCTGATCCGGATCCTCGTCCAGGTCCTCGACGGGCTGCAGGCCGCCCACGCCGCCGGCGTCGTGCACCGGGACGTCAAGCCCGCCAACGTGCTCGTCTCCGCGCGCGGCACCGTGAAGATCACCGACTTCGGCATCTCCCGGGCCGTGGGCCAGGAGACGATGACGTCCGCCGGGATGGTCATGGGGACCCCCGAGTACCTGGCGCCCGAGCTGGCCCGCGGCGCCACGGCGGGGCCGGCGGCCGACCTGTACGCGGTCGGTGTCATCGCCGTCGAGGCGCTGACCGGCGAACGGCCGTTCGGCGGGGCGCGGCCGCTCGACGTTCTGCTGGCCCACGTCAACGACCCCGTGCCGGAGGTGTCCGGGGCACCGCCCGAGCTGGCCGCCGTCGTGCGCGACCTGCTGGCCAAGGACCCGGCCGGCCGACCGGCGTCGGCCTCGGCCGCGGCGGACCGGTTGCGCGACGCGCTGGAAAGTATCCGCAGACCACGACGGCCCGGCGGCGATCCCGTCGGTAGAGTGGACGGCACCGCGCCCGCCGCGGGAGACCGGGCGGAGACCGCGAAGGAGGACGGACGTGAGTGACGACGTGACCGACGAACCCCTCGTCCTGGCGGATCGGTACGAGCTCGGCGGCCTCATCGGACGCGGCGGGATGGCCGAGGTGCACGTCGGGCGGGACACCCGGCTCTCGCGCACGGTGGCGGTCAAGATGCTGCGCGCCGACCTCGCGCGCGACCCCTCGTTCCTCACCAGGTTCCGGCGGGAGGCCCAGTCCTCAGCCGGTCTCAATCACCCGGCGATCGTCTCCGTCTACGACACGGGCGAGCACGTCGAGGCGGCCGGCACGCCCGGCGAGCGTCGCATCCCGTTCATCGTCATGGAGTACGTCGAGGGCCACACGGTGCGCGACCTGCTCGGCGACGGCGACCCGGTGCCGATCAGCGAGGCCGTCGACATCGTCGTCGGCGTGCTCAACGCGCTCGAGTACAGCCACCGCGAGGGCATCGTCCACCGCGACATCAAGCCCGGCAACATCATGATCACGCCGACCGGTGACGTGAAGGTGATGGACTTCGGCATCGCCCGCGCGCTGTCGGACAACTCTGCGACGATGACCCAGCCGCACTCCGTGGTCGGCACCGCCCAGTACCTCTCCCCCGAGCAGGCGCGCGGCGAGGTCGTCGACACCCGGTCGGACCTCTACTCCACGGGCTGTCTGCTGTTCGAGCTCCTCACGGGCCGTCCCCCGTTCTCCGGCGACTCCGCCGTGGCGGTGGCCTACCAGCACGTCCGCGAGACCCCGCCGACGCCGTCCTCGATCGCCTCCGACATCCCCGAGAACCTCGACCGCGTCGTCATGCAGTCGCTCGCCAAGAACCGCGACGAGCGCTACGCCGACGCCGCCCACTTCCGCAGCGACCTGCTCGCCGCCTCCCGCGGCAGCGAGGTCAGCGCGCCGCCGACCACCGCGTGGGCGGCTGCCGGAGCGGGCGCCGCGGCGGCCGCCGCCGCGGGCTCCGCCACCCGGGTCGTCCCCAAGGCGTCGGTCCCGGCCGCCGCTCCCGGCGCCGGCGACCCCGAGCCCTACCGCCGTACACCCCAGCCCGTCGAGGACGAGCCGAAGCGGTCGTGGGCCTGGCTGTGGATCCTGCTCGCCGCCCTGCTCGTCGTCGGCGGCGTCGTCACCTACCTGCTCGTCACCGGCGACGGTCGCGGCGACGAGGAGACCACCCCGGCAGTGACGACGGTCGACGTGCCCGAGCTCGAGGGGCTCGACGAGGCGGCCATCACGGCCGAGCTCGACGAGGCCGAGCTCGTCCCCAACTTCCTCGACCCCGAGAGCTCGGACGACGTCGAGGAGGGCCTGTTCCTCAGCTCGACGCCGGAGCCCGGCACGTCCGTGGAGACGGGGAGCTCCGTCGACGTCGTCCTGTCCTCCGGGCCCGCCGAGGTGACCGTCCCGGACCTCGAGGGAATGGACCGGGCCGAGATCGTCGACGAGCTCGAGGAGGTCGAGCTCGAGGCGACGTTCGGTGAGCCCGAGAACGACGACACGATCGAGGAGGACCTGTTCCTCCGCTCGACCCCCGCACCGGGTGAGTCCGCCCCGCGCGGCAGCTCCGTCGAGATCATCCTGTCCGCCGGGCCCGGCGACGTCCTCGTTCCCGACGTCGCCGGCCGCAGCCAGGAGGAGGCCCGGCAGATCCTCCAGGACGCCGGTCTCAGCGTGGGCAACACCAACACGGTCGACGAGCCCGGGGCGGGCGCCGACCAGGCCCTGCGGACCGACCCCGCGACCGGCACCTCGGTGCCGCGCGACACCGAGGTGACGCTGTTCCTCGCATCCGGCAACGTCGATCTGCAGGACCTCACCGGCCTGCCGCGCGAGGAGGCCGAGTCGATCCTCGACTCCCTCGAACTGAGCTCGAACTTCACGGAGGAGTTCTCGGACGACGTGCCGGAGGGCGACGTCATCACGCAGTCGCACAGTGGGCTGATCCCCCAGGACACGCGGGTCGACGTGACGATCTCCCGCGGGCCCGAGGAGACCGAGGAACCCACGACCACCGAGCCGCCGCCGGAGCCCCCCACCGACGGGGACTGACCCGCAGCCTCCCCGCTCGCGCAGAGCGCGCGGGTGGGGGCCGCCGAGTGTGCGGTCGATACCCGGAGGCCGCGGGCCGCGCCCGCGCGGCCCGCCGTCGTCAGGCCCGGACGAGCGGGGCGAGCCCCTCGGCCGCGGCGACCGCGCCGGTCTGGCCGGCGAGCTCGAGCCAGTTGGCCAGCAGGCGGTGGCCGCCTCGGGTCATCACCGACTCGGGGTGGTACTGCACGCCGTGCAGCGGCAGCTCCCGGTGGGCGAGCCCCATCACCACGCCGCCGGGCGTGCGCGCCGTGACGACCAGCTCGTCCGGCACCGACTCCGGCACGACCGCCAACGAGTGGTACCTCGCCGCGGTGAACGGGCTGGCGAGCCCGGCGTGGACCCCGGTGCCGTCGTGCTCGACCTCGGAGGTGCGGCCGTGCATGAGCTCCGGCGCGTGCATGACGACCCCGCCGTAGAGCTCGGCGAGGACCTGGTGCCCGAGGCAGACCCCGAGCATCGGCACGCCCGTGCGAGCACAGTCCTCGACGATCTCGCCGGAGCGGCCGGCCTCCTTCGGGACGCCGGGCCCGGGCGAGACGAGGACGCCGTCGTACCCCGCGACGTCGAGCTCGGCGTCGTCGTTGCGCCGCACGGCGGTCCGGGCACCGAGGTGCTGGAGGTACCCGACGATCGTGTGCACGAAGCTGTCGTAGTTGTCCACGACGAGGATGCGGGCCACGTGTCACTCCACTGTCAGGTCGGCGCTGGGGAGCTGCGACTCTACCCACGGGAAGACCCACAGGAAGAGGGCGACCACGGCGAGGAGGAGCAGGGCCGTCATGAGCACCGCCCGGAACCACCGTGGGCCGGGCAGGGCACGGAACAACGCCGAGTACATCAGTCCTCCTCGAGGAGCTCGGCGGGCAGCCCGTCGGCGCGGTCGACCCAGTGGTCGAGCTCGGTGTAGGTGATCCACCGGTGGGTGGAGTAGTTGAACGGGTGGCAGGTCGTCAGGGTCATCAGGCGCTCGGTGGGCTCGGCACCGGGGTCCCCCGGCACGGGCGCGACGACCTCGACGTCCCAGGGGCGCACGATCTCGGAGCCCGTCACGCGGTAGACGTAGTAGGTGTCCGCCGTCTCGACGACGATCGGGTCGCCCGCGTCGAGGTCGGCGACCCGCCCGAGCGGCGAGCCGTGGGTCTGCCGGTGCCCGGCGGCCGCGAAGTTCCCCACCTCCCCGGGCATGGCCGTTCCCGGGTAGTGACCGAGGGCGCCGAAGTCCATCACGTCCATGCCGACGCCCTCGATCAGGGGCAGGCCGTGGTCGCTCCCCCACGACGGCACGTGGACGATCCCGAGCGCCTCCATCCCGTCGGGCAGGGTGAGCGCGGCGGGCGAGAACGGGGGCGGCTCGTCGGTCCGCGGGGCCCCGACCGCGGTCGGGGCCTCCCCGATGGCGTCGGCGATGGCAGCGACGGACTGCTCCTGGCGTGCGTGCCCCTCGAGGTCGGTCCACCACAGCTGCCACACGACGTACAGGCCGAGGAGCACGCCGGCCGTGAGCAGCAGCTCGCCGATCACGCCGACGGCGCCCCAGACGGGTGAGCGTCGGCGCCCCGGGCGACGGGACGAGCGCGCCTCGGTGTCCTCCGGGGGCGTCGGGTGCTGCCGGCCGTCGGCCAGGGCCGTCACGAGGACGCCTCGTCGCCCTCGGGCCCGCCGGCCCCGATCGGCTCGGCGAACCGCGTCGTCACCGACGACGACGGCGGGACGTCCAGCCGGTCGTGGACCGTGACCGCATAGCCGAGGCCGATGAGGTCGACCCACTGCCGGTAGATGTCGACCGCCTCGGAGCTCTCCAGCGCGGCGAGCAGCTCGTCGGTATCCCCGACGGCTCCGACGACGAACGGCGGCGAGTAGACGCGCGCACCGACGTAGAGCACGTTGCCGACGCACCGCACGGTCGTCGTGGGCAGGACGCGCTGCCCCTGGACGGTCAGGGCCTCGGCGCCACCCGCACGCAGTGCGTTGATGACGCCCTCCACGTCCTGCTGGTGGACCACGTAGTCGTCGGCGACCCGGTCCGCAGGCATGCCGGAGTCGGGCACGTCGGCGTCGTCGAGCGCGACCTCGATGCCGGGACCGCTCACGGCAGCGGTACCGGCCGCGACGCGCACCTCGTCCGGGGCGGCTCCGGGATCCTCCTCGTGCGGCTCGAGGTAGGGCTCGATCTGCTCGCGGAGCTCGGAGTTCTCGTCCTCGAGGGTCTCCAGGCGTGAGGTCTGCGCGCGGGCGAGCGAGACGAGGTCGGTCGCGGCACGCTCCGGGTCGTCCCCCGCGTCGCGGGCGTTGACGGCGATGACGAGCCCGGCGAGCACCCCGACCGCCGCCACGCGCAGGGAGGCCGGCGGGACCCGGAACCCGGCCATCTCGCCACCTCCCGACATCGCCGCTGCGCTCGAAGACTACGCTAGGCCGAGGTCGCGCCCCGTGCGCGCGCACCCACTTTCCGCACCGCCCCGACGGCGGACCACCACCTGGAGGACGACGTGCCCGTATCGAAGAGGCGCAAGCGCAAGGACGGCACCCCGGTCACCCGCACCAAGGAGCACGAGGAGGAGCTCGCCGCAGCGGCCGCCGCCGAGCCCAGCCCCACGTGGTGGGCACCGACGATGGTCACGCTCATGCTCCTCGGCCTCGTGGTCCTGCTCGTCACCTACCTGACCTCCGCCGCCTACCCGGTGCCCGGGATCGGCAACTGGAACCTCGCGATCGGCTTCGGGATCGCGATGCTGGGGTTCCTCATGACGCTGCGCTGGCGCTGAGAGGCGGTCCCCGACCACGCGACGGCGACCTGCCCGGGCCGCCGTCTCTCCACAGGGATACCCACAGGTGGGGAGGAATGACACGGGTGTCGTTCGCCGGCCTCGCGGGCGGACGACGACGAGAACCACAGCCATGTGATTCCCACAGGTTTCCCCACACCTGGGGACGAATGACAGCCGTGTAGTTCCACAGCTGTGAGCATGGGTGTGGACACGGCTGCGCCACGTGTGCCGCGATCGCCCCGCGGATGGACGGTCCTCGCGACCGGCCCGGGCTCGGTGGACCTTCACGGTCGGTCACGGGCTCGAGAGGGTCCGCGGTCGGCCCGGGCTCGAGAGGGTCCGCGGTCGGCCCGGGCTCGAGAGGGTCCGGGGTCAGCCCGCGCCGGACAGGTACACCGCGCACGTCGCGACGAGCGCGACGGCGACGCCTGTCGAGGAACCGATCGCAACCGCCGCGGGCCGCCTGCGCCACGTGGACCAGGCCAGGCCGAGCACGATGCCGACCACCATGCCGCCCAGGTGCGCCTCCCAGGAGATGTTCCAGCCGGGGACGAAGCCGATGGCGAGGTTGATGACGAGCAGCACGAGCAGCTGGTTCGTCTGCTGACCCAGGCTGCGCTGGATCGCGAGGACGGCGCCGAACAGACCCATGACGGCACCGGAGAAGCCGACCACACCGGTGACCCAGCCGGCGGAGTCGGGACCGCCGGACAGAAGCAGCACCGCGGTGGACCCGCCCAGCGCGGTGAGCACCATGAGCACGGCCAGGCGCCAGCGGCCGACGACCGGTTCGAGCGCCTGGCCGGCGATCCACAGCGCGTACATGTTGAACATCAGGTGGGCCAGCCCGCCGTGCAGCACGACGGTGGTGAGCATCCGCCACGGCTCGTGCTCGGTGACCGCCGGCCAGTAGATGAGGTCGCCCTGGAGGCCCGTCGCCCGCTGCAGGAGGTAGACGACGCCGAGCACGCCCATGACCGCGAAGGTCAGGTAGGGGGATCCGGCGCGCACGCGTATCCCGACGGGCCCGGCCCCGCGGGCGGCACCGGGCCTCGGGCGGTTGTCCGGGTGCGGCGGCCCGGGCACGAGGTGCGGCGGCGGCTGCTGCCCGGGCGCGACGTACGCGCCGTAGCGGGGCGCCGGCGCGTACTCGCCGCCGCGCTGTCCGCCACTGGCCCCGGGAGGGCTCCCGCCCCCGTAGGGGTCGTGCCCGGCGGGGCTCCCGGCCCCGGCGGGTGGGTTCCCGGCGGGCCCCGGGGAGGTCCCGGAGGGTTCGCCGGTCCCGCCCGGGCCGTCCGGCACGCGCGGGTCGCGCATGTCCTCGGGCCCGGGCGGGGTGGTCACTCGACGATCTCGACGGACTCGATGACGACGGGCTCGACGGGACGGTCGGCCGCGCCGGTGGGCACCGCGCCGATCGCGTCGACGACGCCGCGCGAGGCCTCGTCGGTCACCGTGCCGAAGATCGTGTGCTTGCCCTGGAGCCAGGTGGTGGGCTGGGTGGTGATGAAGAACTGGGACCCGTTGGTCCCCTGGCCGCCGCGCTTTCCGGCGTTCGCCATCGCGAGCACGTACGGCTCGGTGAAGCCCAGCTCGGGGTGGATCTCGTCGTCGAACGTGTAGCCCGGGCCGCCGCTGCCGGTGCCCTCGGGGCAACCGCCCTGGATCATGAAGTTCGGGATGACCCGGTGGAACGTCAGGCCGTCGTAGAACGGACGGGTGACCTTCTCGCCGGTCTCGGGGTCCGAGAACTCCTTGGTGCCGCGCGCGAGCTCGACGAAGTTCTTGACCGTCTTCGGCGCGTGGTTCGGGAAGAGCCGGATCGACACGTCGCCGTGGTTGGTGTGCAGGATGGCGTCCATACCCCGATCTTCGCACGCGTGGGGCCCCCGGCACCTCCCGGTCCCGGCGGGTCGCCGTTCACCTGGTGGGACGCCCGGCCCGTGCCGTGCGCCGCCGCTCACGTGGTGGGACGGCCCCGGCCCGCGCCGTGCGCCGCCGCTCACGTGGTGGGACGCACCATGCGGGCCGGGTCCGTCCCCCGTCTCCGGCGTTCTACTGGCAGCCCACGGCCTGATACGGAACTATGGGGGGTGGGGCGGAACGGCACCCGCCGCGAACGACGAGCAGGTCGGGTCCCGACCGCACGACCGCTACGAATGGAGAAACGCACATGTCGCGCAAGAACAAGCGCACGTCCACGACGGCGGAGAACGGGCAGGCCGATGTCGGCGCGAGGCTCGCCGACCTGGGCACCGCGCTCTCCGAGCAGGCCAAGATCAAGGGCGCCCGTGCGGCCGAGCTCGCGCAGGACGGCGTCGACTGGGCGGCCCCGCGCGTCCAGAAGGCCCTCGACGACGCACGGACCACCGCGGGTCCCTCGCTCGAGCAGGCCCGGAGCAAGGCCGAGTCCGGCTACGCCACGGCCCGCGACAAGGTGAAGGACGACTACGTCCCGCGGGTCCAGAAGGCCATGCACGACGCCGCCGAGGCGGCGAGGTCGGACGCACCGCTCACCGACCGGGCGAAGGACGCGACGAAGGCGGCACGCACCTCGCTCACCGAGAAGCCCGCCAAGAAGAAGGGCGGCGCAGGCAAGGCGCTCGGCTGGGTGCTCGTGGGCACCGCCGTCGCGGGCGCCGGCTACCTCGTGTGGCGCCGCACCCAGCCGGTCGACGACCCGTGGGCGGAGGAGTACTGGGACGACACCACGGTGTCGCGCCCGGCCGACTCCTCGGGCTCGCTCGGCGACAAGGCGAACGCGGCCAAGGACAAGGCGGCCGACCTCGCGGGCAAGGCCAAGGACGCCGCGTCGTCGGCGGCCGGCACCGTGAAGGACAAGGCGGCCGACCTCGCCGACCGCAGCGGCGACGACGCCCAGGTCAGCGACGCCACGGCAGCGCCGGACGACGCGGCCGCGGCCGACGTCCCGGTCGAGGCCGCCGGCACGGGTGTCTCCCCGGAGGACACCCCGGTCTACAACGACACGGCAGACCCGCAGGCGGGCAAGCCCCAGGCCTGATCCCGGTCTCATCGCGCCACCGACGACGGGGGCCGACCGTGCGGTCGGCCCCCGTCGTCGTGCCTGCCGCGCGACCGTGGTCATGCAGCCGTCGTCGGCCGTCGGCCGTCCTCCGGTAGGACCTCGGCGCCCGGGCGGGCGAGGCCTCAGGCCGCGCGTGCCCCTGCGATGACGTCCCTGAGGTCTGCGCGCTCGAGGCGTCGCCCGAACACCGGGCCGGAGGGCTCGAGCAGATGGGCGTCGGCCGCGGCGATCGGCAGCGGGTCGAACCCCGCGCGGTCGACGACGTCCGTGACCCGCCGCACGGCATCGGCGTCGTCCCCGGCGACGGCGAAGGCCCGCCGACCAGGCGCGCCGGTCGGACGGGCGTCGGCCAGCAGGTCCGCGTAGGCCGCATGGTTGAAGGTCTTGACGATCCGAGCCCCCGGGTGCGCGGCGGCGAGCGCGGCGGTCGTGTCGACCTCGTGCGCCGTGGCCGCGTCCGTGTCGTACCAGGAGTTCGTCGCGTCCACGACCACACCGCGGAACGCCTCGACATCCAGGTCGCGCGCCGACGCCATCGGTAGCGCGAGCACGACGACGTCGGCCCGGCGCGCCACCTCCTCGAGCTCGACGAGCTCCGCCTCCGGCAGGACGCTGCCGACGACGAGCGCCACGTGCGGGGCGTCGGGCCGGTCGGTGACGAGCAGGTGATAGCCCGCGTCCGCGAGCAGCCGGCCGATCGCCGTGCCGAGCCGGCCCGCTCCGACGATGCCGATGGTCTCAGTCATGCTGCGGGAACGTCCCGCGGCCCGCGCGCTATTCCGCACGCTGTGCCGCCGGGGCCCGCCGAGCGGCACCAGGGTGCGGAATAGTCGGCGTCCGGGCCGGGTTGCGCGGGTCATGACCATCGAGCTCGGCATCGACACCTTCGGCGACGTGACCTCCCGCGAGGACGGGACGCTGCTGAGCCACGCGCAGACCGTCCGCAACGTCGTCGAGGAGGGTGTGCTCGCCGACGAGGTCGGGCTGGACGCCATCGGCATCGGTGAGCACCATCGCGATGACTTCGCCGTGTCGTCGCCCGAGATGGTGCTCGCCGCGATCGCCGCCCGCACGACGCGCATCCAGCTGGCGTCCGCCGTGACGGTGCTCAGCTCGGACGACCCGGTGCGCGTGCACGAACGGTTCGCCACCCTCGACGCGCTCAGCTCCGGACGGGCGGAGGTCGTCCTCGGTCGAGGGTCCTTCACCGAGTCCTTCCCGCTGTTCGGGTTCAGGCTCGAGGACTACGAGGCCCTGTTCGAGGAGAAGCTCGAGGTCTTCTCGCGGCTGCGGACCTCGCAGCCCGTGACCTGGCGCGGGACCCACGTCCAGAACCTCGACCAGGTCACCGTCTACCCGCCCGTGGAGAACGGGATGCTGCGGGCGTGGGTGGCGGTCGGCGGGAGCCCGCAGTCGGTGGTCCGCGCGGCGCAGCACGACCTGCCGCTCATGCTGGCGATCATCGGCGGGCCGGTCCCCCGCTTCGCGCCGTTCGCCGACCTCTACCGGCGCGCGCTCGACCAGCTCGGCCGCGGTCCGCAGCCGGTCGGCTACCACTCCTACGGGCACGTCGCCGAGACGGACGAGCAGGCCCGCGAGGAGATCTACCCGCACTACGTCGAGCAGGTCGCGCGCATCGGTCGCGAGCGGGGCTGGAGCCCGCCCTCGCGCGCGTCGTTCGAGCACGAGGCCGAGCACGGCGCGATGGCGGTCGGCTCGCCGGAGACCGTGGCCCGCAAGATCGCCGAGGGCGTGCGTGCCCTGGGTGCGGACCGGTTCGACCTCAAGGTGAGCACCGGCCGGCTGCCCCACGAGAAGATCATGGCGAGCATCGAGCTGTACGGCACGAAGGTCGCGCCCATGGTGCGCGACATGCTCGCCTGAGCCCGGACGGCGGGCCCTCGCTACTGGACGGCGGCGCCGGTCTCGGCCGGGTCGATCGGGTCCGCGCAGTAGGAGAGCGGGCCGTCACCCTGGCCGTGGAAGTGGTGCTCCTCGCCGCCGACACCCAGGATCAGCAACCGCCCCTCGACGAGTGCCTGCGTGTAGGCCTGACCCGGGGTCGGGCAGCCGATCGAGCCGTCCGACCAGGTGACCTCCTCGAACGAGATCACCTCGATGTCGGCGGGCTCGCTGTCGGTGTCGGTCGCGAGGTCCTCGATCGCGGCCTCGACGTCGGGATCCTGGGCCGAGCCGTCCGAACCTCCGGCGTCACCCGATCCGCCCGGGTCGACGCTGTCCGACGGCGTCTCGTCCGCATCGTTGTCCGTCGGTGCCTCGCCGGTCGGTGCCTCGTCACCCGGGGTCTCGTCGCTCTCGGTCTCGTCCGACGGCTGTTCTGGCGCCGGTGCCTGGGTCGTCGGCTCGTCCGTGTCCTCGCTCCCGCCGTCACTGCACGCACCGAGCGTCAGGAGCGCGGCCGCCGCCACGGCGAGCACTCTGTGGTTCGTCCTCATCGTCGATCACCTCCGGTGGGTCCCACCGTAAGCGGCAGCACCGGTCCCTGCACGGGCCGAGGTACCCACCGGCCGCTGCTGGTCCCGGGCATTGCCCGATGGCGGACCTCGCCGGTCAGTCCCGTTCGCGAGCGACCGTCAGCAGGCAGGCGGAGTCCTCGAGCGCCCGCACGCCGTGCCGGACCGGTGGGATCTCGGCCATAGCGCCGGCCGCCAGCTCAACCTCGTCCTGCCCGGCATGGAGCACCACGCGTCCGCGCAGCACGTGGAGGGTCGCCTCCCCCGGACTGTCGTGCTCCTGGAGCTCCGTGCCCTCGAGGAGGACCATGAGGTGCTGACGCAGCCGGGAGGTCCGGTCCCCGACGACGGCGGTCGACGAGCGGCGCGCCCGTGCCTCGCGGGCGAGCTCCAGCTGCTCGTCGATCAGTGCGTCGAGGTCGATGCGGTCCATCTCGTCTCCCTGGTGTCGGTGTCCCCGACGTCGGGGACCTGTGGGCGCCCCCGGCGTCGGGGAGCTGTGGTGGTGGTGGACTCCGGCGGGGTTGTCACAGACCCCTGCGTCCGGCGCCGGGCGGGGCGCTCGCCACGAGCTCGGTGTCGACGCCCAGCCTGCCGACCCACTGGGCCCCGCCGGGCGCGCCGATCGGCTCGTCGCGGCCGGGCAGCGTGTCGTCGAAGAAGCCGGCGTTCTCCACGAGAAAGGGTTGCAGGGACCGGGGCAGGTCGTCCTCGTAGTAGATGGCCATGACCGGGCAGACCGGCTCGCACGCGCCGCAGTCGATGCACTCCTCGGGGTGGATGTAGAGCATCCGGTCGCCCTCGTAGATGCAGTCCACCGGGCACTCGTCGACGCACCCGCGGTCGAGCACGTCGATGCACGGCTGGGCGATCACGTACGTCATCCGACGACCCTAGTGAGGCCGACGGATACTCTCGAGGCATGTCGACAGGCGGATCGGAACGTCCACGGATCGTCGCGTCGACGTCAGCGCTCGGCCCCGAGGTCGGTGACCCGGGGGCCACCGGGGCGCTCTGGCACCTGACGGGCGACGAGCGGGGGCTCGACGCGAACGTCGTCCAGCTGCCGCCGGGCGGTCGGATCGACCGGCACGCCGGTCCGGCGCTCGACGTGCTGTGGCACGTCGTCGCCGGTGCCGGCAGGCTGCTCACCGACGGCGACGGCGACGGCGACGGGCTCAGGATCGGGCCCGGCGACGTCGTGCACCTCCCCCGCGGCACCGAGCGTGGAGTGGTGGCCGGCGAGGGAGGCCTCCGTTACCTCACCGTCCACGACCGCAAGCCGCCGCTCGGGCTCGGCCCGACGCGGAGCTGAGGACCCGGCAGGAGCCGGGGAGGCCGGCGGCACGGCTGCGCTCGGAACAGGACGGTCTGCCTCAGGTGCACTCGCACGAGAACGGGCCGGTCCGCGAGGGGCGTACTCCCCACCGTCACCGTCTCGTGCCGGCCGCAGGCGCCCTAGCCTCGTACGCGGTACGGCGAGGCTGACGACGCCCCGCTCATCGGACGCACACCGCGTCCGGGTCGACGAGCAGCAAGGTACTTCCATGACACTCGGATCCTCGGTCGGCATCGACGCCGACATCGATCCCATCACCGGCACGGACCATGACCAGTACGTCGCGGTGACGGTCGCCGACGGCGGCCACATCGTCGGTCTCGAGCTGGACCGCAACTGGCGCGTCGACATCGGTCCTGCAGGGCTCGAGCACTCGTTCGTCGAGGCGTACGGCGCAGCGATGACGGAGCTGACCGACGTGGTGCTCGCCCGGTCGTCCCAGATGTTCGACGCTTTCGAGGAGAACCTCGCCGGCGCACGCTCGGGCACGAGCCTGACCCCGATGAGCGAGGACGAACGGCACGAGGCGCTGAGGACGCTACGGGAGTCGGCCGCGGAGAGGGCCGGCTATGCCGAACGACTCACCCAGCTGAAGACGGAGGTCCGCAGCCACACCACCACGGACGGTCGACTGACCGTGGAGACCCGGGACGGTCTGCCGCTGGCCGTCCACGTGCACGACCGCTGGGGCGAGGGGCGGGACGCCACATGGTGCGCACGGGCGCTGTACGGCCTCATCGAGACGGCCCGGGCCGCGCAGGAGGCCGAGATGCAGCACCTCGCGGCCGAGTTCCCGGCGACCCACCGCCTGCTCGAGCTCTCGCAGAACCAGGAACGGTCCGCCGACCTCGGCCGGACCACCGCCGACGACGGGAAGGACCCCTCATGAACGTCATGGTCAACACCGACGACCTCCGGAAGGACGCCAAGATCTGGCGAGGGTTCGCCGACGACCCGTTCGGCACCACCGCCTCCGAGGTCGACGGATTCACGATCCCGGACTCGGCCTTCACGGAGATCGGCGTCCGTGCCGGCGTGCCGGCCGCCTACGAGACGCTGCGACAGCGCGTCAAGGACCTGACCGCCGAGGGCAAGAAGTCGTTCACGGAGATGGCCGACACGCTCGACGACGCCGCCGACATGTACGACGAGACGGACCGGGAGATGCACATCCAGTTCGAGCACGTCGACGTCGACGTGTGACGGCCGACGACCACCGACGACGATCTGCGAGAGGACCAGGACACATATGACAACAGCAGCTGAGGTCAGGGCAGCCTGGACGAGTGCGAGCGAGACGCTCAGGGAGGCCCGCGACCGCTGCCAGCCGACCATCGACTCGTGCCCCTTCGAGTACCGCCCGTACCCGGAGCGGCCAATCGCACCGACGAAGGAACAGATCGAAGAGCTCTTCCGGAAGATCGAGGAGCTCATGGAGATGCTCGGCGATCCTGACGCGATCCGCGACCTTGCCACCGACTGGCAGCAGTGGGGCACAGACATGGGGACGAACTCGGACGTCCTCGAGGCCGACTCGCTTCCGACCACACTGTCCTGGGGAGAGGGCGGGATCCCCTACCGTGCCGCGACCGAGACCAATCGGAACGCTGTCGGGACCACGCTCAAGGACACCGGCCACAAGATCCAGGAGGTCCTCGACGCGATCGCGGAGGACATCGACGACCTCCACCTGCAGATTCTCACCCTCGTCATCTCGCTCGGACTGACCGCCGGTGGCGTGGTCGTTGCCCTCATCGGCGTGGCGGGCGCCATCGTCGGAGTCGTCGCGGCGGCCCCGACCGGTGGACTGAGCCTGGCCGCCTCGATCATCGGGCTCGTGGCTGCGCTCGGCGGATTCGTCATGTCCGCGGCGGGCATCCTCAGTGCGGTTCCCACCGCGATCGAGATCGTCCGGACGGCGGAGTCCCTCGGCGCAGGTGCCAAGCAGGATCTTGAGGACGTCGACACGCACACCATCACCCCGTCCGAGCCCCTCAAGAACGGTGAGTGGCCGCAGGTGATCGGGACCGACGGATACCAGTAGCCTCCGCGCGCCCGGGACGCGCTCCTACGGTGTCGGCTCCCCCGGCACGTTGAGCGCCCACATCACGCCGAACCGGTCGAACATCTGCCCGTAGTGGTCGCCCCACGGGGCGAGCTCGAAGGGCATCTGGACCTCCCCGCCGGCCTCGAGCATCGCCGCACCCACGCGCTGCGCCTCCTCGACCGTGGCGAACGTCAGGAGGAACGAGTAGGCGGAGCCCCGGATCGGGTACTCGTCGTCGTCGACGGCGTCCGAGCCCGCCAGGACGCCCGCGTCCGTGGTGAGGACGGCGTGCGCGACGGCGTCGGGGGGCATGTCCATGCCCGGCATCGGCATGTCCCCGTAGGTGATGATCTCGAGCTCACCGCCGAACAGGTCGCGGTAGTGCTCGAACGCCTCGCGGGTCTGTCCCCGGAACGCGATGTAGGTGGCGATGCTCGTGACCATGGGTGATCTCCGTCGATCGGGCCGCTGACGGCGGACGCCGCCGGGGGAAGTGTGGCGGCTCCGGGCCTGGGGGCGCCACCCCCTGGGCGCGTCGCTCCTCCACCCGTCGATGACACCCCTCCCGCGACGAGCAGCACCTCGCTAGCCTGGTCCTGACGGTGGGGCGCACCGGCGGCCCCGGGGAGCCGACGAGAGGGCACGACCATGGACATCCGCTCGAACGCCGCGGCGGTCCGCGGGCCCGAGGACCGCTTCACCGGCGACGTGTGGCTGACCCCCATCACCACCGGTGACACGCCGTCGAAGGTGCACTCCGCCGTCGTGCGGTTCGCGCCCGGCGCACGCACCGCGTGGCACATGCACCCGGTGGGGCAGACGATCTACATCACCGAGGGCCTGTGTCTCGTCCAGGTGGCCCAGGGCCAGGTCCAGGTGTTCCGCGAGGGCGACGTGGTCCGGTTCCACGGCGGGCTGTGGCACTGGCACGGCGCCGGCCGGCACACGTTCATGAGCCACATCGCCGTCACCGACGGACCCGAGGAGGGGGCGGAGACCATG
This sequence comes from Georgenia sp. Z1491, assembly GCF_049856175.1. Taxonomy (GTDB): domain Bacteria; phylum Actinomycetota; class Actinomycetes; order Actinomycetales; family Actinomycetaceae; genus JB111. The sequence goes on from NZ_JBNDNA010000001.1 coordinate 96,081, forward strand.
TGGGGCGCGCTCGTGGCCGACACGGACTACAACCAGCACTGAGCCGGGTCAGTCGCGTCGGACCAGCGCCCGGACGGTGACCGCCAGCCCGACCACGCACCACACGAGCAGCACCAGGAGGTCGCGGCCGCTCGCGTCGTAGGACTCGGAGAGCAGGCCGGCCCGGACGAGGTCCCCGGCCGGCTGGACCGGGAGCACGGCGTGCACGTCCTGGAACCACCCGGGCAGGCGCTCCGCGGGGAACGTGATCGGTGAGAAGAGCAGGACGAAGAACACGAGCACCTGGCTGATCACCTGGGCGAGCATCGGTGGGAGCACCACGGCGACCGCGTATCCCACGGCCGTCGCCGTCAGCGCGGTGAGCATCGAGGCCAGGACCAGCACGGGCCAGGCGATCGAGTAGTCGAGGTCGAAGCGCAGCTGCGCGACGACGACGGCGACGGCGACGCCCGGCAGCGCCACGAGCAGCCACACGACCAGGTCGGCCAGGAGGACGAGCACGCGTGGCACCGGCAGCGCCCGCTGGTAGGTGAATGTGCCGTTCGACTTCGCCTGCGCCACGCCCTGCGGCACGATGACGAGCCCGACGGTCAGCAGCAGGACGGTCGGTGCCCCGGTCGAGAGGAACGCCGCGGCACCGCCGTCGACGTCGGGGATCAGCAGACCGAACCCGATGATGATGCCGGCCGCGAGGAGCGCCTGGACGACGACGATGAGCGGCAGCATCGGCCCCATCTGTGCCAAGGTCCAGCGCAGCAGGGTGGTGAGGACGGTCCAGCTGCCGGTGCGCGGCGGGATCTCGGCAGGCCTGCCGGCGGGACGCTCGGTGAGGGCGGTGTCAGACATGGTGGTCCTCCGTGGTGGTCGCGGCGTCGGACGTGAGGGCGAGGTAGGCGTCCTCGAGCGTGACCGGTGCGAGCGAGTAGCCGTCGATCCGGTCCTCGTCGCGCAGCCCGGTCGCCCAGGCCACCGCACGCTCGGCGTCGCTCGCCCGGATCGTCAGCAGGAGCCGACGTCCGACGAGGACCCGCCGCGTGTAGGGGATCGCGGGAGCGGATCCTGTCGGGTCCGCACCGCCCGGGACGAGCGCGAGCTCGAGACGCAGGCTGGAGTCCTCGCTCCCGCGGATCCGTGCCGGCGTCCCGCTCCCGACCACGCGCCCGCGGTCGAGCACGACGAGCTCGTCGACCACCCGCTCGGCCTCGACCACGTTGTGGGTGACGAGCAGGACGCCGACCCCCTGGTCGCCGAACCGCCGGACCGTCTCCCAGAGACGTCGACGGCGGGAGGCGTCGACGTCGTTGGTGGGCTCGTCGAGGATGAGCAGCGGGACCGGCGCGACGGCGGCCATCGCGAAGGCCGTCAGTCGACGCACGCCTCCGGACAGCCCGGTGCCGTCGGTCGCGGTGCGCCGGGTGTACCACTCGTGGAGGTCGAGCTCGTCGGCGAGGGCGTCGGCCGCGGCCCGCGCCTCCCGCGGCGCCATCCCCCGCAGGCGTCCGGCGATCTCGATGGCGGAGCGCGGGCTCAGGCCGTCGAGCGGCGCCTGACCCTGGCCCTGGAGCGCGACGGCGCGGCGGGCCGTCGCGGGTTGCGCGACGGCGTCGACGCCCGCCACGCGGATCGTTCCTGCGTCGGGCCGCAGGAGCCCGACCACCTGGGAGACGAGGGTCGTCTTGCCCGCACCGTTGTGGCCGAGGAGGCCGACGACCTCGCCGGGACGGACGCGCAGGCTGACGGCGTCGTTCGCCACCACCTTCCCGAATCGCCTCGTGAGGTTGTCGAGCTCGAGCACGGCGTCGCTCATGGCTTCCTCCATGGGTCGAACACATTCACATACCGTCAGTATTGCGATACTTACGGTATCTACGTACCGTCGGTACGTCAATTAGGTTGGGCGCATGACGAGCGAGGAAGCGGCGGGCTCCGCGGGACGCAGGACGCGCGCGGCGCAGCAGGAGGCCACGCGGCACAACCTGGTCCTCTCGGCGCTCGCGAACTTCACCGAGGACGGTTACCACGGGGCGAGCCTGGACAAGATCGCCGCCGACGCCGGCTACTCCAAGGGCGCGGTCTACTCGAACTTCGCCGGCAAGGCCGAGCTGTTCCTCGCGGTCATGGACCACAACATCGCCTTCGCCGACGAGGCCGCGTGGGACCCGCTCGAGCACCCCGGCCGGCACGGCCTCGAGGACCCGCCCTCTCCCGCGGACCCGGCAGGCCGGCGCCGACCGGACGAGCCGGCGGCGGCCGAGGCGGTGCGGGCGTTCGGGCTGGCCACCCTGGAGTTCATCGGCGCGACGGCCCGCGACCCCGCGATGCGAGGGGCCATCTCCGAGCGGCTGGACCTCATGGTGACCATCTTCGATCGGTACGTCGCCGACCGGCGCCCGCCGCAGGAGGAGCTCACCACCGAGGAGGTCGCCACGCTGCTCACGGCGCTCGACCAGGGCGCGGCGGTCCTCGATCTCGGTGGTATCAGCATCGATCCCGCGGTCCTGCGCGAGGGACTGTCCCGGCTGATGGATCCGTGGGGATCGGGGACCTCCGACGGAACCGCCCGCGTGCAGCCGCCGCGCTCGCACGACGTCGCCGTCGTCAGCCGCCTCATCGCCGAGGTGCGGGAGGCCGAGGAGCGGCAGCGTGCGCACCGGGAAGGGGACGACGACCCGGGAGGCTCGGGCCGGGACGACGCGTGAGAGCGCCGGCCGACACCGGCCGGAGCCGCCCGGGTCGGCACCGGGCGGTAGCGTGCGCGCCATGACGACACGCGTCGCCCGGGACCGAGCTCGCCGGATCCGGTTCGACGCCCACCTGCTGGGGGGCTCCACGCTGAGCCCCACCGAGGTCGTCGACCGGGCCGTCGCCCTGCAGGGTCAGGACCTGCCCGCCGTGCTCCGGGCGATCGCGATCCGGTCCCGTCCGGGCACCACGCTCGACGACGTGCGGGCCGCGTTCGACGCGGGTGCGATCGTCCGCTCCTGGCCCATGCGCGGGACGCTCTTCGCGACGACGCCGGAGCACCTGGCCACCCTCCTGTCGCTCACGGCCGAACGGATCCAGCGGGCGGACGGTCCCCGCCGGGAGGCGCTCGGCCTCGACGCGCACGTGATGAGCGCGGCGCGGGAGGTCCTCCTCGACGCCCTGGCGGAACGTCCGCACACCCGCGCGGAGGTCCTCGAGATGTGGAACGCCGCGGGGATCGCCACCGAGTCGGGACGCGGGTACCACCTCATCGCCCACCTCGCGATCGACGGACACGCGCACTGGGGCGCGTTCACGGACGACGGTGCGGAGCAGCTGTTCACGCACTCCTCCACCGCTCCCTCCACCGGGAGTGCGGTCACGTCTTCGTCCGCGCTCGACGGGCCCGCCGACCGCGCCGATCCCGACCGAACGCTCGCCCGGATCCTGCGCGGCTACGTGGCGGCCCGCGGACCCGTCACCGCGGCCGACCTCGCCTGGTGGACGAAGCTCCCCAAGACCCACGTCCTGCGGGCAGCCACGCTGGTGGACGATCTCGTCGAGGTCGACGTCGCGGGCGCGACGGCCTGGGTCCTGGCCGAGATGCTCGACGGCGACCGCGACGGCGACGCTCGGACCGCCCGGCCGACGGGCCCCACCGGAGACGTCACGCTCGTCCCCGCGTTCGACGAGTGGCTGCTGGGATACCAGGACCGCTCGCTCGTCGCGAGCCCGGCCATGCTCGACGCCGTGGTCCCCGGCCGCAACGGGGTCTTCCGACCCACGATCCTCGTCGACGGCGTGGTCGTGGGCACGTGGCGGATCCCTGCGTCGCGCGGGTCGCGCCCCGCCGCGCCGGTCGTGGAGCTGGTCGAGCGCGTCCCGGCGCGCACGAGGAAGTCCGTCGACGCTGCGCTCTCCGCCTGGCCCCACCGGTAACCGCAGCGCCCGTCACGACCGGACGTGGGCGGAACGGTCGTGCACACCACCGCGGTCAGGCCCCCGGCGCGCGCAGCACGAGGACGACGGTCTGCTCGTCGTCGGACCATGGATCGTCGTCCGCGTCGTCCGCGTCGTCGGGCGCGAGCCCGGCGCAGGGAGCACGCTCGGGGAGCAGGCCGTGCGAGCGGCCGTGCTCGGCGGCCGGTTCTTCCTGGTCGCGGTGGAGCTCGACGAGAAGCACGCCGCCGGGGCCGAGCCACTGCGCGGCCTGCGTGACGAGTGCTCGCACGTGGTCGAGGCCGTCGGGGCCACCCAGCAGCGCCGCGTGCGGCTCGTGGTCGCGCGCCTCGTGCGGAAGGAGGTCGATCGCGTCGTCGGGGACGTAGGGCGGGACCGCGGCGACGACATCGACCCGGCCGCGCAGAGTCGCCGGGAGGCCCTGCAGGACGTCACCGCGTTGGATACCGGCGTCGGGTCCGAGGTTGGTCCGGGCGTGCTCGAGCGCGACGGGCGAAGAGTCCACGGCATGGATCTCTGCGGACGGCAGAGCCTCCCGTACGGCGCTGGCCACCGGTGCCACCCCGGAGAAGGCCTCGACGATCACGGGTGGACGGGCACAGGCCCGGGTGGACAGGACCTCTCGGGCAGCGTGCAGGGCTGCCGCGACGAGGCGGCGCGTGCGGCGGCGGGGGACGAAGACACCAGGGCCGACCGAGAGTCGCAGACCGCCGAACCGCACGTGGCCGACCACGTGCTCGAGCGGTTCACCGACGAGGCGTCGGGCCAGCATGCGATCGAGCTCTGCCGGGTGCTCCGCGCTGCCCCGCAGGATCTCGGCCTCCTCCTCGGCGAACACGGAGCCGGCGGTGCGCAGCGCGTCGACGACGGCGTCCCTCTCGCCCCGCAGCGCGGTCATCGGTGCATGGTGTCATCCCCGAGGGACAGGCTGGTGAGCGGACCGTCCGGTCACCGGCTGCTCTGCCGGCGGGACGTGGTGGAGCCACGGGGACTCGAACCCCGAACCCCCTGCTTGCAAAGCAGGTGCGCTACCAGTTGCGCCATGGCCCCTCGTGGCCGGTGGAACCGGCCGGCCGACTCGTCGTCGGGCCGTGCGACGAGACTACTCGTCGCGGATGCCGCCGGTCGGAACCGGCGGATGGTGCTCGGTCAGCCCTCGGTCGCCCCGGACTGCGGGTTGGGGCCGGGGCCCTCGGCGGGGTGGGGGTCGTCCGTGACCTCGGCCCAGATGGCCCGCTCCTCGCGGTCCTGCTGCACCTTGATCCAGACGGCGTACCCGGCCACCGCGGCCGCAAGAACGATCAGAACCTTCTTCATGGACGTCCTCCGGTGCCTCGAGCGTGGGTGGGACAGTGGGCCTGAATGGACTCGAACCATCGACCTCTTCCTTATCAGGGAAGCGCTCTAACCGACTGAGCTACAGGCCCGTGCCCGGCTGAGCGGGCTCGACACGCACGGCGCGCCGACGTGCGAGTTTAGCCCACTCCCCGGCCGCTACCCAACTCGTGAGGGACGCGCACGTGGTGAGTTCCCGCACGCTCGGCGACCGGGGGCGTCAGTCGTCTGTGAAGGTGACCGACAGGCCGCCGACCAGCGCCGCCACGAGGTTGTAGAGGAACGCCGCCAGCGCACCGAGCACGGTGAGCAGGAGGACGTCGAGCACCGCGATGATCGCGGCGAGAGACATCACGCGGTCGAACTCGAGCAGCTGCATGAGCTCGAGGAAGCTGGCCGATCCGATCGTGGCCAGGAGCTCCTCGATCTCCGAGAAGACGTACATCTGGTCGAGCACGAACCACACGGTGGCCACGGCGACCACGAGCATGATGCCCGCGGCGATCGACAGCAGGAACGACAGGCGCATCGCCGACCACGGGTCGATCCGGGCCAGCGTGAGACGCGCGGTGCGCGCCCCGGCGAACCGCCCGGCAGGCCGTCCTCCCCCTCCGGAGGCCCGGGCGGCGCCACCACCCGACCGGGCGGACGCCTGGTCCTCGGGCGGAGGTGGTGGAGTGGTGCGGGACCGGCCTCCGTCGCGGGTCGATGCCTCGCTCACGCGTTACCTCCGTCGTCGTCGGCGCCGTCCCCCGGCACCTGCTCGCCAGACGCTACCCGCTCGTCGGCCGCGTCCGGGGACGGTGTGCCGGCGCCGGCGCTCTCGCCCGCGGCCTCCTCGATACGCTCGACCTCCTCGGCGACCTCCCGCTCGGCGTTCTTCGCCACTGCGATGATCCGGTCCCCGTCGTCGACGCGGGCGAACGAGACGCCCTGGGTGTTGCGTCCGGTCAGGCGGACCTCGTCCACCCGGGAGCGCACCACCTTGCCGCCGGCCATGATGACGAGCACCTCGTCCTCGTCGGTGACGGTGAGCGTGGCCACCAGGTCGCCGCGCGCCTCGACGAGGTTGGCCACCTTGATGCCCAGCCCGCCACGGCCCTGGACGCGGTACTCGTCGACCTCGGTGCGCTTGGCGTAGCCGCCCTCGGTGACGACGAAGGCCTGGTCGCCCGGGTGGACGACCTCCATCGACAGCAGGTGGTCGCCGTCGCGGAATTTCATGCCCGTGACTCCGGACGTCGCGCGGCCGGTCGCCCGCAGCGCCTCGTCGGTGGCTGTGAAGCGCAGCGACTGGCCCTTCTTGGACACGAGCAGCACGTCGTCGCCCTCGTTCACCAGGCGCGCGGCGATCACCCGGTCGGGCTCGCCGTCGCCGTCCTCCCGCAGGTTGATGGCGATGAGGCCGCCCTGGCGGGCCGACTCGTAGTCGGACAGTCGGGTCTTCTTCACCAGGCCGCGCTCGGTGGCGAGGACGAGGTAGTCGGCAGCCTGGTAGTCGGCGATGTCGACCACCGACGCGATCGACTCCCCCGGCTGGAACGCCAGCAGGTTGGCGACGTGCTGACCCTTGGAGTCCCGTCCGCCCTCGGGCAGCTCGTAGCCCTTGGCGCGGTAGACCCGCCCGAGCGTGGTGAAGAACAGCTGCCAGTTGTGCGTGGACGTCACCCCGAAGTGCTCGACGACGTCGTCCTCCCGCAGCTGCGCCCCGCGCACGCCCTTGCCGCCGCGTCGCTGTGCCCGGTAGGAGTCGGTGCGGGTGCGCTTGACGTACCCGCCCCGCGTGATCGTCACGACCACGTCCTCCCGGGGGATGAGGTCCTCGACCGTCATCTCGCCGTCGAACGGGAGGATCGTCGTGCGGCGTTCGTCGCCGTAGCGCTCGACCGTGGCCGCCAGCTCCTCGGAGACGATCGTCCGCTGCCGCTCGGGTCGCGCGATGACGTCCTGCAGGTCCTCGATCTTCGCGGCCAGCGCGGCGTGCTCGTCGAGGATCTTCTGGCGCTCGAGGGCTGCGAGCCGGCGCAGCTGGAGGGCGAGGATCGCATCCGCCTGATCGGTGTCGATCTCGAGCAGCTCCATCAGGCCGGTGCGCGCGTCGTCCGCGGTTGGCGAGCGACGGATGAGCGCGATGACCTCGTCGAGCGCGTCGAGCGCCTTGAGGTAGCCGGTGAGGATGTGCATGCGCTTCTGCGCCTCGCCGAGCTCGTACTGCGCGCGACGCCGCACGACCTCCAGCTGGTGGGTCACCCAGTGGCGCACGAACCCGTCGAGGGACAGCGTGCGGGGCACGCCGTCGACGAGGGCGAGCATGTTCGCCGGGAAGTTCGTCTGCAGCTGCGTGTGCTTGTAGAGGTTGTTGAGGACGACCTTCGCGACGGCGTCGCGCTTGAGGACCACGACGAGCCGCGTGCCGGTGCGCGAGGAGGTCTCGTCGCGCACGTCGGCGATGCCGGGGGCGCGGCCGTCGCTGACCGACTCGGCGATCTTCTCCAGCAGCCGGTCGGGGTTGACCTGGTAGGGCAGCTCGGTGGCGACGAGGCACGTGCGGCCGTCGAGCTCCTCGACCTCGACGACGGCACGCTGGACGATCGAGCCGCGGCCCGTGCGGTAGGCCTCCTCGATGCCGCGCGTGCCGAGGATCGTGGCGCCGGTCGGGAAGTCCGGGCCCTTGATGCGCTGCATGAGCTCGCCGAGGAGCTGCTCCTTGGAGGCCTCCGGGTTCTCCAGGTACCACTGGATGCCGGCCGCGACCTCGCGCATGTTGTGCGGCGGGATGCGGGTGGCCATGCCGACGGCGATGCCCTCGGAGCCGTTGACGAGCAGGTTGGGGTACCGGGCCGGCAGGACGACCGGTTCGGAGTCCCGGCCGTCGTAGTTCGCCTGGAAGTCGACGGTGTCCGAGGTGATGTCGCGGACCATCTCCATGGCCAGCGGCGCCATGCGCACCTCGGTGTACCGGTGGGCGGCCGCACCCTGGTCACCGGGCGAGCCGAAGTTCCCCTGGCCGGCGGCGAGCGGGTAGCGCATGGTCCACGACTGGACGAGGCGGACGAGCGTGTCGTAGATGGCGCCGTCACCGTGCGGGTGGAACGTCCCCATGACGTCTCCGACGACGCGCGTGGACTTGCTGAACGCGGACTCGGGACGGTAGCCGCCGTTGTACATGGCGTAGATCACCCGGCGGTGGACCGGCTTGAGGCCGTCGCGCACGTCGGGCAGGGCGCGCCCGACGATGACGCTCATCGCGTAGTCGAGGTACGAGCGCTGCATCTCGTCCTGCAGGTCGACCTGCGTCACGCCGGAATGCTCGGGTGTCTCGCTCACTGGTGTCCTTCGGTCGGCTGGTGTGCCAGAGGGTGGCGGGCCGCGACGGCGGTGCGCGGCCGTGTGCCGGGGCCCGCCCGGTGGTGGGCGGGCCCGCGGCGGTTCAGATGTCGAGGAAGCGGACGTCGTGGGCGTTGCGCTGGATGAACCCGCGGCGCTGCTCCACGTCCTCCCCCATGAGGATCGCGAAGATCTCGTCGGCGGCCGCGGCCTCCCCCAGGGTGATCTGCTTGAGGGTGCGGGTGTCCGGGTTCATCGTGGTCTCCCACAGCTCGGAGTCGTTCATCTCGCCGAGACCCTTGTACCTCTGGATCGGCCCGTCCTTCTCCTTGGGCAGGCGCTTGCCGTTGGCCAGGCCGTCGGCCACCACGGCGTCGCGCTCCTTGTCCGAGTACACGTACTCGTGCGCGGCGTTCGTCCACTTGATGCGGAACAGGGGCGGCTGCGCGAGGTAGATGTGCCCGCCCTCGAGCAGGGGGCGCATGTAGCGGAACACGAGGGTGAGCAGGAGGGTCGCGATGTGCTGGCCGTCGACGTCGGCGTCGGCCATGAGGACGATCTTGTGGTACCGCAGCTTGTCGAGGTCGAACTCCTCGCCGACCCCGACCCCGAACGCGGTGATGAGGTTGCGGATCGTCTCCGAGCCCAGGGCCCGGTCGAGGCGCGCCTTCTCGACGTTGAGGATCTTGCCGCGGATCGGCATGATCGCCTGTATCCTGGGGTCCCGGCCGCCGACCGCGGACCCGCCCGCCGAGTCACCCTCGACGATGAAGATCTCGCACTCGCGCGGGTCCTTGCTCGAGCAGTCCTTCAGCTTGCCCGGCATGGAGGCCGACTCCAGGACCGTCTTGCGGCGGGTGGCCTCCCGCGCCTTGCGCGCGGCGACGCGTGCGGCCGCGGCCGACTGGGCCTTGCGGATGACGTCCCGGCCCTCGTTGGGGTGCTGGTCGAGCCAGTCCGTGACCTGGGAGTACACCTGGGACTGCACGTAGGTGCGGGCCTCGGTGTTGCCGAGCTTGGTCTTCGTCTGCCCCTCGAACTGGGGCTCGCCGAGCTTGATCGAGATGACGGCGGTCAGCCCCTCCCGTACGTCGTCGCCCGTGAGGTTGTCGTCCTTGTCCTTCAGCAGCCCGTGGTCGCGCGCATACTTGTTGACGACCGACGTCATCGCGGACCGGAAGCCCTCCTCGTGGGTACCGCCCTCGGTGGTGTTGATCGTGTTGGCGTAGGTGTGGACGGACTCGCTGTAGCCGCTCGTCCACTGCATCGCGAGCTCGAGGGAGATCCGCTTCTCGCGGTCCTCGGACTCGAAGGCGATGACCTCGGGATGCACGACGTCGACCCGCTTGGCCGAGTTGAGGTGCTTGACGTAGTCGACCAGGCCGTCGTCGTACCGGTACGTGATCGTGCGGAAGCCGGGGACCGGGTCGTCGGCCGTGCCCTCGTCGTCGCCCGTGACCTCGTCCCCGGAGTCGACCGCCTCGGGGCGCTCGTCGGTCAGGGTGAGCTGCAGGCCCTTGTTGAGGAAGGCGTACTGCTGGAGCCGCGAGCGCAGCGTCTCGTAGTCGTGGTCGACGGTCTCGAAGATGTCGGCGTTGGGCCAGTACCTGACGGTGGTCCCGCTGGCGTCGGTCGCCTCGCCCTTCTCGAGCGGGCCGGTCGGCACCCCGTCGACGAACGACATCCGCCAGACGGAACCGTCCCTGCGCACCTCGACCTCGAGCCGGTGGGAGAGCGCGTTGACGACCGAGACGCCGACGCCGTGCAGCCCGCCCGAGACGGCGTACCCGCCGCCGCCGAACTTGCCGCCGGCGTGCAGCACCGTCAGGACGACCTCGACGGCGGGCTTGCCCTCGGTCGGGTGCAGGTCGACCGGGATGCCTCGCCCGTCGTCGACCACCGTCACCGACCCGTCGCCACCCAGGGTGACGGCGATGTTGCCGGCGTGACCGGCCAGGGCCTCGTCCACCGAGTTGTCGACGACCTCGTAGACGAGATGGTGCAGCCCGCGGGGCCCGGTGGAGCCGATGTACATACCCGGTCGCTTGCGGACGGCCTCCAGACCCTCGAGGACCTGGATGTTCTGGGCCCCGTACTGCCCGCCGGAGCCCGTGGCACCGGTGCTCGCGTCCGGTGCGGGGCCGGGCGTCGACGGGGCGCCTGGTGCAGCTGCGTCCGTCCCGTCTAAGGCGTGCTCGGGGGAGGTTGCGCTGCGATCTGCTGCCACGGTCGACGGTTCTCCTCGGCTCTCGGGCGACGACGGGGAGGCTGACCGCCCCCTCGTCGCCACGTGTCCGGCCCCGGGGCGCGATGCCCCGGACTGCGCCGGACGGGTCGTGAGATTCTACCGTGGACAGCCCTTCCCGCCCAATCATCCACAGGCTGTGTCCACAGCCTGTGGGGTGGTGTCACCCACGTGCGATCCGCGGCGTGCTGCCCGACGTCAGCCGTAGGTGTCCCGGGGCCCTCGACCCCCGCGGACGGCGAACCGCCCGTGCTTCCAGCTGGGTCCGCCGGGGCCCAGGACGGTGATCGAGGAGACGGTGCCGGCGCCCGTCTCCTCCTCGATGCGGCGCTCGAGCTGGGGAAGCAGGAGCCGCACCTGGGTCGCCCACGCCGTCGAGGAGGTGCGCAGCACGAGCTCGCCGTCGGCGAAGGTCTCGACGGCGCAGTGGTCGGCGACCTGGTCACCGACGATCTCGCGCCAGCGCGAGACCACCGAGGCCAGGGACAGCTCGCGGCCCCAGCCCCGCCGCCGCACGAGCTGCGCACCGATCCGGCCCAACGGCTGCGGGTCTCGCCTCGACGGCGACGAGCCCGACCCGGCCCAGCCGAGGCCCGGGCCCGGCCGCCACGGCGAGCGGCGCCGTCCGGGGGTCCCGTCCGCGGCGTCGTCCTGGCCCCCTGCGCCGCTGACTGCGCTGCCCCCGGGGACGATGTCCTCCCCGGCGTCGTCGAGCGCGTCCGTGTCCTCCCGGCTCCTGATGTGCCGGGGCGCCGGCGTGGTGCGCAGCCCCTTGTCCCAGGCGGCGGCGCGCGCACGGGCGAGCACCGCGTGGGCGAGCGCGTCCGGCGAGGCGGGCGGGTCGTCGTCGAGCTCGTCGTCGTTCGTCATCGGGCCCCTCGCACGGTCGCGGTCCCGTCCGCGACGTCGATCCGCGTACCCCCCAGCTCCCCCGGCACGTCCTCGTCGACGGCAACCGTGAGCAGCACCTGCTCGGCCTCGGCGACCATGCCGGCGAGGCGGCTGCGCCGGCGCGAGTCGAGCTCGGCGAAGACGTCGTCGAGGACGAGGACCGGGTCTCCCCCACCACTCTCCCGGGCGGCGTCGCGCAGCACCCGCCAGGCGCCGAGCCGCAGCGCGAGGGCGTAGGACCACGACTCGCCGTGGCTGGCATACCCGCGTGCCGGCAACGGGCCCAGGGCCAGCGCGAGGTCGTCCCGGTGCGGACCGACGAGACACACGCCCCGCTCGACCTCCTTCGGGCGGGCCTCCTCCAGCGCGGCGAGCAGCCGGTCGGCGACGGCCGTCCGGTCCGTGAGGCCCTCCTCGACGTCCTCGGCGCCGCGCCGCGCCAGGCGTCCGGCGTCGTCGTCGATCGTCTCGGGTCCCGTGACACCGGCGAGCACGGCGGCGTCCGGCTCCGGCCCGCCCTCGGCGCCGACGAGCGAGTACCGGCCGTCGATGCGGGCCTCGCCCTGTCCACCGGAGACGTCCCCGTAGGCAGCGGCCACGTGCGGTCGCAGGCGCGCGACGAGATCGGCACGAGCCGCGACGATCTCCGCCCCCGCTTCCGCGAGCTGGGCGTCCCACACGTCCAGGGTCGACAGGTCGACGCTCCTCCCCGCGCGCGCCGCGGCGCCGGCCGACTTCAGCAGCGCGACCCGCTGCCGCAGGACGCGCTCGTAGCGCTGGCGCACCTCCGACAGGCGGGGCCGCAGCTGGACGAGGAGGTCGTCGAGGAACCGGCGCCGACCGGACGGGTCGCCGCGCACGAGCTCGAGGTCCTCCGGGGCGAAGACGACGAGGCGCAGGTGCCCGAGCAGGTCGCGCGGCCGGGCGGGGTGACGATCGAGCCGGGCGCGGTTGGCCCGGCCCGCGATGATCTCGACCTCGAGGAGCGTGTCCCGTTCGTCGTCGCGCACCTTGGCACGGACCACGGCGCCGGGCGTCCCGCGGCGCACGAGCGCCGTGTCCGCGGCGACCCGGTGGGAGCTGAACGTGGCCAGGTAGCCCACCGCCTCGACGATGTTCGTCTTGCCCTGGCCGTTCGGGCCGACGAACGCAGTGACACCCGGCTGAAGGGTGAGCACGAGCTCGCGGTAGGAGCGGAAGTCGCTCAGCGCGAGGTCCGTGACCCGCACCTAGCTCGCCGCGGGACCCACCGGGGGCTCACCGGCAGGGTCCTCGGCGGGCCTGGTGGCGTGCGCACCGAACTGGTTGCGCATGGCCGCGACCATCCGCATCGCCGGGGAATCCTCCTGGCGCGAGGTGAACCGGGCGAACAGCGACGCCGAGATCGCCGGGACCGGGACCGCGGCGTCGATGGCCGCGTCGATCGTCCACCGCCCCTCGCCGGAGTCCTCCACGTATCCGCGGATGGCGTCGAGGTCGGGGTCGTCCTCCAGGGCGAGCACCATGAGATCCAGCAGCCAGGAACGCACCACGGTGCCGCGGCGCCAGGCGTTGAGCACCGCACCGGGGTCGTCGACGAGGTCCTCGTGGGCGTGCATGAGCTCGTAGCCCTCGGCGTAGGCCTGCATGAGGCCGTACTCGATGCCGTTGTGCACCATCTTCGTGAAGTGGCCGGCGCCGACCGGTCCGGCGTGCACGAAGCCCTCCTCACGCGGACCCTCGGGGCGCAGCGCCTCGTAGATCGGCATGAGCCGCTCGACGTCCTCCGTCGAGCCGCCCACCATGAGTCCGTAGCCGACGTCCTTGCCCCAGACGCCGCCCGAGACGCCGGTGTCGACGTAGTGGATGCCGCGCTCGGCCAGCCTCGCGGCGTTCGCACGGTCCTCCTCGAAGTGGGAGTTGCCGCCCTCGACGACGAGATCACCCTCGGACAGCACCTCGGACAGCTCGTCGAGGGTCGCCCGCGTCGGGTCGCCCGCGGGGACCATCACCCACACGGCCCGAGGGGCCGGCAGCGCATCGACGAGCGCGGCGAGCGAGTCGACGTCGGACAGCGCCGGGTCCTGGTCGTACCCGATGACGGTGTGCCCCGCCGCGCGGAGCCGCTCGGCCATGTTGCCGCCCATGCGGCCCATGCCGATCATCCCGAGGTGCATGGCTACTCCTTGACCGGCCGGCTGCTCAGCCGGCGAAGCGGATGGGCATCAGCAGGTAGCGGAACTCGCTCGAGTCCTCGCCGTCGGGCTCGTCCTGGCCCGTGAGCGTGGCCGGCTTCGACGGATGCGTGAAGGACAGTCGGGCCAGCGGTCGCGTGAGCGCGCCCAGCCCGTCCAGCAGGTAGACCGGGTTGAACGCCGTGGTGATCGGTTCGCCGACCAGCGTCGCCTCGAGCGCCTCGGACGCCTGCGCGTCGTCGCCCTGACCGGCCTCGAGCACGACCTGTCCCTCGGTGAACGAGAGCCGGATCGGGGTGTTGCGCTCCGCGACGAGGCTCACGCGCTTCGCGGCGGCGATGAGCTCGGCCGCGTCGACCACGGCGTGGGTGGGCGTCTCGTCGGGGAACAGGCGGCGCACGGGCGGGTAGTCACCGTCGACCAGCAGCGAGGTGGTCCGCCTGCCGCCGGCCTCGAACCCGATCAGCGAGCCGGCGCCGGAGGTGTCCAGGTCGACCTCGACCGCACCGGCCGAGGTGAGGGACTTCGCGACGTCGGAGAGCGTGCGGGCCCGCACCAGCGCGACGGCGGAGACGTCGTCGCCGGCCGGGTGCCACGGCAGCTCACGCATCGCGAGCCGGTACCGGTCGGTGGCGAGCAGGGTGATGGAGTCGCCCTCGATCTCGACACGCACGCCGGTCAGCAGCGGCAGCGTCTCGTCGCGGGAGGCGGCGGTGGTCACCTGGGCGACGGCCTGCGCGAGGACGTCGGCGTCGATGGTGCCGGCCTTGTCCGGCATGGCCGGGAGCGCCGGGTACTCCTCGACGGGCATGGAGGTCAGCGTGAAGCGCGAGGCGCCGCAGGTCAGGGTCACCCGGGTGCCGTCGACCTCGACGTCGACCGGCCGCGCGGGAAGGGCGCGGCAGATGTCCGCGAGCAGGCGTCCGACGACCAGCACCGTGCCCGCCGTCTCGACCTCGGCCTCGACGACGGAGCGCGCCGAGATCTCGTAGTCGAACGTCGCAAGCGTCAGCTGGCCGTCGGCGGCCTCGATGCGCACGCCGGCCAGGACGGGGACGGGAGGACGCGCCGGCAGCGAGCGCGCCGTCCAGGACACGGCCTCGGCCAGGACGTCGCGGTCAACCCTGAACTTCACGGTAGATCACTTTCTCTCAAGACTTCCGCGCTCTCCATGGACGGGGTGCGGCGCACGGCACACCTTACGTGCTCGAGCGCGTGCAGCGGTCGGCGGGAGGAGCTCTCCGGGAACGGGACGGTCGTCGTGGGTCGGGCAGGGGCACCTGGGCATGGGCTGATGAACCACAAAGTCCGAGATCTAGGGTTCGTCATCGTCATAGCACCTGTGGATCCTGGGGATTCTCGTCGTCGGGCCAGGTCAGAGGCTTGTCATTCATGTGGATCGTCCTGCGGAGGACGTCGTGGACGAATGACACGGTCCGTGGATGTCATTCGTCCGTCCACGGAGCGCGGTCGGTCGTCCCCAGCTCGTCCACGATCGTGACCGCGGTCGTCCACCGACGAACCACAGACCGGTCCACACCGTCCGTGAGCGCACGACCGAGGCCGAGGTCACCCTTCGCGCGCCCGGTTCTTGATGCGGGCCGTGAGCTCGGAGACCTGGTTGTAGACCTGGCGCTTCTCCGCCATGAGGTCCTTGATCTTGCGGTTCGCGTGCATGACCGTCGTGTGGTCGCGGCCGCCGAACAGCTGCCCGATCTTCGGCAGCGACAGCGGGGTGAGCTCGCGGCAGAGGTACATGGCGATCTGGCGGGCGGTGACCAGGACGCGGGAGCGGTCCGCCGACGTGAGGGCGTCCAGCGAGATCGAGAAGTAGTCCGCCGTCTGCGCCATGATCAGGCTCGGCGTGATCTCCTCGCTCTCCGGGTCCGTGATGATGTCCTTGAGGACCATCTCGGCGAGCGGCCGGTCGACGTGCTGCCGGTTGAGGTTGGCGAAGGCCGTCACCCGGATGAGCGCGCCCTCGAGCTCGCGGATGTTGGTCGAGATGCGCGAGGCGATGTACTCCAGGACCTCCGGCGCGGCGTCGAGCCGGTCGTTCTCGGCCTTCTTGCGAAGGATGGCGATCCGGGTCTCGAGGTCGGGCGGCTGGACGTCGGTGAGCAGACCCCACTCGAAGCGGGACACGAGCCGCTGCTCGAAGCCGCTCAGCTGCTTCGGAGCGACGTCCGAGGTGATGACCACCTGCTTGGAGTCGTTGTGCAGCGTGTTGAACGTGTGGAAGAACTCCTCGACCGTCTGCTCCTTGCCGCCGAGGAACTGGATGTCGTCGATGAGCAGGACGTCGACGTTGCGGTACCGGCGCTGGAACGACTCCGCCTTGTCGTCCCGGATGGAGTTGATGAAGTCGTTGGTGAACTCCTCGGAGTTCACGTACCTCACCCGGATCCCCGGGTAGAGGTTGCGCGCGTAGTGGCCGATCGAGTGCAGGAGGTGGGTCTTGCCCAGGCCCGAGCCGCCGTAGATGAACAGCGGGTTGTAGGCCTTCGCCGGCGACTCCGCGACGGCGGTCGCCGCGGCGTGGGCGAACCGGTTGGACGACCCGGACACGAACGTCTCGAAGGTGAACTTCGGGTTGAGCCGGGAGGCCTGGTCACCGTTGTCCTCGACCGACGACGTGCCGCGGCTCTGCGACGAACGGTCGGGCGCGCTGCGGGCGGGCGTCTCCTCGGGCGCCGGGGCCGTCCCGGTGGACGGCGGGCGAGCAGGGGTCGCCGCGCTCGGTGGGACGGGGAGCTCGGTGACCACGGGGCGTTGCGGCGTCGGCTCGTCGAGCAAGGAGGGGTCGACGGTCACCGCGAACCGCACCTTGCTGCCGTGGACCCGGGACATCGCGGCGACGATCTGCTCGCGCGCCTGCATCTCGAGGTAGTCCTTGGCGAGGTCGGACCCGACGGCGAGCAGCAGCGTGTCGTCGATGATCCCCAGCGCGCGCGCCTGACGGACGAAGGCCAGCTGGGCCGGGCGGATGTCCCCGCTGTCCGAGAGCTGAGAGACCGCGAGCTGCCATGCCTCGGCGATGGATGTCGCCACGCCCACCCCACTCCTTGCGCGCCTGTCGCCCGACCGGTGCCGGGCGGGTCCCTTACTGTGTCACGGAACGGCCACATCCACATACTTGTCCACAGTTGTGCGCATCTGCCCCCGGCCCGGCGGCCGCACTCTCGTGCGGTTCGTGCGCTCCGGCCACCTGCCGCTCGGACGCATCGGTGGATGACGACGTTCCACAGGTCACGCCCGTCCGCCGTTGACCACGATGCGGCGACGCCCGTAACCTGAGGCGTCCACTGCTGTGGACACCACTCATTCCTGGGCCCGTGGTCGGGCCCGTGCGCGCGCCTGTCCCAGGCCTGTGCGCGGGGGTCGGATCCTCCAGGGCCAGTCAGTTTCTCGAGCAACGTCAGGGGTAGAGCCGTGAGCAAGCGGACTTTCCAGCCGAACAACCGCCGCCGGTCGAAGGTGCACGGCTTCCGTCTGCGGATGCGCACCCGCGCGGGCCGCGCCATCCTCTCGGCGCGCCGTTCCAAGGGTCGCGCGAAGCTCTCCGCCTGAGCCGTGCTCCCGGCGCACCACCGGATGCGCCGCGGGCAGGACTTCACCGCGACCGTCCGGAAGGGCGTGCGGGCCGGCACCGACCGGCTCGTCGTCCATAGACGGCCGACCGCCGACGAGGACGCAG
This sequence comes from Georgenia sp. Z1491, assembly GCF_049856175.1. Lineage (GTDB taxonomy): Bacteria > Actinomycetota > Actinomycetes > Actinomycetales > Actinomycetaceae > JB111. The sequence goes on from NZ_JBNDNA010000001.1 coordinate 113,674, forward strand.
TCCTCGTCGGCTTCGTCGTCTCCAAGGGTGTGGGCGGCGCGGTCGTGCGCACCAGGGTCAAGAGGAGGCTGCGCCACCTGATGTCGGAGCGTCTGGCCTCGATCGAGCGCGGCACGCACGTGGTCGTGCGGGCGCTCCCGCGGGCCGCGCAGGCGACCTCCGCGCAGCTCGGCGCCGACCTGGACCGGGCGCTCAGGTCGACCGCACGCAAGCTGGAGCGGCGGCGTCCCCCGGCAGCGTCGCGCGGGTCCGAGTCGTCTGCGCCGCGCGCGTCCGCGGCGCCGTCGCCGGCGACCGATGGATGAGTCCGCCGGGCGGCGGATCGGACCGCTGACCTGGCTGCTGCTCAAGCTGGTGCGGGGTTATCAGCTGGTCGTGTCCCCCTGGTTTCCGCCCACGTGCCGGTACTACCCCTCGTGCTCGGCGTTCGCCGTCGGGGCCCTGCGCACGCACGGAGCGGGCAAAGGACTGCTGCTCGCGGTGTGGCGTGTGCTGCGGTGCAATCCCTGGTCGAAGGGCGGGGTGGACCACGTGCCGGAGCGCGGGGCCTGGGTGGGACGGCGGGTCCCCCTGCCTGATCCGACGGAGCCAGGTCCGACGCAGCCCGGTCCGGCGAGTGCGGGTGAGGAGACTCACCACACCCCGGAGGGTGCCCCCGAGCACCCGATGACGACCGGCACCGCCGGTGCGTCTACCCTCAGGGAGACCGAACGAGGGGCGGGCGACAGCTCGCCGCAGGACCACAGGGAGCAACCGAGCTGATGGGCTTCTTCGACACCATTCTCGCGCCGATCAGGTGGGCGGTTGCCTGGGTGATGGTGCTCATCCACGACGGCGCCGTCGCCATCGGTCTGCCCGAGGGCCCCGGGTGGGCCTGGATCATCTCGATCGTCGGCCTCACGGTCGTGGTCCGCATTCTCATCATCCCGCTGTTCTTCCGGCAGATCCGCGCCTCGCGGGCGATGCAGCTCGTGCAGCCGGAGCTGAAGAAGCTGCAGGACAAGTATAAGAACAAGAAGGACCCGGCGTCGCGGCAGCGCTTCCAGGAGGAGATGCAGGCGCTCTACAAGGACGCCGGCACGTCCCCGTTCGCGTCCTGTCTCCCCCTGCTGCTGCAGATGCCGATCTTCTTCGGCCTGTTCTCGGTGCTCAACTCGCTCGACAACATCGCCGCCGGCACCTCGGACGCGATCGGCCCGCTCACCCAGGAACGCGCGGTCGAGGCCGAGAACTCGCTCCTGTTCGGCGCGCCGATCTCCTCGACGTTCATGCAGACGTTCGGGGACGGCGCCGCGAACCTCGATGCGGACGTCACCGCGGTCCGGATCGTCACGGTCATCCTCATCATCGCGATGTCGCTCTCCACGTTCTTCACGCAGCGCCAGCTGACGATGAAGAACATGCCGCCCGCGGCGATGGAGAGCCCGATGTTCCGGCAGCAGCAGATCCTGCTGTACATCCTCCCCGTCGTCTTCGCCGTCACGGGCGTCAACTTCCCGATCGGTGTCCTCATCTACTGGTTCATCTCGAACCTGTGGTCGATGGGTCAGCAGTTCTACACGATCAAGCGTCAGCCCACGCCGGGGTCCGACGCGCACAAGGCCATGCTCGAGAAGAAGAACGCCAAGCGTGCGAAGAAGGGTCTCCCACCGCTCGAGGAGGAGACGCCGACGCTGCGGCGCAGCCCCACGGCCGGCCAGCGCCAGCCGCAGCCCAAGCGCGGGAGCGAGGCTGCCGGCACGACGGCGGAGACCACCGCGGACTCCGACGAGGACGAGTTCGAGGTCCGCGGCAAGGACGGCCTGACCGCGGCGGAACGCGCACAGAAGCGGTACGAGCGGCGGCAGGCGGAGCGCCGGCTCGCCGCGGAGAAGCGCAGGAAGCGCGAGGGCGGATCCGCCGGCGGGTCCAAGAAGAATTGATATCTCGCGACCGCGAGGGAGTCGCTCCCGCCGCGGACGCACCACCTGGCACGCGCCCGGATCGGGCGTCGGACGAAGGAGCACACCGTGACCAACGACCTCACCACCGAGAACAACGCTGCCGGCACCGTCGCCGACCAGGAGCCCCGGGAGGACGGCGCGGCTCAGGAGCCGCCGAAGCCCGCCGAGGCGGTCGACGCGGCAGGGCGGGACTCGACGTCCGCGGCCGGCGACGGTCAGCACGAGGCCGCACCGTCCGCACGCGTGAGCCGTCTCGAGGAGGAGGGCGACGTCGCAGCCGACTACCTCGAGGAGCTGCTCGACATCGCGGACCTCGACGGGGACATCGACATCGAGGTGGACCACGGCCGCGCGTCCGTGTCGATCGTGTCCGAGGAGGACGGTGACCGGTACCTGTCGCGCCTCGTCGGTGACGACGGCGGTGTCCTCGACGCCGTGCAGGAGCTCACCCGGCTCGCGGTCCAGGCCAAGCTCGGCGAGCGCTCCCGGATCATGGTGGACATCGCCGGCTACCGCGAGGGGCGGCGCGCGACCCTCACGGCCCTGGCCGAGGAGGCGATCGAGAAGGTCCGCGCCAGCAGCGAGGACGTGTCGCTCGACCCGATGAACCCGTTCGAGCGAAAGATCGTGCACGACGCCGTGTCGGCCGCCGGTCTCGTCTCGGACTCCGAGGGCGTCGAGCCGCGCAGGCACGTGGTCATCCGTCCCGCCTGACATGGACCGGCCAGGTGAGGAGAACGGCCGGGAGGCGGGCACAGAGCCGCGCCCGGACCACTCCCCCGTCGGCTCCGCGGAGGAGGTGAGCCGCGGCGTGGAGATGCTCGAGGTGCCCGGCTCAGGCGTCGCCGAGCTCTTCGATCTCGCATGGTCGCCGGCGCAGCACTTCGCCCGGATGCTCGCGGAGGAGGGTGAGCTGCGCGGACTGATCGGCCCCCGCGAGCTCCCCCGCCTGTGGCGCCGGCACATCGTGAACTCGGCGGCGGTGGCGTTCTACGTCCGGGACGAGGACTCGGTGGTCGACGTGGGCTCGGGTGCCGGGTTCCCGGGGATCGTCGTCGCGCTGCTCAGGCCCGGCGCGACGGTGCACCTGGTCGAGCCCATGGAGCGTCGCGTGGACTGGCTCCACGACGTCGTCGACGAGCTCGGCCTGGACAACGTGGACATCCATCGTGCGCGCGCCGACGAGCTCCACGGCGTCCTCAAGGCCTCGGTCGTGACCGCACGGGCGGTCGCCGCTCTGGACAAGCTCGCGCGATGGACGATGCCCCTCGTGACCGGCGGGGGTCGGCTCGTCGCACTCAAGGGTGAACGGGCGAGCGCCGAGGTCGCGAAGGCCAACAAGGTCCTGCGCAAGCTGGGCGCCACGAGCACCACTGTGGAGACGGTGGTGCCGGTTCCCGGTGGCGAGACGGCCACCCTGGTGCTGGTCAACAAGCGTTGAGTTAGGTTCGTCCCCCGCCGTCGTCGAAGGGCGAGCGACCGGGCTGCTCCTCTACCCTGCGCGCCGCTCCGGCGCCCGTGGGCGTCGTCCGCGGGCGGGTTGTGCGGTGGTCGCTGCGACCGAGGACCTCGACGTGAGTGTGGTGGCGGTCGATCGTCGCTCGCGCGGTCGAGGACAGCACCGGTGGCTCGGTTGTTTCCGGGTTCGGTGCCGGGACGCACAGCAGGTGAGCGGCCCGGTGACGTGCGGATCTCCCGCGGGAGGCGTTGATCGAGGACTCCCTATAGATGCATAAGCATCAAAACTGTCGTTCGCGCTCTCTCGTGAAGGCTGAGTGGCTTCGCGATCTAGCCATCCCGTAGATCCCCCGTGGTCGAGGCCGGTGGCCGGGCGCGGTGGCTGGTCGTTGGTGGCCGGTGGGCCTGAAGAGCGGCGATGGACGGCGGCCGGTCGCGTGGGCTGCCGGTCGGGCGTCGGCTCCTGGACGCCAGCGCCTGGACGGCACGTTGCCGGGTATCCGGCGGCTTCGGGCTTCGCCTGGACCGACAGTTCTGGGCCGCTGTGCCCGTCGAGTCGTCGGCGCTACTCGAGCTCGGTGCAGATGATGATCATCGCGGAACGGCCGCGGGGTTGAGGGGCAGGATCGTTGGGGCGTGAGAAGGCCTCCGCGATGGGATCGCTCGAGGTGGTGACTTCCCTGCAAATACCTGCACCAGTCGCTCGCATTGGCGTCGTTGAGCCTGCGGTCCGTTGTTTCACGTGGAACCTCTGAGTGCCGGATGTCCCTGTGAAGGTGTCGGTCTGGGAAGCGTTCCAGCGCGGTGATGCATGTGGCGCCTACCGGGTGTTGCTTCCGTTGGCTGTCCTCTTGGCCATCCATGGAGGCGCAGGGATAGATCACGTCCGATCCCCGCTGGTGCCGAGAGTGTCAGGTGGATGGAAGCTGAGCGTGCACGGGCGCTTCGAGAAGGACCTGCGTTTCACGTGGAACCGTGTACTCGTCGAGGTGTCATGTGCGTGACGGCCCGGAGTGCGTTCGCGTTCCCGTGGCCATAGCGGACTGAGGAGCTTCCGACACCACGCTGCACGGGCCCGCATACATGAAGCGGTGACGACGCCGAGCACGTTTCACGTGCAACCGACAACAGCCGCGCATGCGGGAGTCCAACATTCGTGAGGACCAAGACGTGCAGAGTCCGTCTCATGCAGGTGCGGCGACAGTGTGAACGGCACATCGCTTCCCGTGAGCAATACAGGTGGACGTGTCACGGGCTCGCACCCGAGGTTCCACGTGAAACAACATGGCCGCACCGACCGCGGACATACCCCATGAGCAACGACGGCCGGCCCACGGTGATTCTGACATCGCCCGCCCCAGTCCCACGCGCACAAGGAGGGAGCTGTGCCGTTGCGCGCGCTCCGCGGAGCAAGCGGACGGCTAGGAAAGCGCAACGGATCGTGCGACGAGCGAAAAGTGCTCTGTCAGGTGTGAGGTGGGTGCCCATATAGGTGTTGAACCACGCGGCCCGAGTCCCAGCGGCGGTGCCACTACTGCCATCGACATCTCCGTCCCGGCCTACAACGCGTGCGGGAAGGCGGGAAACGCCGCATGTCACAGAACATCTCGTTCCACGTGAAACCTGGAGAGCGACGAGCTGGCGGGACAGGTCGGTCGGCCAGCGTTGAACACCTGCCAGGAGCGCGCGGACGGGGACCCGCACCGGTCATGCTCGGCTTAGACTCGCTCCGACGTATTTCCCACGAGCTGGAGACCCGACGCATGGGCGATCGCACGACAGACAAGGCCGCCGAGGTCGCTGACCACAGTTCCGCGGTGCCGGAGGACGATCAGGACGACGCGCTGTCCCACACGGCGTTCGACGACGACGAGACGACGCCGCTCGCTCAGGAACTGGCAGAGCAAGCCGCGCGCCGCCGGAGACTGTTCGGCAAAGACATGCCCAAGCCCACACAAATGCGGACTATAACCGTCGCTAATCAGAAGGGCGGAGTCGGGAAGACCACAAGCGCCGTCAACCTCGCCGCAGCGCTGTCCGAGGGGGGGCTGCGAGTACTTCTGGTGGACAACGACCCGCAGGGCAACGCCTCCACGGCGCTCGGCGCGGAACATGCACCGGGTACACAGTCGTTGTACGACGTCCTCATGGGGGATCTGACGATCGCGGACGTCGTCGTTCCTGCCGAGCTGTTGCCGGGTGTGGAGGTGGTGCCGTCGACCATCGACCTCTCGGGGGCGGAGATCGAGCTGGTCTCCGAGGAGAACCGCGAGAGGCGATTGGCGGACGCCTTGGCGGAGTATGTTCGTCACCGCGAAACTGCAGGTCAGGAGCCCGTTGACTACATTTTGGTCGACTGCCCACCGAGCCTCGGCCTGCTGACGATCAACGCGTTCGTCGCGGCTCGGGAGGTCCTCATCCCCATCCAGTGCGAGTACTACGCGCTGGAGGGCCTCACCCAGCTCGTGCGCAGCATCGGTCTGATCACCGAGCACCTCAACCCCGAGCTCGTGGTCTCGACGATCCTGCTGACGATGTACGACAAGCGCACGAACCTCTCGCGCGAGGTGGCGCACGAGGTGCGTACCCACTTCCCGGACCAGGTCCTGAAGACGGCGGTGCCACGGTCCGTGCGGATCTCTGAGGCTCCGAGCTTCGGCCAGACGATCATCACGTACGACCCGACGTCGTCGGGGGCGCTCACCTACCGTGAGGCTGCGCTCGAGATCGCTGTGCGTGGCGCAGCACCGAAGGAGTAGGACATGGCGGAGAAGCGGCGTGGTCTTGGTCGGGGGATCGGTGCGTTGATCCCGAGCGGACCACCGGCAGGTGCCCGGAGTGCTCGTCCGGCGGATATCTTCTTCGACAGTTCATCGAACGAGTCCGATCGAAGGAAGACGCAGGTCACGACCTCGCCTGAGACTGAAGTGGACGGTTCGGCACCTGTTGCGGAAGCCGGTGCGGTTGAGCAGACACAGGGTGGAAGCACCAGACCTGCCGGTGCGGTACAGGGGGACGCCGCGTCCGATGCGACCTCGACCACGGCCGGTGTCGACAGCGCGGGAGCTTCAGCCGTGACGCCCGACGCCGAGGGACACGAAGGTTCGTGGAACCAGGCGCCCACCACCGGTGACGAGGATCCTCCGGAGGTGCCGGCCGCCCACGACGGTGGACTTCGCCCGGTGCCCGGCGCGACCTACGCCGAGGTTCCCGTCGCCTCGATCGTCCCCAACTCGCGGCAGCCACGGCAGGTGTTCGACGAGGAGGACCTCGACGAGCTGTCGGCCTCCATCCGCGAGCTCGGGGTCCTGCAGCCGGTCGTCGTCCGGCCGATCCCCGAGTCCGACCCTCGGCGCAGCGACACCGTCCGGTACGAGCTGGTCATGGGAGAGCGCCGGCTCCGGGCCTCGATCCAGGCGGACCTCACGGAGATCCCGGCCGTCGTCCGGTCCACGGACGACACGGACCTTCTGCGTGACGCGCTCCTGGAGAACCTGCACCGCGCACAGCTCAATCCGCTCGAGGAGGCGGCCGCCTACCAGCAGCTGCTCGACGACTTCGGCGGCACCCACGACGAGCTCGCACGCCGCATCGCGCGCTCCCGCCCGCAGATCTCCAACACGCTGCGGCTGCTCAAGCTCCCGGCGCTGGTGCAGCGCCGTGTGGCGGCGGGCGTGCTGTCCGCCGGGCACGCGCGGGCCCTGCTCGGCCTCGAGGACGGCGCGGCGATGGAGCGCCTCGCCCAGCGGATCGTCGCCGAGGGCCTGTCGGTGCGCGCGACCGAGGAGGCCGTGACCATGGGGGAGGGCGCGGCCCGTCCCGAGCTGCGTCGCCGGCGTGCGCCCTCCGCGCACTCCGAGCAGCTCGACAGGCTGGCCGACCGGCTGTCGGACCGGTTCGACACGCGGGTCAAGGTGGTGATGGGGCAGCGCAAGGGGCGCATCACGGTGGACTTCGCCTCCGTGGAGGACCTCGACCGCATCCTCACGAGTCTCGTGCCGGGCGAGCAGATCAACGCGGACTGACGCGCTGCCCCCTGCCCACCGGGGCGGTACTACGCCTCCGGCCCGCGTTCGACGGCGCGGCGGGCGAGGGCGAGGTAGAGCTCCTCGGGGGTGGTCGGCCCCTGCGCCGCCGCCTGCGGGAACAGGGACGTCTCGGTGAGCCCGGGGGCCACGTTGATGTCGATGACCCAGGGGCGGCCGTCGCCGTCGACGATCATGTCGACCCGCGACAGGTCGCGCAGCCCCAGGGCCGTGTGCACGGTGGTGGCGGTGCGGGCGACCTCGGCCGCGACGTCGGCGGAGAGCCGCGCGGGGGTGAAGAACTCGGCACGTCCCGGGTTGTACCGGGCGTCGAAGTCGTACGGCCCGTCGGAGGTGGCGATCTCCACCGGCGGGAGCGCGATGGGCCCGTCCCCGAGGTCGACGACCGAGACGGCGACCTCCGTCCCGTCCACGGCGCGCTCGATGAGCGCCTCCGGTCCGTAGGCGAAGCAGGCCACCATCGCGCCCGGGAGCTGGGCGCGATCCTCCACGAGGGTGACACCCAGGGCGGAGCCGCCGTCGACGGGCTTGACGACGAGCGGCAGGCCGAGCCGGTGGACCACGTCGTCGAGGACGCGGCGGGGGCCCACCTCGCGGAAGAGGGACTGGGGGAGCGCGACGTAGGACGGCGTGGCGACGCCGGCGGCGCCGACGACGGCCTTGGACACGGGCTTGTCCGAGGCGAGGCGCGCGCCGGCCGAGGGGGAGCCGACGAACGGCAGGCCGAGCAGCACGAGCAGGTCCTGCAGGGAGCCGTCCTCGCCCTCGGCGCCGTGGACCACCGGCCACACGACGTCGGGCTCGAGCCGGCCGAGCCGGTCGATGAGCGAGGCGTCGAGGTCGAGGATCTCGACCGTGGCGCCGGCCGAGCGCAGCGCCCCGCCCACGCGACGCCCGGAACGGATCGAGACGTCGCGCTCGTGGGTGAGGCCTCCGCTCACCACGGCGACGGTGAGGTCCTCCCTGCCGGAGGTGCGGGGCGATTCTCCGGCGGCCGCGTCGTCCATCTGCTGCTCCTCGTCGTCATGTGGTCACTGGGACCGGCATCGGTGTCGGGTGGTGGGTGCCCGGGCTGGCCCGGACCTGGTCAGCTGGCGTCGGGGCCGGGCACGTCGACCGTGCCCGTGCCGCCGGCAGGGATGTCGTTCGCCGTGCCGAACATCTCGACGAGCTCCGCCTCCGCGCGGACGACCTCCGCCAGTCGGCGCACCCCCTCGCGGATGCGGTCCGGCGTCGGGAAGCAGTAGGACAGTCGGACGTGGTCCTGGCCGGTGCCGTCCGCGAAGAAGGCCGTGCCGGAGGTGTAGGCGACCCGGTTGGTCACCGCCCGCGGCAGCATCGCCTTGGCGTCGAGCCCGGGCGGCAGCGTGAGCCACGTGTAGAAGCCGCCCGTCGGGACCGTCCAGGACAGGTGGGGAAGGTGCTCGCTCAGGGCGCCGAGCATCGCGTCCCGACGCTCGCGGTACATCTCGCGGAACGACTTCACCTGCCCGTACCAGTCGAACTCCTGGAGGTAGCGGGTGACGATCATCTCGTTGATGACCGACGGCGAGAGGATCGCGGACTCCGCGGCCAGCACGAGCTTCTCCCGCACGGCGAGCGGCGCGTACGCCCAGCCGACCCGCAGGCCGGGAGCGAAGGTCTTCGAGAAGGAGCCCAGGTGGACGACGGCGTCCTCGTCGTAGGACTTCAGCGCCGGCAGCGGGTCGGAGTCGAAGCCGAGCAGCCCGTACGGGTCGTCCTCCATGATGAGCACCCCGTAACTGCGGGCGATCTCGACGATGCGGGGGCGCCGCTCGAGGGACAGCGTGACGCCGGCGGGGTTGTGGAAGTTCGGCACCGTGTACAGCAGCTTGACGGTGCGACCGGCCCGGGCGAGCTCGCCGAGGATGCGCTCGAGCTCCTCGGGGATCAGGCCGTGGTCGTCCATCGGAACGTGCACGACGTCGGCCTGGTAGCTCCGGAAGACCCCGAGGGCGCCGACGTAGCTGGGCGCCTCGGCGACGATGACGTCGCCCGGGTCGATGAAGATGCCGGTGACGAGGTCGAGCGCCTGCTGGGAGCCGGTCGTCACCACCACGTCGTCCGGGTGCGCGTGCATCGCGGAGTAGCGCATGACCTCGACGATCTGCTCGCGCAGCTCCTCCTCGCCCTGGCCGCCGCCGTACTGCAGTGCACGCGTACCGGCCTCGGCCACCATCGACCCGATCATGTCGCCGAGCCGCCCCAGGGGCAGGTCCGCGATGTTGGGCATGCCGCCGGCGAGGGAGACGACCTCCGGACGGTTCGCGACGGCGAACAGCGACCGGACCTCCGAGGCACGCAGGTGGTGGGCGCGTCCCGCGTAGTTCTTCAGCCACGGGTCGAGCCGGGTGCCGGCGGCCGCGGCAGCGGGGGCGGCCGCGCGCGGCTCCTGCTGCTCGACCTGGCCGTCCTGGCTGTCCGTGGTGCTCATCGCCTGCTCCTCGTGGCTCGGTGCGCTGGTGCGCGGAGAGGCCAGTCTGCCACCGCGCACCCGCCGCCCCGGGAGGAGCCGGGCGTGGTCAGCCGGGTATCGAGCCCAGCGCCTCGTCGATCGCGGCGAGCAGGCGCGGCTTGGTCTGGGCGCCGACGAGGACGCCCGCGCCCTCCTCGCGGATCCGCAGGTGGTAGGTCGGGATCGTACGCACGCCCCAGCGCTCGGCGATGCCCGGATGCTCGGCGGTGTCGACCGACACCACCGTGACGTCGGGGCGCATGCCGGCGACCTCCTCGAGGACGGGTGCCATCAGACGGCACGGGCCGCACCACTCGGCCCAGAAGTCGACGACGACGAGCCCGCCGGAGCCGAGGACCTCCTCGAGGCCCTCGGCGTCGACGGGCGTGACGTGCACGGTCTCAGCCGGCGACGGGCGTGGGCGACCCGACCGCCTGCGCGGCCGGCTCCGCGTCCGTGACGACGGCCGCCTCGACCTCGGGTGCGCCCGGAGACACGGTGCCGTGGGCGAGGTCCGCGAGGTACCGCTCGGCGTCCAGGGCGGCCGAGCAACCGGTGCCTGCGGCCGTGATCGCCTGGCGGTAGACGTGGTCGACGGCGTCGCCGCAGGCGAAGACACCCGGCAGGTTGGTGGCGGTCGTCGGGTGCTCGACGACGATGTAGCCGTCCTTGTCGAGCTCGACCTGCCCGGCGACGACGCCGGTGCGCGGCAGGTGGCCGATCGCGACGAACATGCCGGTCACCGGCAGCTCGCGCTCCTCGCCGCTCACGGTGTCGCGCAGCGTGAGGGACTCCAGGCGCTGCTCGCCGTTGATGGCGGCCACCTCCGAGCTCCAGGCCATCTGGATCTTCGGGTCGGCGAGCACGCGGTCGGCCATGACCTTCGAGGCCCGCAGCTCGTCGCGGCGGTGGATCATCGTCACCTTGTCGGCGAACTTGGTGAGGAACAGGGCCTCGGTCGCGGCCGAGTCGCCGCCGCCGACCACGGCGATGTGCTGCTGCTTGAAGAAGAAGCCGTCGCAGGTGGCGCAGTAGGACACCCCTCGGCCCGACATCTCGTCCTCCTTGTCGAGACCGATGTGCTTGTACGCACTGCCGAGCGCAAGGATCACCGACCGCGCCCGGTAGGTCGCGTCGTCGGTGGTGAGGACCTTGATGTCGCCGGTGAGGTCGGCGGAGACGACGTCCTCGTAGAGGACCTCGGCGCCGAACCGCTCGGCCTGCGCCTGCATCTTCTCCATGAGGTCGGGACCCATGACGCCCTCGGGGAACCCGGGGAAGTTCTCGACCTCGGTGGTCGTCATCAGCGCACCGCCGGCGTCGATCTGCCCGGCGATGACGAGGGGGCTGAGGTCGGCGCGCGCGGCGTAGATCGCGGCCGTCCAGCCGGCGGGGCCGGAGCCCACCACCACGACGTCGTGGATCTTCTCGGCGGCGGTGGTGTCGGTCATGGACTCTCCTCGGACGTATTCGGTGGGTGCTGCCGGGTGAACAGCGGGCCGCGGCGGGTTGTTCCGGGCCACCTCGGCGGTGTGCCCTGCTACTGGACGGTGATCTCGGCGATCTCCGCCCGGTTGGCGCCGTCGGTGCCCGCGGTCGGCAGCTCGGTGATCCAGACGATGAGGTGGGCGGTCGTGACCGGCGAGTCCCACGTGAACGTGGTCTCCCCGGCCTCGAGGGGGCCCTCGGCGAGCAGCTCGCCCTCGCCGGGCGTGGCCGGGTCGGAGATGCGGATCTCCACGTTGCCGCCCTCGCCGTCGGCGAAGGTGTCGATCGTCAGTCCGCCGACGGTACTGATCTCCTCGAGCCACACGAGCAGCCCCGTGCCGGACTTCACACCGAAGTCGGGCGACTGGTAGGACAGCGAGCGCCAGTAGGTGTCGACGTCGCCGTCGGCGGCCAGCTCGGCGGTGTCGGCGTTGTCCGTGCCGCCGCCCTCGGGGTCGACGAGCTCGGTGCGCGAGAGCACGGGGGCCGGCAGGTCGGAGGCCTCGGCGGTCGGCTCGTCCGTCGTGCTCTCCTCGACCGGGTCGGGCGTCACCACGGGCGGGTCCTCGCTGGGCAGCTCGACGGCAGTGGTCGGCGTGAGCAGCGTCCGGACGGCCAGCCAGGCGCAGATCACGACGACGACGAGGAACAGGACGACGACCCACGGCATCGGGTCGATCGTGTGGCGGCTGACCTCGCGCCCGGGAACGCGGTCGTCCATGAGCGAGCGGTCGTCCCGGGCGTCCAGGCTGCCGGTGGGGCGGTAGCCCACGGGCGGCGCCTGCCCCGTGCGCTGGTCGGCACCCGCGGCCGACGACCGGCCTCGGGCGTCGACCGGTACCCGGCGGACGGGCTCGTCGATCGCGGGCTGCGAACCCGAGCCGGACGTGCCGTAGGGGACGTCGAGCGGCTGCTCGCCGGCCTCCTCCTCGGTCAGGCGCCCGGGGTTGGACAGGCGTTCCTGGATCGAGGTGCGTGCGCGCCCGACCGAGCGTCCGATCGACGACGACGCACCCCCGATCCCCGCCGCGGCTGCCGCGGCCGCGGCCGAGGCCCTCGAACCGATCGACGAGGCACGTCCCGTGGCTCCGCCGGTGCCCGCCGCGGCACCGTCGGGTGCGCCCGGACGACCGGGGCCGCCCGTGTGCTGACCGCGCGCTGCCGGGCCACCGGTGGAGGGGCCGGCCGCCGCTCCGAGGGACGAGCTGCCGGCGACGGCGGTGTCGCTGCCGGCGGCACGGCGAGCGCGACCGCGTCCGTCCGGGGCCGTCCCGGCACCGGCGCCCTCGTCGGACGTAGGGCCGTGGGGGTCCGGGACGGGGAGGTGCGCCACCGCCACGCGGGCATGACGTACGGGCGGGCGAGCGCCGCCGACCACGCGGCGCGTGACGGCGTCGAACCGGGCGGAGGCCCTGGTGGGGACGATGCCCGCCAGCGGGTCGGTGTCGGTCGACCCGTCGGAGGGTGTGTCCTCGGCCGTCGGACGCTCATCCGAGCCACCCGGCTCGGTGGGGCTCGGCGCCGAGGTGCGTGCCGCCTCGGTGGGAGCGTCGGTCGCCGTCTCGTCGCGCGCCGGTCGCGCGGCGCTGCTCGACCCCTCCGCGGCGCGACCGGCCGTCCCGGAGCTGTCTCGACCGCGCTCCTGGTCGCCGGAGCCGGTGGTGCTCGACGATGCCGTGGCGCGTCCGGCCGAGACGGCGTCCCCGGTCCGGGCCTCGGCCCCGTAGGCACCGGCCGCGAGCGTCCCGGCCGCGGCCGCGCCCAGCCCCACCGCGCCGGCGGACGCGGCAGTGGCGGAGGACGTGCCGGACGCCACCGCCTCGGCGGTGCCGTCGGCGGGCGGGATCGACGGCGGTGGGATCTGACGACGAAGCCGCCCGCCGAGCGTCGACCGCGGGCGCGGCTCCGCGGTCTGGGCGGGACGTTCGTCGTCGACGGCGGAGATCTCCTCGGTGGAGTCGCTCGGCGCGGGAGGCGGAGGCGGAGGCGGAGGCGGGGGGGCGGAGTGTCCCCCTGCCGAGCGTCGGACCTCCCGCGGCGGCGGCTCGATGTCGCCCCACGGGGCCAGGGTGTGGAACAGGTCGCCGGCGCTGGAGGGTCCTGCCCCCTCGTCGAGCGTGCGCACGCAGAGGTCGTCGAGGTCGTGCGGGACGCGGTCGATCAGCACGCCGGGCGCGGGCGGGGCCGAGCCGTCGTCGGTGGTCGCCGGTCGGCCGGTCAGGGCGAGGTAGAGGAGCTCGACGAGGTCGCTCGCGTCCTTCCGGGACGCGCGGGCAGGGGTCAGGACGAGGTTCTCGCCGAGCGCGTTGGCGACTCCCGCCCCCGCGACGAGGACCTCGCCGTCGTCGGTGACGTGCACGGACCGCGCGTCGAGGGCGAGGTGCCGGACCCCGTGCCGCCGGGCGGCGTCGAGCGCTGCGGCCGCCTCCCCGATGATGGCCCGGGCCTGCTCGGCCGGGATCGGGCCGTTCCCGGCGTAGTCGGCGAGGGTCGTGCCGCGCGCCGGCTCGCCGACGACGTACGCGGTGCCGTCGTCCGTCGCGACCTCGTAGATGCTGCGCAGCCGGTCGTCCTCGACCAGGGACGCCCGGCGGGCGGCGTCGAGCACCTCGTCCGTGGTGGGCTGCGCGGGGTCCAGCAGCAGCACCTCGACCTGGCGGTCGAGCACCGTGTCGTGAGCCGCGTACCTGGTGGCGCCCGCGGAGGCGGTCTCGAGGGCATGGCCAAGCGCGTAGCGGCCCGCGAGGAGCGGACCGGGTGCGGAGCCCCGGTGCGTGTCCAGGTGTCCCCCTCGGTCGTGGACGGCGGTACGGCGGTGCCGCGGTGCGTGGTCGTGCGCGAGTCTAGTTGCCCGGGGTGCGCCGATCGGGTCGGCTCACCGGCGCGGTGGCTCCGTGTGACCGTCGGCCGAGTCCGGTGTGCCGGACGGTGGCGGGGGAGGGGGCGGCGGCGTCCGACCCGCGACCTCCTCCTGTCGCGGCCGCGCGTGGCGGGCGTGGCGTGGCGCGTGCGCGGGGTCCCGGTCGGGCAGGTCGTCCCCGTCGGCCCGCTCGGCGGGTTGAGGGCGCTCGGGAGGCTCGGCGCGGTCGGCAGGGTCGGGGCGCTGGGGGCGCTCGGTCACCGGCCGGACGGGGCGGACCACGGTCTGGTCGGGCGGGCCGTCGAGCGCGTCGAGGTGCGTGAGCGGGTCGAGCTCGGCCGCGGTGGGGGCGGGAGGTGCGTGCCTGCCGGTTCGGCGCACGGCGTCCCGACTCTCCGGCGGGCTCGCTGGGCGCGCACGGGCCGTGCCGGGCGCGGTGCCGGCCTCGCTCGAGCCCTCGGTGGGAGGCGGTTGAGCCACCTCCGGACGGCTGCGGCGCCCGGGGTTCCAGACCGGCTCCCACGCGGACTCGATGTGCGGGGCCCACGGCAGGTCCCTCGAGGCGTCGACGGCCGCGTCGGCCTCGCGCACCTCCTCGGCGGCCGGCCCGCCCCACAGGGGGCCCGCACCGTCGTCGGTGGGGACCGGACCGGTGGGTCCCCCACCCACGGGCTCGCCGCCCACGGGCCTGTCGCCGTCGGCACCGTCGCCGGGATCGTCACCGGGCCCGTCGTCGGGACCCTCGCCGGGTCCGGCGTCACCGCCGTCGGGCCCGTCGTCAGGACCACCGTGCCGAGGACCGTCGCCCGGCGTGCCCGCCCGCAGGCCGGGATTGAGCACCCGGGCCAGCCACAGGACGACCACGCGCAGCGGCCCGGGGAGCCTGCGCGCGAGAGACGCGACCATGGTGCCGAGCGGACGGGCCACCACCTCGAGCTCGCCGACACCCAGCGCGCGCAGGGCGACGAAGTAGCCCACCATCATGAGGAGCCCGACGATCACGACGCGCAGGAGCGCGCCGGCGACGTCGAGGTCGGACTCGTCCGTGCCGAGCAGGGTGAGCAGGCCCCAGCCGAGCAGGAGCGGGCCGGCGGCGGCCACCGTCATCCGCACGTGCGAGCGCAGCACGCGGCCCCCGTCGGTGCGGCCCAGCCGGGGCCGCAGGCCGAGGAAGGACAGCGCGGCGCCGACGATGTTCGACACCGCCATCGCGACGCAGGCGCCGACGAGGACCCACCGGGGGGTCAGCAGCAGCGACGCGAACGCGCCGCCGACCACGATGACGGTGAGCGGGAGCTGGAGGAAGAACAGCCGCCGGGCGTCCTCGAACGCGTAGTACACCCGCTGGATGACGGTGAACGCGCCCACCCCCACGAGGCCGAGCAGCATGGCGACGAGCACCCTGGCGATCGACTCCACCTCGACGAACGCGGCGGCCGGCGTGATGACCCGGACGACCGGCAGCGCGAGCACCATGAGCCCGCCCGAGCAGAACAGGGTGAACAGCCCGACGACGCGCAGGCCGAGGGAGAGGTCGGCGCGCACGGCGTCGAGGTCCTGGTGCGCCGCGGAGGTGGACATGCGGGTGAACAGCGCGGTGATGAGCGAGACGACGATGAGCGAGGTCGGCAGCGAGTACAGGAAGTAGGCGTTGGTGTACGCGGCGTTGCCGGCCACGTCGATGGCGTAGTCGCCCGCCGCGGAGGCAGCGGCGGCCACGTTGGAGATCGCGAGCGTCGCGAGCTGACCCACCAGGAGGGCGGCGAAGACCCACATCGCCGTCGACGTCGCGGAGCCCAGCCCGCGGCCACGGAACCCGAACTTCGGCCGCAGCTTCACCCCGGCACGGCGCAGCGGCCACATCAGGACGAGCGCCTGGGCCGCGACCCCGGCGGTCGCCACGCCCGCGAGCAGGATCGTGCGGTCCTGCGTCCACCCCTCGGCGCCGGCCGCGGTGAGGTCGGCGACCGACCCGTGCAGCCCGAGGAACACGAGCAGACCCGCGATGGCCACGACGTTGTTGAGCACCGGTGCCCACGTGTACGGGCCGAAGATGCCGCGCGCGTTGAGCACCTGTCCGAGCAGCGTGTACATCCCGTAGAAGAACAGCTGGGGGATGCACCAGTACGCGAACGTCACGGACAGCGAGTACCAGGGGTCCTCCATCCCGAAGGCGAACAGCCGCACGAGCAGCGGTGCGGCGAGCGTGAGCGCGACCGTCAGTCCGGCCAGGCCCAGCGTGATCGCCGTGAGCAGGCGGGAGACGTAGTCGTCGCCGCCGTCCTCGTCCTTGGTCATCGCCCGGACGATCTGGGGGACGAGGACCGCGTTGAGGACGCCGCCGGCGACGAGGAGGTAGATGAGGTTGGGGAGCCGGTTGGCCACGTCGAACGCGTTCGACGCGCCCGTGTTCGCTCCGAGCACCGCGACCAGGAGCACGGGCCCCTTGACCAGGCCGAGCACGCGGGAGACGAGGGTGCCGGCGAACATCGTCACCGAGGACCCGGCGAGCCCCCTCCTGCCGCTCATCGCTCGTCGTTCCTCTCGTCGTCGTCCTCGGAGGTGGCCCGGGGCGGGTGCTCCGGGCGGTCCGCACCGTCGCCGGCGCGAGGGCCATCGTCGACGACGGCGGGCTGCTCCCCCGTGACGTGGACGGTCGGCGCGCCGGGATCGCCGGCGATGACGGGCGTGGCGTCGCCGGTCGGGACCCGGACACCGCGCCGGATCCGGCGCGCGAGCCCGACGACGACGAGCAGGGCGAGCACGACGCCCGCGATCGTCACCGCGGTGCCCTCCCAGCCCGCGCGGACGCGGACGACGATCGTGGCGGCCGAGCCGATCTGCTCGCCGTCGGGCGTCACCAGCCGGATCCGCACCGGAAGGTCGCCGGACCCGATGGCCGAGACGGGGACGAGCGCGGTCTCCTGCCCGCCGGCCGGGACGACGATCTCGACGCCCTCGGGTGCCTCGAGCCTGGGGTCGTCCGGATCGACGACGACGGTCACCCGCGCGTCGAAGTCGCCCTCGTTCTCCACCCGCACCGGCAGGTCCGCCGTCGAGGCGATGAGGTTGATCGGGGAGGTGGGGGTCGGCCGGACGGCGTGCGTGGCCGCGGACAGGGAGTCGCGCCAGCCGGTGACGAGTGCTTCCCGCCCGGCGGCGTCGTCGCGCCAGCCGGCCGAGACGGCGGTGCGCACGGCGAGCGTGGCGCCGGCCACCGCGGGGGGCGGCGTGTCGGTCATCGTGGCCACCGCGGCGGCGAGCCGCTCCGTCTCCTCGGCGCGCGCGAGCCCGGCGGCGTCGATCTCGCCCGGCCCGACGGTCCGGTCGGGCAGGGAGAGGGCCTCGTCCGACGCCGGTGGGGTGTCCATGAGGTCGCCGAGGGCGAGGAGATCGACCCACGGTGCGTCGGCGAGCGCGCGGGCGACGTCGCCGACGACGGCCGGGTCGGCCGGCGAGGAGCGGTCGTAGGTGAGCAGGAGCGGGCGCGGGTCGCTGGGGCGCTCGCGGAAGACGACGGCGAGGTCGGCGAGCAGGAGCTGGCGCGACTGCACGGCGGACAGCTCGACCGGCGACCCGGTCGACCACGGCATGAGGGTGCCGGCGAGCAGCGAGCTGGCCCTCTCCTCGGCGACCAGTGCGGGGGCGGTGAGGCCGCGCGCGCCCCCGAGCTCGACGTCGGCCCGGCCGGAGACGGTGTACGTGAGGTCGGCTACGGGCGCGAGGACGGGGCCGGGCAGGACGGTGACGCTCGTCGAGCCGTCGTGCGCCAGCTCGACGGTGGAGGCGTCGACCTCCTCCCCGGCGGGCCAGGCGAGGGAGGGGACGACGTGGCCGGTGAGCATCCCGATGCGGTCGACCCCGTCGTTCGTGAGCCGCTGGGCGAGGTCCGGTCGCTCGAGGTGGGCGAGGGCGGCGAGGTCGGCGTCGCCGGCGGGCAGCGCGAGCAGCCGGTCGTCCTCGGCGAGCTCCGTGAGTGCCGTGCCCGACGGCGACCCGGCCCCGTCGAGGAGGACCGGGTCCAGCGCGAGGCTCGCCCCGGTGCCGGCGACGGCCTGGGCGAGCGTGAGCACCGCCGACGGCGCGTCCTGCGCGGAGGCGGCGCCCGGATCGGTGGTCGAGCCGGAGCCGGAGGCGGCGTCCGGAGCGGTGGTCGTCGAGGCGTCGCTCGGCGGCTCCCCGGACGGCACCTCACCGGGCGCCGCCCGGTCGGACGGGGTCTCCGTGGCCGGCGGCCCGTCGGTGGGCGGCTCCGACCCGCCGCCCGTCGGCGCCTCGGAGGCCGGTGGCGCCTCTGAGCCCGTCGGCGCCGGGTCGTCCGGTGCGCCGGCCGTACCAGGGCCGAGCCCGGGCACGAGCGCGGGGTCGGCGACGGAGCCGGACGTCGCCGGGACGAGGAGGCCGACCGGCAGCGGCTCGAGGGACTCGGCGGGCGCGCCCCACACCACGACGGAGCGCACCACCTCCTCGACCTCGCCGGCGTCGGTGAGGACGACCTCCAGGCCGCGCGGGCCCCACTCGTCGCGGCCGGCGACGAGACCGAGCTCCTCGGCGGGGACCTCGAGCTCGACCGTCCTGCTCTCGCCCGCGGCCACGGTCCCGTCGAGCTCGACCTCCGTCCGGCTCGCGTACCCCGAGGGCCCCTCGCCGGACTGCCAGGCCGCGAGCACGGACCGCGACAGAGGGATCGTCGGGTCGAGCGCCAGCGCGAGCGTGCCGTCCTCGACGTCGGTGGTCGGGGTGAGCGTGACGGTGACCGTGAGGTCGTCCTCGGGATCGAGGACCGCCGGGGCCACGTCGTCCAGGGCGAGCGGCTCGGCCGGCTCCTCGGCGTCGACAGGGTTGGTGCGGGCCGTCGTCGAGGGTGCGGCCACGGCCGGCGCGGGCGGCGGGCCGGCAGCCGGGGGAGCGGTCGCGGCCGGCCGGGGTCCGTGCGCGGCCGGGAGGCCACCTGCCGCGGGGGTCCCGGAGAGGCACAGCGCCGTCAGCGCCGAGGTGAGAAGTGCCGCCGCGGCCCGCCCCCGCGTGGCTCTCGAGATCATGCCCGGCCGGCCAGCACGTCCCGGGCTGTGGCGACCACGCGCCGCTCGTTGGGGTAGGCCAGGCGTGCCGCGACCTTGTCCAGACGCACCCACGCCACCTGCTCCGCCTCCTGGTCGGGGTCGTTCTCGATGGTCAGGGTGCCGCCGGTGGCCTCGAGGAGGAAGTGGTGCACCACCTTGTGGACGCGCCGGTCCGTGCCGGCGAACCAGTAGTCGATGGTGCCCAGGTGGCGCAGGACGCGGCCGTCGATGCCGGTCTCCTCGGCGATCTCCCGCACGGCGGCCTGCTCGGCGGTCTCGACGCCCTCGAGGTGGCCCTTCGGCAGGCACCACTCGAGGCGGCCGCCCCGGTTGCGGCGGGCGATGACGGCGACGTACGCGACGCCGTCGGCGACCTTGACGACGATGCCCCCGGCGGAGGTCTCGTCGACCACGGGCAGGCGCGAGGAGCGCGAGCCCGGGGTCCGCACCCGCAACGGGCGCGGGGCCCGTGGCTGGGGTATCGGGGCGGCAGGCATGCAGTCCACTGTAAGAGACTCCGTGCCGGACCGAAGGAGGGCGGGCCGAGCCGGCAGGACCGCTCGGGTCCGGAACGGCCGCCGTGGCACCCTTGGTCGGTGCCGGACGACCTGCCTGACGACCTCGCCCTGAAGGTGCGCGCCATGAAGGTGCTCGCTGACCTCCCGCGGCCCGTGCTCGACCTCGCCGCGGCGTTCGTCGACGCCGGCGAGGAGATCGCGCTCGTCGGCGGCCCCGTGCGGGACGCGTTCCTCGAGGTGCCGCCGAAGGATATCGACCTCACCACCTCGGCGACGCCGGAGGACACCGAGCGCCTGCTGCGCGCCTGGGGTGCGCGCACGTGGGACATGGGCCGCGAGTTCGGCACGATCGGCGGCGCGCGCGCCGGCCTCGAGGTCGAGGTGACGACCTACCGCACCGACGAGTACGAGGTGGGGTCGCGCAAGCCCGCCGTCGCGTTCGGGGACTCCCTCGAGGGCGACCTGTCCCGCCGGGACTTCACGGTCAACGCCATGGCCGTGCGACTGCCCGGGCTCGAGCTCGTCGACCCGCACGACGGCCTGGGCGACCTGGCCCGCGGCGTGCTGCGCACCCCGGTCACCGCGGAGCAGTCCTTCGACGACGACCCGCTGCGGATCATGCGGGCCGCCCGGTTCGCCGCGCAGCTGGGGTTCGACGTCGTCGGCGACGTGCGCGAGGCGATGACGGCGATGGCCTCCCGGCTGGAGATCGTCTCGGCCGAGCGCGTGCGCGCCGAGCTCGAGCGCCTGCTGGTCGGCGACCACCCGCGGGCCGGTCTCCGGCTGCTCGTCGACACCGGCGTGGCCGAGGTCGTGCTCCCCGAGCTGGCCCTGCTGCGCGAGACCGTCGACGAGCACGGGCGGCACAAGGACGTCTACGAGCACACGCTCACCGTCCTCGACCAGGCCGTCGACCTCGAGACCGGACCGGACGGCCCCGTGCCCGGACCGGACCTCGTGCTGCGGCTCGCGGCGGTGATGCACGATGTCGGCAAGCCGGCCACGCGGCGCTTCGAGCCCGGCGGCGGGGTGAGCTTCCACCACCACGAGCTCGTCGGGGCGAAGCTGACGGCGAAGCGGATGCGGGCGCTGACGTTCGACAAGCAGACGACGAAGGACGTCGCCCGCCTCGTGGAGCTGCACCTGCGGTTCCACGGGTACGGCGACGGCGCCTGGACGGACTCGGCCGTGCGCCGGTACGTCACCGACGCCGGTCCGCTGCTCGAGCGGCTCCACCGCCTCACCCGGGCGGACTCCACGACCCGCAACCGGCGCAAGGCCGCGCGCCTGTCGGCGGCCTACGACGATCTCGAGCGACGCATCGAGGAGCTCGCCGAGGCCGAGGAGCTGGCGGCGATCCGTCCGGACCTCGACGGCTCGCGGATCATGGAGCTGCTGGGGATCTCACCGGGTCCGCTGGTGGGCCGGGCCTACCAGCACCTGCTCGCGCTGCGGATGGAGGAGGGGCCGCTCGGCGACGAGCGGGCCGAGGCCGAGCTGCTGGCCTGGTGGGCCGAGCAGCCCGAGTCCTCGGCCTGAGGGCTCGTCACGGCAGCGGGGCGGCGGCGTCGCCGAACCGCTCGTCGACGGTGGCCGGCACCAGCTGCGGGGCCGGGTGGGCGTCGCGCCCCTACCGCTCGATCTCGCCGCGGATGAACGCCTCGACGTCGGCCCGGGCGGCGGTGTCCTCGCGCTGCTCGGGCGGGGACTTCATGAGGTAGGCGCTCGCCGCGAGCAGCGGGCCGCCGACGCCCCGGTCCAGGCCCAGCTTCGCGAGGCGCACGGCGTCGATGACGATGCCCGCCGAGTTGGGGGAGTCCCACACCTCGAGCTTGTACTCCAGCGACATCGGGGCGTCGCCGAAGCCGCGGCCCTCGAGGCGCACGTAGGCCCACTTGCGGTCGTCCAGCCACGCCACGTGGTCCGAGGGGCCGATGTGGATGTCGCGGGCCGGCAGGTGCCCCGCGATGTTCGACGTCACCGCCTGGGTCTTGGACACCCGCTTGGACTCGAGGCGCTCGCGCTCGAGCATGTTGCGGAAGTCCATGTTCCCGCCCACGTTGAGCTGGAACGTGCGGTCGAGCCGGACGCCCCGCTCCTCGAGGAGCCGGGCCAGCACGCGGTGCGTGATCGTGGCACCCACCTGGGACTTCACGTCGTCACCGACGATCGGCAGACCTGCGTCGACGAACTGCTGCGCCCAGTCGGGGTCCGAGGCGAGGAACACCGGCAGGGCGTTGACGACCGCGCAGCCCGCCTCGAGCGCGGCCTGCGCGTAGTGGCGGGCCGCCTCCTCGGAGCCCACCGGCAGGTAGCAGACGAGGACCTCGGCACCGCTCTCGCGCAGGGCGGCCGCCACGTCGACCGGGGCGGCGTCGGACTCCTTGATCGTCTCCCGGTAGTACCGGCCCAGGCCGTCGAGCGTGGGCCCGCGCAGCACCTCCACGCCCGTGGGCGGGACGTCGGTGAGGCGCAGCGTGTTGTTCTCCGAGGCGCCGATCGCCTCGGCGAGGTCGGCACCGACCTTGCGGGAGTCGACGTCGAACGCGGCGACGATCTCGACGTCGCGCACATGGATCCCGCCGAGCTCGACGTGCATGAGGCCGGGCACGGTGTCCCGGGGGTCGGCGTCCGCGTAGTACCGCACGCCCTGGATGAGTGAGGAGGCGCAGTTGCCCACCCCGACGACTGCTACCCGCACCACGTCTCGCCTCCTCCGTCGCTCGTCTCCGACCGCCACCGTAACCGGCGCGGGCAGCGGCACCGCGCCTCTTTCCGCCCGGCGCCGGGCGTGTGATCGGGCACAGCCGCGAGCGGCGCCACGAGCCCGAGCTCCATACTGTGGAGCTCACGTCGCGACGAAAGGTTGACGCGGATGGCCAAGGACTCCACGGGCACCGGGACCACCGACCCCGGGACGAAGGGGCGCGTGCCTCTCTGGCGACGCCTGCTGTTCTGGATGGTCGGCCTGTTCGTCGCCGGCGTGGCCGGCGCCGCGGGCCTGTTCGTCGCCGCGTACGCCTCGATCGACGTGCCGGCACCCGACGACTTCGCCCTCGCGGAGGGCACCACCGTCTACTTCGCGGACGGCGAGACGGTGATGGGCCGGTTCGCCGAGTACGACCGGAGCTCGATCTCGCTCGACGACGTCCCGGACCACGTGAGCCAGGCCGTCATCGCCTCCGAGGACCGGCGGTTCTACGAGAACCCCGGGGTCGACTGGCGCGGCATCGCCCGTGCCCTGTGGAACAACGTCCAGGGCGAGGCCCGTCAGGGCGGCTCCTCGCTCACGCAGCAGTACGTCGAGCGGTACTACACCGGCACCACGACCTCCTACGTGGGCAAGTTCCGGGAGACGATCCTCGCGCTGCGGATCGACCAGGAGCAGTCGAAGGACGAGATCCTCGAGAACTACATGAACACCATCTACTTCGGCCGCGGTACGTACGGCGTGCAGGAGGCCTCGATGGCGTACTTCGGGCACGGCGCGTCGGAGATGACGCTCTCGGAGTCGGCGCTGCTCGCAGGCATCATCCCCAGCCCGTCGGCGTGGGACCCGGGGGTGGATCCCGAGCGCGCCGAGCAGCGCTTCGAGCGCGTCCTGGACCTCATGCTCGAGGACGGGTGGATCACGGCGGAGGAGCGCGCGGACGCAGAGTTCCCGGAGGTGATCGAGCCCGAGGAGAACGAGACCTACGCCGGGCCGAACGGCTACCTCCTCGCGATGGTCCGCGACGAGGTCGTGGCCCAGGGCGATCTCACGCTCGAGGAGATCGACACCGGCGGGTACGACATCGTCACGACCATCGACCAGCGCAGCCAGCAGGCCGCGGTCGACGCCGTGGGCAACCTGCCCGAGGACCGTCCCGAGAACAACAACGTGGGTCTGGTGTCGCTGCGGCCGGAGTCGGGCGCGATCGTCGCGCTGTACGGCGGCCCGGACTACGTCACCGACGCCCGGAACAACGCCACGCAGGACCGGGCGCAGGCCGGCTCGACGGCGAAGCCCTTCACGCTGGTGGCGGCCATCGAGGACGGCGTCTCCATGGCGGAGCGGTTCCCGTCCTACACGCCGATGGAGATCGAGGGCTACGACGTCCCGGTCAACAACTACGACCAGCACAACCGCGGCCCCATCACGCTGCGGGAGGCGACCGCCCAGTCGGTCAACACCACCTACGCGCTCGTCAACCAGCAGGTCGGCCCGGAGACCATGGTCGACGTCGCGACCAGGGCCGGGTGGTCCGAGGAGACGCCGGGCCTGGTGGCGAGCGCGTCGAACGTCCTCGGACCGGCGTCCCCGACGGTGCTCGACAGCGCGCAGGCGTACAACACGTTCGCCTCCCGGGGCGTGCGGCACGAGCCGTACATCGTCGAGGAGGTGCTCGACCGGGACGACAACCGGATCTACACCGGCGGCGACGAGGGCGTGCGCGCCTTCGAGGAGGCCGTCATCGACGAGGCCACCTACGCGATGGAGGCGGTCCTCGAGCCCGGCGGCACCGGGGCCACTGCCGGCGAGATCGGTCGCCCGGCGGCGGGCAAGACCGGCTCGTCCAACGCCTACCGCTCGGCCTGGTTCGCGGGGTGGGTGCCGCAGCTGACGACCGTGGTGAGCATGTACCAGGTCGGCGAGGACGGTACCGAGGAGGAGCTCACCGGGTTCGGCGGCGTCGACCTCGTCGCGGGCGGCACCTTCCCCGCGGAGATCTGGCGCGACTACATGCAGGTGGCGACGGAGGGCATGCCAGTCGTCGAGCTCCCCGAGCGCCCGGACCCCGAGGACCTGCCCGGGTCCCCGGACCGGCAGACCCAGATCCCGACCCAGGCGCCGGTGCCCACCGAGGAGCCGACGACGGAGGAGGAGACGACCGAGGAGGAGACCACGGAGGAGGAGACGACCGAGGAGGAGACCACCGAGGAGGAGACCACGGAGGAGGAGACGACGCCGGAACCCACCGAGGAGCCGACGACCGAGGACCCGACGACGCCGGACCCCACCGAGGAGCCGACGACCGAGGCGCCGCCGTCGACGCCACCGCCCGGCCAGGGTGGCCAGGGCGGCGGGAACGGTGGTCCCGGCCAGGGTGGGGCCGGCAACGGTCGCGGTCCCGGGCAGGGCGACGGAGGCTGATCCCGCTCGGCTCCCCGCGGGTGGTGACGCGTCCCGCGCGTCGTGACGCGCGCGCCCGGGCGACCGGGCGCGGTCGGGCCCGGTTCGGCGGAGGCGGCGGGGCGCCGTCGGGCGCTGCTCCGCCGGGGTGACCGGCGGCACGGGACCGGGCGCTCCGTGCGACCCCGGGACCGGGTACCGTTGACGGTCGGCCCCGGAATCGTCCGGTGCCACGCATGACCCTCCTGTCACGGAGAGACCGTGACCGCCCAGTCCGAAGGAGGTGGGGATACCCATGCGGCAGTACGAACTGATGATCATCCTCGAGCCGGAGGTCGACGAGCGCACCGTCGCCCCGTCGCTCGACAAGCTGCTCTCGGTCGTCACGACCGGTGGCGGCACCGTGGACAAGGTCGACATCTGGGGCAAGCGCCGGCTCGCCTACGAGATCGACAAGCGCGCCGAGGGCATCTACGCGGTCATCGACATGACGACGACCCCCGAGGTGGCCCGCGAGCTCGACCGTCAGCTCGGTCTCAACGAGGCCGTCCTGCGCACGAAGCTCCTGCGTCCCGACGCCCACTGACCCGACCGACAGCCACCGTCAGGAGCTCTCATGGCAGGCGACACCATCATCACCGTGGTCGGCAACCTCACCGCCGACCCCGAGCTGCGGTTCACCCCGTCGGGGGCTGCGGTCGCGAACTTCACCGTCGCGTCGACCCCCCGCCAGTTCGACCGTCAGTCGAACGAGTGGAAGGACGGCGAGACGCTGTTCATGCGCTGCTCGGTCTGGCGTGACGCTGCGGAGAACGTGGCCGAGTCCCTGACCAAGGGCATGCGCGTCATGGTCCAGGGCCGTCTGGTCCAGCGTTCCTTCGAGACCCAGCAGGGCGAGAAGCGCACGGTCGTCGAGATGCAGGCCGACGAGGTCGCTCCCTCGCTGCGCTACGCGACCGCCAAGGTCACGCGCACCCAGCGCGGTGGCGGCGGCTTCGGCGGCAACCAGGGTGGCGGCTTCGGTGGCGGCAACCAGGGTGGTGGCGGCTACGGCGGCGGCAACCAGGGTGGCGGCTACGGCGGTAACCAGGGCGGCCAGGGTGGCTTCAACGGCCCGGCCGGCGGCAGCCCCGACGACCCGTGGGCCACGCAGGGTGGCGGCACCGCCTTCCCGAACGACCCGCCGTTCTGAGCCTTCCCGTCGGCACGCTCGACGAACCTGCCGCCCTGCGCGGCGACAACGACATCCACGAAGGGCCCGGACGCGCGACGCACGCGCGCGAGGGCCGGTACTGAGAACCCAAGGAGAACCCCATGGCGAAGCCCGTACTTCGCAAGCCCAAGAAGAAGGTCGGTCCGGTCAAGGCCGTCAAGGTCGGCACGATCGACTACAAGGACACCGCCACGCTGCGGAAGTTCATCTCGGATCGCGGCAAGATCCGCTCGCGCCGGGTCACCGGCGTCTCCGTCCAGGAGCAGCGCCTCATCGCGAAGGCCGTGAAGAACGCCCGCGAGATGGCTCTGCTGCCCTACACCGGCGCCGGACGCTGAGGAAGGGGATCGAGATGGCAAAGCTGATCCTCACCCACGAGGTCACCGGTCTCGGTGCCGCGGGAGACGTCGTCGAGGTCAAGGACGGGTACGCCCGCAACTACCTGGTCCCGCGCGGTCTGGCTGACCGGTGGACCAAGGGCGGCCAGAAGCAGGTCGACCAGATGACGTCCGCCCGCCGCACGCGCGCGATCGCCACGGTCGAGGAGGCCCAGGCCACCCGCGACCGCCTCCAGTCGGTCCCGGTCACCGTGGCCGTCCGCGCCGGCGAGGCCGGCCGCCTGTTCGGCGCCGTGTCGACCGTCGACATCGCCGAGGCCGTCGCGGCCGACGGCGGGCCGCAGCTCGACCGCCGCAAGATCGAGATCCCGGCCCCGATCAAGTCGCTCGGCGAGCACCGCGTGCAGGTCCGCCTGCACGAGGACGTCACGGCGAGCCTCGTCGTCAACGTGGTCCCGGAGGCCTGACGCGCCTCTCTGACCAGTGAGCGCGATTCTGCTCGACCGGTGAGCGTGGTTCCGCTCGACGAGTGAGCGCCCTTCTGCCCGATCCGGGTGGGAGGGCGCTCACGCGTTGACGCCCGGGTCCTCGACGAATGAGCGGAGACCACCGCGTCACGGTCGACCGACACCCCCGGGCCCCAGGTCCGGGGGCGTCGTGCTGTCCGGAGTGGTGCCTGCGTCGCAGACAGGTGAAGTGCTCCTCGGCCCCACGTCTGGTTGCCGACCGCGGCGCCCTGCGCGAGACCACACGGTGCGTGCCGAGCGGACACGTCGACGTCGAACCCACAGTGTGTTCGCCGAACCTGCCCCCGGCGGGTGTGGGATCGGCAGGGATCGTGTGGGTTCGGCCGGCAGGTGTGGGATCGGCAGGACCCGAGCCTCAGACGAGGGCGAGCCGGGTGGCCAGCGCGGCGGCCAGACCGAGCGCGACGTCGAACGCGACGTTCCAGGCCATGCTCACGCGTTCCGCCTGGCCCTGCGTGACCGCCCGGCGCATCATCACGGTCAGCGCCGCGGTCTGCACGGCGCCCGACGCCGCGCCGACGGCCGTGGCGGCGACGACGAACCGGAGCGGGTCGTCGTCGACCACCGCCCACGTCAGCGCGAGAGCGACCACGACCGACGCGACGAGCATCGTGCCGGGGCCGGACCAGCGGTCCGCGAGCCACCCCGCGACCGGCCGCCCGAGGGCCACGGCACCCTGGACGCTGAACGCCGCCACGAGCGCGACCGATCCCGCGTCCGAGTCGGAGAGCGCGCCGGCGGACGTGAGCATGAGCCCGTACGCGATCACCGCGAGGGTATGGACGAGGATGGTCGGTGCGGCGACGGCGACCATCGCGCTCCCCGAGCTCCCCGCGCCGTCGGGGCCCGTGGCCGCGGTCTGGGCGCTGCCGGACCGGGCCACCGTGGGGACGTGGTCCGTGGGGGCGTCGGTCAGGCCGGCGTGGCCGCGCTCGCCGACGCGCCGGGCCGCGGCGACGGGGATGAGCCCGAGGGCCGTGACCACGGCACCGGCGATCGCGACGCCGACGACCCCGACGCTGTTCGCCAGCGCGAGAGCCCCCGGGGCGGCGAGCGTCCCGCCGATCGCCGACGCCAGGCCGTAGATCCCCAGCGCACGTCCGGCCGTGCTCGCGTCGGCCAGCTCACGCGTCCAGGCCGCGCTCGTGACGACGAAGACCCCGAACCCGAGCCCCGTGAGCACGAGACCCGGCCAGCCGTCGGCGAACGGGAGCACGGCGAAGCCCACCGCCATCGCCGCCAGGCCGCCCCCGACCGACCGCGAACGCACCCGCAGCCACCGACCGAAGATCGTGACGAGCGGCTGGACCGCGACGACGCAGACCATGAACACGGCGGTACGGGTGCCCGCGGAGACGCTGCCGCCGGCGAGGGCGACCGGGGCCGAGGTGTACAGGCCGTAGAAGGTGCCGAAGCCGCAGGCCGACGCGATCGCCACGAGGAGGACCGCGCGCAGGTCGGGGCGCTCGATCCTGATGCGGGGTGCGAGGGACATAGGGCCAGGGTGCCCCAGTCCTGCGGCGGGTGGCACGGAGGGCCGGGCGGAAGCGGCGGACCGGCCGGTACCGGCGGACCGGGCGGCAGCGGTGGAGCGGGCGGTACCGGACGAGTCCCCCTCCGCTCCGCGTCGTCGTGCCGGGCTCAGCGCCCCTCCCCGAGCACCATCCACCGCGTGCCGCGCGAGCGCACGTAGGTCGTCACGGCGCGCGCCCCCATGAAGACGCCGGCGAACGCGATCCACAGCCACACCAGGCCCCAGGTGCCGCCGGGCCCGAGCTCGGCGACCGCCCATGCCGCGGGGAGATAGACGACGAGCGTGATGACGCCGGACACGGCGAGGAACGGCCCGTCGCCGGCGCCCATGAGGATCCCGTCGAGGACGTAGACCAGGCCGGCCAGCGCCATGAGGACCCCGACGACGACGAGGCACCACACGGCGGCCGACCGCACCTCGGGGTCGGACGTGAAGATCCGGACCAGCAGCGGTGAGCCGGCGGCGACCGCGACGCCGAGGACCAGCCCGCCGAGGATCCCCCAGCGCAGGCACCGCCCGACGAGGCGCCGGACGGCGCCGGGGTCGCCCCTGCCGAGCCCCTGACCGACCAGGGCCTGCGCGGCGATCGCGACGGCGTCGAGCGCGAACGCGCACAGCGACCAGATCGAGCTCGTCACCTGGTAGGCCGCGAGCCGGGCGGGGCCGAGCGCCGTGGCCACGGCGACCGTCACGAGGATCGCCGCGCGCAGCGAGAGGGTGCGCACGAACAGCGGGAGGCCCGCGCGGGCGGAGGCGAGGACCCCGAGACCGGAGGGGGCGAGCGAGACCTTGTACCGGCGTGCCCCACGGACGACGACGCCGGCGAGCACCGCACCCATGCCGATCTGCGCGATCGCCGTGCCGAGCCCGGAGCCGAGGATCCCCAGGCCCAGGCCGTAGATGAGGATCGCGTTGAGCACGGCGTTGGCTGCGGCACCACCGCCGGCGACGTACAGAGGCGTGCGCGTGTCGAGCAGGCCGCGCAGCGTCCCGGTCGCCGCAAGTACGACGAGCATCCCGGGCAGCCCGAAGGCGGATGCCCGTAGGTAGGTCACCGCCTCGTCGGCGACCTCGCCGCTCCCGCCCAGGGCGCCCACGAGCCAGGGCCCGCCGAGCAGGAGGGCCACGGCGAGCAGGAGCCCGAGGCCGACGGCGAGCCACATGCCGTCGACGCCCGCCCGGATGCCGCGCGCCCGCTGGCCGGCGCCCACGAGCCGGGCGGTCGCGGCCGTCGTCGCATAGGCGAGGAAGACGCACACCCCGACGATCGTCGTCAGCACGGCCTGGGCGATCGCGAGCCCCGCGAGCGAGGACGTCCCCAGGTGGCCGACCATCGCGGAGTCGATGATGAGCAGCAGCGGCTCGGCGACGAGCGCGCCGAGCGCGGGCACCGCGAGACGCAGGATCTGCCGGTCGACCTCACGGGGCGAGAGCTCCGGCCCGACGTCGGCACCCGGGTCCGTGGACATCTCTCCTCCTCAGGTGCTTGTCGGCCGGTACCGGGGTCACGGTAGGCCGGGGCCCGGGAGTGGGCGACCACGGCCCGAGGGGCGACCACAGCCCGAGGAACGGGTCGGCGCGGGGACCGCCCGAGGGTCGGGTCGGCGCGATGACCCCCCGGGGAGAGCGGGACGCGACATGGCCGCCCCGGCGGGAGTCCACACGACACGCCCAGCAATCTTCGTCCACACCCTGTGGGGCGTCCTCCGACGTCGTCGTAGGCCCGGTGCGCATCCGACCGGCTTCCTACCCACACCTTTGTCCACATCTGTGCACACCCTCACGGTGTTGGTCCACAGGGCGTCCACGGGTGTCGGCGCCTTCGTGCACAGTGGGGGTTTGGCACCGGGGCGGGACGGCCGTACCGTCGCCTGGCCCGACGTGCGTGCGGGCACCGAACAGGAGTGAGCGTGGCAGAGGATCCGGGCGTTTCGCGGGCCGACTTCGACCGGACCCCTCCGCAGGACGTGGCCGCCGAGCAGTCGGTGCTCGGCGGCATGCTGCTGAGCAAGGACGCGATCGCGGACGTGGTCGAGGAGGTCCGCGGCGTCGACTTCTACAAGCCCGCCCACGCCCTCGTCTACGAGGCGGTCATCGACCTGTTCGGTCGCGGCGAGCCCGCCGACCCGGTGACGGTCGCCGCCGAGCTCACCCGGCGCGGGGAGATGGCCCGCGTCGGCGGCGCGCCCTACCTGCACACCCTCGTCTCGTCGGTCCCGACGGCGGCGAACGCCGGCTACTACGCGCGCATCGTGCGCGAGCAGGCCGTCCTGCGCCGGCTCGTCCAGGCCGGCACCCGCATCGTGCAGCTCGGCTACGCGACCGACGGCGGCGACGTCGAGGAGATCGTCAACTCCGCCCAGGCCGAGGTGTACGCCGTCGCCGACCAGCGCAACGCGGAGGACTACCGGCCGCTGCGCGAGCTGGTGGACCCCACCCTCACCGAGCTGCAGCGCATCGAGTCCAAGACCGGCGACGACGGCGCCGTCCCGACCGGCTTCGCGGACCTCGACAGCCTGACGAACGGTCTGCACCCGGGGCAGATGGTCATCATCGCGGCGCGTCCCGCCATCGGCAAGTCCACGCTCGCGCTCGACATCTGCCGCACCGCGTCGATCCGCCATAACCATGCCTCGGTGATCTTCAGCCTCGAGATGGGGCGCACCGAGATCACCATGCGACTGCTGTCCGCGGAGGCCGGGGTCTCCCTCAAGCACATGCGCGAGGGCTCGATGCGGCAGGACGAGTGGGAGCGGGTCGCGGGGGCGGCGAGCCGGTCGTCGGGGGCCCCGCTGTTCGTCGACGACAGCCCCAACATGTCGCTCATGGAGATCCGGGCGAAGTGCCGGCGGCTCAAGCAGAACCACGACCTCAAGCTCATCGCCGTGGACTACCTCCAGCTCATGAGCTCGGGCAAGCGCGTGGAGTCGCGCCAGCAGGAGGTCTCGGAGTTCTCCCGTGCCCTCAAGCTGCTCGCGAAGGAGCTCGAGGTGCCGGTCATCGCCGTCGCCCAGCTCAACCGTGGTCCCGAGCAGCGCGGCGACAAGAAGCCGATGATGTCCGACCTGCGCGAGTCGGGCTCGCTCGAGCAGGACGCCGACGTCGTCATGCTGCTGCACCGCGAGGACGCCTACGAGAAGGAGCACCCGCGGGCCGGCGAGGCGGACATCATCATCGCCAAGCAGAGGAACGGACCCACCGGCACGGTGACGGTGGCGTTCCAGGGGCACTACTCGCGATTCGTCGACATGGGGCGCTGAGGGCCGGATTTCTCACAGCGGTGCCCGGCGGCCGCGCATCGCGATCCGGATCGGCCGCTGAGACGATGGTTCTCGGCATCCGGCGGGCTCGAGATGCGGGCCCCGTGACCTGGAGAACGGAGGGGTCGACCCGTGACAGACGTACCCGCGCAGGCCGGCGTGATCGGCGAGTGGTTCGCCTCGAACACCGGGGAGCTGATCTCCAGCCTGATCAACGTCGTCATCATCGTCCTGGTGGCGATCATCGCGCGCGCAGTCCTGGGGCGGGTGATCCTCCGGCTCGCCCAGAGGATCGTCCAGTCGCGGCAACAGCTGGACCGGGCCGCGTCCAACGCCCGGCGCAAGGTCACCAAGTCGATCCCCGACGAGGCCGCTCGCGTGCGCCGCCAGGAGCAGCGGGCGCAGACGATCGGCTCGGTGCTGCGCAGCATCGCCTCGTTCGTCATCTTCGGCGTGGCGTTCATGATGATCCTGGGCGAGTTCGGGATCAATCTCGGCCCGGTCCTGGCCAGCGCCGGCGTGCTGGGTCTGGCTATCGGCTTCGGCGCGCAGAGCCTCGTGCAGGACTTCATCGCCGGCCTGTTCATGATGTCGGAGGACCAGATCGGCGTGGGCGACGTGGTCGACGTCGGTGACGCGGTCGGCACGGTCGAGGAGATGACGATGAGGATCACGAAGATCCGCGACCTCGACGGCAACCTCTGGTACGTGCGCAACGGTGAGATCCGGCGGGTCGCCAACATGAACCAGGACTGGGCCAACGCGGTGATCGAGATTCCGCTGGACTACTCGGTCGACCTGGCCAGGGCGAAGCAGGTGATCGAGAGCGGCCTGGAGGAGTTCGCCGCGGACCCGGAGCTCGCCACCGAGATCCTCGA
Source organism: Georgenia sp. Z1491 (assembly GCF_049856175.1). GTDB lineage: Bacteria > Actinomycetota > Actinomycetes > Actinomycetales > Actinomycetaceae > JB111. The sequence continues at coordinate 146,389 of NZ_JBNDNA010000001.1, forward strand.
CAAGCCCGAGGTGAGCGGTGTGACCGGCATCGGGAACGGCGCCGTGACGATGCGCATGATCATCAGGACCCGGCCCGGCTCGCAGTGGGCCGTCGGCCGCGCCGCCCGCGCGCACCTCAAGGGCCGATTCGACGCCGAGGGGATCCAGGTCGCGGTACCGATGTTCCCGCAGGCCGAGGTCGGAGCGACCAAGCAGGGCTGAGCGCGTGGCCTGCCCGCTACCTGCTGAGGTTGCGGAACTCCCGCACCGCGAGCGGGACGAAGATCGCCATGATGACGATCGGCCAGAGGATCGCGCCACCGATCGCGTGCCCGTCGATCCAGTAGCTCGCCTCGCCCGTGCCGGCGCCGGGGGTCGCGAACAGCTCGCGGATCGCGCTCGCAGTCGAGGACACCGGGTTCCACGCCGCGACCGCACCGAGCCAGCCCGGCATCATCTCCGGCGGGGTGAACACCGAGGAGATGAACCCCACCGGGAAGGCGACGGCGAACAGCGAACCGGCCACCTCGGTGTTCTTGATCCGCAGGCCCAGGTAGACGCCGACGAAGATGAGGGCCAGCCGCAGCCAGAGCAGCAGCGCGAACGCGAACAGGGCCTCACCCACGGTCCCGGCGGCCCGCCACCCGATGATCAGCGCGAGGACAGCGATGGTGGCGAGGTCGACGGCCGCCTGGATGAGGTCGGAGACCCCGCGTCCGGTCACCACCGCCGACGGGGACATCGGCATGGACCGGAAGCGGTCCATGAACCCCTTCTCCTTGTTGAGCGTCACGGCGAAGGCCGTGTTCATGAACCCGAAGGCCATGGTCATCGCGAACATCCCGGGCATGGCGTAGTCGATGTAGCCCTCGCCGGCGCCCTGCCCGGTGACGTCCATGGCCGAACCGAAGACGTAGACGAACATCAGCACCATCACCACGGGCATGCCGAGCTGCCAGGCGAACGTGGACGGCTGGCGCACCAGGTGGGTGAGCTCCTGCACGACGATCGTCCAGCAGTCCTTGACCGCCCACCTCAGGCGGGACAGGGGGTCGCTCGAGTGGACCGGTGCGGTGGGGACGGACGGGCCGGTCGCGGCCCGGTCGGTGGTGCTCATGAGGCGGCCTCCGTGGTGGTCCGGGCGGTCAGGTGCAGGAATGCCTCGTCGAGCGTGGGCCGGCGCAGCCCGATGTCGTCGATCTCCAGGCCGAGCCGGTCGATCTCGGCCGCCACCGCGGTCAGGGCGCGGACGCCCGCCGTGACGGGGGCGCTGACGCTGCCGTCGGTCACCGTCACCTCGGCGTCGGTGACCCGGCGGACGACCTCGGCGACGCGCGACATCGTGTCGGGGTCGGCCGCGGCGACCTCGAGCCGCTCGTCGCCCATGCGCCGCTTGAGCCCGGCCGGTGTGTCGTCGACGAAGTTCCGCCCCTGGTCGATCACGCTGATCCGGTCGCAGAGCTTGTCGGCCTCGTCGAGGTAGTGGGTCGTCAGCAGCACCGTGGTGCCCCGGGAGGCGAGGTCGCGCACCGCCTGCCAGACCTCGCGCCGCCCGGCGGGGTCCAGGCCGGTCGTCGGCTCGTCGAGGAAGAGCACCTTCGGGGCGAGGATCATGCTCGCGGCCAGGTCCAGCCGTCGCCGCATGCCTCCCGAGAAGGTCTTGGGTGAGCGCTTCGCGGCGTCCTGCAGCCCGAAGAGCTCTAGCAGCTCGTCCGCCCGACGACGCGCCGCCGCCTTCTCCAGCCGGAACAGCCTGCCGAAGATGGTGAGGTTCTGCCGGGCGCTGAGGATGTCGTCGACAGCGGTCTGCTGGCCGACCAGCCCGATGCTCGCGCGGACCTCGCGCGGACGGCTGCGCACGTCGTGCCCGGCCACGGACGCCTGGCCGGCGTCGGCCCGGGTGAGCGTCGCGAGGATGCGGACCGTCGTCGTCTTGCCCGCACCGTTCGGGCCGAGCAGGCCGTGGACGGAGCCGCGCAGCACGGCGAGATCCACCCCGTCCAGGGCCACCTTCTGCCCGTAGCGCTTGCTGAGGCCCACGGTGCGGACCGCGAATCCTGACTCGTTCATCGTCGCTCCCAGGCGTTCTGAGTACATTGCACGCAGGACGATAGCGTACGCTGTCCGCAGAACACAACAGCTTTCGGTGCAAGGGGTGGAGATGTCCGAGGAGAACCCGCTCGCGCGCAGTCATCAGCTGCTCTGGGAGGGCCTGCCGCCCGCGACGAAGGGTCCGAGACCCACGCTGACCCTCGACCAGATCGTCACCGCGGGCATCGGGATCGCCGACTCGGAGGGCATCGACGCACTCTCCATGCGCCGGCTCGCCACGGAGCTCGGGATGGGCACGATGTCGCTCTACCGGTACGTGCCCAGCAAGGCCGAGCTCCTCAACCTCATGCTCGACCACGTCAGCGGTGCCCAGCTCGGCCGCGTCGACCCGGACGGCGACTGGCGCGCCACGCTGACCTCGGTCGCGCGACGCGGCAGGGAAATGTACCTCAGCCACCGGTGGCTCCTCCAGGTCAACTGGTCGCGCCCGGTGCTCGGTCCCGGCAGCGTCTCCCAGATGGAGGAGACGGTCGCGGGCCTGACCGACCTGCCCTTCGGCGATCAGAAGATGATGATGGTGGTCTCCCTGCTCGACGCCTACGTCGTCGGCTCGGTCCGCGAGGAGATCCTCTACGAGCGCGCCGCCGAGGAGAGCGGCATGACGGAGGACGAGTTCTGGGACAACCAGATCCCGGTGCTGACCCGTGCCATGGAGTCGGGGAGCTACCCCGCGATGGCCGCTCTGGACTGGGACGTCTTCGATGCCGGCTGGGCCGACTCCTTCGAGCTCGGCCTGCAGTTCCTGCTGGACGGGATCGACGCCGAGGTCGCCCGTGGCCGCAAGGCTCGCTGAGCCGACACGGCTCAGCGCGGTAGCGGGACCTCGAGGTCGTAGGCCAGGACGATCGCCCTGACCAGCTGCTCCTCCTGCGCCGGTGTCACGAAGCCGATCGTGCGCCCCAGGTGTGCCGTGGGCACGGTGGTCACGTTGTCGATCGCGGCGACGCAGGGGTGATCCAGGCCGTTCTCCGGGCCGAGCGGTACTTCGCTGGACAGACCCTTGGCGGTCGTGGTGATCGGAGCGATCGTCACCTTGGTCATCGCGGTCCGGGCGGCCGGGCGCGTGAGTACGACCGCCGGCCGAGTCTTGTCGAGCCGAACGAGGCAGATCTCCCGCACGTCAGTCCTGGGCCGAGTGGTGCACGACGCTCCACTCGACCAGCGCGTCGAGATCGTCGCCCGCGCCCTGGTCGCGCAGGATCTGTGCGTCCCTCTCGGCGAGGCGATGCCGCAGCTCGCGCTCGAGCGCCGAGGTCACGACCTCGGCGCGGCTGGTGGCAGCACCCTGACCGACGACGTCGTCGAGGAATGTCACGAGACTGTCGGGAAGTCGAAGTGTGATCTGCGTGCTCACGCGACAACAGTACCAAACTGAATCCCGGATCGGGATTCAGTCGGTCGGACCTGAAATCGCTGGCGTCCGCCCTCCGCCGAGGCCACGATCAGCAGGTGAGCACGAGCCCCTACCCCCTGACCACCGACCGGCTGACCGTGCGCATGGTGAACGGCGAGGACGTCGACGTGCTCACGGAGTACCGCAACGACCCGGCCGTCAACGCCCTGCAGGACTGGGACCTGCCCTACCCCCGCGAGCGCGCCGAACGGCTCGCCGCCGCCCACGCGGACCGGGACGACGTCGTGCCGGGCACCGGCACCCAGCTGGCCGTCGAGGCCGACGGCCGGCTGGTCGGCGACCTGTACGTCGGCCTCGACGACCACTCGGGCATCGCCGAGATCGGCTTCACGCTCGCGGCCGCGCACCAGGGCCAGGGATACGCCCTCGAGGCGGCCTCCGCGGTCGTCGACGACCTCGTCGACCGCCTCGGCGTGCACCGTGTCGTCGCCGAGCTCTCGCCGGACAACCGCGCCTCCGCACGACTCCTCGAGCGCCTCGGCATGACCTTCGAGCTCCTCGCGGAGAAGTCCTACCGGTGGCGGGGGACGTGGGACGACAACCTCCGCTACGCGATGACCGCCGACGAACGCCGTGCCTGGCGCGACCGCCCGCGCAGCGCGCCGCAGGAGGTCCGGCTCGTCGAGCTGGACCACGAGAACGCCTGGGCCTACCGGCGGCTGCGCTCGCACCGGTCGCAGGAGCTGTTCGTCGCGAGCGTCGACCATTCCTACACGGACGCGCTGTTCCCCGAGCCCGAGGACGGCCACCCCGTCGTCCCCGTGCTGCGGGGCATCGAGGCCGACGGCGAGCCGGCCGGCTTCCTCATGTGGGCGGACGCCGTCAACGCCGGCACACCGGATCCGTACCTCTGGCGGTTCCTCGTCGACCGGCGGCACCAGGGGCGGGGCATCGGCCGACGTGCGCTGGAGCTGTGGACCGCGGACCTGCGCGCCGCCGGCCACTCGGCGGTCGAGACCAGCTGGGTCCAGGCCCCGGGCGGCCCCGAGCCGTTCTACCTGGGGATGGGCTTCGTGCTCACCGGCGCGTACGACGACGGCGAGGCCGTGGCCCGGCTGTCGCTGTAGGGGAGGCGCTGGTCGCTCGGGATCGTCGCGACGCCCTTGTCGACGCCCTGGCAGAGGCTCTGTCGGTGCCCCGTCCACCTCCGACCGGTACGCTCGGTGTGGACATCCCCACAGCACGCTCGTCACGACGCCGACGTCACCGAGGAGGCTGCCGCCATGACGTCCACCGACACCGCCGTCGCCCCGGACGGCCCCACCGCGCCCGCCGACCGGAGCTCGACCAGCCCGCTCGGCCGCGTCACGGCCGAGCTCGCCCGCACGTTCGACGTCGATCGGATCATCACCGACCGGCAGCGTCTTCAGACCTACGAGTGCGATGGTCTGGCCCAGTACCGGACGGTGCCGGGTCTCGTCGTGCTCGCACGCGATGCGGACGACGTCGCGCGGGCCGTCCGCGTGTGCGCCGCCCACCGGGTCCCGTTCGTCGCACGCGGCTCGGGTACGGGTCTGTCGGGCGGTGCGCTCCCGCACGCGGAGGGCGTCCTCGTCGTCATGTCCCAGATGCGCAGCATCAAGGAGATCGATGCCGCGAACCAGCGCGCGGTGGTCGACCCGGGCGTCATCAACCTCGCCCTGTCCCGTGCGGCGACGCCCGACGGCTACTACTTCGCGCCGGACCCCTCGAGCCAGACGATCTGCTCGATCGGAGGCAACGTCGCCGAGAACTCGGGCGGCGCGCACTGCCTGAAGTACGGCTTCACCGTCAACCACGTCACCGGCGTCGACCTCGTCACCCCGGGCGGTGAGCGGGTCGAGATCGGCGGGAAGGCCCCCGACCCTCCGGGCTACGACCTGCTGGGCGCCCTCGTCGGCTCGGAGGGCACGCTCGGCATCGTCACCGAGGTGACGGTGCGCCTCACCCGGCTGCCGCAGGAGGTCCAGACCGTCCTCGCAGGGTTCCGGTCGGTCGACGACGCGGGGGCCGCGACCTCGGCGATCATCGCTGCCGGCGTGATCCCGGCGGCCATCGAGATGATGGACGCGCTCGCCATCGAGGCGGCGGAGGAGGCGGTCGCCTGCGGCTATCCCGACGGCGCGGGGGCGGTGCTGGTCATCGAGGTCGACGGCTCGTCGGCCGACGTCGCAGGAGAGCTGGCCGAGGTGCTGCACCACTGCGACGCGAACGGGTCGTTCGAGACGCGGCTGGCGGCGGACGACGTCGAGCGCGCCCTCATCTGGAAGGGCCGCAAGTCTGCGTTCGCGGCCGTCGGTCGGATCAGCCCGGACTACATCGTTCAGGACGGCGTCATCCCGAGGACCGCACTGCCCGACGTGCTGCGCCGGATCGCCGACCTGTCCGAGGAGAAGGGCGTGCGGGTGGCCAACGTGTTCCACGCGGGCGACGGCAACCTGCACCCGCTCGTCCTCTTCGACGACGCCGAGGAGGGTGCCGCCGAGCGCGCCGAGGAGGTGGCCGGCGGGATCCTCGACCTGTGCATCGAGGGCGGCGGGTCGATCACCGGCGAGCACGGCGTCGGGTCCGACAAGGCGAAGCACATGCCGCGGATGTTCACCGCCGCCGACCTCGACACGATGCAGGCGGTGCGGTGCGCGTTCGACCCCGAGAACATCTCCAACCCCGGAAAGATCTTCCCGACCCCGCGCCTGTGCGGCGAGCGGCCGGGCCGGCACCAGGGGGCGCACCCGCTCCAGGAGGCCGGCCTGGCGGAGGTGTTCTGATGTCGGCGACGGGTGCGGCCACGCGCGGTGGACCGGCAAGGCCGGGCGGCCCCGATCTCGCGGCCCTGGCCAGGAGCCTCGGCGGCGAGGGCGAGGTCCGCGAGGCGGGCCCGGGCGACGTCGTCGACGGTGTGCCGGCGGCCGTCGTCGCCCGGCCGACGTCGATCGACGGCGTCTCCCGTGTGGTCCGGGAGGCCACCGGCCAGGGGCTCGTCACCGTCGCGCGCGGCGGCGCGACCGCGCTCGACCGGGCGGCGCCCCCCGAGCGTGTCGACGTCGTCCTCGACACCACCGGGCTGGACCGGCTGGTCGAGCACGGGGCCGGCGACCTCGTCGTCGTCGCCGAGGCCGGGCTGCGGCTGCGCGACCTGCAGGCGCAGCTGACCGGCGCCGGCCAGGAGCTCGTGGCCGAGGTCGGGCGGGAGCGGTTCGAGGGTGGGTCGACCGTCGGCGGCGCCCTCGCGACGGGCGCGTCGGGTCCGCGGCGGGTCCTGCGCCACGCGCTGCGCGACCTCGTGCTCGGCACGACCGTGGTCCTGGCGGACGGGACCGTTGCCGCCTCGGGCGGCAAGGTCGTCAAGAACGTCGCCGGCTACGACCTGGCCAAGCTGATGACGGGCTCCTACGGCACCCTGGGGATCATCGTGCGGGCGGCGTTCCGGCTGCACCCCGTCCCGGTCGACCGGCGCTTCGTCGTGCGCAGCGGCGCGCTCGACGAGGTCGCCGACCTCGCCCGGGCGGTGCTCGGCTCCCAGGTGGCCCCCGCCGCCGTCGAGATCGACCGCCCGGCCGGCAGCGACGAGGCGACCCTCGCCGTGCTGCTCGAGGGTGGGACCGACGGCGTCGCCGCCCGGGCCGCCGAGGTCGCCGACCTGATCGGTGGTCGCCTCGCCGAGGAGCCCGCGTGGTGGGACCGTGCGCCCGACGGCGCGGTGAGCGCGCGGGCCACCGCGACCCTGGTCGGGGTGCGCGAGGTGCTGCTCGCGGCCCGCGCGGCGGAGCAGGCGCACGGGACCGGCGTCGCCGTGCGCGGCTCGGCGGCGGGCGTGCTGGACGTCGGTATCGACGGCGCGGACGTGGCCGGCACCGTCGATCGGCTGCGGGCCGCGGCCCCCGACCCGCGGGAGGGCACCGTCGTCGTCCTGCGCGCACCGGCCGCGATCCGCGAGGGCCTCGACGCGTGGGGACCGGTCGGCGGGATCGAGCTCATGCGCAGCATCAAGGAACGCCTGGACCCGGGCCGGAACCTCGCGCCCGGACGCTTCGTGGGAGGAATCTGATGAGCACGGACATGCACCGGCTCGACATGACGGACACGGCGGCCCGGTCGGGCCACGCGCAGACCGACGTCCTGGGCCTGGCGGCCTTCGACGACCACCACCCGCCCTCGCGCGAGCTCATCGACGACTGCGTGCACTGCGGCTTCTGCCTGCCCGCCTGCCCCACCTACGAGCTGTGGGGCGAGGAGATGGACTCCCCGCGCGGGCGCATCTACCTCATGCAGCAGGGCCTGGAGGACCAGCCGATGAGCCCGGCCATGGTCCAGCACATGGACGCCTGCCTGGGCTGCATGGCGTGCGTGACCGCCTGCCCGTCGGGCGTCCAGTACGACAAGCTCATCGAGGCCACCCGCCAGCAGGTCGAACGGCGCGGCAGGCAGCACCGGACCGTGGCGCAGCGCGCCCTGCGGCAGGGCATCTTCGCGCTGTTCCCCCGGCCCGAGCGCCTGCGACTCGTCCGCGGACCCCTCGCGCTGTACCAGAGGAGCGGGCTGAGCAGGCTCGTGCGCGGCTCGAAGGTCCTGGAGAAGATCTCCCCGACCCTGGCCACGATGGAGGCCGTCGCCCCGCCGATCGGGCGCCGGGTGCGCATCCCCGCCCACATGCCCGCCAGGAGCGAGCGCCGGATGACGGTGGGCCTGCTGCTCGGCTGCGTCCAGCGCGAGTTCTACCCCGGCGTCAACGCCGCCACGGTGCGCGTGCTCAACATGGAGGGCTGCGACGTCGTCACGCCGCCGTCCCAGGGCTGCTGCGGCGCCCTGTCCGTGCACGCCGGCCGCGAGGCCGAGGGCCTGACCTACGCGCGCCGACTCATCGACACCTTCAGCGAGGCCGGCGTCGAGCGGATCATCGTCAACTCCGCCGGCTGCGGGTCCACCATGAAGGAGTACGCCCACCTGCTGGCCGACGACCCCGACTACGCCGACCGCGCCCGGGAGTTCTCGGAGAAGGTCCGGGACGTCTCCGAGATCCTCGTCGAGCTCGGCCCCGTCGCGCCCCGGCACCCCCTGCCGATGACGATCGCCTACCACGACGCCTGCCACCTCTCGCACGCGCAGAAGGTGCGGTCCCAGCCCCGCCGGCTGCTGGGCGACATCCCCGGCGTGACGATCAAGGAGATCGCCGACGGCGACCTGTGCTGCGGCTCCGCGGGAATCTACAACCTCGTCAACCCCGAACCGGCGCGCGAGCTGGGGGACAAGAAGGCGACGAACGTGGCGGCGACCGAGGCCGAGCTGCTCGTGACCTCCAACCCCGGCTGCCTGCTGCAGATCACCGACGCCCTGTCCCGCCAGGGCAAGCACATGTCGACCGCGCACATGATCCAGGTCCTCGATGCCTCCCTGCTCGGCAAGGACGTCGGCACCCTCGTCGACGAGGCGCCGACGACCGTGCGCGCCCCCGACACCCCCGAACGGGCCGGCGGCTGCGCCTGCGGAAAAACCGGCGGCTGCGGCGGCTGACGCGAGGCGGCGCGCCGGTCCCTGACGGCCGGCCGGTCGGCATCGACGCGACGTCGTCGGTCGAAATGTCCGCTCGACGAGGCGCGAGGCGTTAGGTTGTCCGCACGACCGGCAACTGGATACAGAGCTTCACCCCTCGACATCCCACGAATCGGCAACGGTGCCGAGCCCGGAGGTCCAGATGGACAACCTCGTCGTACTCGCTCTCTTCGCCATCCTTCCCATCCTCGTCATCGGTGTCCTGCTCGTCGGCCTGCGCTGGCCGGCGAAGTACGCGATGCCGGTCGGACTCGTCGTCATCGTCGTCATCGCCGCCGCCGTGTGGGAGATGTCGTGGACCACGATCGGCGCGTCCGTCGTCCAGGGCCTCCTCGTCGCCATCGGCCTGCTGTGGATCGTGTTCGGCGCGCTGCTGCTGCTCGAGACGATCACCAAGAGCGGGGCGCTGCACTCGATCCGCGCGGGCTTCACCACCATCAGCGCCGACCGGCGTGTCCAGGTGGTCATCATCGCCTGGCTGTTCGGGTCCTTCATCGAGGGTGCCGCCGGCTTCGGCACGCCGGCGGCGGTCGTCGCGCCGCTGCTGCTCGCGCTGGGCTTCCCGGCGATGGCGGCGGTCATGGCGGGCCTGATCATCCAGTCCACGCCGGTCAGCTTCGGCGCGGTCGGCACCCCGATGCTCGTGGGGATCGGCAATGGCCTGTCAGGCACGGACGGGAGCTTCGTCCCGGCGGTCGCGGGACGCGCGGACGAGCTCGGCATGAGTCACTCGGAGTTCGTCGCCCACACGGCGACCCAGGTGGCCACGATCCACGCGATCGTCGGTGTCCTCGTCCCGCTGTTCCTGGTCTGCCTGATGACCGGGTTCTTCGGGGAGAAGCGCAGCTTCCGGGCGGGGCTGGCGGTCGCGCCGTTCGCCCTCTACGCCGCGCTCGCCATGATCCTGCCGTACCTCGCCGTCGCCTACCTGCTCGGCCCCGAGTTCCCGGCCATGATCGGTGGCTTCGTCGGGCTCGCCGTCGTGATGTTCACGTCGTCGAAGGGCTTCCTCATGCCCACGGACACGTGGGACTTCCCGCCGAAGGAGCGCTGGAGCGACCGGTGGATCGGCACCGTGGACCCGGAGGCCGGGGCCACCGTGCTGAAGAAGAAGATGCCGATCGCCATGGCCTGGATGCCGTACGTCGTCGTGGCCGCGGTCCTGCTCGTCACCCGCAACGTGCCGGCGATCACGGAGTTCCTCACCGGACCGGCGGTCCTCCAGGTCAACGACATCTTCGGCACCGGGATCTCCCAGAACATGGACCTGCTGTACTCGCCCGGCGCCGTGTTCCTGCTCGCGGTGCTCATCACCTACGTCCTGCACAGGATGAACGTCCACCAGATCGCGGCGTCGTGGAAGGTGGCGGGCGGGCAGATCGCCGCTGCCGCCGTCGCACTGCTCTGCGCGCTGCCGCTCGTGCGCATCTTCATCAACTCCGGCAGCGAGTTCAACCAGGCGGGACTGGAGTCCATGCCGATCACGCTCGCCGAGGTGGCGGCGAACGCGACCGGAGAGGGCTGGCCGGTCCTCGCTCCGTTCATCGGCGCGCTCGGTGCCTTCGCCGCCGGCTCGAACACGGTGTCGAACCTGATGTTCTCCCTGTTCCAGTACTCGACCGGCGAGAACATCGGCGCGAACGGTCCGGAGACGGTCGTCGCCGCCCAGGCCGTGGGCGGCGCCGCGGGCAACATGGTCACGGTGCACAACGTCGTCGCAGCGGCGGCCACCGTGGGCCTGCTGGGCCGGGAGGGCGACCTCATCCGCAAGACGATCATCCCGATGACCTACTACTGCCTGGCCGCGGGATCGATCGCCTACATGTGGATCTTCGGGGTCGGCCTCAACGTCGGCACGATCGTGTGCGTGCTCGTCATCGTCGCGCTCGCGGTCGGCATCTGGCGGATCTCGACGATGCCCGACGTCCCGAACAAGCAGCTCCTGCCGGCCGGACGGTGACGGCCGCCGCTGCGGGCTCGACCGAGGCGGACCAGGTCAGGGGCTCCCGCCGCGCAGGACGTCGACGTGCACGTGGTCGAGGTGCCGCAGGATCTCGCCGCCCGGCTCGGGCGCGTCGTAGGGCTGCCACCGACCGCTCCGGCTGTGCGCGCTCCAGATGCGGTCGTCGAAGATCACGTACTGGATGTCGAGGGTGTCCTCGTGGGCGACGAGCCAGTGCGCCAGCAGCCAGCCACGACGTCGGTTCTCCTCGGTGACGGGCTGGTAGAAGATGTCGATCGCCCGCCCGTCGTTGTGCGTCGACTCGCCCGCGCGCTGCACGCCACCGGGTGCGAACCCGCCGAGGACCTGATCGCCGAACACCACCGTCATCTGCTCGAGCACCGCCTGCGCCCGCGGGGTGAGGCCGGAGCCGGTGATCTGCTCCTCAGCCAGGTCGTCCGCGGCGGAACCGCGGCAGGACAGGCTCGGTCCGGCGCCCTCCGGCGGGCCGTCCGCCAGCACGCGCAGCACGGCGTCGTCGACGTCGGAGGTGTCGGGCGCCGTGACCGCCGAGCCGTCCCGGGTGTCGGCGGCGACCGCCGTCGTCGCCCGTCGCGCCTGGTCGCGCGTGAGCCCGACCGGACCGTCCGGGCCGGCCACCTCGCACTCGGGCTCGCTCCCCGGGACGGGCAGCCCCTCCTCGCGCACGAGCTCGACGACCCGAGGCCCGACGACGACGAGAGCCACCGCGAGGAGCACCACCACGGCCCAGGTGGCCCAGCGCCGGCGCCCGATTGCGCCTCGGCCGTTCCGTCGGGTCCGCGCCCCGGAGTGGTGGCGCCGCGCTGCTCGGCCTGACGGCGCATCGGTCACGCCCACGAGTCAAGCACGGGTCGGCAGCCTTGATCGGTGATCGACCACCCCCCAGCGCGTCCCTGCGTGGCGACGACGTGCCGCGCCTGGCGAGGTTGTGCCTCGCACGCACGACCTCGCCAGCCAGGGCACGACCTCGGTGGGTCGGGGCGACACCCCGTCGGCCGGCCGACACTCGCGACGCCCCCTGCCACCTGGGCTGTTGACGACGCCGCGGCGAGCCAATACCCTTCCCAAATCGATTCAGGCCCGAATCGATTTGGGAATGTCCATCAGGTCCGGTCCGAAGGAGAACCGCATGACCACATCGACCGACGAACGTCGACCGCACCCCGTCGACGAGATCCCGCCCGTCCGCAAGATCGTCCCGTTCGGCCTGCAGCACGTGCTCGTGATGTCGGCCGCGCCCATCTCGTCCGTCTTCCTCGTGGGAGCGAGTCTCCAGCTCGAGCCGGACCTCATCGTCCAGCTGCTCAGCATCACGTTCGTCTTCTCGGGGATCGGCTCGATCATCCAGTCGATGGGGCGCTGGGGCATCGGCGTGCGGCTGCCGTTCATGATGCTTCCCGGCGGCGCGCCGGTGGTCATGTTCATCGCCATCGCCTCCGAGCACGGCCCGGCGACGGCGTCCGGAGCGGTGCTGCTCACCGCGGTCTTCTACTTCATCGTGCTACCGGTGTTCAGCCGCATCATCAAGTTCTTCCCGTCCCTGGTGATCGGCACGATGATCGTCGTCGTCGGCGTCAACCTCATCCGCATCAACGTGCTGCTCGTGACGGGACGTCCCGAGGAGGAGACCTTCGGCGATCCGGTCGGCGTCGCGCTCGGCATCATGACGATGGTCCTCATCGTCCTGCTCTTCCGGGTGCTGCGCGGCATGGTGCGCCAGCTCGCGGTGATGATCGGCCTGGTCGCGGCGACCGGCATCGCGGCGCTGCTCGGACGGGTGGACGTCCCCGACCTGTCGGGACCGGTCGCCACGGTGCCCGAGCTGTTCCCGTTCGGCACGCCGCAGTTCGACATCCTCGCCTCGATCCCGCTGCTGATCTTCTGCCTCGCCTCGATGGCGGAGGCCACCGGCCAGACCGCGATCAACGCGGAGATCGTCGGCAAGAGGATCGACATCACCAGGGCGGCACCCCGCACCATCCGCGCCGACGCGCTCGTCTCGCTCTTCGCCGGCATGTTCGGCACCTCGCTCATGGTGACGAGCGGCGAGAACATCGGCATCGTGCGGGTGAGCAACGTCAAGAGCCGCTTCGTCACGGCGGCGGCGGGTGTCATCCTCATCGTCATCGGACTGATCACCCCGGTCGCCCGGATCATCTACGCGATCCCGGCCCCCGTGGTCGGCGGGACCGGCGTCGTCGTGTTCGCGATCCTCACCGTCATCGGCCTGCAGATGCTGGGCCGCTCCGACCTGGGCGACCAGCGGAACATGCTCGTCGTCGCCGCGGGCCTGAGCTTCGGCCTGCTCCCGATCGTGGTGCCCGGCGCCTACGACGGCCTCCAGTCCACCCTCGGAAGCATCCTCTCGAGCGGGGTCGCCATGGGCGCCCTGGTCGCGGTGCTCGTGAACATCCTGTTCAACCACATCGGACGCCGTTCCACGGACGCCGCTGCGCCCGCCGACGACTCGGAGGACGACGGCGGGGCCATCGGGGCAGAGGCTGACGCCGACCGGTCGGTCGGGGCCACCGTCGACGCCCGGTCGCACGACGACGAAACCCTCGAGCGCCGGCGCCCGAGCGCCGAGAACCGTGAAGGAGAACGATGAGCGACCTCGCCGCTCTGCACGAGCGCCCCACGCTGCTGATCCCCGAGCTGACGCTGCTGCCCGAGGGGGTGCGCACCGACCGCGCGGTGCTCGTCGACGACGGTCGGGTGTCCGACGTCGGACCGGCCGACGAGATGCGGCTCCGCCACCCGGAGGCGGCGACGATCGAGCTGCCCCGGCGGCTGCTCATGCCCGGCTTCGTCGACGCGCACCACCACCTCACCCAGTCGTTCGGCAAGTCGCTCGTGTTCGGCGAGCCGTCGGAGATCTTCCGCCGCGTCTGGGTCCCGATGGAGGCGCACCTGGACGAGGAGGCCATCGACGTCGCCACCCGGCTCGCCGCGTGGGAGTCGCTGCGCGGCGGGTTCACCACCGTCGCCGACGCCGGCACGCGGGCCACCGTCGACGGCGGGGTGGACACCCTCGCCGCCGCCACGACCGCGCTCGGGGTGCGGTGCGTCCTCGGCGTCATCTGCAACGACATGGTCGCCGGAGAACGCGTCGCCGAGGTCGACGACGTCCTGGCGTCCGCCGAGCGGCACCTCGACCGATGGTCGGAGGACGCGCTCGTGCACCCGTCCCTGGCGGTGTCGCTGCCGGAGGTCGCCTCGGACGAGATGCTCGGGGCCGTCACCTCGCTCGCCCGCCGTGCGGGCGTGACTTTCCAGACCCATCTCAACGAGCACCTCGCTGCCGTCGAGCGGTCGTTGGAGGCCACGGGGCTGCGCCCGCTGGAGCGGCTCGCCCAGCTCGACGCGCTCGGGCCCGAGCTCCTGGCCGCGCATGCCACCCTGCTCACACCACGGGAGATCACACTGCTGCGCGACAGCGGCGGTGCGGTCTCCTACAACCCGGTGGCCAGCTCGTGGAAGGGCAACGCGGTGGCGCAGGCGCTGCTCATGCACGAGCTCGGCGTGCGGCTCGGCCTGGGCACCGACGGCACCCGCGGGGACGCGTTCCGGCTGCTGGACGCGGCCGAGACCGCCCAGCGCCTCACCTACGGCCTGGCGTCCGGCGACTCCTCGGTCGGCGGCGGCTGGCCGTGGCTGGAGCAGGGCCTGACCGGTGGGGCGGACGCCGTCGGACTCGGTGGCGAGGTCGGCACGATCGGCCCGGGGGCCCACGCGGACCTCCTGGTCCTCGACGTCGACGTCCCCGAGCTCGTGCCCTCCTGGGACCTGCCGTGGGAGCTCGTCCGGCTCGCCGGCAAGGACCAGATCGAGTCCGTGGTGGTCGGTGGCCGGCTCCGCCTGTCGGCGGGCCGTCCGGTGGACCTCGACGGCGACGCGCTGCTGGACCGGGCGCGCGCGATCGCGCACCGGGCCGTCGAGGACGCCCCCATCCACATGGTCCACCCGTTCTCCGCCGAGCACCGGGAACGCCTCCGCGGCGTGCACGCATGACCGAGGCGGCCTTCGCGCTGGTCGCCGTGACCGTCCTGGTCGCGGCGTTCGTCCAGGGCTCGACGGGGATGGGGTTCGCGCTCATCGCCGCGCCCGTGGTCACCCTGATCGACCCCCGGCTGCTGCCGGTGCTCCTGCTCGTGCTCATGCTGCCCCTCAACGGGTACGTCGCGTGGCGCGAGCGGGAGCACCTGGACTGGCGGGGGGTCCGCTGGATCAGCGTGGGCCGGTTCGCCGGCACCTTCGCCGGGCTCTGGATCCTGATCCTGGTGAACCTCGACCAGCTCGCGCTGCTCATCGGCTGGTCGACGATCATCGCGGCCGTCGCGGCGCTGCTCGCGCCCGCGTTCGACCCCAACCGGACGGGCCTCGTGGTCGTCGGGCTCATCACCGGCGTCACCGAGACCTCCACCGGCGTGGGTGGCCCGCCGCTCGCGCTGGCCTACCAGCACAAGAGCGGCCCGACCCTCCGGGCGACCGTGGCGGTCTGCTTCCTCGTGGGCGAGGTGATCTCGCTGGTGGTCCTCGGCGTGAGCGGGCAGATCGAGCTTCGCACCCTGGGCCTGAGCGCCGTGCTCGTGCCGTTCGTCGTCGTCGGTGCGTTCGTCAGCCGGTGGGTGCACCACCGCCTCGACGGCCCCCTCCTGCGGATGCTGGTGCTGGGATTCGCCATCATCTCGGGGATCGTCGTCCTCCTCTAGCCGCGTCACCAGCACGGTGACGGACGAGTACGCTGCCAGGACCGTGACTCCTCCTCCCGCCGCCAAGCGCCCGACGATCGCCGACGTCGCACGCGAGGCGGGGGTCTCCCGCACCACGGTGTCGCACGCCCTCAACGACCGGGGCCAGGTGCATGTCGGCACCCGCGACCACGTGAAGGAGGTCGCGGCCCGCCTCGGCTACCGACCCAGCGTCCGGGCCCAGCGTCTGCGGACCGGGCGTTCCCGCACCGTCGCCCTCCTCTCGGCGATGCCGGCCGCGGTCTCCGGCGGGCCCTCGCGTCTCGGATTCTTCACCGAGCTCGCGGTCG
Organism: Georgenia sp. Z1491; assembly: GCF_049856175.1. Classification (GTDB taxonomy): domain Bacteria; phylum Actinomycetota; class Actinomycetes; order Actinomycetales; family Actinomycetaceae; genus JB111. The sequence continues at coordinate 162,449 of NZ_JBNDNA010000001.1, forward strand.
GGTGCGCCGAGAACGCGCTGACGCGGGGCTACAGCCTCGTCCTGGTCCCGCCGTCGGAGGATCCCGCCGCCCTGGCCGTGCTGGACATCGACGGGGCGATCCTCCTCGAGCCGCCGGGTCAGGACCCGCTCGCGGCCGAGCTCACGCAGCGAGGGGTCCCGTTCGTGACGATCGGGGAGGACCTCGGCGGCGCGCACGCGCGCCCGTCGGTCGACCTGCGCCACCGTGACGTCGCCGAGCTGCTGCTCACCCACCTGCGGGCACAGGGGGCACGGCGCGTCGGCCTCGTCCTCGGCTCCAGCGGACGACAGTCGCAGGAGACCTTCCGGGCGGTGCACCGAGAGCTCGCCGAGGCAGACGGCGTGACCCCGGTGGTCGTGACGGCCGACGAGCGCCTCGGGGAGGACGCGGGATACGCGGCGACCCGGGGCCTCCTCGAGGCGCACCCCGAGCTGGATGCGCTGTGCGTCCCGATCGACGCGTTCGCCTCCGGGGCCGCCCGTGCCGCATCCGAGGCCGGGCGCCGGGTGGGGAAGGACCTCCTGGTGGCGACCCGTTACGACGGTGTCCGTGCGCGGGCGGCACGGCCCCAGCTCACGGCGGTCGACCTGCACCTCGCGGAGGTCTCCCGTGCGGCGGTGGACCTGCTGCTGCTCGAGCTCGGCGAGACGGCGCCGGGGCCCCCCGCGCAGGTGCCCGCCCCCGTGCTCGTCGCGCGCGCCTCGACGAGGTCCGGCGGCCCCGCGGGCTAGCCGAACAGGTGGCCGCGCACGCCCAGCAGCATCGTGTCCCCGGGCTCGGTCTCGCGCAGGTACCGCGAGACCAGGTGCTCGGGGATCGCGATGCAGCCGGCCGTGGCCACCGGGTTGGCGTGCAGGAAGATCGCGTAGCCCATGCCTTCCCGGACGGCACTGTCCGGCGGGCGGTTGTAGTTGACGACGGCGCCCTGGCGGTAGTCGCCGCCCCGGGTGTGGGCGAGCCGCCACATGTTCTCGTCCGGCATGGTGTTCGCGAGGCTCGGCGTCGCTGCGTCGTAGTACCGGTTGTAGTTGACGCCCGGCGTCCCGCCCCACCGCGAGTACGGCGTGAGGATCCTGTGGTCGAGCGCCGTGCCCGGGTCGTAGAGACCGAAGGACTCCGTCACCGAGTACGCGCCGGTCGGCGTGCGGTAGGTGTGCCAGGCGGCCGGCTGACCGGGGCGGGCGGTGCCGTTCGCGCCGATGCGTGCGGACGTCGACCAGCGCTCGCGGTAGGCCTCCGACCCGGGGACCCGCTCGCACACGGTGAAGGTCGCCCACGAGGTCGACCAGGTCTCCGCGACGGCCATCGACACGCGCCCGGTCAGTCCCGTGTCGTAGCGGGACTGACCCAGGGAGAGCGGGGCGCAGCGTCCCCAGGTGGACCGGTCGGCCGAGCGCGCCCCGACGGTGTCGGTGCCGTTCCCGTCCCAGTCACCGAGGAACGTCACGTCGTAGGCGGCCGCGTAGGTGAACGACCGGTCGGCGTGGACCTGGCCGTGGCTGTCGCTCACGTGCACGGTGCTGCCCCGTCGCACCTGGAAGGTGTCGGTGCCGTCGCCGTCGGTGTCGCCCACGAGGACGCTGTCGGTGGCCCGTCCGTACGGCCACTGGACGCTCGCGGGGCCGCTGGTCAGCGTGTTGCGGACGTGGATCTGGATCCCGCGGCGGATGGCGATCGTGTCGAGGCCGTCGGCGTCGTAGTCGCCCACGTGGACCTCGTCGCCCACCCTGCCGTAGTCGAACGACAACGTCGCGAACCCGGCCGAGTTCGAGTTGCGCACGAGGAACGTGTTGCCGCGACGCACGGCGGGGGTGTCGCCCCCGTCGCCGTCCCAGTCCCCGAAGAAGACCTCGTCGCCGGCGCGACCGTAGACGAACCGGTGCGCGGTCACGGCCGACCCGCCGGACCCGGAGACGTGGAACTCGGCGCCGCGGCGCACGATCATCTCGTCGGTCCCGTTGCCGTCGGTGTCCGCGATGTACACCTCGTCGCCGGCGCGGCCGAAGATCACCTGCCGGGAGGTGGCGCCCGTGGGGGAGTCGGACAGGTGGAACGTCGGCGAGCCGCCGACCGACCCGATCGTGCCGCCCTGGTCGGGCGCGGGGCCCGCGTCGGCGCTCGCGGAGTCCGGCAGGACCACGGGCGGGGAGCCGTCGGTGGTGTCCTCCCCGTCCGGGACCGGGGCGGCTCCGGCGGGCGGACCGAGGGCGGTGACGCCCAGGAACGCGGCGCCGAGCGTGGCGACCAGGCGCCGGACGCCCGGCCCCGACCTGGCGGGGAGCGGCAGGGACGGGCGGGCGACGTGGCGCACGGGCGCTCCGATCAGTGCAGGGACGACGTCGGCGTGGATCCACCGCGAATGTAGCGGTGATCGGCGCCCCTGGGGAGGGCCCGTGCGGCGCGTCCTCAGGCGCCGCCGCGTCCTCAGGCGCTGCCGCGTCCTCAGGCGCTGCCGCGTCCTCAGGCGCCGCCGGAGACGAACTCGTGGATCGCCGTCGCGAGTCGCGCGTCCTCGACGCCGTGCCACTCGCCGGGCAGGATCGCGGCCGTCACGGCGGGGACCTTCTCGTCGAGCTCCCGCACGCCGTCGAGCATGCCGGGGTCCGTGGCGTCCGAGGCGATGACCAGCGTGGGTGTCGTGACCGACGCGAACCGCTCCGCCGGGGTCCCCGGGAGGAACGTCAGCTCGTGCACGATCGTCCGGGTGTTCTCCAGGTCCTGCTCGCTCGGGGGCGGCATCTCGTCGAGGATCTCGGCCGGGACGCCGACGACCTCGACGTCGAACCAGCGCCGGGCCGCGGCCAGGTCCTCGTCGATGAGTCGTCGCGCGTGCTCCCGCGCGGCGAGCCCCGGGTCCTCGGGCATGAGCGGCGGCTCGAGCAGGGCGAGGCGGGCGACCGGGGCGCCGGCCTCGGCCGCCAGCAGGAGCAGGGTGGCGCCGGAGGAGAATCCGTAGGCGGTGACGGGCCGGCCCTCGGCGAGGCCGACGACCGCCGCGAGGTCCTCCAGCTCACGCTCGAACGTGTACGGCTCGGTGGTCCCGCTCTCGCCCGTGCCGCGGCGGTCGTACGTCCACACCGTGAAGTGCTCGGCGAGCGCGGCGGGAAGGCCGGGCTGCGGGGTGGCTGTCCGGGACGTGGCCACGCAGTGGACCATCACGAGGTCGGGCCCCGAGCCGGTGCGGCTCCAGGCGAGCTCGGTCCCGTCCGCCGAGGTGACGGTGCCGTGGTCGGTGGGTGCGGCGTCGGACGGGTGCGCGGTGGTCGGGCGGGTATCGCCGAGGCCGGTCTCGGTCGGGCCGGAGGTGGTCACGATGGCTCCTTCGTCAGGTCGTGCGGTGCGTGCGGTTCGCGGCGGGGCGGTTGGGTGCGGGCGGCGCGGTCCGTGGCAGGACCCGGCACGGGCGCGTCGGTGCGCAGCCACTGCGCGACGGGCCGGCCGTCGCGGCGCCACCACGTGCCGGCGGGGGTCTGGGGCCAGCCGTCCGGCGAGTCCTCCCACTTCTCCTGGCGACCGAGCAGCGTCCGGTCGAGCACGAGGTTGGCCATGTCGAGCAGCTCGGTGCCGCGCGCGATCGTCTGCCACGCGAGGTAGACGACCGCCCCGTCGCGGACGAACGTCCGCAGCTGCCCGCCGCCTGCCACGGCCGGGTCGTCCAGCGCGAGCTCGACCGAGTACCAGGGCATCGTCCACCCCATGAAGTCGCGGTACGCGGCGAGCTCTGGCCACGCGCCCTCGCTGAGGACCGCGAAGGTGACGTCGCGCTCGGCCAGGTAGGCGCGGGTCGCCTCGGAGACCTGGCTCATGGAGAAGGTGCAGCCCTCGCACTGCCGGTGGAGGGGCTCCCCGTGGTGCCACATGAACGAGTAGGTGACGAGCTGGCGGCGTCCCTCGAACGCCCGGGCGAGGGACCCCTCGCCCTCGGCACCGACGAGCCGGACCGGCCCGACCCGGGTGACGGGGAGCCGGCGCCGGGCCGCGGCGAGAGCGTCGCCGGCACGGGTGTGGGCCTTCTCGGCCACGAGGTGCTCGGCCTGGGCGCGTTCCCAGGCGGTGCGGTCGACAGCGCTGTCGGCGAGGTCCATGGCGATATGTTTAACAGAGCGAACACTATCGTGTCCATAGCGGACGTGGGACGATGGTGCCATGCCGATCAAGCGTTCCTACGCGGACCACGGGGATGCCTGCGCCACCGCCCACGCCACGGAGCTCCTCGGCGACCGGTGGACGTATCCGATCCTGCGGGAGCTCATGCTCGGACCGAAGCGGTTCGTCGAGCTCGCCGAGGGCCTGCACGGCGTCACCCCCGCGGTGCTGACCACGCGGCTGCGGACCATGCGGGAGGTGGGTCTCGTAGAGCGCGTCGAGCTCCCGGCGCCTGCACGCGCCACCGCCTACCGGGTGACCGACTGGGGCCGGGAGCTGCGTCCCGTCCTCGACGCTCTGGGCCGGTGGGCGATGAGGTCCCCGGTCCGGGACGACTCCGGCGGCCTCACGCCGGACGGGGCCGTGCAGTCGATGCTCACGATGGCGCCGGCTGCCGCCCCGACGCCGGGGGTGGAGATCGGGCTGCGCCTGCACGACGCCCGGAGCTCCACGGCCCGCCCCTACGACTACCGGCTCTCCTGGGGGCAGACGCTCGAGATCGTGCGTGAGCCCGTCCCGACCGCGCGCGCCCTGGTGGCCGGCGACTCCTCCACCTGGGTGGCCGTCCTCTACGACGGCGTCCCGCTCGAGAAGATGGACGTCTCCGGGAACCGGGCCGAGGTCCGGCGTCTGATCGACGCCTTCGCCGCCTGAGGGCACCGCGCGGGCGTTCCTGCGTGTCGGACGTGAGACGACCGGCGGATGCCCGGCACCGCAGCCCCGGTAGCCGGTAGCGTCCGCACGGCGCGGACGGGCGTCGACATCGTCCCCGCGAGCACCGGACCACACACGACGAGGGGACAAGACCGGATGGCACAGAACGTGATGTTCTCGGGAGGGATCCCGGCGGACGGGGCGGAGGGCGTGTTCACCCTCCTGGCCGACACGATCGGGGACCGCGCCCTGAGCTGGCCCGACGGCGAGACCACCCCGCAGCGGCGCGGCTGGATCGGTGCGGTCAACAACGAGGTGCTCGCCACCGCCCCGTGCTTCGAGGAGGTCGACGCCGACCTCGGGCAGCCCGGCGACCACGCGTACCAGGTCTTCCGGACGCTCCGGATCCGCCCGGGTGCGACCGTGGACCTGCGCGGGCACCTGCCCTACGCGCGCGACGCCATCGACTCCTACCGCACCTTCACGCGCCTCAAGGGCGAGGGACGGATCCCGGACGGCACGCGGTTCCAGGTGTCGGTCCCGGGCGCGCACGACGTCGTGTCGATCACCTTCCCCGACGTCGAGGAGTGGCCGGTCGTCGTCGCCGCCTGGCAGGAGGCGCTGCAGGAGGAGTACCGCCGCATCCTCGAGGTCGTCCCGGCCGAGGAGCTGTGCGTCCAGGTCGACTACTGCACCGAGATGATCCACATCGGCGGCACATGGGCGCAGCTGTTCGCCTGGGTGCCGGACGAGCCGGCCGAGAGCCTGTTCGAGACCTACACGTCTCAGGACTACATCCGGGGCCACCTGGCCGGGCTGCCCGACGACGTCCGGATCGGCATCCACGTCTGTTGCGGCACCTCGCCCAGCTTCCCGGTCCAGGACCTGGCGGACATCGGGCTCCCGGTGCGGCTGTCCAACGCCATCCAGCGCGCCTCGGGCGGCGTGATCGACTTCTTCCACCTGCCGGCGCTCGTCGACTCCGGCGATGCCTACTTCGCCCCGCTCGCGGATCTCGACGCCGGCGGGGCCACGATCTACCTCGGCCTCGAGTGCAACGACGGCATCGAGGCGATGGACCGGCGGATGGCCGCGGCGCGCACGTACCTGCCGGACTTCGGGGTGGCGCACTACTGCGGCTACTTCTGGAACCAGGCGATCATGCCCGAGCTGCTCGCGACCCTCGCCGAGGGTGCGGACCGGCAGGCCGCCACCCTCTGACGGGACGGCGGGGCCGCCCGGCCGGCACGGCCACGCTGTGACTTCGTCTGCTGAATGGCGGGGTTCTTCGGTCGCTTCGTGGCGGGGTCAGGTGACACCGATGACCAGGGTGCTCTGTGCGGCTTCGATGACGTCGTTGGTGATGGTGTCGAGTTCGTTGATCTTCAGGACCCGCTGGATCTGGGGGAAGAGGCGTTCGAGGAGCCGGAAGTTGCCGCGGGTGATCCGTGCGATGGCTGCGATGGCTTGGGCGTCGGTGAAGTCGTCGGGGTCGAGGGTCTTGCCGAGGGATCGCCAGTGTCGCTCGAGGACGAACAGCAGTTCGTCTTGTCCCAGGGGCCGGTACTGGTGGGCGAAGCCGACTCGGCTGTAGAACTGGGGGTAGTGGCTGAACTGCTTCTCCAGGCCGGGCATGCCGATCAGGATCAGGGCGATGCCGTCGCGGTCGTAGCGATCGCGCAGCAGTTCCAGCGCGGCGGGACGCAGTCGTTCGGCCTCGTCGACGATGATCAGCTCCACGTAGTTCCTGCCGTGTCGCCATCCCCAGGCCTCGGGAGTGGCCGTGCCGGGAGGTACGAGGTGCTGCTCGATGCACATGTTGGTGCGGGTGATGGCTTGGGTCAGCTCGTCCTTCAGGGTCCGCGGGGTGGTCAGCACGCTGGGGGTGTAGAGCACGGTGCGGCTCCGGTTCAAGGCGGCGTAGATCTTGGCGTCGTTGTCGGAGCGCGGCCCCCAGTAGGTCAGCAGGTCATGAGCCTTCTCGTAGTGTGCGTAGCGGCGTGCGGAGAGTGTCTTTCCTACGCCGGCTGATCCGAAGCACAAACCGATGGTGTGCCCGCGGCGCACGGCGTCGGCGAACTCGGTGAAGCGGCGGTGCTCCTTGGTGACGATGAAGCGCTGGCTCACCTGAGGTCCTCCTTGTAGATCTTCAACGCCGACCTCGGCGCCGGAGCCGGTGCTTCGGTGATCCGTGGCGTCTCGGTAGGTGCGGCCACGAGGGCGATGCGTTCGTTGATGCCGGCTCGCAGCGCCCGGCGGCGGGCGTTGCGCGCGGCCTGGATCTCCTTGAGGCTGACCTTCTGGTCGTGGTGCTCTTGGTTGACGGCCTTGCAGACGAATTCGTCGTGATCGAAGACGCGGATCTCGGTGATGTCGCGGGGGTCGTAGCGGATCACGACCGAGCGTCCGACGTAGCCGGCCAGAGTTGGCGAGACGTAGCGCAGGCCCTGGAAGCGGATGCCATCGCGGCGCACGACGCGGGTCTTGGCGACGGTTAACAGCAGTCTGTCGAGGTCTTCCAGGCTCTCGGGCATTCGGGGCAGCCAGCCATCGGCGATCCACGCGCTGCGCGGGGAGGTTCCGAGCTCGCTGTGCGTGCGGTCGTTGTAGGTGGCCACGAACGCCTCCAGGGCGCTATCGAGGGCGGCCAGGGACAGTTTCGGTGTCGGCCAGGGGTGCCCTTCGGTGATGAGTCCGGGCAGGGTGGCGAGTAGCTCGGTGTTGATGGTGCCGAAGAACCGCTCGATCTTGCCCCGTCCCTGGGGTCGGGCGACGGTGGAGTGGATCAGTCGGATGTGGAGGTCGACGGCGGTGTGGGCGAGCTGGTCACTGGTGAAGTCGCTGCCGTGGTCGACGTAGAGCACGTCGGGCAGGCCGCACATCGGCCAGGCCGGGTCGGTCTTGTGCCAGATCGCTTGGCGCAGCGCCAGGGCGGTGTTCATCGCCGACGGTGCGCCCAGGAAGACTGTGTAGCCGCAGACCGCCCGCGAGCAGTCGTCGAGGATCGTTGTCAGCCATGGCCGTGCGGGCTTGCCGTCGGTGCCCACCACCAGGATGTCGAGCATGGTGTGATCGGATTGCCACATCGCGTTGGGCAGCTCTGCTTGCCGGCGTAGCACCAGCTCGTGCTTGTCGCGGTAGGACGCTGCGCCCTCCAGGGCGAGGGTGACCATGCCGGGATCCAGGGTCCGCACGATGTCCCACACCACCGAGTAGGAGGGGACCGGCCACCTCCGGGCGGCGCAGATGCCCGTGACTTTGCGATGGATCGTGGCGATGGCCGGCCGCGGCTTGCTCAGTGCCAGGCCCTCGATCAGGTCGACGAGGTCGGGCGGAAGGCGGCGGGAGCCGGCGTCCGCCCGTGAGGCCGTCTCCAGTCCGGCGTAGCCGTCGGCGCGGTAGCGGGCGTGCCAGCGCTCCAGGGTCCGCAGCCCTACATCGGTCTCGCGAGCTAAGCGCGCGAGGGGCACCTGGTCCTCGACGTGGAGCCTGAGGATTCGCCACCGCGCTCGAGCGTCCACGACGCACCTACTGCACGACGTTCTCGCGCCCGCGCTCGGCGCGCTGAAGGGCGCGGTAGACCGTGGAGCGGCCCACGCTGAACAGCTCGGCCAGCTCGCCCACGGTGTGCTCGTCGGCAGCATGTAGCTGGACGAGGTGAGCTTCTTGCCGGGGGGTGAGTTTCGGTGACTTCCCGCGCAGCCGGCCCTTGGCCTTGGCGACCTTCATCCCCTCGCGGGTGCGGGCACGGATGAGGTCGGCTTCGAACTCGGCGACCATCGCCAGCACGTTGAACAACAGTTTCCCCATCGGGTCGGTCGGGTCGTACACCGATCCGGCGATGCTCAGCTTCACTTCCCGCGCCGCGAGGTCGTCGGCGATCTGGTGGGCATCACGGACTGAACGCGCCAGCCGATCGAGCTTGGTGACCACGAACGTATCGCCGTCCCGACAGGCAGCCAGCGCCTGCCGCAGGCCCTCACGGTCGGCGTTGCGGCCCGTGAGCCCGTGATCGACGTAGATGCGCTTGGGATCGACGCCGAACGCCGCGAGTCCGTCACGCTGCGCGGTCAGGTCCTGCTCGTCGGTGGAGACTCGGGCATAGCCGACCTTCAAGGGGGACATGCTCCCCAGTGTGTCATATAGCCTCCCTTCACCGGACAGTTCACCGGACGGGTCTTACGGGACAACCCGCCAGGCGTGCCGCCGTTCCTCTCGATCAGTAGCGGTGGTGTCCGGTGAGGGTTCCCCATGCGGGCATGCGATCTGGGCTGACGCCTGTGACCGAGTATTCAGTTCGCGCTGTACAGTTCAGTCCATGCTGACTATTGCTTCGCGTCTCGACGTGATGAACCGCCTGGGTCGTGCACTGGCCGACCCCACTCGATCCCGGATCATCTTGACCCTGCTCGACCATCCCGCTTACCCGGCGGAACTGGCCCGAGATCTGGACCTGACACGCCCGAACGTGTCCAACCACCTGGCATGCCTGCGCGATTGCGGGATCGTCGCCTCCGAGCCCGAGGGTCGTCGGACACGATATGAGATCGCCGATTCGCACCTGGCGCAGGCGCTGACGGCACTGGTCGATGCCACCCTGGCAGTGGACGAAGACGCCCCGTGCATCGATCCCGCCTGCTCGCTTCCCGGATGCGACGCAGCTGGGGAGGGCGCATGATCCTCACCTCGGTCTTGCAGGCGATGGGCCTGTTCGCAGCGACCAACATCGACGACATCATCGTGCTCTCCCTCTTCTTCGCGCGAGGGGCAGGCCAGCGCGGCACTACCGCCCGCATTCTGGCCGGCCAGTACCTCGGATTCGCCGGCATCCTCGGTGCCGCGGTCCTGGTGACCATCGGCGCCGGAACATTCCTGCCCTCGGCAGCCATCCCGTACTTCGGTCTCATCCCTCTGGGCCTCGGCCTCTGGGCCGCATGGCAGGCCTGGCGCGGAGACGATGACGACGATGACGACGAGGCCAAGGTTGCCGGCAAGAAGGTCGGCGTGTGGACAGTCGCAGGCGTCACCCTTGCCAACGGCGGCGACAACATCGGCGTCTACACCCCTGTCTTCCTCAGCGTGGAACCTCTCGCAGTAGTCGCCTACTGCATCGTCTTCCTCGCGCTCGTCGCGGTCCTGGTGGCCCTGGCAAAGTTCGTCGCCACCCGCCCCCCGATCGCCGAAGTGCTCGAACGCTGGGAGCACATCCTCTTCCCCATCGTTCTCATCGGCCTCGGCATCGTGATCCTCGTCAGCGGCGGAGCCTTCGGACTCTGACGTAGCGGCAGCGATCCAAACGGCCCCGACCGGGCGCACCCCTCTCGGTTCAGACCGCGACACCTACCTGCAGCCAGTCCTGCGTGATCGCGGCAACAAGACCGCCACGGAGCGCTGCAAAAACCCCGCCACCAAGCGAACGAAGCCACAGCCACGCTCCGCCGCCCTACCCCCGCACGAGGTCCGGCGCGGGCGGGTCGAGCGTGAGCCCGGCGGAGCGGTAGGCGCCGATCCCGGCCGCGTTGTGCCCTTCCGTCTTCACCAGGACGCTCGAGGCGCCCATCCCGCGGAGGTGCGCCGCGGCGGCGAGCGTGATCGCGCGCCCGTACCCACGGCCGCGGTGGTCCCGGTGCGCGCCGAGCGGCTCGATGAGCCCGGGCCGGCCGGGCCCCGCCGACCACACGCTCGCCGCGGCGACCGCGGTGCCGGCGTCGTCGCGGACCAGCAGGCAGGCGGCGTCGGCGTAGGGCGGGGACGCGGCGAGCGTGCGCCACTGGTCGATCGTGAACCGCGAGGAGTCGAACGCGGCGTGCTGGAGCCCGACGCGCTCCGTCGCGGTGGCCGCGTCGACCACCTCGACCCGGACCCCGGGGTCCTCGACCGGTTCCGTGAGGTCACGGCGCAGCGCAGCCCAGGTCTCGCCCGCGCGCCAGCCAGAGCCGAGCAGCGCGTCCGACAGGGCCGTCCCGGCCGGTACCTCGACGGCGGCCGCGCCGTCGGCGAGGAGGCCTCGGGCGGGGTCGGCGACGTCGTCGGCGACGGCCCGTGCCAGGGCCCCGTCCGACGCGAGAGCGGGGTCGATCCCCATCCGCACGAGCCCGGGACCGTCGAGGAAGCCGACGGCGACCAGCCGACCGTCGCGGTGCCACGTCCGCAGGGCGGTCGCGGCGGTCTCGGCGCCGAGGCGCCAGTGCCACGCGACGTCGCCGGGGTGCAGCTGGGTCGGCGCCCCGTCGAGCTGCCACGGTCGCAGGCTCCCGACGACGCCGGGCAGTTCTTCCACGGTCGGCGTGGACAGCGTGATCGTCATGTGGTGATCACAGCGCACGGCGAATGGGTGGGTCGACCGGAAATCGGCGGAGCCGCTGTCGTTGCCGGCGCGGGGCGTCGGCACGTTGATCGGTGATCGGTGATCGCAGCCGCGCCCCCGTGACAGCAGATGCCGTCGTCGCGCCATGGACGATCTGGCCGCGCTGGCGAGGTCCAGCGACGAGGCTGTCGCTCGAGCGCGGCGGGTACTCGTGGCAGGTGTCCGCCGGGCGGCCGCCCGGGGCATGTCGCAGCGCACTGTCGCGCGCGAGATCGGCCGGAGCCAGCCGGAGGTGTCGAGGCTGCTGCGGTTCCACTCCGGCAGCCCTCTCGGTCGCAGACTGCGTGCGGTCCGGGACGACGTGCGTCGGACGGTGGCGGCTGCCGGAGGAAGCAATGTTCGCGTGTTCGGCTCGGTCGCCATGGGGTGATGACAGCGCAGGAGCCCGTGGCGGTCGATGGTTCGCCCTGGCGTGGTATCGCGGTTGATACCTTCGGAGCCATGGCCATGGCCATGGCCTTGCGCCTCACCGATGCAGAGACCGACGCACTGCGCCGTCGTGCCGAGCTCGAGTCGCGTTCGATGCAGGACGTTGCACGGCAGGCCGTCCGTGAGTACGTGGACAACCACAGTCGGGCGGAGCTGCTGGACCGGGTGCTGGACCACGAGCTGCCGAGGTACCGGGAGGCGCTGGATCGGCTCAGTCGGTGATCTATCTGAGTCCGGCTGATCTCCTGCACGTCGCCGAGAGGGCGATCGGCGCGGTGCCGGTGGTCCGCGACCACGGGCTCCTGGCTTCCGCGTCAGCCCGGCCGCAGGCGACGGCCTTCGGAGCCGACGCCTATCAGGAGCTCGAGGACAAGGTTGCCGCGCTCCTGCACTCACTGGCCTGCAACCATGCGCTGGTCGATGGCAACGAGCGCCTCGCGCTGGGTGCGACGATCGCCTTCCTCGGGGTCAACGGGCGGCGACTCACCCTCACCAACGATGAGGCGTACCACCAGGTGATGACGGTCGCCGAGGGTGCGCAGGAGGACATCGCGGGACTCGCGGCACGGATCCGGTCCGGTTCCCGTCCGTGGTGATCGACGGCTCCGCCTGATCCACTGCCCATGCGTGTGCGCGGGATCGAAACGGCGCCGAGGGCGCGGTATGTCGCCGAGGGCGCGGGTTCTCGCCGAGTGGGAGGCCGCTGGGCGTCCGTTCGGTACGCTGACCGTGTCCTCGGCGTCGGCCGGCCGACGCAGGAGCACCCGCAGGTGTCTGTCGCTGCCGTCGACGTCACGTCGGCAGCCCACCGACGCCGGCCGACCTCAGGACCGAGGCCCGAGCCGCTCCGGCAGGCCCAGCTCGGCGAACCGGTCCGCGGCGTCCAGCCAGGTGGTGGCGCGCCGGACCCGGCCCGCGTCCGTCTCCAGACCGAGGACGGCGAACGGCACCCAGCCGGCGCCCTCGGGCCGGTACTGGCCGAACATCGTCGTGCCGTTCGCCGCGAACGGCACGAGCCGGTGCCCCTGACATCCTCCCGGCGTCGCGAACGCCTCGAGCACGTGCGCGCGCCCGTCGAGCCACCAGGAGAACGGGGGCATCGACGTACGCACGTCCTCGTGGAGGACCGCGCGCATGAGGTCGACGTCGTGCGCCTCGAACGCCGCCTGGTAGCGGGCGAGCAGCGCCTCGTCGACGGGAGCGGCGTCCGCTCCGGCTCCCGACGGGAGACGTGCTGCGGCTCCCGGTGCGGCGCCCGCCCCAACTCCCGGTGCGTGGCCCGCCCCAGTTCCCGGTGCGTGGCCCGCCCCAGTTCCCGGTGCGGCGCCCGCCCCGTCGCCCGGGCCGGCGTCGGCGCCCGCCCCGTCGCCCGCCTCGGCCCCGGCGTCGGCCCGGAGCGCCTGCCGTGCCCGCCGGAGGGTGGAGTGCGTGGCGCTCGCCGAGAGCCCGAGCGCCTCCCCGGTCTCCGCCGCGCTCATCCGGTACACGTCCCGCAGCAGGAGGACGGCACGCTGCTGGGCGGAGAGTCGCTGCAGGGCGAGCACGAACGCCACCCGGAGGCTTTCCCGGCCCACAGCGCGCTCGGCGGGGTCCACGCTGCGCGAGTCGGCGATCGGGGTCACCCAGCGCTCGGGCTCCGGCTCGGCGAGCGGCGTCTCCGGCGAGCTCGGCCCGGTGAGGTCCATCGGCAGCGCGCGCCGCTGGACGCGGCGGTGCAGGTCGATGCACACGCGCGACGCCGCGGCATAGGCCCAGCTGCGCAGCGAGCCCCGGGCCGGGTCGAAGCTGCCGGCGGACCGCCACAGCCGGACGAGGGTCTCCTGGACCGCGTCCTCCGCCTCGTGCGCGTCGCCCAGCATCCGGTAGCAGAGCCCCGTCAGCCCCTGGCGCAGTCCGTCCAGCTCCTCCGCGCTCACCGCGGGTGCGGGGTGCGCCTCGCTCGTCACCACGCCCATGACGCTACGGCGCGACCGCTCCGGGCAGTGGCCGCCTGGCCGTGAGCATGGCCAGGAGCTCGGTGGCCGGCGCCTCGACGATGCGGTCGCCCCCGCCGACGCTCACGTTTGCGTCCGTCGCGACGAGCCGGTAGTTCTTGAGCCCGACGCCGAAGAACCCCCAGTTCTCCGGCCCGCCGCCGGAGATCGCGCGGGCGACGGTCCCGGCCGGTGGGCCCGGCAGCCCGAGCGGCACGGTGATGTCGAGGCCGTGGATGACGTCGTGTGCGAGAGCGCCCTCGAAGCCGTCGCCGTCGGGGGACCACCGACTCTCGATGCCGGACCGGTAGAGGTCGAGCAGCTCGGCGTCGGTGCGGGCGGCCGCGTCCTCGCGGGCCCAGCGGTCGAGCATGGCGTTCATGTCCTCGATCGAGCTGATCTCGGCCGAGCCGTACTCCTCGTCGGCGTGGGTGAGGTGCGCGGTCATGTGGGCCACCACCTCCCGGACCGTCCAGTGCTCGCACAGGCTGCTCGCCCGCCACTGCTGCGCCGTCAGCTCGGCGAGGAGGTCGGCCAGCCGGGTGCGCTCGGTGACCAGGATGTCGAAGGTCGGTGTCATGGGAGCTCTCCTGTCGATGCGGGACGGCGGTCGCCGGCCCCACCGGTGGATACGCAGCGGCGTCCCGAGATTCGTCGCGGCCGCTCCGGGACCCGTCGCCGTCGTCGCTGCCGGCCCGACGGTCCGGCGGCCGGTCGCGCCGCTGCCGGTGCCCGTCGCGACCCCGGCCCGGGCTACTGTCAGGAGCACCATGGCCACGCCGACCGCCGATGCCCCCACCCGGCTTCAGGTCCCGATCTCGCTGCTCGACCGCTCCCGCACCCGGGAGGGCGAGCCGGCAGGCGCCGCCCTCGCCAGCACGGTCGAGCGCGCCGTCCGCGCGGAACGGCTCGGCCTGGGCCGCGTCTGGGTCGCCGAGCACCACGCGGTGCCGGGCATCGCGAGCGGCGCGCCGCCCCTGCTCATGGCCGCGATCGCCGCCCGCACCGAGCGCATCCGCGTCGCCTCCGCGGGCGTCATGCTGCCCAACCACGCGCCGCTCGTCGTCGCCGAGCAGGCCCGGATGCTCGAGGCCCTGCACCCGGGCCGGATCGACCTCGGTGTGGGCCGCTCGCTCGGCTTCACCGCGCCGGTGCGCGAGGCCCTCGGCGTCACGCGGTACCCGCCGGCCGAGTTCTCCGCCGACATCGAAGCCCTCGCCGCGTTCTTCGCCGACGACGGCCCGGTCACCGCGATGCCCCGCGGAGTCGCCCCGCCGCCCGTCTACGTGCTCGCCGGCCGGTCGGGCCTCGCGGTGGCGGCCGAGCGCGGGCTGCCCGTCGTCGTCGGGGGCCCGATCCTGTGGGGCGACCTCGCTGCCCTGGACGGCTACCGTCGCGACTTCCGCCCCTCGCCCGCGAACCCCGAGCCGCGGCTCCTCGTCAGCGTCGACGTGCTGATCGCCGAGACCGCCGACCGCGCCCGGGCGCTCGCGCTGCACGAGGCGTGGGCGATGGTCGAGTCCACCGCCCTTGGCGCGTTCCCACCCCTGCGGACGGCGCCGCACGCGCGGTTGACCGACAAGCAGGAGGCTGCCGTCCAGCAGCACCTCGACCTGGGGATCTCCGGGACCCGGGACGAGGTCGCCGCCCGGCTGGCGGACCTCGTGGCGCGCACGGGGGCGAGCGAGGTCGTGGCGTTCTCGTCCACCGCCGACCGCACGGCGCTCGCCGCCTCGGACGCTGCGCTCGCCGAGCTGTCCGGTCCGGCCGGCGGGTAGCGGCCCGGCGAACCCGGTGCGGGCACGCACCGGGGCGCGGCCCCGAACCCGGTGCGGGTCCGCGCCCCGATGCGTGCCCGCACTCCGGGACACCGCCCTACCGGCCCAGGCGGCGCAGCAGGACCAGGGCGAGCGGGACGCAGACGGCGATGATCGCCAGCGGCCACGCCACCGCCATGAGCTGGCCGTTCTCGGCCACCCACGACGACGCCGGCCCACCGCCCGCGCCGAACAGCTCGCGCGCGGCCACCACCGTGGACGACAGCGGGTTCCACGCCGCGACCCCCGCCAGCCAGCCCGGCATGAGGGTGGTCGGCACGATCGTCTCGGCCACCATCGCCAACGGGAACACGAGCGCAAAGTACTTCATCGCCGCCTCCGGCCCGCTGACGAGCAGCCCGAGCACGACCCCGATCCACGAGAACGCGAGCCGCAGCAGCAGGAGCAGGCCGAGCGCGCCGACCGCGGCCGCCGGCCCCGCGTGCCACTGCCAGCCGAGCAGGGCACCCATCCCGAGCAGGATCGTCAGCTCGACGACGGCGGTCGCCAGGTCCGCGAGCGCCCGCCCGGCGAGGATCGCGGTGGGCGACGTCGGCATCGACCGCATCCGGTCCACGACGCTGTCCCGCACGTCGGCGGCGACCGACACGGTGGTGGCCCCGATGCCGAAGGCCATCGTGAGGACGAGGACCCCGGGCAGGAGGAACTCCCGGTAGTCCCCGCCCGGGGCGGACATCGCCGCGCCGAACGCGTCGCCGAGGACGAGCCCGAACATCGCCATCGCCATGACGGGCAGGAGCAGCGTGCTGAGCAGCTCGTCGGGGCGGCGGTGGAGCCGGCGCAGGTGACGGCCGGCGATCACCCACGTGTCCGAGGCCGCCTTTCCGAGCCGCACGAGCGCCGGCGACGCGGCACCGCCGAGGCCGCGGCGGGTCGGCGGGGCCGACGCGCTGACGGCGTCGGCGGTGAGCTGCCGCGCCGGCGCGGGGCCCCGGCGGGTGAGGGACGCCGTCGGGGACGGGAGGGCGGGCGAGGAGACGAGGTGCGCGGTCATGGGCGCGGTCCTTCCGTGGCGTCGGGCGCGGTCAGCTGGAGGAAGACGTCGTCGAGGTCGGGCCTGCGCAGCGCGAGGTCCTCCGCGGGCACGCCGACGTCGGCGAGAGCGCGTGCGGCGCGGGCCAGGGCGTCGGTCGTCCCCGTCAGGGGGACCGTGACCCGGCGGCTGCCGGGGTCGACGTCCGGCACGGCGCCGAGCGCCGCGGCGAGCGCGGCCACGACCGGCGCCAGGGGCGCCCCCGGCGGGACCATGACCTCGAGCCGGCTGCCGCCGGTCGACGCCTTGAGCTCCTCGGGCGAGCCCTCGACCGCGATCCGCCCCCCGCGCACGAGCGAGATCCGGTGGCAGAGGCGGTCGGCCTCCTCCAGGTACTGGGTGGTGAGCAGCACCGTGGTCCCGCCGGCGGCGAGCTCGCGCACGGCGTCCCAGACCTCGCTGCGGCTGCGTGGGTCGAGGCCGGTGGTCGGCTCGTCGAGGAACAGGACGAGCGGGCTGCGGATGAGGCTGACCGCGAGGTCGAGCCGCCGTCGCATGCCTCCCGAGTAGTGCCCGACGGGCCGGTCCGCGGCGCCCGCGAGGTCGAACCGGTCGAGCAGCTCGTCCGCGCGGGCGCGTGCCGCGCGGGGCCGCAGCCGGTGCAGGCGGGCGAACATCCGCAGGTTCTCGCGGCCGGTGAGGACCTGGTCGAGGGCGGCGTGCTGGCCGGCGACCCCGATGCGCTCCCGGACGGCCGCCGGGTCGCGCGCGACGTCGTGCCCCGCCACCCGGACCTGCCCCGAGTCGAAGCGCTGGAGCGTGGCGAGGATGCGCACCGTGGTGGTCTTGCCCGCGCCGTTCGGGCCGAGCAGCCCGTGCACGGTGCCCGGGGCGACGGCGAGGTCGAGCCCGTCGAGGACGGGCGGCCGACCCGGGTAGGACGTGCGCAGACCGACGGCGAGGACGGCGGGCGTCTCGGTGCCCCCGGCCGCGCTCATGCGGCCCTCACGAGGGTGAACGCCTCGGCGGAGGGGGTCGGGACGACGGCCCTCCCCATGTGGGCGGTGGAACCCGCCGGCGGCGCGGCGGGTGCCCCGACGACGGGCAGCGCGGCGGCCGGGACCCGGCCGTGGCCGCCGCTGTGCACGGTCACCTCGGCGAACCTGCCCAGGGCGATGCGCGCGGTGTTGAGCAGCGACTCGCTGCCCTCGTCGTAGTAGGCGAGGTGGCCGGTGATGTCGCCCGTGCCGATGCGCACGGCCCCGAACGCGGGGTGCAGCGGCGAGCGCCCCAGCCCGAGCGGGCCGAGCCGGACGCGCGGGAAGTGGCGGATCCAGTCCGTCGGCGCCTGCGCGGCCCAGATGCGAGCGCCCCGGGCGGCGTCCGCTCGGCGCAGCACACCCATGCCGGGGCTGCCGAGCGCCACGACGTCGTCGATCCTGGCGTCGGCCAGGGCGAGCCCGGTGACCGTGGTGCCGTAGGAGTGGCCGACCACGGTGAGGTGCGCCGAGCGCGGCAGGTAGTGGGTGAACCGGGCGAGGTCCCTCGCACCGTCTCGGGCGTACCGGATCGAGAAGGAGGCGCGCAGGTCCGGCGCGGTGCGGTAGCCGACCCACGCGACCACCGCGGTGCGGGCCGCGGGGTCGATGCCGGCCATGGTCGCGAGCATGAGCCGGGCCCGCGAGCGCAGGGCGAGCGGGCCCCGGGCGCGGAAGTAGTTGCCCTGGTGGTGGCCGTTGCCCGGGACCATCACCACGACGTGGTCGGCGGTGGCGAGGTCGCCGAACACCTCGACGACCCGCGGGCCGCCCGGAGGGTCGATCGCGAGGAGCTGGTGGCCGTCGACCGTGCGAGGTCCGTAGTGGAGCGGTGTCGTCGTCATGCCGGGAACGCTAGGAACGCGCTTCGGGGCTCCGCGTCACCCGCTGGAGCCATTCGTCCCCCCTACCGGGGTAGTGCCTGCCGCCCCCCGCACGCGACCCCCGGTAGGCCCCCGGAGGGCCCCGGGGCGATTCCCGGCGCACACGTGGACGTGCGCCGCGAGACCGCGGTCCGCCGCAGCACGACCGCGAGCACACCGACGGCCCCGTGCCCGGTGCGCCCCCGGGGTTCCGCGCGGCCGACCCTGACAGACTGAGCGGCGATGACCTCCGTGAGCCGCACCCGCCGGACCAGCCGCCCGCTCTCCGCCCGCCGCACCGCGCCCACCGCCGTGGCGGCGCTCGCCCTCGTCCTGGCCGGGTGCTCCGGCGCCGGGGACGACGAGACCGGCGGCGAGCAGACCGACTCCTCCTCTCAGAACGGCTCCGCCACGGACGGGCCCGAGTCCTCGTCCGGCGAGACCCCGTCCGGCGGCGAGACGGCCACGGACGGCGAGGCCCCCTCCGACGGCACCGCCGAGGCGGTCGATCCCGCGGACCACCTCACCGACCCCGAGCTCCTCGAGCAGGTCGAGTGGGCGCTCGCCAACCTCGAGGAGGACGCGGAGGGGCCGGAGGCCGCAGACGTCGAGGAGCGCTTCTCCGACGAGATGCTCGCCCAGATCCCCGCCGAGCAGTTCACCCAGGTCTTCGCCCAGCTGCGCTCCGGCGCCCCCTACACCGTCACCGCCGTCGCCGAGTCGCGCGAAGCCATGCCTACCGCCGAGCTGCGCCTGGACTCCGACGCGCAGCCGCTGATCATGACGGCGGTCATGGGCGACGACGGACGGCTCGGCGGGCTGTCCTTCGTGCCCGACACCGCCGGCGAGGCTCCCGATCTCGGTGCCTGGGAGGACCTCGACGAGAGCCTGACGGAGGTCGGCGGCGAGAGCCAGGTCGTGGTGGGCAGCGTCTCCGGCGGGGAGTGCACGATCGAGTACACGACCGAGGGCGTCGAGGACGGCGGAGTCCCGGCGCCCAGCGGGTCGGTGTTCAAGCTCGTCGTGCTCGCCGCGCTGGTCGACGCCGTCGAGGCCGGCGAGATCGCCTGGGAGGACGAGCTGACGATCACCGACGAGCTGCGCTCCCTGCCGTCCGGCATCCTCCAGGAGCGCGAGGCCGGGTCCACGGTCACCGTGACCGAGGCGGCCGAGCTGATGATCTCGATCAGCGACAACACGGCCACCGACCTCCTGCTCGACGCCGTCGGGCAGGACCGGGTCGCCGGCGCCGCCGAGGCCGCGGGCCTCGACACCGACCGCCTCCTGCCGCTGGCGAGCACGCGCGACTTCTTCCAGCTCGGCTGGCAGGTCGACGACTCCGTGCGCGCGGAGTTCGAGGCAGCCACGTCCCCCGAGGAGCGTCAGGCCGTCCTCGACGCCCTGCCGGTCGAGCTCGACATCGACCCCGCGGCCGTCACCGAGCCGCGCTGGCAGGAGGGGGTGGGCTGGAATCTCACCGGGGCAGAGATCTGTTCGGTGCACGCGCTGCTCCAGGAGCAGGCCGGGTCCGAGGCCGGCGGGCCGGTCCGCGACATCCTCTCCGAGAACCCCGGCGTGGGCGTGCCCGACGCCGCCACGTACCAGGGGTTCAAGGGGGGCTCGGCCCCGGGTGTGCTCGCCTTCTCCTTCTACCTCGAGGCGGACGGCGACGACGAGGGGGCCGGCCGGGTGCTCGTCGTCCAGACGCGCAGCGACCAGGCGATCGACCAGATGCGGGCCACGACGATCGTCGGCGCCGGCGTCGGGCTCCTCGCCGAGCAGTAGGGGCCGGCGGCCGGGCCCACGGCGCCAGGGTAGACGGGTAGATGGCGGGAGAGGTAGATTCTACCCATGGGGCTCAACATCAAGAACGAGCGGGTGCACGCGCTCGCACGCGAGGCGGCGCGCGTGACGGGCAAGACGCAGACGAGCGCGATCGAGGAGGCGCTCGAACGCCTGTTGACCGCGCACGGCGAGGACCCGGCCCGCGCTCGCGCGCAGGAGCGCATGCGTCGGGTCCGGTCGATCGTCGCCGAGTACGCCGAGCTCCCGGTGGCGCCGGCTCGGGAGGGACGCGTGACCGAGGTCGACGACCTGTACGACGAGGTCACGGGACTGCCGCGGTGATCGTCGACTCGTCGGCGCTCATCGCCGTCCTCCGCGGCGAGCCGGGCTGGGAGCAGGTCGCCCAGGTGGCTGTCGACGGCAGCTGCCGGATGTCGACAGCCACCTGGCTCGAGGCGTCCGTCGTGGCGGACCAGCGTGCTCCGGGGGGCGGGGAGCGACTCGACGACCTCGTCGACGCCCTCGGGATCGAGCTCGTCCCGCTCAGCGTGCGGGACGCCCAGGTGGCCCGGCTCGCCTACCGGCGGTTCGGACGAGGGTCGGGATCGCAGGCGATGCTCAACCTGGGTGACTGCTTCTCGTACGCGCTCGCGGCGACCTCCGGGGAGCCCTTGCTGTACGTCGGTGACTACTTCTCCGCGACGGACATCGCCTCCGCGATGTGACCGCGCCCGGGTCGGCGGGCCCGCGGATGACGTCGGGCGCGCGCTCAGCCCCAGGGCTCGGCGAGCACCGCGTCCCAGAAGTCGGCCATGTACGCGGGTCGGTCGGACGAGCCCATGCCCCGCCAGGTGAGCAGCACGGCGGTGACGTCCCGCTCCGGGTAGACCCACAGGCTCGTGCCGGTCCCGCCGTCCCAGCCGAACCCGCCCTGGTCGTCGATGCCGACGCCGAGGCCCCAGGCCCAGCCGGTCTCGAGGAACCCCTCGGCCCAGGGCCGCGTGGCGTCGGTCAGGGAGTCGGTCCGCATCGCGCGCACCGAGTCGGCGCCGAGCAGGCGCGCTCCCGCATCCGCACCGTGCTGCTTCTCGGGCGGCGCCAGGCCCTCGTCGAGGAGCATCTGGCCGAGCCGCAGGAGGTCCGCCGCAGTGGAGACCAGACCGGCGGCGCCCGAGCAGAAGACGGGCCGCCGGGTCAACGCCGGGGCCGCGGCGGGCGCGAGCTCGGAGGAGGTGCCGTCCTCGCCGACCCACGCGAACGCCGGCACGCGGTGCAGCGCCGCGGCCGGCACCGTGTACCCCGTCTCCGTCATGCCCAGGGGTGCGAGCAGCCGGTCGCGCAGGATGTCGTCGAACCCTCGGCCGGTGGCTGCCTCGACGATCACCGTCAGCGCGTCGAACGACGACTGGTACAGCCACCCCTGCCCGGGCTGGTGCGCCATCGGCAGCCCGGCGACCTGCTCGGACCACTCCTCGGGTGCGATCGCCGGACCGGTCCAGCCCGAGAGGATCCCGCCGTCCTGCGACGCAGCGGTCAGCGGCTCGTCCGCGGCGGCGTCGAGGTCGTAGCCGAGACCGAGCCCCATGAGCAGCAGGTCCCGCACCGTGAGCTCGCGCGCGGCCGGGACCGTGTCGTCGAGCCCCCCGTGGCGCTCGCGCAGCACGGCGCGGTCGCGCCACGCCGGCACCCACCGGGACAGCGGGTCCTCGAGGGAGAGGACCTCGTCCTCGGTCAGGGCGAGCACCAGCGCGGACGTCGCGGGCTTGGTCAGCGACGCCACGCGCACCAGGGCGTCCTCGGCGAGACCGCCGGCGGCCGCCACGGTCACGCGTCGGCCGTGCCGCGGCCCGGAGGCGATGCCCCACACGGCGCCGGGCGCGGGACCTTCCTCAGCGTGGGCGCGCATGACCTGCGCGACCGCGGCCGCCCGGACGTCGTGCCTCGTCGCCATGCCCGCGACACTAGCGGCGGCGGGCCCGACGCGTGGACCTACCATCGGGGGCGTGAGGGCCCCGTCGTCCGTCGATCTGCGCAGCCTGGTGACGATTGCGCCGAGCCCGCCGAGGCTCGCCGTCGCCCTGCGGGCGCCCGTGGCGATCGGTCTGCCGCTGGTGGTGGCGACCGCGTTCGACCAGACATCGGTGGGTTTCCTCGCGAGCCTCGGCGCGACCGGTGGCACCGACCCGTGGCTCATCCTCTCGGCGGCTGCGGTAGGAGCCGTGAGTGCCGTCGTCGTCGGCACCTCCGACATCTGGCTGCGCCGGCACGGCATCGAGGAGGCGGCCGTCGCCCACGCCGAGCGCACCGTCGCGCGCTTCGAGCAGGCCGCCCGGTCCGGTGACCCGGGGGACCTGGACCGGCTGCGTCCCGAGGCGTCGACCGCGCTGCACGCCGCCTGGACCGCCGTCACCGACGGCGGGTCCGCCGCAGGCTTCGAGTCGCGCCTCCAGCTGGTCCACGAGCGCTACGCCGCGACGTCGGCCCACGTGTCCGGGCGGCTGACCGGCGTCGACCCGCGACCGTGGGAGAACGCGGTGGACCGCGCCGACGAGCCCGCCCGGGACACCACGGAGCTCGCCGGCGCCGACCTCGGGCGGTCGGACGCCGAGCAGCGGCACATCGAGCGCACCCAGGTCCGCTACTCCTCGCTCGGTCGGCCGGGCGCCGGAACCTCCTGCGGCAGGCCGCCTGGTGGCCCTCGGAGAGCATGCTCGTGGCCCTGCGCGTGCTGCTCGCCACCGGCGTCGCAGGCACGATCGCCACCCTCATCGGCAACGACCACGTCTACTGGGCGGTGGTGTTCGCCGCCCTCGTCGTGCAGACGGGCGGCACGCGCTACGCCCAGGCCACCAAGGCGCTGCAGCGGGTGCTGGGCACCGCGCTCGGGCTCGGGGTCTTCGCCGTCGTGCTCGCTGCCGACCCGCGGTCGTGGTGGCTCGTGGCCACGGTCATCCTCCTGCAGGGCACGGTCGAGCTGCTCGTGACCCGGAACTACATGCTCGCGGTCGCCGTCATCACGCCGCTGGCGATGACCATCTCGGTGACGGTGACCGGCATGAGCACGGAGACGGTGGTCGGGGACCGCGCCCTTGACACGGTCATCGGCGTCGGCACGGCGGTTCTCGTGCTCGTCCTCAGCGGCCTGGGCGGGAAGGAGGTCGTCCTGCGCGCGCACGCCTGCCGCGTGGCGATCGCCCTCGACGCCGTGCTCGCCGACCTCGTCGCGGGCGAGGACGACACGCCCGACGTCGTCCGGCGCAGGCAGCACCTCTACGTCGAGCTCCTCGAGTCGGACACCGTCGCGCGGCGGGCGCTCGCCGACGCTCCGCGTCAGGTCGCGCCCTTCCGGGACATGGAGCGCGTCCTGTCCGACGTGGGCTACCTCGTCCTCGGTGCCGCGTGGCACCAGCACCTGTGGGGGCGCCGGGAGCGGTTCGTCCGCGCGCGCGAGCGCCTGGCGCTCACGCTCGGCCGACGGGTGACCGAGCGGCGGCCCGCGGCGGAGCTCACCGCGGAGCTGCGCGCCGTCGAGGCTGCCCTGACCGGCGCGTGAGCGGGCGCGCGGTCGGAGCGCGACCGGCGTACATCCGGCGAGGCGGAGCCGTCCCCCTTGCAACATACAACCCGATGGTTGTACGTTGGTGGTGTGATCGAGGCGGGGGACGAGGACCGGGCGGACGCCCTGTTCCACGCCCTCGCCGACCGGACCCGGCGAGACATCCTGCGCCGGGTCCTGGCCGGGGAGCACTCGGTCTCGGCGCTCGCGGCGAGCTACGACATGAGCTTCGCCGCGGTGCAGAAGCACGTCCGCGTCCTCGAGACGGCCGGCCTGCTCACCAAGCGGCGCAGCGGTCGCGAGCAGCTGGCCTCGGGGGACGTCTCGGCGGTCCGTTCGGTGGCCTCCCTGCTCGGCGAGCTGGAGGGCGTCTGGAGGGGCCGCGTCGAACGGATCGACGCGCTGCTCGCGCGCGAGCTGACACCCGAGGAGGACTGACATGCCCGTCATCGACTTCACCACCGACGTTCCCGGCAGGACCATCACCATCACGGCGCGGTTCGACGCGCCCGTCGAGCGGATCTGGGCGCTGTACACGGATCCGCGCCAGCTCGAGCAGGTCTGGGGCCCGCCCGGCTACCCGGCCACGTTCGTCGAGCACGACGTCCGGGTGGGCGGACGCAGCAGCTACTACATGACCGGGCCCGACGGCGAGCGCTACGGCGGCTGGTGGCAGATCACCGCCGTGGACGAGCCGCACACCCTGGAGTTCGACGACGGGTTCGCCGACGCCGACCTCAACCCGACGACGACCATGCCCGTCTCGCACAACGTGTACCGGTTCGGGCCCGACGGCGAGGGGACGACACTCGTCGCGACCTCGACCTTCGAGTCGGAGGAGGGGATCCGCACGGTCGTCGAGATGGGGGTCGAGGAGGGCACGCGGGACGCGATGAACCAGATCGACGGGTTCCTCGCGGCCCACTGATCGACGCACGGCGACCGGGGCGGGGGCCGGCGCGGAGCGCCTCCGCCCCGGTCCACCGCGACGCGCCGGGGCGATCTGTGCGCGCGGGCGTCGCGTGCCAGCATGAGGAGATGATCGTTCCGACCAGGTCGGCCGCCGCCGTCGGATGCCTGCTCGTCGCCCTCGGTGCCTCGGGCTGCTCGGGGGACCAGCGATCCGTCCCGTCGATGGTCGTGGCCTGGCCGCAGGAGCCGACCTCCACCAGCGAGCCCGCGACCGGCGCCGCGGCGTCCGGCACGGACGGTGACGCCGGGGACCCCGGCGCGGACGCGAGCGCACCGGTCGACCTCGAGGCGCTCGACGCCGCCCGCACGGACACCGTCGAGGACGCCGGCGCGCTCCGCGCCCTCCTCGACGCGGTCGGCCTGGACGACCTGGGCGAGTACAGCGTATCCGTCGACCCCGGGGCCTCTCCGGTCGTGCTCGAGATCGGCTGGGACGAGCCCGCGCCGTCCGCCGCGCGGTGGCCGGACACGGTGGAGGAGCGCGGCGTGCTGCTGCTCGCGACGATCGCCGACCTCGACGAGATCCGCTTCCACCTGGAGGGCGGCACCGGTACGGACGGTCACGTCGACCGGGCCTCGGCCGACCGCCTGCTGGAGGAGCCGGTCGACGAGCTCGGCGCCACGACCGAGGGGCTGCGCGAGATCCTCGACCGCGTCGATCCCTGACCGGGTCCGCGACCGGTGTCGGCGGTCGGTGCCACCCTCACGGCATGACGCGCACGATCTACTACACGGCGACGACGCTGGACGGCTACCTCGCGGACGAGGACGACTCGCTCGCGTGGCTGTTCGCGCAGCGGCAGGACCCGGCGGTGACGTCGGACTACGAGGACTTCGTCGGCGACGTCGGAGCGATCCTCATGGGACGCACCACCTACGAGTGGGTGCTGCGCGAGCTCGGCGACGGCGCGGCCTGGCCGTACGACCTCCCGACCGTCGTCGCCACGCACGCGGATCTCACGGCGCCGGCCGGGGCGGACGTGCGGTTCGCCCGCGGCGACGTGCGGCAGATCCACCGCGATCTCGTCAGCGCCGCGCGGGGAAAGGACGTCTGGGTCGTCGGCGGGGGCGACCTCGCCGGTCAGCTGGCCGACGCCGGTCTCCTCGACGAGCTGCGGCTCTCGGTCGCCGCCGCGACCCTCGGCGCCGGTCGGCCGCTGCTCCCGCGCCGGCTGGCGCTCGGCCTGCGCTCCGTCGTGCGGACCGGTGACTTCGTCTCGGTCGTGTACGACGTCCTCGGGCCGGGCGACCCGGTCTGGGTGGACGCCCCGACGCCGGACGGCCCGGTGCCGTAGCCGGTCGGCCCGGTGCCGTAGCCGGCGAGCGGCCGGCGCACCGGCGGAGTCTGCGGTCGGGCCGCTCAGCGGTCCCGGGCGTCCCCCGCACCGTCCTCGCGCTGCGACGCGTCCCCCAGTCCGGCGAGGAGCTTCTCGAGCAGGCCGGCGAGCTCTGCCAGCTCCGTGTCGTCCAGGGCGCCGAGCAGCTCCCCCTCCGCCGCGGCGTGCAGGGGGGCCACGTGCTCGATCACCGACAGGCCGTCGTCGGTGAGGCTGACGAGGACGCTTCGCCGGTTGTTCGGGTCCGTGGTGCGGGCGACGAGCCCCTTGTCCTCGAGGCGGCCGAGCCGGTTCGTCATGGCCGCCGCCGTCACCATCATGGAGGCGGTGAGGGCACCGGGCGTCAACGTGTACGGCGCTCCGGCGCGCCGCAGGGCCGCGAGCACGTCGTGCTCGCCCGGCTGGAGGTCGTGCTCGGCGAAGAACCCGCGCATCCCCTGCCCGATGAGGTCGGAGGCGCGCGAGACCCGGCCCGTCACGCTCATCGGGGCCCGCGGGAGCTCGGGGCGCTGCTCGCGCCACTGCTCGAGGTAGTCGCTCACTCGGTCACGCATCGACCAACAATAGTTCAATCTCGAAAAGTTTGACGAGCGAACCGCGTCCCGCTAGACTCTTTTACGTCGAAGCGTTCGGCGTCGAACGGTGTGGTCCTCTCGTTCACGTGCGGGCGGGGGAGACGGCGCCGTGCCTCACCGGTGCATCGACGGCCCTGACGACGCGGCCGCGCGTGAGGCGCGGCCAGGAGCGGCGCCCGTCCAGCGCCGAGAAGAGAGACCAGCATGACCGCCACCCCCCTCACCGGCGACACCCGTGCCGTCCGCAGCCGCGACGCCGGGCTCACCGGTCCCGCGACCCGCGCCGAGATGGACGCCCGGATCGACCGCTACGCCATCGCCCCCGGACGCGTGACCGCCCTCGACATCGTCGCCCCCACGACGCCCGCGGACCCGGCCACCCGGCCCGATCGCCACAGCATCCCCCCGGGGCGCGTGGCCGTCCTCGACCTCGCCCGGCGTCGTGACACCGAGGCGGTGTCCGGCGCCGACCGTGCCGTCGCCGTCGGCGCGATCGTCACCGGGATCGCCGCCGCCGTCGGGATCGCCGTCGGGATCGGCTGACGCCCCCGCGCCTGCGCGCCGAGTCCCCGTACCCCCCGTACCCCCCGCGCCGCGCCCCGGGAATGTCCGGGCCGCGGCGCGCCTTGCACCTCGCAGGACCCCCACCCCGAGGAGCAACGTGACCACCGAGACCCCCATCGCCGTCGACGTCTGGTCGGACATCGCCTGCCCCTGGTGCTACATCGGCAAGCGCAAGTTCGAGGCAGGCCTCGCGACGTTCCGCGAGGAGCACCCCGACGCCCCCGCGGTCGAGGTCACGTACCACTCGTTCGAGCTCTCCCCGGACACGCCGGTCGACTTCGCGGGCTCGACCGTCGAGTTCCTCGCCGAGCGCAAGGGCATGCCGGCCGACCAGGTCGAGGAGATGCTCGACCGCGTCACCGGGATCGCCGGATCGGTCGGCCTCGACTACGACTTCGACGCCGTGCAGCACGTCAACACGCTGCGCGCGCACCAGGTCATCCACCACGCCAGGGCCCACGGCCGGCAGGCCGAGGCCAAGGAGCGCCTCCTGCGGGCCTACTTCGTCGAGGGGAAGAACCTCTCCGACGTCGACGTCCTCGCGGGGCTGGCCGCCGAGATCGGGCTCGACGCCGAGCAGGTCGCCACCGACCTGCGCGCGGACCGCTGGGCCGACGACGTCCAGCAGGACATCGCCCAGGCTCGCGCCTACGGGATCCAGGGAGTGCCGTTCTTCGTCCTGGACGAGCGGTACGGCATCTCCGGCGCACAGGAGTCCGCGGCGTTCGCTCAGGCCCTCGCCCAGGTCGCCGCCGAGCGCCGGCAGACCGGGACGGCCCGGGTCGGCGCATGAGCGCCCACGACATCCGCGCCGCCGACGCACCCGCCGTGGACGGGGTTGCCGCCGACGCACCGACGTCCGAGGTTCCGCCGACCGCCCGGCCGACCCTGCTGATGCCGCTCGCGGGACTCGACCTGCCCGGCGTCGATCTCGGCACGGGACCTGCCTGCGGCCCCGCGGGCTGCTGAGGCTCAGCGCCCTCCGCGCGCCCGGGCGAGCAGGTCCCGGACGGGCCCGGCGAGCTGCTCGTCCCCGCTGGTGACGAGGACCGCCATCCTGCCGGCGTCGAGCGGGATCCCGGGGTTGTCGGCGAGGCCGGCGCCCGGACCGGTGTACTCGGTGCCGGAGTACCGCCAGTCGCCGTCGGCCCCGATCGTGCGCCGTTCCGGCTCCAACCAGCCGACGTGCCCGAGCGCGGTCCTGCCCTCGTCGCCGAGACGGAGCGGCGCGATCGGCGGCGTCGCCTCGATCCGGTAGTCGGGCGTCATGTAGGCCACGGCGAACGAGCCGCGGTCGACGACGACCATGCGGAACCGCGCGTCGCCCGTCCCCAGGTCCGACGCGTCGATCTCGTTCAGCAGGCGCTCGGTCATGTGGGGCCTGGGCCGGCGCGTCGCCCCCTCGCGCCGCGGCGGCCGTACGCGCCGGCGCAGGTAGAGGTGCAGCCGCGCGGAGCGGTAGATCCCGACGGCCGCGACGAGCAGCACGAGGGCACCGAGCACGCCGCCGACCCAGAGCGCGACCGACGGCAGGTCGCCGGGGTCCACTGAGAAGGTGCGGCGCACGCCCATCGTGATGCCGACGACGAGCAGGATCGCGAGCAGCGCCGACACAACGGCCGCCGCGAGGAGCTGGCGCAGCGCCGCCGCCACCGGGTGGGGCAGCGCGCGGGCCGAGCCCCGGTTCGTCGATCTCGCCATGGCGGAAGTCTTCCAGGTCCCGGCGGGAGTCTCGGCCGGATCGCCCGCGGAACGCGCTACGGGAGGTGCCGCAGGTCGGGTTCGATCCGCTCACGCACCTCGAGCTGGACCCCACCGGGTGCCCCGCGGACGCCCCTGCGCTCGACCTCGCCGCGCTCGCGGTCGTGAATCTGCCCGTCGCGACGCACGGCGAGACCGATGACGACGGCCCCGACGACGAGAAGCACCGCCGAGGGCAGCAGCACCCACCATCCGGACCGGTCCTGCGTGAGCGCGAACAGGAGGAACGCCCCGACGGCCCCGTAGATCCCCACCTGGAGCCGGCCGCCGATCCGGTACCGGCTCGCCGCGGCGGAGGCCGCCTCGACCACGGCGCGGTTCGGGGTGCGCAGCTGGGCCGCCGCGAGGGCGCGCCACCGCGAGCGCATCCCGAGCCAGGCCAGCACCGCGGTCACCACCACCGCGAGGCCGAGACAGCCGGCGAGCACCGCGGTCGCCGTCGTGCCCGGCCCGGTGAACATCATCCCCACGAGCAGGCCGACGGCGACGAGCCCGGTCAGGCCGGGGAGCCGGTCCAGCGGACCGAGGCGGGCGGAGCGGCGCCCGGGCCCGGCGCGTCGACGATCGGCACCCTCCGGGGCCGGGGCGTTCGACTGCCGTGCGGCTGCCTCGTGCGCGGCCACCTCCTCCTCGGCCGCGCGGGCCGCGTGCTCGCGGCGGCCGACGTCGAGCAGGAAGATCCCCACCGGCCCGGCGAGCGCGTCCGGCCCGTTGACGAGGACCTGCAGGTCCTCGCGCGAGAGGGACAGGCCCCGGCGTCGGAGGCGCTCCGTCCCGTGCGGATCGAGCCCGACCTTCGCGAGGGTGGCGTGCGCCGCCTCGGGCAGCTCGTCGAGGACGAGCGGCTCGGTGGTGGCGTGCTCGGTGCCGCGCCGCCAGGTGAGTCGCACGGCGTCGGGCCGGTCGCCCCCACCGCTGGGCACGAGGCGCATGCGCTCGGCGGAGGCCATCGCCAGCTCGCCGGCCCGTAGGTCGTCGACGCCGCCGGGAGCGCGGCCTTGAGCGCCGGGGGCTCGCCCCGGGTACCTCTCGTCCCCGGGGGCACCGCCGGGCGCGCCCGGGCCGGTCACGCCTGCCCTTCGCCGTCCGTCGGTCGGCGCACGGCGGGGCCGGTCCCCAGCCGGGCCGCCCGGATGTAGAGGGTCGCGGAGTAGATGTGCAGCGCGGCGCCGACCCAGACGAGCACGCGACCGACGTCGAGCACCTGCGGCCATACCGAGATGCCGAGGACGATGGCGCAGATGCCGAAGAAGAGCACCGCGGTGCGGGCCTTGCCCACGTGGGTGACGCGCATGCGGCCCTCCTGGGCGGCGCGGCCGGCAAGGAGGACCACGAGGAGGTCGACGAGCACGATGACGGCGACGGGCTCCCAGCGCAGGGCGTCCGCCAGGCCGAGGGCGACGACGACGAGCGCGATACCGATGCGGTCCGCCACGGGGTCGAGGATCTCGCCGGTGCGCGACTGCTGGTTCAGCGCCCGGGCGAGAAGGCCGTCCACCCAGTCCGTCACGGCCCACACCCCCACGAGGACCGGCGGCAGCCAGCTCCCCTCGGGGTCGTCGACGATCACCCAGCAGGCGGGGCCCAGCAGGAGGAAGCGCAGGAGCGTGACGACGTTGGGGATCGTCGCCCAGTCCGGCCGGCCCGACGCCTGACGAGCACGGCCGTCCGGCGTCGGATCGGTTGGCATGTCCCGAGCCTACGCGGGGCGCGCGCGGGGGTGAGAGGGGATTTCACGTTGACCGCGCCGCCTACCGTGACCGGATGAGCGACTCGCCACCCACCCTCGCCACCGATCGGCTCGTGCTGCGGGCGTGGGAGGCCGCGGACGCGGACGACGTGCTGGCCCTCTACTCGCGCCCGGAGACCGTCCGGTGGTCCGGCGGGCCGGGGACCGAGCTCGCCACGCGTGCCGACGCGCTCGAGCGCCTGGCGCGCTGGGAGGTGCGAGCCGCGCGCGGGGGACCGCGCGGGATCTGGCTCGTCACCGACCCGGCCGCCCCCACCGACCCGGCCGCCCCCACCGACCCGGCAGGGCGCTCCGACCCGGCGGTGCGGGCCGGCGGCACCGACTCCTCGGGCGCGGGTGAGGAGTCACGCCCCGTGGTCGTCGGTGACGTCCTGCTCGTCGACCTGCCCGCCAGCTCGCCGGACGGGTCCCGGCCTCCCTCGGGGGATCTCGAGATCGGCTGGCACCTGCACCCGGACCGGTGGGGGCGCGGCTATGCGACCGAGGCCGCCCGGGCGGTGCTCGCCCACGCCTGGTCCCACGGGGTCGAGAGGGTGCTCGCGGTGACCCACCCCGACAACGTGGCCTCGCAGGCCGTGGCACGGCGGATCGGCATGCGGCACGCGGGCCGGACGACGGCCTACTACGACACGGAGTGCGAGCTGTTCGTCGTCGAGGCCCCGGCTGCACGGAGATCGGTCCCGTCGGTCTGACCCGGCGGCTCGTTCGTCTGACGCGGCGGCCTGACCCGGCGGCGCGCCCCGGCCCGCGCTACCTCGCCCCGCGCTGTCTCGGCCCGGACGCCGCGCCGGCGCCCCGGCCGAGCAGGCCGCGCCCCGCGCTGTCCGGGCCGACGAGCAGGAAGGCGGCGACCATCCCGACCACGGACACGGCGGCGGGCAGCAGCATCGCCTCCCCCAGGGCGCGGGTGTACGCGTCGGCGGAGGCGCCGGTGAGGGTGCCGTCGGTCGTCCGGTCGAGCCCGCCCGGCAGGTGGACCGAGACCCGCCAGTCCATGGCCCAGGCGATCCCCGCGCTGCCGAGCACGGAGCCGACCTGACGCATCGTGTTGTAGACGCCGGAGCCCGCCCCCGCCCGCTGGAGCGGGAGCCGGCGCGTCGCCGACGTCGACATCGGCCCCCACACGTGGACCGACCCCAGTCCGTACAGGAACGACGGGACCACCAGGAGCCAGACCGGCGTCGTCGGACCCATGACGAACCAGAACGCCACGAGCGAGCAGGCGACGAGGACGAAGCCCGGACCGGCCAGCAGCCGGTTCTGCACGAGGTTGATGCGCCGGCCCACCCACCGGGCGAGCAGGATCGACACCAGTGCCTGGGGGACGAGCAGCAGGGCGGACTCCGTCGGGGACCAGCCGCGCACCGTCTGCGCGTAGATGACGAGCGGGAACATCGCCGAGGACATCGAGAACCCGATGGCCGAGACCCCGATCGACGACGCCGTGAAGTTCCGGTCCCGGAACAGCCCCAGCGGGACGAGCGGTGCGGAGGCGCCCCATGCCTGCCACGCGACGAACGCGAGGAGGACCGCGACGCCGACGCCGAGCAGCAGCGGGATCGACACCCACCCCCACACCTGCCCCCACCCGAAGCGCTCGCCCTCCTGGATGGCGAACACCGCGCAGAACGTCCCGAGCGCCGACAGGGCGACGCCGATCGGGTCGAACGTGCGGGCGTGCGGTCGCAGCCGGGGCACGAGCCGAGCGGCGAGAACGAGCCCGACGAGGCCGACCGGTACGTTGATGAGGAAGATCCATCGCCAGCCGGCCGTGTCGAGCAGGACCCCGCCGAGCACCGGCCCCACGAGCATGGCCACGCCCGCCGTCGCGCCCCACAGCGACATCGCGACGCCGCGGACCTCGGGCGCGAACGTGCGGGTGACGACGGTCATCGTCTGCGGCGTCATCAGGGCCGCGCCGAGCCCCTGCGCGACCCGCGCCGCCACGAGCATCTCGACCGTGCCGGCCAGCGCGCACCACAGCGAGGCGCCGGTGAAGACCGCGAGCCCGGTCATGTAGACGTTCTTGGGCCCGACCAGGTCGCCGAGCCGCCCGGTGACCAGCAGCGGGACCGCGTAGGCGAGCAGGTAGGCGCTCGTCACCCACATGACGGTGGTGACGTCGGAGTCGAACGCCTCCACGAGCGCGGGCGTCGCCACGGACACGATCGTCGTGTCGACGAGGATCATGAAGAACCCGAGCACGAGGGCCCACAGGGCCTTCCAGGGCGGATCGTCGGGGAGGTCGGACACGGCGCCGTCGCGCGTCCCGGTCGGTCGGGTCACCGGCCGAGCGTAGGCCGGGTGCCGACCGGGACGGTTGCCGGGCCATCGCCCGGCGTCCACGATGGTCACCACGACAGACACCGCGGCGACCCGCCGTCGCGGCGGGACGGGAGGCGCGCCGTGAGCAACCTGGAGACCCGACCGGCGGAGATGGTGCTGTCCTGCCCGGACGAGGACGGGCCGGGCATCGAGGTCGTCACCTCGCGCGTGGTCCCGCTCGGCGGGCCGCGCGCGATGCCCGTCCGGCGCACGCTGCCCAGCCGGGAGCGCAGCTTCGTCGGCGCCTGGTGCTTCG
Source organism: Georgenia sp. Z1491 (assembly GCF_049856175.1). Classification (GTDB taxonomy): domain Bacteria; phylum Actinomycetota; class Actinomycetes; order Actinomycetales; family Actinomycetaceae; genus JB111. Next base: position 195,631 of record NZ_JBNDNA010000001.1, read on the forward strand.
CCGACCACTACGGCCCCGACGACGTGGCCGCCACCGGCGGCATGGACGTCGCCCCCCACCCGCACACCGGCCTGCAGACCGTGTCGTGGTTGTTCACCGGGGAGGTCGAGCACCGCGACTCGGCCGGCGTCCACGCCATGGTGCGGCCCGGCGAGCTCAACCTCATGTCCTCCGGCGTGGGGATCTGCCACTCCGAGGTGTCGACCCCGCAGACCACGGTCCTGCACGGCGTGCAGCTGTGGCTCGTCCTGCCGCGCGAGGCGCGGGGCGGGCCGCGCGGCTTCCAGCACCACGCCCCGGCGCCCGTGGAGCTGCCCGGCGGCGCGGGGACGGCGTCCGTGTTCATCGGCGAGCTGCTGGGCGAGACCTCGCCGGTCGGCACCGCCACCCCGCTGCTCGGCGCCGAGATCACGCTCGAGCCGGGCGGCGTCGTCGATCTCCCGGTCCGGCCGGACTTCGAGCACGGGGTCCTGCTGGACACCGGCACGGTCGAGGTCGACGACGTGGCGATCGACCGGGCGGAGCTGGCCTTCCGGGCGCCGTGCGGCGAGACGCTGCGGATCGCGAGCACGGGGGAGGGCCCGGCGCGCGTCATCCTCCTGGGCGGCGAGCCGTTCCGCGAGGAGATCGTCATGTGGTGGAACTTCATCGGGTCCGACCACGAGGAGGTCGTCGCGGCCCGCGACGCCTGGAACGCCGGCGGCGACCCCGCGGGCGCGTACGCCGGGAGCGAGCGCTTCGGCCGCGTCGAGGGGTACGTGGGCGAACGCGCCTGGCTGCCGGCGCCCGACCTCCCGCACGTCCGGCTCCGGCCGCGGCGGAACCCGAACGCCGTGACGGACGTCGTCGCGACGTACGAGGGCGAGGAGCGATGACCGTGCCCGAGATCCCGGCGGCCGTCGACATCACGGAGGCGCACCGCCCGGCGTACCGCGCCGCCAACGGGCTGGCGACGGCCGCCCGGGAGGCGGCGGAGGCGGCCGGGATCGGCTCCGACGTCGTCGAGCTGGTCGACGTCCGGGTCTCGCAGATCAACGGGTGCGCGCGCTGCCTGAGCGTGCATGTCCCCAGGGCGAGGCGGGCAGGCGTGACTCAGCACCGCCTCGACCTGCTGACCACCTGGCGGGAGGCCTCGGTCTTCACGCGCGTCGAGCGGGCCGCGCTCGAGATCGCCGAGCTGACGACCGCCCTCCCGCACGGCGCGGCGCTCGCGGCGACCGGGGGCGCCGGCCGTCGCGGGGGCCTCACCGAGGAGCAGGTCGCGGCGATCGTCTGGGTGGCGATCACGATCGGGGCGTTCAACCGGATCTCCGTCATGTCCGGCCACGACGCGCTGCCACCGCGTGACGAGGCGGCCGCCGGACCGGCGAGGAACGGCGGGACCGACCGCAGGACCGACGAGAGGAGCGAGCGATGAGCGACGAGGTGCTGGTGGACGGGCAGGTGCCCACGATCCGCAACGACGCCGACAACCACAGGTACGTCATCGAGGTCGACGGCGACGTGCTGGGCCGGATCGACTACCGGGTGCGCGGCACGGACGTCGCGCTCACGCACACCGAGGTCGACCAGGCCCGGTCGGTCCCGGGTCTCGCGCGCAGGCTCGTCGACGAGGTGCTCGCCGACCTGCGATCCCGCGGCGCCGGCGTGCTGCCGTACTGCCCGTACGTGAAGAAGCTGATCGACGAGAACCGCGCCGAGTACATCGACCTCGTGCCCGAGGACCGGCGCGGGGAGTTCGACCTCGGGTAGCCGCGGGCGGACCGCCCCGGCGCCGTGGGGGCCGTCGCGGTGGGGTGTGATGTCCGCTACGGTCGAGGTGGGCGAGGGAAGGGGTCAGCGATGACGAACCACGTGCTGGTGGCCGGCCAGGTGCCGACCGTGCGGGACGACCCGGACCACGGCAGGTACGTGGTCGAGGTCAGCCACGTGCGGATCGGCCGGATCGACTACCACCTCCACGGCCGCATGATGGCGATGGTCCGCACCGAGGTGCACCCGGACCGCGAGACCCCGGGCCTGACGGAGCTGCTCGTCGACGGGGCGCTGGACGACGTCCGTGCGCGCGATCTGCGTGTGCTCCCGTACTGCCCGGTCGTCCGCGGGATCATCGACGCCGAGCGGGAGCGCCGTCTCGACCTCGTCCCCCGGGCGATCCGGGGCGAGTTCTTCGACGTCGAGGACGAGGCACGTCTCGCCTGAGAGCCGTGACCCGGTCCGCCGGACGGGATCGGGGCGGTCACGACCCGGTGGGCCGGTGCGCGACGACGAAGGCCCGACGAAAAGGCATGACCACGCCGATGTCGGTGGGCGGGTAGGCCTGGCGCAGGCGCTCGCGGTACTCACCCACGAACCTGTCGCGCAGCGGCTGAGGGAGCGCCTGCAGCGTGGGTCGCGCCCCGGTCCCGCTCGCCCAGGTCAGCACCGGGTCCTCGCCGGTGAGCACGTGCAGGTAGGTGGTCGACCACGCGTCGACGACGCAACCCAGGTCCGTCAGTGCCCGCAGGTACTCGACCGGCTCGCGGGACGCAGGGCCGGCTATGCCGGCCGTGTGCTCCGCGTAGGGCACCCGTGCGGCCAGCTCGCGCCTGATCGTGTGCATCGCGGTGTCGAGGTTGGCGGGCACCTGGAAGGCCAGGCACCCGCCGGGCCGGACGGCCGCGACCAGGCTCGGCAGCAGGTCGAGGTGGTCCGGGACCCACTGGAGGGTGGCGTTGGAGACGAGGACGTCGACCGGGTCGGCGGTCGCGAGCCAGTCGCGCAGGTCGGCCTGCTCGAAGCGCAGCGCGGGGCCCGCGTGGCGCGCGGCCGTGACGAGCATGGCCGCGCTCGAGTCCACCCCCACCACCTGTGCGGACGGCCATCGACGTGTGAGCCCGTGCGTCAGCTCGCCGGGGCCGCACCCCAGGTCGACGACGGAGCGCACCTCGGCGTCCGGGCCGGCCGTGCGCACGCGCGCGAGGAGGTCGACGAACGGCCGGGACCGTTCGTCGGCGTAGACGTCGTAGAGCTCGGGGTCCCAGGTGTGCGTCATCGGTGCCTCCGGTCGGTGGACCGTCAGCACACCACCACAACTATCTCGACGTCAAGATAAATCGCGCGGTGGGTGGGCGCGCGGCGTGCTGGCGCGCGGGGGCGGACACGCCGACGCCGGCCCCACCGTGCGGTGGGACCGGCGTCGGCGCTGCTACGGGTGCGGCTCGGTCAGCCGGCGTCCTCGACGATCAGGGGGTAGACGCCGTGCTCGTCGTGGACCTCGCGTCCGGTGACCGGCGGGTTGAACACGCACACGGTCTTCATCTCCGTGCGCGGGCGCACGATGTGCTTGTCGTGGTCGTTGAGCAGGTAGAGCGAGCCCGGTGCGAGCTGGTGGACCTCACCCGTGGCGAGGTCCTCGATCTCGCCCTCGCCGGAGGTGATGAACACGGCCTCGATGTGGTTCGCGTACCAGAACTCGTTGACGGTCCCCGCGTACAGCGTGGTCTCGTGCACCGAGAAGCCGACCCCCTCCTTGGCGAGGATGATGCGCTTGCTGCGCCAGTTCGGCGTCTTGATGTCGGCGTCGGTGTCGGTGATCTGGTCGAGCGTGCGGACGAGCATGGGGACCTCCCGTGAGCAGATGTCAGATGGACGGTGGCGCGCCGGGCGCCGCGATCAGGCGGAGAGGACGGAGTCCACGGCCGACTCGATGATGTCGAGGCCGCGGGCGAGCTCGTCCTCGGTGATCGTCAGGGCGGGCAGGAACTTCATGACCTCGCTGAGCGGGCCCGAGGTCTCGACGAGCAGGCCGCGCTCGAACGCCAGGGTGCACGCCTCGCCGGCCTTGTCGGCGTCGGCGAACTGCAGGCCGCGCGCCAGGCCGCGGCCCTTCGGCGTGAGGCCGTGGGCCTCGTGCTTGGCGGCGATCTGGTTGAGGCGGCTCTCCATGTACATGCCCTTGGCCGTCGTGGCCTTCTCGAGGGTGTCGTCGCTCCAGTACTCCTCGATGGCCTTGGTGGCGGTGGCGAAGGCCGGGCCGATGCCGCGGAAGGTGCCGTTGTGCTCGCCGGGCTCCCAGATGTCGAGCTCGGGACGGATGAGCGTGAGCGCCATCGGCAGGCCGTAGCCGCTGATCGACTTCGACAGGGTGATGATGTCCGGGACGATCCCGGCCTCCTCGAAGCTGAAGAAGCCGCCGGTGCGACCGCAGCCCATCTGGATGTCGTCGAGGATGAGCAGGATGCCGTGCTCCTTGCACAGGTCGGCGAGCTTGCGGAGCCACTCGGCGCGCGCGGCGTTCATGCCGCCCTCGCCCTGGACGCTCTCGACGATGACGGCGGCCGGCTCGTTGAGCCCGCTGCCGAGGTCCTGGAGCAGGCGCTCGAAGTAGAGGAAGTCGGGGTACTCGTCGTCGAAGTAGTCGTCGTACGGCATCGGGGTGGCGTGGACGAGGGGGATACCCGCGCCGCCGCGCTTCATCGAGTTGCCGGTGACCGACAGGGCGCCGAGCGTCATGCCGTGGAAGCCGTTGGTGAAGTTGACGACCGACTCCCGTCCGGTGACCTTGCGGGCGAGCTTGAGCGCCGCCTCGACCGCGTTGGCCCCGCCCGGGCCGGGGAAGACGAGCCGGTGGTCCAGGCCGCGCGGCTCGAGGATCTTGTCGTGGAACGTCTGCAGGAAGTCGTTGCGCACGTCGGTGAACATGTCCAGACCGTGGACGACCTTGTCCGCGGTGAGGTGGTCGATGAGCACCTGCTTGAGCGCGGGGTTGTTGTGCCCGTAGTTGAGGGCGCCGGCGCCGGCGAAGAAGTCGAGGTACTCGCGGCCCGTGTCGTCGGTCATCGTGCTGCCGGTCGCCGTCGTGAACGTCGTCGGCCAGCTGCGGGAGTAGCTGCGGACCTCGGACTCGAGCTCGGTGGTGGGGGGCGTCATGGTCGTCATCATCGCTCCTGTGTCGGTGTCGAGTACATCTGGTGGGCGTGCAGGCGGTGCGGTCGTGCTCGCGCGTCGGACGCGCTCGGACGCGGGGTGCCGGTGGTCGTCGACGCGTGCGCGGCGGCCCTCGGCGGGGGAGTGGGGAGGGATCAGCTCTCGGCGGGGTGCAGCGGGGTGATCACGTGGAGCACCTCGGCGTCGTGCCCGTCGGGGAAGTCGCCGGCCTCGAAGCCCGGCTCGGTGGCCAGGCCCGCGCCGTGCCGCTCCGCGAAGGAGGCGAACAGGCGCCGGGAGGCGGCGTTGTCCTCGGTGATGGTGGTCTCGAGGGTCGTGACCCCGGGGTTCCCGGCGAGCAGGTCGTCGAGGAGCCTCGCGGCGACGCCCTGCCCGCGCAGACGCTCGTCCACGGCGACCTGCCAGACGAAGAGCCGCTCCGGCGCGTCCGGACGGAGGTAGCCGGACACGAATCCGGCCACGTCACCACCGGTGACGGCCACGCGGGTGGTCGCAGCGAAGTCGCGCGCCCAGAGCAGGTACGCGTAGGAGGTGTTGAGCTCGAGGGCGCCGGAGTCGCGCGCCACGCGCCACATGCCTGCGCCGTGCGCGCGGGCCGGGCGGAGAATCTCGACGGGCCCCGTCGAGGGTGGGATGTCGATCGTCGATGTCGATGGCCTCATAAGGGACCTCCACGATATCGATCCTGATGACGTTATGCCGTGCTGTGGTGAGAGGTGCCCCACGTTCGATCGGATCCGCGCCCCAGAAATATTGCTTATCGATAGATCGCGATCGATACTCGGTGCATGCTGCGCACCCCGTGGATCGTCACCCTCCTCCGGGTCGGCCTCGTCGCCGCCACCGTCTGGCTCACCGTCCTCCAGGTGTTCTCCCTGCCGGGCTGGTTCGCGCACGACGCGGGCCCGGAGGACGCGCACGTGCGGATCCCCGCACAGGTGGTCGCCGTCGTCGTCCTGGTGTGCATCCAGGTCGTCGTCGTGTGCATCTGGCGACTGCTCACGCTCGTCCGCCGGGACCAGATCTTCGGCCACGAGTCCCGCCGCTGGGTCGATGCCGTCGTCGTCGCGCTCGCGGTGGCATGGGTGCTCGTCGCCTCGCTCGCGCTCTACCTCTGCGTGCTCGTCTATCTCGGTCCCGAGCGCGACCCGGGGTTCCCGATGCTGATGACCGGCGTGGTCGTGCTCTCCGCGCTCCCGGTCCTGCTCATGGTCGTCATGCGCGGCCTGCTCAGGCAGGCCTCGGACTACCGGGCAGAGCTCGCCGAGGTGATCTGATGGCGATCGTCGTGCGCCTCGACGTCGAGCTCGCGCGCCGCAAGCTCGGCGTGGGTGAGTTCGCGGACCTCGTCGGGCTCACGCCCGCGAACGTCGCGGTGCTGAAGAACGGGCGGGCGCGGGCGATCCGGTTCAGCACCCTCGAGGCCATCTGCCGGGTGCTCGAGTGCCAGCCGGGAGACATCCTCGAGCACGTGCCCGACGAGCCCGGCGAGCCCAGCGGCTCGGCTGGGCCCGACGAGCCCGCCTGACGAACACCCGGCTCAGCTGGGCCGCTGGGCCGGCATCCTCTCGGCGGTCCGTGCGGGGTCCCGCTCGACGACGTCGCCGAGCGCCTCGTCGATGCGAGCCATGTGCTCCGGCTCGAGCCGCACGCCGGACGCGCGGACGTTCTCCGTGACCTGCTCGGGCCGGGAGGCGCCGACGATCGCGGCCGCCACGTTCTCGTTCTGCAGGACCCAGGCCAGCGCCAGCTGCGACATCGTCAGTCCGACCGCGTCGGCGACCGGGCGCAGCTCCTGGACGCGGCCGAGCAGCTCGGGGGTCATCCACCGCGAGATGGCGTTCCTCGTCGACTCGTGCGCCGCGCGGGAGCCCGCCGGCGCGTCGGCGTCGGGCAGGTACTTGCCCGACAGGACGCCCTGGGCCATCGGGCTCCACACGATCTGCGAGACGCCGAGCTCCGCAGACGTGGGAACGACCTCGCCCTCGATGACCCGCCAGAGCATCGAGTACTCGGGCTGCGAGGAGATGAGCTGGAAGCCGAGCTGGTGGGCCAGCGAGACGCCGTCGCGGATCTGCTCGGCCGTCCACTCGCTGACACCGATGTAGAGAGCCTTGCCCTGCCGCACGACGTCGGCGAACGCCTGCATCGTCTCCTCGAGCGGCGTCTCCACGTCGAAGCGGTGCGCCTGGTAGAGGTCGACGTGGTCGGTGCGCAGGCGCCGCAGCGAGGCGTCGATCGACTCCATGATGTGCTTGCGGGACAGCCCGGAGTCGTTGGGCCCCTTGGGGCCGGTGGCGTTGTAGACCTTGGTGAAGATCTCCAGCGACTCGCGCCGCTCCCCGGCCAGGGCGTCGCCCAGGACCGACTCCGCCGCGGTGTTCGCGTAGCTGTCGGAGGTGTCGAAGCTCGTGATGCCTGCGTCCAGCGCGGCGCGGACGCAGGCGGTGGCCACGTCGTTCTCGACCTGCGAGCCGTGGGTGAGCCAGTTGCCGTAGGTGATCTCGGAGATCTTCAGGCCGGATCGGCCGAGGTAGCGGTGCTCCATGGGTCGAGCGTATGCGGCTGCGCAAGCGCAGGACGCGCGTTCGTCGCTAGCGTGAGGTCATGTCCCACGACGCCGAGGGCGAGGGCCCCGCGAGCGGCCACGGTCAGCACGCGCACGACGACGAGCACGCCCACGCCGACGGTCACGGTCACGAGGGGCACGCGCACGGCGCCCCGCTCGCGCCCGACGACCCCCGGCTGCTCCGGGTCCAGCAGCGCCTGGACGAGGCGCGCGCCGCCGTGCGGCCCTCGGGCCTGCCGGCGCCGCGTGCCACGGGCACGGTCACCCCGGGTACGACGCCGGGCCGGGTCCACGTCGTCATCACTCGCCGGCTCCCGGTCCCGCAGTCCGTGGCCTGGTACAACCTGGCGACCAGCGCCGGCCTGGCCCGCTGGTTCGGGCCCTTCGACGGCGACCCCCGTTCCGGCCGCGTCGACGTCACGATGCTCGCCGAGGAGGGCCACCCGACGATGCCGATCGACGTCGTCGAGTGCCGGGCGCCCGAGCGGCTCGTCGTGCGGTCGGTGGGCGAGGGGGCCTGGGACCTCGCCGTCGACCTGCAGCCCGACGTCGAGGCGTGCTTCGCCACGCTCACCCACCTGGACGTGGACCCGGCGATCGTCGGCGACGTCGGACCGGGCTGGGAGTTCTACATGGACCGGCTGCTCGCCGCGGAGAGCGGCGGGGACCCCACGGCCGTCGACTTCTCCGAGTACCACCCGGCGATGGCGGAGCACTTCACCGAGCAGCTCTGAGGCATGCGCCCGGACCGACCGGTCCAGGCCGGCCCGACGAGCAGCGAGCGTGCCGTCAGTCCACGTTCTCCGTGCCGCCGCCCTGGCGACGGCTCAGCTCGTCGTCGAGGCGCAACAGTCCGGGCCCGTCGTCGCCGACGAGCTCGATCCGGGCGAGGATCTCGCCCACGGTCGACTCCTCCTCGATCTGCTCGTCGACGAACCAGTTCAGCAGCGGGCGGGCGTCGATGTCGCCCTCGGCGTCGGCGGCGCGGTACAGGTTGCGGATCGACTCGGAGACGATCTGCTCGTGCTCGAGCGCGGCGGCGAACGCCTCGGCGGGGGAGAGGCCCGTCTTCACCGCCGGCGCGTCGACGGCCCCGATCGAGGGGCTGTTGCCCCGGTCGATCACGTGGTCGATGAACTTGTTGGCGTGGACGATCTCCTCGTCCGCCTGGTGCCTCAGCCAGAGCGCCATGCCCGGCAGGTCCTGGACGTCCATCTCGATCGCGAGCTGGCGGTAGGCCTGGGACGAGGCGAACTCGAGCGTGATCTGGTCGTCGAACGCGGGCATCAGCGACTCGGAGATCTTCATGGTGTCGAACCTATGACCATGGGGCCGTCGGCTCAAGAGGGCGACCGTGCCGGACGAGGCTCAGGTTCCGGTGCGCGCGGAGCGGCGGGGGTTCGGCCCCGCGAGCCGGTGCGTCATGACGACGAACACCGCCGCGGCCACGAGCACGGTCGCCCCCGCCGCGACCGCCGGGATCGTGCCCAGCACGAGATCGAAGATGAGCACGGCGGTCCCGGCGAGCATGAGCACCACACCTGCGAGCACCACGCGCAGGATCGTGTGCCCCAGCGCCACGGTCTGCTCCTTCATCCGACGACGGAAGAGAGTGCGATGGAGGGCGACAGGCGCCAGCCCCAGCGCGGTAGTGGTCACGCCGAGGAGCACCAGGGACAGGTAGACGGTGCGCTGGAAGTCCGTGAGGTCGGCGATGCGGTCCTGGAACGCCGCTGCCAGGAGGAAGCCCGTCATGATCTGGGTGCCCATCTGGGACACGCGGATCTCCTGCAGGAGCTCGGCCCAGTTGCGGTCGAAGCGCTCCGGCGCCGTCTCGTGCCGGCCCGGGTTGCTCGCGTCGCCTGCTTCGCCGTCGAGCGCGCCTCCGGTCGGGACCTCGCTCACGTGCCCTCCTGGGGTCTCCGGCGGGGGCGGCCGGTGCGCCGTGCGATCGGAGGCGCTCGCCTCAGTCGGCGGTCTGCTCGTCGGCGGTGCGGTTCCTGCGCAGGCGGTCGGTGAGCGAGGCCGGGCGCGGGGCGGACTCGGCCGCCAGGCGGGCGTGCTCCTTGACCAGGGGGACCACGTCGGCGATCGAGTCGAGCACCCGGGTCGCCTGGTAGGGGAAGCGGTCGACCATGTTCGGCTTCGTCGAACCGGTGAGGACGAGGATCGTGCGCATGCCCGCCTCGAGGCCCGACTTCACGTCGGTGTCCATGCGGTCGCCGACCATCACCGAGGTCTCGGAGTGGGCGTCGAGCCGGTTGAGCGCGCTGCGCATCATCAGGGCGTTCGGCTTCCCGATGAAGTACGGCACCTGGCCGGTGGCGGCGGTGACGAGGGCAGCGACGGAGCCGGTGGCCGGCAGGGTGCCCGACGGCGAGGGGCCCGAGACGTCCGGGTTCGTCGCGATGAAGCGGGCACCGTTCTCGATGAGGCGGATGCCGCGCGTGATGGCGGAGAAGGAGTAGGTGCGGGTCTCGCCGAGGACCACGTAGTCCGGGTCGCGCTCGGTGATCGTGTACCCGGCCTCGTGCAGGGCGGTGGTCAGGCCGGCCTCGCCGATGACGTAGGCGCTGCCGCCGGGGCGCTGGGTGCGCAGGAACTCGGCGGTGGCCAGGGCGGAGGTCCAGATGGACTCCTCCGGGATGTCGATGCCGGAGGCGAGAAGCCGGGCGCGCAGGTCGCGCGGCGTGTAGATCGAGTTGTTGGTGAGGACCGCGAAGGGCAGGTCGGCACTCTTCAGTGCGTCGATGAAGTCGACAGCGCCGGGCAGGGCGCTCTCCTCGTGAACGAGAACGCCGTCCATGTCGGTGAGCCAGCTGTCGACGGGCTTGAGCTCGTCGAACGAGGGCAGGTGGGGCGTGTTCATGGCTCCAGTGTCCCGGGTCCTGCCGTCCGGGGTAAGGACCCAGGGCACCATGGGGCCGTGAACCGGGTCACCGGGACGGGGGTCGGTAAATTCGCCGGGTCGATCACGTTTCGTACGTGCGTCGAGCGGGTGACCCGTGCGTCGCGGCGGGCAGCGCGCACGCGGCCGAGCCGCCCGGCAGCGCGAAGCGGTTCCGGGCGACGACGCCGTACGCGCGGGCGGCGAGCGGGCGAAGCGGACGTGCGTCGAGCAGGGCGCCCGCGACGCGCAGCCAGGCGGGACCGGTCCTCAGTGCGGCGGCGATCCCGCGAGCGCCGTAGCGCACCTCGCCGCCCGGCAGCACGAACGGGATCTCGCGGGTCGCCCGGTCGGCGTCCACGCCGAGCTCGGCGAGCCGTCCCGGGGTGATGGGTTCGATCGAGCAACCCATCTCGCGCCGGCCGAGCCAGCCGGCCGCCCGCGTGCAGGCCCCGCAGTCGGGGTCGTAGAGCAGGTGCCCGGCGGTCATGGCTCCACCGTAGTCCCGGGGGTGTCCGGGTCACCGGGCCGCCGACCCCTGGGCGCGGGCGGCCCAGGGGTCGGCCCAGGGTCCCCCGGCTCCACGAGCGGCTGCGGCTCCCCGGTGGCGGTCAGTGCTCGACGAGGGCGAGCGCCCGCGTCGGGGACCCGGAACCGCCCACGATCTTCAGCGGCGAGGTGAGGACGACGGCGCCGGTCTCCGGGAGCCGGTCGAGGTTGCGGAGCTGGGAGAGCCCGTACTTCCCGTTGCCCAGGAAGAAGTGGTGGCACGGGAACAGCGGGTCGAAGCCTCCGGCCGCCCCCGCGTCCGTGCCGACCGTCTCGACGCCGAGCCCCTGGAGCTCGGTGTCCTCGGCCACCCACCGGGCCGCCTCGACGGACAGCCCCGGCGAGGTGGGGCCGTCCGCCGTGCGGTTGATCATCTCCTCCTGGGTGGTGCGCGAGGACCAGCCGGAGCGCACGAGCAGCCAGCCACCGCGGGGCAGGCCGCCGATCTCCTCGGCGAACGCCTCGACCCGCTCGCGCTCGACGATGTAACCGGGCTCGTCCGCGACCTCGGCGGTGACGTCGAGGACGACCGCCGGGGCCACGAGCGCGCCGACGGGCACGGAGGCGATGTCCTGCCCGTCCCTGCCGCTCGCCCAGTGGTTCGGGGCGTCGAAGTGCGTGCCCGTGTGCTCGCCCGTGCGGAAGTTGTTCCAGTACCAGGCGGGCCCGCGGTCGTCGTACCGGCTGATCTCCTCGAGCTCGAAGCGCGCCGTCTGCCCGAACTGCTCGGGCAGCTCGAGGATCGGCGTCGTGTCGGCCAGCGGCGCGGTGAGGTCGACGATCTCCACCGCGCCGGAGGTCAGCGCCTCGGTGAGCGCGGTCAGGACGGAGGGACGGGACGGTGCGGTCATGTGTCGAGCTCCTTGACGGTCGGTCGGGCGGGTGGTGGGTCTGGGAGAGCTGCGGGTCCCCGGGCGACGGCGCCGTCGGGGGCCGTGGCCGCGACGACGGACGTCACGGCACGACGGCGGTGGCCTCGATCTCGATGAGCATGCCCGGGACGGCCAGCCCCGTCACCCCCACGATCGACTGGGCCGGATGCTCGGTGGAGCCCTGGACCTCCTCGACGGCCTCGGTGATCGTGGCGAACTCCGTGGGCCGGGTCGTGTAGACGGTGCGTCGGACGACGTGCTCGAAGCCGCCACCGACGGAGGCGAGGGCGATCTCGAGGTTGCGCATCGCGGCCACCGTCTGCTCGCGCAGGTCGTCGCCGCCGAGGATCGAGAAGTCGGGCGCCAGGGCGCCCTGACCGGCCACATGGACGGTGCGGCCGGCGGGCGCGACGGTCACGTGGCTGAAGCCGGGGGTGGGATGGAGCTCGGTCGGACTGACGAGCTCGCGCTGCTCGGACATGGGACGCCTCCGGGGGGTGAGGTGAGTCCGCCCCGCAGACGCGGGCACGGCACTGTGCGGCACACGTCACCATAGAGGTGGACGGGGCCCGTGGCTCCCTCGTCTCAGCGGCCGGGTCCTCCGGCCGCAGCCCAGGACACCGAGCCACCTCGACGACGAGAGGCGGCACGCGATGGACGCCCCCGGTACACCGGACGCACCGACCGCGACGGACGTGGCCGCAGCTGCGCGCCACGACCCCCCGCTGCCCGACGCGGGGCCCGACGGCACGCTTCCGGCAGTCGCCACGGTGGCCGACCTCGTCGGCTGGGCGCTCGCGCGGCTGGGCGCCGGGCACTGCTTCGGCGTCGTCGGCTCGGGAAACTTCCGGGTGACGAACGCCCTGCGCGCCCACGGGGTGCCGTTCACCGCCACCCGCCACGAGGGCGGCGCCGCGGTCATGGCCGACGCGTACGCGCGCATGTCCGGCACGGTCTCGCTCGTCTCGGTCCACCAGGGCTGCGGGCTGACCAACGCGGTGACCGGCATCGTCGAGGCGGCGAAGTCCCGCACGCCGATGATCGTCCTGGCCGCCGAGACCGCGCCCGCGGCCGTGCGCTCGAACTTCGCCATGGACCAGCCCGGTCTCGCCCGCTGCGGCGGTGCCGTGGCCGAGCGCGTCCACTCCGCCGCGAGCGCGCTGACCGACGTCGTCCGTGCCTTCCGCACCGCGAAGAACCAGCGCCGCACCGTGGTGCTCAACCTGCCCCTCGACGTCCAGGCCATGCCCGCCCCGCGGGCGGACCCCGCGGCGCTCGATCTCGCCCCGCCGCAGGCCGTCCGCCCGGGCAGCGACGCCGTCGAGCGGCTGGCCGACCTCCTCGCCGGTGCGGAGCGGCCCGTGCTCGTCGCCGGCCGCGGCGCCCGTGCGGCCGGCCGCGAGCTGCGGCGGCTCGCCGAACGGGTGGGTGCGCTCCTGGCCACCTCGGCCGTCGCGAAGGGCCTGTTCGAGGGCGACCCGTTCGACCTGGGGATCTCCGGCGGCTTCTCCTCCCCGACGACGGCGGAGCTGATCGCGGGCGCCGACCTCGTCGTCGGCGTGGGCTGCACCCTCAACATGTGGACGATGCGCCACGGGCGGCTGATCTCGGAGGGGACCACGGTGGTCCAGGTCGACCTCGAGGACGAGGCGCTGGGCGCCAACCGGCCGATCGATCTCGGGGTGCTGGGCGACAGCGCCGAGACCGCGACGGCCGTGACCGACGAGCTCGAGCGCCGCGGGGTCGCCCGCACCGGGTACCGCACGGACGAGGTGCGCGCCCGGATCGCGTTCGGCTCGCGGTGGAGGGACGTGCCGTTCGAGGACGCCTCGAGCGGCGTCCGGATCGATCCGCGGACCCTGACCCGCGCCCTCGACGACCTGCTCCCCGCCGAACGGATCGTGTCGATCGACTCCGGGAACTTCATGGGCTACCCGAGCCAGTACCTCGCCGTGCCCGACGAGAACGGCTTCTGCTTCACCCAGGCCTTCCAGTCGATCGGCCTCGGCCTCGGCACCGCGATCGGCGCCGCGCTCGCCCGGCCCGATCGACTCCCGGTCCTCGGCACCGGGGACGGAGGGCTCCTCATGGCGGTCGCCGAGCTGGAGACCGCCGTGCGGCTGCGGATCCCGCTCGTCGTCGTGGTCTACGACGACGCCGCCTACGGCGCCGAGGTCCACCACTTCGGCGTCGGCGCGGACGGCCGGTCGACCGGGGCCGACCTGTCGACGGTGACCTTCCCCGACGTCGACGTCGCGGCGATCGCCCGCGGCTTCGGGGCCGAGGGCGTCGTCGTGCGGGGCGAGGCGGACCTCGAGGCGGTGCGCGAGTGGGTGGCCGGTGAGCGCGACCGGCCGATCGTGATCGACGCGAAGATCGTGTCCGACGGCGGGGCCTGGTGGCTGCAGGAGGCCTTCCGTGGGCACTGACGCGGCTACGGTGTCGGTCGACGACGACCCGGAGGATCGATGGAGCTGACCGAGCTGGCGCTGCTCGCCGTGGTGGCGGTGGCGGCCGGAGCCGTCAACGGCGCCGTGGGCTCGGGCTCCCTCATCACCCTGCCCGCCCTGCTCTCGCTCGGTTTCTCGCCGGCGTCGGCCCTCGTGACGAACACGATCGGGATCCTGTTCTCGGCGGTCGGCGGGACCCTGCGCTACCGGGAGGACCTCGCCGCCGAGGGCACGGCCCTACGGTCGCTCATGGTGATGTCGGGCCTGGGCGCGGCCGTCGGGGCCTCGGCCCTGCTCGTCTCCCCGCCCGGAGCGCTGCAGGTCGTCGTCCCGTTCCTCATCGTGCTGGCGATCCTGCTCGTGGTGCTGCAGCCGATGATCGTGCGCGCGCTGGCCCGACGGCGCGAGCGGCGCGCCGCCGTGGGCGAGACCCGGCCGGGGGCCGACCGCGGGCCGTACGGCTCACGGGGTCTGCAGGCCTCGATGTTCGGCGCGTCGATCTACGGGGGCTACTTCACGGCCGCCCAGGGCATCCTCTACATGGGGGTCCTCGGGTCGTTCACCGGGCGTCCGCTCGGCGAGGTCAACGGGCCGAAGAACCTGCTGAGCGCGATCGTCAACCTCGTCGCGGCGGTGTTCTACACGGTCGCGTTCTTCCTCGGGCACGCCGACGTCGTGTGGGTGGCGTCGGCGGCGATCGGGCTCGGCGCGGTCGTCGGCGGGTATCTCGGCGCGGACATCGCCAAGCGGCTGCCGTCCGTGGTGCTGCGCGGGGTCATCGTCGTCGTCGCCCTGTTCGCGCTCGTGCGCGAGCTCACCTGAGTCACATCGTCCGGGACCGGAGGAGGGGGCCGCACCCGGCACAGGCACGGCTCCCGGCGGCCGGGTGCGGCCCGCAGGGGGCGCCCGGCCTGCCCGCTCGTGCGCGGCACCGGCACGTCCCGCCCGAGGAGGCCGACCACCTCGGGCGGGACGTCCCGGGTCGCAGGGCGCTACGAGTCGTCGTCCTTGTTCCGTCGGGCGCGCTCCGCGCGGTTCTCCGAGCGGCTGAACAGCCCGCGGCTGCGGGAGAGCCGGTAGTCGATCCGGGTGTCGACGTACTGCTCGACCTCCGGGTACCGCTCGAGGGACGAGGCCGTCATCTCGCCGGCGACCTTCATCCGCTGGAGGAGCTCCTCCCGCTCGAGGATCATGGAGTCGATCCGCAGGGCGCGGATGTTCGCCCACGCCATGAGCAGCAGGACGACGCTGAACGGCAGGGCCGTGATCAGGGACCCGGCCTGTACCGCGTTCAGTCCGCCGGCGACCAGCAGCGCCGCTGCGATGACGCCCTCGAGGACGGCCCACAGCACCCTCGACCACACCGGCGGGTTCGGGTGCCCGCCGGACGAGAGCATGTCGACGACGAGAGAGCCGGAGTCGGACGACGTGATGAAGAAGATGGCGATGAGGATGATGCCGGCGATCGAGAAGATCTCCCCGAGCGGCAGGTCGCCCAGGACCTGGAAGAGTGCCGCCTCGACGTTGACGTCGCCGTCCTCCACGAGATCGCCCTCCCCGAAGAACTGTCGGAACAGCCCCGTGCCGCCGAGGACCGAGAACCAGAGGAAGCCGACGACTGTCGGGACGAGCAGCACACCGGCGATGAACTGACGGACGGTGCGGCCGCGGGAGATGCGGGCGATGAACACACCGACGAACGGCGACCACGCGATCCACCAGCCCCAGTAGAACAGCGTCCAGTCGCCGAACCACGTGGACGCGCCCTCCCCGCGGTAGTAGGCGCCGACGTCGAACGTCATGCCGACGACACCCGCGAGGTAGGCCCCCAGCGACTCGACGAAGTTCTGCAGGAGGAAGACGGTCGGACCGAGCAGCAGCAGGCTGATGAGGAGGATGCCGGCGAGCGAGAGGTTGACGTTGGACAGGATCTTGATGCCTGCGCCGAGCCCACTGACCACCGAGATCGTGGCCAGCAGCGTGATGCCGATGATGAGGCCGACCAGCAGGACGTTGTCGACCTCGTCGACGATACCGATCTCCGCCATGCCGGCGGAGATCTGGCCGACGCCGAGCCCGAGCGAGGTGGCGACGCCTGCGATGGTGCCCACGACCGCGAGGACGTCGATGACATCGCCGACCCAGCCCTTGACGCGCTCACCGAGGATCGGTTCGAGCGCCCAGCGGATCGAGACCGGCCGCCCGCGACGGTGGATCGCGTAGGCCAGGGCGAGTCCGATGACCGCGTATACCGACCACGGGTGCAGCCCCCAGTGCAGGAACGTCTGGGCCATCGCCAGGGCGGACATCTCCGCCTCGTTGCCGCCCCAGGACGGCTTCGGCTCCGTCGTGGCGAACGTCAACGGCTCACCGACGCCGTAGAAGACGAGCCCGATGCCCATGCCGGCGGCGAAGAGCATCGCGAACCAGGACAGGACACCGAACTCCGGTTCCTCGCCGTCGCGGCCGAGCGTGATGCGACCGTACTTCGAGAGTCCGATACCGATGGCGACGACCACGAACGCGCCGACGACGAACATGTAGTACCAGTCGAGGTTGGAGTTGATCCATCCCTGAGCGCCCAGGAACATGTCGTCCGTGAAGTCGGGGAAGGCGATCGCGACGACGCACACGGCCAGGATGATGCTCAGCGCGGGCCAGAACACCCGTGGGGCGATGAGGCCCTTGCCGAGACGCACGCCGTGAGCACGCAGCTTGTCGGCGATCTGCGCGTCGGAGTCGGAGTCCTCGATCTGGAAGTTGCGGGGGAGACGCATCGTCTCCGGGAGATCGGCGGGGAGACCGGGGACCTTGACCTGCGTCATGGGTCGGGAGCGCGACTCGCCGGTCGACGTCGCATCTTCGGGCCCGGTGGACGGTGGCGGAGCCGACCCGCCCTCCGAGGTGGTCGGCCCATGCTCGTTCGTGGTCACGTCTGCTCCGTTCGTTACCGGCGATGAGGATTCACCAGGTTGTCCACTTAATCCCGCTTGTGCAAGTACGACCCCAGCGAGGGGGCGCCCCGCGGGTGGTCGGATCGCTCGGCGGGTCAGGGTTCAGAGCGCCCGGCCCAGCCGCGCGGCCTCCTCCTGCAGCACGGGCAGGTGCCGGGTGCGAAGCTCCTCGACGGTCGCGCGCGAGGCGAACACGGCCACGCTCATGGCTGCGCGGGTGGCACCGGTGGAGTCGACGACCGGCACCGACATCGTTCGCATGCCGGCCTCGAGCTCTTCGTCCGTGATCGCGTAACCGTCACGTCGTGCCTCCGAGACTCGTTCCCGGACCTGTTCGGGCGTGCGGAGCGTGCGCGGCGTGGTGGGGTGCGGAGACCACCGGGAGAGCAGGTCGTCGGTGACGGAGTCCGGCTCCGCCGCGAGCAGGACCCGTCCCGAGGCCGAGGCGAGGACGGGGAGGCGGGCGCCGAGGCGCACTCCGGCCGAGACGATCCGGCGGACCTCTGCTCGCGCGACGAACACGACGTAGGTGTCGTCCCGCAGGGCGACGGACACCGACTCCTCCAGCTCGTCGCGCGCGCGATCGACGCACGGTGTGGCCAGCGACGCCAGGGGCGAGGTCTCGATGTAGGAGGACCCGAGCCGGACGATCCGCGGGGTCGGCCGATAGAACTTTCCGTCGAAGGAGACGTATCCGGACTCCTCGAGGGTGATGAGGCAGCGCCTGGCGCTCGCGGGGCTCAGCTGAGCCCCGCGAGCGGCCTCGGCCACCGTCACTCGCGGCAGGTCCGGGCCGAAGAGCTCCAGGATCGCCAGCCCCTTCGCGAGCCCGCCCATCGTCTCCCGCCGCGGCGCCGCGGCCCGGCTTCCGGCGGCGGGAGCGTGCGGCGTCGGGAGGACCGGGGCGGACGGCGCGGCGCCGCCGTCGTCCGGACTCGTCTGGGGCATGCCTCATGGTCCCGTCGCTGGTCGTGAAGGGGCAACCGGGGCTCGGACCACCACCGACGGCGGGGTTGCGCGAAGCCGGCAGCGGGATAGTGCGGAACCGGCGATGGTCGGTGTCAGGGCGTGTACATCAGCGCGTCGACATCGAGCTCCTCGTCCAGGAGTCCGTACTCGAGCATGAGGTCGCGCAGCACGTCGAAGTCGGTGAGGTCCGACGTTGGTGTCAGGGCCGGGGGAGACAGCTCGGAGGCCAGCTGGGGGTCGATCTCCGTGTACCCGGGTATGGCCTCGGCGATGACGCCGGGGTCGTCCTCCGCCTCGGCCATCGCCTGGTCCATGACGGCGATGAAGGAGTCGACGACATCGGCGTTCTCGGCGAGGTACTCCTCGGTCGTCAGCCAGCCGGCGACCGGCAGATTCTCGGTCGGCCCCTCGAACGCGGAGGCGACCTCGCGATGACCGGCCTGAACGCCGCGCGTGAGGAACGGTTCGACGAGCCAGGCGGCGTCGACGTGCCCCTGCTCGAGGGCGGCGCCCATGTCGGGCGGCGGCATCTCGACGAACTCCACGGTCGCAAGGTCCACGCCGTGCGACTCCAGCACGGCACGCGACGTGAGCTCCTGGATGTTGCCCAGGCTGTTGATGGCCACCGAGGCCCCGGACAGGTCTGCCGGATCCTCGATGGGGGAGTCCGCCGGTACGTAGATGCCCTGCGGGCCGGACCGGTTGTTCTCCCGAACGATCCGCAGCGGCAGACCCTCCTGGGCGCCCTGGAGCACCGAGACGAAGTTCGAGTAGGTGATGTGGACGTCGCCGGACATCATCGCTGCGATCTGAGCCGCTCCCGCCGACGACGAGACGAACTCGACGTCGAGGCCCGCCTCCTCGAAGAGCCCCGTGTCCAGCGCGTGATGGAAGGGGGCCAGGTCGGCGAGCGGCATCGTGCCGACGACGATCGATGGAGCGCTCTCCTCGTCGGTGCTCGCCTCCTCCTCCCCGGAGCCGCAGGCGGTGAGGACGAGGACGGCGGCGGTGCCGGCGACGGCGGCGCGCAGGTGGGTGGTGGTCATGTGGTGCTCCCCTGGGTGGATGGGTGGCTCGTGGCCACGAGATCTGCCACGACGTCGATGTCGTAGAGCCAGCGACGGAACTCCTTGGACTCCTCGAGCTCGGCGTCGCGCCGGTCGAGGTCGGAGAACTGCGAGTCGTACCGGCGGCCGGAACGCCGCGACCCGGCCTGGACGGACGACGTGCGGCCGAGGCGGATGTCCGAGTAGCGCTGGAGCGCGGCCGGCGCGGACTCCGCGTCCGCTCCAGCGAGCAGCTCGGCGAGGACCGCAGCGTCCTCGATCGCCTGGTTCGCTCCCTGCCCGACGTGCGGCAGCATCGGGTGCGCGGCGTCGCCGAGGAGGGTCACGTGCCCCGTGGTCCAGCGTGAGAGCGGCTCGCGGTCGTACATGCCCCACCGGTTCGTCGAGTCGATCTGCGACAGGAGGCGCGTGGTGCGCTCGTCCCAGCCGGAGAACTCGGCGATCAGCTGGCGTGGGTCGCCCGGGGCGGACCACGACTCGCGCATCTCGTCGTCGGCGGGGACGAAGCCCACGACGTTGATGAGGTCGCCGCCGCGGACAGGGAAGACGAGGAGGTGCCGCCCGCCGCCCATCCAGACCTCGAACGCGTCGGCCGGCCAGTCCGGTACGCGGCTCCGTGGGACCAGGCCGCGGTACGCCACCTGCCCGGAGAACTGCGGTGCAGAGGGGGCGGTGACCGCCTCGCGCACCCGGGAATGGATGCCGTCGGCGCCGACGACGACGTCGGCACGGCGCACACGGCCGTCCGTGAGTCGGATCTCCGCGCCGTGCTCGAGCGTGACGACGTCGGCGACCGTGTGCCCCGTGTGGAGACTGTCCGAGGGGAGCGGGGCGAGCAGCGCGTCGAGGAGGTCGGCGCGGTGGACGCCCGCCACCGGGTAGGCGCCGTCGCTCGAGCCGACGACGACGGACGTGACGGGTGAACCGTCCTCGCGCCGGTACGTCGATCCGGGCCCGAAGGGCACGACGACCTCTCGTACGGCAGGCCCGACACCGATCCGGTCGAGCTGGCGCAGCCCGTTCGGTGCCAGCTGGACGCCCGCCCCGATCTCCCCGATCGCCGGCGCCTGCTCGAGCACGTCGACCGCGATCCCTTTCGCGCGTAGAGCGTTGGCGGCAGCCAGGCCGCCGATCCCCGCGCCGACGACCGCCACGCTGAGGTCCGTCACGGCGCATCACCTCTCTTCGTCGAGTTCGATATACGAATAAGATTCGCTTGTCGAACTACGCTATCGAGGTCGGCAGGCTCGGTCAATCGCTGCGAGCCCGGCGCGACCTACTCTCGAGCGATGGGTGCGCGCGGGGCGGGAGGAGCTGCGGGTGGGGGGCGTCCCGCCGGGGACACCACGCTGGACCGACTGATCCGCATCCTCGACGCCTTCGACGCCGGCCGGACCACGCTGACCGTGGCCGCGCTCGCGAGGCGAGCCGCGATCCCGCTCCCGACCGCCTACCGCTGGGTCGAACGGCTGACGGCGGCCGGCCTGCTCGAACGGGGGACCGGCGGCGCCGTCGGCCCCGGCATGAAGCTGTGGGAGCTGGCGTCACGGTCCGCCCCGAGCACCTCGCTGCGCAACGCGGCGATGCCGTTCATGGACGACGTCCAGGCGGTGCTGCGCCAGCACACGCAGATCGCGGTGCTCGACGAGGCCGGCGTCCTGGTGCTCGAGCGGCTCTCCGCCCGCGGCGCGGTGCCCAACCAGGCCACGGTCGCCGGCCGGCTGCCGACGTCGACGACCTCGCTGGGTCTGGTGCTGCTCGCGTACTCCCCGTCCGGCGTCACCGAGGATTTTCTCGCCCGGCACGCCGAGGAGCTCGGTGCCCCGCAGGTGCCCGCGGACCTCGCCGCCGGACGGACGCCGGTCCGCGGCACCGCCCGGGGCGTCGTCAACCCCACCGAGATCGAGCTGCGGCGGCAGCTGGCGGCGGTACGCAGCCAGGGTTGGGCGGCGGTGGACGGCCAGGTCGACTCCGAGGCCACCGGGGTGGCGGTCCCGGTGCTCACGGCCCGGGGCCGGGTCCTGGCCGCCCTCGGCGTCGTCGTGCCGAGGTCCTCCGAGCTGCGCCCGGGGCTGGCCCCGATGCTCATGGCGGCGGCGCGGGGCATCAGCCGTGCGGTGGGGGAGCGGCAGGTGGCGTCGCAGGGCGCTTCGCCTCCCCACGTACCTGCGCCGTGACGTTCTCACCCAGTGAGAATGGACGTTCTGGCGACCCGTCATCTCCTCCAGACTGACCGGCACCGGGCGGCGTCACGGCGGACGCGCCCTCGCGACGAAGGAGCTGGAGTGGCAGACCCCGCACCCGTGACCCGCACGAAGGTCGGCATCGTCGGCGGCGGGCCGGCCGGGCTTCTGCTCTCGCACCTGCTGGCGCAGCAGGGCATCGACAACGTGGTGCTCGAGTCCCGCGACCACGAGACCATCTCCCACACCCATCGCGCCGGCATCCTCGAGCAGCAGGCCGTGGAGATGCTCACCGGCTCCGGCGTCGACGGGCGAGTCCTCACCCACGGGGACGAGCACGCCGGGATCGCCCTGCGCTTCAACGGCGAGTCGCACCCGCTGAACTTCCCGGACCTGGTGGGGGCCACCGTCACCCTCTACGCGCAGAACGAGGTGTTCGTCGACCTCGCCGCGGCCCGCGCCCGCGACGGCGGGGACGTCCGCTACCTCCGCGAGGTCGTCGGCCTGGACGGCGCGACGTCGGACACCCCGACGGTCCGGTACCGGGACACCTCCCCCGGTGCCGACCCGGACGCGATCCACGAGCTCAGGTGCGACGTCGTCGTCGGGGCGGACGGCTCGCGGTCCTTCTGCCGGCGTGCCCTCGGCGACGACGCGGAGCATCGCGACCACCGGGTCGAGTACCCGTTCGCCTGGTTCGGGATCCTCACCGAGGCGCCGAAGTCGTCGCCCGAGCTCATCTACGCCAACTCCCCGCACGGCTTCGCGCTCATCTCGCAGCGCTCGGAGACCGTGCAGCGCATGTACTTCCAGTGCGACCCCGACGAGCGGGTCGAGGACTGGTCCGACGACCGGATCTGGTCCGAGCTCCAGCGGCGCGTCGCCGGCCCGGACGGGTTCGAGCTGCGGACCGGCCCCATCTTCGACCGCACGGTGCTCGGCTTCCGCTCCTTCGTCCGCGAGCCCATGAGCCACGGCAACGTCTTCCTCGCCGGCGACGCCGCGCACACCGTCCCGCCGACCGGCGCCAAGGGACTCAACCTGGCCTTCGCCGACGTCAAGGTCCTCTTCGAGGCGCTCGACTCCTACTTCGGCACCGGCTCGCGCGACCTGCTCAACGCCTACAGCGACACCGCGCTGCGGCGGGTGTGGAAGGCGCAGAACTTCTCGTACTGGATGACGTCGATGCTGCACACCCACCCCGACGCGGACCCGTTCGAGACGAAGCGTGCGCTGGGCGAGCTGGACACCGTGACGTCCTCGCGCTACGGCCAGCAGTACCTCGCCGAGTCCTACACCGGCTGGCCGCACGCATGACCGGCACACGAGACACGACACGACCGGCACACGACACACGAAAGGAGGGTCCCGTGAGCACCCAGGCTCCCAGGCGGGCCGACGCCGCTGACGACGACGAGACGTTCGACAGCGCCCACGTCCTCGACCCCGCCGCGACGCAGGACTCCCAGGCGACCATCAGCGCGGAGATCAGCTCGATCCACGCCGGTGCCTCGGGCGAGACGCAGCCGCGCGTCGACTTCCCGCCGTACCGCAGCTCCCTGCTGCGCCACCCGACGAAGGCGATGCAGCACGCCGACCCGGAGACCATCGAGCTGTGGTCGCCGGCCTTCGGCCACCGCGACGTGCATGCCGTGGAGTCCGACCTGACGATCCAGGGCTCGGGGGAGCCGCTCGGCGAGCGCATCGTCGTGCGCGGCCGGATCCTCGACGGCGACGGCCGCCCCGTGCGCGGCCAGCTCGTCGAGATCTGGCAGGCGAACGCCTCGGGGCGCTACGTGCACAAGCGGGACCAGCACCCGGCGCCCCTGGACCCGAACTTCAACGGCATCGGCCGCACGATCACCGACGACTCCGGTACGTACTCGTTCACCACCATCAAGCCCGCCCCCTACCCGTGGAAGAACCACCACAACGCCTGGCGGCCGGCGCACATCCACTTCTCCCTGTTCGGGACCGACTTCACGCAGCGGATGATCACCCAGATGTACTTCCCGGGCGACCCGCTGTTCGCGCTGGACCCGATCTTCCAGTCGATCACCGACCAGGCCGCCCGCGACCGCCTGGTCGCCACGTACGACCACGACGTGTCCAGCCACGAGTGGAACACCGGGTACACGTTCGACATCGTGCTCACCGGCAGCAACCGGACCTGGATGGAGGAGGACCCCGATGCGCATTGACGCCGAGCAGCTGCGCGCGGCCCAGGAGGGGCGCGAGCGACTTGCGCCCACGCCGGGGCAGACGATCGGACCGTTCTTCGGCTACGTCGACGCCTACGGGCCGGTCTACCTGCCCTTCCCCGACGGCCAGCACCTCGTCGCGCCGGGCAGCCCGCGTGCGGTGCGCCTGACGGGCACCGTCTACGACGGGAACGGCACCCCGGTCCCCGACGCACTGATCGAGATCTGGCAGGCCGACGAGGAGGGCCGCATCGTCCAGGAGACGGGGTCGCTCGTGCGTGACGGCTGGACCTTCACCGGCTGGGGGCGCGCGGCCGTGGACAACGTCGGCACCTTCACGTTCTCCACCGTGGAGCCGGGACCCGTCGAGCCGGGTGCGGCCGCCTTCATCCACATGGTGGTGTTCGCCCGCGGCCTGCCGAACAAGCTGCACACCCGGATCTACCTGCCCGAGGACACGGAGGCGCTGGCCGCGGACCCGCTGCTGTCGTCGGTGGAGGAGTCGCGCCGGCACACGCTCGTCGCCGACCGCCTGCCGGACGGATCGCTGCACTTCGACGTCCGGCTCCAGGGCCTGGGCGAGCACGCGGCCGACGAGACGGTGTTCCTCCAGTTCCCCGGCATCGAGTACCCGGCGGTCACGTGAGCGCCCCCACCGTCACGGCGACCCGGCTGACCCCGGGCACCGAGGCGCCGCCCGGTGCGGACGTGCTCGTCGTCGGCGCGGGCCTCGGCACCGGCGTGCAGGCCCTGTGGGCCGGGTGCGCCGCCGAGCTCGCCGACAGGTTCGTCGTCGTCGGCTGGGACATGCCCGGGCACGGCAGCTCCCCGGCACGGGACGAGCCGACGTCGGTCGCGGACCTGGCCGACGCCCTCGCCGCCCTCGTCGGGGACCTGCGGGAGTCCGGCGTCGCGACGGAGGGCGCGCGGATCGCGTACGCCGGGGTGTCCCTCGGCGGCGCCGTCGCCCTGCAGCTCGCCCTGGACCACCCGCGGCTGTTCGACGGTATCGCCGTGGTCTGCTCGGCGGCCCGGATCGGCGAGCCGGACGCCTGGCGCGAGCGGGCGGCGTTCGTCGCGGCGTCGGGCACGCCGTCCCAGGTGACCGGCTCCGCCGAGCGCTGGTTCGCCCCGGGCTTCATCGAGCGTCACCCCGACCGGGCCGCCGCACTGCTGCACACCCTCCAGGACGCCGACCGCCACGCCTACGCCCGGCTCTGCGAGGCGCTCGCGGAGTTCGACGTCCGCGACCGGCTCGGCGAGGTCGCCACCCCGCTGCTCACCGTCCACGGCGCCGACGACGCCGTGTGCCCGCCCCCGCGCGGGGAGGAGATCGTCGGTGCCGTGCAGGCCGGTACGGCCGTCGTCCTCGAGGGCGTGGCGCACCAGGCGCCCGCCGAGGACCCGGTGGGCACGGCACGCGCGCTCGCCGCGCATCTGCTCCCGTGAGTCGCCGCCGAGCACCTGCCCGGTGAGCGTCCCTCCCTGCGGGCGGGCGACCGGGCGGGCGACCGGGCGGTGGCCCTCGGCAGCGGTCATGTGCGCCCTTCGGCAGCGAGGGCGACGGCCTCGGCGTCGTGGCCGTAGATCCATCCGTTGGCGACCAACGGGTCCCCGTCCGCGAGGCGGGCGTCGCGCTCGCGCTGGGCCGCGCCGTCGGGCAGGTGGTTGGCGTGCACGCGACCGTGGCTGATGCGCTGGATCTCGGCCGTGCGCGCACGTCGCAGCTCCTCGTAGCGGAGCAGTGCGGCGTGCGGGTCGTCGGGGGTGGTCGACAGCGTGACGGCCAGCGTGGCGGCGTCCTCGACCGCCTGCGCCGCCCCCTGGGCGTAGAACGGGAACTGGGGGTGCGCGGCGTCGCCGAGCAGGGTGACGCCGCCGAAGGTCCAGCGTGGCAGCGGCGGTCGGTCGAGGAGCGCCCAGCGGCCGACCCGCCCGGAGGCCGCGACGAGGTCGGTGACCCGGCGGTCCCAGCCGGCGAACTCGGCGCGGAACTGCTCCACGGTCGTCTCGGCCGTCCACGAGTCGTCCCGGTCGTCGCCGGCCGGGCCGAACGCGACGACGTTGACCAGCCGTCCCGCGCTCACGGGGTAGTGGACGAGGTGATGGTCCGGACCGAGCCAGAGCGTGTGGACCGGCTCCCTCGCGCCGGGCGGGGCGTGCTCCGCGGGGACCAGGGCGCGGTAGGCGACGATCCCGGACGGCTCGGGCTCCTCCGGGGCAGCGAGCTGCTGACGGAGCACGCTGTGCACGCCGTCGGCGGCGACCACCACGTCCGCCTCGTGGCTCGAGCCGTCGGCGAGGTCGATGCGGTAGTGGTCGCCGACCTCAGTCACCCCGACCGCCCGCACGCCGAGCGAGACCTGCTCGGCGGGGACCGCGCCGCGCACGGTCGCCAGCAGGTCGGCCCGGTGCGCCGTGTACGTCCGCTCGCCGTACAGCTGCTCGCACGCCGGGTCGAGCCGCTCGGTGGAGAGCACGCGGCCGTCCTCCCAGCGCTGGAACTGCCAGGCCGCGCGCAGCGGGACGGCCGAACGGGAGAAGTCCTCGTAGCGACCCAGGCGGCGCAGGAGCCGGACGATGTTCGGTGCGGCGACCACGCCCGCACCGACCTCCCTGAGCTCCGCCGCCTGCTCGAGCACGTGGGCGGTCAGGCCGTGACGCGCGAGGAACGCGGCGGTGGCGAGGCCACCGATCCCCCCGCCGACGACGGTGATCCGTGGCTGGGTGCGGGACGTGGGCGTCGTCATGGGTCCTCCGGGGTGCGGGCGTCGGCGCCTGGGCGGGCCGGTCGTGGTGTCCGCCGACCCGGATCGTGCGCGAGGGCGGGGCAGCTGAGGTACCCCGAGGTCCGATCAACGGATACGTTCGGCGTGGACGGGAGGAGAAGCCGATGCCACGAACGAACGAGCCCGGCGCCGGCGTGCTCGAGCGGGCCGTGCGGATCCTCGATGCGTTCGACGCGGACCACCTCACGCTCGGTCTCGGCGAGCTCGTCGCCCGTTCGGGGCTCGCCCACGCGACGACGAGCCGCATCGCGACCGACCTCGTCCGCGCTCGGCTCCTCGCGCGCGGTCCGGATGGCCGCTACGCGATCGGCGCCCGGACCAGGGACCTGGCACTGCTCGTGCCCTCGTCGGCGAGCGTGCGCGCCGTGGCGCTGCCCTACATGCACGACCTGCACGCGGCTCTGCGGGAGCACGTCCAGCTCGCCGTCCTCGGCACGCGCGAGGCGGTGATCGTCGACCGGATCTCGGCGCCGGAGGCGGTGGTCGTGGTCTCCGACGTCGGTGGGGACCTCCCGCTGCACGCGTCGGCGGCCGGGAAGGTCCTGCTCGCGCACGCCCCGACCGTCCTGGTCGAGGAGGTGCTCGCCGGCCCGCTCGAGCGCCTGACTCCGCGGACCGTGACTGAGCCCGAGAGGTTGCGGGCCGAGCTGGCGCGGTGCCGGCGCACCGGGCTCGCGGTGGTGCGCGAGGAGGTCAACGAGCGCGCCTCGTCGGTCGCCGCGCGGGTGGTCGACGGCACCGGCGAGGTGGTGGCGGCCGTGTCGGTGGTCGTCCGGGCCGGCACCCCGGCCCTGCGCACGTCGGTGCCGGCCGTCGCGACGACGGCGCTCGCGATCTCGCGGCGGCTCGGCTGGGCTGGCGTCGTTGCCGGCCTGGACGGGTGACGCACGGACGGCGCGACGTGCGGGACCTGATGTCGACGACGACACTGCGAAGTATCACGGGTTCGCGGCCAGATCATGCGCTTCTTCAGTGAGCAACGGACGAGGCTGTTGCTTGACATGTGTCATCCGATTGACGACCGACGTTGAAATGCCACATACTGTGCGGAGGAGAACTCGTCATGAAGGAGCAGGCAGATGCCACGGAAGATCGCCGTCGTGGGCGGAGGCCCGGGTGGCCTCCTGTTCGCGCTGCTCCATCGGCGCCGCCACCCCGAGGACACCGTCGTCGTGCACGAGCGCAACCGCGCGGACGACACCTTCGGGTTCGGGGTCGTCTTCTCCGACGCGACGCTCCGTGGGATCAACGCCGTCGACCCGGTGCTCCAGGACGCGCTTGACGCCCACGGGAGGCGGTGGGACCGGATCGAGGTCCGGGCCAAGGGTGAACGGCACCATGTCCCGGGCAACGGGATGTCGGCGATCGCGCGTCGCCAGCTGCTGCTCACCCTGCAGGAGCGGGCGCGTGCCGCCGGCGCCGACCTCCGCTTCGAGTCGCCGGTCGGCTCGCTCTCCGAGCTCTCGGACTACGACGTCGTCGTCGCGGCCGACGGCGCCAACTCCCGGCTGCGTACGGAGCTCGAGGACGAGATCGGTCCGACGTACGAGGAGGCCACCGCGAAGTTCATCTGGTTCGGCACCACGTACGAGTTCAACGGACTGACGTTCGTCCACGAACCCACCGAGCACGGGCTGTTCGCGGTGCACGCCTACCCCGTCGGGGACAACCTCTCGACCTTCCTCGTCGAGACCGACGGCGAGACCTGGCGCCGGGCAGGCCTGGACGAGTTCGACACCACCAGCCCGCCCGGGCCGAGCGACGAGAAGTCGCGGGAGTTCCTCGAGCAGCTCTTCGCGAAGCAGATCGACGGCCACCCGCTCGTCGTCAACAACTCGCGCTGGTCCAGCTTCCGCACCCGGCGCGCCCGCAGGTGGTCGTCCGGCAACGTCGCGCTGATCGGCGACGCCGTGCACACCGCGCACTTCTCCGTCGGCTCCGGGACGAAGATGGCGATGGAGGACGCCATCGCACTCGTGGACGCGCTCGACGAGCACCCCGACGACGTCAGCGCGGCCTTCGCCGCGTACGAGGACGTCGCGAGACCGCCGGTCGAGAAGATCCAGGCGTCCGCCCGTCCGTCGTTGTCCTGGTGGGAGCGGTTCGGGATGTACCACGACCAGCTCGAGCCGGCTCAGCTGACGTTCCACTTCATGGCTCGAGCGATGTCGGCCCAGCGGATGCGCAGGCGCGCGGACACGTTCGTGGAGGACACGCTCGCCGACTGGCGCGCCAGGCACGACGGGACCGACCCGCTCGAGACCCCCCTGCGGATCGGGACGACGGTCCTGCCGGGGCGCACCCTGGAGATGTCCGCAGACGGCGGCGCCCTCCGGTCCGGTGATCACACGGTCCCGGTGCTGACGACACCTCCGACGGCGGACGGCTCGGCCGACGCGGTCTGGGTGCTGGCGGTGGACGCGCCCACCGAGGAGGCGGCCGTGCCCGCCGTCGTCGCCGAGGCGCGGCAAGCGGTGCGCGCGGACGGATCGAACGGGCCGGCGGCCGTCGTCGTCCGGGGGGAGGCGACGCTGCCGGTACGGCTGGTCGCAGAGGACCTTCGGTTCGACGGCGCGGTTCCCGTCCTCGTCGCGGACGTCCCCGACGAGGACGCCGCCCTCACCCACGTCCTGGCCGGCCGCGCCGACGCGGTCGCCATGACCGTCGCCTGACCAGGCGCCCACCATCCAACGCTCCGGGAGAATCATGCGCACGCACAGGTACCGCACCGCCGTGAAGTGGGTCGACACGGACGCCAGCGGCCGGATCCACAACACGGCCGCCTTCCGCTGGGCCGAGGCCGCCGAGCATTCCCTCTACGAGATCGTCTGCCCGGAGCTCGGCGCGACCCCCTTCCCTCGTCGCACCGTGGCGGCCACCTACCACCGCGCGCTCGTGTTCCGCGACGCGATCGAGGTCGAGCTGAGGGTCGTGCGCCTGGGACGCTCCTCGATCGGCTACGAGTGGACGGTCGTCGCCGACGACCAGCCGGCGATCGAGGGCAACCACGTCGCGATCTACGTGGACGAGTCCGGACGTCCTGCCCCCCTGCCGGAGACCCTGCGTGCCGGTCTCGAGGCCGCCACAGTGGGTGTCACCCAGGACTGAGCCGACCGCGCAGTGGCCCCCGGACCGTGAGGACCGGGGGCCGCTGCGTCGTGCCCGGGGGTGTGGTCAGGTCTCGATGAGGAGGGCGTCGCCTTGTCCGCCGCCTCCGCACAGCGCGACGGCGGCACGGCCGGTGCCGGCCGCGCGGAGCTGGTGGATGGCGTGGGTGGCCAGGCGTGCGCCGGAGGCACCGATGGGGTGTCCGAGGGCGATGGCGCCGCCACTGGGGTTGAGTCGTTCGTCGCCCGGGTCGATCCCCAGGACGGCTGCGCTGGCGATGCTCACGGCGGCGAAGGCCTCGTTGATCTCGATGTGCGCGAGCTCGCCGACGTTCCACCCCTGCCGGACCAGGGCCGCGGCGATGGCGTTGCCGGGCTGGTTGTGCAGGGAGGTGTCGGGGCCGGCGACCTGTCCGGAGGCTCGGACGGTGGCGAGCACCTCCCACCCGTTCTCCTCGGCCACGGACCGGCGGGTCAGGACCAGGGCGGCGGCGCCGTCGCTGATCTGGGAGGCGTTGCCCGCGGTGACCGACCCGTCCTTGCGGAACGCGGGACGCAGCTTGGCCAGGGACTCGGGCGTGGTGTCGGTCCGGAGCCCGTCATCGGCATCGACGACCGTCTCGCCCTTGCGGCTC
Organism: Georgenia sp. Z1491; assembly: GCF_049856175.1. Classification (GTDB taxonomy): domain Bacteria; phylum Actinomycetota; class Actinomycetes; order Actinomycetales; family Actinomycetaceae; genus JB111. The sequence goes on from NZ_JBNDNA010000001.1 coordinate 225,792, forward strand.
TTGACGGTCACCGGTGCGATCTCGGCGTCGAACCGGCCGGCCCCCTGTGCGGCGGCGGCCCGCTGGTGGGAGGCCGCGGCCACGGCGTCCTGCTGATCGCGGGTGATGCCGGGGTGGTCGGCGGTGGTGTAGTTGTCGGTGTCCAGGCCCATCGCGTGGCCGGAGGTGGCGTCGGTCAGGCCGTCGTGCGCGAGATGGTCGACCGCGGTGCGGTCCCCGTACGCCCACCCCTTCCGGGTCCCGCCCAGCAGGTGGGGGGCCTGGGACATGGACTCCTGACCGCCGGCGACGACGACCTCGGCCTCGCCCAGGCGGATGAGGCGGGCACCGTCGATGATCGCCGCCAGTGAGGACAGGCAGACCTTGTTGATCGTCGTCGCGTGCGCACCGGGGTGGACACCGGCCGCGAGCGCGGCCTGCCGGGCCGGGTTCTGACCCGCTCCGGCCTGCAGGACCTGCCCCATGAGGACCACGTCGACGGCCTCGCCGCACACGCCGGACCGCTCCAGCGCGGCGCCGATCGCGTGAGCACCGAGCTCGACCGCGGACAGGGTCGCGAGCTGACCGTTGAACCGGACGAACGGGGTGCGAGCGGCCCCGACGACGACCACGTCGTCGGCACCCACCGCGGTCGCGGGCCCCGTCGCGGCGTCGGCCGTCATGACCCGGCCCCGGCGAGCGTCTCGGCGACCGTGAGATTCGCGCCGGTGGCGGCGACGACCTCGTCCGGGGTGACGCCGGCGGCGACCTCGACCAGGACCAGACCGTCGTCGATGACGTCGATGACGCCCAGGTCGGTGATCACCCGGTCCACCACGGCCGTGCCGGTCAGCGGCAGGTCGCAGGTGTCCAGAATCTTCGGCTCCCCGGCCTTGTTCGTGTGCTGCATGAGCACCACGACCCGCTTCGCGCCCTGGACCAGGTCCATCCCGCCGCCGGGGCCCTTGACCATCTTGCCCGGGATCATCCAGTTCGCCAGGTCACCGCCGGCAGAGACCTGCATGCCGCCCAGGATCGCGACGTCGATCTTCTCCCCGCGGATCATCGAGAACGACATCGCCGAGTCGAAGAACGCCGCACCCGGCAGCGTGGTCACCGTCTGCTTGCCGGCGTTGATCAGGTCCGGGTCCACCTGGTGCTCGTAGGGGAACGGGCCCACCCCTAGGATCCCGTTCTCGGACTGGAAGCTCAGCTCCACCCCACCCGGCAGGTAGTTCGGCACCAGCGTCGGCAGCCCGATCCCCAGGTTGACGTAGTCGCCGTCGCTCAGCTCGCTGGCCGCGCGCGCGGCCATCTGCTCCTTGGTCCACGCCATCTCGCTCAGGCCTCCTCGTTCTCGGTACGCACGGTGCGCTTCTCGATCGGCTTCGACGCCTCGGTCGCCGGGGCGTGCACCAGGCGGTGCACGAACACGCCCGGCAGGTCGACCTCGTCCGGGTCGATGTCGCCCGGCTCGACCAGCTCCTCGACCTCCACGATCGCGACCTTCGCCGACATCGCGGCCAACGGGTTGAAGTTCCGCGCCGACTTGTTGAACACCAGGTTCCCGTGCCGATCGCCCGCGATCGCGTGCACCAGAGCGAAGTCCGCCCGGATCGCCTCCTCCAGCACGTACGAGCGCGGCTCGCCGTCCACGACGAACGTCCGCGTCTCCTTCGGGGCAGAGGCCTTCGCGACCGTCCCGTCCGGGTTGTACACCTGCGGCAGACCGCCCAGCGCGAACTGCGTCCCCACCCCGGTGGGGGTGTAGAAGGCCGCGATCCCGGACCCGCCGGCACGCAGCCGCTCCGCGAGCGTGCCCTGCGGGTTGAGCTCGACCTCCAGCTCACCGGACAGGTACTGGCGCTCGAAGGACTTGTTCTCCCCCACGTAGCTCGCGATCATCTTCCGCAGCCGACCCGCACCCAGCAGCACGCCCAGGCCGAAGTCGTCCACACCGCAGTTGTTCGACGCCACCGTCAGGTCGTCCGCACCCTGCTCCAGCAGCGCATCGATCAACGCCACCGGATTGCCCGACAGGCCGAAACCACCCACCGCCAGCAGCGCACCCGAGGGGATGTCCGCTACCGCTTCCGCGGCAGAACCCACCACCTTGTCCAGACCCCGGGCTGTCCCGGGAGCAGACGTCACCGTCATGAAAAGACTCCTTCGTCATCGTCGTCGGCCGGGCGCGCCTTCCCGGTCCGACGAGATGTGGCGCGGCTGCCGGAAAAGGTGAACCGGTTGTCAGGTTATCGGTTTCGCGCGCGAGGGACGAGGGTCCCGACCACGCACGTGGGGTCGTCCGGTCGAACGACCCGTTGGCGGCAGCCGAGCTACTCCGCCGTGAACATCATGTCCTCCGCCGGGAAGGACTCGGGCACGACCCCCTGCTCGGCGAGCATGTCGATGACGGTCTGGATCTCCTCGGCGGTCACGTCGTCGTGGAACGCGGGGAGCGTGACCTCCGCTCGTACGTCCTCGTCGATCTCCGTGTACGTCCCCATGACGTCCCGGACCTCGTCCGGGTTGTCCTGGGCGTAGGCCTGCGCCTCGTGCATCGCGTCGGCGAAGGCCTGGACGAGCTCCGGGTTCTCGTCCGCGAGCTGCTGGGACGTGAAGTAGACGGCGATGTTGAGGTTCGGGTCGGCGCCCACGTACGGCGACGTGAGGTAGGTGAGGCCGGCGTTGCGGGCGATCGTCACGAACGGTTCGACGACCCACGCCGCGTCGACGTCACCGTTGAGCACGGCGTTCGGCGCGTCGGGGAACGCGAGCTCGACGAACTCGATGGTCGATCCGTCCCCGCCGTCGCCGTTGACCGTCGCGCGGACCGAGGTGTCGCCGATCGAGTTGAGGGTGTTGACGGCGACGCTGCGGCCCGCGAGGTCCGCCGGCGAGGTGATGTCGCTGTCCGGGGGCACGATGATGCCGGCGGTGTCGCCGTCCGGGTCGCCGTTGGAGCTGGACGCGTTCGCGACGATCGTCAGCGGGAGCCCGTTCGAGACGCCCGTGATGAGTGCGGGGGAGTTCGAGAAGCCGAAGTCGTAGTCGCCGCTCGTCACGCCGGGGATCGTCACGGCGCCGCCCTGGTTGGTGGAGTCGAACGTGATGTCGAGCCCGTGCTCCTCGAAGATGCCCTGCTCGAGCCCGAGGTGGAAGGGCGCGGTGTCGACGATGGGCATGACCTGGACGGTGATGTCCGTGAGTCCGTCGGCGCCCTCGGTGGGTGACTCGCTGGTGGAGCTGGCCTCGCCGTCGCCACCGCACGCGGCGAGTACGGCCGCGGTGACTGCCGCGAGAGAGATGACGCTCAGGTGCCTGCGCATGTGGTCCTCCTTGGGGGACTGCGCGCCGTCGTCGGCACGCGCGTGGAGACAGTATGTGCAAGTTGACAGAAGTGCGTCAAGCATCTGTCACAGGTGTTCGTCCGACGTGCCCCTTCGGCGGCTCGGACCGCCCACGCGCCGCGCCGCGCATATCAGTGATGGAGGCACGGCTGTACGTCGATGGGGGCGGGACGTGGTCGCGAGGATGTGGCGTGTGACGTTGACTTGACGCAGCACTTCCACGTGGTACACGATGACGAGTGGGCGGAGCCGCCATCGTTGCGGGCCGCGCGACTGCCGCACCAGCAGCGGACATCGACGTCCCACGTAGGAGGACCCGGAACCATGGCAACGACGATGAAGGGCGATTTCAAGCCCCGGAAGATCATCCTCACGGTCGCGCCGACCGGCGGGATGGCCGGCAAGGAGCAGAGCGAGCATCTGCCCATCACTCCCGACGAGATCGCGGACGACGTCGCGGCGTGCACCGAGGCGGGCGCCTCGATCGTCGCGGTCCACGCGCGCCGGGAGGACGGGCTCGCCACCTGCAACCCGGACATCTACAGCACGATCAACGCCAAGATCCGTGAGCGCGGGTCGGACATCATCATCAACAACTCCACCGGCGGCGGGATCTCGGGCGACATGCCGATCTGGTCCGACACCGGCATGTACCGCCTCGACCTCGAGGAGCGCTACCGGGGGCTCGAGGCGCAGGGCGTCGAGATGGCCACCTTCGACGCGTGGACGATGATCGCCCAGTCCGGCGGAAACGAGTACCTCTCCCACACCTCGGCCTCGCAGAACGACGAGCTCGCCTCGCGGATGAAGGACCGCGGGATCAAGCCCGAGTGGGAGGTCTTCAACCACGGGCAGATCCTGGGCGACACGATGCGGCTCATCCGGTCGGGCTTCGACGCCGAGCCCTTCTGGATCAACATCGTGACCGGCGGCGACAAGGGCTTCCAGAGCGCGATGCCCTACACGCCCACCGCCCTCAACCAGATGGTCGACCTGCTTCCCGAGGGCCACGAGCTCTGCGTCTCCGGCATCGGCCCGAGCCAGCTGCCGTCGCTGGCCCACTCGCTGATCCTCGGTGGCCACGCCCGCGTCGGCCTCGAGGACAACCTCTACTACAGCCGCGGGGTCAAGGCGACCAACCTGCAGCTCGTCGAGCGCGCGGTGCGCATCATCCGTGAGCTCGGTCACGAGCCGGCCACGCCGACCGAGGCGCGCGAGATCCTCGGCCTGCCCGCCGACGGCCGTGGAGCGAACTGGTGAGCCGCGTCGAGACCGAGGACGTCCCCTACGGCGACGTACCCGTCGAGCCGGGTCCCGGCACGATCCGGTTCCGCCGGCTCGTCACGGGCCTCGACGAGCAGGGGCGCTCCGTCGTCCTCGAGGACGGCCCCAGCCCGCACCGGCAGACGGTGGCCGGCGTCCCGTCGTTCGTCCAGACCGAGTTCTGGCGCCATGACGAGGTCCCGGTGGACAACTCCGGGGCGCCCGACGACAAGGTGTCGAGCCCGATCGCGATCACGCCGCCTGCTGGCGGCTCGGTCTTCCGCGTCCTCGAGATTCCGCCGGACTCCGACTGGGACCACCAGGAGGGCTACAAGGAGCGGATGACGCACGCGACGCCGTCGCTCGACTACGCGATCGTCACCGAGGGCGAGGTGTGGTCCGTCATGGACGGGAACGAGGTCCTCATGAAGGCCGGCGACGTCCTCGTCCAGCGGGGGACGAACCACGCCTGGTCGAACCGGTCGGCGGGGCGTGCGGTCGTCTACTTCATCCTCATCGGTGGGACGCTCGCGTCGTGACCCCGGGGAGCGCGTGAGTGAGCCGGTCGACCCCGGGCGTCCGGGGCCGACCGGCTCCTCGGAGCGTGTCCCGTGCCGTCCGCACGGTCGAGCGCGCGAACGGCCGGTCGGGAGATTCTAGGATCGAGCGATGAGTGTCCGCTCCGCCATCCTCGACGTCGTCGGCTACTACGTGCGGTTCTCCGGAGGCTCGATCGGACTCACTCCGCTCTCCGAGCTCCTGGGGGCACTCGGCATCCAGGGCGACGCCGTCCGCGCCACGATGACCAGGCTCCGCGCCGAGGGGTGGTTCACCTCCGCGAAGGAGGGGCGGCAGGTCACCTACTCGATGACACCGCACCTGTACGCGATCGTCGACGAGGGGCGCGAGCGCATCTTCTCGCGCCGTTCGGGGCCGTGGGACGGAGAGTGGCACATGGTGCTGTTCGTCGTCCCGGAGTCGAAGCGGGCGGTTCGTGAGTCGCTGCGCAAGCGCCTGAGCTTCCAGGGCTTCGGCTCGCCCGCCCCGTCGACCTGGATGTCGACCACGGACCGCCGCGCCGAGGTGGACGCGATGGCCATCGACCTCGGCATCGACTCCTCCGACGACGTGCGGCTCATCCAGATGATGTCGCGCACCGACTCGGTCGCGCTCGACCGGCAGATCGCCCGGCAGTGCTGGGACCTCGAGCGTCTCAACGACGGATATCGGGAGTGGCTGCGGGAGTGGCGGCCGCGGGTCGCCACCCAGAGAGCTCATGCACCGGACGGACCCGCAGCGCTGGCCGAGCTCGTCGACCTCGTCAGCACCTTTCGGAAGTTCCCGTTCGACGATCCCGACCTGCCCGGCGAGCTGCTCCCCGCCACCTGGCACGGCACGGCGGCCTTCGCCGTGTTTCACGAGGGCCTGCGGGCGCTGGTCGGCGCGGCCGACCGGTACGTCACCGACGTGACCGGGCAGGTCGCCGAGCGGCCCGCTACCATGTGGGGGACCGCGTCCGAGACCGCCTGACGCCGGGGACTAGCGGGCACGCCGCGAGAGGGCCGGCCGCGTGTACTCGTCGAGATTCAAGGTCGCCCTCGCGGAATCCTGAACCGCTGGGAAGTGCGAGTACGGCGACCCCCCGGCTCTCGCGTCCGACGACGCGAACACGCAGTCACGAGTCTCCACGCTCTCGCGGTGGTCTGACGACCGAGATTCACCCAGCGGTCGACGGTTGGGAGCACCGGTGGCGAAAGGTGCTCGCCGACGGGCGGCGCAACTGCGGCGTGACGCTGGCCGAGGGCCTCGCCGACATCCACGTGCCGCGGCTGAGGCCGGCACGTCCTTGCATTCGGCCCGATGCCGTTGTCCCCGACGAGACCTGCACCACCGGCGTGATCCGCACCGAACTCCGCCGCCGTGGGGTCAGGACGGTATGCACGGCAAGGAACTTTCCGATCACCGTGTGTCAACGACGCCACCCCGGGAGCGCCATCACTGTCAGGCGCACACACCCCGTCGCTGGCAAGAGTCGCAACGCCGTCGAACGGCTCCTCGGCTAGGCCAAGAAGTGGTGCGGCCCGCCTACGCGATACCAGGAGTTCGGCGATGCCTACCGCGCTGCATTCACCCTCGGGGCGTTCCCCACCTGGCTGCGTACAGAGGAGCAACGCGACCTTGATCGGGACCCGGGCGCTCCTCGTGGGCAAGCACGCGAATCCGTCTTCGCCGCAGATGTATCGCAGATAGTGAAGAGGATGTGTCGGCATATGGTTGACGAGGGGCGCCGGGGTGAGTAGCGTTTTGCACCAGCGGCCGTACGAAGAGGCCGTAACCATTGGCAAGGAGGCCAACGATGGCGAGTCGAGTCTTTCGAGCAGGAGCCGTGGCGGTCGGCGTCGCGCTGCTCGTCACAGCCTGCGGTGCCGGCGGCGGGGAGACCGACGGCGGCGGCGAGTCGGCGTCCGGCGAGGGACTCGACGTCGTGCGCCTGGGAATCTTCCCGGGCGCGACCTTCGCATCCGTGGAGATGGGCATCGACGAGGGCTCCTTCGCCGACCGCGGCATCGAGCTTGAGCTCAACATGGGTCAGGGCGGCGCGGAGCTACTCCCGGCGCTGACATCGGGTTCGCTCGACGTTGCCGTGGGTAACCCGGTCTCCGTCATTCAGGCGCACCATCAGGGCCTGCCGATCACCCTCATCTCCGGTTATGCCGCAGACGGCCCAGGTGAAGATGACACGACATCGGTCGTCGCCATGCCGGATGCCGGCATCGAGTCAGCGAGCGATCTTGAGGGGATGTCCGTCGCGGTGAACTCGCTCAACGGGGCGCTCGAGCTAGGCATCCGGGAGTCGATCAGGCTCGACGGCGGGGACCCGGACAACGTGGAGTTCGTCGAGGTCGGGTTCCCCGACATGCCGTCCGTGCTCGAGAACGGTGACGTCGATGCAGTCACCGTGGGTCAGCCGTTCATGGGGTCGATCCTCGCAAACGGGGGAGAGATCGTCCTGGACAGTCAGAATGAATCGGGAACTGAGTCGACGATCTTGGTGACGTTCGCCTCGGACGAGTGGGTGGATGAGGACGCCGAGCTGGTCGACCGGTTCCTGGAGGCGTGGGCCGAGACGCTCGACCACGCACGGGAGAACCCGGACCTCGTCCGGGAACGCTTGCCGGAGTTCATCGGCATGGAGCCGGAGATCGCCGAGGACCTCCCGCTCGAGGTTGTATCTGCCGAGCTCGACCGCGGCGGCCTGGAGACCTACGCCCGGCTGATGGTCGAGTACGACGTCATCGCCGACGACCCCGATCTCGACGCGCTCATCCGGGAGTAATCCATGACAGTGCAGACCGATGGCCAGACCGCAGTGAATGCCGACGAGCTCGACGACGTAACGCTGGCCACGATCGACCGGCACCTGCTCGAACGCATCGTGCGCGGCGCCCACCTGCCCTCGCTGCTCGCGGCGCTCGCGCACGTCACCGGCGATACGTCGATCCTCGAGCCCGGTGTGCGTCCGCGCCTCGCGTCCGAGACGCTCGCGATGGACCAGACGGGTGGGCTCGACGCCGCGGCTCGGGACCGCGCCATCGAGCTGGTCGTCGAGACGATCCTCGCGCACCGTGAGCGGCTGGCCGAGTCGGTCGCCGACACGGTGACGGATGACCTCAGTGAGATCTTCACGTTCCTCACCGGCTCCGACGACCCGGCCTACCGCGACGTCATCCTGCATGAGCTCGGGATCTCCCCGGAGCGTCCGGAGGCGACGTGGACCAAAGCGGGAACCGCAGCGAACCGCGACTTCCGTGTGATCGTCGTCGGGGCAGGCATGTCGGGGATCGCCATGGTGCACGAGCTGGTGCGGGCCGGCGTGGACGTCCTGGTTCTCGAGCGGGCGGACGACGTCGGGGGCGTGTGGCTCGCAAACGACTACCCCGGCGCCAAGCTGGACACGTCGAACTTCACCTACAGCTACTCGTTCGCCCAGCGAGCTGACTGGGCCGACCAGTACTCCAGCCGCGACGAGGTGTTGAACTACCTCCGACACGTGGCGGACCAGTTCGACCTGCGCCGACACATGCGGTTCGGCGTGCGCGTCGAGAAGGCATCGTTCGACCGCGAGAGCGGCACATGGACCATTGAGGTTGTGGGGCCCGGCGGGCCCGAGATCCTGACGTCGAACGTGTTCGTCAGTGCGGTGGGGCAGCTGAGCGAGCCGAACATCCCGCCGATCGCCGGCGCCGAGACGTTTGCCGGGCCGGCGTTTCACACGGCTGAGTGGCGGCATGACGTCGATCTCGAGGGGCGCAACGTGGCGCTCATCGGTACCGGGGCGAGCGCGTTCCAGGTGGTCCCTCCGGTCGCGAAGGTCGCGAGCCACCTGACAGTCTTCCAACGCACCCCGGCCTGGGTCATCCCCACCGCGGACTACAATGCGCCCCTGGCGCCGGCGGCCCGTTGGCTCTTCGAGCAGATCCCGACCTCCGGCCGCTGGTATCGCTTCAACCAGTTCTGGACGAACGTGGACGGCATCCGTCGGCTCGCGGAGGTCGATCCGGACTGGGACATCGACGGCTCCGTCTCGGCGGAGAACGCCCGCATGAGGGAGGCGCTCGCCGATGGGTTCCGAGCGGCGTTCGAAGGTCGTCCCGATCTCGTCGAGCAGCTGATCCCGACCTACCCGCCGTACGCCAAGCGCACGGTCCGGGACGACGGTACGTGGTCCTCCGCGCTCCAGCGAGACAACGTCACGCTCACGTCCGCCGGCATCGCACGCATCAGCGAGCACGCGGTGCATACGAAGGACGGCGCCGAGCACCCGGCCGATGTCGTCATCTACGGCACGGGCTTCCGCGCCTCGGAGTTCCTCGCGAGCATCGCGGTCGAGAACTCCGACGGGGTCACGCTCGAGGACTTCTGGGCCGGTGACTCTCGTGCCTTCTACGGAGTGATGGTGCCGACCTTCCCGAACTTCTTCATGCTGTACGGCCCAAACACCAACCTCAACGTCAACTCCAGCGTCGTGCTCTTCTCCGAGGCCGGCGCGGAGCTCGTCTCGCAGTGCATTCGCCAACTTCTCGTCCGGGAGGCGTCGAGCATCGAGGTGCGTGAGGAGCCTTTCCGCGAGCTCAACGAGAAGATCGACCGCGACAGCCAGGGCCTCGCGATCGGCGTCTCCACAGTCAACACCTGGTACAAGAACCGGTTCGGCCGCAATTCGCAGAACTGGGCCGGATCGACGCTCGAGTACTGGCGCGGGACGCACGACTTCGACCCGGAAAACTTCCGCATCTCCTAGGCGCGCTGACGTGCGGCCCACCGAACGCCGCTCTACCGCCGAACCACCCACGAAAGAAAGGTTGACCTGTGACCACATCGAGCGACGTGAGCGTGCTGATCGTCGGCGGCGGTCCCGTTGGGATGTTCCTCGCCGCGGACCTGGGCAGGCGAGGGGTCCGCACCGTCGTGGTGGATCGCGAGGAGCGTGGCAGCGACCAGGCCAAGGTCATGCAGGTCAGCGTCCGGACGCTGGAGTTCGCGCGCCAGCTGGGCATCGCCAAGGCCATGAGCACCTGGGGCTTCCCTGAGGACTACCCGCTGCACAACCTGTTCGTCACCTCGTTGGACGGCTACGAGCTCGGTCGCGCGCCCGGGGCGCCGATGGGGCAGCCGGGCTCTCCCGGTTACACCGAGCTCAGCCCCGAGTTCCAGGTGCATTGCCCGCAGCCCTGGCTTGAGCCGATCATCGAGGGTGCCGCACAGTCGAAGGACAGCGTGACGATCCTGCGGCGGCATGAGTTCGAGAGCTTGACCGAGTCGGCGGACGGCGTGACCTCGCTGGTGACCGACCTCAAGACCGGTGAGCAGCAGACCATCCGCGCCGACTACCTCATCTCCTGCGAGGGGTTCGGCGGCAAGGTCGGTGAAGCCCTAAACATCCCGGTCGACGAGCTCACCGTGGACTACTCCGTCGACATCGAGTTCGAGTGCGACGACCTGTTGGCCGAGCACGCCTTGGGTCCGGCGGTCCGCTATTCGCTGGTGGGCCCGCAGGGGACCTGGGCAACGATCGTCGCCGTCGACGGCGTACGCCGCTGGCGTCTGTCGGTGTACGCTGTCGGCCGGGAGGCCGCGAACACGTTCGACCCGCACCCCGCCATCCGGCGCGCGATCGGACACGACTTCACCTACGAGGTCGTGCGGCAGGGGCGCTGGAAGCGGCGGGCGGCGATGGCGGCGACCTTCGGACGCGGTCGCGTCCTGATCGCCGGCGACGCGGCGCACTGCAGCCCCCCGAACGGCGGCTTCGGCATGAACACCGGCATCGCCGACGTCATGAACCTCGGCTGGAAGATCGAGGCCGCCCTGGCCGGGTGGGCCGGCGAGGACCTGCTGGACTCCTACGGCGCCGAGCGACGCCCCATCGCGCAGATCACCCTCGCGGAGTCGCTGCGCGACTACGACCGGCTCGTCGGCAGCACCGCATACGCCGACATCGCGGCCGATACGGACGAGGCCGGCCGGAAGCGCCGCGAGATCGGCGACCGCCTCGTCGAGGGCAGTCTCAAGGCCTGGCGGCCGCTCGGCATCCACCTTGGTTACAGCTACGCCTCGTCCGGCATCGTTTGCACCACGCCGGGCACCTACCCCGAGTTCGATGCCCAGGACTACGAGCCGAAGGTGACCCCGGGCGCCCGCGCTCCGCACGTGTGGCTCTCCGAGGGCCGGTCCACGCTCGATCTGTTCGGTGAGTCGTTCGTGCTCCTCCGCGTCGGCGCACCGGCGGACGACGGCGGCTCCCTGGTGGAGGCCGCAGCGGCGGTCGGCATGCCGGTCGAGGTCGTGGACCTCGATGGCGACGAGGTCGCGTCGGTCTACGGCCGCTCCCTGGTGCTCGTCCGACCGGACGGACACGTCGCCTGGAGCGCCTCCGAGGTGCCCGGGGACCCCCGGCGAATTGTCGACACCGTTCGCGGCCAGCTGTCTGTCCGCAATCAGCTGCACGACCGGGACACCGTAGGGGCGATCTGATGTTCTTTGGACTTCGCCCGCCCGCTGCTCCGCCGGCTGCGGAGCCGGAGATCGACGTGCTCGTCGTCGGTGCCGGTCCTGCCGGGCTGACCGCCGCACTCACGCTGGCCTCCTACGGGCTGCGGGTGCACGCGCTCACGCAATTCCCGTGGCTCGCCAACTCGCCGCGGGCGCACATCACGAACCAGCGGACGATGGAGGTCCTGCGGGACCTCGGCGTCGACGACGAGGTGATGACGTACGGGTCCCCGTGGGATCAGATGGGGGACACGCTGTTCACCACCTCCCTGGCGGGGCCCGAGATCGCGCGCATCCGCGCTTGGGGCAGCGGCGACGACGAGCACGGACGGTACGTACGCTCGAGCCCCTCCGAGATGGTCGACGTCCCACAGCCCTACCTCGAGTCCGTGCTCGTTCGGAACGCGGGCGAGCGCGGTGCGCGCGTGCGTTTCAACACGGAGTACCTCGGGCACACACAGCACAGCGGCGGCGTCGATGTGCGGGTGCGCGAGACGCTCAGCGGCACCGAGTCCGTCGTGCGGGCGAAGTACCTCGTGGGGGCCGACGGCGCGCGCTCGGCCGTAGCTCGAGACATCAACCTCGAGTTCGAGGGCGACATGGGCCGGGGTTCCACGGTCTACGTCCGCTTCGAGGCCGACCTCACGCACCTCGTCGCTCATCGGCCGAGCATCCTCTACTGGATCGTCTCGGACGGAGGTGCTTACGGCGAGATCGGTCTCGGTCTGCTGCGCGCGGTGCGCCAGTGGGGGGAGTGGATCGCCGGGTGGGGGTTCGACCCCGCGGACGGCGAAGCGGACCTGTCGACCGAGACCGTCACCCGCAGGATCCGCGAGTTCATCGGCGACCCGGACATCGACGTCGAGGTGCTCGGTACCTCCGTCTGGCAGGTCAACGAGGCCTACGCGACGACATTCGGCAAGGGGCGCGTCTTCTGTGCCGGAGACGCCGTGCACCGCCACCCGCCGTCCGGCGGTCTCGGGTCGAACACGAGCGTCCAGGACTCGGCAAACCTCGCCTGGAAGCTGGCTTACGTCCTCAAGGGCTGGGCGGGGCCCGAGCTGCTGGAGACGTACGAGGCGGAGCGAGTGCCTGTCGGGCGCCATGTCGTCGGCCGTGCCAATCAGTCCCGACGCGACTACGTAGAGCTCCACGCGGCACTCGGGCAGGTGCCCGGCAGCGCCAAGGACTCGGTGCTCCGACGCGTGTCCGACCCGTCCGATGAGGGGGTTCGGGCCCGGGACGCGCTCGGTCAGGCGCTCGCCGTCAAGCAATACGAGTTCAACGCTCTCGGAGTCGAGCACAACCAGCGCTACTCGTCCGCTGCCGTCATCAGCGACGGCAACGACGACGAGCAGTGGTCCGAGGACCCGGAGCTGTACGCCACACCGACCACCCGACCGGGTGCCAAGCTCCCGCACACATGGCTGGTGGGCCCCGACGGTCGCCGCGTGTCGACCCTGGACGTCGTCGGCGCCGGGTGCTTCACGCTCGTCACCGGCTGCTCGGGGACCGACTGGCCCGAGGTGGTCGGCGAACTGGATCTTCCCTACCTTCGCTGCGTCGTCGTCGACGGTCCCGAGGTCGCGGACCTCTACCGCAGCTGGCAGGAGGCCCGGCAGATCGATGAGGCCGGCGCCCTCCTAGTACGCCCGGACGGGTACATCGCCTGGCGACACGCGGTCTCACCCGACGACCGCGACGCGGCGCGGCACGCGCTGACGGCCGCGCTCGAGCACGTGCTGTCGCTGTCCATCCGCACGAGCGAAGGAGTTGCGCCGTGAGTGCTCATTCCGTTGAGCTGCACGAGTCCATCACCGAGACGCAACTGGAATGCGGCGGGTACTCGACACGCATCCTGCTCGCCGGCCCGGCCGACGCCGAGCCGGTCCTCCTCCTGCATGACGGGGCCTGGGGCGGGAGCGCGGACGTGTCTTGGGAGTACGTCATCCCCGAGCTCGCCCGCGACCGGCGTGTCATCGCCCCTGACCTGCTCGGGTTCGGGGGAAGCGACAAGATCGTGTTCCTCGACCGCTCGCCGCACTCCTTCCGGATCAAGCACATCGCGAGCGTTCTTGCCGAGCTCGGGGTGCGCGCTCCAGTGGACGTGGTAGGCAACTCCTTCGGCGGCGCCACGGGGCTACGTGCGCTGGCCGGGCCCGACACGTTCCCGATCCGTTCGCTGGTCAGTATCGCCGGTACGGGTGGTGGTTGGCGGACGGAGAAGTCGCTGGGTGAGCTCGGCGAGTGGGACGGCACCCGCGAGGACCTGGCGCGGATTGCGGCCCTGCTGGTCGACACGGATACCGCCCACTTCGAGTCCTACCTGGATCGGCGACTCCACTGGGCGTCCCAGTCGGGTCATGCACGATCGGTACTCGCACCGGCGATCAAGATCCCTCACCATCTCCGGTCCAAGGTCGAGGACTCGTGGCCGGACCAGCTCCGGGGCATCACGACGCCGACGCTCCTCGTGCGCTGCGCACGTGACGTCCTGCTGTTCCCCGAGTGGGCGGACCGTGTGGCAGAGGCACTCGTCGACGCGCGCATCGTCGAGGTCGACCATCTGCATGCGCCGAACCTCGATCGACCAGACGAGGTCGTGTCCGTCGTCCGCGACTTCTGGCGTGAGGTGGCGGACGGTCGTCCGGCATCCTCACCGGCTGACCCGGCAAGAGCTTCCTGACCCACCGACTGGCACTCGCACCACCTACGCACGATCAACGACGAAGGAGTCACCACATGGACCTCGGATACTTCCTCATGCCGCTTCACCCCCCGGGCACGCCGGTCGAAGACTGGCTGCACGGCGACCTCGACCAGGTCGTGCAGCTCGACCGGCTCGGCTTCGAGGAGGCGTGGTTCGGCGAGCACTTCTCCAACGAGTGGGAGCCGCTCGTCTCGCCCGAACTGTTCATCGCCAATGCGCTGGGCCGCACCGATCGGATCCGCCTCGGCACCGGCGTCAACTCCCTCAGCTACCACCACCCGGTCCATCTGGCCAGCCGTATCGCGCTCCTCGACCACATGGCACAGGGCCGGTTCATGTGGGGTGTCGGGAACGGCGCACTACCGACCGACGGCGCACTGTTCGACGTCGACTTCTTCAAGAAGGAGCAGCGCACCGGCTCACGCGAGGTGCTCTCAGCCGTCCTCGACCTCTGGGACGACCCGAAGCCCGGACTCCACGAGAGCGAGTTCTTCCGCTACACGGTCCCGGAGCCGAACGAGGCTGCCGGCGTGCGTCTGCACATGCGGCCGTTCACCAAGCCGCATCCGCCCATCGCAGCCGCGGGTTCGGGCCCCAAGTCGGACATGCTCGGGTACGCAGGGGCGAACGGCTGGATCCCCATGAGCGTCAACTTCGTCGTTGCCGATACGGTGAAGAAGCAGTGGGAGGTGTACGAGGCCGCGGCGAAGGAGGCGGGCCGCGTGGCCGACCGGCGTCAGTGGCGGGTCAGCCGAGAGGTCGTCGTCGCACGAACCGATGAGGAGGCCCAGGAGCTCGCACTGAACAGCGCGCTCGGGCGCGACTGGATGAGCTACCTCGTGCCACTGTTCAAGATGCTGGGCGAGATGATCAACTTCAAGGACGACCCCTCGATCCCCGACGACGTCATTGACGAGCAGTTCTTCCTCGACAACATCTGGATCGTCGGCAGCCCCGAGACCGTCACCCAGAAGCTGCGTGACCTGTACGACTTCACGGGCGGCTTCGGCGTCCTCGCGGTGGCCGGTCACGAGTGGGACGCCGAGGGGCGCTCGCTCGAGTCGATGCGGCTCCTCGCCGAGGAGGTCCGGCCGAACCTCCCGACACCGCCGGCCCCTGAGGGCGCTTGACCTCATCGAGCGGCCGGCCCCGGAGCATCGCCAGATGCTCCGGGGCCGACTGTCGAACGAGCCGACGATGCGACACTTTAGGTGGTCTTCGCAGGCGGCCGACCTCAGCTCCCGGCCGGGTCAGGCCTGCGTTCGACGAGGTCCTTGATGTCCTGCACCGCCTGGAGGAGCAGCGGGACGGCAGCCCTGATGGCGTCCTCGTTCGGGCTGGAGATGTTGAGGCAGACGCGTGCGGCGACGAGCGTCGGGTCGAGCGGGGCCGCTAGCGCCCAGAAGCCGTGCTGGACCTCGGCGTGGGTGAGGGCGTAGCCCTGATCGCGTGCCTCGGTGACCTTGGTGGGTTCGTCAGGGTGTGGCTGGCGGAGCGAGAGAAGCGCGTACCCGCTCGCCCCGCGGTCGAGCGGGTGGCGACTGCCCTCGCCCAACCGGTTGACGTAGGCGAAGGTGCCGGGTTCGACGACGAGGGCGGCGACCGCCTCATCGTTCTCCTCGACGTAGAGCGCCACGGTCGAAGTTGTGGCCTCGCTCAGGTGCTTGAGGGTGGAAAGGAGCAACGACCGGAAGCCCGACCGGGCCGACTGCGCCAACCGCAGCACGCTGAGGCCGACCCGGTGCCGCCCGTCGAGGTCACGGCGGACGATCTGGTACTGCACAAGTGTCTGCAGGACCCGGTAGGCGATCGACTGATGGACGTCGAGCGCTCGAGCAACCTCGGCCCCCGTGAGACCGTCCGGTGAGTCGGAGATCAGCTGCAGCGCGGACAGCCCACGTGCAAGAGTCTGTGAACCCTGTACCGGTCGATTCTTGTCGGTCGCCATGTGAAGACCCCTCACTATCCGCTGCTCCAGAGTCCGTGCCCATGGTCCGTGCTGCGGAGGAAGGGCGACGCCTGTTGCGTATACGTAGATATAGTACTGGAACTGTCAATAAATGAGAATTTCGGTGGGTGCCGCCTGCTAGTGGTCGCTGAACCAGTCGTCGGCCGTGGCCACGCCCTGTGGTTGTTCTCCGCGCAGGTAGCGAGCCACGTTGGTTGCGGCTCGCTGGGCACCTGCCCGCCGGGCGCCCGTCACGGACGCCGAGTTGTGTGGCGAACCGAGGACGTTGGGTAGCTCGAAGAACGGATGGTCGAGCTCGAAGCGGCCGTGGCGAAACGGCTCGACCCACCACGCGTCGATGCCGGCAAGAAACCGGGGTTCGGCGACCAGGCGCGCATAGAGCGCCTGCTGGTCGACGATCTCGCCTCGTGCAACGTTGACACG
Source organism: Georgenia sp. Z1491 (assembly GCF_049856175.1). Lineage (GTDB taxonomy): Bacteria > Actinomycetota > Actinomycetes > Actinomycetales > Actinomycetaceae > JB111. The sequence continues at coordinate 242,539 of NZ_JBNDNA010000001.1, forward strand.
GATCGCGTCGTCGCGCATCGACGCCAGCGCTTCCGCATCTATCAGGCCTGCGGTCCGGCGCGTGAGCGGCAGCGTCAACACAAGGATGTCGGCATGCGGGAGCGTCCGGGCGAGCTCGTGGACGTCGACCACGTCGTCGGCGGTCCCGTCGTTCGTCCCGCTCCGGCTGATCCCGATCACCCGCACTCCGAACGGCCGGAGCAGCTTGGCGACGGCCCGGCCGATCCCGCCGTACCCGAGGATGACGGCTGTCTGCCCGACTAGGCTGCGTCCGGTCGTGGTCTGGTCGAAGACACCCGTCGCCAGTTCACTGTGAGCGCCGAGCAGGCGCTTGGCCAGCGCGAGGATCATTGCGATGGCGTGCTCGGCCATGGGTTCGGCGTAGGCGCCGGCGTTCGTGGCCACCGTGACGCCAGGCGGTATCCGACGGGCGCTGACGTGATCCAGGCCGGCCGATACGGTCTGCAGGAGCCGGACGTGCACAGCGGAGTGCCAGTCCTCCTCTGTCACCTCCCGATCGGGATGCCAGCTGATCAACGCGGACGCGCGCTCGAAGGCCCCCGCGCGCTCCTGCTCACCGACCTCGGCGAGTGGGGCAACGTCAGCGATGCCGTCGAGCGCCGCCGTGATCGCTGACAGTTCACCGGAGTCCATCGCCGACGTGACCGCGACGGCCGGCGCAACAGCGGGTCTCGACACGTGCTCGTCGTGTCGACGAGTCCGGTGCTGCCCTTGCATCCCACCACCTCCCGGTCGGCGCGACCTGTCATGCATGTGTCAACAGGGAACTGACCCGCTCCCCGCGCCTTGACGCTAGCAAGCGGAGTGCCTGTTGACTGGACCAACTGTGTGCGCTTAGATCAGATATAGGCGCTAATGCCGCGATAAATGAGAAAGGTGACAACGTGGTCCCGATCGAGACTTCGAGCAGACCTCTTCAGCCGAGCCGTGCCGTGACGCCGAACGAGGTGTTCGCCGCCGAGGCCGACGTCATCGTCGTCGGATCGGGGGGTGCGGCCTTCGCTGCGGCTCTGAACGCCTCGTGGGAGGGCGCGGACGTCCTCATGCTCGAGAAGGGGTCGCGTGTGGGCGGGACCACCTTCAAGTCGCACGGGTGGACCTGGTGGCCCAACAACAGCTACCTCCGATCCGCCGGACTGACCGACGAGAGGACGGACGCCCTCCGGTACATGGCGAAGCTCGCCCGTCCCCACCGCTATCAGCCCGATGCGCCGACGTTGGGACTGGACCGGTGGGAGTACGACTGGCTGGCGACCTTCTACGACGAGGCCGGCGGTGTGCTCGACAACCTCGTCGAGCGTGGCGCGCTCCGCGTGATGCACGGCGCCGAGGTGCCCGACTACTTCGCCAACCTCCCCGAGGACAAGGCGCCGCGCGGCCGCGTGATGATGATGTCGACGGAGGACGGCGAGCTCGGATACGGCGACGAGCTCGTGGCGCAGCTCGTCCGCGCGGGCGAGGAGGCCGGCATCCCGTTGCACACCGAGCACGAGGTGGTCCAACTACTCGTGAACGACGCGCGGGCCGTCACGGGTGTGACTGCCAGAACCTCCGAGGGGCTCAGGTCATTCCGCGCCCGCCAGGCGGTGGTCTTCGGAACTGGCGGGTTCGGTCGGAACGAGGAGTACCTCAGCAACTTCCTCGCCCACCCCACGTTCGGGTCATGCGCGGCGGTCACCAACACGGGCGACTTCATCCCGCTCGCGACGAGCCTAGGTGCCCAGCTGCGCAACATGAACAACGCGTGGTTCGCGCCGACCACCTTCGAGAAGTGGATCAATTGCCAGGACGACCCGGACTACGCGAGCCTGTTCGCCCCGCCCGGCGACAGCATGGTCTTCGTCAACAGGTACGGCCGACGGGTGATGAACGAGCATGCGGTGTACAACGAGCTCGCCCAGGGATTCTTCGGGTGGGACGGTGCGCGCTCAGAGTTCCCCAACCTGTTCCAGCTGATGATCTGGGACGACGACTGCCAGCGGATCTTCAACGGCTACCCGAACCGGAACGACAACCCGATCCCTCCGGCAGGCGAGGACGACTCCCACGTCATCAAGGGCGCCACCTGGCCCGAGCTTGTCGCGAACATTCGCGAGCGGTTCGGCTCGCTCGCTGAGCAGACCGGCGGATACGAGCTAGACGACCACTTCGAGGAGACGCTCGCCGCGACGGTCGAGCGGTTCAACAAGCTGGCCCGCCAGGGCCGCGACGACGACTTCGGCCGGGGCGACAACCCGATCGAGATCGTGCTCCAGATGCACAACACCCCGGCTCTGCGCGAGAGCGACCTGCCGTCGAAGCAGCTCCACCCCATCAGCGACACCGGCCCGTTCTACGCCACCATCGCGACGGCCGGCACGCTCGACACCAAGGGCGGTCCGCTGACGAACACAGACTCCCAGGTGCTGGACGCGATGGGCCTCCCGATCCCCGGCCTCTACGGCGCGGGCAACTGCGTCGCCTCCGGGAGCGGCAAGGGGTACTTCGCGGCGGGGGCGACGCTCGCGCCCGCCCTGACCTTCGGAGCGATTGCCGGACGCCGTGCCGCCGCCGAGCCGGTCAAGGAGCTGCAGACCGTGCTCTCCGCATAGATGGACGACGCGTGCATAAGGATCCACGTCCCGACGCGCTCACGTCTACGACCCGACGCTCGCCCGCGGTAGGTGACGAGCACCCAGACCGACCACATCCGAAAGGACCACCCGATGGCACAGACCACTACCCCCCGGGCCGTCACCGCCGAGGGCCTCGCCGAGGGCGCTCGCGCTCTCGCCCCGAAGCTCGCCGAGCGCGCCCAGACCTTCGACGAGCTCCGCCGGCTCACCCCCGAGACCGCGCAGGAGATCCGTGACCTCGGGATCATCGGGGCGATGGTCCCCACCCAGCTCGGTGGGAGCGACCTCGGACCGGTCGCCGTCTTCGACGCGTGCGTCGAGCTGGCCAGGGGGAACGCCTCGGCCGCGTGGGTCGCGGGCAACTGGACCGTGCACGGCACGCTCGGGGCGATGTTCCCGGTCGAGACACACGAGGAGCTGTTCGGCGACGGGCTGCCGACGATCGCGACGGGGTTCAGCCCGTGGAGGGGCAAGACGAAGGCGGCCGACGGCGGCACCGTCCTCAGCGGTGACTGGGACTTCTCCAGTGGGATCAACCACTCGGACTGGGTGGTCCTCCAGGCCCTCGGCGAGCGTGGCCCCATCGCCCACCTCGTGCCCACGAGCGAGGTCCAGGTGCTCGACAACTGGAACACGAACGGCCTTCGCGGCACCGGCAGTCACGACGTTCACATCGACGAGCTCTTCGTCCCGGAGCGTCGGACCATCAACATGGGCGAGTCCAGCGACGGCGACTCGCACGGTTCGCGCGCGTATGGCACGGAGACCCTGCGCGTCCCGCTGGCGCAGCTCTTCGGCACGGGTGTCATCGCCACCGTGGTCGGCGCTGCGTTCGCTGCGGTCGATGCCTTCACGGGCGGGACGGCCAACGTCATCGGAGGGCTCGGCGGCGTCAAGCGCTCGAGCCGGCCCGAGGTGCACCTCGTCCTCGGCAAGGCGTCGGCCGACATCGGCGCCGCGCACACGGTCGTCCGGGACACGCTCCAGACCGCCATCGACACGGTCGACATCGAGGGCGGGTTCTCGCACGAGCAGCGCGTCCGGTGGCGCCGTGACATCGCCTGGGCAGGCCAGACGGCGGCGGGTGCGCTCTCGAGCATCTACGAGATCTCCGGAGCCCGCTCGCTCTTCCGCGGCGACGCACTCGACCAGGCTTACCGCGACGGGATCGCCGCATCGCACCACTTCAGCCTCTCGTGGGACCGCCTCTACGTCGGCTATGGCGAACTCATGACGGGCACGACCGAGACCGACCTCGCCATGGTCTGACGGCTCGTGCGCCATGCGAGAGACGACGCCCACCCGTCGGCCCAGCGAGCTCCGACACGTGCGAGCGCGGCGGCCAGGTCCACCGACCAGACGAAGGAGACCGTGATGAGTCAGCAGACCAGACAGATCGACAGACGCACCGATGTGGAGGATGCCGATGTCGGTGTGCATTTCGAGAAGGGCGACGACCTCCGTGAGGGGGCACCGGGGGAGGCCATTGCGACGAAGGCGCTGGCGTCGGTCGAGCGGCGGGGAGAAAAGTTCGACGACCCACGTGCGCTCCGCCACACCTTTGGGCAGTTCGCAACGGGTGTCACCGTCGTGACCTACGAGGTCGACGGGGAGTACTTCGGCGCGACCGTCAACTCGTTCACCTCGGTGTCGATCGATCCGCCACTCCTCCTCGTGTCGTTCACGCGCAAGAGCCAGGCCGCGCAACGGCTCATGGATCAACCATTCACGATCAATGTTCTGGCGGGTGACCAGAAGTCCACGGCGCTGCAGTTTGCCGGGAGCCCGCAGGAGGGCCACGAGATCGAGTGGGACTTCCAGTTCGGCTCGCCGCGCATCGCGGGCAGCCTGGCGCACTTCTCATGCACACCCTGGCGCGAGTACGACGGCGGCGACCACGTCCTCTTCCTCGGCGAGGTCGTCGACTTCGGTCACTCCGAGAACAAGGACTCCCTCGTGTTCTACCGCGGGCAGTGGCACAACGTCGCCCACCTCCCGCCGCAGGTCTGGCTGGAGTGGGACCTGCACGGCCCCCACGCGTAGTCGGTAGCCGCCCGCAGTGCTCCGGCCGCCCCGCCGTGGGGTCCGAGCGGGCCGCATCCGCGGGCCCCTTACAGTTGCGCGTCCTGCCGCTGGCCCGGCCCGAGCTGTACGTCGCAGGCGCTCTCGACCCGCGCGGGCTCGCGGCTGCCGTCACCAAGCTGTTCCGTCACGTCCGCGTGCGCTCGGCCGCCTTGACAGCCGCTGTCTTTCCTCGGGCCCGATGCCGATCCCGGCCGCCGTCTTGCCCCTCACCAGAACCGACCAGGAGAAGGACCACCTGTGAACCTCACGCGCGCCGTCAGCGAGATGGGCTACCTCGCCATCCGCACCACCGACCTCGAGTACAGCGTGCAGATCGCGGTCGAGGTTCTCGGCCTGCATGTCACCGCACGAGAGGTGGATCGCGTCTATCTGGCTGCCGCGCCGGTGAGCCACGAGATCGTCTACATCGCCGCCGACCACAACGCGGTCGACCACATCGGGCTGAAGGTCCGCGACGCCGCCGCGCTCGCCGAGCTGCGCGCGTCCCTGACGGCGGCCGGTCGCGAGATCGTCGCCGAGGGGCCGCTGACGCCGGGCGTCGAGGGCGGCTTCGCCGTCGTCGGGCCGGACGGGTTCGTGTTCTCCCTGTACCTCTCGATGTCCGGCGAGGCGACCCGTCACGCGCCGGCGGTCACCAAGCGGTTCGGTCACGTCAATCTCCACGTCACCGACCTCGCCGACGCCCGCGCCTTCTTCGCCGACGACCTCGGGTTCATGACGTCAGACGTCATCGGGAACATGGGCTACTTCCTGCGGTGCAACTCCGAGCACCACGGGATCGCGCTCCTGGCCGGGCCGGGCAAGCTCCACCACCACGCGTGGGAGATGCGCGGGGTCGGGGACATCACTGAGGTCCTCGACCGCCTCGACCGGCTCGGGGAGCAGCGCGCCGTGTGGGGGCCGGTCCGGCACGGCGCGGGCCGTAACATCGCCGGCTACTACGTCGAGCCGCCGGGCGACGTCGTCGAGGTCTACACCGACATGGACCAGATCTACGACGACTTCCGTCCGCCGATCGTGTGGGAGGACGGCGACGACAGCTGGATCAACCGGTGGGGCACCTACCGTGGCGACAACTTCCGCAGCCATGGGCTCCCCGCCACCCCGCGCGCCTGACCTGGCACGATCCTTCCTGTAGACGTTCGAACCTTCCCTGGAGGCACTGCATGCGATTTACCACCTTCACCACCGCCGAGCTCGCCCCGACGTGGGGCGCGGTCGACGGTGACGACGTCGTCGTCCTCGGTCCTGGGGGAGCCGACGTCGCCACGAGCCTTGCCGACGCCATCACCGCGGGCACCCTGCCGGCCGATGCCGCGGCCCTGCCCGCCGGCGCCCCGCGCGTGGCGCTCGCCGACGTCACCTACCTGCCGGTGATCCCCGCCCCCGGCAAGATCATCTGCGTCGGCGTCAACTACGAGGCGCACGCCAAGGAGGCCGGCCGCGAGCGCCCGCCTGCCCCGACCCTGTTCATCCGAACGATCGAGTCCCAGATCGGTGCGCGCGCCGACGCGATCTATCCGACCGAGAGCTCCAAGTTCGACTACGAGGGCGAGCTGGCGGTCATCATCGGCACCCAGGCCTACCGGGTCGGCACCGAGAACGCGCTGGACCACGTCGCCGGCTACGCGCCGTACAACGACTTCACGGCCCGCGACTGGCAGCGCGCCACGCCGCAGTGGACGGCCGGCAAGAACTTCGTGGGCACCGGTGGGTTCGGCCCGACCATGGTCACCCCGGACGAGGTGCCGAACCTGCTGGAGTCCACGCTGACGACCCGGGTCAACGGCGACGTCCGGCAGCAGGCGAAGATCGCCCAGCTGACGTTCGACATCCCCGAGCTCATCGCCCACATCTCGACCGTCACCCCGCTCAACCCGGGCGACGTCATCGTCTCCGGCACGCCTGGCGGCGTCGGGTTCTTCATGGAGCCCCAGGGACTGCTCGAGGACGGCGACGTCGTCGAGGTCGAGATCGAGGGCGTCGGCGTCCTCACCAACACCGTGCGCCAGCGGGTCGCCGAGCTGCCGTCCTGGCTCTGAGGCACCCGGGGCGCCCCATGGGCCGGGGCGGGGGAGTCGTACGCTGGTAGTGACCGCGACCGCTCGCGCCCACCCGTGGGCGCGCCGTCAGGAGGTACGTCTTGGCCACGTCACGTACGACCGGAACGACGCCCGACGAGAAGGAACGAGCGACCCCTGCGCGTCCGCGCAGCTACGGGCGCGGCGAGCCCGCCTGGATCGAGCTGTCGGTCCGGGACACGGAGCGCGCGGCCGGCTTCTACCGGCGGCTGTTCGGATGGGAGCACAACCGCCCGGCCGGTGAGCGGATGTCCTTCGGCGTCCTCGAGGGCGAGCGCGTGGCGGGGTTCCGCCCCATGTCCGACGACGACCGTGGCTCGGCCAGGTGGTCGGTCTACCTCGCGACCCAGGACCTCGAGGGCACCGTGACGGCCGCCGAGTCGGCCGGGGCCACGGTGCTCGTGGCCCCGCGGTCGGCGTCGTCGTGGGGGCGTCTCGCGATCGTGTCGGACCCGACCGACGGCGAGGTGGGCCTCTGGGAGGCGGAGATCCTCAAGGGCGTCCAGGCCGCGCCCGGGAACGGGACGCCGGTGTGGTTCGAGCTCGCGTCCGCGGACCACGACGCGGCGGTCGACTTCTACACCGACGTGCTCGACTGGGAGTGCCGCGAGCTCGAGCGGGACGAGGCCGGGGACGGCGACGGCACGTACACCGTGCTCGGCGACGCGCCCGACGGCGGAGCCGGCATCACGGGCCTTCCCACCGGGTCCGAGGACCGCTCGCACTGGTCGGTGTACTTCGGCACCCCGGACACCGACGCCTCGGTCCGGCGGGTCGTCGAGATCGGGGGCGCCGTGGTGTCGGAGCCGCGGGACACCCCGCACGGGCGGCTCGCCGCCGTGGCCGACGACCAGGGCGGCGTCTTCCACCTCATGGGCCCGACCTCCGACTGACGGGCGCCTGCGCGCCCGGCGTGCGCGACGCCGTCGGGCGCCTGCGCGCATCGCCCGTCAGGGAGACCTCGGTCTCCCTGACGGCGCGGTGGACCGGGTGTGGCGTACTCTGACCAGGCAGTCCGCACGTTCCTCGTCCCGGGCTGCCGGTGCCGCGGGAGAACCCGCCACCAGCGCCCCCGCCGCGACCCGCGCGGGCCGAGCGCCCGGACGAGGTCGACGACGGACGGACTTCACCCCGCCATGACCACTGCCTTCGCACGCCTGGGCGTGCCCCCGACCCTGCTCCCCGTGCTCGAGCGCGCCGGGATCACCACCCCCACCCCGATCCAGTCCGCCACGCTGGCCGACTCCTTCGCCGGCCGCGACGTGCTCGGCCGCGGCCGCACCGGTTCGGGCAAGACCTACGCGTTCTGCCTGCCGCTCGTCGGGCGGCTCGCGGCTGCGGAGCGCCCGCGGCGCACCTCCGGCGGTCGCCCTCGTGCGTTGATCCTCGCCCCGACCCGCGAGCTCGTCCTGCAGATCACCGAGACCCTCGACCCGCTGGCACGCGCCGCGGGCCTGACCACCCGCACCGTGTTCGGCGGCGTCGGACAGAACCCGCAGGTCACCGCGCTGCGTTCCGGCGTCGACATCCTCGTCGCGTGCCCGGGCCGCTTGCTCGACCTCATGGGCCAGGGCGAGGCGCGCCTCGACGGGATCGAGATCGTCGTCCTCGACGAGGCCGACCACATGGCCGACATGGGCTTCCTGCCGATGGTCCGCCGCATCCTCGACACCGTCCCGCGCTCGGCCCAGCACCAGCTGTTCTCCGCCACGCTCGACGCCGGTGTCGACGTCGTCGTGAAGAAGTACCTCACCGACCCGGTCGTGCACGAGGCCGACTCCGCCACCGCGCCGCCGCCGACCTCTGCGCACCACGTGCTGCAGGTCCGCGACGACGAGCGGATCGACGTGGTCGCCGAGCTCGCCGGCAAGGCCGAGCGCGCCATCGTGTTCACTCGCACGAAGCACGGGGCCAAGCGGCTGACCAAGCAGCTCGGATCGCGCGGTCACCAGGCCGTCGAGCTCCACGGCAACCTCGGGCAGGGCGCCCGGCAGCGCAACCTCGAGGCGTTCCACTCGGGCTCGGCGCCCACGCTGGTCGCCACCGACATCGCGGCCCGCGGCATCCACGTCGACGACGTCGCGCTCGTCGTGCACGCCGACCCGCCCACCGAGCACAAGGCCTACCTGCACCGGTCCGGGCGGACCGCGCGCGCCGGCGCCTCCGGCACGGTCGTCACGCTGTCGACCGATGCCCAGACGTCCGACGTGCGCAGCCTCATGCGCGCCGCCGGCATCCGGCCCACGCTGCACCGCGTCCGCCCCGGGGACGGCGTCCTCGCCGACATCGCCGACGGCAGCGCGAAGGAGAACCCGGTCGCAGCAGAGCCCGCAGCCGGTGGGCGTGGTGGTGGCGCGCGTTCCGGTGGTCGTCCGGGTGGCGGCTCCGGCAACGGCGGCGAGCGTGGTGGCGCCGGATCTGGCGACGCGCGTCGTGACGGTCGGGGCGGAGGCTCGCCGGCGGGTGGCGGCTCCGGGCGCCGACGCGGTGGGCGCGGCCGCGGACGAGGTCGTTCGGGCGGAGGCGCGCCGTTCGTCGAGCACGGCGTCCGGTCCTCCGGCGGTCAGGGCGGTCAGCCCGGCGGACGCTCGGGCGGTGCGCCCGGTGGTGAGCGCGGTGGTCGCCCCGGCGGTGGCGCCGGCGGGCAGAAGGGTGGCGCGGCTGCGCACCGTCCTGGCTCGTCCGGTGCATCGAGCTCGGGCTCGGGCCGTCGAGGTCCGCGCCGCGCGACCCGTCCGGCGACCGATCAGGGCTGACTCGCGTCCCTTCCCTGGACGAGATCAGAGGAAACTGTGCGAGTGCAGGGGTTGTTTCCTCTGATCTCGCCGATTACCTCTGATCTGGTGGGAGAGCCGGGCGGCTCGCCCTGATCCGATGACGAACGGCCCTCGGTCTCACCGAGCCTTACTCTCCCGCGCCCGTCGCGCAGGCGCTGCGCATGCGCCGCCGGGCACACGATCTCCTGTGCCGCCACAATGGACGCATGGCACGAACCAACGGGATCCCCGACGGCGTGGGCAAGGCGCTCGTGGCCCTGGCCGCCGCCGGCGCGGGAGTCGTCACGGTCGTCTCGGCGCGCAGGTTGCGGCCCCTGACGAACCTCCGGGCCAGGCGTCCGCGTGGACCGCGCGTCCTCGGGCCGGGGCCGGAGCGTGCGCAGATCGGGTCCGGTCGGAGCGCCGGCCCGGACGTCGAGCAGGAGGTGCCCATGGCCGGAACGCCGACCGATGATCAGCCCGGGTCGTCCCCGGCCCCGTCACCGCGGAGCGGCCGGGCCCCGGGGGGCAACAACGGGCTCGCGGCAGACGACCGGCCGACTGCGAGCGACGACGCTCCGGCCACGATCCGTCCCGTCGACGAGGGTGAGTGGGCCACCGCCTCCTACCCGCTCGGCGCCCACGCCGTCGCTGCCGGCACCAGCGCGTCCGGCTCCAGCGCCGCCGGCGCCAGCGCGTCCGGTAGCAGCACGTCGGGCAGCAGCACCTCGCGCACCAGCCCCACCACCTTCGCGGTCCACGCACCGGCGGCCACCCGCGTGCTGCTCGAGATCTACCCGTCGGCCACCGGCACCGACGCCTCCGTCGAGGTCGACACCCACCGCGGGCACGACGGCATCTGGCGCGCCCGCGTCGAGGGCGCCGGCCACGGCACCCTGTACGGCTATCGCGTCTGGGGGCCAGGCTTCGAGCCCCACGAGGACTGGTCCCGCGGCGGCTCGGCGGCAGGCTTCTCCGCGGACCACGACGAGGTCGGCAACCGCTTCAACCCGAACAAGGTCCTCCTGGACCCCTACGCCCGCGAGATCACGCACAACCTCTCCTCCTCGCTCATCGAGGCCGAGGGCGGGACCCCCGAGGACTTCGCCGGCGGCCCGGACACCCACGCGCAGCACGGCAGGCCCCGACGCGAGGTCGACACTGGCCGGATCGCGCCGAAGGGGATCGTCGTCGTCGACGAGACGTCCTTCGGGACGCACCCGCACCTGCTGTCCGAGGGGACGAGCATCTACGAGGGGCACACGCACGCGATGACCGCGCACCCGTCGGTGACCACGCTCGGCGACGACCTCGCCGGGCGCCGTGGTTTCTCCGGCGTGCGCAACGTCGACGACGAGGCGCGCGGCACGTACAAGGGGGTCGGGCAGCTCGCGCCGTACCTCAAGGGTCTCGGCCTCACCACCCTCGAGCTCCTCCCGGTGCAGGCCACGGACACGACCGCCCGCCCGGGCGACGACGGCACGTCGAACTACTGGGGCTACATGACGCTGGCGTTCTTCGCGCCGAACCGCGACCTGGCCTGCGACACGAGCCCCGGCGGCCCCACCCGGGAGTTCAAGGAGATGGCCCGCGCCCTGCACGAGCAGGGGATCGAGCTGTACATCGACGTCGTCTACAACCACACGGGCGAGGGCGGCAGCTGGGGTGGCGACCCCGCCACGTCGGCCTTCGTCTCCCTCGGCGGGTTCGCGACGGCGGAGTACTACGTCCAGACAGACGACCACGTTCTCGTCGACGGCGCGACCGGCACCGGCAACCAGGTGAACTTCTCCTCGGAGGCCTCGCAGCGGCTCGTGCTCGACTCGCTGGCCTACTGGACGGACGTCATGGGCGTCGACGGGTTCCGGTTCGACCTGGCACCGGTGCTGGGGCGCGCGCCCGAGGACTCGGCCCGCGAGGACTGGGAGGGGCAGAAGGAGTTCTACCCCCTGCACCCGCTGCTCACCTCGATCCGCGACCTCGCGGCCGACCGCCGGATCGAGGTGATCGCCGAGGCGTGGGACCTGTGGGGCTACGAGGTCGGCAACTTCCCCGCCGGCTGGGGCGAGTGGAACGGCCGGTTCCGGGACGCGGTGCGCGACTTCCTGCGCGGCGAGGGCTCGACGATGGCGTTCGTCGAGCAGGTCAACGGCGACTGGCCGCACTTCCACGACCAGGGCGGCCCCGCGCGCTCGATCAACTTCGTCACGGCGCACGACGGCTTCACCATGCTCGACCTCGTCTCCTACAACGACAAGGTCAACGACGGCGAACCGCCGTTCGGTCCGTCCGACGGCGGTTCCGACGACAACAGGTCGTGGGACTCCGGCGGCGACCAGGCGCTGCGGCGGGCCCGGCTGCGCTCGTTCCTCACGGTGCTGTTCCTCGCGCGCGGCGTGCCGATGATCGTGGCCGGCGACGAGCTCGGACGCACCCAGAACGGCAACAACAACCCCTGGTCGCTCAACTCGGTGGGCATGTGGACGAACTACGGTTTCGCCACCTCCAACCGCCCGACGCAGCTGCCGGTCGACCCGACCGGCCAGGTCGAGGCCGCCTATCACGACAACGTGGGCGAGGCGGCGACGCCCGAGGGCACCAGCCCGTTCCTGCCGTTCGCGCAGGCGCTCGCCCACCTGCGTCGTGTGGAGCCCGCGCTCCGGCAGCGCGAGTGGGGCGGCGTCCACCTCGACGACGGCGACGTCAGCTACCTCTTCGGCTCCCCTGATGCGTCGCGCGGCACCCAGGCGGGCGACCGTGCGGTGCGTGTGCACATCGACGGTTCACCGGTCGGCGGCCACGACTACCTCATGTGCGTCAACATGACGACCGACGTGGTCGACTTCGCCCTCGGCCAGGAGCACGACGGCCTGCGCTGGCACCGGGTGGTCGATACCGCGCCGTGGGCGGAGGAGCAGGGCAACGTGTGGCCCACCGCGGTGGCGGAGGTCGTCGAGGGCGACTACGCCGTGCAGCCGTGGACGGTGGCGGTCCTCCAGCTCGCCTGACCGTCCCACCCCTGGCGAGTGAGCGGACTTCTGCCCCCGAAACGGCCAGTGAGCGCGCCCCACGATCGACGACTGTTGCGCGTGGGCCGGGTGGCGGACACTGGATCCATGACCACCCCGACGAGCGACGACGACCTCCCCATCCTCACGCGCCGGCGGATCGAGGCGGCGATCCTCGCTCCCGTGCACCGGATCCTCGTCCGCGAGCTGGGCGAGGAGCGGGCCAGGGAGATCCTCACCGAGGCGATCCGCGAGGACGCCCGCGCCCAGGGCGCCCGCCTCGCGCAGCGCGAGCCGGGCGGCTCGAACCTGCGGACGTTCATCGACCTCCAGGACCTGTGGAAGGCCGACGACGCCCTGCAGACGGAGACCCTGGAGGCCACCGAGGAGGTCTACTCCTACGACGTCCACCGCTGCCGGTACGCCGAGACCTACCACGAGATGGGTCTGGGGGACATCGGCGAGCTGCTGTCCTGCACGCGGGACTTCGAGTTCCCCTTCGGCTACGACCCGAGCATCACCCTGGAGCGGACGCAGACGATCATGTCCGGCGCCTCCCACTGCGACTTCCGCTACCGCAGGCCCGCCGGCGCCCCGAACGCCCACACCGGAGCCGCGCACCAGGACTCCGGCGAGGTCGCCCACGTGGCCGCCGAGGAGCGGGACCGGTGAACGCCCCCGACGGCGGGGCTCACCCGGGGAGAGCGGCGTCCCCCGACGGCGGCCCTCACCCGGGGAAGGCGGCGTCTCCCGACGGCGGTGCTCGCCCGGGCGACGACACGTCGCCCCACCGCGAGGTGATGATCGACGGCGAGCGCCTGTGGGCCGACCTCGAGCGCGTGAGCACGTTCGGGGCGACCCCCGCCGGCGGTCTCCACCGGCTCGCTGCAGGTCCCGACGACGCCGATGCCCGCGCCTGGCTCCGCGAGCGCGCGTCCGAGGCCGGAGCCGGCGCGCGCGTGGACCGGGTGGGCAACATGTTCCTCCGACGCCCCGGCGGTGGGAGCGACGTCGGCGCGACCACGGGACGCGACCCCACCGCGGGGACCGGGCCCGCAGCGGGACGTGACGTGGCGGACCCCCGAGCGATCCTCGTCGGTTCCCACCTGGACTCGCAGCCGTCCGCGGGGCGGTACGACGGGGTGTACGGCGTCGTCGCGGGTCTGGCCGTCCTCGACGCGCTCGAGCGGGCCGGCCACGTGACGCGGCACCCGGTCGAGCTCGTCGACTGGACGAACGAGGAGGGCGCCCGGTTCGCGCCGATGATGGGTGGCAGCTCGGTGTACGCGGGGCGTCTCGACGCGGGCGCGGCGCTGGCGTCCCGTTCACGCGACGGTCTGGACGTGCCCGGCGCGCCCGAGGGGCAGACGCTGGCGGAGGCGCTCGCCGTCACGGGCTGGGCGGGGTCCGACGTCGTGACCCCGGACGAGCACGCCGCCTACCTCGAGGCGCACATCGAGCAGGGCCCGCTCCTCGAGGCCGAGGGGCTCAGGGTCGCGACGGTCACCGGCGTGCAGGCGATGTGCTGGCTGGAGGTCGAGCTCACCGGCTCGCCGGCGCACGCCGGGACGTTCCCCATGGAGTCCCGCAGGGACGCGCTCGTGGCCGCGGCGCAGGTCGTCACCGACGTCCACCGGATCGGCCTCGCCCGTCCCGGGGTGGGGCGGGCGACGGTGGGGCGCCTCGTCGTCGGACCGGGGTCTCCGAACGTGGTGCCCGGCAGCGCGTCGCTGACAGTGGAGCTCCGCCACCCGGACCGGACCGAGCTGGAGGCGATGGTCGCCGAGGTGCGGGAGGCGGTCGACCGGGCCACCCGCGGCGGCGTCGTCGCCGAGGTCCGCGAGATCTCCCGGGCGGAGCCCGTCACGTTCGACCCGCTCGTCACCGGAGCGGTGGCGCGTGCGGCGGCAGAGCTCGGTCACCCGCCGCGCGAGCTGGTGTCCGGCGCGGGGCACGACGCGGTGCAGGTCGCCTCGCGGGTGCCGACCGGGATGCTGTTCATCCCGTGCGTCGGGGGCGTGTCGCACGCGGAGGAGGAGGCGATCACGCCGGAGTGGGCGCTTGTGGGCGCCGAGGTGCTGCTGCGCGTGGTCCTCGACCTCGACGCCCGCCTCCCCTGACGAGCGCGGGGATATTTCGGCACGAGTGAGGGGACGTGTCGACCGACATGCGGAGATCCGCCCGGGTCGGAGCGAAAGTCCCCTCACTCGTCGCGAAGGTTCCCCTCACTCGTCGGCCGTGGGGTCAGTCCGTCGTCGCGGCGTACGAGGAGAAGCCGCCGTCGACGAGCTCGTGCGCCTCGTCGCCGTTGATCGGCGGGTTGAAGATCGACACGAGGATGAGGTCCTCCTCCTCGCCGCCCTGGAGGTAGTGGGCGTCGTGCTCGTCGAGCACGTAGATGACGCCGGGCGTGATCTCGTACCGCGTCTGGCGGTCCTCGCTGACGACGTACCCCTTGCCGCCGATGCAGTAGCAGGCCTCGAGGTGGTTCCGGTACTGCAGCGCCGCCTCGGTGCCCTTGCGGACGACCGTGTGCGCCACGGCGAAGCCCATGCCGTCCTTCTTCGTCAGGACCCGCTGGCTCGTGCCCTGGCCCCACTCGACCTTGGGCACCTCGTCGATCGACCGGATGAACATGCAGACCTCCTCGTGTCGGTGGGCGCCCGCTCCTGCCGCACGGTCCAAGGACAGTCCGGGGCGCCCCATCGATACTAGGTCCGTCCGGATCCGGCGGCAGCACCCGCCGTCCGAGGACCGGGACACGCCGCGGGGTGTCATGACAGTGTGGTGCCCGGGGCATAGGGTCTCGCGCATACCGACCGATCGTCGCCGACGGCCGCGGGCCGTACCCGGTGACGCAGTCTCGTGAGGAGCCCCCCATGTCCACCGACGACGGAACGCACGCAGGCGGAGCCCACGCCGCCGGTGCCGGCGGGCCCGGCGGGCCCGCCGGAAAGCCTGCGCCGAGTCCCCACGGCTCCGGATCCCACGCCGCCCGTCCGGAGGGCTCGGCCTCGGAGCCGCTGACCGCCGGCGAGGCCGCCACCCAGTCGCCCGGCGCTTCGGTGTCCGGCCGCCGTGCCGGTTCGAGGTTCGGTCCCGGCCTCATCATCGCGGCATCGTTCATCGGTCCCGGCACGATCACCACGTCGATCGTCACGGGCGCCGACTACGGGCACGCGCTGGCCTGGACGATCGTCTTCTCCATCGTCGCGACGATCATCCTCCAGGAGATGACGGCCCGGCTCGGCCTGGGCACCCGGCGCGGCCTCGGCGAGGCGATGCGCGAGGTCTTCCACTCCCCGGTGGCCCGCCTGCTCATGGCGGTCCTCGTCGTCGCCGCGATCGGCATCGGCGGGGCCTCCTACGCGGGCGGCGACACCTCGGGCACGGCCCTCGCCGTGACGAACGTCGTCGACGTCGACACGCGCATCGTCGTCGTCGTCCTCATCGCCCTGATCTTCGCCCTGCTGTGGACCGGGAGCTACAAGCTCATCGAGAAGGTGCTGATGGCGATGGTGGCGGTCCTCGTCGTCATCTTCGTCGTCACCGCGGTCATCGTGAGGCCGAACCTCGGCGACCTCCTCGGGGGCATGTTCGTCCCCTCGATCCCGCCGGGCGCGATCCTCACGGCGATCGCGCTCATCGGCACCACCGTGGTGCCCTACAACCTTTTCCTGCAGGCCCAGCTCGTCAAGGAGAACTGGGGCCAGGTCCCGGTCGACCGGGCGATGAAGGAGGCGCGGACCGACACGGCCGTCTCGATCGGCATCGGCGGCCTCATCACGCTCGCCGTCATGGTCACCGCCGTCGGGTCGATGTTCGTGCGCGGCATCGCCGCCGAGGAGGGCACGGACCTCGCCGAGGCGCTGACCCCGCTGCTCGGCGACGCCGCTCCGTGGGTGTTCGCGCTCGGCCTCTTCGCCGCCGGCTTCACCTCGGCGATCGCCGGCCCGCTCGGTGCCGCCTACGCGATCACCGGCGTGCTCGGGCTCTCGAGCGACCTTCGCTCGACACCGGCGCGCATCGTCTGGGTCGCGATCCTCGTCGTCGGCGGGGCCATCGCCCTCACCGGGTTCAACCCGATCCAGATCATCGTCATCGCCCAGGCCGCGAACGGGCTGCTGCTGCCGATCGTCGCGATCTTCCTCATGAGCGTCATGAACAACCGCAAGCTCATGGGCAAGTACCGCAACGGCCCCGTGGCCAACGTGCTGGGCTGGCTCATCGTCGCCGTCGTCGTGTTCCTCGCCGGCTACCAGTTCGCCGACATCTTCGGCCTGCTGCCCCAGTGACCCCGGGCCCGGAAGGGTGTTGACTGGCGCCGTGGTGGACCGACGCGACCCCGTCCGGCAGATCTTCCGGACCTCGTGGCTCACCACGGCGGGCCGCGGGATCGCCGCGGTCGCCGTGGGCGTCGCCGTCATCCTGTGGCCGGGCACGATGATCGACGCCGTCATCCAGCTCTTCTCGATCTTCCTGCTCGTCGACGGGCTGCTCAACGTCCTGGGCGGCATCGGGCTCGGGGTCGACGCCAGGAACCAGGAGCCGGACCGGCCCACGCAGAAGATCCTCACGATCGTGCTCGGCGTCGTCGAGATCGCCGCGGGCATCTTCGGGCTCGTCCGGCCCGGCAACGTCGCCACGCTGATGATCACCGTCATCGGCGTGTGGGCGATCGTCATGGGGCTGTGGGAGCTCATCACGGCCCTCCGCGCCCGCAGGTACGTCCACGGTGTGCGGCCCCTCGTCGTCGCCGGCACGTTCTTCGTGGTCGTGGGGGCGTTCGTGGTCTGGCGCCCCTGGGTCTCCCTCGACGTCGTCGCCTGGACCGTCGCGATCGCCGCGCTCCTCTGGGGGGTCATGCAGATCGTCGTCGCCCTCTCCGTGCGGCGCTGGATCAGGAACATCGACGACCGCCTCGAGGTGGACCGCGAGCCGCCCCGCATGCTCGGGGGCTGACGGGATCGAGCGCTCCGTCACAACCGGCATAACGGGACCTGGCGCGCTGTTGCACGGCGGGTGACCACCCCCGGTCACGCGGCCCCGACCGCAGGCGCGTCACGAGCGCGCCGCGGGTCCCGGCCGTCCCGACTCCCGGAGCACCAGTCGATGCCGAGTACCGCACGCCGCAACCTCGCCCTCTTCACGCTCGCCCTGGGGGGCTTCGGCATCGGGACGACCGAGTTCGTCACCATGGGCCTGCTCCCGCAGATCGCCGAGGAGCTCGTCCCCGGGTTCGGGTCCGACCCGACGGGCGGGATCGCGCAGGCCGGCTGGTTCGTCACGGCCTACGCGCTGGGCGTCGTGGTGGGCGCCCCGGTCACGGCGGTGATCACGGCACGCCTCTCGCAGCGCCGTCTCGTGCTCATCCTCGCGGCCGCGCTCGCCCTGGCGAACCTGGCCAGCGCCCTCATGCCGGACTTCGCCCTCACCGCGCTCGCCCGGTTCGTCGCGGGCCTCCCGCACGGCGCGTACTTCGGCGTGGCCTCGTTGCTCGCCGCGCGCCTCATGGGGCCGGGCCGCCAGGGTGCGGGCGTCGCCATCGCCCTGTCCGGCCTCACCGTGGCGAACGTCGTGGGCGTCCCGCTGGGGACCTGGCTGGGCCAGGAGGCCGGTTGGCGCTGGGCCTACGCGGCCGTCGCCGCCATCTTCGTGGTCACCCTCGTGCTCGCGCTGCGCACGATCCCGGCCGTCCCCGGCAATCCCGACCGCCACCCGATGAAGGAGCTCTCCGCGTTCCGCAACCCGCGGCTGTGGCTCATGCTCGCCGTCGGCGCGATCGGCTTCGGAGGCTTCTTCGCCGTGTACTCCTACATCGCCGAGGTGGCGACGCGGACGGCGGGGCTGTCCGAGCCCGTCGTGCCGTGGGTGCTCGCCACGCTCGGCGTCGGCATGGTGATCGGGAACGTGCTCGGCGGCTGGGCCAGCGACCGGGACCTGGCCCGGACCGTGATCATCGGTTTCACGAGCATGTCGACGGCGATGGCGCTCTACGCCCTCCTCGGCGGCAGCGGGCTGCTGCTGTTCCCGCTCGTGTTCGCCATCGGCATCACCTCCTCCTCGCTCATCCCCTCGATCCAGGCGCGCATCATCGACATCGCCGGGGAGGCAGAGCTGCTCGGCGCCGCGCTCAACCACGCCGCCTTCAACGTGGGCAACTCCCTGGGCGCCTGGCTCGGCGGTCTCGTCATCGCCGGTGGCCTTGGCTACCTCGCGCCCGGCTGGGTCGGCGTCGCGCTCGCCCTCGCCGGTGGCGTCCTCGCGCTGGTGAGCATCCGCCTGGACCGGAGCCGCCCGGGGGCGACCGAGCCGGAGGCGCAGGCCGTCCGGGCCTGACGAGCGCCTGGGCGCCCGGGCGCCCGGGCGCACGGCCTGCTCAGTGCTCGAGGAGGTCGCGCACGTCGTCGGGCGAGAGCGGGGCGGACAGGGCGCCCCCGTCGCCGACCACGCGCGAGACCAGGTCGCGCTTGCGGTCCTGCAGCGCGAGCACCTTCTCCTCGATCGTGCCCGCCGAGACGAGCCGGTAGACGTTGACCCGGCGGTCCTGGCCGATGCGGTGCGTCCGGTCCACGGCCTGGTTCTCCGCCGCCGGGTTCCACCAGGGGTCGAGCAGGTAGACGTAGTCGGCCTCGGTGAGCGTGAGACCGAACCCGCCGGCCTTGAGCGAGATGAGGAAGACAGGGGCCTCGCCGTCGCGGAACGCCTGGACGACTCCCTCGCGGTCGCGCGTGGAGCCGTCGAGGTAGAGGTGCTCGATGCCCGCGTCCGCCAGCCGGCCGCGGACCGCGGACAGGAACGACGTGAACTGGCTGAACACGAGCACCCGGTGCCCCTCGGCGAGGACGGCGCCCAGGTGGTCGAGCAGGGTGTCGATCTTCGTCGACCGCTCGCCGGCGGTGCCGTCGCGGTCGGCCAGCGCGGGGTCCAGGGCCGCGAGCCGGAGCGTCGTCAGCGAGGACAGCACGCTGACCCGGTTGCGCCCGATGTCGTCGAGCAGACCGAGGATCCGCTGGCGCTCGCGCTGGAGGTGGCGGTCGTAGCTGCGGCGGTGCGCGGCCGAGAGCTCGACGTAGACGACCTGCTCCTGCTTGGGCGGCAGGTCCCGCTCGACGAGCTCCTTGGTCCGCCGCAGCACGAACGGGCGCACCCGACGTCGGAGCTCCTCCAGCGGCCCGGGGTCGGTGCCGGCCTCGATGGGGCGGCGGAACGTCGTGGTGAAGACGTCGGCCCTGGGGAGGAGCCCGGGGGTGACGAGGGCGAGGATCGACCACAGGTCGGACACCGAGTTCTCCACCGGCGTGCCCGTCATCGCGAGCCGGCGCGGCGCGCGCAGGCGCGCGACCGCCCGGTGCGTGGCCGTGCGGGGGTTCTTGACGAACTGGGCCTCGTCGAGCACGAGCGCCGCCCACGGGATCGGGGCGAGCTCGTCTGCGTCGAGCCGGACGATCGCGTAGGAGGTGACGACGATGTCGGCGCGCGCGACCACGTCCCGCAGGTCCTCCTCGCGCCGGGCGCCGGTCGCGCGCAGCGCGACGACCGTGAGGTCGGGCGCGAACCGTTCCGCCTCGTGCACCCAGGTGCCGATGACCGAGGTGGGGCACACGACGAGGACGGGTCCGGCGTCGGCCGTGGTGTCACCCGCGTCGCTCGATGTGTCACCCGTGGCGGCCCCCGCCCCGTCCGCGGTCCTGCCGCGCCGGTCGCCGCCCCCTGCCCGCAGCCCGCCGACCTCGCCGCGCTCCTTCCCGCGCTGGACGGTCGCGAGGGTCTGCAGGGTCTTGCCGAGCCCCATGTCGTCCGCGAGGATCCCGCCGGCGCGCGCGTCCCACAGCAGCGAGAGCCACGAGTAGCCCTCCCGCTGGTAGGGCCGCAGGGTCGCGTCCAGGCCGGCGGGCGGCTCCGGGGTGGGACGGCCGGCGATGTCCGCGAGCGCGCGCAGCGAGTCGGTCCACGCGGCGACGTCCTCGTCGAGGAGGTCGAGGTGGGCGAGCTCCTCGAGCTGCTCGGAGCGGTACCGGGAGACCTGGACCGTGCCGGGCGGGGCGTCCGTGAGCGCGCGCGACTCGGTGACGAGACGGCGCAGCGCGGTGAGCTCGGGGGTGTCGAGCGGGAGGTAGGTGCCCGAGGGCAGGACGACGAGGTCGGCCCCGGTGGCGAGTGCCTGCAGGAGGTCGTCGACGGGGACCTCCTCGTCGCCGACGTGGACGCTGACCCGCAGGTCGAGCCAGTCCGTCGACGTGTCGAGGCCCTCGGCGGAGGCCACGCTGACGGTCGCCACCTCGGTGGCACGCCGGAAGTCGGCGGCGTCCCCGACGACCTCGACGGCGATGCCTGCCTCGCGCATCCGCGGCAGCACCCGGTCCACGAGCAGCGCGGTCTCGGCGGGACCCAGGTCGACGACGGCGACCTCCGGCGGGTGCAGCCCGGGCACCATGGCGATCTCTCGCGCCACCGCGGAGAGCAGGCCCGACTCCGTCGCGGCGTCGCGCGGCAGGTCGAGGTCCCCCCCGCGCAGCGGGACGTCGACGTGCCGCTCCCCGCCCACGTACCGGAACCCCAGCTCGGCCCGGCTGCGGTGGGCCGGCCCCATCGTCACGGTGATCAGGACGCCGGGCACGAGGGCGTCGGGCACGTCGACCGAACCGTCCGACGAGCGCACGTCGATCCGCTGGCGCAGTCGGGGCAGGTAGCCGTGGGTGAACCGCACGCGGTCCGCCGCGGGGACGACGACCGACGCGATGGTGAGGTCCCGCAGGTGGGGGTCGACGGGATGGTCGAACGGGGCGAGCACGTAGCTGCCGTCGGGGTCGCGCACCGACACCCCGTGGGCCGGGTCGCCCTCGAGCGTGACGCGGCTCCCCGGGCGGTCGGCCGGCGCGAAGGGGCCGACGAGGGAGGTGTGCCCGCCGTTGAGGTCGAGCTCGACGTAGGGGGTGACGCGGATGCCGTCGCCGGCGGCGGTGAGGTCCACGCCGAGCGCGGCCCCGGGGGCGAGGCGCAGCTGCTCGACGCCGGAGCCCCCGACGAGATCGACGCCCGCCACGTACGCCTGGACCAGCGCGTGCCACCCGTTGCCGTCGAGCTCGTCGAGGTAGACCTCCTCGGCCCGCTGCCACTCGGGACGCGTCCCGTGAGCGGCGGCCTTGAGCAGGGACAGGGCGCGGACGTGGTCGGGCACGTAGTCCTGCGCCGTGTAGCCGGTGGTCACCGAGGCCCAGGACCGGCCGCCGGTGAGCCACCGCCCGGTGCGCCCGCGCACGACCGGACGGAGCCGGAGCCGCGGGACGGCACCCCGCGGCGAGCCGATCGCCAGGCGCTGCGTGCGCAGGCCGGACGAGCGCTGGACCTCGCTGACCTGCAGGCCCAGGGGAGCGAGGTCGGGGGAGGCGGCGTGACCGTCGGCGACGATGGGGTCGAAGATGGACTCCCACCCGCGGCCGTCGGGCGTGCGGCGGGCGCGCTCGCGGAGCTCGATGAGGACGGCGCCGACGTGCTTGCACGAGCTGCCCACGGGGCACGTGCACGACCCGTGCCACACGACGGTCCCCGGGGCGGGGTCCGCGCGCACCACGACCGTGTAGCGGTCCCCGCGGCTGCCGACGACGGGCGCGATGATGACGGTGCCCTCGGGGTTCGTCGTCGGGTCGCCGACGTGGCCGGCACCGGCCAGCCCGCGGGCCCGTTCGAGGGCGGCGGCACCCAGGGCCGCCTCGATCTCGCCGTCGGTCAGCTCCGAGACCCACTCGAGCACGACGTCCTGAGGCACCCCGACACTCTAGGTCGCGGGGCCGACACCCGGGTCACCGCGGCCTCTCCGGTACCGGTGCACGGGGCGACGCCATACTCGTGGTCTGCTCGTGAGCGCCATGGGGAACTCTCCCCATGGCGCCGGGGCGCGGCCCGTGGGACGGTCCGCGCGTGGCGCGGGTCACGTTGAGCTGCGACCAGGTCCGATCGGTGCGGGTCCTGGTCGCGGTACTGCCGGACACCGAGACGATTCCCTCCCCCTTCCGCACGAGACCAGGAGCGAGCTCATGACCACGGAACCCAGCAGCACGGCCGCCGAGCAGCCGCAGGACACCATTCGCCTCGTCTCCGTCGTGGCGGTCGTCCTCACGATGGCGTGGGGCATCGGCTGGATCTGGGTGGGCGGCACCGGTGCCGAGCAGCTCTACCTGTGGATCGGCGCGCCGATCATCGCCCTCATGTGGGTGCTCATCGGCTGGTGGTCGACCCGCAACAACCGCCGCTGACGCGCGCGGCCCGGGTCGCCCCGAGTCGTGACGGGCCGGTGACCTCGACCGTGACGGACCGGCCGTGACGGGCCGGCCGGGGGGCTCCGCGCGACCCGGCGCGGCACCCGAGGGTCAGCGGGTGTAGGCGCCCTGCCACACGGTGTCGAACGGGGTGGCGGCCGACACGCGTGCGCGGATGCCGGTGGTGACCATGTCCTTGGCGACCTGCACGGCGTCGTGGATCTCGGTCCCCCGCGCGAGCTCGGCCGTGATCGCCGCGGCGACCGTGCAGCCGGCGCCGGACACGCGGTGCTCGCCGATCTTCGGCGCGGAGAAGACGTGGACGTCGGTGCCGTCCCACAGCACGTCGACGGCCTCGTCCCCGGGCAGCTCCGCCCCGCCCTTGGCGTAGACGTACTGCGGGCCGTGCGCGCCGATGACCTTGGCCGCCTCGACGAGCTCGTCGACGGTGCCGATCGAGTCGGCGCCGGACAGGATCGTCGACTCGAACACGTTCGGGGTGATGACCGTGGCGAACGGGAGGATCTGCTCGCGCAGCGCGTTGTCGGTGTCGAGCGCCGCGCCCGGCTCCTGCCCCTTGCAGATGAGGACCGGGTCGAGCACGACGTTGTCCCACTCCTGCGCGCCGAGGCCGGCGGCGACGGTGTCGATCGTCGCGGGCGTGCCGAGCATGCCGATCTTCACCGTGCGCAGATCGTGCGCGGAGGTCGCGGCCTCCATCTGGTCGGCGATGACCTGGGGCTCGACCGGGACGAACCGGTGGCCCCAGCCGTTGTTCGGGTCGAAGCTGACGATGCAGGTCAGGGTCCCGACGCCGTAGACGCCGAGCTGCTGGAACGTCTTGAGGTCGACCTGGATGCCGGCGCCGCCGGTCGCCTCGGAGCCGGCGACGACGTATGCGAGGGGGACAGACACGTGGGGAAACCCTCCGGGACGGTGAGTACCGGCACCGGTCGGTGCCGTGCTTGGCAGCCGAGAATACGCCGCACCGGGCCTTCCGTCATCGCCCACCGCGCGCGGACCACGATCCGGGATGCTGATGCCGCGGCAGGGACGGACGACGGCGGCAGAGGCGGACACGGACGACGGCGGGGGCGCGGTCGGGTGTGACCGCGCCCCCGCCGTCGTCGGGGTCCTGCCGGGCGTCAGGCCCGGATCTGGGACCGGTCGAAGGTGTACGGGTCCTGACCCACGCGCCCCTCGCCGTCCATGCGGTCGAGCACGGCCATCTCGTCGGCGCTCAGCTCGAACCGGAACAGGTCGAGGTTCGCCTCGATGCGCGCCGGGTTGACGGACTTCGGGATGACGATGTGGCCGTGCTGGACGTGCCACCGGAGCACGACCTGGCCGGGGGTGACGCCGTGGGCGTCCGCGAGCTCGGCGACCTCCTCGGACTGCAGGTCGGCGCCCTGGCCGAGCGGCGAGTAGGCCTCGACGGCGATGCCGGCCGACCGGGTGGCCTCGAGCGTGGCGTGCTGCTGGTAGGTCGGGTGGACCTCGATCTGGTTGACGTCGGGCAGGACCCCGGTCTCCTCGGCGAGCCGCTCGAGGTGCTCGGGCAGGAAGTTGGACACGCCGATGGATCGGACGGCTCCGCTCGAGAGGATCTCCGCGAGGGCCCGCCAGGTCTCGACGTAGAGGTCCTTGCTCGGGACCGGCCAGTGGATGAGGTAGAGGTCGATGACGTCGACGCCCAGGCGCTGGAGGCTGTCGTCGAAGGCGCGCAGCGCGGAGTCCCGCCCCTGCTCGCCGTTGCGCAGCTTGGTGGTGACGAAGATGTCGTCGCGTGCGAGCCCGGAGCCGCGCAGCGCCGCCCCGACGCCGGCCTCGTTGTTGTAGGCGGCGGCCGTGTCGATGTGCCGGTAGCCGTACCCGAGCGCGTGCTCGACGGCGGACTGGGTCTCCTCCGGCGGGATCTGGAACGTGCCGAACCCGACCTGCGGGATGGTCACGCCGGAGGCCAGTGTGACGTGGTGGTCGTCAGCAGGTGTCATGCGACAAGTGTGACGGGCCCGGCGCGTCGACGGCGACCTGGGACCACCTCTCGGGACGATCCCGGTGCCTCGCTACCGGGGATCGTCCGGTCCGCTACCGGGGATCGTCCGGTCCGGGCGCCGCAGTCCCGGCGTCGTCGGGTCGCGCCGGACCGGTGGTCCCCGTCCGTCGTGGCGGCGCCTGGCCGCCGGCCTGCGCGTCCGGGCGAGGCTGCTGCCCGGCCGGTCCGGGCGCCGCGGGCCGGTCGTCCGGGCCGCCCGACCGCGGTGCCTGGCGGACGGGCCGCGTGTCGGTCGGGGCGGGGGAGCGGCCGCCGCCGGCCGCGCGCCGCCCGCCGCCGGCCGCGCGCTCGCCGCTGCCGCCCTCGCGCTCGCCGTCGGGGGCCCAGGCCGTCGCACCGTCGGAGGTCGCGGCCCGGGTCGCTCCCGGGACGGCCGGCGTCGTCGGGGTGAGCGGGTGCCCGCCGGAGCCGGAGCCGGAGCCGGCACGGGCGCGCCGCAGCTCGCCGACGGTGATCTCGTCGGACTTGGACCGCACCCGGTCCCCGGCGCCACCGTTGGCCTCCTCGCGCCGGGCGTTGCGCCCGCGCCGCTCCGCCCGGAGCCTCTCGGAGGCGTCGAGCTCGGTCTGGGTGCCGGTGACCTTCTTGTCCCCGGACTGCAGGAACACGGCGAACACCTTGGTGCGCGGGTCGGAGTCGATGAGGACGGCCTTGGCGAACAGGGTGAGCGGGACGGCGAGGATCGAGCCGAGCGGGCCCACGATCGAGGTCCAGAAGACCAGCGAGAGGAACGTGACCGCGGAGTTGAGCCCGACGGCGTCGCCCGTCACCTTCGGCTGGATGAACGTCTGGAAGCCGTTGTTGATGACGGTGTAGATGACGATGATCCAGATCATCGTGCTCACCCCGCCGTCGAGGAGCCCGACGAGGGCCGGCGGGATCAGGCCGATGAAGAACCCGATGTTGGGGATGTAGTTGGTGACGAACGCGAACAGCGCGAACGTCCAGGCCAGCGGCACGTCCATGACGGTCAGCGCGATGCCGTCGCCGATCGCGACGATCGCGCCGAAAACCGTGGAGACGATCCAGTACTTGCGCACCTGCGAGGAGAAGCCGGTCAGGGCGTCGGTGAGGTAGGGG
This sequence comes from Georgenia sp. Z1491, assembly GCF_049856175.1. GTDB lineage: Bacteria > Actinomycetota > Actinomycetes > Actinomycetales > Actinomycetaceae > JB111. The sequence goes on from NZ_JBNDNA010000001.1 coordinate 268,500, forward strand.
GCCGCCTCCCGCAGGGACTCGGTGCGACCGCGGACGTTGATCGTGTCGAACGCCATGAACGCCGTGACGACGACGAACAGCACCGCCTGCGAGGTGCCGGAGGTGAGCATGTTGGCGGCGCCGCTGACCACGCCGAGGATCTGGTTGAAGTCGATGCCGGAGAGGTACTGCTCGAAGTTCGAGACGTCCAGGCCGAGGCTCGTCAGCCAGGCGAAGGAGTCCTCGTACATCTGCTGGTACGTCTCGCGGTACTCCTGCCGAGCCAGCAGCTGGCCCGTCTCCGCCACCCCGTAGGCGATGCCACCGATGATCGAGAGCAGGATGAGGTAGATCGCCAGGAGCATGATCAGCGTCGCCAGCCACCCGGGCAGGTGGAGGTACTTGCGCAGCCACACGATCAGCGGGCGCGCGGTGACGATCATCGTCAGGCCGAAGAACGCCGGCGCGATGATCGAGCTGATCGTCTGGACACCGGCCATCGCGATGACCGTGACGGCGGCGACGCCGAGCATCACCAGCCCTACGGGGAAGGACCGGCGGTGGTCGCTCATGTCGCTGGTGCTCATCGATCCTCCACGGATGCACTCGCCCGTCGCCGCGGTGGTCGGCGGGCGAGGCACATCCTGCCAGGCCGGGGCGGCGGTCGTGCCGCCGGGCGGGGGGCAGGGTGCGGCGGTAGCGTGCGGGGATGACTGACTCCGGTCTCGACGCCGCGCTCCGGAAGATGGCCGACGCCGGCACCTCCGCCACCGCCCGTCGTGTCTTCGCCGCCCACTACGAGGATCTCGGGCGGGGGGCGTCGGGCACGGTGCCCGAGTCGACGCTCAGCCCGCTCGACGACGTCCCGCGCCTCGCGGACGTCGAGGTCGACGAGGAGGCGGCCGACGCCGCGCTGCGGGCCACCGCGCTCGTGCGGCTCAACGGGGGGCTCGGCACGTCGATGGGGATGACGGGGCCGAAGTCGCTGCTGCCGGTCCGGGACGGGCGCTCGTTCCTCGACCTCGTGATCGAGCAGGTCCGCAGCGCCCGAGCCTCCTCCGGCGCCACGCTCCCGCTCATCCTCATGCAGTCCTTCCGGACCCAGGAGCCGACGCGCGAGGCGCTCGCCGCCCATCCGGACGTCGCCGTCGAGGGGCTCCCGGCCGACTTCGTGCAGAACCGGGTGCCGCGCCTGCGGGAGGACGACCTCGCGCCCGTCGAGTGGCCGGAGGACCCGGACCTGGAGTGGGCGCCACCCGGCCACGGCGACCTCTACACCGTGCTGCACGACGTCGGGCTGCCACGCACGCTCCTCGACGCCGGGTACCGCTACCTGTCGGTGTCCAACATCGACAACCTCGGGGCGACGCCGGACGGCCGCCTCGCGGGCTGGTTCGCCGCGAGCGGCGCCCCGTTCGCCATGGAGGTGTGCCGCCGCACGCGGGCCGACCGCAAGGGCGGGCACCTGGCCGTCCGTACCGACGACGACCGGCTGGTCCTGCGCGAGATCGCCCAGACCGACGAGGAGGACCTGGCGGCCTTCCGCGACGTCGACCGGCACCGGTACTTCAACACGAACTCGCTGTGGTTCGACCTCGAGGCGCTCGACGCGGCGCTCACCGAGCGCGACGGCGTGCTCGCCCTGCCGCTCATCCGCAACGTCAAGTCCGTCGACCCGGCCGACAAGACCTCGACCCGGGTCGTCCAGGTCGAGACCGCGATGGGTGCCGCGATCGAGCTGTTCGACGGCGCCGTCGCCCTGGAGGTGGGCCGCGACCGCTTCCTGCCGGTGAAGACGACCGACGACCTGCTGCTGGTGCGCTCCGACGCCTACGACCTCGACGACGACGCACGGCTGGTCGCCCGCGCCGACCCGGCTCCCGACATCGACCTCGACCGCGACGTCTACGCGCTCGTCGCCGCGCTCGAGGAGCGGTTCCCGGCCGGCCCGCCGTCGCTGCGCGGCGCCCGGTCCTTCGCCGTCGAGGGGGACGTGACGTTCGGTGCGGACGTCGTCGTCACCGGCGACGTCGTGGTGCGCGCCGACGACGTCGACGGCCGCGTGGTCGACGGAACGCGGCTCGGCGAGGTGTAGCCGCCCCACGTCGGCAGGGGTCCCGGTCCTCAGGACGCACGAAAGGGCCGGTGGCGGTCTGTCGACCGCCACCGGCCCCGGTGATCTCACCACTCCCCCCGGGGTGATGGATCCCCTTCTTCGTGAGAGCCGTGGGTCCGTGTACCAAGCGTCCCTGTGGCTCTCATCCCCCGTCCCCTGCGGGGCGGCCCACCCGCCCTACGCAGCGACGATGCGACGCTCCTTCCGGATCGCCCGACGCTCCGACGGCGTCGTGCCGCCGAAGATGCCGAAGGGCTGATTCGTCCGGAGCGAGAACTCGAGGCACGTCTGCGCCACCGGGCAGCTCGCGCAGACGGCCTTGGCCCGGGCCACCTGTGCGTCCACGGCCTTGCCCTGACCCTCGGGGAAGAAGTCGTCGGTGGGCAGGTCGGTGCACGCGCCCTGAACGCGCCAGTTCGGGTCGGTGTCCTCCGGGAAGCTGTTCATGTGTAGACCACACCGGGCGAACCTGGACGGACCCTGGGAATGGCCGCACAATCGTCTGCGAATCCTCGGCGGCGACGGTCCGCGGTCCGTCCACGCGCCTCCCACCACGCTCGCGGCGGCGCCGACCGCGCTAGGTTTCCGGTGGCCGGAGCACCCCGGCCCGTCGTACGCCCACCGTCGAGGAGAACCCATGTCGAACGCCAAGCTCGTCGCCAAGGTCGCGGAGGTGCTCGGGTACGCGCCCGAGGACGCCGTGCCCATGCTCCCCAGGGACGGTCAGAACTGGGTCGCGCAGAGCATGGACAAGGGGCCGAAGAAGTTCTCCGTGGGCTCGCTGGTCGCGGACGCGGTCATCAAGACCGAGGTCCGGCCCGGGGGGCACGTCCTGGGCATGCCGTTCCCGCCCGAGGGGCCGGTGGTGTGGGCGCTGACGCCGACGGCGGCGGTCTGCATCGTCGCGCGGGCCGGGTTCGGCAGGTGGATCCCGGAGCGGGTCTTCGCGTCGTTCGACTACTCCGCCCTCGACCGGATCTGGCACGAGCAGGCCGGCCGCTCGTTCTACGCCGTCCACGTGACGATGCGCGACGGCAACCACTGGGAGTTCACCGTCGCCAAGAAGGAGCTGCCGGCCTACCAGGCCATCGAGCAGCAGATCCTCGGCCGGATCCAGCGCGCCGGTGGCGGGCAGGCGCAGCCGCAGGGCGGCCGGCAGGGGGAGCCTGGTCAGTGGCAGCCGGGGGCGCCGCAGGGTCAGCCGGGCCAGTGGCAGCCGGGGGCGCCGCAGGGCCAGCCGGGCCTCTAGCGGTCAGAGCGGCGTGACCGCGGCGTAGGCGTCCTCGAGCTGGGCGAGGCGGCGGGCGTAGTGCGCGGTGCGGGCCGGGACCGGCTCGCACCGCTCGCCGAGCGGCCCCACGGCGCGGTCGACGTCGGGCGCGAGCTCCCGGAGCGCGAGGAGCGCCGTCCCGCGCATGGTCGTGCGCTTGTAGGTCACGGGGGTCACGGGAGCGCCGAGGACGTCGGCGAGGAGCTGGGCGAAGCCGGGCACCCCACCGATCACTCCGCCGCTCACGCGAATCTCCGACGGCATGCCGGCCACCTCGCGCAGCTGCTTCGCGACGCGCGCGTAGCTCAGCGCGACGCCCTCGAGCAGCCCGCGCGCGAGGTCCGTCGGCGTGTGCGCCGCCGAGATGCCGAGCACGGTGCCGAGCGCGCCCGCCGACCAGCCGGTCGACCGCTCGCCCGACAGGAAGGGCAGTACCAGCGGGGTCGAGGACACCGGCTCGGGCCCGAGCACGTCGTCGAGGTCGTCGTCGACCCGGATGTTCTCGCGCAGCCAGGTCACGGCGCTACCCACGTCGCTGAGCGCACCGCCGAGCAGGGAGTGCCCGTCGTCGACCCGGTAGCCCCACAGGCCCGGGGGGAGCGTCGCGGGGATCGTCTCGACGAGCAGTCGCATCGCGCCGGTCGTGGAGGCCGAGAGGACGGCCGTCGAGCTGCCCGTGCCGCCGGCGCCGAGGCTGGAGCCGAGACCGTCAGGGATGCCGGGGAACCACTGCGCGTCGGCCAGCGCGGGCCAGGTCCGGGCGACCGACGACGCGGCCCCGGGCGTGGGGGTGATCGCCACGGCCGGGTCCTGGACGGGGGAGAGCTGGGCGCGCCGGATCCCCGACAGCCGCAGCAGCTGCGTGTCCCACTCGCCGGTGCGCCGGTTGAGCAGCCCCGTCCACGAGGCCGCCGGTGTGCTCGCGACGGCGACGCCGAGCAGCCGCAGGTGGACGTACTCGGGCAGCGACATCCACCGGTCGACGGCGGCGAACAGCTCCGGCTCGGTGTCCCGCAGCCAGCGCAGGCGCGGCGCGAGGTAGCTCGTGTGCAGGCGCGTGCCGGTGCGCTGCTGGAGCTCGGACTCGCCCAGCTTGGTGCGCAGCTCGGCGACCCGGGGCGCGCAGCGGGAGTCGGCGTACGTGTAGCACGGCGTGACGGCCTTGCCGGTGGCGTCGACACCGACGAGCGACGCGGCGAACGAGTCCAGACCGACGCCCGCGATCCCACCCTCGGGGACGGCGTCGGTGACCGCGCCCACGACCTCGGAGACCTCGGCGACCACCTGGTCGGCGTCGATCGTCGAGGTGCCGTCGACGTCGGTCGTGAAGGTGTGCGACACCTTCTGTCGTGCGTCGCGCAGCGGGCGGCCCGCCGCGTCGTACAGCCCTGCCCGGCTGGCCGTCGACCCGATGTCGACCGAGAGGACGAGCGGGCGGTCGGCGTCGGCCAGCGTGGTGCGGAAGGCGTCGGACATGGGTCTCCCTGACGTGGGTCTCCCGGGCGTGGGTCTCCCGGGCGCGGGGGCGATGCCGCCACCGTAGTCGCCCCCGGCGCGCGTCGTGCCGGTGCCCGTCCTCCGGTCGGTCCGTCTCCGGCCGGCCGGCAGCGGCCACGTCCGGCGGTCACGGCCGGTGGTGGTGGCGCGGCTAGCCTCGTCGGTATGGACGACGAGCCCCGCGAGACGGTCCCCGGCGCACTCTTCGAGCGGATGTGGCCCGAGCCCGCCACGGTGACGGCCGACGACCTCGCGGCGACCTACCTCGAGCCCGGGGTGCGGTCGAACATGGTGACGTCGATCGACGGGTCGCTGACCATGGACGGCCGGGCGGGCGGTCTGTCCGACCCCGTCGACCAGGCCCACCTGCACCTGGCCCGCAGCGCCGCCGACGTCCTGCTCGTCGGGGCGGGCACCGTCCGCACCGAGGGGTACGGCCCGGTGCGCACCGACGAGGTCGGCGTCGCACGACGCCGGGCTGCCGGCCAGAGCGACCACCCCCGTCTCGCGGTCGTGTCGACGAGCCTCGACCTCGACCCGAGCTCCGCCATGCTCCGCGAGGCGCCCGAACGGCCCCTCGTCCTCACGGTCACCGGCGCCGAGCCGGAGGGCGTGGCGGCGCTCGAGGAGGCTGCCGAGGTCGTGCTGCTGCCGCCGGGCGAGGGAGGCGGCGTCCACGGCCGCGCCGTCGTCGACGCCCTGCGCGAGCGGGGGCACACGCGGATCCTCACCGAGGGCGGGCCCACCCTGCTGGGGGCCCTCGTCGCGGCGGACGCCCTGGACGAGATGCTCGTCAGCTACGCACCGGTCGTCGCCGGCGGCACGGGGCGGCGGATGGTGCTCGGCGCGCCCGAGGCCACGCGCGGCGCTGAGCTGGTCTCGCTGCTGCGGTCCGACTCGTTGCTCGTGGCCCGCTACCGGCTGCGGTAGCCGGGCCGGCCGGCGCCGGGCCTACGCGAGCGACCAGTCGACGTCGAGCATCTCGGCGGACAGCTCCCAGTGCCGGCGGACGATCGCGGGGTCCTTCGCCGCTCGGTTGAGGAGGCCGGGCCGGCGCCGGTCGTTGTAGTAGCGGCCCGAGCGCCAGGTGGTGCCCGGCGTGCCGTCGACGAAGTGCGCCAGCGTCGCGCCACCGCGCTCGGGCCGGGTGAGCAGCGGCCGGAGCGCACCGTGGTACATCCGGCGCATGTAGCCCACGGTCTCGGCGCCGAAGCTCGTCGCGACGACTCCGGGGTGGAAGGCGACCGACGAGATCCCTTGGCGGTGAAGTGCGGCGTGCAGCCCCCGCGTGAACAAGATGTTGGCGAGCTTCGCGTTGCCGTACGCGCGGTCGGCACGGAAGTCGGCCGTGCTCTCGAGGTCGTCGAGGTCGAGGCGGGCGTAGACGACGTTCGCGACACTGGCGGTCGCCACCACGCTCGCGCTGCTCGCGACCAGCTTCGTCCGCAGCAGGTTCGTCAGCAGGTACGGGGCGAGGTGGTTGACCTGGAACGTCTTCTCGAACCCGTCGGCGGTCCGGACGGGCCCGTCGAAGAAGCCGCCCGCGTTGTTGGCGAGCACGTCGATCCGGTCGAGGCTGCGGTCGAGGTCCTCGGCCAGGGCGCGGACCTCGTCGAGGCTGGTGAAGTTGGCGACGTGGTGCTCGGCGCCGACGCGCTCGGCCACGGCACAGGTCTTCTCGGGGGAGCGGCCCACGACGACGAGCCGCACGGAGTCTCCGGCGAGCCGTTCCGCGGCGGCCGCGCCGATCCCGTCGCTGGCGCCGGTGAGGACGATGGTGCGCATGGGGACCCTCCGGGGCCGGCTGGTCAGTCGGACGGCGCGGTCGTCGCGTACGTCGCCGTCTCCTCGTCCGCGAGGGACGGCGGCGTGCCGAGGTCGGGGTGGACGCCCACCTTGTCGGCGTAGAAGGCGCGGATCACGTCCATGTCGGCACGGACGTCGCCGGTGAGGCGAAGCCTGGGGCCGAGCCCGGTGGTGCGGGTGACCGAGTCGAGGAAGCCGAGGATGACCGGCAGGTCGGCCGCGCGCGCGATCCGGTAGAAGCCGGACTTCCAGTGCTCCCGGCGTCCGCGCGTGCCCTCCGGGGTGATGACGAGGTGGAACGCCTCGCCGCGAGCGGAGCGGGCCACCAGATCCGCCACCAGGCCCTCCGGGTTGCCCCGGTCCACGGGGATCCCGCCGAGCGCACGGAAGAACGGGCCCGCCACGCCGTCGAAATACTCCTTCTTCATCAGCACCTTCGGCGTGAGATCGCGCGACCACGCGATGCCGAGCATGAGGACGAAGTCCAGCTGGGCCGTGTGCGGCGCCCCGATGAAGATCGCCCGTGGCTCGGTGACGTCGGTGGCCACGAGGCGGTACCGCGCGGCGGCGAGCAGAGCCTTGCCGAGGGCGCGACGCAGGGGGCGGAGGGAGGGCACGTCCACACGCTATCCGCTGGGTCGTGGCCGCGCCCGGTGGTCGGGGCAGTAGGTTCGGGTCATGAGCGACACCGGCTACGGGGACTTCGAGTTCGAGCGCAAGTTCGTCTGCGCGGGCCTCCCGCAGATCGTGGCCGCCGAGGCGGACCCGGTGCTCATCGTCCAGGCCTACCTGCTCGCCGACGAGGGGTACGCGGTGCGGGTGCGCGTCCAGGGGCCGGGCGCCGGCTTGCACCCCGCCGACCTCGACGGGACCGAGGAGGTGCTCGACGAGCTGGCGCCGCGCGTGGAGTTCGCCGCGCTCACCGCCAAGGGACCGCACGTGGGCGGCACGCGCTACGAGGCGGAGCGCGAGCTGGACCCGGGCGTCGCCGTCGAGCTCGTCCGACGCGGGCGGCACCACGTGGTCAAGCTCCGGCACTCGGTCTGGCTCGGTGACGACGGCTGGGTGATCGACGAGTTCGCCGGCGCCAACGCGCCGCTGGTCGTCGCCGAGTGCGAGCGCGGCGGCCCCGTCGTCGACCTGGTGGTGCCCGACTTCTGCGTGACCGAGGTGACCGAGGACCCGAGGTTCGGCAACGAGCACCTGGCGGTCGAGCCGTACGGCACGTGGCGGGCGGCCTTCGAGCGCGAGCTCGCCGTCACCGGCCCCGCCTTCTCCCAGGAGTTCGGCCGGAACCGGCTGCCCAGCCAGGGGTGATCCGGGCCGGTCCCGCCCGGCCCCGACGCCCCCGTCCGTCCCGCTACGGCCGGACCATCACCTTGATCTCGCGGCGCTCGTCCATCGCGGCGTAGGCCTCGGCCACCCGGTCGAGCGGCTCGGTCGCGGTGAAGACGGCTCCGGGCTCGATGCGCCCGGCCCGCACGTCCGCCAGCAGCTCGGGGACGTAGGCGCGGGCGGGCGCGACGCCCCCGGCGAGTGCCACGTTGCGGCTGAACAGGGAGCGTGGCCGGATCCCGCGGGTGACGCCGTGGGGCACGCCGACGTACCCGACCGTGCCGCCCGGCCGTGCGCACGCGATGGCCTGGTCCATGGACTCGTCGGTCCCGACGGCCTCGAGCACGACGTCGGCGCCCGGCACGCCGAGCAGGTCGGTGAGCTCGTGGACGGCGTCGTCGCCGCGCGTGGTGAGGATGTCGGTCGCGCCGAACCGCCGCGCGAGCTCCTGGCGGTCGGGGTAGCGGGAGAACGCGACGACCCGGGACGCGCCGAGGTAGGCCGCCGCGAGGACGGCCGACAGCCCCACGGCGCCGTCGCCCACCACGGCGACCGTCGCACCCTCGCGCAGGCCGGCCGAGCGGGCGGCGTGCAGGCCCGTCGCCATGACGTCGGACAGCGTGAGGAGGTGGGCGAGGAGGTGATCGTCGACGTCGGCGGCGTCCAGGCCGGCGGCCACCAGGGTGCCGTCGGCGAGCGGGACGCGCACGGCCTCGGCCTGGAGGTGGCCGGTGGGCAGCCCGTCGCCGTCCTCGGCGCCCCAGAACCCGCCCCTCTCGCACGAGGTCTGGATGCCGTGGCGGCAGGCGAAGCACACGCCGCACGAGTACGCGAAGGGCACGACGACGAGATCGCCGGCGCGCACGGTGCGCACCTCGGCGCCGACCTCGTCGACGATGCCGACCGCCTCGTGGCCGATGGTGCGCGGCGCCTTCACGGGGACGACACCCCGGTAGTGCCACAGGTCGGAGCCGCAGACGCACGCCGCGGCGATGCGGACCACCGCGTCCGTCGGGGCCAGCAGGGCGGGGTCGGGTCGCTCCTCGACCCGGACGTCGTGGGCGGCGGCAAGGACGGTGGCTCGCATGAGCCCAGCGTCCCACCGGAGGGCGCGGCCGCGCGAGCGCGGTCAGGCGCCCCCGAGCTCGGTGGAGTCGTCCATCCGCCACATCGGCGGGGCGTCGATGTGCTCGCCGTGCGTCTCCCACGTGCGCCACCACGTGTCCGCGTGCGCCGGGACGTGGCCGGCCGGCAGCACCTCGAGCAGGTCGCGGACCTCGTTCTTCACCTCGGTGAGCTCGTCGACGAGGGCGGTGCGGGGCTCGCTCGCCGGCCCGCGGTGGAGCAGGCGGCGCAGCTCGGCGCGCAGGTCGGTCCGCTGCGCGGGGTGACGCCCGCCCGGGTCCGGCGTGGCCGGTGCGGCCCCGGGAGCCGACGGGCGGGACGTCGCCGGTCCCGCGCCCGGCCGTGCCGGCGGTCCCGCCGCGGTGCCGGGGCGGGCCAGGCCGGCGAGCCCGGAGGCGCCGTCGGACTGCTGGACGCGTCCGGAACCGTCCGGGGCGAGCAGCAGCTCCTCGATCTCCCAGGCCCGGCGCCGCGCGCGGATGAGGGCGGAACCGGCGTCCTCGTCGCCCTCGGTGGCCGACAGGTGGGTCTGGGCGGCGCGGATCCACCCGTGGTCGGCCATGAGTGCGGTGAGGCCCCGGTCGACCGTCATGGTGTCGTGGACGTCGACGGTCGCGTGGACGACCTTCGCGCCGGACTTGCGGGCGAAGACGACCTCGTCGCGCAGCTGCTCGTCGGACATGATCGAGGTGCCCGTGCGCATCATCACCGAGACGATGTCGGTGCCCACCCGGGCCTCGCCGGCGTCGGCGCCGGGCGGGTGGCAGACGACGGCCCAGACGTCGGAGACGCCGAGCTTGTCGATGACGACGTCGGCCGGCAGGTTCTCGCGCACGCCGCCGTCGATGTAGTGCTCGCCGGCGATCGGGATGGGCTCGAAGACCGCGGGGATCGCGCACGAGGCCCACACGGCGAGGGTGAGGTCGGTGGCGGTGACCGGCTCGCCGTCGTCGCCGAGCACCGGGACGTCGCCCCGGTCGCGCAGCACGCCGTCCTGGTCGGCGAACCGCAGCTCGCCGGACTGCAGGCCGACCATCGCGATGCGCAGGACGACGCCGGAGGCCCGGACCCGCGCGGGGTCGAAGGTCTCGGCGTCGATGAGGGAGTCGACCACGGGTCCGGGCGTGTACATCGAGCCGGCCTGCGCGGCGCCGCGCAGGATCGAGGCGAGCTCGCCGCCGGCCCGGCCGAGCGCCGGCAGGTTGCCGATCATCTGCACGATCTGGGCGGCGGTCCAGCCGCCGGGCTCCTCGGCGGCGGTCGACCGGCCGGCGCGGGCCTCCGCCGCGGTCTCCGGCACCGTGCCCGCGGGCGTGGTGGTGCGCTGGCCGGTGCCCCGGTTGATGGGGTCGAGGAGCTGGAGGTAGCTGGGCCCACGCTCGCTGAGCGTCTTCCACCACGGCTGGGGCACGAACATCGCATCGGGGGAGTCCATCGCCCGCCACAGCGTGTCGAGGTGGTCGAGCCAGGCGCGCTGCTCGTCCCGCGTCGATCCCTGAGCGATGATCGCCGCCACGATCGCGCCGGCGGAGGCCCCCGCCATCACGCGGGGCGCGATGCCGACCTCGTCGTAGAGGTAGCGGAGCGCGCCGAGGTGGAAGTCGGCGCGGGAGCCGCCTCCCGAGAGGACGAGGCCGGTGGTGCGGTTGCGTCGGCGTCGCGCGCTCGGCACCCATCGTCCGGGCGTCGGGCGGGGACTCATGGCCCCAGGGTAGGTGGCGTGCCCGACCGCGGGGTAGGCGGTCGTCAGGCGGGGGTGGGCGGGCCGATGACGGCATCGACCATCCGGCCGGCCTCGGCGCGGTCCGGCGGGGTGCGGCTGAGGACGCGCAGGACGACCGACCCGACGAGCGCCTCGGCGATCTCGTCGAGCGGCGCGCCGGGGTAGAGGTTGGCGCCCGTGCCGGTCGCGGCTCGCAGGCGCCCGACCATCGACTCCTCACCGGTCAGGCTCTGGCGGACGCGCAGGCCGATGTCCGCGCTCTCGATGCTCGCGGAGACCAGCGAGCGCAGGATGCCCTCGCCCTCCGGCCGTCCGATCGTGCGGAAGACGACGAGGACCCAGTCCGTGAGGTCCCGGCGCAGGTCGCCGGTGTCCGGCGCGGTCACGCTCTCGGGCAGAAGCATGCCCTCGACGAGGCACTCGGCCACCAGGTCGGCCTTCGAGCGCCACCACCGGTAGATCGTCTGCTTGCCCACCCCGGCCTCGGCCGCGATCCCGGCGATCGTCATGGCGTCGTAGCCCTGCTCGCCGAACAGCCGCGCCGTGGCCTGGAGGATCGCCAGCCGGGCCGTCTCGGAGCGCACGGGCCCGCTGCGGGTCGAGGTCATGTCGTCGGGGGTCCTTTCGTGCGTGTTCCGGCCGTCACCATAGGCGGCCGAGCGTTGACGAGACGAAACGTCTCGTCTTAGCCTAGCCGAGGTCGCCCGCGTGCAGCGGGCTTTCGCATGTCGACACGGAGGAGCAGGGCGCACATGGCCGGATGGCTGTACGGGGTAGGGACGTTCGCCGCACGGCACGCCAAGGCGGTGCTCGGCGCCTGGCTGGCCGTGCTCGTGCTCGCCGGAGGGGCGTTCGCCGCCTTCGCCGGCACCCTCACCGGCTCCTTCGACATCCCCGACACCGCGTCGTCCGAGGTGATCGCCGAGCTCGAGGAGGAGCTGCCCGACCAGAGCGGCGCGACCGGGACGGTCGTCCTCCGCTCCGAGGACGGCTCCTTCACCGACGAGCAGATCGCGGCCGTCGCCGACCTCGGCGCCGACATCGAGGAGCAGGACGACGTCGCCGCCGTCGTCGACCCGTTCGTCACCCAGGGCGAGCTCGAGGGGCAGGCGGCCGAGCTCGAGACCGGCGCCACGGACCTCGAGACGGGACAGGCCGAGCTGGACGCCGGTGCGGCCGAGCTCGAGGAGGGGCAGGCGCTCCTGGACGAGGGCCGCGCCGCCCTGGACCAGGAGCAGGCGAGCCTCGACGAGGCGCGCGAGCAGGCCGAGGCGGCCGGCGCACCGACCGAGGAGATCGAGGCGGGCCAGGCCGAGATCGACGCCGGTCGCGCCGAGCTGGACGCCGAGCAGGAGCGGATCGACGAGGGCCGGGCCGAGCTCGAGTCCGGCCAGGCCGAGCTCGACGCCGGCCGCACCGAGCTCGAGCTGGGCACCGAGCTCCTCCAGCACGCCGAGGGCATCGGCGTCGTCTCGGACGACGCCTCCACCGCGCGCCTGACCGTGTCCTTCACCGAGCCGATGCTCGAGCTCGACGACGCCTCCCGCGAGGCGGTGGTCGACGTGGTCGAGGCCGCCGAGATCGAGGGCGTGGAGATCGTCCCGGCCTCCGACCTGTCGATGACCGTCCCCGAGGTCCTCGGCGTCGGCGAGGTGATCGGCGTCGTCATCGCCGCGATCGTGCTCGTCGTGGTGCTGGCCTCCGCGCTGGCCGCCGCCTTCCCCATCGTCACCGCGATCACCGGGGTCGGGATCGGCTCCCTCACCACCCTCGCCTTCTCCGGCGTCATCCAGATGTCGTCGGTGACGCCGGTCTTCGGCGTGATGCTCGGCCTCGCGGTCGGCATCGACTACGCGCTGTTCCTCATCAACCGGCACCGCACCCAGCTGCTCGAGGGCACCGAGGTGCGCCGGTCCATCGCGCTCGCGACCGGCACCGCCGGCACCGCGGTCGTCTTCGCCGGGTCGACGGTCGTGCTCGCGCTGCTCGCCCTCAACGTCGTCGGGATCCCGTTCCTCGGCGTCATGGGCACCGCCGGCGCGGTGAGCATCGTCGTCGCCGTGCTGCTCGCCGTCACCGCGACGCCGGCGCTCCTCTCGCTGGCCGGCACCCGCATGCTCGGCCGCAAGGGTCGCGAGCGCCGCGAGGCGGCGCTCGCGGCGGCGGCCGACACCGCGGCCGGCGCCTCCCCGGCCTCGACCACGCCCGGGCAGGAGCCCGCGCGCCCGATGTCGACGGGCTCCGCGATCGCGCGGGTGCTGGTCGGAGTCGTCGCGCTGCTCGTCGTCGCGATCCCGGCGCTCGACATGCGCCTCGGCCTGCCCACCGGCGAGAACGAGCCGCAGGAGTCCGACGCCTACCGCGCGCACCAGATCGTCTCCGAGGAGTTCGGCGAGGGGGCGAACGGGCCGCTGCTCGTCACCGCGGACCTGCCGGGCGACCTGGACGAGACCGAGCTGCTCCAGGCGCAGCTCGAGGTCGTGCGCGAGATCGCGGACCAGGAGGCGGTCGTCGCCGTCGCACCGATCGCGGTCTCCGAGGACGGCACGCTCGCCTCGTTCCAGGTCCTGCCGGAGGAGGACCCCAACGGCGAGTCGACGGCCGACCTCGTCCACGACCTGCGCTCCCTGCCGCCCGTGAACGGCGAGTACGAGCTCGGCGTCGCCGGGCAGTCCGCCATCAACATCGACATCTCCGAGGGCCTGTCCGACGCGCTGCCGGTCTACCTCGCCGTCGTCGTCGGGCTGTCGTTCCTCATCATGGTCACCGTCTTCCGGTCGATCCTCGTGCCGCTCGTGGCCACGGCCGGGTTCGTCCTGTCGCTGTTCGCCACCTACGGCGTGGCCACCGCGGTGTTCCAGTGGGGCTGGCTCGCCGAGCTCATCGGCGTCCACTCGACGGGGCCGATCCTCAGCTTCCTGCCGGTGATAGTGGTCGGCGTGCTGTTCGGCCTGGCGATGGACTACCAGCTCTTCCTCACCACGGGCATGCGGGAGGCGTACGTCCACGGCGCGTCCGCGCGGGTCGCCGTCGCCGAGGGGTTCCGCGCCGGGCGCCGCGTCGTCACGGCCGCCGCGCTCATCATGATCGCGGTCTTCGCCGGCTTCATCAGCTCGGACTCGGTGATGATCAAGTCCTTCGGCGTGGGGCTCGCGGTCGGCGTCCTGTTCGACGCGTTCGTCGTGCGCATGCTCATCGTCCCCGCGACCCTGCACCTGCTCGGCCGGTCGGCCTGGTGGCTGCCGAGGTGGCTCGACAAGGTCGTCCCGAACGTCGACGTCGAGGGTGCCGCGCTCGTCGAGCAGCAGCCCGCGCCGGCCGGTGGAGGGTCGACCGGCGGCAGGCACGCCGCGGGCGAGCCGGTGCACGAGGAGCAGCCGACGTCGTCGGGCTCCGGGCGGCACACCCGCTGACCGGCGGGCGCCGGGCTACGGCGTCAGCGCGTCCGGGATCTCCGCGCGCAGCCAGGCCCCGACCGCGTCGACGAGGGCGTCCACGGCGCCCGTGACGGAGCCGGGGTCGGCCGCGGCGGTGAGCACCGCGCCCGTCCGCTCGGCGAAGCCGGCCGGCAGCGACCCGCACAGCGCCGGCACGAGGGTGCCGAGCCGCTTCTCGCCGGGGTGGGTGCGGCGGTTGACCGCGAGCACCAGGTCGTGGACCATCGCGAGGAGCTCGGCGACGCGGTGGTTGAGGGCCACGAGGTCGCCCCGGGCCGCGGCGGTGGCGATCTGGGCCGGGAAGCTCGTGATCGTGCCGCGCAGCAACGGCCACCCGTGGGCGACGATCGCCGCGCGCAGCTCCTCGGGGTAGTCCGCCTGGGCCCGGCCCCGGAGGCGAGTGACGTGGCCGGCCGGGTCGGCCACCGGCAGCCAGTGCCGCACCGTGTGCCAGTGCGCCGTGGAGTAGCCGACGGACGGCTCGTGGCGCGTGAGGACGGCGTCGAGCCGGTCGGCGACCCAGGCCGTGTCCCAGTACATGACGTCGAGGTCCAGCCCGGAGGCGTGGGTCCACATGTCGGTGGTGTCCCAGTACCGCTGGTCGAGGTCGAGCCGTCGCGCGCCGCCCAGCGCGTCGACGACGGCGGCCCGGGTGGGCACGGGCGGGGGTGCGCCGTCGGACAGGACGTAGAGGTCGACGTCGGAACGGGCGTCCTCCTGGCCCGTGGCCAGCGAGCCGCCCGCGGCGACCCCGACCACCCCCGGCAGCGCCGCGTACGCCCGCGCGGCGGCGAGGACGAGCCGGGTGGTGGGGCCCAGGCCGTCGTCGGTCGGGCCGGCGTCTCCGGTGGCCCCGGCGCCGCCCGCGGTCCCGTCCGCCCCGGTCACAGCAGCATCCCCAGCACGCCGCTGCCGAGCGTGAGGCGTTCGATGCGCATCGGCGAGCGCTCCATCCGGTCCTCCAGCCCGGCTCGGTCGGAGGCGCGGGCGAGGTCGATCCCGACGAGCGCCGGGCCGGTCTCCCGGTTGTTCTTCTTCGTGTACTCGAAGTGGATGATGTCCTCGTCCCCGGACAGGGTGTCCTCGAGGAAGCTGCGCAGCGCGCCGGGCTCCTGAGGGAACGTGACGAGGAAGTAGTGGCGCAGACCCTCGTGGATCGCGGAGCGCTCGACGATCTCGGCGTACCTCGAGACGTCGTTGTTCCCGCCCGAGACGAGGCAGACGGCCGGCCCGCCGTCGCCGATCTCGACCACTCCGGAGGAGACCGCGGCCGTCGCGAGGGCGCCGGCGGGCTCGGCGATGATCCCGTCGGTCTGGTACATGGCGAGCATCTCGGTGCACACCGCGCCGGTGGGGACGGAGACCACCTCGTCGACGAGGTCCCGGACGATCTCGAAGGGGACGCGCCCCGCCCGTGCGACCGCGGCGCCGTCGACGAACGCGTCGACCTCGGGCAGCCGCACGGGACCGCCGGCCGCGAGGGCGGCCTGCATCGAGGCGGCGCCCTCGGGCTCGACGCCGACGATCCGCACCCCGGGTACCCGGTTCTTCAGGGCGAGGGCGACGCCGGCGAGCAGACCGCCACCCCCCACGGGCACGACGACGACTCCCGGCTTCTCGCCGTGCTCGGCACTCTGCTCGGCGATCTCGACCCCCACGCTGCCCTGGCCGGCGATCGTCAGCGGGTGGTCGAACGGGTGCACGTAGGTCAGGCCCTGCTCGGCGGCGAGCTCGCGGGCACGCGTGTCGGCGTCCTCGAACGGGCCGTCGACGACGACGGTGGTCACCCAGGGTCCGCCGATCTCGTCGATGCGGGCGCGCTTCTGACGGGGCGTCGTCCCCGGCAGCACGACCGTGCCGTGGATGGACAGGCGGGAGCACGCCAGGGCGACACCCTGCGCGTGGTTGCCTGCCGAGGCGCAGACGACCCCCGCGCCGCGCTCCTCCTCGCCGAGGGCCGCCATCACCGTGTAGGCGCCGCGGACCTTGTAGGACCGCGTGAGCTGCAGGTCCTCGCGCTTGAGGAGCACCCGGTGGTCGGCCCGCTCGGACAGCCGGGGGTTCGACTCGAGCGGCGTGCGGCGGACGACGGGCCGCAGCAGGTGCGCGGCGCGGCTGACCGCGGTGGCGGTGGGAGTCTCCATCCCCCCATCGTGGCACCGCCGCATCCGCACCGCGGCCGATGATCAGACCGTGCGACACGCCTCGGCGCGGGGCGAGGTGGGCCCGTCGCACGGGCCGGACCGCGCGACGTGCGACGGGTCCCGCGTCCCTGGACCCGTCTCAGACGGTGGCGTCGCCGTCGTCCTCGCCGCGGCCCTTGCCGTCCGCGCCGTCGCCGCGGTTGCGGACCGCGACGAACCACACGGCCGCGCCCGCCGCGACGACCAGGGCGATGCCGCCGATGAGCCATGCGTTGCGGCTGCCGGGCAGCCACGAGTCATCGTCGGACCCGGTGTCGTCCTCCGACGCGGCGGCGTCGTCGGCCCCGTCGTCGGACGTGCCGTCCTCGTCGGACGCGTCCGTCCCGTCGCCGGCGCCCTCGGCGGTGTCGTCCGTCGTCGCGTCGTCGTCGGAGCCGGCGGCCCCGGCGTCGTCGGTCGCGGCGCCCTCGGCGGTGTCCTCCGTCGTCGCGTCGTCGTCGGTACCGGACGTCCCGGCGTCGTCGCTCTGCGTCTCGTCGTCGCCGGAGGTCGTCACCGTGAACGGGATCTCGCCCTCGATGCGGTGGCCGTCGGAGGAGATGACCGACCAGACGAGGGTCTGCTCGCCGTCCTCGATCTCGGGAAGCTCCCAGATGGCGTCGCGCCCGTCGTAGGTGGGCTCGTCGAGCTCGGTCTCCTCGCCGTCGGGGCCCTGCAGCACGGCGACGCCGCCGCTCGGCGTGAGCTCGGCGGAGTACGTGAGGACCGCTTCCGTCGGTGCCTCCTCGAGGGTGTCCCCGTCCGCGGGGTCGGACTCGACGAGCGTGTCGTGCGCCAGGGCCGGGGTCGCGGTGAGCGCGAGGCCGAGCGAGGCGAGCACGGCCACCGCCGTGGCGCGTGCGCGCACGGCGGGCCGCCGGGCGGATGCGTCCCGGCGTCCGGCGCGCGGTGCGGTCCGGGCGATCAGGCGTGACATCGGTGGGGTACCTCCTCGACGACCCGGGCCCGGTCCTCCGGGCGGTGCCACCCACCATAGGACGGGTGCGCGCGGGCGCGGCTGCGCCGTTCAGTCCCGAGGACCGACCAGCGCGGCGACGGCGTACCCGTCCTCGTCCTGCACCACCTCGAAGTCCCACCCGGGGAACTCGCGCTCGGCGACGACCTCGACGTCCTGGTCGCCGGGCTCGCGACGCCACGTGTCGAGCACGACGGCGTCGGGCACCGGGTTGCCGTCGTTGCCGATCCAGTGCACGCGCGTGGTCGGGACCAGCTGGGCGAGCAGGAAGATGTCGGCGGCGACGACCGGCTCGTCGCCGTCGCGGGGCCGGACGGCGCTCGCGGCCGCGACGGCGTCGTGCGCAGCCTCGATGCGCGGGCTCGGCCGGGGTGCGCCGTCGGCGAAGGTCGTCACCAGCGGCAGGGTGGGCCACACGGCGAGCGTGCTCGTGACCGAGACCCCGACGGCGACGGCCCGGGCGAGCCGGGGACGCGCGGGCGACCGCACGACGTCGACGAGCGCGGCCACCACCACCGGCATGAGGATCGCCGAGTAGTGCCACTCCCACCCCCAGTAGTAGGGGACGTTCCCGACGAACCGCCAGGCCAGCGTGGGCAGCAGGAGCCACATCAGCGGGGAGCGGACGCCCAGGAGCCCGGCGGTGAGCGCGAGCAGGGCGAGTGTGACGACCTTGACGGGCGGCCACAGGATCGTCACCGCGGTGGCGAACCAGTCGGCGTGCTCCTCGCCGATGCGGTCGACGTAGTCGTAGGAGCCGCCCGGGTTGAGCAGCGGCAGGATGACCACGACGGCGAGGAAGACCCACACCACGCCCCACGCGGCCAGCGCGGCCCCGATCCGGCCCGCCCTCGTGGCGAGCGCCTCTCGCCACAGGGGTCCGGTCGGGAGGGTCTCCGCGGGCGCCAGGCCACCTGCGGGCGCGTGGTTGCCGGCGGTGGCCCGGGCCGGTGTCCTGGTGCGTGCCGGCGCGGCGCGCCAGACCATGACCACCCCGAGCGCCGCGACGGTGAGCCCCAGGTCCTCCTTGACGAGGACGAGGGGCGCCGCCCACAGCGCGGCCGCCAGCGGGCGGTCGCGCAGGAACGCGGCGAGCGACAGGGCGAGCAGCGGCACGGCGAACGCGATCTCGTGGAACTGGGCGAGCACCGCGCCCTGCAGGCCCCACGAGAACGCGTAGCCGACGCCGAGGACCGTCCCGGCGGCCCGCCCGATCATCTGCCGGGCGACCGACGTGATCGGCACCGCGCTGAGCGCGAGCAGCACCGCCTGCGTGACGAGCAGCGTCCAGCCCGACGGGTGCAGCCGGTACAGCGGCCCGAGGGCGACGAGGATCGGATGGAAGTGGTCGCCGAGCAGGTTGAACCCGGGCCCCTTGATGTCGACGACCGGTGGCCCGCCCTCGCTGTACGCGCGGGCGAGCTGGGTGAAGATGCCCAGGTCCCACGACGGCGTCGCGACGTCCCGCCAGCCCGGCCAGGCGAGCGCGACGTACGCGATCCCGGCGACGGCCGCCACGAGCCACGGCACGAGCAGGTCGTCCCAGCGGCGCGGGCGACCCGTCCCTGTGCGCCGCCGCCTTGCGCGTCGAGGTCGTGCCTCGGATGGCGAGATCGTGCCTCGCACGCACGACCTCGACGCGTCGGGCACGACCTCGACGCGCGGCCGAGGGTCCGGCCTCGTCACACGAGGTTCTTCCGGCGCAGGTAGGTCAGAGCCGCCCAGCCGATCGGTACGCGGCCCCACATCGTCAGCAGCCGGTAGAGCAGCGCGACGGACAGCGCGGTGGCCGGCGAGACGCCCGCGACCGTCAGGCCGCCGGTGAGGGCCGCCTCGACCGGGCCGATACCGCCGGGCGAGGGGACGAGCGCGCCCACGGAGTTCGACACGAGGTAGGTCAGCGCGAGCGTCGTCAGCGGCAGGGACTCTCCGTACGCGGCGAGGCAGAGCCCGAAGGTCGCGACGTAGAACGCGGTGAGCAGCAGGTTGCCGGAGACGCCGACGATCAGTCGCTGCGGGCTCGAGACGAGCCACATGATGCGCGGCCCGATCTGCCTGAGGGTCGGCGCGGCCTTGGACCACACCCAGCGGCGCACGGGCCGCACGGCGAGCGCGACCGCCACGACGACGACCACGGCGGCCGCCACCCACATGACCGTCCCGCTGGGCAGGCTCAGCGAGCCGACGGACCCGGTGGTCAGGCCGACGATGACCAGCAGCAGGATCGTCGCGACGAACTGGAAGACCTGGACGAGGGCGACGGAGGCGACCGCGAGCGGGGTGGCCACCTTGTGCTTGGCCAGGAACCGCATGTTGACGGCGGCCGGGCCGATGCCGGCGGGTGCGACGAGCGCGACGATCGCCCCCGCAGCCTGGGCGAGCACGGTCTGCCCGAACGGCAGGCGCGCCGGGGAGAACGCCATGAGCGACATCGCGGCGCCGATGTAGGTGGCGAGCCCGAACACGTAGGCGATCGCCATGAGCGTCGGGTCCGCCGAGGTCAGGGTGGTCCAGACCTCCTGGAAGTTGAGCGAGGTGATGAGGACGTAGACGACGACGAGGAGCAGCGTCGTCATCACCACGCGCGAGACCGAGAACCGGGCGAGGGGGATCGGGGGGACGTCCGCCGTCGGGACGAGGGCGACGAGCGTGTCCCGCAGCGACCCGAGGAGCTGGGGGCTGCGTCGGACGGCCTGCCGGGTGGACACCGGCAGCGCCACCCGCTGGAGGACGGGTGCGATCGCCGCCATCTGCTCGCGGGTGAGCGCCCGACCGGCCGACGCGAGCGAGCGCTCCGCGCCGGCGACGACACCGAGCAGCGCGAGCGTCTGGGCGAGGTCCATCCGCCGCGAGAGCTCGGTGGCGGCGACCTCGCCGCTCTCCCAGCCGACGAGCCACACCGCTCCGGACCCGTCGACGAGGACGTTGGCGGTGGTGAGGTCGCGGTGCGTGAGACCGGCGGCGTGGGCACGACGGAGCTGGCGCCACACGTCGTCGAGCACGTCGTCCTGGAGGTCCTCCGCCGGCACCTCGTCGATCGGGACGAGGTCGTCGACGTGGTCCTCGACGACGAGCACGGAGGCGCGCGCCGTCGTCACCGAGGACATGGCCGGCGTGCGTACGCCCGCGGCCGTGGCGGCCAGCGACATGAGCGACGTGCGGGCCGCCGCGTCCTTCAGCGAGGTCACCGGGCGGCGGTCGATCCCGCGCAGGCGGATGGCCTCCCAGATCGAGGAGAGCAGGCCGACGACCTGCCGGTCGCCGTCGAGGAGCCTGAGGTCGCGGCGCTCGCCCGCCGCGTCCCACACGGCGTACAGGCGCCCGGGCGCGGCCTCGCCGGGGTCGTCGGGGTGCGCGGCCGAGCCCACGCGGGCCAGCAGGGCGGGGACGTCGGTCACCGGGTCGGGCCGGATCGTGTCGCTCCCGGCCGCGTCGACCGCGGCCATGAGCGACTCGGCGCTGGGCGGCTCGTCTGCGTCGAGCATGCTGCCCGTGGCCGCGGACGGGTCGTCGTCACCTCGCGACGCCGGGGGCAGGTCCACGCCGGTGCGGCGCGGGCCGGCAGGCTCGATGTATCCCAGCGGCGCCTCGGTGGTCACGGTGTAGGCCACCACGGCGGAGCGGTTGGGCCGGTCCATGCGCACCACCGAGACGGCGTCGATCCCGGCGCGCCGCAGCCCGCGCACGAGCGAGGTGCCGTCCGCGCGGTCGTGCACGACGCCGTCCACGTACCGCACCGCGTAGCCGGCGATCGCGCCGAGCAGGACCGCGATGATCGCGCCGGGCAGCGTCTGGGCGCCCTGGATGATCTCGAGGGCGAGGACCACCCACAGCAGGTTCCACGACCAGCGGGCCACCCGGTTGGCCGTCGCGGGCCCGACGGCCGTGAGCACGCCGGCGAGGCCCGCGATGAACGGGGACATGACGACCGTGGCCCGACCGACGCTGGTGATCGTCAGCGAGGTGAACAGCTCGGAGCCCGTCAGCGCGTCGAGCGCCTCCAGCGAGCCGAGGGCGAGGCCCACCCCGAGCGCGCCGGCGGCCAGGCCCTGCGACGCGGAGCGCCATCGTCGCTGCCAGGCCCGCTCGACGAGCACGGCGATCGGGACGACGAACGTGAGCAGGCTGCCCAGCGCTGTGACGGGGAGCTGGAACAGCTGGCGGAAGAATCCCGTGACGGCGTCCTGGACGTCCTCGGTGACGGCGAGGGTCGTGCCCCGCGCGTAGACGGCGAGCAGCAGCACGAGGGCCAGGCCCAGGACGGCGGTGAGGAGCCGGACGAGGTCGACCGGTCGGCGGACCCGCTTCTCGAGGGCGTCGACGAGGAGTACCTCGCGGCGAGGCGCGCGCGCCGCGGGGAGCGGCAGGGGCGTGCGCGGGTAGATCGTGCGGCCGCTGACCGGGTCGACCTGCGGACCGTCGTCCGCCTCCTCGGGCGTGACCGCGGTGATCGCGGTGCGGTCGCGTCCGCCGTCCGCGGGGCCGGGGAGCACGACCTCGGCGGGGTCGGGACCCGAGGTGCCGGCGGAGGTGCCGGTCCCGGCGGGGGTGGGACGGGCCGCCTCCTCGGGCACAGGGGTGCCCGGCTCGTCGGCCCGTCCGGTCATGCGGGGAGTCTAGGGCTCACCTGCCACGACGGTCCGGCCCGGCCGGTCACGACGACCGACCGCGACCGTTCTCACCCGTGGAGCGCACGTCGTCGATGTCCACCCCGACCCTGCGCTCGTCCGCCTGCCGCTCGTCCCCGGACCGGCCGGACAGCACGGACTGCGCGACGGCGGCCATGTCGTCCAGATCGCCCCGGTCGGGGGCGGTCCGGCCGGTCGCCCGGTCGGTGCGCGCGGCCCGCCGTCCGCCGTCGTCCATGCCCGGCAGGATCTGCGCGAGGAGCAGCGTCGAGAGCGCGGAGGTGTCCGTCGAGGCCCCGTCCGTGCGCACGATGACCGGCCGCGGCGCGTGCGAGGTGAGCTCGGAGCCGACCTCGAGGCGACGCCGGGCCAGCTCGTAGCCGAGGACGGCACGGTTGTCGCGGTAGGACGTGGCGAGTTGCTCCTGCGCGCGGGCCTCACCCTGCGCGGCCACGAGGTTCGTCCGGCCCTTGGTCTCGATCTCCCACTTGACCTTCTGCGCCTCGGTCTCCTGCTCCTCGAGCTTCTGGGCCACGTTCTTGCGGGCCTCGTTGAGGGAGGCGTTGACCTCGACGACCTTCGCGTCGCGGACCTTCTTCGACCGCTCGATGTCCATCAGCAGGGTGTCGATCCGCCGCTTGCGCGTCAGGTCCCACTCCTTCTCGTACGCCTGCAGCTCCTTGGAGACCCGCTCGCGGGTGGCGATGTGCTGCTGGTACTGCTCGGGCAGCCGGACGTCGGGGATGTTGCAGCCCATGATCTGCACGCCGTAGCGGGCGAGCTGACGGTTGAGCAGCGCCTGCATGTCGGCGACGTCGGAGCCGCGCAGGTCGTGCGCCCGCTCCGTGCGCACGAGCCGCGAGCGCTGCCGGATCGCGTCCTGGACCGCGTTGGACAGCACGAGGTCGAAGTTGCCGGCGCCGATCGTGCGGACGAACTGCACGGCGTCGTGGATGCGGAACTTGAGGAAGAACTCGATCGAGCGCAGCGGGACCGACTCGGCGGTCGGGCAGGCGAGCACCGGCGCCGTGTAGGGGATCTCGGTGCTGACGTCGACGACGTAGTCCACGCGGGTCCACGGGTGCCACAGGTAGTGGCGCCCGGGCTTGAGCGGTGCGG
Organism: Georgenia sp. Z1491; assembly: GCF_049856175.1. GTDB lineage: Bacteria > Actinomycetota > Actinomycetes > Actinomycetales > Actinomycetaceae > JB111. The sequence goes on from NZ_JBNDNA010000001.1 coordinate 291,694, forward strand.
ACGTGATGGCACCGAACCTCGAGCGGACACCGACGGTGCCCTCCTCGATCTCGATGATCGAGGTCCGCCACCACCACACGGCGGACAGCGCGACGACGAGGCCCCCGACGATCCACAGCCACATCGCGCGCGTGCCGTGGCCGTCGGCAGCGGTGAGCACGCCGCCGACGATCAGCCACAGGCCGATCCCGGCCAGGAACAGCCAGCGCAGGCCGCGCTGGTCCCGGGGGATGACGACGGGCACGAGCGACCCGCCGTCGCCGCCGCGCAGCAGCTGTGCGACGTCGCTCCACGAGGCCAGGGACTCCTTGATCGACGACATCGACCGGGCGATGGGTGCCTCAGACATCGCGGTTCTCCTCGGTGGTCGGGTGCGGCGGGAGGTGGGTCATGTCCGGCGGCGGGTCCGCCGGGGCGTCGGCCGGTTCGGCGGGTGCGGTCGGCTCGGTGGTCGGCTCGCCGGGTGCGGTCGGCGCCGGCTCGGCCGGTGCGGTGTGTGCCCCCCGGGCCGCGGGCGCGGCGGGGTCAGCGGGTGCGGCGGGCTCCGCGGGGGCCGAGGGTGCGGCGTGCGCGCCGGGCGTGGTTCCGGCGTCGTCGTCGATCTCCTGGGCCACGGAGCGGCGGATCTCCTCGAGTCGGTCGGCGCCGGGGAGCTCGTCCTCGTCCGACGGCGCCACGATCGCGACCTCGGTCTCCTCGGGCGGCTCGAGCAGCTCGGCGATGCGGTCCTGCCGCTCGGCGACCCGGGTCTCGATGGCCGCGGCGCGCTCGCGGATCTGGCTGAGCTCGGACTCGGAGAACAGCTCGAGGTCGGTCCCGCCGACCAGCTCGGAGGCGATGCGCAGGAAGTCGACGCCGCCGCCCTGCTCGCCGACCTGCACGATCTGGGGCAGCGACTCGGCGACCTGCTCGAGCCGGTCGAGGAGGTCCTGCTGATAGCGGAACGAGAGGATCTCGGGGGCGTTGGCGGCCGAGAGCGCCCGGATGTCCAGCGCCTGGGCCTCGAGCAGGGCGGCGTTGGCGTGCGCCGTGGACTCCGACTCGACGAAGCGCTGGCGGGCCATGGCGTCGGCCCGGTTCGTCTCGCGCTCCAGGGCGGTGTCCATCTGCGCCTGGTACTTGGCGATGTCCGCCTGGATCGAGCTCAGCGTCTCGCGCAGCGAGGCGAGGTCCTTGTTGAGGTCACCCTCGTTCTGCTCCTTCTTCAGCTGGAGCTCGTACTCGTAGGTGTAGGCCTCCTTGGCCACGCGGATCATCTCGGGCGCGCCGAGGTCCGCGCGGTACTCGTCGCTGGAGGGCTCGGCATGGGTGATGTTCGCGTGCGTGAGCTCCACCGCGGGCCGGAACTGCTCGTTCAGCTGGTCGAGCAGGACCTGCGTGGACTCGCCGACGAGGTCGTAGATGTCCGCCGCCTCCTGCTCGTAGATGAGCGAGCGGGTGGTCTCAGAGATGGCGTTGTTCAGCTTGTCCTGGAAGCCCTGGACGGCGCCGAGGACGAAGATGAACTCGCGCGGGTCGTCGATGCGGAACTGGAGGAACAGGTCGACCGAGGCCTGGACGCCGGAGCGTGTGGGCGCCTCGTGGATGGGCGCGTTGAACGGGTACTCGCGCGTGGTGTTGACGATGTAGGAGACCCGGCGCCACGGGTTGAGCAGCGTGACGAGGCCGGGCCCGACGACGCGCTCGACCTTCCCGAACCTCGAGATCAGCGCCTGGCAGCCGTCCGGGACCATGACCATCCCGGCCCGCCACCACAGGAAGCCGGCGAGCACGAGCAGCAGCACCCAGTAGTGCACGCCGAACAGGGCGGTGGCCAGGCCGCCGGTGAGGCCGCCGTCGCCGGCGATCCGGGTGACGTCGACGACGTTGGTCGCCGAGAGGATCCAGTAGCCGACGGCGCCGACGATCGCGAGGATCACGACGGGGATCAGCGCACGGACGCGGCCGCCGCTCGGCATGACCATCGGCGTGATCACGTGGACCGGGCCGTCGGAGCCGTTCTCGTACTCGGAGCGGTTGAGCTTCTGGCCGGCGTCGCTCAGCGAGGAGCGCTGGGCGACGATGCGGGTGCCGACACCGCCCGTGCTCTTCGCCGTGCTGAACGCCGCCACGTCCACCCTGAACGCGTCCGAGCCGTCGCCGACCGACCCGCCGCGCAGGTCGTCGATCGTCTCGAGACCCTGCTGGGCCTTCTGGGCCAGGCCTCGGGCACGCCCGACCCAGCCGGTGTCCTGTGACATGGGGTACCTCTCGATGGGGGAGTGGCGGCCGAGACGTCGGCGACCGCGCGGCCAGTGTCCCAGGTGACGGGCGACACGGAGAAGTTCCCGGCGGGGAGTTGAGCCCTCCCCGGCCCCGAGCACGCCCGATTCGTCGAGCGTGCGGTTCTCGGACCTCGAGCGTGCGGAGCGGCCCCCGGTCGTCGAGCGTGCGGAGCGGCCCCCGGTCGTCGAGCGTGCGGTTCTCGGACCTCGAGCGTGCGGGCGGCCTGTCCGTCAGCCCGCCGAGCGCAGGCGCAGCGAGTTGAGCACGACGATGACCGAGCTCGCCGCCATCGCGGCCGCGGCGATCCCTGGGTTGAGCAGGCCGGCGGCCGCGAGCGGGATCGCCGCCACGTTGTAGGCGAACGCCCAGAACAGGTTCTGCTTGATGACCCGCAGCGTGGCGCGCGAGATGCGCACGGAGGTGGGGACGGCGTCCAGCTCGGTGCGCACGAGCGTGAGGTCCGCGGCCTCGATGGCGATGTCGGTCCCGGTGCCCATCGCGAGCCCGAGGTCCGCCTGGGCGAGGGCGGCGGCGTCGTTCACGCCGTCGCCGACCATCGCGACGACGCGCCCGCCCGCCTGCAGCCGCTCGACGACCGTGACCTTGTCCGCGGGCAGTACCCCGGCGGTGACGTTCTCGGTGGCGATGCCGACCGTGGCGGCCGCCTGGCGTGCCGCCGCGTCGTTGTCCCCGGTCAGCAGGTGGGCCGTCAGGCCGAGCCCGCGCAGCTTGGCGACCGCCTCGGCGGCGTCGGGGCGCACGGTGTCCCGTACGGACAGCACGCCCCTGGCGGACCCGTCCCAGGCCACGACGACGGCGGTCGCCCCGGTCTCCTCGGCAGCCGCGTGGGCGGCGGCGTGCTCGCCGAGGTCGACGCCCTGCTCGGCGAGCCAGCTAGGCCGACCGACGAGCGCGGTGACGACGTCGGCGTCCGGCGCGGTGGCGCGGCCGGCGTCCGCCGGAGCCGCACTCTCGAGGTCCGGGAACCGCACGCTCGACGAATCAGCGGAGGTGCCCGGGGACGCGGGGGCGACGCGGGCGCTGACTCCGCGGCCCGCGTGGTTCTCGAAGTCCTCGACCGCGGGCAGCGCCGCCCCCTGCTCGGCGGCGGCCTCGGTGATCGCGCGCGCCACGGGGTGCTCGGAGCCGGCCTCGACGGCGGCGGCCACGGCGAGCGCGTCCGGCTCGCCGGAGACGTCGACCAGCGCGATGCGCCCGGCCGTCACGGTGCCCGTCTTGTCCAGCACCACGGTGTCGATGCGGCGCGTCGACTCGAGGATCTCCGGCCCCTTGATGAGCACGCCGAGGTTCGCGGCGCGCCCGGTCCCGACGAGCAGCGCGGTCGGGGTGGCCAGGCCGAGCGCGCACGGGCACGCGATGACGAGGACCGCCACGGCGGCGGTGAACGCCTGCTCGACGCTCCCGCCCGCGAGCAGCCAGCCCGCGAGGACGGCGATCGCGATGCCGATGACGACGGGGACGAACACCGCCGAGACGCGGTCGGCGAGCCGCTGGACGGGTGCCTTGCCGGTCTGCGCGCGCGTGACGAGCCGGCCGATCTGGGCGAGCGTCGTCTCCTCGCCGACCCGGGTGGCGCGCACGAGCAGCGAGCCGGAGGTGCTGATCGTCGCGCCGGTGACCGCGTCGCCGGGGCCGACCTCGACGGGGAGGGATTCCCCGGTCAGCAGCGCGGCGTCGACGGCGGAGGCCCCCTCGACGACGACGCCGTCGGTCGCGATCTTCTCGCCCGGGCGGACGACGAACAGCTCGTCCACGGCGAGCCGCTCAACCGGGACGCGCTCCTCGGTGCGCGTGCCGTCGTCGGCGATGTGCACGCGCGCCACGTCCTTCGCACCCAGCTCGAGCAGGGATCGCAGGGAGTCCCCGGCCCGGTGGCGGGAGCGGGCCTCGAGGTAGCGGCCGAGCAGGAGGAAGACGACGATGAGCACCGCAGTCTCGAAGTACAGGTGCGGGGGCGCGTGGCCGCCGTCGTGGCCGCCGGCGGCCGGCCACAGCGTCATCTCCATCCGCATGCCGATCTCGCCGGCGCCGCCCAGCGTGATCGCCCACAGCGACCAGAGGGTCGAGGCCACGACGCCGAGCGAGACGAGGGTGTCCATCGTCGACGCGCCGTGCCGGGCCGCGCGGACGGCGGCGGTGTGGAACGGCCAGGCGCACCACGTGGCGATCGGCAGGGCGAGCACCATCACGACCCACTGCCAGCCCGCGAACTGCAGCGGCGGGACCATCGACAGCACGCCGACGGGGACACCGAGCACGAGCGCGACGAGGAGCCGGCGGCGCAGGTCCGCGGCGCGGCGCTGGGTGGGCGTCGAGGTGTCGTAGGTGTCGGAGTCGTCGCCGAGCGGGGAGTGGTCGTGCCCGCCGTGACCCGCGGCGTCGTGCTCCGCGTGGCCGCTCGCGTCGTGGTGCGCGTGCTCACCCGAGTCCCGGACCGGCTCGGGCGCGCCGAGGCGGGTACGGGAGGTGACCTGCCCGTCGTACCCGGCGGCCCGCAGGGCGGCGACCAGGGTGTCGTCGTCGACGTCGGCGCTCAGCTCGACGTGCGCGGAGTCGGTGGCGAGGTTGACGGTCGCGGCGACGCCCTCTACCGCGTTGAGCTTCTTCTCCACGCGGCGCACGCAGCTGGCGCAGGTCATGCCCTCGACCTCGAGCTCGGCCTCGCCGAGCAGGTCGGTGGCGTCGATCAGGTCCGTGGGGGCGCGCCGGGAGTTCTTGTCGTCGGGTCGTGCGGAGGTGGTCATCGTGGGCCCTTCTTCCGGATCGGTGGGGCCGCGGGGGTGGGTGCGTCGCGTGGCGCGATCGGGTCGCGGGACGACGACGTCGCGCCGAGCGGTCGTACGGGTCGTGCAGGTTGTGCGGTGACGCTGCGTGCGCGGGGCGGGTCGTGCGGTGACGGTGCCCGGGGAGGCCGTGCGGCGTCGTCGGGGCCGCGTCAGGCGCGGATCGCGGCGACCTCGTAGCCGGCCTCGTCGATCGCCGCGCGGAGCGCCGACTCCTCGAGCGGGGCGTCGGAGGTCACGGTGACCGGCGAGGTGCCGCCGGCGTCGAGCGCGACGTCGACGTCGGTGACGCCGGCGATGGCGGAGAGCTCGGAGGTGACGGCCTGCGCGCAGTGGCCGCAGGTCATGCCGGTGACGTCGAGGACGGTGGTGGTCATGGGTGCTCCTTCGTGGTGGCTGAGGTGGTGCTTCGGGCGGCTCGGGTGCCGGTGCGGTCAGACGCGCAGCAGGCGGGCGGCGGCGGTGGTGGCCTCGGCGACCTTGGCCTCGCCCTCCTCGGGGGAGGACTGGGCGGCCTGCACGACGCAGTGGCCGACGTGGTCCTCGACCAGCGTGAGGCCGACGGTCTGGAGGGCCTTGGTCACCGCGGAGATCTGGGTGAGGACGTCGATGCAGTACGTGTCCTCGTCGACCATGCGGGCGATGCCGCGGACCTGGCCCTCGATGCGGCGCAGGCGCCGGGCGATCGCCTCCTTGTCCTTGGCGTATCCGTGCACATCGGCCTCCTGGTGGTGCGTGCTCACGACGCGACTCTACCCCCTGGGGGTATCACGGCGATACCCCCAGGGGGTGATATGCCGCACCGCGGCCGGCCCGGCCCGCTCAGTCGGTCGTCAGGTGCTCGCGCCACCAGTCCGGGATGTTCTCCGGCGCGCGCGGGTGCCGCTGGAGCTCGACGGTGTAGTCCTTCTCGGCCGGCTTCTTGCGCCACGTGGGCTGGATGTCGTGGTCGGTGGCGAGCTTGACCGACCCGGCGGGCTCCACGCTGATGACCGCAGTCAGCCAGGCGCCCTTGCCGCCGTTGTCCGCCGAGTCCGCGCGCAGCTTCGCCACCGCCTGCGCGACCTCCTTGCCCAGGCCCTGGAGGGTGACCTCGGTGCCGTCCGCCGTCGTCGCGCCGGCGCGGATCTCCCCGCGGGTGCCGAGCATGACGGCGACGAGCCGGGCGCGGGTCCAGTCGGCGGGCACGACGTCGACCATGCCGCGCACGATCGCCTGCAGCTCCTCGCGGTGCTTCACGGCCGGGTGGGACTCGTCGGCGCCCTCGGGCGTGCCGAGCGAGAGCGTGGCGCCCGAGCGGTTGGCCGTGTGCGGGGCGGGCGCGGTCGTGGTGCCGTCGGCGCGCGAGCGCTGGTACTCCTCGCCCTTGGCCAGCTGCTCCTCGGTGGCCCACTGCTTGGGCACGCGCTGGGCGTAGACGACGTCGCTCAGCTCCTCCCACAGGACCGTCTTCTCGTAGACGCCGGCGTCGATCTTGTCCATCTTGTGCCGCTCGTTGACGTTGGCGTCGCGGGCGATCGAGAAGATTCTGGCGCGGCGGGTGCCCTGGGGGTCCATCTGGTCGTCGACGACCCGCACGGGCACGCCGTTCCAGCGGGCGGTGCAGTGCATGGCGAACAGCTCGTCGATCTCGGAGCGGACGACCTGCTTGGCCCAGGTGCCGGCCTCGGTCATCGTGAAGCCCTGGCTCTCGGAGTCCTTGCTCGGGGAGACCAGGGTGATGAGCGAGGGGCGACCGTCGTCGTCGAGGCGGACGTCCGCCGCCCACGTGGCGCCGTCCGTCTTGGCCACGTAGCCCACGAGCTTCGAGGGCACCGCGGTGGCGAAGAGGTCGCCGGCCGCGTGGTTCTGCCAGCCGTACGCGGGGCCGTGGTAGGTCCCCAGGTGCTCGGGCTCGGCCTGGCCCGGCAGGAAGCGCCACAGGCGTGCGCCGACGGTGAGCCGGTCGTGCTCGATCCAGGCGAGCGGCGCACGGACGTCGCCGACCTGGCTGAACCCGGACCCGTCGAAGGGCTCGCGGTCGAGGATGTTGCCCTTGACCTTGGCGCGCTCGGCCTCGGTGCGGCCGCCGGTCGCGGGGACCATCTGCCAGGTGGGGGACAGCGGGACGTGCAGGACGTCGATCGGCTGGTCCGGTGCGAACGGGGTGCCGGTGAAGCTCAGGCCGTGCAGCTTGTAGAGCTCCTCGGTGGTGCCGAGCGTGGCGACCTCGGCGGCGGGGACGACGTAGCCGCTCACCCGGTCCAGGCCCTTCTCGAGGTAGACCTTCGCCATCGCGGGGGTGACGGCCTTCTGCAGGACGAGCTGGGACATGGGGGCCTTCCGGGTCGGGATCCTGACGCCAACGGTACGTGAGTCGGCGAGGGCCGCTCGGGGCGTGGCGGCGGCGGGGCTCGCGGGGACGGTCGGGGAGGTGGGTGCTGATGCGTCGGTCACGTCCTGGGGGCCCAGCGCATCAGCTCTCGCATATATCACCACTAAGTGATAGGAATGTGCCCGTGGACACCTTCGCCCTCGTCGCCGACCCGGTCCGACGCCGGATCGTCGAGGCGCTCGCCGACGGCGAAAGGGCGGCCGGCGACGTCGGCGCGCTCGTCCAGGGCGAGTTCGGGATCAGCCAGCCGGCCGTGTCCAACCAGCTGCGTGTGCTGCGGGAGTCGGGGGCCGTCGAGGTCGAGGCCCGTGGGTCGCGTCGGATCTACCGGCTCCGCCCCGGCGCCCTCGACGAGGTGGACGCCTGGGTCGAGCGGTACGCGCGCCTGTGGCCCCAGCGCCTCGACGCGCTCGAGTCCGAGCTCGCGCGGGGGAGGCGGGCGGCGCGGGACGCGACCCCTGAGGGCTCCGTCGGCCGGACCGCCGCGCCCCGTCGATCACCCGTCCCCCGGACCGCACGCACCGCGAAGGAGACCGAGCATGGACGCCACGATCGTCAGGGCACTGACCGGACCGCGTGACCACCCCGTCCTCAGCATCGTCCGGGTCTACCGCGCGGAGGTGGCCGACCAGCGCGACGCCTGCACGGACACCGCCCGGCTCGCACGCTGGTTCGGCACGGTGACCGGCGACCCCGCCCGGGTCGGTGACACCTTCGGGGCCGCGCTCTCCGACGACCCGGACGACCGTGCGACCGGCCGCGTGCTGCGGTGCGCGGATGACGAGGTCGCCGTCGAGTGGTCGTGGCAGGGCGAGGCGACGAGCGTGATCTCCGCCCGCTTCCGACCGGTCGACGACAACCGCACCGAGCTCACGCTGCGGCACGAGCTGGCGGAGCCGGATCACGCCGTCGGGTACGGCGGCGGCTGGGAGCAGGTCCTCCAGTCGCTCGCCCGCGCGCTCGGCGCCGCGAGTCCGGACGCGCCGGGTGACGAGGACAGCGAGGGGGGCGCCGCCGAGGTCTGGCTGACGATCACGCGCGCCCCGCTCGAGCTCGAACGCACCCTCGACGCTGACGCTCAGCGGGTGTGGGCGGCGCTGGCCACCGAGGAAGGACTGCGGTCGTGGTGGTGGAAGCACTGGGACGACGTGACGATCGAGGCCGACGTGCGCCGCGGTGGCGCCTACCGGATCGAGGCGCCCGGCGCGGGCATCGTGCTCGACGGTCGGTACCTCGACGTCGTCCCCCCGGCCGGCGGCCGGGCCGGCCGGCTGTCGATGACGTGGCGCTGGAGCGACGCCGACGGGACCAGCGCGGACGAGGCCGTCGACATCCACGTGCACACCGGTGGCGGAGCGGCCGACGACGCGCCGGGCGCCGGCGCTGCGAGCGGGACGCGCGTCGTCGTGCGGCACTCGGGACCGTGGGCCGACGACGCCCCGGCCGAGAGCTACCGCCAGGGCTGGGAGTTCACGCTCGGCGCGCTCGGCGACGCACTCTGATCGGCGCACCCCCCATGGACGCACTCTGATCGGCGCACCCCCCATGGACGCACTCTGATCGGCGCGGTCCGACCGGCCGCTCGCGAGCCCTGGGGCGCCGGCGCCGTGGTGTGTTGGGTCACGTCGGGACGCTACGGTGTGCGGATGCGCCTGGGAGTTCTCGACGTCGGGTCCAACACCGTGCACCTCGTGGTGCTCGACGCCGTGCGGGACGCCCGCCCGGACCCGGAGTCCTCCGACCGGTCGACCGTCCGGCTCATGCAGTACCTCACCGACGACGGCACGATCGACGACGACGGCGTCAAGGCACTGAAGAAGGCCGTCAAGCGCGCGAGGAAGGCTGCGGAGAAGTTCGGCTGCGAGGAGCTCGTCGGCATGGCGACCTCCGCCATCCGGGAGGCGCGGAACGGTCCGGAGGTCGTGGCCAAGCTCGAGAAGGCCGCCGGCGTCCCGCTGCGGGTGCTCAGCGGCGACCAGGAGGCCGAGCTGACGTTCCTGGCGGCCAGGCGCTGGCACGGCTGGGCGTCGGGCCGCCTCCTCGTGCTCGACATCGGCGGCGGCTCGCTGGAGGTCGCGCTCGGCATCGACGAGTCGCCCGAGTTCCGGGTGTCCCTCCCTCTGGGGGCCGGTCGGCTCACCCGGCACTTTCTCACCTCCGACCCGCCCGAGAAGAATCAGATGGCCACGCTCCAGCGGCGCGTGGACAAGCTCCTCGCGCCGGTCGCGAAGGAACTGGCCGACCTCCCGAGCCCGGACCACGTGGTCGTCACGTCGAAGACCTTCCGCTCGCTGGCCCGCCTGGCCGGGCACTCGCAGGCCGTCATCGGGCCCGAGGAGCGGCGCCGGATGGCACTGCGGGATCTCCAGGACTGGGTGCCCCGGCTTGCGCGCATCCCCGCGGAGCAGCGCATGGAGCTGCCGGGTATCACGCCGGAGCGCACGCACCAGATCGTGGCGGGTGCCGTCGTCGCGGAGTCGGCGATGCGGCACCTCGGTGTGGACCGGGTCGAGGTCTGCCCGTGGGCGCTGCGCGAGGGCGCGATCCTGCGCCGCATCGACCACATGTCCGGCCCGGACAACGGGGACAACCTCGCACCCGTCGGCGCCGGGGCCCCGGCGGGCGGCCCGCCCGGGGGCGCGCTGCGCTCGTCGTTCGTCTGAGGTTCGTCTGAGCCCTGCGCGTTCGAGTCGGCTGCGTGGGGCGGCTGCTCGCCCGGAGGGCTCGTCGAGTGGCAGAGGGACCCATCGAAGGCGCGGTGTGCGTGCCGAAGACGCGGTGGCCGCGCCGAGTGGAGGGTCGGCGGCTGTCCTCTCTGCGATAGACCGCGCCCTCGACGACAACCCGCACCCTCGACGCGCGCTGGGCTGCCGTCGGCGACGGCTCAGTCCTCGCGAGCAGGCTCCTCGGCCCCGCGGGCCGGGCGGAGCAGGCCCCAGAACTCCGGCAGCCCGTCGGCCCTCTCGTGCGCCACGACCTCGAATCCGAACCGCTCGTAGATCGCCACGTTCCGTTCGGCGTTCGTCTCGAGCCACACCGGCGCGCCGGTGCGGTCGGCGCGCGCCAGACCGTGCCGCAGCAGGGCCCCCGCGTGCCCCTGGCCCTGGTGCTCCGGGTCGACGGCGAGGAACGCGAGGTACCAGGCGGCGGACTCCGGGTCGTGGTGCCGGTGGGCGGCCTGGGCCTGCCGCTCGGCTGCGGCGAGCCGGCGCACGTCGCCCGGGCGCAGGCGCAGCAGTGCCCCGAGGGCGCCGCCGCGCAGCTGGTCGAGCATCCGCGGGGTGTGGCCGGGCGCGTACCAGACGGCGACCGACCCGCCGTCGACTGTGTCGACGACGCCGTGCGCCAGACCAGTCCGCACGCTGGCGACCGCCCAGGCGGGCAGGCGCCGGTGCCGGCGCTCCCGGTCGGGCACGGCCCAGGTGAACAGCGGGTCGTCGTCGAAGGCGGTCGCGATGAGGGCGCCGAGCCCGGTGATCTGGTCCTCGCGCGCGGAGGAGACCTCGGGGGCGGTCACAACGCGGGGTCCGTGGTCGAGGTCGGGCCGCGCCCGTCGTCGGAGGTGGAGCCCGCGCGACGGGTCGGTCGTGCGTCTCCGGAGGCGGCCGCGTCCTGCTGGGTGGGGCGGGTGTCGTCGATGGTCGCCGGGCGTGCGGATGCGCCGTCGCCACCGGCCGCGCCACTCTCGCCACCGGCCTCGGTGCCGGCGGCGGCGCGCGCGCGACGCTTGCGCAGGTGCGCGACGACGAACCAGACGAGCAGGAGGAGCACCGCGGCGATGACGACGTACTGCAGCCAGCTCGTGTACTCCTCGACGACGTCCCAGTTCTCGCCCAGGTAGTAGCCGGCGAGGATGAGGACGGTGTTCCAGACGAGGGAGCCGATCGTCGTGAGCAGGCCGAACATGAGCAGCGACATCCGCGTGATGCCCGCGGGGATCGAGATGAGGGAACGGAAGATCGGCAGGCACCGCCCGAGCAGGACGGTCCAGTGGCCGTGCTTGTCGAACCAGTTCTCGGTCTTGGTCACGTCCTCGACGTCGACGAGCGGCAGCCAGTTCATGATCGCCCGGGTGCGCTCGCGGCCGAGCAGCGCGCCCACGCCGTAGAGCGCGTAGGCGCCGAACACCGAGCCGGCCGTGCACCAGATGATCACCTCGACGAGCCCGAACGTCTGCCCCTGGGAGGCCGTGAACCCGGCGAGCGGAAGGATGATCTCCGACGGGATCGGCGGGAACAGGTTCTCGATCGCGATGAGCAGCGCCGCCCCGAACCCGCCGAGGGACTCCATCATCGACACGGCCCAGCCGGCGATGCCGGTCAGCCCCTCGTCGGGGACGGAGGCTGCGATCGGGGCGCCGGGGGCGTGGGCCGCGGCGGTCGCGTGGGCGAGGGCTGAGGTCGTCACCGCACCAACCTATGGGGCGGTGGACGAACGCGGGCGGCGGCGTGTCCGTGAGATGCCCGACGACGCCGGGCCCCCTCCCGGTCAGCCCTCGGCCTCGACGGTACGGGCCAGCTGTGCGGACAGCCCCGTGTAGGTCGCGGGGGTCAGGGCGATCAGCCGCTCCTCGACGTCGGCGGGGAGCCCGAGCGAACCGATGAACTCGCGCATTGCCGGCCCGTCGACCTTGCGGCCGCGCGTGAGTTCCTTGAGCCGCTCGTAGGGGTCCTCCATGCCCCTGGCGCCCGCGACCGAGGCGGCGCGCATCGCCTGCTGGACGGCCTCGCCGAGGACCTCCCAGGCGTCGTCGAGGTCGCGGGCCATCGCCTCGGCGTCGACGTCGAGGCCCGCGAGCCCCCGGCTCACGTTGTCGATCGCGAGCAGCGAGTGCCCGAACGCGGTGCCGATGTTGCGCTGCGTCGTCGAGTCGGTGAGGTCGCGCTGCAGGCGGGAGGTGACGAGCGTCGAGGCGAGGGTGTCGAGCAGGGCGCAGCTGATTTCGAGGTTCGCCTCGGCGTTCTCGAACCGGATCGGGTTGACCTTGTGCGGCATCGTCGAGGAGCCGGTCGAGCCCTGCGCCGAGAGCCGCTGGGTGAAGTAGCCGAGCGAGATGTACGTCCACACGTCGGTCGCGAGGTTGTGCAGGATCCGGTTGAACCGGGCGACGTCGGAGTAGAGTTCCGCCTGCCAGTCGTGCGCCTCGATCTGCGTGGTCAGCGGGTTGAAGGAGAGTCCGAGGCCGGTGACGAAGCGCTCCGCGACCGCCGGCCAGTCGGTGCCCGGGACGGCGACGCTGTGCGCGCCGTAGGTGCCGGTCGCGCCGTTGATCTTGCCGCGGTACTCGGTCGACGCGACCCGGTCGAGCTGGCGGCGCAGGCGCGCGACCGTTACGGCGAGCTCCTTGCCGAGCGTGACGGGCGTGGCCGTCTGACCGTGCGTGCGGGCGAGCATGGGGACCTCGGCGTGGGCGAGCGCGAGCTCGGCGAGCTGGTCGGTGACCGCCGTTGCTGCGGGCAGCCACACGTCGACGACGGCGGCGCGCACCGTGAGCGCGTAGGAGAGGTTGTTGACGTCCTCCGACGTGCAGAAGATGTGGACGATCTCGTGCGCGCCCGGCAGCGACGTGTCCGGGCCGAGGGCGTCCGCGGCGGCGTCCAGGCGGCGCTTGAGCAGGTACTCCACGGCCTTGACGTCGTGCCGGGTCTCGGCCTCGATGGCGGCGTGCTCGGCGATGTCGTCGGCGCCGAAGCTGTCGACGACGCCGCGCAGGTAGGCGCGCTCCGCGTCGGTGAGGGTCGGCGCGCCGGGCAGAGACCCGGTGTCGCACAGGTGGATGAGCCACTCGACCTCGACCTGGAGTCGCGCCCGGTTGAGCGCGGCCTCGCTGAGGTGGTCGACGAGCGGGGCGACCGCGGACCGGTAGCGGCCGTCGAGCGCCCCGAGGGCGATGGGCGGGGTGATCGTCGAGAGGTCGGTGCGCGCAGTCACGGGGACGATTCTCCCCCAGGTCGCGGCGACCGCGGTCAGCCGGCCGGCGGCGCCGCTTCCGCCGCCACGCGGGCCGCCGACGGCAGGGCGTCGACCACCCGGGCGAGAGCCTCGTCGTCGTGGGCCGCGGTGAGGAACCATGCCTCGAACGCGCTCGGCGGCAGCAGCACGCCGGCCGCCGCCATGGCGCGGAAGAACGCCGGGTACCGCCAGGTCTCGGAGGCCTTGGCCCCCGCGTAGTCGCGCACGCCGCCCGCCGCGGACTCGCCGAGGAAGACCGAGAACAGGTTCCCCGCCCGGCTCACCGTGTGCGCCAGCCCGACGGCGTCGAGCGCCTCGCCCGTGGCCGTGGCAACGGCGTCGGCGGCGGCGTCGACCGCGGAGTACACGGCGTCGTCGGCGAGGCGCAGCGTGGCGAGCCCGGCGGCGGTCGCCAGCGGGTTCCCGGACAGCGTGCCCGCCTGATAGACGGGACCGCTCGGGGCGAGCTCGTCCATCACAGCCGCCCGACCGCCGAGGGCGGCGAGCGGCATCCCGCCGCCGAGCACCTTGCCGAACGTGAAGAGGTCGGGCGCCCAGCCCTCGGTCGCCCCCTCGAGGCCCCACCAGCCGCCCGGTCCGACGCGGAAGCCGGTGAGCACCTCGTCGAGGACGAGCAGTGCGCCGTGGCGTCTCGTCAGCTCGCGCAGCGCCCGGTTGTACCCGGGCTCGGGCGCGACGACGCCCATGTTCGCGGCGGCGCCCTCGACGATCACGGCCGCCACCCGGTCGCCATGGGCGCCCATGACGGCCTCCATCGCCGGCAGGTCGTTGTACGGCACGACGACGGTGAACGCGGCGATCTCCTCGGGCACCCCGGGCGTGCCGGGGATGCCGAGCGTGGCCACGCCGGAGCCCGCGTCCACCAGGAGCGAGTCGGAGTGCCCGTGGTAGTGGCCGGCGATCTTGACGATCAGGGGCCGACCCGTCACGCCGCGGGCGAGGCGGACGGCGGTCATCGTCGCCTCGGTGCCCGAGCTGACGAACCGCACGCGTTCGGCCGGGGCCACCCGGGCGGTGACGGCCTCGGCGAGCTCGGTCTCGGCGACCGTCGGTGCGCCGAAGCTGAGGCCGGACGCGGCCGCCTCTCGGACCGCGCCCACCACCTCCGGGTGGGCGTGCCCGAGCAGCGCGGGCCCCCACGACGCGACGAGGTCGACGTACTCGCGCCCGTCGACGTCGGTGACGTACGGGCCGCGGGCCGAGGCGAGGAACCGGGGCGTGCCGCCCACGGACCCGTAGGCCCGGACGGGGGAGTCCACCCCGCCGGGGATCGCCGCCCGCGCGGCCTCGAACGCCGCCTCGCTCGCCGGGCCCGCGGACCAGCTGCCGGGTGACGCCGTTCCGGGAGATGCCATGGCTGTCGTGTCGCCGGAGGAAGCCGCCGTACCCGGCGCGGATGCGTCTCGTTCGTCGCTGCTCGACGATCCTGCTCCAGTCGATCCGTTCACCTGCGTCATCGCCTCTCTCACCTCTCCCGCAGCCAGCCGGCCGCCTCGGTCGCCCAGTACGTCGCCACGATCCCCGCCCCGGCCCGGCGCACCGACAGCAGGGTCTCGAGGATCGTCCGCCGCCGGTCGATCCAGCCGCGCTCCGCGGCGGCCTCGACCATCGCCATCTCGCCCGACACGTGGTAGGCCGCCACCGGCACGTCGACGGCCTCCGCGACGTCGCCGAGGACGTCGAGGTAGAGCGTGGCCGGCTTGACCATGACGACGTCGGCACCCTCCTCGACATCGAGGAGCGTCTCGCGCAGCCCCTCCCGACGGTTGGCCGGATCCATCTGGTAGGTCCGCCGGTCGCCCGTGAGCTGCGAGTCGACGGCCTCGCGGAACGGCCCGTACATGGCCGACGCGTACTTCGCCGCATAGGCGAGCGTGCCGACGTCGGTGCGTCCGGCGTCGTCCAGGGCCGCGCGCACGGCCCCGACCTGGCCGTCCATCATCCCCGACAGCCCGAGGAGCGACGCTCCCGCCTCGGCCTGCGCGAGCGCCATCTCCGCGTAGCGGACCAGCGTGGCGTCGTTGTCCACCCTCCCGTCGGCGGCGAGCACGCCGCAGTGGCCGTGGTCGGTGAACTCGTCCAGGCACAGGTCGGAGACGACGACCATCGACTCCCCGACCTCCTCGCGCAGCAGGCGCAGCCCGACGTTCGCGATCCCGTCCGGGTCGGTCGCCCCCGTCCCGGTGGCGTCGTGGGTGGCCGGCACGCCGAAGAGCATGATCCCGCCGACGCCGGCCTCCGCCGCCTCGGCCGCCGCCCGGCGCAGGGAGTCGGGGGTGTGCTGGAGGACCCCGGGCATCGACCCGATCGGCCGCGGCTCGCTGAGGCCCTCGCGCAGGAACACGGGCAGCACGAGGTCGGCCGGGTCCATGCGGGTCTCGGCGACGAGCCGCCGCAGCGCCGGCGAGGAGCGCAGCCGGCGGGGACGGACGGTGGGGAACTGGCTCATGGTGTCCTCCGTGGTGGTGCGGTACCGCCGGGCCCGACGCCGGAGCGCGGGTCCGCGGGGCGGGTGACGGTGGGTGCGTGGTCGGGTCGGGCGCGGTCGGTAGCAGCCGCCTCTTCGACCGCGGCGACGATCGCCTCCGGGGTCGGCGCCCCGGCGACGGACGAGACGTCCAGGCCCGCCTCGCGGATGGCCGTGGCCGTCGTCGGACCGATGGCGACCAGGGCGGTCGACGTCGGAGGGCGGCCCGCGGTCTCGAGCAGCGCGCGCAGGGTCGAGGGCGAGGTGAGGGCGACGACGTCCGGCCACGGGCGCGTGGCGGCCCGGGCCTCGTCGGGCTCCGCGGTGACGGTCGTGTAGACGGGGACCGCGTCGACGCTCCAGCCGGCGCCGGCCAGCCGCCGGGCGGTGGCCGGGTCGGCCAGGGCGCTCGCCGGCAGGAGGACGCGCCGCCGGCGAGGGTCCCCGGGGCGGTCGACGACGTCCAGCAGCGACGCGGCCGTGCCCGCCGGCGCCTCCGCGTCGACAGTGATGCCGACGCCGGTGAGCGCGGCGGTGGTCGCGGGTCCGACAGAGCCGATGCAGGTGCCGTCCGCGCGGGCGGCCGCGACGGCGGCCGGCCAGGTGCGCGGACCGTCGTCGAGCCGCACGCCCGCGAGCCTGACGTCGGCGAGTCGGGCCACCGTGCGCGCCGAGGTGACGAGCACCCAGGCGGCACCGGCCGGGTCGACGGCGCCCGGGTCGACGTCGAGCTCGACCGTGCGCGTGAGCGTCACCGGCACCACGTCGGCGCCGGCCTCCCGCAGGGCCCGGGCGATCTCGAGCGACCCTGCCGGGACGAGGACTCGCGCGCCGGCCAGGCTCACGCGTCCGCCATGAGGTCGGCGGCGCCGGATACGAGCAGGTCGTCGGCGAGGTCGCGCCCGACGGTCGCGGCGAGCGTCGTGTCGGCCGGGTCGATGCTCGCGTGCGCCGCGCGCCGCAGGTGCAGGGCGCCGTCCGGTCGGGCGACGACGGCGGCGAGCTCGAGGTCCTCGCCGTCGAGGGTGGCCAGTGCGCCGACCGGGGCGGCGCAGCCGGCCTCGAGCCGGCCGAGCAGGGTCCGCTCGGCGACGACCGCGGCCGCGGACGGCGCGTGGTGGATCGCTCGCAGTGCGGCGGCGAGACCGGGCAGCTCGGAGTCGACGTCGTCGCGGGTCTCCACGGCGAGGGCGCCCTGGCCGGGGGCCGGTAGGAAGCTCGGCGGGCCGAGGATCTCGGTGGCCCGGCCCTCGAGGCCGAGCCTGCGCAGGCCGGACAGTGCGAGGACCACGGCGTCGAGGTCGTCCTCGGTCCGCGCGAGGCGAGTGGGCACGTTGCCGCGGATGTCGACGATCTCGAGGTCGGGCCGGGCGATGAGCAGCAGCGCGGCGCGGCGGGGGGAGCCGGTGCCGACTCGGGCGCCGGCGGGCAGGTCGGCGAGCGTGAGCCCGTCGCGCGCGCACAGGGCGTCGCGCGGGTCCTCGCGCGGGGGGACCGCGGCGATCGTCAGTCCGGGGTGCGGCGCCGTGGGCAGGTCCTTGAGGGAGTGCACGACGACATCGACCTCGCCGTCGAGCAGCGCCGCACGCAGGGCGCCCGCGAAGACGCCGGTGCCGCCGAGGGAGGCGAGCGAGGCGGTGGACACGTCGCCCTCGGTGCGCACGACGACCAGATCGAGCGCGCCGGCGCCCGCGGCGGTCAGTGCGTCGGCGACGTGGCTCGACTGCGTGCGGGCGAGGTCGGAACCTCGCGTGCCCAGGCGCCAGGGCCGCGCGGCGGTGGCTGAGGTCATGCCGTCATTCTCGCACCGACCGCCGTCGAGAATGGTTCTAATATGCAAGTGCGGCGTAACGAAAATGCGAAAACTGGACATCTGTGAAATCGACCTGACGAACCGTCAGGACCATTCTTTGGATATGACGACGAGTCGTCATAAAGCATATTCAGTCGCACGTGCTGCCTCATTCAGAACACGTGTATGTCACATGATGTACGCAACATCCGACAGGTGGGCCGGTGCGGGCACGGACCGTGCCCGGGTTATCTCACACGAGGCGCCGGGCCAGCCGACGGGCGTGGGCGACGACTGCGGGCAGCCCCGTCCCGGCGACCCACGCGCCCGCGAGGTGCAGGTCCCGCTCCGCCGCCGTCGCCGCCAGGTCCGTGACGGTCTCCCGCATGCCCGGGGTCTGCGGCGCGAGCGCGCCGCCGTGCGAGATCGGCGCCGTGGCGAGCAGCTGGGCCGCGGTGAGATCGACGCCGAGCAGCGCCGCGGCGTCGGCCAGTGCCTCGTCGACCCCGGGCAGGCGCGGCTCCTCGCCGGGGCGCCCGTAGGAGAGCCGCACGGCGTGCCGGCCGCCCAGCGCCGCGGCCACCCAGGGCCACTTGGCGCTGGAGTGGGTGAGCGCCTTCGCGCGGACGGCGCGCCCGCCGGGCTCGGCCCCCTCGCCGACGATGACGCCCGATCCTCGCGGCGCCCGGTCCAGGGCCGGGGCGTCGAGGATCAGCGTGCGGTGCTCCACCGGCGCGCCGGGGACGAGCCGGACCTCCCGGGCCGTGGGGAATTCCGGCTCGACCATGCGCAGCGCCTCCGGGCCGGGAACCGCCAGCACCACCTCACGCGCGCGCAGCGTCCCGCCGGGCGCGACCTGGAGCTGCCAGGCTCCGCCGTCGCGGACGAGCCGCTCGACAGCCGCGCCCGTGCGGATCTCGGCGCCCGCGGCGACGGCCGCGCGGGCGAGCGTTGCGGGCAGCAGGTGCATGCCGCCGCGGACGGTGGCCACGGCCGGTCCTTCGCCGACGAGCGACGCGACCGCCGTGCTCAGCGACCCGGACTCGGCCAGGGCCGCGCGCAGGCCGGGCGCGACGACGTCGATCGCGAGCTCCTCCGGGTCGGACGCGTGCAGCGCGCCGGCGATCGGGCGGACGAGGCGCTCGAGGACGTCCTCGCCCATCGCGTACCGCACGACGTCGGCGAGCGAGGCCGAGCCTGGCAGCGCGCCGGCTCGCCCCGCGGAGTCCGCCTCCGCCGCCCGGCGCGCCGCGCGCTCCCCGAGGATCTGGGCGACGAGCGGATGGGCGAGGTCCGAGGGGACGCCGAGCAGCGACCGCGGCGGCACGGGCCGCGCGGGGCCGGCCGCCGGCTGCACCCACGAGCCCGCGGCGGGCCGCTCGATCGCGAGCCCCAGCTCCTCGGCCAGCTCGATCGCCGCCGGCCGCCGCGTGCCCATGGCCTCGGCCCCGCCGTCGAGGAGGACCGGACCGGTGCGGACTCCGCCGTCGGCACCGCCGTCGGCACTGCCGGACCCGCCGACGAGCGAGAGCGAGAGCGGCGAGACGAGCCCGCCGACCCGGCCCGACGCCTCCAGCAGGACGACCGACCGGCCGGACCGGGTGACGTCGTGGGCGAGCGTGAGGCCGGCGATCCCCGCCCCGATCACGGCGAGGTCCCAGGTGGTGCGGTCGGGGGCGGGGACCTTCCGGCCGGGGTCGTGCGAGGTGGCTGCGCCGGCCGCGGGATCCGGCCCGGTGGAGGTCGCTGCGCCGGCCGCGGGGTCCGATCCGGTCACAGGGAGTGGACGAGCTCGACGATGCGCGTGAGCACCGCCGGGTCCGTGGTGGGCGGGACGCCGTGACCGAGGTTGACCACGTGCCCGGGCGCCGCCCGACCCGCCTCGACGACGGCGCGCACGTGCCGCTCGAGAACCTCCCACGGCGCGGTGAGCAGCGCAGGGTCGATGTTGCCCTGCAGCGGCACCTCTCCGCCCAGCCGCTCGTTCGCGACGTCGAGCCGGAGTCGGTGGTCCACCCCGACGACCTCGGCGTGCCCCGCCATGACGGTGAGGAGCTCGGACGTGCCGGTCCCGAACGAGACCCGCGGCACCCGGTCCGCCACGTGGTCCAGCGCGCGCGCCGAGTACGGGGCGGCGCGCGCGGTGTAGTCGTCGACGGACAGCGAGCCGGCCCAGGAGTCGAAGAGCTGGACGGCGCGGACGCCGGCGTCGACCTGCGCGGCGAGGAACGCGCCCGTGAGGTCGGCGGTCCAGGTGAGCAGCCGGTCCCAGGCGGCGGGGTCGGCGTGCATGAGTGCGCGGGCGGCCAGGTGGTCGCGCGAGGGGCGGCCCTCGACGAGGTAGGCGGCCAGGGTGAACGGGGCGCCGCCGAAGCCGATGAGCGGGGTGTCGCCGGGCCCGTCGCCGGTGCCGAGCTCGTCGGTCACCGCGCGGACGGCCGCCGCGATCGGGGCGTGGTCGCCGGGCTCGTGGGCGGTCAGGCGCGCGACGTCGGCCGGGGTGCGGACCGGGTCCGCGATGACGGGGCCGACCCCGGGGACGATCTCGACGTCGATGCCCGCGAGCCTCAGCGGCACGACGATGTCGGAGAAGAGGATCGCGGCGTCGACGCCGTGCCGGCGCACCGGCTGGCAGGTGATCTCCGCGGCGAGCTCGGGCGTGAGGCAGGCGTCGAGCATCTCCGTGCCCGCGCGCACCTCCTTGTACTCCGGCAGCGAGCGACCGGCCTGCCGCATGAACCAGACCGGCAGGCGCTCCGGTCGCCGTCCGGAATAGGCCTCGAGCAGGGCGGGCGTGCCGGCGCTCACGGAGGCGGCCGTGGAGATGTCGGAATTCGTCACGCAGCCATTGTGCACGGGCGGGAGAAACTTCTTCGCGTCGAATTGCTAACCTGTCTCGGTGCCGCTCACCCTGCTTTCCGCCGACCACCACTCGGTGACGCTCGACGACCTCGAGCGGCTCAGCGTCGGAGTCGACTCCCTGCCCACCCTCCTGGCCGACCACCCGGCCGTCGACGGCGCCGTCGTGCTCGCCACCTGCAACCGGGTCGAGCTCTACCTCGAGGCCGCCGACCCGGACGCGGCGCTCGACGCCGCGCGCGCCGCCCTCGCCTCGACCAGCGGCGTGGACCCCCTCGAGATCGACGACCTCACCGGACGCACCGACGGCCACGACGCCGTCCGGCACCTCTTCGAGGTCGCCTCCGGCCTCGACGCGATGGTCGTCGGCGAGCGCGAGATCGTCGGTCAGGTCCGGCGCGCACTCGAGGACGCCCGCGCCGCCGGCGCGACCACCCCGGCCCTGGAGGACGCGCTGCAGCGCGCCTCGCGCGCCTCGCGCCGGATCGCCGTCGACACCGACCTCGCCGCCGCCGGCCGCTCCGTCGTGGCAGTCGCCCTCGACCTCGCAGGCACGGTCCGGGCGCGCCCGGCGTGCCCCCGCGACGACGAGGCCTGGACGCCCGAGTCCGGTGAGCTGCCCCGCAGCTCGTGGTCCGGCGCCCGCGCCCTCGTGGTGGGCACCGGCGCCTACGCCGGCGCCACCGTCGCCGCGCTGCGCCGCCGGGAGTGCACGACCATCGCCGTGTGGTCGGCCAGCGGCCGGGCCCGCGGCTTCGCCGACGCCGAGCACGTGCGTGCCGCGGGCGACCTGGCCGAGGAGCTCGCGCTCGCCGACGTCGTCGTCGCCTGCCGCGGCACGGGCACACCGGTCGTCGACGCCGACGCGATGTCGTCCGCCCTGGCGGCCCGGCGAGCGGCCGGGACCACGGAGCCGCTGGTCGTCGTCGACCTCGCGCTGCGCCACGACGTCTCGGCGGAGGCCGCCGCGCTGCCCGGCGTCGTCGTCGTCGACCTCGACACCGTCAAGGCGCACGCGCCGGCCGCGACCGAGGGGCAGGTGCGCCACGCCCAGGAGGTCCTCGCCGAGGAGGTGCGCGTCGTCGTCGAGACCCGCGCCGAGCGCGCGATGGACGACGTGGTGGTCGCCGTGCGTGACCGCGTCGGATCCGCGCTGGAGGACGAGCTCACCCGACTTCCCATGGCGGGCACCGTGCCCGCCGACCAGGCGGCGCAGGCCCTGAGGCGCCTCGCCGCGCGCCTCGCCCACCCACCGACGGTCGCGGCACGGGCGGCCGGGCGCGACGGCCGGGGCGAGGAGTTCGTCCGCGCCCTCGAGCTCGTCACCGGCATCGCCGTGGCCGACGAGACCGCGGGCGCCGGCGCCGGACAGGGCCGCCCACCCGCAAGGAGGACCGCCAAGTGACCGTGACGACCGGCCGACCGACGACCGGGGAGCAGGACCCTCCGCGGGGGCAGGACGCTCCGGGCGGTTCCGCACGGACCGCGCCCCCCGTGACGGCCGGCGCCCTGGCGCCCTACGACGCCGTGCTGCTCATGTCCTTCGGCGGCCCCGAGCGGCCCGAGGACGTCGTCCCGTTCCTGCGTCGCGTCACCGCCGGGCGCGGCATCCCCGACGAGCGGCTCGAGGAGGTCGGCGAGCACTACTACGCGTTCGGCGGCCGCAGTCCCATCAACGACCTCAACCGCGACCTCCTCGCCGCCCTGCGTACCGAGACCGCCGCGCGCGGGATCGACGTGCCGGTGGTCTGGGGCAACCGCAACTGGGACCCGGACGGCATCGACGTCCTGCGCGAGCTCTACGACGCCGGCGCCCGGCGGGTGGCCATGGTCGCCACCTCGGCGTACGGCTCGTACTCGAGCTGCCGCCAGTACCGCCAGGACGTCGGGCGCTACGTCCCGGCGCTCGTGGCCGAGGGGCGCCCCCTCGTGGTCGACAAGGTGCGGCCCTACTTCAACGACCCCGGCTTCGTCTCGGCCAACGCCGACGCGGTCGAGGAGTCGATGCGGGCCCTCGGCGGCGAGCCGCACCTGATGTTCGTCACGCACTCCATCCCCACGACGATGGAGGTGGCCTCGGGCCGGCGGACCACGGCGACCTACGCCGAGCAGCACGAGGAGGTCGCCCGGCTCGTGTCGGCCGAGGTCGGGCGGCGCCTGGGCCGTGAGCTCGACTGGTCGCTGACCTACTGCTCCCGGTCCGGCGACCCGCGCACCCCGTGGCTCGAGCCCGACGTCAACGACGCGCTGCGCGACCTCGCCACCACCGGCCGGGGCTCCGTGGTGCTCAGCCCGATCGGGTTCGTCTCGGACCACATGGAGGTCGTCTACGACCTCGACACGGAGGCCGCCGAGACCGCCGAGGAGCTCGGCCTGCGCCTCGCCCGCGCGGCGACGGCCGGAACGTATGCCCAGTTCGTGGCGGGACTTGCCGACCTCCTGCTCGACCGCGCCGCCGAGGCGCGGGGGGTGCCGGCCGGTGCCGAGGGCCGGCGCGCGGTCGTCGGCGACCTGCCGGCGTGGGAATCGGCCTGCGCGGTCGCCTGCTGCGCGGTGCGCGACGGGGTCGACGACGGGCGGCTCGCGCTGTGCGGGCAGCCCGACGACGTGGTGACGGCGATCGAGGAGAGCGCGTGAACGACGGGACGACGGGTGCGACGGACGCCGGAGGTGTGATCGGCGGCGGGGCCGGGTCCGCGAACGACCTGACCGAGCACGACGCCGAGGCGCTCAACGAGCGCATCCGCTACACGATGTGGTCGGTGTTCGCCACGACCCAGCCGCTGCCGACCGGCGCCGCTGAGCGGGACGCGCTCGCGGCCGACGCGGAGCGGGCGGTGCGCGCGACCGGCGTCGAGCTGCGTGGCTGGTACGACGTCGCGGGCCTGCGCGCCGACGCCGACCTCATGGTGTGGTGGCACGCCGAGACCATCGAGGAGGTCCAGGCCGCCTACCACGCGCTGCGCGCGAGCGACCTCGGGTCCGCGCTCGAGCCGGTGTGGTCGGTCGTCGGCCTGCACCGCGCGGCCGAGTTCAACCGCCGCCACGTCCCGGCGTTCCTCGCCGGAGAGCCGGCGGGCGACTACATCTGCGTCTACCCGTTCGTCCGGTCCTACGAGTGGTACGTCCTCCCCGCGGAGGAACGCTCCCGCATGCTGCGGGAGCACGGCATGGCCGCCCGCGACTACCCGGACGTGCGCGCCAACACCGTCTCCGCGTTCGCGCTCGGCGACTACGAGTGGATCCTCGCCTTCGAGGCCCCCGAGCTGCACCGCATCGTCGACGTCATGCGCGAGCTGCGCGCCGTCGACGCGCGACGGCACGTGCGCGAGGAGATCCCGTTCTACACGGGACCGCGCGTCGAGCTGGCCGACTGGGCCGCCAGGCAGCCGCTCGCGGCCGACTGATCCACGCCTGACCTGCCCCGCGCCTGACCTGACCCGCGCCTGACCTGACCCGCGCCTGATGGGCGCCGCCGTCCCCACGGGCCGACTGATCCACGTCTGACCGGCGCCGCCGTCCCCACAGCCCGCCTCCCGGTGCCGGTGCCCACAGGTGCCGCCGATCGCCGCTGCCCTCCGCCAGGGACGCACCTAGCGTGCCGGGCAGGAGAGAGGGGGCGTGATGCTCGACCAGATCGAGGCGGACCTGCAGCGGGTGCGCGCGCAGGTCACGGCGGTGGAGGGCGTGCGGGACAGACTGTCGTCCTGCGTTCCGATGCGCTGGACGGGTGAGGCGGGCGCGGCGGCCACGGAGTCGCGAGAGGTGCTCCGCGGGGACGTCGACTCCGCGATCGGTGAGCTGCGCGGGTTGGAGGGACGGCTCCTCGGCCTCACGCTGCGGATCGATATCCAGGGCGCGCCCGGCGTGGGGGCGGTGCGATGGGTGGGCTGATCCGACCCGTCGCCGGTGACCGGCCCGACCCCCCGGTGCCGCCCGATCCCGTCGCGCGGGAGCACGTCTCCTCCTCGGCCGACGGTATGGACGTCGACACTGCCGAGGTGCGCCGGATGGCGAGCGAGGTCGACGAGGTCGCGGCGGGGTTGAGGGCGGCCGCCGGGCCGCTCCGGCTCGTCGGCTCGAGCCCGCAGCACGGTGGCCGCCTCCTCGTCCCGGTCCCGAACGCCGCCCACGACCCCGCGCTCGCCGCCGAGTTCGCGGCCGCCAGGGCGTCCGCGCAGGCGGTGGCGGACACGCTCGGCGCCGTCGCCGGGCGCGCCGAGGATCTCGCGAACGGCCTGCGCGGGTGGGCGGCGCGGATCGAGCACGCGGACGGCACCGCCGGCGCCCTCTTCCACGTGCTCGGCGCCCTGTCCAACGCCACCGGCCCGCCGCGTCTGATCCCAGGGCGTGTGGTCGCCTCTCGCAACCCGGCCACCTGGGCCCTCCCGGGGTACGGGATCCTCACGAGCCCGGGCTGGGCGGCCCGGCCGGGCGGCGCGGGTATCGCCGCGGAGCTCGACGCCGACGTGGCCGCGGCCGGTGGGCTGGTCGATGCCGCGGTCGGTGCCGTGGGGCGGGGGCCCCTCCTCGCCGCCGTCGACCGGGACGCGGCGGACGGCGAGATGGCCGCGCTCGCGGCCCTGCCCCTGGCGCGCGGCCTGCTCGCCGGTGTACCGGGTGGGGCGCGCGCCGTGCTCGACCCCGAGCCCGTCCCGGGCCTCCCGGCGCCGGTCGCCGGCGTGGCCGGTCTGCGGTTCGGCGCGCCCCGGGACCTGTCCGCACCGGGCTCGCTGCTCTCGCGCCGACCGGCCTCCGACCGTGGTCCGGAGCCCCTCGCCGGGACCCGGCCCGGCTCCGTCGGCGACCTCATCGACCGGATCGACCCGCTCCACGCCGAGTCCGGTCGAGCCGACCGCCCGCACCTGGAGGTGCTGCGGACCGAGCACGCCGACGGGTCGACGTCGTTCGTCGTCGTCATCCCCGGCACCAGCGCGGACGCGACGGTGGCCGACCCCGACAACCTCATGGACAACGCCTCGAACATCGAGCTCGCCGCCACCGGCAGCTCCGCACTGCTCGAGGGCATCTCGGAGGCGCTCGAGGTCGCCGGGGCCCGGGACGGGGACGCCGTCGGGATGATCGGGCACAGCCAGGGCGGGCTGGGCGTGGCGCACTGGGCGGCGGGGGACGACGCCCGCCGGTACGACCTGCGGGCGAGCGTGGCGCTCAACGCGCCGATCGCGCACGCGGGCGCACCCGTGGCCGGTCACCACCTGAGCATCGACGTCGCTGACGACGCCGTGTCCGGCCTCGACGGCGCACCCGTCCCGCACGTCGCGCCGAACGCCGAGACCGGGAGCCGGAGCGCCTACACGGTCGACACCTCCACCCGCCCGCGCGACCTCGGCGACGTCTTCCCGTTCGAGGGGCACTACCCCGAGCACTCCGCCGCCGCATGGGACGGCGTCCTCGAGCACCGCGGGCACGAGTACGACGTCGCCCACGTCGACGACGAGTTCCGTCGCCTGCTCGGAGTGGGGGAGGAGGGGGCCGTGACGACGTCGGTGGTCGTCGAGCTCGAGCGGGACTGACGGGGCGGCCGAGCGGGCGGGTGGGGGCCGCCGGGCCGGACTGCGCCGCGCTGGGCCGACCCACGCCGGGCCATGACGGGCGGGCCTCCGCCCGGAGCGAACGCCTACCGGGCGGGCTCTCCGGTTCCCACCGGCTGGGAGAATGGGACGGGTGTCGTCGTCAGTGCGTCGGCACCGGACCCGCACCCGGTACGACAGGAGACGACGTGACGACGACCGACGCGACGACCACGCCCTGGGGGCCGCCGCCTTTCCCGGAGCCCCCGGAGCGCGGGGAGGTCGACGTCGTCGCCGGCCGGACCGTGGTCTGGGCGCCCGGGACCGTGCTGCGGGCCGGCCGGGTGGTCCTGGGAGGCTCGCCGTTCTCCGTCACCGTGGTCCCCGAGGAGTTCCGGGACTTCGCCACCCGGGTCTGCGACGCCGAGGAGCACGGCGCCGAGGCGGCGGACGACACCGAGCGCGCCGCCGCACGGTTCCTCCTCGACCTCGGCATCGTCCACCCCAAGCCGGTCGCCTACGGCGAGGTCACCGACGTCGAGGTCGTCATCCCGATGTACGGGGACCCGACCCTGCTGGACCCCCTGCTGGCCTCGCTCGCCGTCGAGGGGCACCCGGTGACCGTCGTCGACGACGCCACCCCCGACCCGGAGCACGCGTCCCGGATCGCGGCGATCGCCGACCACTACGGCGCACGACTCATCCGGCACGACGTCAACCAGGGGCCGGGCGGCGCCCGCAACACCGGCTTCGCTGCGACCAGTGCGCCGTTCATCGCGTTCATCGACTCCGACGCGCGCGCGAGCGACGACTGGATCGCCCGCCTGCGCCCCATGCTCGACGACGAGCAGCTCGGCGCGGTCGGTCCTCGCGTGCGCCCGCGGTTCGACGGGGACAGCGCCATCGAGCTCTACGAGGACACCCGCTCCGAGATCGACATGGGACCGGTCCCCAGCCGCGTCGTCCACGGCGTCATGGTCGGCTGGCTGCCCAGCGCCGCGGTCCTCGTGCGGCGCTCCGCCGTCACCGACCCGCCGTTCGAGCCGGGCCTGCGCATCGGCGAGGACGTCGACCTGTTCTGGCGAATGGACGAGGCGGGCTGGAACGTCCTGTACGCCCCGGACGTTCAGGTGTTCCACGAGGTGCGGACCACGTGGCGGGCCTTCATGGGCCGCCGCGCCGGGTACGGCAGCTCCGCCGCGCTTCTCGAGCAGCGGCACCCGCTCCGCCTCACCCCGGCCTCGCCGAGCCTGTCCGGCCTCGCCGTCATCGGGCTGGCCTCGACCGGGCACCGGTGGCTGGCCGCCGGCGTCGCCGGCTACGAGCTCGCCCGCCAGCGCGCGAGCCTGCCCGACGAGGTGCCGCTGAGCGTCGTCGCCGAGATGGCCGGCCGGCAGATCTGGTCCGACGGCTTCTGGACGGGACACCTGCTGCGCCGCGACTGGTGGCCGGTCGGCTGGGCCGTCCTCGCGTCGACGCCACGCTCCGGGCTTGCGCGCGGGGTGGCGGCAGCCATGATGTGGGAGCCGGTACGTGACCACATCCTCCGGCCCACGCGTCTCGGGCCGGTCAAGAGCCTGGCCATGCGGTTGCTCGACGACGCCTCCTACGGCACGGGCGTCATCACGAACGCGATCCGGGAGCGGGTCCCGAACGTCGTCACCCCGCGCCCGCGCATCCCCTGGTGGCCCCGCGGACGCTGATCCTCGCCCCGCGTCCCCCGCGTCCCCCGCGTCCCCCGCGTCCCCCGCGTCCCCCGCGCTGACCTCGCACGGTGGGAGGGCCGCTCCGTGACCCTGTGCCCCGCGCAGGGGTGGGGCGGGGCATGCTGGACCGATGGCCAGCACGTTCCCGCCCAGCCCCGCACACCCCGCCGATCTCCTGCGGGCCGACATCGCGTCGCTGCCCGCTTACGTCCCCGGCGAGCGCCCCGCGCAGGACCGGCCGGTCGCCAAGCTGTCGTCCAACGAGATGCCCTACCCGCCGCTGCCCGGCGTGGCCGAGGCCGTGCTCGCCGCCGTCCAGGACTCGGGGCGCTACCCCGACATGGCTGCCGTGGACCTCGTCGAGGCGCTGGCGACCCGGCACGGCGTGGCGCCCGAGCAGGTGGCGCTCGGCGGCGGCTCGACCGCGGTGCTCGAGACGATCCTGCGAGCGACCTCCGGGCCGGGGGACGAGGTCGTCGCTCCCTGGCGCAGCTTCGAGGCGTACCCGATCGCCGTACAGGTCACCGGCGCGTCCATGGTGCGCGTACCGGTCGATGCCGAAGGGCGCCACCGCCTCGACGCGATGGCCGAGGCGGTCACCGACCGCACCCGCGTGATCCTGCTCTGCTCACCGAACAACCCGACCGGCACCGCGCTCACGCGGGGGGAGGTAGAGCAGTTCCTCGCCGACGTCCCGCCGACGGTGCTCGTCCTCCTCGACGAGGCCTACATCGACTTCGTCACCGCGGACGACCCGACCGACGGTCCCTCGCTGCTGCCCGCGCACCCGAACCTCGTGGTCCTGCGGACGTTCTCCAAGGCCGCCTCCCTCGCCGGTCTGCGCGTGGGTTACGCCCTCGGTCATCCCGACGTCGTGGCCGGCATCCGCGCGGCCTCGACCCCGTTCGGAGTCTCCAGCCCCGCGCAGGCGGCGGCGCTCGCGGCCCTCGACGCCGATGCGGAGATCCGCCGGCGCGTCGCCGAGGTCGTCGCGGAGCGCGAGCGGCTCGTGGCGGGGCTGCGCGCACTCGGGCTCGAGATCCCGGACACCCAGGCCAACTTCGTGTGGCTGCAGCTGGGCGACGGCGCGGCGCCGTTCGCGGACGCCGCCCGCGAGGTCGGCCTGCTCGTCCGGCCCTTCCCCGGCGACGGGGTGCGGATCAGCATCGGGACGAGCGAGGACACCGACGCCGTTCTCGCGCTCGTGGCCGAGCGCATGGGCTGAGCGCTCGCTGAGTGCATGGGCTGGGAGCGCGGAGCGCGGTGCCCTTCGTCGGACATGCGGTCGGAGCTCTGCGACGTCGGGCACGCACTCGATCCCGCCCGTGCGCGGCCGCGAGCCGGGGGCCGTTCGGGCCTGGCCCTCGTCGTCGAGGCGAGCTCAGCCCTCGTGGCCGATGAGCCACCGCACCCCGTAGCGGTCCACCAGGGTGCCGTCGTGGTCGCCCCACGGCCGCGCCTGCAGCGGGTCGATGACGCGGCCACCTGCGGAGAGCGCGTCGCACCAGGCGGCGAGGGTGCCCGGTCCGGCCGTACCGAGCAGCGAGAGGAACATGCCGGTCATGGCCACGCCGTCCTCGTTCGCACCGGCATCCGCGCCGGCGATCTCGACGGGGCCGACCAGCATCGCGTGGGCGACCGCGTCCGGCGGCCCGTCGTGCCGCCCGGCTTCCCCGTAGTCGACGACCGTGAGCTCACCGCCGAACACCGCCCGGTAGTGCTCCATCGCCTCGCGGGCGGTTCCCGGGAACAGCAGGTACGGGACGAGTCCGCTCATGCCGCGATGGTAGGGGCGTAGTGCCGCGAGGTGGCAGGGCGGCCGGCCCTGTCGGTGAGTCAGTGAGGTAGGTATCGAGTCAGTGCCCCCGGTCGATTGACTCGGTACCTACCCGATTGCCTGGGTGACGGCTCAGGGTGTGGGGCAGGCCACCGCGCGGCGCGCTCGCGCTCGAACCTACACCTGTGTAGCCTACACAACCGTAGGTAGCTTGCCGGGCCCGCACGTGCTGATCCACGAGCGGTGCCCGACGGCTCGGACGAGGTGCGCCGATCGCGCGCAGAGTCTCGCCGGCCGGCCGCGCAGATCGCGTGGCCGGCCGGGCACGGGCCGGGGGCAGGAGCAGGATGGTGCCGCGCCGGGCGAACCGCCGGGCCGGCCGGCACGACGACGTCCGGGCCCGAACCAGCACCACAGCGTCGGACGACCGAAGGAGGACCACGTGTCCGTTCCCACGACGAACGCCCCGCACGCATCGGCCGGCCCGTCGGCCGCGGGCGGCGAGGCAGCCGCAGCCCCGGACGGCAGCACGACGCCGAACGGCACCGCCCCGAACGGTCCCGACACCCAGAACAGCCCCGCGGCCCCGCACGGCGCCTCGCTCGACCCGGACGACGCCGTCGTCCAGCTCCTCACCCCGGCCGGCGAGCGCGTCGACCACCCCGTCTACGGCCCGCTCGTCGACGAGCTCACGCCCGACACGCTCCGCACGATGTACCGCGACATGGTCCTCACCCGCGCGTTCGACGCCGAGGCCACGCTGCTCCAGCGCCAGGGCGAGCTCGGCCTGTGGGCGTCCAGCCTCGGCCAGGAGGGCATCCAGATCGGCTCCGCCCACGCCCAGCGCCCCGCGGACATGGTCTTCCCCAGCTACCGGGAGCACGGCGTCGCCCACGTCCGTGGCCTGCCCCTGACCGACCTCCTGCCGGTCATGCGCGGGACCCGCCACGGCGGGTGGGACCCCCGCGCGCACAACTTCCAGGTCCAGACGTTCGTGATCGCCGCCCACACGCTGCACGCCGTCGGCTTCGCGATGGGCATCCAGCGCGACGGCGACGTCGGCACCGGGACCGACCGCGACCGGGCCGTCGTCGTGTACCACGGCGACGGCGCCACCTCGCAGGGCGACTTCAACGAGTCGCTGGTCTTCGCCGCCTCCGCCCAGGCGCCGGTCGTCCTCATCTGCCAGAACAACAGCTGGGCGATCTCGGTCCCCACCCGGGTCCAGTCGCGCGTGCCGATCGCCCGGCGTGGCCCCGGCGTCGGTATCCCCGCGGTCCGGGTCGACGGCAACGACGTCCTGGCCTCCTACGCGGCGACGACCGAGGCCCTGCGCCGGGCCCGGGCCGGCGAGGGCCCCACGCTCGTCGAGGCCGTCACCTACCGGATGGGTGCCCACACGACGTCGGACGACCCCACCCGCTACCGGGAGCGCGCGGAGGAGGAGGAGTGGCGGGCGAAGGACCCGATCGACCGGCTGCGCGCCCACCTGCTCGCCACCGGCCTCGCCGACGACGCCTTCCTCGCGGCGGTCACGGCCGACGCCGAGGCCCTCGCCCGCGAGACCCGCGCCGCCTGCCTCGCCGACCGTGCCGGCCGGCCCGAGGAGATGTTCGACCACGTCCACGCGCTCCCGCACGCACAGGTCGAGGCCGACCGCGCCGCGATGTCGGCTTTCGAGGCCGGGTTCGCCGACGCGGACACCGCGGACACGGCCGGCACCACCGGCAACACCACCGCGGACACGACCGGCACCACCGCGTATGCGCAGGAGGCCCGCTGATGCACCCCGCCCCGCCGGCCACGGCGACCACGCTCCCGCTCGCGCGCGCCATCAACGCCGGGCTGCGCGCGGCACTGACGCACGACCCCACGGTCCTCGTCATGGGCGAGGACGTCGGCCCCCTCGGCGGCGTCTTCCGGGTGACCGACGGCCTGCAGGCCGAGTTCGGCGCGGACCGGGTCGTCGACACGCCGCTGGCGGAGTCCGGCATCGTCGGCACGGCGGTCGGGCTGGCGATGGCCGGCTACCGTCCCGTGGTCGAGATCCAGTTCGACGGCTTCATCTTCCCGTCCTACAACCAGATCACCACGCAGCTCGCCAAGCTCAGCTACCGCACGTCCGGCGCGCTGAGCATGCCGGTGGTCGTGCGTGTGCCCTACGGCGGCCACATCGGGGCGATCGAGCACCACAGCGAGTCGCCCGAGTCGCTGTTCGCCCACACGGCCGGCCTGCGGATCGTCAGTCCGGCGAACGCCGCCGACGGCTACGCCATGATCCAGCAGGCCATCGCCTCCCCGGACCCCGTGCTGTTCCTCGAGCCGAAGGCCCGCTACTGGGAGAAGGGTCCCGTCGAGCTCGACGCCCCCGTCGACCTCAGCCCCGGGGCGCTCACGAACGACCTGCACGCCGCCCGCGTGGTCCGGCCCGGCACGGACCTGACGATCGCCACCTACGGGCCCGGCGTGAAGGTCGCACTCCAGGCCGCGGAGGTCGCCGAGCAGGAGGGCTCGAGCCTGGAGGTCATCGACCTGCGCTCGATCTCCCCCCTCGACGTCGATGCCGTGGCGGCCTCCGTCCACCGCACCGGCCGGCTCGTGGTCGTCCACGAGGCGCCGACGTTCTTCGGGCCGGGCGCCGAGCTGGCCGCCGCCGTCCAGGAGCGCTGCTTCTACGAGCTCGAGGCGCCGGTCCTGCGCGTGGGTGGGTACCACACGCCGTACCCTGCCTCGACGCACGAGTCCGTCTACCTGCCCTCCCTCGACCGGATCCTCGACGCCGTCGAGCGTTCGCTCGCCGCCTGAGCCGTCACGACAAGGAGCCGAGATGAACGACCAGCGTCACCGGACCTTCCGCCTGCCCGACGTGGGGGAGGGGCTGACCGAGGCCGAGATCGTCAGCTGGTCGGTCGGCGTCGGCCAGCGCGTCGAGGTCAACCAGGCGCTGTGCGAGATCGAGACGGAGAAGTCGGTCGTCGAGCTGGCGAGCCCCTGGTCGGGTGCCGTGCGCGCGCTCCTCGTCGAGGAGGGGGCCACCGTCGAGGTCGGTGCGCCGATCGTCGAGCTGGACACCCGCCCCGACGAGCCCGACGACGACGCCGCCCCCGAGCCGGCGGCCACCGCCGCCGGCGACGCGAGCGCCGAGGCGGGCGACGGGTCCGGCGCCGTCCTCGTGGGGTACGGGACGCGTCCCGGTGCCGCGCGCCGTCGGCCGCGGGTCGCCACCCCGGCCTCCGGTCCCGCAGGGTCGGGAGCCACCGGGTCCTCCGGTCCTGCACTCTCGACCGCCACGCCGTCCGCCGCGCAGGTGCCCGCCACCCCGGCCTCCGGTCCCGTACCCGCCACCCAGGGGGCGGGCCCCTCGACGGGCGCCTCGAGTGCCACCGGCCCGACCCCGCTCGTCTCGCGTCCTTCGCCGGCCGGCACGCGCGTCGCCCCCGGGAGGCCCCGCCCCGCGCCCGGTACCGCGTCCTCGGCCGACCCGACGTCCGGCCCGGCTCGGCCGGCCGTCCCCGCGCGCGGCGGGTCGAGCACGCGGTTCGTGCCGACGTCGGGCGGACCGACCCGGGCCAAGCCACCGGTCCGCCGGCTCGCGAGGGATCTCGGGGTCGACATCGACTCGGTCCACGGCACCGGGCCCGGCGGGATCGTCACGCGCGAGGACGTCGTCGCGCTCCACGAGCGGTCCGACGTGCAGCAGCTGGCCACGTGGTCCGAGGACGAGCCGTGGCTCGAGGGCGGCTCGGTGTCCCCGGACGGCCGTCGCACGCGCGTGCCCGCCCGGTCGGTGCGCCGCCGGACGGCCGAGGCGATGGTCCAGTCCGCCTTCACCGCCCCGCACGTCACCGAGTTCCACACGATCGACGTCACGCGGACGATGGACCTCGTCGCGCGGCTGAAGAAGGACCGGGAGTTCGAGGGCCTGCACGTCACCCCGCTGCTCATCGCGATGCGGGCGCTGCTGCTGGCCGTCAACCGGCACCCGGAGATCAACGCCTCGTGGGACGACGACACGCAGGAGATCGTCTACAAGCACTACGTCAATCTCGGCATCGCGGCGGCGACACCCCGCGGCCTCGTGGTGCCCAACGTCAAGGACGCCCACCGGCTCAACCTCAAGGAGCTCGCCCAAGCCCTCGGCGAGCTCACGTCGTCGGCGCGCGCCGGCCGCACCCAGCCGGCACAGATGGCCGACGGCACCATCACCATCACCAACGTCGGCGCCTTCGGCATCGACACCGGCACGCCGATCCTCAACCCGGGGGAGGCCGCGATCCTCGCACTGGGCGCCGTGCGGCAGCAGCCGTGGGTGCACGAGGGCGAGATCGCGGTCCGGTGGGTGACGCAGCTGGCGCTGAGCTTCGACCACCGCCTCGTCGACGGCGCGCTCGGCTCGTTCGTCCTCAAGGACATCGCCACGATCCTCGAGGACCCGTCGATGGCGCTGGTCTGGGGCTGAGCCCCGGCGCTCGACGACGACGAAGGCAGGCGATACCCGTGGCACGGTCCGACGACGCCCTCCACCCCGACGTGCAGGTCGGCATGTACTCCTTCCGGACGCCGGAGCCGGTCCGCCTCGCCACGTTCTGGGGCGAGCTCATGGGGCTGCCGATGGCGGACGGGGCATCGGATCAGATCGCCATGCTCGACCTCGACCACGAGGTCGGACCGATCACGTGGCTGTTCGAGCCCGACCTCCGACACCAGACCCGCGACCTCGGACCGGCGAGCGTCGACCTGACACGTGCGAACCGAGTCGCCGCTGACCTCGAGGATGAGGCGACTGGCGGAGAGTGCTGGACGGTCGACGGTGACCGTGGCTGACGAGGTGGTCGTGCCGGGCTGAGCGCCCGCCCCTCAGCGCAGCGGGACGAACACGTAGCCGCCCGGCGCTGTCTCCTCGTCCCACCCGTCCTCGGTCCTGTTCACCCGGACGAGCCTCCCGCCCGCCGGCACCACCATGACCCCGCCGACCGCGAGCTGTCGGGCGAGCCGCTCGGGAACGGCGTCCGACATCGCCGAGACGAGGATCCGGTCGAACGGCGCGTCCTCGGGAGCACCGAGCACGCCCTGCTCCGCGACGCGGACCTCGACCCGCGCCGACTCCTGACTGTCCAGCGCTGCGCGACTGTGTTCGACGAGCTCGGGCACCAGCTCGACGGCGAGGACCCGGCCGGCCGGGCCGACCAGGTGGGCGAGGATCGCCGTCGTCCAGCCGGACCCGCTGCCGACGTCGAGGACCCGCGCCCCCACGGGCACGTCCAGCAGCTCGAGCATCGCGGCGACCGTGGTCGGCTGGGAGCACGTGGCGCCGTGCCCGATCGTCAGCGGGGCGTCGGTGGCCGCGTACGGCCGCGTGGCGGGCGGCAGGAACCGGGCGCGCTCCGCCCTCTCCATCGCCTCGGCCACGGCCGCCCGGTCACGCACGTCAGCACCTAGCCCAGCAGGTCCGGCGTCGCGGGTGGTTCCTCGCCGCGCACGTGCTCGCCCAGGAAGCCGAGCACCACCTGGTACCAGAGCTTCGCGTGCTGCGGGGTGAGGATCCAGTGGTTTTCGTCGGGGAAGTAGAGGAACCGGTGCGGGGTCCGGCCCGCGTCGTCCATGGCCAGGGCCGACTCCGAGACGAGGGAGCGCCACAGCGACAGGCCCTCGCCGATCGGCACCCGGTAGTCCTTGTCGCCGTGGATGACGAGCATCGGCGTGGAGATGTCCTTCGCCGCATGGTGCGGGGAGTGCGTGGCGCGCATCTCGGGCGTCATCTCGCGCTGCCAGAACCAGCCGACGTCCGTGGTGCCGGCGAACGTCTCGATGTTCCACAGGGAGGCGTGCGTGACGACCGCGTCGAACCGGTCGGTGTGCCCGGCGATCCAGTTGGCCATGTACCCGCCGAACGAGCCGCCCATCGCGGCGGTGCGGGTGTCGTCGATCTCCGGCAGGGACGCGGCGGCGTCGGTGACGGCGAGGACGTCAGTGTAGGGGTTGGCGCCCCAGGTGCCCCAGCCCCGCGCGATGAAGTCCCACCCGTAGCCGGTCGACAGTGCCGGGTCCGGCAGCACGACGGCGTACCCCTGGGCGACGGCGATCCACGGGTTCCACCGCCACGACCAGGTGTTCCACGAGGAGACGGGCCCGCCGTGCACCCACAGGAGCAGGGGGGCGGGTGCCTCGGGGGTGGCGCCGTCGGGCACGGCGAGCCAGCCGCGCAGGGGGTGGCCGTCGGGCGCGAACGCCTCGATCTCGGTGAGGGTGCCGGGCAGCTCCGGCGCGTCGACGGGAGAGGGGACCTCGGTGACCTCGGCGCCCCCCAGGGCCGGCTCGCGCAGCACCGACAGGTCGAGGCGCACCGGTGCGGCAGGGGCTCCGTAGCTCGCCCGCAGCGCGTACGCGACGGTGCCCTCGGGCGAGACCCGGACGTCGGAGAACGCCCCGTCGGCGGTGAGCCGGGTGACGTCGGCACCGTCGAAGGGGACGTGGAAGACGGGTGCGCGGCCCCGGTCGTCGGCCACCGCGAGCATCCCCGAGCCGTCCGGCAGCACGACAGCCTCGTTGATCCAGCGGTCCCAGCCCGCGGCGATCTCCGTCCGCTCCCCCGTGGCGAGGTCGACGAGGGCGAGGGTGACGATCGGCGGCCGCTCCGGCGTCGAGGGCCGCTCGACGGCGACGACGGCGCGCGCCCCGTCCCGGGTGAGCGCGACCGGCGAGAACTCCAGGTCCGCCGACGGCTCGGCGACCCACCGGCGCTCGCCCGAGGCGACGTCGATGGCGACCACGCCGGTGCGGAGCTCGCCGCGCGCCGCCGGGAGCGACCAGGCCGCGAGGAGCGTGGTGCCGTCGTCGCTGAGCAGGTACGCGCCGTCGAACAGGGCGACGCCGGCGTCCGGCGTGAGGTCGTGCAGCGTGCCGGGGCCCTCGGCGCCGTCCGCAGGCGGGTCGACGCGGTAGAGGTGGGCGCGGCCCGGGCCGAGGTCGTGGTCCCAGAACCGGACCGGGTAGGCGGTGTGGAGGATCGCGGCGACCTTCTTCTCGGTGCGCGCCGTGCGCCGCTCGGTGTCGTCCTCGAGGTCGGACGAGCCGGGCAACGGGGAGCCGGCCACGACCACGGTGTCCGCGGCCCGGGCGGTGAGGACGGCCTCGACGCCGCCGGGGTGGTCGGCGAGCACGCGGGCCTCGCCGCCGCCGGCGGGCAGCACCCAGGCGCGGGCGCGCTCGCCCTCCTCGTCCGCGGGGTCGGGCCGCGCGGCGGTGAACACGAGGTCGCCCGACGCGGTGACGGTGGGGGCGGACTCGCCGCTCCCGCCCCGGGTGAGGCGCCGGGCCGGCCGCTCGCCGGCCGGGTCGAGCTCCCACACCGAGCTCTGGTACCGGGTGGCCTTGTCGTCGAGCGCGGCGACGGACGTGACCAGGCGGGTCCCGTCGGGGCTCAGCGCGAGTCCGGAGACGCGCCCGAGCGCGACGTAGGCGTCGAGGTCGTGGAAGGGGGTACGGGTCGCGTCGTCGTCGGTCACCGGTGCATCGCACCACGGCGTGACGGCCCGTGTCTGCCCGATACCCGCCGTGTTCGCGACGCGCGGACGGCGTGGCGACGCCGGCGCCGCGGCGGGGGACGTCCTCCGTGCGGCCCGCCCGGCGGCACCGCTCAGTAGGTCTCGAGCACCGACGGGCCGAGGCGGAAGCCGCCGCCGGACTCGGTCGACCAGCACTCGACGTCGACCCCGGTCACCGTGCACGCCAGGTCACCGTTGTACGCGGACTGGCCGTCCGACAGGAGCGGGTCGGCGTTCGCGGATCGGTTGCAGTTGACGCCGGCCTCGCCGTCGGAGCTGATCTCGACGCTGATCCCGCCCGGCAGGCAGCCCTCGGGGGTGTCGAGCGAGTGGTCGACGATCGTGCACACGACGTCGCTCCCGCTGAGGTTGCACGCCATGTTCGCGCCCTGCACCCAGAACCCGGGCATCTGCTCGGCGTCCGCCGGGATCTCGGGGACCTCCAGCCAGCTCATGTCGGCCTCGATCGCCGTACGAAGCGCCGGGTTCGTCCCGGAGTCGCCGAGGATCATGTCGACGACCGCCTCGGCGTGCTCCTGGCCGCACTCGTCCTTCAGCGCGATGAGGGAGTCGACGACGCGGTCGCCGTGCGCGGGGTCGCCCCAGGTCCCGTCGGGCGCCGCGGCGGAGGCGAACGCCTGGACCACCTCGGTGTCGGGACCGGCGTCGGAGCAGTCCGAGCGCGACGGCAGTGCCTCGAGGGCGGCGAGCGCCTCCGCGATCTCGTCGGTCGCCGGGCTCTCCTCGTCGCCCTCGCTCGGCGCCTCTGTCGTGGCCGGCGGGAAGTCCGGGTCGGGCTCGCCGGCGGTGGTGGGCTGCTGGTCGTCGTCGCCGGGCAGGTTGAAGATCCACAGGGCGCCCAGCACGATGACGGCGAGCGCCGCGGCGACGGCAAGGATGCCCGCCCAGGGTACCGCGCGGCGCGGCTCGTCGATCTGGCGCGGCGGCGCGTCCGGCGTGCGGGTGGTGGTCGGGGAGCCGTCCGGCGGAGTGACCGGACGGGCGGGGGACGCCTCGACGGCGGGTGACTCGGTCGTCGGGCGCCTGGTGCTGCCCCCCGCGGCGGCGCCGGCCGCCCCCGCGGCGCCGAAGCGCTCGGCGGTCGGACGGCGCACCGGCGCCGTGGCCGGCTCGTCCGGGTCGATGCCCGCCGTGCGCGCCCGCCGCTGGGCGATCGCCTCGTCGATCTCGCTGTCCCCGAGGTTGCCGAGCCACTCGAGCAGGCCCGGGTAGGTCGAGGGGTTGCCGGCGATCGCCGGGCGCAGCTCGGGGTGGTGCTCGGCGAGCTCCTGCAGGCGGGTGAGCGGGGTCGCCGGATCGGCCGCCTCGAGTGCGGGGTCGTTGCTGTCGTCGGTGCCGGTCACGGCCGTGTCCTCCATCGCGAGTCTGCCCGGGAGTGTACGCAGGGCGGCTGCCCGCCGCCGACCAGGTGTGGTGAGCGACGCACGGGTGCAGGAGCTCGTCGAGGCCGTCATCGAGGGGCCGATGGCGCTGGTCGAACGGGCCGGCACGGCGCGGCCGGCGCGTGGGCCCGTGACGGCACCGAACCGGACCGGCTGCGCGCCAGGGTCGTCGAGCCCGGTCTCGGGGGCAGGTCTGACCCCCGCCGACGGACGCCGCTCACCCTAGGGTTGTCGCGTGCTGCCCGGGACCTCCGACGACGACATGGACCGCTCGCCCGACCCCGTGGCGGATCCGACCGGGCCCCCGGGGACCGATGCCGCCGACGCGGCGCATCCCGAGTCCGATCCGGATGCGGCACATCCCGAGCCCGATCCCGACGTCCTGCCCGAGCCGGTGCCCGACGTCGTCGCCGAGGCCGGCACCGACCAGGGGTCGGAGCCCCCGACGGCGAGCACCGCACCCCGTGCGAGCGAGCCCGCGAGCGAGGTGCCCGAGCTCCCCGAGCACGGTGAGGTGGAGGCTCCCGGGTCGGCCACGTCCGCCCACGAGCGCGACACCGCCGAGCTCGACGGCGCGGGCGGTACCGCCGTGGTCCCGGTCGTCGAGGGTGGCGCCCCTCTCGCGTCGGACGCCGCGGCCGGGTCCGACGCCGGGCCCGGCGCCCAGGACGCCGGCGCGGTGGCCGATCCCTCCCCGCACGACGACCCCGACCACGCGCGTGCCGAGCACAGCGACCGCGACCCGGGCACCCCCGCGGCGCTCGCCGCCGTCCAGGGCGCGGCCCAGGCCGTGCGTGGCTGGTGGCGCCGGGCGGGCTCCGGCGTGGTCCAGCGCTGGGTGCTCTCGCTGGTGATCGCGTCGCTGGTGCTCGTCGTCGGACTGCTCGTCGCCGACCGCTGGGCCCTCATGCGGGCGCGCGCCGAGGCCGACGACGCGATCGTCTCCTTCACCCAGGAGGTCGAGAACCCGGACGTGCGGCTGGACGGCTTCCCCTTCCTCCCGCAGGTGGTCTCCGGCCGCATCGACCGCATCGATTTCACGGCCGACCGCATGGTCCTGCCGGACGTCGAGCTGATGGACGTCCGGGGCTGGATGACCGGCGTCGGGTTCCGGGCCCCGATCGAGGTGGCCCGCCTCGAGGCGAGCGGCACGGTCCCGCTCGAGCTGGTGCAGGAGCAGGTGGCGGAAGCGACGTTCGACGTTCCCGTCCTCGGCGAGCGCAGCTTCGAGGCGGACATCGAGGGCAACGAGCTCGTACTGACGACGAGCATCCTCGGCGGGGACATCCACGTCACCGCCGACGTCGCGCCCACCGACGACGGCCGCGGCATCCACCTCCACCTCGACCGGGGCACGCTCGGCGGCGTCAGCACCGAGCTGTCGTCGATCCCGCTGGTCGGCAGCCGGCTGCCGCTCGACCACTACGTGCCGCTCGAGGGCCTGCCCGAGGGGCTGGTCCTCACGAGCACGACCGTCGTCGGGGACGGGATCGCGGTGGGCGTCGAGGGCGACGACGTCCGGTTCTGACCCGCTGGGCTACCGGCCCCGGTCGCCCCGCGCCCGGGCGGCCAACATCTCGTTGTACGCGGCCAGCTCGGCATCGCCGTCGGCGTCGGCCCGGCGGTCGACGCGCCGGGCCTCCTTCTTCTCCGACCGCGCCCACTGCACCGCCACCCCGACGGCCAGCGCGAGCGTCGGGAACTCGCCGACGCCCCAGGTGATCGCGCCGCCGACCTCCTGGTCGGCCATCGCGTCCACGCCCCAGGGCAGGCCGAGCCAGCCGAAGTGGCCGGCGCCGAGCAGCGAGGTCGCCTGCATGACGGCGACTCCGAAGAACGCGTGGAAGCCCATCGTCGCGATGAGCAGGACGAGCCGCAGCGGGTACGGCGGTCGCGTCGGCCCGGGGTCGATGCCGATGAGGGCGTTGGCGAACATGTACCCGGCCAGGGAGAAGTGGACGACCATGAGGATGTGGCCCACGTGGCTGCCGAGCGCCAGGTCGAACAGCGGGGTGAAGTAGAAGACGACGAGGGAGCCCGCGAAGTTGGCCCCCGCGACGATCGGGTGCGCCCAGGCCTTCGCCCACGGCGACCCGACGAGCGCGAGCAGCCACTCCCGCGGCCCGCGCGACCCGTCCTGACGCACCGGGAGCGCGCGGAGCGCGAGCGTGACGGGGGCGGCGAGCACCACGAACAGCGGGACGAGCATCGTCAGCGCCATGTGCATCGCCATGTGGACGCTGAACAGGACGTCCCCGTAGACGGCCGGCGCCCCGATCGTGAGGTAGGCGAAGACGGCCATCCCCAGGTACCAGCAGATCGTCCGGCTCACGGGCCAGCGGATGCCGCGGCGCCGCAGCCGGAGCGCCCATCGTCCGTAGACGAGCACGCCCGCGCCGACCAGAGCCACGAACAACGGGTCCGGGCGCCACACGGTGAGGTAGGCGAGCGGGGTGGGGAACGGCGGGACGGGCGAGTTCGTCAGCACGTAGGTCGGCGTCGGGTCGGGCGGCGGCGCGATCGGCACCGGCGTCTCGCTGGACCCGAGCGCGACCGCCACCCCGACGACGGCGGACATGAGGACGACCTCGCCGAGCGCCAGGCGCGTGAACGCGCCGCGGGCACCGCGCGCGAGGGCGGGCAGGGTCGAGCGCCGGTGCCATCCGCCCGCGGCGAGCAGGAGGCCGGTGGCGATGATCTTCACCAGCAGCAGGCGACCCCAGCCCGTGGTGACGAGCTCGCCGAGGCCGTTGACGCGCAGGAGGGCGCTCGCCACCCCGGACAGGACGACGAGGATCGACGCCCAGGCCGCGATCGACGAGTAGCGCGGCGCCGCCCGCGAGAGGTCCGACGAGCCCAGGTGGCGGCCGGCGAGGAGCAGCCCGGCGAGGCCCCCCATCCACAGCACGACCCCGGCGAGGTGCAGCCACATGCCCGTCATCGCGACCTCGTGGTTCGCGGCCCCGTTGGCGTGGCCGGTGAAGCCGATCGGCGCGAGCGCCACGACGCCGAGCACGGCGGTCCACGCGGCGCCGGCCGGCCCGGAGGTCGAGACCGCGACCAGCCCCACGAGCAGCGCGAGCACCGATGCGCACACGAGCGTGACCCCGAGGTCGAGCTCGGTGACGAACTGCCGCAGCGAGGCGGTGTAGAGCTCACCGGTCAGCGGCTCGCCCACGACGGACGCATGCGTGAGCAGGAGGTGGGCGACCTGGGCGGGCCCCCACACGACGGCCGCCGCGGTCCCCGCGCGCACGACGGCGGTCCACGCCTTCGTCGGGGGCCTCGCCGCATGCCTGCGGTCGTTCCGGACGGGGGCCGGCGTCGACCCGGTGCGCTCGCCCGGGGCGGCCGCGGCGCGGGCGGCGCGCTCGCGTGCGCTGACCCTGACGGTGCGCGCCTTCGCGGGGCCGACGAGGACAACTGCGGCCACCGCGAAGCAGCCGACGGTCAGCGTCGCCGCGAGGTGCGTGACGACCGTGACCAGCGGGAGTCCCCAGCGGACGAGGGCGCCGGGGTCGGCGAGCAGCGCGGGCTCGGCCGCCCCGGAGGAGAGGAGCGCCAGGACCAGCGCCACGACGGCTGCGGCGCACACCAGGAGCCCGCCGGCGACGGCCCGTCGCGCGCCGGGGGTCACGGGCAGGCTGGGCACCCGGCCAGGGTACGTCGGCACCCTGCCCGGCCCGGGTTCGCCCGGAGGTGTGGACGGCGGAGGTGTGGACGAAGGGGTGCGCACGGCGGTGGGAAGCACTGCCCTGTGCGCACCACGTGCGGGCGGGTCCGCGTCGGTAGTCTGCTCGGGCCACCCCGCCGGAGTGGTACCGAGCATCGTGAGGGAGTACTCGTGCCTGAGTGGACCGCCCAGCCCGAGCAGCAGGCGAGGGCCCGCGTCAAGCGGATCAAGGACGACGAGGTCTGGCGCGCCACCGACCTCGTCCGCCAGGTCACCGAGGTCTTCAACACGCGGGTCGTCGGCCAGGACGACCTGCGCCGGGCCCTGCTCTCCACCCTCATGGCCGGCGGCCACATCCTCCTGGAGTCCGTGCCCGGCCTGGCGAAGACGACGGCCGCCCAGACGCTGGCGTCCGCCGTCTCGGGCTCGTTCCACC
The DNA here is from genome assembly GCF_049856175.1 of Georgenia sp. Z1491. Taxonomy (GTDB): domain Bacteria; phylum Actinomycetota; class Actinomycetes; order Actinomycetales; family Actinomycetaceae; genus JB111. Next base: position 334,298 of record NZ_JBNDNA010000001.1, read on the forward strand.
GCATCCAGTGCACGCCCGACCTCATGCCGAACGACATCGTCGGCACGCAGATCTACAACTACGCGACCGGCGAGTTCACGACCCAGCTCGGCCCCGTGCACGCGAACCTCGTCCTGCTCGACGAGATCAACCGCTCCTCGGCCAAGACGCAGTCGGCGATGCTCGAGGCGATGCAGGAGCGCCAGACCTCGATCGGCGGCGAGGTCTACCCGCTGCCCCGGCCCTTCATGGTGCTCGCCACCCAGAACCCCATCGAGGAGGAGGGCACGTACGTCCTCCCCGAGGCCCAGATGGACCGCTTCGTCCTCAAGGAGGTCCTCACCTACCCGACGCCGACCCAGGAGGTCGAGATCCTCTCCGGGATCGCGTCGGGCTCGCTCAACAGCCCGATCGACACGCAGCCGATCAGCCTCGAGGACGTCGAGCTGCTCCAGGACCTCACGTCGCGCGTCTACGTCGACATGTCGATCAAGCAGTACATCGTCGCCCTCATCAACACCACGCGTGGCGGCGGGCCCCGACCGCTGCCCGGGTTCTCCGACCACGTCCGGGTGGGCGCCTCCCCGCGCGGCGGGATCGCCCTGCTGCGCGTCGCGCAGGCGGTCGCCCTCCAGGAGGGGCGCACCTACGTCGTGCCCGACGACGTCAAGCTGCTGCGCCACGCGGTCCTGCGGCACCGGCTCGTGCGCACGTACGACGCGCTGGCCAAGAACGTCGCCCCCGAGGCGCTCGTCGACGCGGTCTTCGCCGCCGTCCCGACGCCGTAGGGGGCCCGGTGGATCGGTCGAGCTCCAGGCTGGAGCAGATCCGGGCGCGGCTCGAGCTGCCGACGGTGCGCCGCGCGAGCGGCCTCCTCGACGGCCGGCACCGCTCGATCTTCTCCGGGCACGGCCAGGACTTCGACGACCAGGTCGAGTACCACCCCGGCGACGACGTCAAGGACATCGACTGGAAGTCCTCGGCGCGCGCGGGTCATCCCATCATCCGGCGCTTCGTGCGCGAGTCGAACCTGTCGACCGTCCTCGCCTTCGACACCGGCGTGTCCATGGCCGCCACCAGCGCCTCGGGCATCTCGAAGAAGGACGTCGCGATGTTCGCGGCGGACATCATCGCCTACGTCGCCCGTGCCCGCGGCGACCTCGTCGCGCTCGTCGCCGGGGACGCCGAGCGGATGGTCCAGCGGCCCGCGCGGCACGGCACCGCGCACCTGGAGTCCGTGCTGGGCATCGTCGACGACGCGCTCACGCTCGAGGCGCCGCACTCCGACGTCGGACGGGTGATGGACCGCGTCCTCACCGGCTTCCCCCAGCGCTGCCTGGTCGTCCTCATCACCGACGAGGCCCGGCCGGGCCCCGAGCACGAGGACTCGCTGCGCCGGCTGCGCACCCGCCACGAGGTCCTCGTCGTGCGCGTCGGCGACGCGATGCCCACCGCGCAGGGCATCGGTCCCACCGCCGACGTCGACGGCTGGGAGCGCCTGCCGGCGTTCGTCCGGGACGACCACGTGCTCGCCGCGCAGGTCGACCAGGCGGCGGCCAGCCGCGCCACCTCAGCCACCCGGCTGCTCGACCGCCGCGGCGTCCACCACGTCGTCGCCTCGTCCGAGGACGAGGTCGTCGGCGCACTGCTCGACCTGCTGGGGAGGTCTCGACGTGTCCGCCGTTGACCTCGGCACCGACCTCGCCGGGCTGCGGGACTACCCCTGGTGGGTCCTCGTCACCGGCGTCGTGCTCGTGCTGGCCGCCGCCGCGTGGATCGCGTTCGTCCTCGTGCTCACCTCCGCACGGCGCGAGCGCGCCCGGACGGCCGTGCCGCTGACGATGGCCGACTCCGAGCGCGCCCGCTTCCTCGCCGAGGTCGAGGAGCACTACGCCGCCTACGAGGCCGGGGCGCTCGACCTGCGGGCCCTGCACCTCAAGCTCGCCCGCACGATGCGCGCGTTCGTCTCCGAGCGCGTCGGTCGCGACGTGCGCTCGTGGACGGTGCGGGACATCTCGGGCCACGACCCCACCGCTCGCGCCGGTTCGCTGCTGCGCGTGTGGGAGGAGCCGAGCTTCGCCCACCGGTCCGACGCCGAGGCCCGGGCCGCACGTGACGGCGCCGTGGAGGTGATCGAGCGATGGTGACTCCTTGGCTGTGGCCGGTCGCGATCGTCGTCGTGCTCGCCGCGGCGGCCCTGGGCTGGTTCTTCGCGGTCCGCGGCACCCGACGACCCGAGGACGTCACGTGGGTGGCGAACTCGAGCTTCATCCGGTCCCTGCCGCGCTACCAGCAGCGCATGCGGACGATGCGGATCCTCCTGGGCGGTGCCGCCGCGGTGCTCGCGCTGACCAGCGTCGCCGGCGGGGCGCTCGCCGCCCGCCCGGTCGACCGGGACGTCCGGCACGAGGAGCTGACCAACCGGGACATCGTGCTCTGCCTCGACGTGTCCGGCTCCATGATCGAGTTCGACGCCGAGATCATGGCGGAGTTCCAGGAGCTCGTGGAGTCCTTCGACGGCGAGCGCATCGCCCTCAACATCTGGAACTCGACCACCCGGGTGGTCTTCCCCCTCACCGACGACTACGCCCTGGTCAACGAGGAGCTCGAGCACGGCGCGGAGGTCCTCGGCTCCTACCTCGACTGGAGCAGCACGGACTGGGAGGAGATCGACTCCTACATGCGCGGCACCACGTCGACGAGCTCGATGTCCTCCTCGCTCATCGGCGACGGCCTCGCGAACTGCGTCAACGGCTTCGACCTCGACGACGACGAGCGCTCCCGCTCGATCATCCTCGCCACCGACAACGAGATCGCGGGCGACCCGGTCTACGAGCTGGAGGAGGCCGCCGAGCTCGCGCAGGAGCGCGGCGTGACCGTGCACGGTCTGTACGCCTCGACCCTCGGCTCGGCCGGTGGCCCCATGCGGGACGAGTACGAGAGCGTGGTCACGGAGCACGGCGGCGTGTTCTACGAGCTCGGCGACCCCGGAGCCGTCCCGGCGATCGTCGAGCAGGTCCAGGACCAGCAGGAGGCCGAGCTCGACGCCGACCCGACGGTCGTCGTCACCGACCGCCCCGACCGGTGGCTCGGCTGGCTCGTCGCCGGTCTGACCGGGTTCCTCGTCGTCGTCTGGCGGGTGCGCTCATGACGCTGCGCTGGGCCTGGGACTGGTGGATCGTGGCACTGGTCGCGCTCGTCCTGCTCGCGATCTGCGTGCACGGGCTGCTGCGCGCCCGCTCCTCGGACGAGGGCACGCAGTGGTCCTGGGTGCGGCGCACGGGCATGGTGCTGTGCGTCGTCGTCGTGGGCATGGCGCCCGCGATCCCCGCCGAGGAGACCGAGGTCGGCACCAACGCCGACGTGTTCTTCGTCGTCGACCGCACCGGGTCGATGGCCGCCGAGGACTACGAGGACGCCCAGCCCCGCCTGGCCGGTGTGCGCGCCGACATGGCCGAGATCGTGGAGTCGATGCCGGGCGCCCGGTTCTCGATCGTCGCGTTCGACTCGCAGGCCACCCGCGAGCTTCCGCTGACCAGCGACGCGCGCGCCGTCGGGACCTGGGTCGACACCCTGCGGCAGGAGGTCACCTACTACTCCGGCGGCTCGTCCATCGACCGGCCCCGCCAGAGCCTGACCGAGGCCCTGGCCCGCGCCGAGGAGTCCAGCCCCGGCAACGTCCGCCTCGTCTTCGTCCTGTCCGACGGCGAGAACACCGCCGGCGACACCTCCCAGCAGCAGCTGCCGGGCGCGTGGTCCGACTCGGCGCCGTACATCGACGGCGGCGCGGTCCTCGGCTACGGCACCGCCGACGGCGGGCAGATGCGTAGCTATGACGGCACCGAGCGCACGGGGCCGGGCACCACCGCGCCCTACATCATCGACGACTCCACCGGAGAGCCCGCGATCTCGACGATCGACGAGGCGAACCTGCGGACGGTGGCCGAGGAGCTCGGCGTGGGGTACGAGCACCGCACCCAGCCCGGCGGCCTGGACCAGCTGGTCGCGGGCATCGACGTCGAGGCCATCGCCCGGGTCGACGGTCGCCAGAACGTCGACGTCTACCGGGACGTGTGGTGGCCGGCGATGTACGTCCTCGTCGCCCTGCTCGCCTGGGAGGCCTTCGAGCTCGCCCGGCGGATGCGCGCCACCTTCGACACGGAGGCGACCCGGCGCGCGGCGCTCGCCGCGCGTGCGGGCTCCGGCGGGCGGGGTGGTCCGGGTGCGGGCGGCGGAGCGGCCGGTGGTCCGCGAGCCTCAGGAGGTAGGTCATGACCCTGACGACAGGCGACGACGCGCGCCCCGACGAGGCCGGGCGCGGCCTTCCGGAGCGGCTGCGACGCAGGCGCCGCATGCTCGCGTGGTCCGCCCCGCTGCTGGGCATCGCGCTCACGGCGGGACCGTTCCTCATCGGGATCGCCCTCGCCGACGACTCCCACCGGTCGACCGCGGAGGAGAATCCTGCCGCGGCGATCGACGGATATGCCGCCCTGGCCGACGACACCCGGTTCGGACCGCGCCCGTGGATCGCCGTCTACAACACGGGTACCTCCGCGCTCATGGCGGAGCAGGCGGCGACCGCCGTCACCGAGCTGACCGAGGCTCTCGAGCTGGTCCCGGAGGGGACCGAGGGTGACGACGGTGAGGTCGACCCCGAGCTGCCCGAGTGCCTCGTGCGTCGCAACCTGTCCCTGTCCTACGAGACCCTGGCGGACGAGGCGCTCGCCGCCGAGGACCGGCCGATGGTCGAGCAGTACCTCACCGACGCCCTCGAGGCGCTGGGCCCGTGCACCACCGAGCCGATCGAGGACGAGCCGTCCGAGAGCCCGTCGGACAGCCCGTCCGACGACCCCTCGGAGAGCCCGTCGGAGAGCCCGTCCGAGAGCGAGTCGCAGGACGGCGGTGAGGACCCGTCGCAGGACGAGCCGCAGGAGGGCGACGAGGACTCGTCGCAGGACGGCGAGGACGGTGAGGACGAGTCGCAGGACGGCGAGAGCGGCAACCCCAACGACGAGATCCAGCGCCGGCAGGACGAGAGCCGCGAGCAGAACCGGGAGGCCCAGCGCCAGGAGGAGGAGGGCTCCGAGGGGGACGACGGCGAGGACCCCTCGGACGACGGTGAGGGGGGCGAGGACGGCGAGGAGGAGTCGAGCCTGTCGCCGCAGGAGCAGGAGCTGCAGGACCGCAACGCCGAGGCCGAGCAGGACCAGCGCCAGCAGGAGCAGCGTGGCGGCGGCGGGTACGGGGGCGGCCAGAACTGGTAGTCGGGCCTCAGTCCGCCGAGGTCTGCGGGGGCGGTACCGGGCTCGACCAGATGGCGAGTCGCTCGGCGATGTCCGGTAGTGCGAGCTCGCCCGCGATGATGTCGAGGAGGAGCTGTTCGCCGGACTCCGTGGACGGTGCGCGCAGCGCGACGTCGTTGAACCGCAGGAACAGCTTGGTCGCCGCCCACGCCATGCGCTTGTTGCCGTCCACGAGGGCGTGATTCCGGACCAGCGACTGCATCAGTGCCGCTGCCTGGGCCGACAGTGTCGGGTAGGCCGGTTCACCGAATGCGCTGGCCCGCGGTCGCATCAACGCGGAGTCGAGCAGGCCGCGGCGTCCGTGATCAGAAGGTCTGCACCTTCCTCGGCCATCATCGCGATGCCGAGCTCGGTGACGTCCTCCAGGGTGAGGAAGTAGGTCACTGTGCGAGACGGTGCAACAGCTCGCGGTCCTCGTCGAGGATGTGCCGGATGAACCGAGCGCGTTGCTCACCGTGGAGCATCTGCCGGATCCCGTCGACGGCTGCCTGCTGCATCGACGTGTTGTGCTCGGCGGCATAGGCGCGCAGGGCTTCTGTGTCCTCGTCCGTGAGCCGCAGGTTCATCGCCATGCACCAACGGTACCGCAAGCGGTACTACTGCCTCGAGCTCCTCGCGCGTCGATCTAGGCGAACGCCGGCGCGGCCGGTATCCGCACGCCCACCGCGCGCAGGACGAACTCCTGCGTGGCGATGATGAACTCCTCGCGCTCGGCCTCGTCCGTGGGCAGGCGGCGACCGGACAGGCAGGCGTGGACGAGCTGGACGGTGACGTCGAAGTCGCTCTCGCCGATGAGCTCCTGCGCGCGCGCCTGGGCGAGGATCCCCCGCAGGAGGAGCTCGACCCGGCCGACGTGGGCGCGGAGGTTCTCGGCGGCGTCGCGCGAGATGATCTCCTTGAGCGCGGGCCCGGGGGCCGAGTGGTAGGAACGGTCGAGCTGGAGCTGCTCGCGGACGTAGGTCCGCAGCTGCTCGACCGGGTCGTCGATCGCGGCCAGCCGCGCGGTGAGCGCCTCGGTGAAGTCGGCGGTCTCCTGCTCGATGAAGCCCAGCAGCAGCGCCTCCTTGTCCGCGAAGTGGTTGTACACCGAGGTACGGCCGACGCCTGCGTCCTGGGCGATCTCCGCGAGCGAGAGCGCGTCGAACCCGCGCTCACGCATGAGCCGGTCGAGCGAGGCGAACAGGGCGCGGCGCGTGAGGTCGCGGTGCTCCGCGAGCGAGCCGCCGATGATCCGAGGCATGCACAGATGATGCCATGTTCTGACGCATACGGGGAATCTGTCTGATCGAACGACCCGGGCGGTGGGCCCGACGGGACCGGTAGGTTGATCCGCGGAGAGGGGGCCGCCTTGCGCGACGACGACGCACGACCCGGCACGCCGGCCACTGCCGGCGCGGCCGCGGTGCACGTCGGCGACGGTGCGCACGGGACGCCGTCCCTCGACGCCACCGGGGCACGCGCCGACGACGACGCCGACGCCGCCAGGTCGCGGCGCCGCCGGACGACCGTGATCGTCGCCGCGGTGTGCCTGGTGCTCGTCCTCGTCATGACGATCATCGCCGCCGTGCTCGTCGGACCGCGCCGCCCCGCGGAGTACGGGGACTGGCTGCCGCTGGACCGGCTGTGGGACGAGTGCGCGGCGGGCGACGGCGCGGCCTGCGACGAGCTGTTCGTCGAGTCGCCGATGCGCAGCGACTACGAGCGGTTCGGTAGCTCGTGCGGCGACCGGTTCCCCGGCGCCACCCTCTCGTGCGTCGACCTCATGACCAACCGTCCCGACGAGCGGCAGCAGTAGCAGGGGCGGCAGCAGGAGGGGTCCGGCCGAGCCGGGCGCGCATGGCGGCTGCGATCGGCACGTCGCCGTCGAGCCAGTCGAGGTCCTGCAGGCCCGCCGGGCCGACCCATGCCAGCTCGTCGTGGTCCTCGAGCGGCGCCGGTGTGCCGGCGGTCAGCCCGGCCCACCACACGCGCATGACCATCCCCTCGACGATCGGCCAGTCGCCCGACTCCGGCCCGGGCAGCAGCTCGCCGAGCTCGACGCTCACGCCCAGCTCCTCGGCGAGCTCGCGGTGCAGGGCCTCCGCGGGCTCCTCGCCGTGCTCGACCTTGCCGCCGGGCAGCTCCCAGCGGCCGGCGAGGTGCTCGGGCGCCGAGCGGCGGGCGCACAGCACGAGGGGGTGTCCGCCGTCGTCGTCGACGATCGCGGCGGCGACGACGAGGCGCGGGCTCACCACTGCTCACCCCGCTCGGCCCGGGCGACGAGATCGGTCAGCTCGGCCTGGTCGACCGGCCACAGGTCGACCCCGACGTCGAGGGTGGAGGAGCCCTCGTCCCGGTAGACGATGCCGGACAGCGGCGAGACGTCCCGGAAGTCGCGGCCCCACCCGAGGACGACGTAGCGCGAGTCGACGAACTGGTCGTTCGTGGGGTCGAGGTGGACCCACCCGCCGCCGGGGACCCACACGGCCACCCAGGCGTGGGTGGCGTCGACCCCGCGCAGTTTCTCCCGTCCGGGCGGCGGCCGCGTCTCGATGTACCCGGACACGTAGCGGGCCGACTGCCCGACCGCGCGCAGCGCGGCCACCATGAGGTGCGCATAGTCCTGGCACACGCCCCGGCGACGCTCGAGGATCTCCTCCAGCGTGGTGCGCACCGTGGTGGTGCCCGGCGCGTACTCCAGGTCGGTGAAGATGCGGTGGCACAGGTCCCAGGCCGCGGCGACGAGCGGCCGGTCCGGGGCGAACGACTCCGCCGCGTAGGCGAGGACGGACTCGCCCGGGCTCGCGTGCTCGGACGGCAGGCTGTGGTCGACGATCGACATCACCGAGCTCGCCCCCTCGCCGTGCTCCGCCTGCCCGGTGGCCCGCATGACGGCGACCTGGGCCGCGGACTCCTCCCACGCCACGTGAGGCAGCCGCGCCGGGTCGCTGCGGCGGTCGATCGTCAGCAGCGACCGGGCGACGACCTCGAGCTCGGTGTGGTCGCTCGTGACGTGGAAGTACGTCACCCGGTTGCCGTGGACGTCGAGGTGCTCGGCGATCTCGCCGGGCTCCGGCGTGACGGTCAGGGACGTGGCGTGCACGTGCTGCCCGCCCACCTGCCGGGGCAGGATGAGCGCCCGCCCGTAGCTGCTCGTCACGGTCGTCTCGTACGTGTAGGTCGTCCGGTGCTCGAGCCGGTAGTACGACGTGGTCGGCACGGTCACTGCTCCCACCGCCCCTCGGTCCAGCGCGAGGCCGGCGTGCGCCGGAAGTGCACGGCGGTGATCTCGCCGGTCAGCTCACGCAGCCGCCACGAGATCGACGTGAGGATCTCCTCCAGGTGCGTGCGGGTGCCGTCGTCCCGCACCTCCTCCGCGCGCTCGGTGCGCAGCTCGGCGAGCAGCTCGCGGACCTGGGCGAGCAGCTCGTCGCGCTGACCGGTCGTGCGGGCCAGGGCCGGCAGCTGCTCGAGGTGCTGCTGGAGGGCGGCGACCTGGAACGCGAGCGCGCGCGGGTTGGCCTCGTCGAGCAGGAGCAGCTCGAGCGCGGCGCCGAGCCCGCCGGCCGGGTAGCGGCGGCGGAACGTGATGACCGAGTCGTGGGCGGTGAGCACCGACTCCAGGACGAGCTCCTCGGCGCCCGCCGCCCGTCGTCGGCTGAACGGCTCGAGCGCCCGGACCACGCCCTGGGCGCGCTCGAGACGCCGACCCACGTCCAGCAGGCGCCAACCGATGTCCCGCACGAGGGACTCGGTGAAGATCCCGTGCAGGGCCATGAGCGACTCGAGCAGGCGCGAGAGCGTCGACTGCACGCCCGTGAGCTCGTCGGTGGCCCTGCGGCGCTCGCGCCCGATCACCCGCTCCAGGCTGGCGATCACCGTGAGGACCTCGGGCGGAAGGTTGTCGCGCACCCCGCGCGCGTCGCGCTGGATGCGCTGCACGCACCAGGCGACCGAGCCCGCGAGCGACCGGTCCGTGACGAGCGCCCCGAACGCGGGGTCGTCCGGAGTGAGTCCCAGCGCGCGCACGAGGACGTCGAGGGCGTCGTGGCCGGACCCGCCGGGGCCGGCCGGCTCGTCGTGGTTGGTTGTCTCGTCCTGCGCGTCCGCCTCGTCCGGCCCGATCGCGGTCCCCGGCTCGTCGTCCGGGCGGGAGCGGAAGTCGTCCCAGCGGTCGGTGGCGACCGCCAGCATCCGCACCGTCGCCTCGGCGCGCTCGGTGTACCGGCCGAGCCAGAACAGGTCCTCGGCCGCGCGCGGCGAGACCGCCGTGTCGGGGAACCGGCCCGGCAGGGCGTCCAGCCCGGCGGCCCCCGAGGCCGTCACCGGCTGCGGGCGGTGGGTGATGACCCAGACGTCCTTGGCGCGTCCGTCGAGCGAGCCGCCGAGCGGGGTGGACCGGTCGTCGGCGGCGGACGTCCCGACCGCGCCGGACATCACCTGGTAGTCCGCGCCGTCGACGACGGCGAACAGACGCAGCGACGTGGCGCGCGGGTTCAGCGTGCCGGCGTCGACGGTCGGCGTCGTCGAGGCGTCGACCGGCTCCTCGCCCACCCACCAGCCCGGCCGCTGCGAGATGCGCGCCGCGAGTGCCGCCCGCTCGGCGACGGTGAGCTCCCAGCCCCGCACCGCGCGCTCGGGCCCGGCCACGGGACGGACGACGAGCCGGTGGAGGTTGGCGATGACGTGGTTGCACATCGACCGGTCGCCGCACCAGTAGGTCACGGCCGTGGGGAGCTCGAGGTCCCCGAGGCCGAGGTACCGGGCCGCGCGCGGCAGGTGCGCCCGCACGGCGGGCGACTCGAGCACGCCGGAGCCGATCGGGTTGAGGACCGCGACCGAGCCCGACCGCAGGGCGTGCAGCAGGCCCGGTGTGCCCGCCCCGGCCGAGGACCGGATCTCGAGGGGGTCGACGTCGGCGGCCGGCACGTGGCGCAGCAGGACGTCGACCTGCTCCTCGCTGCCGAGCGAGCGCATCGTCAGCCGGCCGCCGTCGACCCGCAGGTCGGAGCCGTGCACGAGCTGGAGGCCGAGCATCCCTGCGAGGTAGGCCTGGTCGAAGTAGGTGGGGTGCTCGGGGCCGGGGGAGAGGACCGCGACGTGCGGCTCGTCGCCGGCGCCCGCGGGCGCGGCCTCCTGCAGGGACCGGAGCAGCGTCTGGAAGTACGGGCCGACGCGGCGGACGCGGGAGCGCCGGTACACGCCGGAGAGCACCTCGGACACGACGCGGCGGTCCGCCATCGCGTACCCGGCGCCGGCCGGTGTGCCCGTGCGGTCCATGAGGACGGTCCACGTGCGGTCGGCGTTGCGTGCCACGTCGACGGCCAGGTGGAACAGGCGGTGCTCCCCGTGCAGGGGGAGACCCAGCGCGTGGCGGGAGTACCGGGGGTGGGCGAGCACGACCTCGGGCGGGATCGCGCCGGACGTGAGCAGGCGGCGCTCGCCGTAGATGTCGTCCAGGACGAGGTCGAGCAGGTGGGCACGTTGGGCGAGGCCGGACTCCAGGGGCTGCCAGCCGTCGTCGTCGACGAGGACGGGCACGGGGTCGAGGTTCCAGCCGTCCGTGCTGTCCGGCTCCCCGTAGGTGACCGACTGGTCCTGGAGGAGGTCGACGACCTCGTCGGCGACGGCCGTCAGTGCGGCGGGGTCGGCGCCGAAGGGGCGGGTGAGGATCTTCGTCCACGCCCGGCGGTGGTCGGGGTGGGAACCGAGCATCTCGTCGTGGGCGGTGGCTCGGGCACGGTAGTCGTCGACGAGGTCGCTCACGGTCCTCCCGTCGCTCGTCTCCCGCCCGGACCAGGGCGCCCCCGAGGTTACCCGGCCCACCCCGAGGGTCTGCTCACAGTCCGGCGGGCGTGACGTACCCAGGGGTGAGGGTCACAGTCCGGCGCACGTGACGCACCCAGGGGCGCGGGACGGGTACAGTGGTCGGGCGCTCAGGCGCGACGCGGGTGTAGTTCAATGGTAGAACTTCAGCTTCCCAAGCTGACAGCGCGGGTTCGATTCCCGTCACCCGCTCGGATGTGATGTCCCAGGACGTCGTGAACGGCTGGATCCCCGGTGTCGGGGGTTCAGCCGTTCGTCGTCGGTGGCCGTGGCTGGAGCCCGTGGGTGCGGGCGGCCCGGCACCGACGCGCCCCGGTCGACGGGGCCTGGTGCCTGCCGCGGGACGCCCCGCGCGCAGGGCTACCCGGCGTCGACGACCTCGACGGTGATCTCCGCGGGCTCACCGCGCTCGCCCGCGCTGTCGACGCCCGCGTAGGACACGGTGTGCGAGCCGGGCTCGTCGAGGACGATCGCGTCCGCATAGGGCTGCCACTCGCCACCGTCGAGGGAGTACTCGATCGAGTCGACGTCGTCCTGGTCGGCCTCGAGCACGACGCTTGCCGGCGCGTCGAACGCCGAGAGGGGCGCACAGGCGATGGGAAGTCCGGGCGCCTCGAAGTCGTGGATCATCATCGACAGGGGCTGGACGCGCGGGAGCCAGTCCGCGCCCCCCTCTCCGGTCGCGAATCCCGTCGGGCTGGGTTCGAGCGACCCCTCCGGGTCGCCCGTGGAGGACAACCAGATCTCGTTGGGCGGAGACATGGGACCGGTGGGGTCGTCGCCGTAGTGCCCGCCGAAGTCCGCGCACGATCCGTCGTGCAGATGGGCCGGATGCGCCTCGCCGGAGAGCAACCCGTTCGCCTCCGTGGTGATCTCCGTGCCGGACTCGGTCATCACCATGGTGGCCGTGCCCTCGACGACGAGCGTGTTGGTCGGGCTGCCGAGTCCCTCCGCGAGCTCGACGTACTCGCCCGTCGAGGTGCCGAGGATGCGTGCGACCACCGGCCCCTCGTCCACCGGTTCCGCGTCGGGGTCGGCGTCGTCACCGTGCCCCTCGTGCGCGCCGTGCGCGTCGGCCGACCCATGGTCGTGCGAGCCGTGGTCCTCGTGCTCGTCGTCGGCGAGGCCGTCAGCCTGGTCGTCGGAACCGACCTGCGCCCCGTCGGACTCGGCAGCGGGTTCCGGGCCGTCGGGCTCGGAGCCGTCGTCCGAGCACGCCGAGATCACCAGGCCGGAGCCCAGCAGGACGGTGGCGAGTCGGGTCCGTGTGCGCATCGTTGCCCCCAGGTCGTGGTGGCGGCCGTCGTTGCCGCCCGAAGGAGCGTAGTGGAACGCGAGGTGCGGGGGTCGCCACGCTGTACGAGGTCGCGCCGCGTGGACGCGTCTCGCCGCGCACCGACGGGCATGCGTGTCTACGCTGTGGCTCCGAACATCCTCGTCATTACGGAAGGCGTCAGAATGAACCGCGCACCCGACCCCTCCGCCGGCGAGCCCACGGCCGCCGGGTGGCCCGTCGACGACGGTCGGTCGGCGGAGAGCCACGGCGAGTACGTGCCCGGCGACCGGGAGCACCCGCCCGGGACGACGGCGCGGCCGCCCGCGACCACCTCGACCGGTCCGCGACCCGGGGCGGGTTCCTCCCAGGTCCAGATGCCCGCGCGCCAGCGCCCCGGTATCGCCGTCAGCACGTGGGTCGCGCTCATCCTCGGCGCGGTGATCCTCGTGCTCGTGCTGGTCTTCATCCTGCAGAACAACGTCCCGGCGGACTTCAGCTTCCTGGGCTGGAGCTTCGAGCTGCCGCTCGGCATCGCGATGCTGTTCGCGACCATCGCCGGTCTGCTCGTGATGGCGTTGTTCGGCTCGGTGCTGCTCGTCCGGGACGCGCGCCGGGTGCGCAGGCTGGAGAAGGAGCTCGCGGCGCTCCGGCAGGGTCGCTGACCGGCACAGCCTCACCGGCCGCCGCCTGACCAGGGACCAGGTCGCCGTCGCGGGCCGTCGTGGTTCCGGCCCTCGATGAGCCCGCCCCGGCCTATCCCGCCCGGGTGGGTCCGGCCACGGCCGCGTCTGCGCCGGCCCCGGCCCGTGCCGCACGGATCGCGGAGATGTTGATCAGCAGCGTGAGCGTGAACGCGATCGTCGCCGAGGTGAGCATCGCCAGCACCATGCCGAGGGCGTCGGTGGCGACGAACGGCACCGCCACGGCGGGAAGGTACGCAGTGGCCTCGACCCCGAACAGCCCCACCATGCCGCCGCCGACCGTGGCGGCGAGCAGGGCGGTGCCGAGGACGCGCCGGTCGCCGAACATGAACGGGTAGGACGCCTCGACGAAGGTGCCGAAGAAGAAGTTGACCGCGCCGCCCGAGCCGGCCAGGGCCCGTTCGCCGGAGGTCCTGGGGCGGACGACGTTCGCCAGCGTGATGCCGAGGGAGACCATCACCAGCGCCACCATGTCGACGGCGCCGAAGAAGCTGTGCCCCTTCTGTCCCATCTCCAGCAGCACCAGCGGCAGGATCACCGAGTGGTACACGCCGGCGATGATGGCCGGCCACATCACGGCCCCGGCCAGCGCGCCGGCCAGCAGCGGGTTGACGTCGACGGCCCACTCGATCGACAGCTGCACCCACTCGCCGAGGAGCCGGGTGAGCGGCGCGAGCGCGAAGTACACGAGCAGACCGGGCAGCAGGCCGGCGACGGCGCCGGTGGTGATGTTGGCGGTGGTCGCCGGGAACCGTCGGGCCAGCGTCCACCGCAGCAGGAACGACGCCGCGAGGCCGGCGAGGATCCCGCCGACCAGCCCGCCGAGGATGCCGCCGGGCGCCGAGAGGATCCCGGCGATCGCCCCGGTCACGAGACCGACCTCGTCCAGGCCGCTGACCCGGCGCGCGGCAACCGCGGCGACCACGATCGGCAGCGCCGCGATGAGCATGTCGAAGACCGGGGTGAGCGCGTCCGCGCCCGGGATCCTCGAGACGGCGAGGACGAGCGCCAGCGCGATGAACGCGGGGATGGAGCCGACCATGATCCCGCGCAGGCTGATGCGCCGCCACGCCGGCCCCGAGGCGCCGGCGCTCGAGCCGGCCACGCCGGCGGACCCGCCCAGCGCGGGTCGGTACGGCACCTTCCAGTGCCGGGCGAGGCCGGACACGTAGGACACCGCACGGGTCGAGCTCGTGGTGCCGGTGGTCCCCGACACGGAGACCAGGTCGAGACCGAGGCGCTGGGCCGTCGCGATCGAGGTGCCGCCCGTCCCGGCGGCGGGGATGCCGGCCGCCACCGCCGCCTCGACCGTGCGCCGGTTGGTGTCGGTCGGGTCGGCGCTCATGAGCACGAGGCCGTCCACGTGCCCGCCGCTCACGAGCGCGGCCGACCGCTCGTCCATGGCGCGGGCCTCCACGTTGACCTCCTCGAGCGTGCCCGCGCGCAGCACGGTGGGCTCGCCGTCGACCATGCTCCACAGCTCGGCCGCGGTGGACGGCGAGATCCCGTCCATCGACGTCGCCGCGGCCACGAGCTGGACCGGACCGACGGCGAGGCCGGCGGCGTCGAGCTGGCGGGCGACGTCGCGCAGCAGCCGGGCGGGGTCGTCGCCACCGTGGCTCCTCAGGTTCCCCCCGCTGCTGCCCAGGACGGCGACGGTGCGGCTCCGCGGACGTGGGGTCTCCTGCGGTGCGTCGGGCATGGCGGTGGGCCTCTCGGGGCGTGCGGACGGGTCACGGCACAGTAGAGGTGCGGCGCCGACGGCGCGCGCCCGTCCGGTCCCCGGGCCCCTCCCCGGGCCCCTCCCCGGGCCCCTCCCCGGGCGGAGGTCGGGCTCGCGCGCCCTGCCGCCGGGGCGCGTGGCCGGTCGGGGCCGGTCCCCGCCCGGGCACCCGTGCCAGGCTGGGTGCATGACGACCCGCGCCCAGCTCCGTAAGGCGGCACTCGCGCTCCCGCAGGTCGAGGAGCGCGGCACGCGCGCCGACGCCGCGTTCCTGGTCGACGACGAACGGTTCGCCGCGGTCGACGGCCCCTGGGCCGTGCTGCACCTGGACCAGGCGGACGCCGACGAGGTGCTCCGCTCGTACCCCACGGCCGAACCGCTCGACGAGGAAGGCGCCCCAGCGGGCGTACGGGTCCGGGTCGCCGACATCGA
The DNA here is from genome assembly GCF_049856175.1 of Georgenia sp. Z1491. Classification (GTDB taxonomy): domain Bacteria; phylum Actinomycetota; class Actinomycetes; order Actinomycetales; family Actinomycetaceae; genus JB111. The sequence continues at coordinate 349,517 of NZ_JBNDNA010000001.1, forward strand.
CGGCATGGCGCTCAACCACTGGGTGCGTCGCGCCTGGACCTCCCGCGCCCCGGCGCGCGTGAGCGCGGACGCCGAGAGCGCCGCGACGGCGGAGCCCGGTGAGGTCGGCGACCTCCCGCGCAGCATCGGGCGGCCCGCCACGCGCGCCCTCGCCGCCGCCGGGATCACCACGCTGGCGCAGATCGCCGAGACGACGGACGACGACCTGCTCGACCTCCACGGCGTGGGACCCCGGGCGGTGACCCTCCTGCGGGAGGCCGTCGCCGAGGTGCCTGGACAGCACGGCTAGTCGGGGCTCCCGAGCCCCGACCCGAGCCCCGCCCCGCGCCCGTACCTACGCGTGCGCCCGTGGGTGGAGGCCCGTCATCCTCCGGGCGGATCGCGGGCGGGCACTTCTACCCGCAAGAGGGACGCCCTCCGGCGCCCTGCCGCGCCATGCTCCTGCTATGACCTCGACGCCGCCCGCCGCCACGCGGCACCCGCGCGCGCCGTCGAACCGGAGGGGGCGCGTCATGACCATCGACGAGCGGACCCGGAGCAGGCGCCGTGCGCCCCGGCTCCCGCAGCTGCAGCCTCGTCCGGCGAAGGTCGCCCAGGAGCCGACCGAGCCCGAGCGAGCCCACGTGACCACCATCGACCCCACGACCGGGCCGGCCGACGAGTCCGCCCGCCGCCCGCCCGCCGCGACGCGCGTGCGGGCCCGCACCGGTCGCCGCCTCTCCCTCGCCGTCGGGCTCCCCCTGGGTGGCGCCGTCGTCGGTGCGCTCCTGGCCCTCGTCGTCGAGCTCGTCGCGCACCTGACGGCGTTCGGCGGCGTGCTCGGCTACGGCGACCGCCTCGGCGAGCCCGTGGCCCTGCTCGTGGGGGTCGGGCTCGGCGTCGTGCTCGGCGCCGTCGTCGCGGCCGCCGCCCTGCGCGAGACGATGCGCGCGGAGGTCTCCGACCGCTCGCTGTCGATCACCTGGGACGACGCCCGCGTCTGCGTGCCGCGCGCGCTCGTCGGGACGATCGTCCTCGGCGAGGACCTCGTGGTCCTCGGCCGCGGCGGGGTCGAGCTCGCCCGGCTCCCGCTCCGGCTGTCGGAGGAGCCGCTGCGCCGGGCGCTGGTGGAGCACGGCTACCCCGAGCCGCAGGACGACGACCCCCACGAGGACGACTTCCGCACCTGGACCGAGGGCGACGCGCTCGACGACGCGACGGCCCGCCTGCTCGCCGCCCGGGCCGCCGCCGTCCAGGACGGTCAGCACGGCGACGCCGAGCTTCTCCGCCGCCAGCTCGCCCGCCGGGGCGTCATGGTCCGCGACCGGGGCTCGCGCCCCGCGCAGCAGCAGTGGCGTCGCGTCGTGGGCCGCGGGACCGCCGCCGCGGCCTAGCGGTCCGGGTCGGCGTCCGACGTCCGGCATCCGGCCCGCCGGCCCGTGCGCGGGCCCTCGGTCGGGGACGGACGCCGCCGCCCCGCGATGGCACAATCGATCCGTGCTGCTCTCCGACCGCGACATCCGCGCGCAGATCGACGCAGGGCGCGTGGGCCTCGAGCCGTTCGACCCGGCCGCCGTGCAGCCCGCGAGCATCGACGTCCGGCTCGACCGACGGTTCCGCCTCTTCGACAACCACCGCTACGACGTCATCGACCCGTCCGCCGACCAGCCCGACCTCACGCGGCTCGTCGAGGTCGGCCCCGACGAGCCCCTGGTGCTGCACCCCGGCGAGTTCGTACTCGGCGCGACCTTCGAGCAGGTCACCCTCCCCGACGACGTCGCCGCCCGTCTCGAGGGGAAGTCCTCGCTCGGGCGGCTCGGCCTGCTCACCCACTCCACGGCGGGGTTCATCGACCCCGGCTTCACCGGGCACGTGACGCTCGAGCTGTCCAACACGGCGACGATGCCGATCCGGCTGTGGCCGGGCATGAAGATCGGCCAGCTGTGCTTCTTCCGCCTCACGTCCGCCGCCGAGCGGCCGTACGGGCAGGGCGCGGACGGATCGCGCTACCAGGGTCAGCGCGGGCCGACGGCGTCCCGGTCCCACCTGCGGTTCAACCGCGTCGACGTGTCATGACCACCCGCCGGGCCCGCCGCGAGGCGGAACGCGAGCTCGAGCGTGCGCGCGAGGCGGACGGGACCCCGGCGCCAGGGGGTCCCGGAGACGGCACCGCGCCGCCGCGTCGCCGGCGCCGCGACCGTCGGGCCGAGGGGCCGGCGGAGACCTCGGACGCCGCGGGGGGCGCGGTGGACGCCTCCGGACAGGTGCCCGGCGGCCCGACGTCGACCGCCCCCTCCGGGCCGCGCACCCGTCGGCTCGACCGCTCCGTCGCGACGAACCACCATCTGCTCGTGCTCGAGCGGCACACCAGTGCGAGCGCGCTCGCGGGCGTGCTCGTCGAGCGGCTCCCCGACCTGCGCACCCGGCGGGACGACGAGATCATCCTCGGCCCGGGCGCGGTGCTCACGGGCCCGTGGGAGGTGACCCCGGAGCTGGCCGCCGACCTCGACCTGCCCGGGGCCTGCGCGTTCGTGCTGCGCGTGCGGCCCGACCGCGGCGAGCCCGCCCCGCCCGAGCTCAGGGGCCTCGCGCCGCTCGAGGACGCGTTCCCCGACGGCACCCCGCAGGGCGACGAGCTGCGCGCTCTGGAGAACGTCCAGGCGCTCGCGCGGCGCCTCGGCGGCGCGGTCCGCGTCACCGGCACCGGCGCCGTCGTGGTCCCCGACCCGGCCTCGGTGGTCGACCGTCTCGTGCGCAGCGAGGTCGAGCTCGGCGCCACCGAGCTGGCGGTCCTCCTCGACCGGTTCCTCGACGACGTCGTCATCCTCTCCGACGACATCTGGGGCGGCGGCTCCTCGTCCGTCGGCGGACGGATGGTGGGCGACGGGCCGGAGTGGGCGCGGGACATGGTGACGATCGAGGTGACGACGGTGGCTCCCGTCGTCGAGCTCCCGGCGATCCGCCCTCGAGCGACCACCGGAGGCGACGGCGCCCTCCCGGTGCCGCCGCTCGAGCCGCCGGTCCTGGGCCAGGGCGGGGCGGGCCGTGGATCGCTCGCCGAGCACTCCGACGACGCCACCCCCGACGCCGTGCCCGGCTCCCGGCCGGTCCTCACCTACGAGGTGCGGTTCCGCCCCGGGCGCCCGTACGAGGTCCTCGGCACCCACCCGACGCGCGCCGGACGGCGCTCGAGGCGCGAGGGCCGCCGCGTCGTGGACGGTGTCGCGGCGGACCTCGTCCGGCTCATCGGTGGCCACGTGGTCGACGACGACGGTTTCGTCCGCTCGACCGACGGCGCCGAGTCCGGCGACTGAGACGCGGCCGCGGGGGGTCGGTCGCCACGGCTCGGCCCCTCCTATCCTACGGACCGATATCCGTTGCACACCGGTGGAGGAAGAGGATCCCCATGAGCACGTACAGCCCACTCCTGCAGAAGGCCACGCTCGCCGACGTCTCCCCCGACGTGCACGGCCGGATCTCGAAGCGCACGGCCGAGCTCGACGGCGTCTCCGTCACCGAGGTGACGTTCGATGTCGGCGCGAGGTGGTCCGAGGACCTGAAGCCCGACGCGGGCACCGAGCTGTGCGAGCTCCCGCACGTCGCCTACGTGACGGCAGGCGTGCTCCGGGTCCTCGACGCCGGCGGGACCGAGGTGGACTACGCGGCGGGCGACGTCATGCTGCTTCCGCCCGGGCACGACGCCTGGACCGTGGGGGACACGGCCGTGACCTTCGTCGAGTTCTCGCGCGGGAACGACTACTACGCGGCCTAGGCCCGCCGCAGCCTGGCGGCCTGCACGAGCACGATCGCGAGGAACGGGAGCGTCGCCAGGCACAGCGTGTGGAAGCCGGCGAGCGCCACGACCGGGCCGGACAGGATGGCCCCGACCGCGGCGACGGCGTTCATCGCCATGTCGCCGGCTCCCTGGACGACGGGTCGCTGACCGGCGGAGACCGCCCCGGTGAGCATCGCCGCAGCGGGCACGGTCACCACCGACCAGCCCACGCCGACGAGGAACAGCGCGACGCCGACCACCGGCCGGGAGGGCCCGGCCACCGCGCCGATCACCGCGCCGACCCCGAGCACGAGCTGGCCCGCGACGATGACCGGCACCGGGCCGAGCCGGTCCGACGCTCGGCCGACGAGCGGGGCGAGCCCGAACATCCCGAGCACGTGCACCGAGATGACGAGCCCGACGACGCCGACGTCCGCCCCGTGGTGGTCGAGGTGGATGGGGGTCATCGTCATGATCGCGACCATGACGAGGTGCGCGAGGACCTGGGCTGTCAGCGCGAACCGGGCCCGCGGGACGGTGGCGACGAGACGTAGCGCGGCCCGCACCGTCGTCCGGCGCGCGGGCGGGGCAGGCTCCGCGGGCAGCTCGGCGGTCGTCCCCTCCGGGGAGGTGGGGGGAGCAGCCTGCGTCCGCGTCCCTTCCGGGGAAGCCGCCTCCGGCAGCGTCCCACCCGGGAAGGCCGGGCGAGCAGGCGCCGCCCGCGTGCTCCGGTCGACCCGGGCGGCGCGCAGCCGGATCGAGAGCAGGAGCGGGTCGGGCCGGAGCAGGACGAGGAGCGCGACCCCGGCCAGCGCGACGAGTGCGCCGCCGATGACGAACGCACCGGTGTACTCCGGCAGTCCCCAGCGCTCCTCGAGCACCTCGCCGGGCAGGCCGAGGTTCGGCCCCAGCACGGAGCCGAGCGTCCCCACCCACACGACGAGCGCGATCGAGCGCCCGCGGTGGTCGGCGTCGGCGAGGTCGGCGGCGGCGAAGCGCACCTGGAAGTTCGCGGCGGTGCCGCAACCCACGAGCATCATCCCGAGCACCAGCAGCGCCGTGCTCGAGGCGACGGCGGCGACCACGAGCAGGCCGGCGCCGATCGCGGCGGCGCCGTAGGCGGAGGCGAGCGCGCCCCGGCGTCCCCACCGCAGCGCGAGCGTGCCCAGGGGGACGGCGGCGAGGGCGGCGCCGATCGTCGTCGCGGACCGGGCGACGCCCGCCCACGTCTCGGAGTGGACGACGGCGCTCGCGAGGAGGATGCCGATGCTCGGAGCGGCCCCCGCGCCGAGGTTGCCGAGCACCTGGGCCAGGGAGAGCGTGGCGAGCGTCCGGCGTCGGGTCCGGTCGAGGTCGGCGCGCTGCACCCGGTCAACCTAGCCGCCGTCGCCCCGCACCTGCGTCCCCGGCCCCGATTCCTGCGTCGCTCCGCATCCCCGTCCCGGCCCGATGCCGGCCCCGGCGAGAGCATTACCACCCGGACGGCGGGCGTGCGGCCCGCCTCGCCCGCTTACACTGGCACCAACCCCCGTCGGCCGGTAGCTCCGGCCAGTGCCGTCGCCCGCGTCCTGGTGCGGTCGTGCGCCCGACAGGCCGGGGAGGACGACGGACCGCGACCGGATGGGAGACAGCCCGTGATCGAGCTGCTGACTCTCCACGCCGTCGTGGCCGTCGCAGCTCCACCTCTCGTCTCGCGGTTCGGTCGCCGCATCTTCCTGCTCCTCGCGCTCGCCCCGGCGTCGGCTGCCGTGTGGGCCCTGTGGCACACCCGCGAGGTGTTCGACGGAGACGCCCCCACGCAGTTCGTCAGCTGGGTCCCCGGGTTCGACCTGCACCTCGACTTCCGGCTGGACGCCCTCGCCTGGCTCATGACGATCGTCGTGGGCGGTGTCGGGGCCCTGGTGCTCGCGTTCTGCGCGGCCTACTTCTCGAAGACCGCCGCGGGGCTGCCCCGGTTCGCCGGCGTGTTCGTCGCCTTCGCCGGCGCCATGCTCGGCCTCGTCACGACCGACAGCACGCTGCTGCTGTACGTGTTCTGGGAGCTGACGACGGTCTTCTCGTTCCTGCTCATCGGCCACTCGTTCGACCGCCAGTCCGCCCGACGCTCGGCCGTGCAGGCCATCCTCGTCACGACCCTCGGCGGCCTCGCGATGCTCGCCGGCTTCATCGCCCTCGGTGAGATGGACGGCGGCTCGTACCGCCTGTCCGGGCTGGTCGAGTCCGGCGCCGCGGGCCGCCTGGCCGAGGGCCCGCTCCTCACCTCGGCGATCGTCCTCGTGCTCGTGGGCGCCCTGAGCAAGTCGGCGCTCGTGCCGTTCCACTTCTGGCTGCCCGCCGCGATGGCCGCCCCGACGCCGGTCTCCGCGTACCTGCACGCCGCGGCGATGGTCAAGGCCGGCGTCTACCTCGTCGCCCGCCTCGCACCGGGACTCGCCTGGGAGACGTCCTGGCAGATCATGGTCCTCGGCTTCGGGCTCGGCACCCTGCTGATCGGCGGGTACCGGGCGTTGCGCCAGCACGACCTCAAGCTCGTACTCGCCTTCGGCACGGTCTCCCAGCTCGGCTTCCTCATCGCCCTCGTCGGCCACGGGCAGCGCGCCGTCGCGCTCGCGGGCCTCACCCTCCTGCTCGCCCACGCCCTGTTCAAGTCCTGCCTGTTCCTCTCGGTGGGCATCATCGACTGGACGGTCGGCTCCCGCGACCTGCGCACGCTCTCCGGACTGGGCAGGCAGATGCCGGTCCTCGCCGTCGTCATGGCGATCGCCACGGCGTCGATGGCGGGGCTGCCGCCCACGCTCGGGTACCTGGGCAAGGAGGCCGCCCTCGAGGCACTCGTGCACGGGTCCGGGTGGGTCGACGTCGTCACCCTGGTCGGCGTCGTCGTCGGTTCGGTCCTCACGCTCGCCTACGGGTTGCGCCTGTGGTGGGGGGCGTTCGGGACCAAGAAGGGTGTCGAGCGCACCGAGGTCCCGCACCGGTCGATGCTCATCATGGCGCCGCCGATCGTCCTGGCCGCGGCCTCGTTGGTCGCCGGCCTCGTCCCCGCACGGCTCGAGCGGTTCCTCGCCCCGCACGCGGACCTGCACCCGGGCGAGCCAGGGCATCTGGTCCTGTGGGCCGGTGTCACACCCGCGTTCCTGCTCACGGTCGCCGTGGTCGTGGCCGGCATCGCGCTCTTCACGCTGCGCCGCCAGGTCGAGCGCGCGCAGGACCTCCTGCCCAACCATGCCGGCGCCGAGGGCGTCTACCGGCGCTCGCTCGTCGCGCTCGACCACTTCGCGGCGGACGTCACCGCGCTGACCCAGCGGGGATCGCTGCCCGCCTACCTCTCGACGATCTTCGTCGTTGTCGCCGCCGGCGCGCTCTCTGCGCTCGTGCTCGTACCCGGCGGCGCCCCGGCCGACGTCCGCGTCGCGGACTCCGCGCTCCAGGCGGCGGTCGCCCTGCTCGTGTGCGTGTCCGCGGTGCTCGCCGCGCGTGCGCGACGCCGGCTCAAGGCCGTCCTCCTGCTCGGCGTCGCCGGGTACGGGGTCGCCCTGCTGTTCGTGCTCCACGGGGCACCGGACCTCGCGCTCACGCAGACCGTGGTCGAGACCGTCACTCTCGTCGTGCTCATCCTCGTGCTCCGCCGCCTGCCCGCGTACTTCTCCAACCGGCCGCTCGCCGCGTCGAGGTGGACGCGCCTGGCCATCGGCACCGCGGTGGGCGCCACCGTCGCCGTCGGTGCGCTGTTCATGACCGGGGGCCGGATCCACCCGCCCGTCACCGTCGACTTCCCCACGGAGGTCTACGAGTACGGCTACGGCCGCAACATCGTCAACGTCACGCTCGTGGACGCCCGTGCCTGGGACACGTACGGCGAGGTCTCGGTGATCGTCGCGGCCGCCACCGGCATCGCCTCGCTGCTGTTCGTGCGCGGCCGGTTCGGGCGGGTCGAGCGCCGCATCGAGCCGAAGAAGGGTTCGCCGGGCGTGTGGGCGGAGTTCCCGGACCCGGCCGCAGCCGTCCGCAAGGACCGCCAGCGCAAGCGCCTCGCGTCGAACGCGTCGCTGCGCGACCCCCAGCGGGGTCAGCGCTGGCTCGCCGCGAGCGCGACGCTCGCCCCGGTGCGCCGCTCGGTGATGTTCGAGATCGGTGCGCGGCTGATCTTCCACACGCTCATCATCTACTCGCTGTTCCTCCTCTTCTCCGGGCACAACGCGCCGGGCGGCGGGTTCGCCGGCGGCATCGCGGCAGGCATCGCGCTCATCGTCCGCTACCTCGCGGGCGGGCGGTTCGAGCTCGCCGAGGCGATGCCGCTCCACCCGGGCCACCTGCTCGGTGCCGGCCTGGTGACCATGACCCTCGCGGCCACCGCCCCCATGCTGTTCGGCGGCACGGCCCTGCAGAGCGCGGTCTTCGACTTCACCCTGTGGCCGTTCGGCGACGTCCACCTCGTCACGACCCTGATCTTCGACGTGGGCGTCTACCTCGTCGTCATCGGGCTCGTGCTCGACATCCTGCGCTCGCTCGGCGCCGAGGTCGACCGGCACGGCGAGCTCGAGGGCGCGCAGGCCCCGGACCTGTCCCACGACGACCCGGCCCGCGCGTCGGACGACCGCGTGGTCGGCGTCGACCGCCGGGACGACGTGGCCGACCACCTGCAGGGCGCCGCAGCCCCGACGCGGCGCACCGGACCCGACGGAGCGCCGGGACGGGGGAGCCCGTGATCGACGTCAGCCCCTCCCTCGCCCTCCTCCTCGTGGTCGCCGTCCTCGTCGGCGCCGGCGTCTACCTCGTGCTCGAGCGGTCCCTCACGCGCGTCGTCATCGGCGCGGGCCTCATCACGCACGGCATCAACGTGCTCATCCTCGTGGCCGGCGGCCGGGCCGGCGAGCCGCCACTCATCGGGTCGAGCGAGCCCGAGGACATGTCCGACCCGCTGCCGCAGGCGATGATCCTCACCGCGATCGTCATCAGTCTCGGCATCACCGCGTTCCTCCTGGCGCTGGCCTACCGCTCGTGGCAGCTCAACGGCCACGACGAGGTGCAGGACGACCTGGAGGACCGCCGTATCGCCCGACGCGCCGCCCGCGACGAGCTCGATGCCCGCTCGACCGACGACTCCGGCTCGACCCTCGAGGAGGAGGCCGCCACCACGTTCGACGAGACCGACACCGGTGACGACCGACGGTCGAGCAAGTCCCCGCCGCCGCCGGGACACCGGTCCACGCGCGTGGGCACCCGGGGCGTCCCGCACTCGGCCACCGCGACCGAGCAGGTCGGCCACCCGGACGAGGACCGGCGCAACCGCACGGCGGACCACGACGACGAGGGGGGGCGTTCATGAGCTGGCTGCTCGCCGTCCCCGTCCTGCTCCCGCTCCTCGGCGCGGGCACCTCGCTCATGCTCGCCAGGTTCCGCCGCGCGCAGGGCATCATCTCGGTGGTCGTGCTCGCCGCGGTCCTCGCCGTCGCCATCGTGCTGCTCGTGGCCGTGGACTCCGGCCCGATCGTGCTCAACATCGGCGGCTGGTCGGCCCCCGTCGGGATCGTCCTGGTGGCCGACAGGCTGTCGGCCCTGCTCCTCGTGGTCTCCGTGGCGGTCACGCTCGCCGTGCTCGTGTACTCGTTCGCCCAGAACGTCGCGGACGGCGACGAGGGCGCTCCGGTGACGATCTACCACCCGACGTTCCTCGTCCTGTCGGCGGGCGTGTCGAACGCCTTCCTCGCGGGCGACCTGTTCAACCTGTACGTCGGGTTCGAGATGCTGCTCGTCGCGAGCTTCGTCCTCATCACGCTGGGCGGCACGCGCGACCGGATCCGCTCGGGCACCGTCTACATCATCGTCTCCTTCATCTCGTCGTTCATCTTCCTCGCCGGGATCGCCTACGTGTACGCGGCGGCGGGCACCGTCAACATGGCCCAGCTCGCGCAGCGGCTGCCGGAGATCGATCCCAGCGTGACGGTCGTCCTCGAGGCCGTCCTGCTCATCGCGTTCGGCATCAAGGCGGCGCTGTTCCCGCTGTCCGCGTGGCTGCCCGACTCCTACCCGACGGCGCCCGCGCCGGTGACCGCCGTCTTCGCGGGCCTGCTCACCAAGGTCGGCGTCTACGCGATCATCCGCTCCCAGGTCACCCTGTTCGGCGACAGCCGGATGAGCACCGTCCTCCTGGTCGTCGCGGCCGCGGCCATGATCGTCGGCATCCTCGGCGCGGTGGCGCAGGCCGACCTCAAACGACTGCTCTCGTTCACCCTCATCAGCCACATCGGCTACATGATCTGGGGCATCGGCACCGCGACGACCGACGGGCTCTCGGCGGCCATCTTCTACGTCGCCCACCACATCACCGTGCAGACCGGGCTGTTCCTCGTGGCGGGACTCATCGAGCGTCGCGGCGGCACGACGTCGCTCGTGCGGCTCGGGTCCCTCGCCCGGCTCGCCCCGCTCCTGGCCGTGCTGTACCTCGTGCCCGCGCTCAACCTCGCCGGGATCCCACCGTTCAGCGGATTCCTCGGGAAGGTCGGGCTCATGCAGGCTGCCGCGACCGAGGGGTCGTGGATGTCGTGGACGCTCGTCGGAGCCGGCCTGGTCACCTCGCTGCTCACCCTCTACGCCGTCGTCAAGGCCTGGAACATGGCGTTCTGGCAGGAGGCGCCGGAGGAGCTCGAGGGCCAGTCCACGCCCGCGACGATGACGCTGTCGGCCGGCGCGGTCATCGCCATGTCGCTCGGCATGACCGTGGCCGCCGGCCCGATCGTCGACTACGCGGACACCGCGGCCCGCGACCTCATGCTGCGCACGCCCTACATCGCCGCCGTGCTGCCCGGCGGCGAGCGGGGCGACGGCATCTCCGACGAGATCGCCGAGCGGGGCGAGCGCTCGGAGGAGATGCCGGTCGAGACGCCCAGCGAGGACCAGCCCGTCGGAGAGGAGGGTGTGCCGTGACCGACGAACTCGGACACTCCCGCGCCGGAGCGGTGACGCCCGCGGACCCGCGCACCGCCGGGCGCGCGGCCCGGGAGGGCCGGCCCGGCGGGCGCGCACGCTGGGGCCGCCGCCGTCGCGGCGCCCGTGGTGCGCCGCCCCGCCTCGCCCCGACGTCGTGGAAGCTCGTCGTCTGGCTGACCGTCGTCTGGGTGCTGCTCTGGGGCGACCTGTCCGTCGGCAACGTCGTGGCCGGCCTCGCGCTGGGTCTCTTCGTCACGATCCTCATGCCCATGCCGCGCGCGACGGGCCGGACCACCGTGCGCCCGCTCGCCGTCGTCGTGCTCGTGGCGGTGTTCGTGCGGGAGGTGCTGCGTGCCTCCTGGCAGATCGTCGTGCTCACGGTGCGGGGCCGTCCCCCGCGCGGCGCCGTCATCCGCGTCCAGCTGCGCTCCCACTCCGACCTCATCCTCACCGGCACCGGCGGGATGTGCTCGCTGGTCCCCGGTTCGCTCGTCGTCGAGGCCATGCGCCTGTCCGGGATGCTCTACATGCACATCCTCGACGTCGACATCGCGGGCGGTCTCGAGCGGGCGCACTCCGACGTCCTCGACCAGGAGGAGCGTCTCCTGCGGGCCTTCGCCACCGACGACCAGCTCGTCGACGCCGGCTTCCGCCCTGGCTGGTCCCGGCGCGCCGGGCGGCTGCCGTCGCCGTCCGTCGAGGGCCCGGCGGCCGAGGCCCCGTCGGAGGACGGCCAGTCGGCGGCCGGCCAGGTCGGTCCGTCCCCGACGACGGGGGGCGGTGCGTGATGGAGATCGTCGTCTACGCCTGCCTCGCCGTGGTGGTGCTCGCCGTCTTCACCGCGCTCGTGCGCCTGGAGCGTGGGCCGTCCACGCTCGACCGCGCGGTCTCCACGGACGTCGTCACCGCGTCCGTCGTCGCGCTCGTGGGCCTGCTCATCGCGTGGACCGGGAGCGCCGCGTACGTGCCGATGCTCGTGGTCATCACGCTCGTCGGGTTCCTCACCACGGTGACGATCGCGCGGTTCACCGCGGTCGAGAAGTCCGACGAGGCCCGCATCCTCACCAAGGAGGAGCTCGCCCAGGTCATCGCGCGCGAGCGCGAGCTCGACGACGACGACGCGCCCGTCCACGGTCCCGACTCGCCGCGCGTGACGGGCGAGGACACCTCGGGCCCGGAGGACGACGGCACCGGGGAGGGACGGTCATGAGCTGGTCCGACGTCGTGACGGTGCTCGCCGCGATCCTGCTGGTCGCGGGCTCGCTGCTGGTGCTCGTCGCCGCGGTCGCGCTCGTGCGCTTCCCCGACCTGTTCAGCCGGATGCACGCCGCGGCCAAGCCGCAGGTGCTGGGTCTCGCCCTGCTCATGGCGGGGGTCGCTCTCGAGGTGCGCGACCCGCGGATCGGGTGGACGCTTGTCCTCGTCGTCGCGTTCCAGCTCCTCACGGCGCCCATCAGCGCCCACATGGCCGGGCGCGGCGGCTACCGCACCGGGCGGGTGGACAGGTCCGCGCTCGTGGTCGACGAGCTGGCCGAGGACATCGAGGCCTCGGGCGGGGACGCGAACCACAAGCACACTGGGGCATGATCGTCCCGACGGACTGCGCGGGAAGGCCGGGCAGCCCGGGAGACCACGACCAGGGCGTCACGCCCTGACCACGGAGGGCACAGATGGACATCGGTTGGAAGATCGTGAGCACGGGCGCCGGCGTGGTCGCCGGCATCGCGGCGAACAAGATCCTCTCGAAGGGCTGGGTCGCGGTCACGGGCCACGAGCCGCCGGAGATCGTCGACGGTGACGACTCGGTCTCCCTTGTCGAGATCGTGGTGTTCACGGCCGTCTCGGGAGCCGTCGTCGGCCTGGTCCGCCAGCTGGCCATGCGCCAGGCCGCCAAGTGGTACAAGCCCGCCGAGCTGCAGAAGGTCTCGGACGACGTCTTCGACGACTGACGGCCGACGACTGACGGCAGGCGACCGGCGCCCGGGGTGCGAGGCGCGCCCGGCGCCACCGCCGGCCGCCGTCGCACTCCGGTGTCCGCGGGCCCGCACCACGCACGTGGCGCGGGCCCGCGTCGTGCCCGGCCGGCGGGGTAGCATGTCCGCGAACGACAGGGGAGCGCCGACCACGGCGCTGAGAGTGCGGCACGCCGCAGACCCTCGAACCTGATCCGGTTAGCACCGGCGGAGGTAGTCGGGACATCTCTCCGTCGTCGCGGTACCCGCCGCGGCGACGAACCCTGCGCACCCACGCAGGAGGTACGACATGCGCAGCACCATCACCGGCCCGGGCACCGGCTTCCGCCGCCCGGGCGCCGGCACGGACCACCCGGGCCCCCACCGCCGCGGCGCGCGGGCCCTCGGGCTCGGCACGGCCCTCGCCCTCACCCTCGCCGGCTGCTCGCTGGGCGGCGGGGACGAGGACACGGACGACTCCGAGAGCGCGGGCGACGCGGAGACGGCGGAGCAGGCGTCCGAGGGCGCGTCCGGCGGGTCCGGCGAGGCGCCGGCAGGCGCGGGCGGCGAGGTCGCTCTCGTCACGCACGACTCGTTCAACCTCCCCGACGAGCTGATCGAGCAGTTCGAGGCGGAGAGCGGGTACACGCTCGTCGTCACGGCGCCCGGGGACGCGGGCAGCGTCGTCAACGAGCTCCTCCTCACCGCGGGCAGCCCGTCCGCCGACGTCGTGTACGGCATCGACAACGCCTACGCGAGCCGTGCGATCGACGGGGGCGTGCTCGAGCCCTACACCTCGCCGGACCTGCCCGCCTCCGCGGAGGACCTGCTCGTCGACGGAGGGGACCAGCTCACTCCCGTCGACTTCGGCGACGTGTGCCTCAACGTCGACACCGCGTGGTTCGAGCGGGAGGGGCTCACACCGCCGCAGACGCTCGCGGACCTGACCGAGCCCGACTACGCGGACCTCACGGTCGTCACCGACCCGAACGTCTCCTCGCCGGGTCTCTCGCTCCTCGTGGCCACCGTCGCGGAGAGCGGCGAGGAGGGGTTCGCCGACTACTGGCAGAGCCTTCTCGACAACGGCCTGCGGGTCGTCGACTCCTGGTCGGACGCCTACTACGTCGACTTCACGTTCTCCGGCGGGGACCGCCCGATCGTCCTGTCCTACTCCTCCTCCCCGGCCGCGACCCCCACCGAGGACGGCACGGGCTCGACCACGGCGGCGCTGCTCGACACCTGCGTCCGGCAGGTGGAGTACGCGGGCGTCGTGGCGGACGCGAACAACCCCGAGGGTGCGCGCGCGGTGATCGACTGGTTGCTGTCCGCGGACGTCCAGGCCGCCATGCCCGACTCGATGTACATGTACCCCGTCGACGACGAGGCCCCGCTGCCCGAGGCGTGGTCCGAGTTCGCACCGCCCGCCGAGGAGCCGATCGAGATGCCGGCCGGCGAGATCGACGCGAACCGCGAGGAGTGGCTGCGCACCTGGGACGAGGTGGTCGGCGGTTGACGGCCCGCCGCCTCGCGCGCGCTCTCGCGGTCGGGGTGCCGGTCGCGTTCCTCGCGATCTTCTTCGTCGCGCCCGTCGCGGCGCTGGTGGTCCACGGGCTGCTACCGGGGGAGCGGATCCCCGGGATCCCCGCCGGCGACCCCGTGCTGGAGATCCTCGCGCGCAGGTCCACGCTCGACGCGCTCTGGCGCACCCTCGCGCAGGCGCTCGCCGCGACCGTCTGCGCGCTCGCGCTCGGGGTCCCGGGCGCGTACGTCCTGTACCGGACGTCGTTCCCCGGTCGCCGGATCCTGCGCGCGGTCGTCGCGGTGCCGTTCGTGCTGCCCACCGTGGTCGTCGGCGTCGCGTTCCGGGCGGTCCTCGCCCCGTCGGGCGTCCTGGGGTTCCTCGGGCTCGACCGGTCCCCGTGGGCGCTGCTCGCGGCGCTCGTGTTCTTCAACTACTCGGTCGTCGTCCGGGTGGTCGGGCCGGCGTGGGCCGCGCTGGACCCGCGGCCGGAGCAGGCGGCGCGCACGCTCGGCGCCTCCCCGTGGCGGGCGCTGCGCACGGTCACGCTGCCCGCCCTGGCCCCGGCGATCACCTCCGCCGGTGCGCTCGTCGCCCTGTTCTGCGCGACCTCCTACGGGATCGTCCGCAGCCTCGGCCCGCTCGGCTGGTCGACCCTCGAGACCGAGATCTGGCGGCTGGGCACCCGCAACCTCGACCTGCGCGGGGCCGCGGTGCTCTCGATCGTGCAGATCGCCGTCGTCGTGGCGGCCACCCTGCTCGTCGCGCGGTCCCGGCGCCCGGCCGGCCGGGCGCGTCCCGTCGCGACCCCGCCGCTCGACCTCCGCTCGCCCGGCACCCTGGGCGCCGCCGCGCTGACGGCCGCCGTCGTCGCCGGTCTGCTGATCGCGCCGATGCTCGGCCTCGTCGAGCGCTCGCTGCGCGCGGCCGACGGCTCGTGGACGCTCGACCACTACCGCGCGCTCGCGGGCGACGGCGGCGGGGCGCTCCCGCGCTCCGTGCTCGACGCCGCGGAGCTCTCCCTGCGGTCGGCCGTCGACGCGACCCTTCTCGCGCTCGTGGTGGGCCTGCTCGCCGCCGTCGTCATCGCCGGCCGGCCTGGTGCGGGGGAGCTCGTGGCGCGCGGCGGGGCCGGGCCGGGCGCGCATGGGGCGGCCGCGGCGCGGGCCGGTGGTGCGGACCGGGGCCGGGGCGCAGGGCGTAGGCCCGCCGGAGCCGGTCGTGGCCGCGCCCTGCTCGACACCCTCGTGATGCTGCCGATCGGCGTGTCCGCGGTGACGGTGGGCTTCGGTCTCGTGCTCCTGTCGGGGTGGTTGCCGGTCGACCTGCGTGGCTCGCCGCTCGCCGTCCCGATCGCACAGGCCGTCGTGGCGGTGCCGCTCGTGGTCCGCACCGTGGTGCCGGTGCTCAGGTCGGTTCCCGCCCGGCAGCGGGAGGTCGCCGCGACGCTCGGGGCGTCCCCGCGGCGGGTGCTGCTCACCGTCGACGGTCCTGCGCTCCTGCGCGCCGGCGGGGTGGCGACCGGCTTCGCGTTCGCGGTGTCGATGGGAGAGTTCGGGGCGACGAGCTTCCTCGCGCGCTCCACCGACCCGACACTGCCGGTGGCGGTCGTGCGCCTGCTCGGGCGGCCCGGCATCGACAGCCAGGGCACGGCGATGGCGGCCGCCGTGCTGCTGGCCGCGCTCACGGCCACGGTCATGGCGCTCGCCGAGCGCGCACGTGCGGAAGGGGATGCGGGATGGTGAACGACAGGCACGCGACGGTCACGGCGGACGCCGCCGGTGGCCTCGTCGTCGACGGGGTCTCGGTCGTCTACCCGGACGGGCACCGAGCCGTCGACGCGGTGTCGCTCAGCCTCGCGCCGGGTGAGGTCCTCGCGGTCGTCGGCGCCTCCGGGTCGGGCAAGTCCTCGCTGCTGCGTGCCGTCGCCGGGCTCGAGCCCCTCGCGTCCGGGGCGGTGCGTCTTGACGGTGCCGACCTCGCCGGGGTGCCCGTGCACCGGCGCGGGGTGGGGCTGCTCTTCCAGGACGGGCAGCTGTTCGACCACCTCGACGTCGCGGGGAACGTCGCGTACGGGCTGCGCTCCTTCGCCCGGGCCGAGCGGCCCACCCGGGCCGAGCGCGAGCAGCGGGTGGCCGAGCTGCTCGAGCTCGTCGGCCTCGCGGACCTGGCCGGCCGCGCCGTGACCACGCTGTCGGGCGGGCAGGCGCAGCGCGTGGCGCTCGCCCGCGCCCTCGCCCCGCGACCGCGGGCGGTCCTGCTCGACGAGCCGCTCTCGGCACTCGACCGCGCGCTGCGGGAACGGCTCGCCGTCGACCTCTCGGCGATCCTGCGCGCGGCCGGCGCCACCGCGCTGCACGTCACGCACGACCTGGACGAGGCGGCCACCGTCGCCGACCGGATCGCGGTGCTGTCGGCCGGTCGGCTGCGCCAGGTGGCGACCCCGCGGCAGCTGTGGTCGGCCCCCGCCGACCGGGAGGTCGCCGAGCTACTGGGACACGGGCCGGTGCTGCCGGCGTCCGCGCTCGGCCGCGGCGCGGACGGCGGGGACGGCGCGGACGGTGCGCACCGCGTCGTGGACGGCCCCGGCCGGGGCGAGGTCGCGCTGGCGCCCGGGGCTCTCGTCGTGCGTCCGGTCGGGAACGGGCCGGGCGGCCCGTCCGACGACGTCGCGGCCGTGCTGCCGGCCCGTGCCACGGGGGTGCGGCACGTGCGGGGCAGGACCTGGGTCGACGTCGTGCTCGAAGTGGACGGCGGCGTGCGGGCGCGGGCCCTCGTCCGCGGGGAGCCGGGCCGGGCCGCCGACGACGACGCTCCCGACCTGTCCGACGTGCGCGAGGTCGCGGTGCTCTCGGCGGGGATCGTCCGGATCGGCGACCCCGAGTCGTCGGCGCGCTGGTGAGGCGCGTCAGGCCGCGCGGGTGAACCGCGTCCGGAGGGTCTGAACGCCGGGGCCCTCGAGCCGGTCGAGGAACTCGGGGCGGCCGGCCATCGCCATGACGAGCTCGAGGGTGCGGCCGGAGACCCTCGGCCCCTCCCCGTACCGGAAGACGCCGTCGGTGGCGACGAGCTCGAGATCCTCGACCGCCGAGCTGGAGTTGACCGCCCAGTCCTTGGCGGCGTAGCTCAGCGCCACCTGCTCGACCGCGTCGTGGTCCGGTTCCGAGGAGATGCCGAGAGGTACGCGGACGTCCATGCCGTGCACCACCACCTCGCCGAGCCAGGCCCACGTGGTGCGGGTGGGCTCGATGCGGCTGGGGATCGTCGTGCGGAAGCGCCGCAGCGTCTCGGCGGGGGAGTCGCCCATGTGCTGGGCGAGGAGACGGGCGTTGTGGACGTCGGTGCGGAAGCGCGAGCCGACCATGCTCCGCAGCCAGGCGATCTTCCCCGTGCTGCCGGCGGCGGTGAGATGGGCGAGCGTCTCCTCGACGGTCCAGGCGCTGCTCAGGGAGGTGGTGCGCCACTGCTCGTCGGTGAGTCCCTCGAGGTCCTCGGCGAGGCGCGTGCGCTCCGTCTTGATCGCCTGCCACAACCGGTCCCGGTCCCAGGTGTCCACGGCATCCTCCGCGTGTCGGGAAGGTCAGGTTCTCACAGCCCGTCCACGGGCGGGAGGGGCCAGGTCACACACGTGGTCCGCAGGGACCGCAGGCGGGGCCGGACCCGGACGGCGGCCGCGGTACGCGGCCCTGGTCGCGCTGTGGGGCCTGGGCCGCGGTGCGCGGGCCGGGTCGCGGTGCGGTCAGGGCCCCGCGGGGGCCCGGCCGACCGAGGCGAAGGTCCCCACGAGGGTCTCGGCGTCGTCGGCGATGATCCCGTCGACCCCCTGGTCGAGCAGGCGACGCACGTCGTCCGGCGCGTCCACCGTCCAGGCGACCACCCGGAGCCGGAGGTCGTGCGCCATGCCGACCAGCCGGTCGGCGACCCGTGGGTTCGCCATGAGGGCGAGCCGGCCCAGGCGCCAGGCGGCGTGCGCGAAGTCGCCGCCGGCAGCGATCTCCCGCGGCGGGCGCACCCCGGACATCGCGCACAGGTAGAGCCGGAGCAGGGCCCGCCAGCCGAGCGCCGAGGCGACCCCCGTGCGGTCACGGATCTCGGCGAGCCAGCCGTCGAACCCGCCCGCGACGCAGACCCGGTCGGCCGCCCGGGTGCGGCGGACCGCGTCGACGAGCGGGCCGATGGCGGCCGCCTCCTTGACGTCGACGATGAAGCGCGAGTCCGGGAAGCGGGCGAGGAGGTCGTCGATGCGGGTGATCGGCTCGGCGCCGAGGACCCGGGCGGTCGCCAGCTCGACCCACGTGCGCGCCCCGACGGGTCCGACGAGGTCGGTGACGCGGTCGAGCGTGGCGTCGTGGAAGGCGACGGGCACCCCGTCCGCGGTCACGCGCACGTCGGTCTCGAGGTAGGTCAGTCCGGCGTCCGTGGCCCGGGCGAACGCGGCGACCGTGTTCTCCGGGGCGTTCGCCAGGCCGCCTCGGTGCGCGATCGCCCAGGGGCCGGTGCGCTGCCCGTACGGCACCGCGACGCGCGGGTACGGGGCGGGCAGTGGCTCGATGTCGAACATCGACCAGGCCGGGGACGGCGCGGAGGGGTGACCGGTCGTCGTGGCTCCCGGCAGGGGCGGGGCGCCCAGGTGTGCGGGCGACGTCGCCACGGGTACGGGTGCGGCGAGGTCGCTCGGCGGGAGGGTGGTGAACGACGTCCCGGGGTCCACGAGGATGGCCACGGCCCCATCCTGGGGCGGCCGGCGGCGCGATCCCCGCGACCTGGCTCACGATCACGAAGTGTTCACCGAGCCGCCGCCCGGGTGTCGTCGGGGGGTTGCCGCGACGTCGCTCGACCGGCCGGGCGCCGGGGTCCGGCCCCGCCGTCGTCAGGCGTGGCCGAGCAGCGCGACGAGGAAGTCCGAGGACGGTCGCAGCGCGCGCAGGTCCCACGTCCCCAGCAGGAGGTCGGGCGTGAGGCCGGCGGCCCGGGCGTCGGCGAGGAAGTCGTCGACCGGGTAGCCGCGGTCCGGCCCGAAGCCGACGGCGACGCGGCCGTCGGCGGCGAGGTGCCGGGCGAAGCCCGCCAGGGTGGGGCGCCTCTCGGCGTGGGAGAGGAAGGTGAGGACGTTCCCGGCGCAGACGACGGCGTCGAACGGCTCGTCTGTGCCCGTACGGGCGTCGAGCGCGCGATCGAGGTCGGCGATGTCGCCGACGAGCCACTGGGGACCGGGGTGGACGGCGCGGGCCTCCTCGACCAGCTCGGGGTCGAGGTCGACGCCGACGACGACGTGGCCCGCCGCCGCCAGCCGGCCCCCCACGCGGCCGGTGCCGGCA
Source organism: Georgenia sp. Z1491 (assembly GCF_049856175.1). Lineage (GTDB taxonomy): Bacteria > Actinomycetota > Actinomycetes > Actinomycetales > Actinomycetaceae > JB111. The sequence goes on from NZ_JBNDNA010000001.1 coordinate 368,990, forward strand.
CCGGCGTCGAGGATCCGTGCGCCGCGGGGGACCATCGCGTCGACGAGGCGGGCCTCGCCGCCGAGGTCCACCTCGTTGTCCGCCATGCGCCGGAACCGGTCGATGTACCAGCGCGAGTGGCCGGGATTCTCTGCGAGCATCGCGGTCCAGCCGTTGACGTCGTCCACGTCCCGACAGTAGCCGCGGGGTGCGCACCGGTGGCAACGGTGCGCGCGGGGAAGGGGTCACCCGTGGGCGACAATGGCCCGGACATGACGACTCCACCTGGCTCCGGCCCCGTCCCGGCTCCCGACTCCGAGCCGATGCCGCGGGAGATCTGGTTCCTCGTCGTCGCCTCGTTCATCGTGGCGATGGGCTACGGGCTGGTCGCGCCCGTGCTGCCGACGTACGCGCGGTCGTTCGGCGTGGGCGTGACGGCGGCGACCGTCGTCGTGTCCGCGTTCGCCTTCATGCGACTGGTGTTCGCCCCCGTCGGCGGGAGCCTCGTGGGTCGCCTCGGACCACGGGTCGTCTACGTGACGGGGCTCGTCGTCGTGGCGCTGTCGACCGGAGCGAGCGCGTTCGCCGGCGACTACTGGCAGCTCCTCACCTTCCGCGGGCTGGGTGGCATCGGCTCGACGATGTTCACCATCTCGGCGGCCTCCCTGGTCATCGCGCTCGCGCCGGTGGCGAAGCGGGGGCGGGCCTCGGCGCTGTTCGGCTCGGGCTTCCTGCTGGGCAACGTCCTCGGCCCCGTGCTGGGCGCCGCGTTGTCCGGGCTGGGCCTGCGGGCGCCGTTCATCATCTACGGGGTCGGGCTGCTCGTCGCCGCCGCCCTCGTCGCCGTGTTCGTCCGCCCGTCCCGGGCCGCGCGCGAGGCGGCGAAGGCGCGCGTGGACGCCCCGCCGACCCAGCCGCCGATGCGGGTGGCCGAGGCCATGCGGGACCCGGCCTACCGGGCGTCGCTCGTCTCCGGGTTCACGCACGGCTGGGCGAACATGGGCGTGCGGATGGCGATCATCCCGCTGTTCGTGGTCACCGTCGCCGGTGCGGGCGACTGGTCCCCGGGAGTCGCGCTGGCGAGCTACGCGATCGGCACGCTCGTCACCCTCAGGTGGAGCGGGCGGGCGATCGACCGCGTCGGACGCCGACCGCTGCTCATGGGAGGGCTGGCCTTCTCCGCCCTCACCGCCCTGCTGCTCGGACTCTCCTTCCACGTGGTGATGGTCCTCGTGCTGTGCGTGCTCGGCGGTGTGGCTGCGGCGGCCATCCAGCCGGCCCAGCAGGCGGTGCTCGCCGACGTGGTGGGACGCGAACGGAGCGGCGGCCCGGTGGTCGCGCGCAGCCAGATGGCGATGGACACCGGCACGATCCTCGGCCCGATCGTCTCGGGCGTGCTCGTGGACTCGGTCGGCTACGCGTGGGCCTTCGGCGTGGCCGGCGTGATCCTGCTGGTCGGACTCCTGCCGTGGCGGACCGCGCCGGAGACCCTGGAGCGCACGCGGCCCGACCATCCGTGACGAGTGAGGGGATTTTTTCCTGGCGAGTGAACGCGGCGGTTCAGCTTGGAGAGTGCGTGCGGGTCCGCCCGACCGACCGGCCCTTCTCCGCCCTGGCACGATGGCGGTCGACCTGACGGAACGAACCCGGGAGCAACGGTGACCGAGATCCAGCTGGGGGACATCCGCGCGCGCTGGTGGGGCGCCGAGCCTGCCGACGCCGAGGTGGCCGTCCTCGCCGTCCACGGCCGCGGACAGACGACCGACTACATGACGGCGGTCCTCGACCGGTTGCCGGGCGGACTCCCAGCCGTCGCTGCACTCCTGCCGCAGGCGGCGGATTGCTCGTGGTACCCCGAGCGGTTCGTCGCGCCGATCGAGCAGAACCAGCCATGGCTCGATGACGCGCTGGCCACCGTGACGCGCGGACTGGACGCTCTGGCCGAGGCGGGTCTGCCCCGGCAGCGCGTCGTCGTCCTCGGGTTCTCGCAGGGGTCGTGCCTGCTCTCGACGTTCCTCCTGCAGGAGAGCGGCGCCGCGGGTCTTGCGGGCGCCGCACTGTTCGCGGGCGGGTACGTCGGGCCGAGGGGCATGGCTCCGCCGACCGGCGACGCCTCGCTCGACGGTCTGCCCGTGCGTATGGCGCTCGCCGAGGCGGACGATCTGGCGCCGCTGTTCCGCACCGAGGAGACCGTGCGGGCCCTCGTCGAGCGCGGGGCCGAGGTCCGGCTGGACGTGCTTCCCGGTGAGGAGCACGTCGTCGCCGACTCGCAGGTCGAGGCGCTCGCCGAGCTCGTGCGGGACGCCGCGGCAGGTTGACGCGGGGGCTGCCGGCAGACGCGGCTCGACGGGTGCGGGCAGACGGAGAGCCTCGTTGGGAGCCGAGCCGAGCCGAGCCGAGCCGAGCCGAGCCGGGGCGGGGCGGCGGGCGAGGGGTTCGTCGTCGTCGGCTTGACCCGATCCGCCACGGCGGGCCGGGCGACGGGCGGCTCGCGGCGAGCCGGATCTAGCGTCGACATCGAGCGGCACGGAGCCGTGCCCGGCGCCGCACCACCCAGGTCGACGAGGAGCGAAGGAGCTTCCCATGCCCCACATCAACGGTTCCCACCACGTGACGCTGTCCGTCGGTGACGCGCAGGAGGACGTGGACTTCCACGTCAAGGTCCTCGGCATGCGCTTCATCAAGAAGACCGTCCTGTTCGACGGTGGCCTGCCGATCTACCACCTGTACTACTCCAACGCGGCGGGCGACCCGTCGGCCGTCATCACCACCTTCCCCTGGAAGCAGGCGGGTCTCGAGGGGCGCCGAGGGACCAACCAGGCTCGGGAGAACCAGCTGGCGGTGCCGGCGGGGTCGCTCAACTACTGGACGGACCGTCTGGGGTCGTTCGGCATCGAGACCCGCGACCTCGAGGCGCTGGGCACCCGCCGCCTGGCCTTCGACCACCCCTCGGGCATCAACTACCAGCTCGTCGAGGTCGAGAACGACCCGCGGGTCGGCTACCCCAAGGGGGGAGTCGGGGGCGAGCACGCGATCCACGGCATCTACGGGGTCGGCATCCACGTGCAGAACCCGGAGAACATGGTCGAGTTCCTGGGCGACTCGTTCTACAGCCGTGACGTCAAGGAGGAGGGTGAGCGGTTCCAGCTGGCCGTCGGCACCCCCGAGCACGGGAACAACGTCGAGCTCGTGGTCAACCGGACGGAGGAGCCGGGGACCTGGCGGTACGGGTCCGGCACGTTCCACCACTTCGCGTGGAACATGGACAACCTGGAGAACCAGGCCGAGGTGAAGTTCGACCTCGAGGGCATCGGCTACACCGACGTCTCCGACCTCAAGGACCGCACGTACTTCAAGTCCAACTACATGCGGACCCCCGGTGGCGCGCTGTTCGAGCTGGCCGTGACCCACGAGGAGGGCGGCTGGACCTGCGACGAGTCGCCCGAGGAGCTGGGCAGCAGGTTCATGCTTCCCCCGCACTGGGAGGACAAGCGGGACGAGATCATGCAGAAGCTCGACCCCGTGACGATCCCGACCAACCCCACGGACGCGACCCGGCCCACCACGCTCTGAGCGGCCCGATCTCAGCTACTCGCGCCGAGCCGGCGGTGCGGGTGGAGCCCTCCAGCGGCATCCACTCGCCGCGTCAAGGCTCCGCTCGCGGTGTGGGCTGCGTCGTGCGGGGCACGGCGTAGCCGCCGGACCGCGGCCGGTCCTCCCGCGGGGAGACACCGAACCGGTCCTTGTAGACCCGGGACAGGTGGGCGGGTGAGCCGAGTCCCCAGCGGCGTCCGAGGTCGGCCGCCGACACGTCGGCGAGTGCAGGGTCCTGCAGGTCGCGGCGAGCACGGGCGAGGCGACGGTCGGTGACGAACCGGGGCGCGCTCGTGCCCTCGGAGGCGAGCACCCGGGACAGGTACCGCTCGGAGATCCCGATGCCGGCGGCGACGCTGACCGCGCCGAGGTCCGGCTCGGCCAGGCTCCGGTCGACGAGGTGGCGGGCGAGCAGGAAGTAGCTGCGCAGCGAGGGCGCGGCCCCCGGTACGCACAGGCGCAGCGCCTCGAGCACGTCGGCCGGCCGCCACTCCCCGCCGGGGAGGAGCTCGGCGGGCGCGTCGTGCCAACGCGCGCCGCGCAGCATCGTCGAGGTCAGCGTGGCCACCCGCGGGTCCACGAGGCCGCCCGGGCGGGGCTCGAGCACCCGGGAGACCGCGGTCGTCGCAGTGACGGCGGTGAGGAAGTCCTCGCGCGGGACCAGCCACATGAGCAGGTGCATGCCGCGGTCGTACGCGCGCCGGAACGGGACGTCCGCGTCGAAGACCATGACCTCACCGGTGGCGACCGACCGGTGGGGACCGAGACCGTCGCCGTGCGCGGCCGGGCCCAGCTGCGCGGCGATCGCCACCGCTCCGGTCGGCCAGTGCTCGACGTCGCCGGTCGACCGGCCGACGACGTGGCTGCGTGCCTGCACCTCCGCGACGACGGAGTCCTCGGCCCGGGTGGAGCGGATGCGCGCGTCCATCGGTCGACGACCCGGTGTGCGCACGGAGATCTTGTGGAGGAGGTGGGCGCTCGCGGCCTCCCAGGACTCGTTGCGCACCGCGGGCTCGACCAGGGTGGTCGAGAACTCCCGGACCTCGGTCATGACGCGCTCCTTCGGGCGGTGCAGCGGTGCGGCGCCCTCGATGAGGATGCATGGGCGATCGGGGGGCGTCAAGGACGCGCGGTCCGTGTGCGCCGCCGATCGGGAGCCTGCCGCGTCCGTACCTCCGGCCGTCTTGTCTGGATCGGCCACGTCGGTCCGTTGGACGGACTTCCACGTGGTTCCGGCCTCACGTCGGGACGAGGATGAGGACCGGTCGGGGCCGCCGGGCCTCTCGGCGACCCGACGGGTCGGCGACGGCCCATGTCGACCGGTCGAGACCGTCGTCCACACGGAGGTGGAACAGATGACCAGCACGTCCAGCGTGTACGTCGCGCACGCCCAGCGCGTCGTCTCCGGCCCCGGTGCCGCGCGTACCGCGCTTGCCGGCGAGATCGAGGCGGTCGGGGGCGGGCCGGTGCTGCTCGTGGTCTCCGAGCGGGAGCTGGGCATCGCCGAGGCGCCGCTCGCCGCGCTCTCGGCGGCGGGCGTCGACGTCGCCGCGACGTTCCCCGACGTGCGCCCGCACGTCCCGGCCGACGCCGCGGAGGCCGCCCGCGCCGTCGCGCGCGACCACGGGGTTCGCACGGTCGTCGCCCTGGGCGGGGGCTCGACGACGGGGCTCGCCAAGGCGATCGCGCTGACCGACGACGTGCGGATCGTCGCGATCCCGACGACGTACGCGGGCTCCGAGGCGACGGTCGTCTGGGGGGTCACGGAGAACCAGCGCAAGACGAACGGGTCCGATCCGCGGGTCCTGCCGGCGTCGATCGTGTACGACCCGGAGCTGACCGTCACCCTTCCGGAGTCACTGTCGGTGACCTCCGGCCTCAACGCCATGGCTCACTGCGTCGACTCGCTCTGGGCGCCGTCGGAGTCCGCGGTCTCCACCGCCTACGCGACCGAGGGGATACGCGCCCTCGGACAGGGGCTCGCCCCCGTCGTGGCCGACGGCGCCGACCTCGCCGCGCGCGGTCGCCTCCAGGACGCCACCTACCTGGCCGCCGCTGCCTTCTCCGCGGCCGGCTCAGGGATGCACCACAAGATCTGCCACGTGCTCGGCGGCCGGTTCGACCTCGAGCACGCGGCCCTCCACACGGTGGTGCTGCCGCACGTGCTGGCATTCAACGCGCAGGCCGCACCTGACGCCGCGGCAAGGGTCGCGACCTCGCTCGCGGTCGCGGGGTACGGCGACGGGACCGACGCCGTCGGTGCGCTGCTGCACCTGTACGACGCGCTCGGCGCGCCGCGCGCCCTGGCCGACCTGGGGCTCCGGACGGAGGACCTCGACGAGGCCGCTGAGCTCGCACTGGAGAAGGTCCCCGCGTCCAACCCCCGCCAGGTCGGGACCGAGGATCTTCGCGCGCTCCTCGGACGCGCCCAGGCGGGCGAGGCCCCCCGCGGATGACCGCCGACGAGAGGTGCGCCCGACGCCGGGCCGGGGTCTCCGACCTGGCAGTGGCCCGACGCGGCCGCACCAGCACGGCGCCGGCGAGACGCGGTGCGACGGATCTGAACGATCAGCAGCCAGAGACACGGAGGTCATGACATGGCGAAGGTGGTCCCGGCCCCGGAGCCGGGTTCCGAGCAGGAGCACCGCGAGGCCCAGGTCCTCGAGGAGGTGCTCGCCAGCTTCGCGGGCACGCCCGACGCCCGCCTCCGCGAGGTGATGGAGAAGCTCGTCACGCACCTGCACGCGTTCATCCGCGACACACGCCTGACTCAGGACGAGTGGGACACCGCCATCGCGTTCCTGCGTGCGGCGGGCGACATCACCTCGGACGTGCGCCAGGAGTTCATCCTGCTCTCCGACGTGCTCGGCGCCTCGATGCTCACCGTGGCGGTCAACGAGCCGGCCCGTGGCGACGCGACGGAGGCCACGGTCTTCGGCCCGTTCTTCGTCGAGGACGCCCCGCACGTGGAGCTCGGCGGCGACATCGCCCAGGGTGCCGCGGGTACGCCCGCCTGGGTCTCGGGCACCGTGAAGGACGTTGACGGGAACCCGATCGCAGGCGCTCGCCTCGAGGTCTGGGAGGCCGACGACGACGGCTTCTACGACGTCCAGTACGAGGACGGACGCACCGAGGGCCGCGCCTACCTCATCTCCGGCGACGACGGCGACTTCCGGTTCTGGGGCGTACAGCCGACGCCCTACCCGATCCCGCACGACGGGCCGGTCGGCCAGCTCCTCGAGGCCACGCACCGCTCCCCGATGCGCGCCTCGCACCTGCACTTCATGGTCACCGCGCCCGGGTACCGGCGACTCGTCACGCACATCTTCGTGCGCGGGGACGAGCTGCTGACGTCCGACGCCGTGTTCGGCGTCAAGGAGTCGCTCATCAAGGACTGGATCCACCACGAACCCGGCAGCCCGACGCCGGACGGCCGTGAGATCGAAGGCCCGTGGACCTCCGCCGAGTTCGACATCGTCCTTGCGCACGCCGAGGACGGGGACGCGCAGGATCCGTCGGGCGCGGCCCCCAGCTCGTCGGCCCAGATGACGGGCCGGACCTGACCGGTCCGAGGTACGGCTGCGCGGTGCGGCAGAGAACGTGCCTACGGTCGGCCCATGGGTGCGGACGCGATCGCTGAGACGGGACGCGCCACCGAGGTGGTCGTCGTCGGTGCCGGGGCGGCGGGTTGTGCCGTCGCGGCGCGTCTCGCCGACGAGGGCCTGCGCGTGCTCCTGCTCGAGGCCGGCGCGCTCGGCGTGGACCCCATGATCAGCGTGCCGATGGGCTTCGTCCGCACGATGACCAGGCAGCCCCTGTCCTACCGGTACGACGCCGAGCCGGGGCCCGACGCACCGTCCGACGACGACCACTGCTCCGACATCACCTCCACCACCGACGACGACGGCACCAACGCGCACGGCTCCGCCGAGACCTGGTTGCGTGGTCGCGGTCCCGGCGGCTCGACGCTGATCAACGGCACGATGTATCTCCGCGGCGAGTCCCATCTCTACGAGGCGCTCGCGGCCGAGCTCGGACCGGCCTGGGCATGGCCCGAGTTCGAGGCGGCGTTCGCGCACGTCGAGCGCAGGCTTCCGGCGCCGGTGCCCGCCGCCGACCCCGGCGAGTCACCCGTCCTGCGCGCCCTCGCCGGCGGACTCGCGGCGACCGGTGCACCTTTCGTGCCGGACGTGCGCGTCGGGGGTGGCCCGCGTGCCGGCCGGACACCCGGCACGATCCGGTGGGGACGCCGCGTCACTGCCCTCGCGCTCCTGCGGCGTCACCTGCTCACCGGGCGCGTCCGGCTCGTCACCCGACGCCGCGCGGTCCGGGTCCTTCTGGAGGCGGGCCGTGCCGTCGGCGTCGTCGTGCGCACCCCGGACGGGCGGCATCTCGTGCACCGGGCCCGGGAGGTCGTCCTCGCGGCCGGCGCGCTCGAGTCGCCGCAGATCCTCGAGCGCTCCGGCATCGGAGACCCCGACCGACTGGCGAGCCTCGGCATCACGCCGCGCGTGACCTCGCGCGCGGTCGGGGAGGGGCTGCGCGAGCAGCGCGGCGCCACGGTCAAGCTGCGCATACACGACGGCCTCGGCATGAACGAGCGACTGCGCGGACCCGGCCTGCGCGGCACGATCCTCCGGTACCTGCTCACCGGGGCGGGACGCCTGGCGGGCGGCCCGTACGACCTCGTCGCATCCGTGGATTCGCGCGGTGGTCGGACGCCTGACCTGCAGCTTCTCCTCACCGAGGTCTCGACCGGTGACGACGGGCTGACGCCCGCCGAGCACGCCGGGCTCATGATCCAGGCTTTCCCGCTCGTGCCGCGCGCGACCGGTGCCGTGCACGCCACCGGACCCGATCCGGACGCCCGACCCGACCTCAGGGGCCCGCTCCTCGGCGACGTCCGTGACCGCGTCATGGCTGAACGCGCCCTCGCGGCGGCGCAAGCGGTGGCGGCGACGGACGAGGTCTCGCGCATCGCGATCGACGAGCTGGCCCCCGCGGAGCTCGCGCCCGCGGGTGATGTCGCCGCGGCCGCGCGCTACGTGCGGGACACGGGCGGCGCGATCTTCCACTCCGTGGGCACTGCCGCTGTCGGCGGACCGGACGCGGTGCTCGACGAGCGGCTGCGCGTCCGTGGCGTCCCCGGTCTACGGGTCGCCGACCTCTCGGCGCTCCCGTTCCACACCTCGGGCGGGACCCAGGCCGTCGCCATGGCGCTCGGGCACCTCGCGGGGGGCTGGATCGCGAACGACCTGCCCCACGGTCGCGCGCGCCCGGAGTGATCGGCGCGCTCGCGACGTCATCCTTTCAGTCGGCGAGTAGATCAGGCGTGATGTCCCACCAGGCCGGAACGCGCACGGCACTCCGCTACGCGACGCTCCGCGCGACGTCGTCGTAGGCGTCCAGAGCCAGCTCCACCAGGGCCGCGCGCATCTCGGTCCCGTGCTCGGCGGTGGCGTCCGTGGGATCCCCGAGGACACCGTTCGGGCTGAGCGCGCGCACCCCGCGCGCCCGCATCTCCTCGATGATCTCGCGGATCGGGGTCGTGTTCCCGGTCTCGGCCAGCTCCGTGCGCACGCGTTCGGGCGTCAGGTGCAGCAGCAGCGACGTCTCGGACCGGCCGGCGCGCGCATCCATGCCGGCCAGGCCGAGGTGGTGCCGGGCGAGCACGCGTCCCTCGGAGGCGCAGGTCTCGATCGCCGCACGGATCCCGGCCGCGTTCCCGCCGTGCCCGTTGATCGCGAGCACGGCGTCGAAGGTCGTTGCCGAGCCGCGGACGATCGCCACCAGCACGTCGCGCAGCGCCTCCGTACCGATCGAGATGGTGCCGGGGAAGTCGGCGTGCTCGTCGCTCGCCCCGTACGGCAGCGTCGGGGCGAGGACGGCGCCGGGCCGGGCCGCCACCACACCCTCGGCGACCGCCGTCGCCGTCGTGGCGTCGGTGTCCAACGGGAGGTGTGGCCCGTGCTGCTCGAGAGCGCCCACCGGGAGCACGAGGACGGTGGGCGTCCCGGACGTCCTGCCCTCGACCTCGGGCCACGTGGCGTCGGCGAGCCTCATCGGGGCCCCGAACCCGCGGCGCCCTGGTCCGTGGCTGCGGCGTCGGTGCGCGACGTCCCCGTCAGGCGTGCGGTGAGGCCCGCGGAGCGCTCGGCATCGAGGAGGTCGAGATGGTCGATCGCGCTGAACGCGGCGTCGATGCAGGTGGCGAGGTCGGCTGAACGGCGCGGGATCCACTGCCGGTAGGCGGCGATCGCCGTGGACAGTGCGACCTCCCCGAGGAGCTGCGGGCCGAACGCCGTGGCGTCCTCGCAGAGCCGGCGGCCGACGAACTCCGCGATCGCCCGGCGCCAGCCCTCGAACTTCAACAGGGAACGCGCGATGAGATCGGGCTCGGTGAGGATGAGCCGGAGCCGGGCCCGGTGCTGCGCCATGCCCTCGGGCGGCACCCGGTTGAAGTCGACGACGGCGATGCGCAGGGCCGCCATCATCGGCACGTCGTCGTCGACGTCGGCCAGGGTGGCGCGCAGGCGTTCGACCTCGGCGTCGAAGTCGCCCCAGACGACGTCGGCCTTCGTCTCGAAGTAGCGGAAGAAGGTGCGCCGGGAGACGCCGCCCGCGGCCGCGACCTGCTCGACCGAGACGTTCGCGTAGCCGTGCTCGGTGAAGAGGTCGACCCCGATCGTGGCGAGCGCGTCGTGCGTCGTCGCGCGCGGCCGACCCGGCGAACGGTCCGAGCCGGGCGTGCCCCGGTCGGCGTCGTCCGGGTCCGTCTCCGCGACGGAGTCCGGCCGGCCTTCCCCGCTGTCGTCGGTCCCACGGTCCGTCATCGGGCGTCCTCCCTCGGCGATCCGTTGCAGTGGCACACAGTGTCATATACGCTCACGAGAGCACTGTGTGGGCCAGCCCACACAAGGGTCCGACGTCCTGATGACTGTTCGAGGAGGAACACATGACCCAGTCCATCACGACGTCGCCCTGAGCCCGCTCCCGGCCCGCGACCTTCCCCGCGCGGACCTGGATCGACCGATCGACGTGGGGACCCACCTCCCTGGGCCCCTGCGTCACCGCACACAGACGTGAGGAGACAGCACATGGCAGGACGGCTCGAGGGCAAGGTCGCGCTCGTCTCGGGAGGTGCGCGCGGGCAGGGACGCTCCCACGCGCTGCGCCTCGCCGAGGAGGGTGCCGACATCATCACGTTCGACGTCGTCGCACCGATCGACGGCGTCGAGTACCCGGCGCCCACCGCGGAGGACCTCGCGGAGACCGTGGCGCAGGTCGAGGCGCTCGACCGCCGGATCGTCGCCCGCACCGCGGACGTGCGCGACTGGGCGGCGGTCAAGGCGGTCGTCGACGAGGGCGTCGCCGAGCTCGGCGGTCGCCTCGACGTCGTCTCCGCCAGCGCCGGCATCTTCACGTTCGGGACCCCCGCCGTCGAGGAGTCCGAGGAGTCCTGGGACACGATGCTCGACATCAACCTCAAGGGTGTGTGGCGCACGGTCAAGGCGGCCGCGCCGCACATGATCGAGGCCGGCAACGGCGGGTCCGTCGTGCTGACCAGCTCCACGGCAGGCCTGCAGGGGACCGCCAACGTCGGTTCCTACACCGCCGCCAAGCACGGCGTGGTCGGCCTCATGCGCACGCTCGCGCTCGAGCTGGGTACGCACAGGATCCGCGTCAACACGGTGCACCCGACCGCGGTCAGCACGCCGATGGTGCTCAACGACGCGCTGTACCGGCTTTTCGCGCCGGACCTGGAGAACCCGACGGAGGACGTGTTCCGCGAGCGCATCGAGGCGCTGCACGCCCTCCCGGTCTCAGCGGTCGAGCCCGTGGACATCTCGAACGCCATCGTCTGGCTGTCCTCGGAGGAGGCCCGGTACGTCACCGGCACCGAGATCAAGGTCGACGCCGGCTTCACGCTCTGACAGATCCGACGACAGGCCACCAACGATCACGACGAAGGAGTCACGCATCATGGCTGGACGAGTAGAAGGAAAGGTCGCGTTCATCTCCGGGGCGGCGCGCGGGCAGGGGCGCTCGCACGCCATCCGGCTCGCCGAGGAGGGGGCGGACATCATCGCCTTCGACATCTGCAAGGACGTGGAGACCAACGAGTACGCGGGCTCGACGCCCGAGGACCTCGCCGAGACCGTGCGGCAGGTCGAGGCCCTCGACCGGCGCATCGTCGCTCGTGAGGTCGACGTCCGGGACTACGACGCCGTCAAGGCGGTGGCGGACGAGGGTGTGGCCGAGCTGGGCCGACTGGACATCGTCGCCGGGAATGCCGGCATCACCGGTGAGCTCAACCCGACCGAGGACCAGTCCGAGTTCGGGTGGCAGACGATGATCGACGTCAACCTCACCGGCGTGCGTCATACGGCCAAGGCGGCCATCCCGCACATCAAGGCGGGCGGGAACGGCGGAGCGATCATCCTCACGAGCTCGACCGCCGGGATCAAGGGCTACGCCAACCTCTCCCACTACGTCGCGGCCAAGCACGGCGTCGTCGGGCTCATGAAGGCGCTGGTCCTCGAGCTGGCCGGGGACAGTATCCGGGTCAACACCGTGCACCCCACCCAGGTGGATACGGACATGATCCAGAACGACTCGCTGTACCGGCTGTTCCTCCCGGACAAGGAGAACCCCACGAGGGAAGACTTCGCGGCGGTCTCGCGTGGCATGCAGGCGCTGCCGATCCCATGGGTCGAGGCCCGTGACATCTCGAACGCCCTGCTCTTCCTCGCCTCCGACGAGGCTCGGTACATCACCGGCCAGCAGCTGAAGGTCGACGCCGGCCAGACCAGCCTCTGACCCCGTCCCCGATCCATTGCTGAACGCACGACGAAGGAGTCACGAATCATGGCTGGACGAGTAGAAGGAAAGGTCGCGTTCATCTCCGGGGCGGCGCGCGGGCAGGGGCGCTCGCACGCCATCCGGCTCGCCGAGGAGGGCGCGGACATCATCGCGTTCGACATCTGCAAGGACGTGGACTCGGTGCCGTTCCCGGGAGCGACGCCCGAGGACCTCGCCGAGACCGTGCGGCAGGTCGAGGCGCTCGACCGCCGGATCGTCGCCCGCGAGGCGGACGTGCGGGACTTCGACGCGGTCAAGGCGGTCGCGGACGAGGGCGTGGCCGAGCTCGGACGGATCGACATCGTCTCGGGCAACGCGGGGATCTCCGGTGAGCTCAACCCCGCCGCCGTGATGTCCGAGGTGGGGTGGCAGGAGATGATCGACATCAACCTCACCGGCGTGTGGCACACGGCCAAGGCGGCCATCCCGCACATCCAGGCCGGCGGCAACGGCGGGGCGATCGTCATCACCAGCTCCGTCGCCGGGCTCAAGGGGATGGGCAACATCGCGCACTACGTCTCGGCGAAGCACGGCGTCGTCGGACTCATGCGGGCGCTCGCCATCGAGCTGGCCCCCGACAACATCCGCGTCAACTCCATCCACCCCACCCAGGTGGACACCCCGATGATCATGAACGACACGATCAAGGGACTGTTCACGGGCAACGAGAACGCGTCGGACGAGGAGTTCGCCGGTGTGTCGCAGGCGATGAACACCCTGCCGATCCCGTGGGTCGAGGCTCGTGACATCTCCAACGCCCTGCTGTTCCTCGCGTCCGACGAGGGCCGTTTCATCACCGGTGTGCCACTGCCCGTCGACGCCGGCGCGCTGCTCAAGTAGCTCGACAACCAGTACGAGAACCCACGAAGGAGTCACGAACCGTGGCAGGACGTATGGAAGGCAAGGTCGTCTTCATCACCGGCGCCGCTCGCGGCCAGGGGCGCAGCCACGCGCTGCGTCTCGCGGAGGAGGGGGCCGACATCATCGCCATCGACATCTGCGAGTCGGTGCCAGGAGTCGTCTACGACGGTGCGACCTCGGAGGACCTTGCCGAGACCGTGCGGCAGGTCGAGGCGCTCGACCGCCGGATCGTCGCGCGGGAGGCCGACGTGCGGGACGAGGACGCCCTCGCCTCCGCGGTGGCGGACGGCGTGGCCGAGCTCGGCCGTCTCGACGGCGCCGTGGCGAACGCGGGCATCGACATCATCAAGCACTGGCAGGACTTCACCAAGGACGACTGGGACAACACGATCGGCACGAACCTCACCGGCGTGTGGAACACGGTCCGTGCGGTCGCGCCGGCGATCATCGACGGCGGCAACGGCGGGTCGATCGTCCTCATCTCCTCGGCCAACGGCATCAAGCCCGGACCGTTCAACGCCCCGTACAACGCGGCGAAGTTCGGCGTCACGGCGCTGTCGAAGTCGTTCGCCATGGAGCTGGGCAAGCACCGCATCCGGGTCAACAGCATCCACCCCGGTGCCGTCGAGACCCACATGGGAACGGGCGCGGCGGGCAACATCGGGGAGCTCGACAAGGAGAACCCGGGTCTCCTTCAGATGCTCAACGGGTGGTTCAACAACGACGACGGAAGTCTGAACTTCATGCAGCCGCGCGAGATCTCCAACGCGGTCCTGTACCTGCTGTCCGACGAGTCCCCCTTCACGACGGGGCTCGCGATGAACGTCGACGGCGGGATGGCGTCCTACTGACGGCCCCCGGCCCGGCAGCGCGACTCTCGGGTCGCGCCGCTGAGCCGGCCCCGCCACATCCTGCGCTCCCGAGGAGCGCGACCTCCCGGCCGACCACCAACCGCACGCTCGATGCTCACCAACCGCACGCTCGACGACCACCAACCGCACACTCGGCGAACGAGGGTGACCAGAGCTTCCCCACGAAGGCGAGAAATGACCACGCAGTCCACCGGCACCCGAGACACCGGCTACGTCACGCGCATGCGCGAGCGGGTCGGTGAGCGCGTCGTCGGGCGCGAGCACGAGCTGGACCTCGTGCTCGCCGCCGTCGCCGCGGGTCGGGACATCCTCCTCGAGGGCCCGCCGGGGACCTCGAAGTCCACTCTCCTGCGCGCCATCGCGGAGGAGTGGGGAATCCCGTTCGTCCTGGTCGAGGGCAACGCCGACCTCACGCCGAGCAAGCTCATCGGCGGCCACGACCCGGCGCGCGTGCTGCGCGAGGGGTACAAGGACGCGAACTTCGTCGACGGCCCGCTCGTGCGGGCGATGCGCGAGGGCGGGTTCCTCTACATCGAGGAGTTCAACCGCGCCCCCGACGACACCCTCAACACGCTGCTCACCGCGATGGCCGAGCGTGAGGTGACGGTCCCGCGCGTCGGCACGATCGGCGCACAGCCGACGTTCCGGATCATCGCCTCGATGAACCCCTACGACAACGTCGGCACCACACGGCTCTCGTCCTCGGTCCACGACCGGTTCAACCGGCTCGTCGTCGACTACCAGGACGACGCCGCCGAGCGCGAGATCGTCGCCCTGCGCACGGGGCTCGCCCCGGACGCACACGACGACGTCTCCCCGGCGCTCGCCGAGGCGCTGGTCGCCGACGCCGTGGCGCTGACCCGCGCCACCCGCGACCACGAGGACACGCGCCAAGGGAGCTCGGTGCGCGGCGCGATCGACCTCGCGCTCGTCGGTGCCCAGCTCCTCGCGATGCGTGGCATCGACACCCCCGGCGAGGGGCGGATCACCACGGAGGACTCCCCGCGCCGCAGGTACGCGGAGTCGATGCGCGACGCCGCGCTGGTCGCCCTGTCCGGCCGGCTGCACGTCGATGCCGCCAGCGCGACCACGCCCGAGCGCGTCGTCCAGGAGATCTGGGAGGACCACTACCTCCTCCAGCCCGCGGCGGCTGCCGGTGGTTGAAGAGAGGTCGCGGCCGACTCCCCGGTCCGGCGCAGGTCGGACACGTCCAAGGGGCGTCGTCGCCCGAAGGTCCTCGACGAGGAGCCGACCGTGTTCGAGCCGGCCACCGGCGAGGGCGGGGGACAGGTCCTCGTCGCCACCGGCGACGGCACCAAGGGGCCCGGCGCGCGCACCCGCGGGTCGGCCGCACCCGGCGAGACCGGGGAGGAGGGCGAGGTCGTCGACCTCGCCGATCTCGACGACGAGGCCGACGCCGACGCGCTGCGCCGCGCCCGCGAGATCGCCGCTGCCCTCGCGATCCCGCAGCCGCCCAGGCGCGAGTCCGCAAGGCGCGGGCTCGGCGAGCTCGAGTCCCTGCCCTACGTGGGCGCCGCGGACGACATCGACCTCGAGGCGACCGTCGACAATCTCGTGGCCCATCCCGTGCCCGACCCGCGCGACGTCGTCGTGCGCGAACGTATCCGGCAGCGCCGCGCCGTGGTGCTCGTCGTCGACGTCTCCGGCTCGATGCGGGGCGAGCGCATCCGCTCGGCCGCCGCGGCCGTCGGCGCCCTCGTCGGCGAGCTCGTGCGGGACGACCTCGCCGTCGTCGCCTTCTGGTCCGACGCCGCGATCCTGTCCCCGATGGGGCGCACCGCCACGTCGGGCGAGATCCTCGAGCTGCTCGTGCGCATCCCCGCGCGCGGGCTCACCAATCTCGAGCTGCCGCTGCGGCTCGCCCGCGACGAGCTCGCGTCCGTACCCGGCTCCGAGGGCCGGGTCCTCCTGCTGTCGGACTGCGTGCACAACGCCGGACCCGACCCGCGCAGCGTCGCCGCGGCCCTCCCGCGCCTAGACGTCCTGCTCGACACCACCGGCGAGAAGGACGTCGACCTCGGGCGCGACCTCGCCCGGCTCGGCCGCGGGACGCTCGAGACCGTGCGCTCCCACCGCGACCTCCCGGCCGCGCTCTCCCGGATCCTCGCGTCGTGAGCGATCCGTGCCCACCGGACCAGGCCCGCGGCACCACGCCGTCGGGCACATCGGCGCGATCACCGCGCCCTGAGAAGTAAGGACAGCAAGCCCATGGCCAACCCGTGGTTCGAAAGCGTCATCGAGGCGCAGCGCCGGGCGCGCAGGCGCCTCCCGAAGTCCGTCTACATGGCCCTCGTGGCCGGCTCCGAGCGGGGCACGACGGTGCGCGGCAACATCGACGCCTTCTCCGAGCTCGGCTTCGCTCCGAAGATCACGAGCAACCCGATGAACCAGGACACCTCGACGACGATCATGGGCGTCCCCGTCGACCTGCCCGTGATGATCTCGCCGACCGGTGTGCAGGCCGTCCACCCCGACGGCGAGCTCGCCGTGGCTCGCGCCGCCCACAACCGCGGGGGCGCGATGGGGCTCGGCGCCTACTCGTCGAAGCCGATGGAGGACGTGATGGCGGCCAACCCCGGCCGCACGTTCTTCCAGATGTACTGGTCGGGCGGCCGCGACCAGATGCTCGCCCTCGCCGAGCGGGCGCGGGCAGCGGGCGCCGTCGGCCTCATCGTCACCCTCGACTGGACCTCCGGCTACGGCCGCGACTGGGGCAGCCCCGAGATCCCCGAGCAGATGAACATCAAGACGATCCTCAAGTACATTCCCGAGATCGTCGCCGGAGGCAAGTTCGACTACGCGCTGGACTGGGCCAAGACCCTGCGCCCGCCGGAGCTGTCCGTGCCCAACGCCGTCCTCAAGGGCGAGCGTGCGCCGGGCTTCTTCGAGGCCATGGGCTGGTGGCGCCAGACCGAGATCCCCTCATGGGAGGACATCGCCTGGCTGCGCGAGCAGTGGGGCGGTCCCTTCATGGTCAAGGGCATCACCCGGGTCGACGACGCGAAGGCGGCCCGTGACGCCGGTGCCACCGCGATCTCCGTGTCCAACCACGGCGGCAACAACCTCGACACCACGCCGGCCGCCATCCGCCTCCTCCCGGCCATCGCCCAGGAGGTCAGCAGCGAGGTCGAGGTCCTCATGGACGGCGGCGTCCGCCGCGGTTCGGACGTCTACAAGGCGATCGCGCTCGGTGCGCACGCGGTGCTCATCGGCCGCGCCTACCTGTGGGGCATGAGCGCCAACGGGCAGGGCGGCGTGGAGAACGTCCTCGACATCATGCGCGACGGGCTGAAGGCCGCGATGATGGGCAACGGTCACGAGACGCTCGACCAGATCTCGGTGTCCGACCTCGTCATCCCGCCGCACTTCGCGATCACCGCCGGCGGCGAGGACGGCAACGTCTGGGGCGCCCCCGAGCTGCGCAGCGACGTGGCGATCGACCAGGAGCGCGCGGCGGAGCACCGGTAGTCGGTCCGGGAGCGGACCGGGACCTCCCGACCGCCGCGCGGGCTCGCTCCCGACGGCCACGCGCGCTCTCGGGGATCGCGCCCCCCGCTCCCGACGAGTGGGTGGCAGCCGACCCGGATTCCACCGTTTCTGAGTCGATCGCCACCCGCTCGTCAAGGCACCGGGAGTCCCGGCGCCTGGTCGAGGAGCTGGACCGCCGGATCCTCACCGTCCAGGCCGACGTCCGCGACGCCGCAGCACTCAAGGAGGCCGCGGCCCGCGCGGTCGCCGAGCTCGGCAGTCTCGACATCGTCGTGGCCAACGCCGGCATCTGCGAGCCCGCCAAGTGGGAGGACATCACCGCGGACTCGTGGAAGGACACGATCGACATCAACGTCACGGGCGTGTGGAACACGATCACGGCGGCAGCCCCGCACATGATCGAGGCCGGCAACGGTGGCGCCGTCGTCATCACCTCGAGCTACGCCGGCAAGAAGGTGCAGCCGATGATGATCCACTACACGACCTCCAAGCACGCCGTGGTCGGCATGACGCGCGGCTTCGCGGTCGAGCTGGGACTGCACAACATCCGCGTGAACTCCGTCCACCCGGGCGGCGTCGCGACCCCGATGGGCAGCCCCGGCGTCATGGCGGCGATCGAGTCCTCGACCAAGGAGAACCCCAAGGTCAACCAGATGGGCCAGCCGTTCATCGGACCCGGCTGGATGGAGCCCGAGGCGATCGCCGACGCCGTGGCGTTCCTCGTCTCGCCCGCGGCCGCCAACATCACCTCCGAGCACCTGAGCGTGGACCAGGGCATGCAGTACTTCTGACCGGTCCGGGTCGCACCCGCGACCCCCACCCGGCACGACGACGGCGCCGGCACCTCCCGCAGGTGCCGGCGCCGTCGTCGTGGATGGGCGCCGGTGACCGTCGTCCGGCGCGGTGACCGCGCCGCCGGGGGGTCGTAGCCCGGTGCGGTGAGAGACGGACGGTGAGCGGTCAGGGGCCGAGGAGTGCGATCGCCCCGTCGGTGGTATTCGCACGGCCCCAGTGCCGGGCGATCCGGGCCACGGCGGACTCGTGGGCGGCCTGGTCGTACGAGGCGCAGGCGTCGGTGACGAGAACGACCCGGAAGTCGCGCTCGACGGCATCGCGCAGCGTCGTCTCGACGCAGATCTCGGTGGCGACCCCGCAGATCAGGAGGGTCTCGACGCCCAGGTCGCGCAGCGCCCGGTCGAGGCCCGGGGAGGTGAAGCCCGAGTAGCGGTGCTTGACGTGCACGAGCTCGCCGGGCGCCGCGGTGACCACGAACGGTTCGGCTCCCCACGTGCCGGTGCGGCAGTTGCGCGCAGGAGGAGGCGTGCCGGCCGGCAGGGAGTACCGCTCGTCCCAGGCCGCGGAGTCGACCTGCTCGTCGTGGGCGGTGCGGACGTGGACGACCGGGACCTGGGCGTCCCTGGCCGCGTCGACGAGCCGTACGACGCGACTCACGGCGGCCGGGATCGATGCGACGTCGAGGCCGCGTGCGGCCATCGTGCCGTCCGGCGAGCAGAAGTCGTTCTGCACGTCGACGACCACCACGGCGAGCCTCGCGCCCGCCCTCATGGCCGGATGTCCCGGCGACCGTTGCCGGGAGCCTCCTTGCGGACGCCCCGGCGCCCGACCTGGGGCGCGGGCGTCGTCGTGCGGCACGGTGGGGGCGTCACTGCTCGCCGACGATCGATGCCACGTCGATCTCCTCGCTCACGTATCCCTCCGCGCGCATGCGCTCGGAGAGGAACTCCAGGGACTCCACGTCGATGTCGGTGTGGTACTCGGGCAGGATCATGGCGTCGGCGACCTCGGGGTCGAGGTCGGGCACCGCCGAGCGGAACGCGTCCGGATCGCTGTCGACAAGCTCGATCGTGGCCGCGAGGCCCGCCCGGAACGCGTCGATCACCTCGGGGTTCTCCGCGGCGTACTGGTCGGACGCCAGGAACGAGCCGACCTGCAGCCCCGGGTAGGCCTCGACGTACGGGTGGGACACGACGCGGTCCCCGGCCTCGAGGGCGAGCGTCCGGAAGGGCTCGATCACCCAGGCCGCCTCGACCTGACCGGAGTCGAGTGCAGGGAGCATGTCCGGGAAGCCGAGCTCGACGTACTCGATGGCGGACGGGTCCGCGCCGGCGTTCTCGACGCTCGTGGAGATGGTGATGTCCCCGATGTTCTGCAGCGTGTTGACGGCGACCTGACGGCCGGCGAGGTCCGCGGAGGTCTCGATGTCCGAGTCGGCCGGCACGACGACCGCCGAGAAGTCGGACTCGGGGTCCTCGGTCGCGAACGTCCCCGGCGCGATCATCGTGATCGGCAGACCCTGGTCCGCCGCGAGCAGCACGCTGACCGTGTTCGACCCGGCGATGTCCAGCGTCCCGCCCACGACACCCGGGATGGCGGCCGCACCGCCGGCGGAGGTGTCGACCCGGACGTCGAGCCCCTCGTCCTCGAAGAGCCCCTGGTCGACGCCGTACTCGAGGAACGCCGAGGGGATGCCGGCGGTCTCGCCGACGCGGACCTCGGTGAGACCGCCGTCGCCGCCGCCCCCACCGTCCCCGGTCTCGTCCGAGTCCCCGCCGCACGCGGCGAGCACGAGTGTCGTGGCGAGCGCGATGGTCGACACGATGACTGGACGCGAACGCTTCATGGGTCCTCCCGGGGCTGCGGACGCTGCGACGCGTCCGAGATCTGTGCGGGTCGGCCCTCGACCCGGCTGGAGGAGACGGTAGGCCCCGCTCGCCGCAGTGCGATGGGTGACGGAACCGATTCGACATGGTGGAATTCTCGGCGGGGTCAGCCATGCAGAACCGGCATGCACCCCCGAACCGTTCGAGACTGCGGAATCGCGTCGCTGCGGCGGGAACGGTCCGGCCCGACCTCCCTAGCATCCCCGCAAGGACCGGCCACGGTCGACGCGGGCCGAGCAACCGGTGCCGCGAGGAACAGCCCAGGGGAGATCCACGCATGAAGGTCGTCATCGCAGGGGCCGGCATCGGCGGCCTGACCCTCGCCCTCTCGCTGCACGAGGCAGGCATCGACTGCGAGATCCACGAGGCCGCCCCCGAGATCACCCCGATCGGCGCCGGCATCAACCTGCTCCCGCACGCGATCAAGGTGCTCGACGGCCTCGGCGTGCTGCCCGCGCTCGAGCGCGTGGCGGTCGAGACCCGTGAGGCAGCCTTCTTCAACCGGCACGGGCAGTTCGTTCACAGCGAGCCGTCCGGGCGGTTCGCCGGCTACGCCCATCCCCAGCTGTCCATCCACCGGGCCGACCTCCAGCTCACTCTGCTCTCCGCGGTGCGCGACCGCCTCGGGGAGGGGGCCGTGCACCTCGCCAGCCGCGCGACCGGGTTCACCGACGGTGACGGCGCGGCGGTCCTGCACACGATCGACGCCGCCGGACGCGAGGTCGACGTGGCGGGAGACGTCGTCGTGGGGGCGGACGGCGTGCACTCCGCGGTGCGCGCCCAGCTCTACCCGGACGAGGGTGCGCCGAGGTACTCGGGCGTGACGATGTGGCGCGGCGTCGTCGAGTGGGACGGGTTCCTCACGGGCGCGTCGATGACGCGGGTCGGCTGGCTGACGAGCGGGAAGATGGTCATCTACCCCGTGCGACCCGCCACGGACGACGGGCGCCAGCTCGTCAACTGGGTGGCCGAGGTCGAGCGCCCCCGCCCCCAGCGCCGCGAGTGGAACCGGCCCGGCCGGCTGGAGGACTTCATCGACGTCTTCGAGGACTGGAGCTTCGACTGGCTCGACGTCGCCGGCATGATCCGCGCGACCGGGACCGTCCTCGAGTACCCGATGGTCGACCAGGACCCGCTGCCGCGCTGGTCGTTCGGACGAGTCACCCTGCTCGGCGACGCCGCACACCCCATGATCCCGCGCGGGTCCAACGGTGCCGGCCAGGCGATCCTCGACGGGCCGGTACTCGCCCGGTACCTGGTCGCGGGCCCTGATCCCGCCGCGGCGCTGACCGCCTACGACGACGAGCGCCGCCCGGCCACCTCCCAGGTGGTGCTCACCAACCGGACCAACCCGCCGGACACGATCCTGCGCGAGGTCTACGAGCGCACCGGGGACCAGCCGTTCGACCGCATCGAGGACGTCATCTCGGCCGAGGAGATGACCGCGATCAGCGACCGGTACAAGAAGGTCGCGGCGTACGACCGCGACCGGCTCGCCTCGTCGTAGGGAGCTCGTGGACGAAGCCCCTGCGTGCTGTGCCGCACGAACATGTATGCGATCGCTGTGGACCGGAGATGCGGCGGCACCTCACCGGAACTGACGTACGAGAGATCGATGGATGGAGCAGCAATGGACGCTGTGCAGGAGCGGTACGTGCCCATGGAGCACCAGGAGGTACCACGACGGGTGGTGGTCACAGGAGGTGGGAGGGGGATCGGAGCCGCGCTGGTCAGTGCGCTCGCGGAGTCCGGCGACCGAGTGGTAATCGCCGATCTGATCGACGACGGCGCGCAGCTCGCCGACGAGCTCACCACCGCGGGTCGAGACGTCTCGTTCATCCGGACCGACATCGGCGACGAGTCGTCGGTGGCGGCGCTCGCGGACCACTGCCGCAGCGCCCTGGGGGCGGTCGACGTCCTCGTCAACAACGCCGGCATCTACCAGTCGCTCGGGGCCAAGGTCCCGTTCGAGGAGATCTCGCCCGACGCGTTCCGGCGCGTGCTCGACGTCAACGTCACCGGGACCTGGCTTGTCACGCGCGCGATGCTTCCCCTCCTCGAGAACGGTAGCGATGCGCGGATCATCTGCACCGCGTCGTCGACGGTCCACATGGGTGTTCCGTACTTCGCGCACTATGTCGCGTCCAAGGGGGCCGTGATCGCGCTCGTCCGGGCGCTCGCGCCGGAACTGGGCAAGAAGGGCATCACGATCAACGCCGTCGCCCCCGGTCTCGTCGACACCGAGGCCACGCGGATCCTCAACGGCAAGGAGTACCTCCCGACGGCCGCCCAGCGCCGCGCGATCCCTCGCACGATGGTGGCCGACGACCTTGTCGGTGCCGTGCGTTTCCTCGGTGGACGCGACTCGGGATTCATCACCGGACAGACCCTCGTCGTCGACGGCGGCGTGGTCTTCCTATGAGCATGAGCGACGGAAGGACAGGCATGCACGACACGATCCTCGACAAGGCGACGGGCGCCACCCTCGGCGAGGTCACCCTCGACGACGCGGCATCAGCCGACCGGACGATCGCCACGGCGGACGCGGCGTTCCGGAGCGGACCGTGGCGCTACGACGCCAACCTCCGGCAGGTCGCGCTCGCCGGCTGGGCCGACGAGCTGGAGCGCCACGGCGACGAGCTGGCCGCGATCATCCGCGGGGAGACGGGCAAGGTCCGCCGCGAGTGCGATCGCGAGGTGGCGATGGCGATCGACGCCCTGCGCTTCAACTCGGGTGCTGCGCGTTCCGTCGCGGGCACGGCCCACGAGCTGCCGGACGGGAGTGCCGGTCACCTGGTCCGCGTGCCGGTCGGTCCCGCCGCGTTCGTCACTCCCTGGAACTGGCCACTCTTCCTCCTCCTGCGGGACATGGCTCCTGCCCTCGCGGCAGGCGTGACGGCCGTGATCAAGCCTGCCCCGCTCACTCCGCTGGCGACGGCCCGCGCGATCGAGCTGGCCGGCGGTCACGTGCCCGCGGGCGTCCTCAACATGGTCCGCGGTGGCGCCGACATCGGACAGCTGCTCAGCAGTGACGAACGCCTGAAGGTTGTCGCCTTCACCGGCTCCACGCAGGTCGGACGCGACGTGGCTCGTACGGTCTCCGGCCGCCTCGGCCGTCCGTTCCTCGAGCTCGGCGGCAAGGGCGTGAGCGTCCTCCACGACGATGCCGACCTCGACGCCGCGATCGACACGATCTTGACGTTCGGGTTCATCACCGCCGGCCAGATGTGCATGGCGAACTCCCGCGTCCTCGCGCATCGCTCCGTGGCCGACGAGGTCCGCGACCGACTCGTGGACCGCGTGTCCCGACTGGTTGTCGGACATCCGGACGACCCCGCGGTCGACACAGGGGCGATCGTCTCCACCACCCAGGCGGAGAAGATTCGGGGCTACCTCGAGATCGCGAGGAACGACGGCACGCTCCTGGTCGGTGGCGAGCAGCCTGGCGGGCTCGACCTTCCGGGCGAGTTCATCACCCCGGCACTCGTGGCGGGCGACCAGATCGATACGCGCCTGCTCAAGGAGGAGATCTTCGGCCCCGTCGTCACGCTCGAGACCTTCGACTCCGACGCGGACGCGGTCCGGATGGCCAACGACACGGACTACGGCCTCGCGGCCGCGGTGTGGACGAACGACCTCCGGCGCGCGTGGCAGTCCGCGCGGGCCCTCGACTTCGGGACCGTCTGGCTCAACCGGTACAACCGCACGTTCTCGGAGGTCCCGTCCGGAGGGATGAAGGCCTCCGGAGTGGGCCGGACGCGTGGGTTCGACGGGATCCACGAGTTCATGGAGCTCAAGCACATCAACTTTGACGTCGGGCACCTCGCGGTGTGAGACGGCTGCCTCCCCCCTACGAAGAAAGGACGACAGGAATGCGGAAAAGATTCACGGTCGCATGCGCAGGAGCCCTCCTGGTGCTCACAGGCTGTAGCGGCAGCGACGATGGCGATACAAGTGCCGAGGGAGATGACTCCGGCAGTGGCTCAGGTCTGACCGAGGTGACCATCGGCGTCATGCCGATCCTCGACGTGGCCCCTCTCTACCTCGGTGTGGAGCAGGGCATCTACGAGGAGCACGGCATCGACCTCAGCTTCGAGAGCGCGCAGGGCGGCGCCGCGATCGTGCCGGCGGTCGTCTCCGGCGAGTACGACTTCGGCTTCTCGAACACCACCTCGCTCATGCTCGCGCAGACCACCGGGCTCGAGCTCGAGGTCGTGAGCCCGGGCGCCTCCTCGACCGGGAACCCGGAGGACGACTTCGGCGCCATCCTCGTCCCGGAGGACAGCGATCTCGAGTCGGTCGAGGACCTCGAGGGCCACAGCGTGGCGATCAACACGCTGAGCAACATCAACGACACGCTCATCCGTGACGCGGTCGACCGTGCCGGAGGGGACTCGTCCGCGGTGGAGTTCGTCGAGATCGGCCACGCTGACATGGTGGCCGCGCTGGAGAGCGGTCAGGTCGACGCCATCTGGGAGGTGGAACCCTTCCTCACGATCGGCCGCGACACCGGATTCCGTGACTTGTACAGCCTCTACGCGGAGGCGACGCCAGACCTGACTGTCGCCGTCTACTTCACCACGGCAGCGTTCGCCGAGGAGGACCCGGACACGGTCGACGCGTTCATCGAGGCGACCGCCGAGGCGCTTGACTACGCAACGGAGAACCCCGATGAAGCCCGGGGCGTGCTCACCGACTACACGGAGATTGATCCCGAGATCATCCCCGAGCTCACACTTCCGGCCTTCCCGACCGAAGTGAACCTCGAGTCCGTCGAGTTCGTCGCCGACGCCGGCGCGCACTACGGGGTGTTCGCCCGCGACGAGGTCGACCTCGAGGCACTGTTCCCGCGGGCCCAGTGACGTCGGGTCCGGCCGGGCCGCCTCGCGTCGCCCGGCCGGAGCCGCCGTCCGTGGGAAGGGGCGATACGTGGCGGATGATGCTCCGATGAGCGACCAGGCGGACGAGCGGCGGACCTCGGTCGACAACGCACTCAAGCTGCTCGATGAGCTCGTCCGCCGCGGGGAGATCCGGGTGCACGAGGCAGCCACCTTTCTCGGTGTCGCCCGATCAACCGCCCACCGTCTGCTGGCGGCGCTGGTCCGTCATGGTTTCGTGCGGCAGCGCACCGCAGGAGGCCCGTACGTGCCGATGGTCATCCTCGACCGGCCGGTGGTCCCGAAGGTCACGCACGAGCGCATGATCGCAGCGGCGGCCCCGGTTGTCCGCGCCCTCCGGGACGAGACGGAGGAGACTTCGCACCTCGCGCTGCTCCAGGGGAACAGCGTGCGTTTCGTCGTGGGGTACCAGGGGAGTCGCGACGACAGCACGCCGCTCCGCACCGGAATGGTTCTGCCGGCCCATGCGACAGCAGTCGGCAAGGTGATGCTGGCAGCGCTGCCTGCCGAATCGCTGCGGCACCTCTACCCACGTGGCGTCCAGGTACTCACGGACGCGACACTGCGGACGGAGGAGGAGATCGGGACCCACCTGCGTGACGTCGCCCGACGCGGCCACGCGACGAATATCGCGGAATCCGCGGAGGGGCTCACTGCCGTAGCCGTGATCGTTCGGGACGCCGAGGCAGCGCCGGCCGCGGCGATCGCCGTGGCCGGACCGGCGGAGCGGATGCCGGCTGTCCGGCTGCCGTACATCGTCAGCCGTATGCACCGAGCGGCGCTCGACATTCAGGCCGAGCTGCTCGGTCCGGCTCGTCCGTAGCGCGTCTTTGCCGCCGACAACTCATGATCTCTTGACCCAAGGGCCACCACGACACGGGACTTGACCTCCGATCGCCCGGCTCGGCAGCGCCTACTGCCGGGCGGGCGATGCTGATTCGAGGAATACTCGCGTGGTGGTTGTGATCTGGTCGAGCACCTTCGCTGCCGCCTCGACCACGGCATGCATCGACAAGAAGGCGTGCCCCAGCGTCGGCGCCGTGATGACCCGTGTCTCGTCGTCGTGGGCACGCAGCAGTTCGGCGAGCTCGGACGCCTCGTCCCGTAGAGGATCATGGCCGGCGATCACCACGCAGGTGCGTGGTAGGTGGCGCAGGTCCCCGCGGAGCGGCGAGACCCGGGGGTCCGCACGGTCAGCATCGGCCGGTAGGTAGCGCTCGACGTACCAGGCGAGATCAGGCGTCGAGAGCAGCAGCAGGGGGTCGTCGTGCCGCGCATGCGAGGGACGCCGTCGCCCGAGGTCGACGAGCGGGGTGACGAGCACCGCGCCGGCGAAGGAGCTCCGCTCGGTCGCGCCCATCGACTGCAGCGCGCCGAGCACAAGGTTCGCACCCGCGCTCTCGCCCATGACGACGACGGGGCAATCCGACCGTTGGATCTGATTGATCAACAGCTCTGTGGTGGCCGTGAGCGCAGCAGGGAAGGGCGACTCGGGGGCGAGTGGGTACTCGACGGACAGCACGTCGCACGATGAGTCGAGCGCGAGACGGCGGCACGTCGGGTCCGCGTGGGCGATTGACCCGAGGACCCAGCCTCCGCCGTGCAGGTAGATGACGGTGCCGAGGGAACGACCGGTCAATGTGTATCGGCGGAGCGGCAGGCCGCAGCTCTCGAGCGCGAGCACCGAGTCCTCGACGAGCAGGCGGGGATCCTCCGGCGCGTCCGGCGGCAGAGGCATCTGCGCCCGCGCCTGGTCCGTCGTCAGAACGGCGACCGAGCGCCGGCCCGCTGCGCGCGAGACACGTAGCGCTTTGTCCAGCAGAGGGTCGAGCGGCAACTCGGGGATGTCGGTCCCCGAGCCGTGATCAGTCGAACTCATAGTGCTCCGCATCGACCACGCGCGTCGCACGCCAGTAGTCGAGCGTGCGGTAGGGCCAGTTCTGGGTGACTCGTCCTCGTGCGTTCTTGTACCAGCTGGACACCTCGGATGCCCCCCATGCCATGAGCGCGTTCGCCCGGTCGAGCTCCTCGTTGTGTCGGAGGTACGGGCCCTCTCTTACTTCGACCGTGCGGTGATCCCCCTCGAGCAGGGCACGGGCCGCCTCCAGCACGACGTTCACCGCGAGCTCCGAGAACAGGAGGATCGAGCCGTTGACCACGAGGTTCGTGTTCGGGCCGTAGAGGCAGAAGAGGTTTGGAAAGCCCGGCACAGTGATGCCGTGAAAGGCGCGGGCGTCGCCGTCCCAGTACGCGTGCAGGTCGCGGCCGTCACGTCCGGTGACGGTGAGCGAACCGAGAAACTCGGACGCCTTGAACCCGGTGCCGTAGACAAGTACGTCGACCTCGTGCAGCACACCGTCGGACGTGCGTACGCCGTCGGGTTCAAGCCGTTCGATCGGGGCTGTGACCAGCTCGACGTGCGACTTCGAGAGCGTCTCGGCCCAGGCGCCGTCGTCCCGCAGCATGCGCTTGGCCCCGGGCGGGTACGACGGAGTCACGGCAGGCAGCAGGTCGGGCCGTGCACCGAACTGGTTTTCCAGGTAGCCCGTAAGCACCTCGCGGAGCTCGTTGTTCTTCGCGGAGACCGAATCGGTGCCCGTCCAGGTCGGGTCGACCTCGACGTACGGGCGGCGTCCTTCGACCGTCGTCCAGAACTGGAACAGCCGATACCACCGGTAGTAGTGCGGAACGTGACGCAGCAACCAGGTCATGCCCGGTGCGATGCGCTGACGGTAGTCGGGTGCCGGCAAC
This sequence comes from Georgenia sp. Z1491, assembly GCF_049856175.1. Classification (GTDB taxonomy): domain Bacteria; phylum Actinomycetota; class Actinomycetes; order Actinomycetales; family Actinomycetaceae; genus JB111. The sequence continues at coordinate 396,998 of NZ_JBNDNA010000001.1, forward strand.
AACCAGGGCGGTGTGCGCTGGAAGACAATGACGGCGGGGCTGCTCGACGCGAGCTCGGGGATCGCCTGGAACGCGCTGGCACCGGTGCCGATCACGCCGACGCGACGGCGACCGACATCGACGTCGTGCCGCCAGCGGGCCGTGTGCCAGCGCGGGCCCGAGAAGTTGTCCGACCCGGGGATGTCGGGGATGTTCGGCTGGTTGAGCTGGCCGGTGGCACTGACGACCAGGTCGGTCGTGAGCGTGCTCGTCCGGCCCGCCGAGTCGACCAGGCGGGCCGTCCATTTCTTGGTCGAGTCGTCGAAGTCAAGGGAGCTAACGGTCGTGTCGAACGTGATGAGCTCGCGAAGCCCACGACGATCCGCCACGTTTCGGAAGTACGAGTAGATAGCGGGCTGCGTCGAGTACTGCGTGGGCCAGAGCTGGGTCTGTGCGAACGTAAAGCTGTACCCGAAGTTGGTGGTGTCCAGCCGGCAACCGGGGTAGGTGTTCTCGTGCCAGCTCCCACCGACGTCCGAGTTCTTCTCGACGACGGTGACGTCGACTCCGGCCTGGTGCAACCTGTGGGCGCAGGAGAGTCCGGAGAGTCCGGCTCCGATCACGAGGGCGGAGAGGCGGCGCTCGCCGAAGTCGGACACCGTCCACGTCGGTGCGCCGGCGTCACCGGGATACGCGAACTCGTGGGCCAGCAGATCCGTGTAGTCGTCGTCAGCCGGGCCCGTGAGAAAGTCGAAGAGGTGCTGCGCCGTACCGGCATCGCGCATGTCGAGCGCGGAGCACGGGCCGTCGCGAAGCTGCCGCAGCGCGTCGAGCGCCAGACCGCGCAACGTGCGCTGCTCCGAGTCCGAGAGGCCCCCCTGCGCAGGCGGTATCGCCCCGGCCGTGTCTCCGGAGGGCCGAAGGTGGGGCGAGACGAGGTCGAGGCGACCGGTTGCCTGGGCCAGCGCTGCCATTAGTGGGAGCAGCTCCGCGTCGCGGACGGCGTCGCGGAGTTCGTCGTCGCTGGCCGCGATCGGTTCGACCGGCCGATCAATACGGACATCGTCGGCCGCCTCCGCCGCTGGGGCTGCCTGGTCCGTTCCCGCCAGTGGGTGCATCGTGTCCTCATCTTCGAGCTGATGTGCGCATAATGCACGAACTGCGCGCACTGTGCCCATAGTAGGGTCGGCGACCGTGGCGACGTCAAGAACTTCAGCGGCACGTGCGGTGGGTGGCTCGGTCGACGGACTGGTCGACCGGCGGTCCACCGTTCAGGCCGTGGACCGCGCGATGCTGGTTCTGGACGTGCTCTCGGCTAGCAGCGGTCCGCTCCCCGTCAAGGATGTGGCGGCGCGAGCCGACCTTGATCGCACGACCACGCACCGCCTCCTCAAGTCGCTTGCGGGACGTGATCTTGCCGAGCAGGGTGAGAACGGATGGCGCCTGGGTGTGGGGACGTTCCGGCTCGGTCGCATCTACCTCGACTCCCTGCCGTTTACGACCGTCGCTCCGGCCTATGCGCTTGACCTGTTCCGCTCGCAGGTGCAGCACCGGCCGTGGTCGGTCGTGGTCTCGTTGCTCCTCGACGACGCCGCAGCCATCGTCGATCGATACTGGAGCGACACGGCGCCGCTGTCGACCGTTCTTGAGATCGGCGCGCTCCTGCCGCTGGATCGAAGCGCGACCGGGCTGGCGCTCCTGGCGACGATGTCGGACGACGAGGTTCGACGGCGGGTCGGCGCCCCGCGTGCGACCGAGCTCGAGGAGCTCATCGACGAGGCGCGTGCCGATGGCGGTCTCGCGTGTGTCCCTCATCTGCTTCACAACGACGTGCATGCCGTGGCGTGTGCGGTGCGTGGCCCGAGCGGGGCTCCGGTCGGTGCGATCAACGTCAATGGTGTGGACATCGAGGACCAGCTCCGACCGGACTCCGAGCTTGCTCGCGGCGTCAAGCGGGCCGCAGACAGGATCAGCGTGGTTCTTAGTTCGCGCTGACGCCCTTTCGAGGGGTGGGTCCGGCGGTGCGTGGACTGCCGAGTTTGGGGCGCATGAGCGCCGGTTGAGCCGATAGTGCCCGTGTCGCCTCGGTTCGTGATGGGTCGCCCGAACGATGCCGCCGATCCTTGACCGGGTGGTCGCGATGGTGTTTGACTCAAGCCGCGCGCGAAGTGCACACATAGTGCACTATGCGCACAATGCGTCGTTGAGACGACACAAGCGGACGAGGAGGACGCGATGATGCGTCGTGGAGCAGGTGGATGGTTGGTCGTTGCCATGGGGGCGTCGCTCACGTTGGCAGCATGCGGAAGTGAGGATGGGGAGGGGGCCGAGGCGTCGACCGAGGAGGGGTTGGTACCTGTGGCGATCGCTGAGACGCCCGGGATGCCTACCCATATCGTCGAGTTCGGCATCGAGCAGGGTTTCTTCGAGGATGCGGGCCTCGACGCCACGGTGACCAGCATTGCCGGCGGCTCACAGCAGGTGACCGCAGCGATGGCGGGTGAGGTTCAGTTCACCGGCGGAGACGTCGTCTCCATCAATACGTTCCTCGCGCAGGACATGCCCCTCGTCGTCGTCGGCCCTGGAACCGCGGCCAGCGAGGAACCCGAGGACGACTTCTCCGTCGTGGTCGTGCGGGACGACTCTCCGATCCAGGAGCCAGAAGATCTCGAAGGAGCTTCGCTCGCCACGAACGAGCTCGACAACATCACTGCACTCGGTGTGGTGGGGGCGCTAGACAACCTGAGGCTCGACACGGAGGCGCTGGAGTTCGTCGAGATCCCGTTCCCCGAGATGGTCGCCGGCGTGGAAAACGGGCACGTGGACGCCGCGACCCTGATCGAGCCGTTCGCGACGATCGCCATCTCCCAGGGCTACCGACCCGTACTGCATCCGTTCGCGAGCTGGGAGCCTGAGACGCAGATCGGCATCTCCCTGACGACCCAGGAGTATGCGAGCGAGAATCCAGAGGTCGTGGAGGCATTCCAGGCGGCGCGACTGGCGACAGCCCAGTACGTCACGGAGAATCCTGACGAGTTCCGATCGGCGCTCCTCGAGCTGGGCGAGTTCGACGAGCAGGTCGTCCAGGACATGAATCTGCCGCTCTACCGAGAGGAGCTCGACCGCGAATCGATCGAGCGAGCAGCGGCGCTCATGGTCGACCACGGCATCCTGGACGAGGTGCCGGACTACGAGGGACACATCGACGACGGGGCCTGACGGTTCCCGCGACCTATCGGGAGTGGTCCTTGCCCAAGGACTCGCAGCATCGTTCCTGCGCTCCCGCTACCGCCCCGGGACGAGACCCGCGCGGATGATCGCCTGCAGGTCGGTGTAGTCGACGTCGAGCTCGCCGCCCAGGACGGCCGCCCAGCTCGGCAGCAGCTCGGAGTGGTAGCTGTGGGCGGTCCCGCCCTGCAGCGTCACCGAGCTCGGCATGTCGACGGCCATCTGCCAGAACGTCACCCACGGATACCAGTTGACGGCCTTCGACACCTGACGGCCGGCCTTCTCCCGGACCCACCGCGGGGCCCGCCACAGCAGGTCCGGGGACCAGAAGACGACCGGGTCGTTGGAGTGCTGCTGGAAGACGAACCGTGGCGACTCCCACGGGACGTACGGCTCGCCGAACGCACCGTGCATGAGCTCGGACGGCCGGGACACGAACCGCACGTGCCGGCCGTGGTCGACGATCGGCAGGACCTCCGGCGAGCCGCGCCGCGAGGAGGCGACGAGCTCGCGCCACATCCGGGTGAACCGCGGCGTGCCGATCCACACGCCGCCGTCGGTGCGCTCGAGCATGTCCGCGGCCGAGGAGAACGCGGCGAGACCGCCGTCCGTGCCGAGGGACTCGCCCCCGACGTAGAGCTTCGGCTGCTTCTCCGGCGGAAGGGACCGCACCGCACGCTCGACGGCCTCGAACAGGGCGATCCCGGCCCGCTGGGCGGTGTGACGGTCGCTGACCCACGCCAGCCCGCTCGGGAGGTAGGAGTACTGCATCGAGACGATGGCGCAGTCCCCGCCGGTGAGGTACTCGATCGACGAGCCGTTCCACTCCTGCACCCACCCGGAGCCGGTCCCGGTGAGCACGACGACGACGGATCGCTCGAGCCCGCCTGCCCGCACCAGCTCGCGGCACGCGGCCTCGGCGGTCTCCTCGATCTCGCGGTCCTCGAGGAACCCGGCGTACGCGCGGATCGGCTCGAGCGCGGGCGTGCCGGTGACCCGTTCGATGTCGGCGCGCCGCGGGCCGTCGCTGACGAACACCTGCCCGTGGCGGCCGAGCGTGTCGAACGACTCCAGGGAGGCGGGCGAGCCCGAGCGCTCGGGCTCGGCCGGCTGCGACCGCCCCGGGGCACGGCGCGCGTTCTGGTCCTTCGCCTGCACGGCGAGGCGGCGCAGCGCCCGCCGGACGAGGAGGCGGTCCGAGGCGTAGACCACGGCGGTGGCCGCGATCCCGGTGGAGAGCACGGGCACGAGCACCTTCGGGGCCACCCGGCGCACCACCGGCGAGATGGCGCGTGCCCCCGCCGTCGTCGCGCGCGCGGCAAGGAGCACGACCCCGAACCCCGCGGTGCCGGCGACGAGCCCACCTGCGTGCCCGGCCGCCGTGACGGGCTCGGTGCCCGCGAGCTCGGCGATCTCGTTCTGGCGGCGCAGGGAGCGCAGGAACGCGGTGGCCGTCCCGACCCCGAGGGCCGACTGCCACACGGCCTTCACGCGACGCTCGGTGCGCGGCGACATGTCCGAGCGGAGCTTCGCCAGCCGCCCCACCCCGCGGACCCCCGCGACCGTGCCCTCGCCCACGAGGTACCCGTAGGCCTGCGAGAGACCGACGTTGACCGCGGTCATCCACCACTGGCGCGGCAGGAGCGAGGGGCCCAGGGCGACCCAGGTCGCGATCTGCGCCCCGGAGGCCCCGGCGTTGTCGAGGGCCCTGAGGACCGGGCGGGTACGGCGCAGGGCGCCCCGAGCAATGGATCGCCTGGCCATGCGTCCCATCCTGACAAACCGGCGCGACGGCGTCGTCCGCCGTCCGGTGGAGATCGGCGCGGTGCGACGTGACCCAGGTCCCCCTCGATGTCCACCACCCGGGGGATATCCCCCGGTCGGGTCGTCTGCCAGCACCCTGCCCGGCCCGTCCCCGGGCGCAATAGCGTGACCGTCATGAACCCGACCTCTTCCACCGCCCCGGGCGTCCCCGGGCCGGCCGCCGCCGTCGGCCGTGCCTCGTTCGGCCGCGCCTCCCTCGGTCGCGCGGCCGGCCTGGCCGCCTCCGGTCTCGCCGACCTCGTGTTCTCCGGGATCGTCAGCCTCACGCTGGCGGTCACGGTCGTCACGCTCCTGGCCACGGGAGCGGGCCTTGCCGTCATCGGCGTCGGTCTGCTCCTCCTGGTGGGCACGCTCTACGTCATGCGCTGGGGCGTCGAGCTCCACCGGTGGAAGGCGCGCTCCCTGTACGGCGTCACCACCGCGCAGGGCTGGCGCAGCCCGCCGCCGCACGCCCGCACCCCGGGGTTCGGCAGCTACGTCGCCCGCCAGTGGGACCGGTTCAAGGACCCCGAGATGTGGCGCGGCATCGGCCGCATCGCCGCCGGCGCGATCCTCGGCATCGTGCTGCTGACCTTCGTGCTGTGGTGCGCCCAGCGGGTGGGCATCATGATCGCGGCGCTGGCCCGCGGGTACACGGGTGTCCCGCTCGGCCCGTGGGTCCTCGACACCTGGGCGATGGTCCTCGTGACACTCCTGCTCGTCGTCCTCGGCGCCCTGACCTGCCTGCTCTACGCCCACCTGTCGCGCGCCATCGACGCCGAGCTGCTCGGTGCCGTCACCCGCGCCGAGTACAGCGAGCGGATCCACCGCCTCGAGGGTGCCCGGCACGGCGCGGTCTCCGCCGCCGAGGACCAGCGCTACCGCATCGAGCGCGACCTGCACGACGGCGTCCAGCCCCAGCTCGTCAACGTCGCGATGACGCTCGACATGGCGCGCCGGGCGTTCGCCACGAACCCGGACGAGGCCCAGGCCCTGCTCGACGAGGCGCACACCTCCTCGAAGGAGGCCATCACCTCGCTCCGGCAGACGGTGCGCGGCATCCACCCGGCCGTCCTCACCGACCGGGGGCTCGACGCCGCCCTCTCGGCGCTCGCCGCACGGTCCACGGTGCCGGTCGACCTCGCCGTCGACCTGAGCGAGCGGCCCGGGCCGGAGGCGGAGGCCACCGTGTACTTCGTCGTCGCCGAGGCCCTGGGCAACGTCGCCAAGCACTCCCACGCCTCGTCCGCCCGGGTGACCGTCCGCCCGATCGGCCCCGACGGCGACCACCTCCAGGTCGTCGTCTCCGACGACGGCGGTGGCGGGGCCACGCTCGACGCCGGGGTGAGCCACACCGGGCTGCGCGGCATGCGGGACCGGCTCGCCGCCGTCGGCGGGTCGCTCACCCTGACCAGCCCGCACGGCGGCCCGACGACGATCGTGGGTGAGCTGCCGTGCGGATCGTGATCTGCGAGGACTCCGTCCTCCTGCGCGCCGGGCTGGAGCGGCTGCTCACGTCCGCCGGCCACGAGGTGGTCGCCGCACTGCCCGACGCCACCGGCCTGCTCGACGCGGTGCGTCCCGGCGTCGACCTCGCCCTCCTCGACGTCCGGATGCCGCCCACGTTCACCGACGAGGGGGTGCGCGCCGCCCTCGAGCTGCGGCGCCGGGACCCGCACGTGTCCGTGCTGCTGCTCAGCCAGTACGTCGAGCACTCCTACGCGGCCGACCTCGTCGCCCAGCACCCGCACGGCCTGGGCTACCTGCTCAAGGACCGGGTGGCGGACGTCGGCGACTTCCTCGAGGACGTCGACCGCATCGCGGCCGGCGGCACCGTCCTCGACCCCGAGGTCGTCTCCCAGATCCTCGTCCGGACCCGAAGGAGCCAGCCCTTGTCCGACCTCACACCCCGGGAGAAGCAGGTGCTGGCTCTCATGGCCGAGGGCCGGTCCAACGGCGCGATCGCCGCCGCCCTCAAGGTCTCGCCCGGATCGGTCGAGAAGCACGTCTCCGCGATCCTCCTCAAGCTCGACATCCCCAATACCCCCGACGAGAACCGCCGCGTCCTGGCGGTCCTGCGCTACCTGGAGTCCTGATGAGCACCGACGACACCACCCGCGAGACACCCGCCCGGGAGGCTCCCGTCCCGACGGCCTCCACCGGCCCCGGCAACCCTGGCCGAACGATCCTCGTCGGCCTCTCGGCGCTGCTCGTCGGGCTCGCCGCCGTCCCGCCGGCGCTGGGCTACGTCCAGGGCCGGCCGGACGGCCGGCCCCTCGACGTCGACGGCACGACGGCGGCGACCACCATCGAGGTCGACACCGACCGGGCCGACGTCACGGTCGTGCCCACGGCCGGTGACGAGATCGAGTGGTCCGTCGTCGGGGGGCGCGGCACCACGTCCGCGGACCTCACCGAGAGCGGGGACACGGCCACGCTCGAGGTCGACGACGGGCGCGGCGGCTGGGCCAGGATCGGTCCCAGCTTCGACCTCGACTGGATGGGGCGGCGCTCGAGCGACACCGCCCTGGTGACGGTGGCGGTCCCCGAGGGGACCGACGTCGTCGTCAGCTCGGGCTTCGGGCGCGTCCAGGCCGAGGACGTGGCGCTCGGCGACCTGAGCGTGGAGTCGTCCTTCGGGAGCGTGCTGGCGTCCGGGTCCGCCGAGAACCTCGACCTGCGCCTCGACTACGGCGAGGTCACCGCCGTCGACCTCGCGGTCGCCGGGGCGATCGAGGTCTACGCAGACTTCGGCGACGTCGAGCTGCGCTCGCCCGAGGTCCCGACGTCGGTCGACGTCGAGGCCTCGTTCGGCGACGTCACCGTCGCCCTGCCGCCCGGGCCCTACTCGGTCTCGCACGGCTCGGACCTCGGCGACGTGCGGAACCTCCTCGAGCAGGCCGGCGACGGGCCGACCGTCCCGGTGCGCCTGCACACGAGCTTCGGATCTGTGACCGCCGAGACGTACTGAGGCGCGCGGCCGACGGCCGGCCGTGATCCGGGGCTCCGGGCCGCTTCGCCCGGGCCCCGGCACGTCCCCGACATGCCCCACGTCACACGCCTGTCATGCGCGCGTGGCAGTGTTCTCCCACCGCGGCGCCATGAGGGCGCCGCACCTGGCGGGGGGAGCAGGGCATGGACCGGATCGAGGTCGTCCTCGGTGACATCAGTGCGTTCGTGTGGGGGCCGTGGCTCCTCATCCCCCTCCTGGGGCTCACGGGCGTCATCCTCACCGTTCGCCTGCGCGGGATCCAGTTCCGCACCCTTGGTGCGGCGCTCCGCCTCGGCATCGGGCGTCGCAAGGACGCGGGCGCCGACGACGGGGACCTCTCGCAGTTCCAGGCGCTGACGACGGCGCTCGCCGCGACGGTCGGCACGGGCAACATCGTCGGCGTCGCCACGGCGATCGGCGTCGGTGGGCCCGGCGCACTGTTCTGGATGTGGGTGACCGGGCTGTTCGGCATGGCGTCGAAGTACACCGAGGCGTTCCTCGGCGTCCGGTTCCGCACCACCGACGCCGCCGGCGAGAAGTCGGGGGGCCCGCAGTACTACCTCGAGCGCGGGATCCGGGGCCCGCTGGGCAAGATCCTGGGCCTGTTCTTCACGATCGCGGCGGCCATCGCCGCGTTCGGCATCGGCAACATGACGCAGGGCAACTCGATCGCCGGAAACATCGAGGGGTCGTTCGGCGTGGACCGGTGGATCACCGGCATCGTGCTCACGGTCTTCGCGCTGGTGGTCCTCGTCGGTGGGATCAGGTCGATCGGCCGGGTGACCGCCGGGTTCGTACCGATCATGATCGCCTTCTACGTCCTCGGCGCCCTGTTCATCCTCGCGGTCAACATCGGCGACCTGCCTGCCGCTCTCGGCCTCGTGCTCAGCGACGCCTTCACCGGGACCGCCGCGACCGGCGGATTCGTCGGGTCGACGATCATGCTCGCCGTCCAGTTCGGCGTGGCCCGGGGCATCTTCTCCAACGAGTCCGGCATGGGGTCCGCCGCGATCGCCGCCGCGGCCGCGAAGACCACCCACCCGGTGCGTCAGGGGCTCGTCTCGATGACGCAGACCTTCATCGACACGATGATCGTCGTCACCTGCACGGGCCTGGTCATCGTCACCACCGGCGTGTGGGACGTCGGCGAGGACGGGGCCGCCACCATGACCGGGGAGGCGTTCAGCCACGGGCTGCCGGGCGACTGGGGGCACTACATCGTCACCATCGCGCTGGCGATGTTCGCGTTCTCCACCGTGCTCGGCTGGGCCTACTACGGCGAGCGGTGCATGGAGCGGCTGTTCGGCCGCAGGCTGGTCATGCCGTACCGGGTCGTGTTCTCGCTGGTCGTGTACGTGGGCTGCACGGTGCCGCTCGCCGCGGTGTGGAACTTCTCCGACGTCGCCAACGGCCTCATGGCGCTCCCGAACCTGGTCGGGCTGCTCATCCTGTCCGGCCTGGTGGCCCGGGAGACGCGGCACTACCTGCGTCACGACCCGCGGCTGACGGCCGGCAAGGCAGAGGTCGACGCGTTCATGGCGGGCCACCCCGGCGGCATCGACACCTACGAGTCGACCGGTCGCTAGGCGGCGCGGGCAGGAGGGGCGGGAGCGGGGATCGGGCCGGGAGCTCGGGCACGGAGCTCGTTCGGCCGGCCGTGCACGAGAACGGGGCCCGGGCAGCGCTGCTGCCCGGGCCCCGTCCGTGCGCCTGGTGCGGTCAGGCCCCCTGGACCTGGCCCGCGTTGTTCTCGAGGTGTGCGCGGACGAACCACTGGAACTTCTCGAGCTCCGCGGTCTGGCCGATGAGGATGTCCTCGGTCATCGGGTCGACGTCGCCGACGGCCTTGATGGCCTTGCGGTGGTCCTCGACGACGCCCGTGTAGACGTGGTCGAGCGCGGTGAGGTGCTCCTGCGTGCTCGCGCGGCCCACCGCGTAGTCGTCCCACGTGCGGTCCTTGACGAGCGCGCCGGGGGTGCCGATGGGCTCGGCGCCGAGGGTGGCGATGCGCTCGGCGAGCTCGTCCGCGTAGCCGCGCACGAGCTCGACCTGGGGGTCGAGCATCTCGTGGACCGCGATGAAGTTCGGGCCCACCACGTTCCAGTGCGCGTGCTTGAGCGTGAGGTGCAGGTCGTTGAGCGCGTGGAGCCGGTGCTGCAGCTCGTCCGCGACGGAGCGCCCCTCGGTGAGCGAGAGGCCCGGGACGGTGTAGCCGGAGTTCGTGGAGTCAGCCATGATCAACCCTTCCGCAGCGTGTGTCGCCGCTTGTCATACAGTCCCGCAGGGGGTCGCTTCGTGGGCGTCCGGCGGTGCGGGGTGAACGGTTCCCATGGTAGTCGGCACGGCGGTGCGGGGGCCACCGGAACCGCATGATTCCGCCGTTGGAAGGCTGTCTGACTAGACACGCAGGGAAGGCTCACCTAGCGGCGAGCACCGCCGTGAGACCGTCCAGACCGGTGTGTGCGGTCAGTGCGAAGTACACCGCGAGGACGGCTCCCACGGCCCCGACCGCGACGGCCCACGTGGGCGGTCGAAGGTCCGGTGCGGAGCTCTTGCGCAGCCTCAGGAGGACCGCGACGAACGCGAGCACGAGGACGGCGGCCGCGATCGCCTGGAAGACGTCGAAGCGGAAGAACTCCACCACCTCGCCGTTGACGGTGCGCATGTTCTGGATGTTGAAGCTGACGACGAGCGGGAGGACCGCGAAGATCGCCGTCACCCAGGTCGGCCCCGGGATCGTCCTGTGCCACGGCCGTCCGGAGGCCGAGCCGGAGGCGGACGCGGGGGCGGGGGCCTCGTCGGTGTCGGCGGCCTGGATGTGCGGGGGGAGCGAGGAGGACATGGCTGCATCGTGGCCGGTCAGGACCGGTGCGCGCTCGGCGCGAACAGGGGAGTGCTGACCGGGCAGAGGTGTCCGCCGTCGTCGTCGGGGACACTGGTCCTCTCGCGGGAGCCGCCCGCGAGGGGAGGCCGGCCCGCATCCGGAGCGACCGGGGCCCGGCCCCGGGGAGAAGAGGCAGCTGCCCGTGGACGTCGTCATCGTTCCCACGCCCGCCGAGGTCGGCGAGCGCGCCGCCGAGGTCACCGCGCGACTGCTGCGCGCCGCCGGCTCCGAGGCCGTCCTCGGGGTCGCCACGGGCTCGAGCCCGCTCGGCCTGTACGCGGGCCTCGCCGAGCGCGTCCGCGCCGGTGAGCTCGACCTGTCCCGCGCGTCCGCCTTCGCCCTCGACGAGTACGTGGGCCTGCCCGACGGTCACCCGGAGTCCTACCGCGAGGTCGTCCGACGCACCGTGACCGAGCCGCTCGGGATGGACCCGGCGCGCGTCCACGTGCCCGACGGGCAGGCTGCCGACCTGGACGCCGCCTGCGTGCGGTACGAACGTGCGATCGCGGAGTCCGGCGGGGTCGACGTCCAGATCGTCGGCGTCGGTGTCAACGGGCACATCGGGTTCAACGAGCCGGCGACCTCGCTGGCCTCGCGCACCCGCGTCGAGCTGCTCACCGATGACACCCGGCGCGCCAACTCCCGGTTCTTCGCGTCGATCGACGAGGTGCCGAGGCGGGCGGTCACGCAGGGTCTGGGGACCATCCTCGACGCCCGTCACGTCGTCCTCGTGGCGACCGGCAGCGCCAAGGCGGACGCCGTGACCGCCGTCGTCGAGGGGCCGGTCGGTGCGCGCCGGCCGGGCTCGGTGCTGCAGCTGCATCCCGAGGTGACGGTCGTCGTCGACGAGGAGGCCGCCGCCGGCCTCGAGCTCGCCGACTACTACTGCCAGATGACCGACGCGCGGGAGGCGCTGCTCGGCGACTGACCGCGCCCGGCGCACGGGTGCGGAGACGGCTCGGCGCCGCCCTCCGGAAGGTTCCGGAGGGCGGCGCCGAACGGGCGTGCGGGGGATGCGGGGGCGTGAGGGGGTGTCAGGCTCCGACGTTCGCGCCGCGGATCGCGGCGAGCGCGGAGGTCATCTGCTCGACCGAGGCGAGCAGCGCGTCGATCTCCCCGTCGCGGCGGGCGTCGGGCTGGACCCCGTTCTCGCCGAACTCGGTGAACAGGCTGAGCGAGACCTGGCCGCGCACGGCCACCATCTGTGCGTTGGCGACGATCTGGCGCCACTGCTCGACGGCGCGTACGCCGCCGTCGGCGCCGTAGGAGACGAGGCCGACCGCCTTGTGCGCCCACTCCGGGGCGATCGTGTCGAACGCGTTCTTGAACGCGCCGGGCACGCCGTGGTTGTACTCGGGCGAGACGAAGATGAACCCGTCGTAGCCGTCGATCTCGGTGCTCCACGCGCGGGCCTCGGCGGTGCCGTACTCGCGGTTGGCGGCGCCCGGGACGACCGGGTCGGTGAGGATCGGCAGGTCGAACGCCTTGAGGTCGACGATCTCGTAGTCGACGCCGTCGCGCTGCTGGGCGTGGCTGTACACCCACTCGGCGACGGACTGGCCGGCGCGACCCTCGCGAACCGAACCGATGATGATGCCGATCTTCATGTGCGCTCTCCGTAACGATGTCGGGGTCGTGCTGCGGTCGCCGGCGTCAACGGGAGCGCGCCTAGTTCCATTCCTATGCATGCGGTGGGGCGGGTCACGTCTCAACTCCCCGTCCCCGACGCCGGGTGCGGGGGGCTGTCCTGGCACGATGCTCCTGGCCGGCGGCGGACGCCTCCGCCCGGTGCCACAGCACCGTCGCACTGTCCGGTGCCTCGTCCCGTCATCCAGCGGAGCCCAGCAATGTCCACGACGACGCACGTCCCCGAGCGCCTGGAGCAGCACGACCGTGCCGGGTGGCGCGTCCGCCTCGGCGAGCTCGTGACGTCGCCCGGTGTCCAGCGGATCGTCGTCGTGCTCATCATCGTCAACGCGGTCACGCTCGGCCTCGAGACGTCCGCGACCGTCATGGACCGCGCGGGCGGCCTGGTCCTCGCAGTCGACTCGCTGTGCCTGCTCGTGTTCACGGTCGAGATCGCGGCGAAGCTCGTGGCCTTCGGCGGCCGCTTCTTCGAGGACGGTTGGAACGTCTTCGACCTGCTCGTCGTCGGGATCGCGCTCGTGCCCGGGTCGGGACCGCTGGCGGTGCTCCGCTCGCTGCGCGTGCTGCGGGTCCTCCGACTGGTCTCGGTGCTGCCGCGGCTGCGGTTCATCGTCGAGGCGCTCATGCACTCGCTGCCCGGCATCGGCTCGATCGCCCTGCTGCTGGCGATCATCTTCTACGTCTCGGCCGTGATGGCGACCTCGCTGTTCGGGACCGGGCACCCCGAGTACTTCGGCGAGCTCGGCGACTCGCTGCTCACGCTGTTCCAGATCATGACCCTCGACAGCTGGGCCGGGGCGGTCGTGCGGCCGATCATGGAGACGCAGCCCTGGGCGTGGATCTTCTTCGTCGTCTTCATCCTCGTCTCGGCGTTCACCATGCTCAACCTGTTCATCGCCGTCATCGTCGACACGATGCAGTCGATCGGGCACGGGCGCGGACAGGTGGAGGACGCGGACGAGGTGGCCGACGACGTGGCGCGGCACCCGGGCGACGACGAAGAACGGCACCGGGGTGACGACGTGGCTCGGCACCCGGGCGACGACGAGGAACGGGCGCAGCTCGCCGAGGTGCTCGCCGAGCTGCGGGCCCTGCGCGCCCAGGTCGACGCGCTGCCCGGGCAGCGCGTCGACGCGGAGTCCTGAGCCCGGCGTACGACGTCGGGCCCGAGCGCCGGCCGGACCCCGGTGGTACTGCCGGGTACCCGGCGGTGCTGCCCGGAACCCGGGCGTGCCGACCGGTCGACCGCTACGGTGTGAGGACTCCTCCCGCACAGAAGCGAGGTCGACATGTCGCACGACATCGAGGTCACCGTCACCGTCGACGCCCCCCGGCCGGAGGTCTGGCGCGCGTTCACGGTCGACGTCGGGATGCGTCCGTGGTGGTGGGCCGAGGCCGGGGACGTCACCTTCGAGCTGCCCGAACGCGTGGACGGCCGGTACCGGATCGCGTCGCGTTCGCTGGACCTCGCCGTCAGCGGGTGGTTGCTCGAGAGCGACCCGCCCGCGCGTCAGGTCCTCACCTGGCTGCGCGAGGGCGAGGCGCCGCCGGCCGACCCGGAGTTCGACCATGTGACGATCACGCTCGAGCCCGACGGCTTCGCGACCGCCGTCACCGTCCGGCACACGACGCACCTGGGCGACCCGGCCGAGCTCGAGCGCGCCTGGCACGGGCTCCTCGGCTCGCTCGTGCGCCTCTACGACAACACGCACTGAGCAGGCCGACGGGCAACCACCGCACTGTCCGAAAACCGCCGGTGGTGAGCGTCGTCGTCGTGCATGCTTGACCGCGTGAGCACCGCGATCGACGACGCCGCCGCCTACGCGGCGTGCTCGGCGCGCGACCCGCGCTGGGACGGCCGCGTCTACCTGGGCGTGACCTCGACGGGCGTGTACTGCCGCCCCTCCTGCCCGGCGCGGATGCCACGGCGGGAGAACTGCCGCTTCTTCCGCACGGCGGCGTCGGCCGCGACCGCCGGGTTCCGCGCGTGCCGCCGCTGCCGGCCCGACACCCTGCCCGGGCGCCGCGCGCCGGGGGAGTCGCCGGAGCTCGTCGAACGCGCACTGGCGATGATCGCCGGCGGCGTCGTCGACGAGGTGGGTGTGCCGGGCCTGGCGGCGCGTCTGGGTCTCCAGGAGCGGCGCCTGCACCGGATGCTGACGGCCGAGCTCGGTGCGGGGGCTCTCGCCCTCGCGCGGACGCGGCGCGCACAGACGGCCCGCACGCTGCTCGAGCAGACCGACCTGCCCGTCACCGACGTCGCGTTCGCGGCCGGCTTCGCCTCCGTGCGTCAGTTCAACGACGTGGTCCGCGCCGAGCTCGGCGCCTCGCCGACCCAGGTCCGGGCCCGGGCGCCACGATCGCCCGGGGCGCGTGGGCGGGGCGTGCCCCGGGGTGCGTCCTGGGGTGCGGACGGTTCGGGCGAACGGGTCGCCGACGGCGCGGCCACGCTCACGCTCCGCCTGCGGGTCCGGCCGCCGTTCGACGGGCCGCGCCTGGCCGCGTCGATCGCCCAGCACGCCGTCGACGGCGTGGAGACCGTGACAGACGTCGAGGCGACCGCGACGCTGCACGCGGGCGGGACGTTGCACGCGTCAGCGACCGATGTCGGGGCGACCGCGAGGCTGCACGCTGCCGAGACGTTGCACGCGTCAGCGACGTTGCACGCGGCGGGCGGGCCGGCGCGTGTCAGCGTGGAGCTGTCGGACCTCTCCGGCGGTGGTCCGAAGCCGTGGGACGGCGACCGTGCGCACGTGGCGATGCGCGCCGACCTGACGGACCTCGCGGACCTGCCGGCCGTCGTCGCTCGTGTACGCCGGTGGCTGGACCTCGATGCCGAGCCGGTCGCCGTCGCCGACCACCTGGGGTCGGACCCGCTGCTCGCGCCGCTGGTGGCCGCCCGTCCGGGGCTGCGCGTGCAGGGCAGCGTCGACGCGTTCCGCACGCTGATCGTGGCGATCCTTGGCCAACAGGTCTCCCTCGCGGCAACCCGCACCTTTGCCGGACGACTCGTCGGGGCGCTGGGCGAGGCCGCGCCATGGCGCGGCTCGGTGTTGACGGGCGCGAGCGTCCTCGGAGAGGCGACGGGCGGCTCTCCCATGGCCCCCGACGACGCCGGAGCGGCCGGACCGTCTCCGGCCGCTGCGTCCGGGGCCGTTGCGTCCCCGGCTGATGCACGTCCGGCCGGGCCGGCTTCGACCGATGTGTCCCAGGCTCTCCTGTTTCCGACGCCGGAGGCACTCGCTGCGGCCGGCCCGGAAGCGATCCGAGAGGCCGTGCGCATCCCCGCAGCCCGTGCCCGCACCGTGCACCGCGCAGCCGAGCTGGTCGCGGGTGGGCTCGACCTCGGACCGGGAGCGGATGGCGAGGACGTGCGCGCCGCTCTGCTGGACGTCTCCGGCATCGGGCCGTGGACCGTCGACCTCCTCGAGCTGCGCGGCCTCGGCGACACCGACGCGCTCCCGCCCGGCGACCTCGTGCTTCGCCGCGCGCTCGGGCGCCTGCTCGGCACGACGCCCGACCCGTCTGCCGTCACGGCGCGGGCCAAGAGCTGGCGGCCGTGGCGCGCCTACGCCACCACGCACCTGTGGACCGACGAGATGGAGAGACCATGAGTGAACAGCTGCACGTCCTCACCGTGCCGAGCCCGGCCGGAGACCTCACCGTCGTCGTCGAGCCGGGCACCGGCGTCCTGCGGGGCACCTCGTTCTGGGGTGCCGACGACATCCTCGGCAGGCTCGGCCTGGGGCCGGACGAGGTCGTCGGGGGCACGGGTGAGCCGGCGCCACGCACGCCCGCGACCGACCGGGTCGTCGAGACCTTCGCCCGGTACGCCTCCGGTGAGATCGACGCGCTCGACGCCCTCGAGGTGTCCCAGCCGGGCGGACCGTTCACCCAGCGCGCGTGGGCGGCGATGCGCGAGGTGCACGGCGTGGCTACGTACGCCGAGATCGCCGAGACGGCCGGCAGCGCGACGGCGTACCGCGCCGCGGGCAGCGCGTGTGCGCGGAACCTCGTCCCGGTCGTCGTGCCGTGCCACCGGATCCTCACGTCCGACCGCCGGGTCGGCGGCTACTACTTCGGCGGCGAGACCAAGACGGCGCTCCTCGAGCACGAAGGCTCCCTCGGGAGCGTCCACCGCTGACGGGTGAGCGCGGTTCGGTAGGAACGAACCGCGCTCACTCGTGGGGCAGAACGGCCCTCACTCGTGGGGCAGAACGGCCCTCACTCGTGGGGCCGCACCGCGCTCACGCCGGACTAGGCACGACCTGGTTGGACCGAACTCCGCTCACTCGTCGGGGATGGCGGAGGCCCGGCGCGGTGTCGTCGGTGAGTCAGCGGGGTAACCGTCGAGGCAGTGCACCCGGGGGACTGCCTCGACGGTTACCCGATTGTCTGGGCGACGGTGCGACACCGCGGCCAGCTCATCCATGGGCAGAACCGCGCACACTGGTCAGGCCCGGGCAGCGCCACGCTCACTCGTCGGTATCTTGACCGGGTGCGCGCGGGCGCCCTACCGTATCCGAGTAATCGATTTCCCAGCGACCGACGGACGTGACGATGACGCACCCCGAGACGCCGCGCCGTGCCACGGCCCCGCGGTACCCGGACATCGAGCAGCCACCCTCCTGGGCCGAGGCGTCGTGACCACGCCGGCCCAGGTCTGCGTCGTCGCCTCGTTCATGTACGACATGGTGGCGACCGCGCCGCGGCGCCCGGCCGAGGGGGAGACGCTCGTCGGGACCGGCTTCGCCACCTTCGTCGGCGGCAAGGGGTTCAACCAGGCGGTGGCCGCCGCGCGGTCCGGCGCGAGCACGGCCGTCGTCGGCCGTGTCGGCGAGGACCACTTCGCCACGGAGTTCCGCGAGTTCCTGCGCGCGGAGGGGATCGGCGACGCGCACGTGACCGGCGACCGCGAGCAGGGCACCGGAGTGGGCCTGCCGGTCGTCGTCGAGGGTGGGCAGAACTCCATCATCATCGTGCCGCGCGCCAACGAGGCCGTGACGATCTCCGACGTCGAGGCCGCCCGTCCGGCGATCGAGGTCGCCGAGGTCCTGCTCCTCCAGCTCGAGATCCCGCTGCCCGCCGTCCGCCTCGCGGCGCAGATCGCGCGCGACGCCGGCACCACGGTCGTCCTCAACCCCGCGCCCTTCGCCGATCTGCCGCCGGACGTGCTCGGTCTCGTCGACGTCCTCGTCCCCAACGAGGTCGAGCTGAGCCAGCTGGTCCCCGGCGAGCCGGACCCGGCCGAGGCGGCGGTCGCGCTCCGGCGCAGCGCGGGGTGCGTCGTCGTCGTGACGTGCGGGCGCGCCGGCGTGCTGGTCGTCGACGACGAGAGCGCTCCCCGGCGCATCGCGGCGCACCGGGTGGACGTGGTCGACACGATCGGCGCCGGCGACGCCTTCTGCGGCAACCTGAGCGCCCGCCTCGCCCTGGGCGACGACCTCGACACCGCGCTGCGGTTCGCCAACGCCGCGGCCGCGCTGTCCGTGACCCGCCCGGGCGGCGCGCCGGCCGCACCACGCGCGGCCGAGACCGCGGACCTCGTGGCAGGGGCGGGGTCGTGACGCGGATCGTCGACGTCGCCGCGCGGGCCGGCGTGTCGACCGCGACCGTCTCCCGTGTGCTCAACGGGACCAAGGTGCGTGCCGACCTCGAGGAGGCCGTCCGGCGGGCCGTCGACGAGCTCGGCTACAGCGCCAACCGGGCGGCACGCTCCCTGCGGCGCCAGTACAGCGACGTCGTCGCCCTCGTCATCCCTGACGTCGAGAACCCCTTCTTCACCTCCGTCGCGCGCGGGGTGGAGGACGTCGCACAGGCCGCGGGTCTGTCGCTCGTGCTGTGCAACACCGACGACGACGTCGAGAAGGAGCAGAGCTACCTCTCTGTCGCGGAGTCGGAGAACATGGCGGGCGTCATCCTCGCCCCGGCGGGCGACGCGCCCGATCTCACGCGGCTCCTGGGCCGGTCCCGCGCCGTCGTGGTCATCGACCGTGAGGTGCGGGACCAGGTCGACCAGGTGCTGTTCGACAACGTGGGCCTGGGTCGGAGGGCGACCGAGCTCCTGCTGGCCCGGGGGCACACCGACGTCGCCTGCATCACCGGTCCGCGGACCACCAGCACGGCCGTCGAGCGCGCGGCCGGGTGGCGCGACGCCCTGGGCGACGCCGGGATCGGCGCGGACCGGCTCGTCCACGCGAACTTCCGTGTCGACGGCGGGCGGGCGGCGATGACCGAGATGCTCGCCGGCCCCACCCAGCCGGACGCGGTCCTCGCGACGAACAACCTCGTGGGGGTCGGCGTGCTGCAGGCGCTGGCCGCCTGGGGCGGTCCGCGGATCGAGGTGGGCATCGTCGGCGACCTGCCGTTCGCCACCTCCGACGTGGCGGACGTGGCCCGGCTGCCGCTGAACCCTCGCGAGATGGGGGTGCGCGCGGCACGCCTGCTGGTCGACCGGATCCGGGGCACGGCCGGCGAGCCGGGGACGCACGTCCTCGGGACCGACCCCTGACCGGGGCTCCGCCGGGCCCGTGACCGCAGCTCCGTCCGAGGCCCCGACACGGAGGGGTGAAGGTCTTGCGTCGCCGGTCGGCAGCGCGTAACGTTCCAGCGAGAAATCGATTACTTGCCAAGTTGCCAACGGGGGTAGCGTGCAGTCGTCCGACCGGTCGGTCCCCGACACACCTGTGCTGCAGATGTCCGGGATCGCCAAGCGCTTCGGCGGGATCCGTGCCCTCAAGGGCGTGGATCTCGAGGTCCGGGCCGGTGAGGTCATGGCCCTCCTGGGCGAGAACGGCGCGGGCAAGTCGACCCTGATGAACATCCTCGCCGGCGTGCTCCCGCCGGACGCCGGCCGGATCGAGGTCGGCGGGGAGGAGCGGCGGTTCGCGTCACCGTCGGACGCCCAGGCGGCCGGCGTCGCGATGATCCACCAGGAGCTCGACCTCGTCCCCGGCGCGAGCGTGACCGACAACCTCTTCCTCGGCGCGGAGAAGCGCCGCCTCGGCCTGCTCGACCGGCGCGGGATGGAGCGCGAGACCAAGGAGCTCCTCGCGGAGGTCGGTATCCGCATCTCGCCGTCCCGTCACGTGGGCACCATGCGCGTCGGGGAGCAGCAGATGGTGGCGATCGCCAAGGCGCTGCGACTGGACGCCCGGATCCTCGTGATGGACGAGCCCACCTCCGCGCTGTCGGAGACCGAGGTGACCCGGCTGTTCGAGATCATCCCCGGCCTGCGGCGGCGCGGGGTCGCGGTCGTCTTCATCTCGCACCGGATGGACGAGATCGCCCAGATCGCCGACCGCGGCACCGTCATGCGTGACGGCGAGAACGCCGGGACCTTCGACGTCGTCACCACGAGGCCGGCCGAGGTCATCCGCATGATGATCGGCAAGCCGCTCGACCAGGTCTATCCCGACCGGGCCGAGCCGGAGGCGGACGTCCGGCTGCGCCTGCGCGGCCTCCGGCTCGACGGCGGGGTGGACATCTCCCGCAGCGAGCCGAACGGGATCGACCTCGAGGTGCGGCGCGGGGAGGTCCTCGGCCTGGCCGGTCTGCTCGGCGCCGGGCGCAGCGAGCTCCTCGAGGCCGTGTTCGGCCTGGGCGGCGGCCGGCTGCGCGGGGACGTCGAGCTGGACGGCGAGCCGGTCCGCATCCGTTCCCCGCGCGACGCCATGGCCCACGGGATCGGGTTCGTCCCGGAGGACCGGCGGGCCGCCGGCCTCAACATGCACGCCACCGTCGGCGCCAACATCGCCATCAGCGTCCTCGAACGACTCGCCACCCTCGGCTGGCGGTCGAGGTCGAAGGAGCGGCGCGCGGTCACGCGCGCGATCGAGGCGCTGCGCATCAAGACCGGCTCCCAGGACACGATCGTGCGCACCCTGTCCGGCGGCAACCAGCAGAAGGTCGTCTTCGGCCGGAACATGCTGCGCGAGCCGCGCGTCCTGCTGCTCGACGAGCCCACGCGCGGGGTCGACGTCGGGGCCAAGTCCGAGATCTACCGCCTCCTCGCCGAGCTCTCGGCCGACGACGTATCGGTCGTCATGGCCTCCTCGGAGCTGCCGGAGCTCATCGGCGCCTGCGACCGCATCGCCGTGCTCCGCGAAGGCAGGGTCGTCGAGGTCGTGGCCGCCAGGGCCGCCACCGAGGAGTCGCTGCTCGCGGCAGCAGGCATGGAGCACCGCGAGCCCGCGCGCGTGGGCGCGGGTGGGGCGGAGCAGAGCGGCGCCGGCGGTGCCGAACGCGCAGGCCCGAAGGGCGCCGGCGAGCGCGCCACCACGAACGACCGGGACGAGACGGGGGAGACCCAATGAACGGGACGACGACCGCGGAGGGCACGGCTGCGGGGGCGACGACGGCGAGTCCCGTGCCCAAGCGGCGGCGCTTCCAGATCCCGGAGCGGTTCTTCGCGCTCCAGAGCTATGTGGCGCTGCTGCTCGTGTTCGTCGCCGCGATCGTCTTCTCGCCCAGGCGGGGTGGGGAGATCGTCTTCCTGAACAGCGAGAACCTGCTCAACATCGTCCGCGCGACGTCGGAGATCGGCATCATCGCCATCGGGATGACCTTCGTGATCCTCATCGGAGGCATCGACCTGTCCGTCGGATCGGTCCTCGGGCTGGCGGCGACCGGCGTGGCGAGCCTGCTCATGGTCAACCAGATGGGCGTGATCGCCGCGGTCCTCATCATCCTCGCGATCGGCGCGGCGTTCGGGGCCGCGCAGGGTCTGATCACCGCGAGGTTCGGCATCCAGGCGTTCATCGTCACCCTGGCGGGCCTGCAGATCGCCCGCGGCCTGGCGCGGATCTGGTCCGGCGGGCAGGGCATCCCGATCGCCTACGGCGACGGACCCGGCACGGCCCCGGACTCCTTCGCCCTGCTCAACTCCCGCACGTTCAACGGCACCGTGCCGATCCCCGCCCTGATCTTCCTCGCGGTGGCGGTCGTCGCCATCCTTGTCGCCCGGAACACGGTCTTCGGCCGGCACGTCTACGCGATCGGTGGCAACGAGCGCGCCGCCCGCCTGTCGGGCGTCCCGGTGCGGCGCGTCAAGGTCGCGGTGTTCGCCATCGCCGGTCTGCTCGCGGCCCTGGCGGGCATCATCCAGGCCGGGCAGCTCAACCAGGGCAGCCCCAACGCCGGGATCAGCTACGAGCTCGACGCCATCGCGGCGGTCGTCATCGGCGGCACGAGCCTCATGGGCGGTGTGGGCACGGTGGCCGGGACGATCGCGGGCGCCCTGCTCATCGGCATCCTCAAGAACGTCCTCGCCCTCAACAACATCGACTCCAACATCCAGCTGCTCATCACCGGATTCATCATCATCGTCGCGGCGGGCGTCCAGACCTTCCGCGCGCGCTCATAACAGGAGGCAGGACATGACCACCCGACACTTCTTCGCTCGTCGCCGCTGGACGGCCGCCCTCGCGGGCAGCGCGGCCCTCATGCTGACCCTCGCCGCGTGCGGGACCGAGTCCGACGCGCCCGGCGTCGGGGACGACGAGGCCGGTTCCGGGGACGGCGGCGGTGACACCGGCGCGGAGTGCGCCGGGGCCGACGGCGAGTACCTCATCGGCATGAGCCAGGCGAACGTCGCCGAGCCCTACCGGCAGCAGATGGACGACGACATCCGGGCGGCCGCCGAGGAGATCGACCAGTTCGAGGTCGTCTTCGCCGACGCCGCACAGGACAACGCGCAGCAGGTCTCCGACGTCGAGAACTTCCTCACCCAGGGCATCGACCTGCTGATGATCAGCCCCAACGAGGCCGCGCCGCTGACCGACGTGGTCGAGCGCGCCTACAACGAGGGCATCCCGGTGATCGTGCTCGACCGCAGGGTCGAGGGCGAGGCCTTCACCCAGTACATCGGGGCCGACAACTTCGAGATCGGCCGGGCCGCCGGCGAGTACGTCGCTACCGAGCTGCTGACCGACGGCGGGAACGTCGCCGAGCTGGCCGGTCTGCCCGGGTCGACGCCCGCGCAGGAGCGGGCCGAGGGCTTCCGCGAGGGCATCGCCGGCACCGACGGCATCGAGATCATCGCCGAGGGAACCGGCGACTGGCTGCGCGAGCTGGGCCAGAGCCAGGCCGAGGGCATCCTCCAGGCCAACGCGGAGATCGACGTCTTCTACGCCCACAACGACCCGATGGCCGAGGGCGCCTACCTCGCCGCGCAGTCCGCGGGCCGCGAGGGGGAGCTCGAGTTCATCGGTATCGACGGTCTGCCCATCCCGTCCGGCGGTATCCGCGCCGTCGAGGAGGGGCGCCTCTCGGCGACGTTCGTCTACCCGACCGGTGGCGTCGAGGCCGTCGAGACCGCCGAGCAGATCCTCATCGGCTGCGAGGAGGTCGACGTCGAGCAGATCCTCGAGACCCAGCTCGTCACGCAGGACAACGCAGCAGACGTGTACACCGAGCTCGGCGGGGAGTAGGGAGCCGAGGAACGCCGACCGGGAGGGGGGCGCGGGGACCCCTCCCGGCGTGGTCGGGCGAGGATGACACGCCACGCCCGGCCCGGTCCCGCGCCGTACGGCACGGACCCGATCGGCCTCCCGCACGTCCCGGACGGACCGCGCGGTCCTTCGGCATCCGGCAGGGCATCGCCGCCCCGCCAGGCTCGACGAGGAGCCACCGCACCGACGCACACGAGATCGACGCACACCAGATCGCACGACCAGTCACAGCTCCGATCGAGGGGGATCAGACATGTCCGACCAGTCACGCATCAGAGCACGGGGGAGACGACGCGCCGTCCGGGCGGTGGTCGCCGCCGTCGGCACGATCGGCCTGCTCGCGCCGGTCGCGGCCGCCTCCGCCGCACCTGCCGAGCACGCCGTACCTACCGAGAACGCCGCACCGCCGCTCGTCCTGCAGCCCGCGGTCCAGGAGCCGGCGCCCGACCAGGACGACACGTCGTCGTCGACCGGTCCCGTGGGCCGGGGCACCTACGACAGGCTCGACCTGCTCCCGACCCTGACGACCGGCGTCGAGACCCGCCAGTTCTCGAGCTTCGACCGCACCGGCGGCAACGACGACGGTTTCGAGGGCACCTACTCGTGCCTTCGCGAGGACGAGTCGGGCTGCGTGCTCGCGGAGGACACCGGGCCCGGTGAGATCGGCTCGATCTGGTTCACCTGGGACGGCGGCAACGTCTCCGGGGCCGGCAACATCGTCATCGAGCTCGACGGCGAGACGGTCGTCGACGCACCGCTGCAGGAGCTCGTCGACGGCGAGCACGGCGACCCGTTCACCTACCCGCTCGTGGCCAACGCCGACCAGAGCTCCGGCGGTGTCTACATCAAGGTCCCGATGCCCTACCGGGAGTCGATGCGGGTGACGACGACGAACAACCCGTTCTTCTACTACGTCACGCACCGGTCCTTCCCCGACGCCGAGGGCGTGACCACGTTCGACCCGACCGACCCGGCGAGCGACCTCGTCGAGGCTGCGCAGGCCTGGGGCACCGCGGACCCCAAGCCCGCCCACCCCGACGCGACCACGGTCGAGACCGACGTCGCGATCGCCCCGGGCGAGTCCGTCCGGCTCGCCGAGCAGAGCGGCCCGGGCGTGATCGACGAGCTCCGGCTGCAGCTCCCGCAGATCGTCGGGGTACCGCCCGACGGCGACCCGGTCGAGGACGACGGCCGCGCCCACACCGGGACCAGCAGCTTCACCGTGGCGATCGACCCGGACAACGAGGGCGTGCAGCTCACCAGACGCTGGGACCCGCTCTCGGCGAACCAGCACGCGACGATCACCGTCGACGGCGAGCCGGCCGGCGAGTGGGAGCCCGTCCGCGGGGACACGGGACGGTGGACCGACCAGACGGTCGAGCTGCCCGCCGAGCTCACCGCCGGGCAGAGCGAGATCACCGTGGAGAACACGTTCGTCTCGGCCGGGATCGACTTCAACGAGTTCCGCTACTGGGTCGACTCCGTCGTCGACGGCGAGCTCGTGCGGACCGACGAGCTCGACGTCGGCCCGGGGGACGAGGCGCTCGCGAGCGAGGAGGCCCACGGGTACGAGATCACCGACCAGCAGTGGGAGGGCTCGCACCGATACTCCTACCCGCGGGAGATCGACAACGAGGAGGAGATCCTCGCGTCCAACGAGCTGCTCCGTGACGTGCGCGTGCAGATGAGCTTCGACGGCGTACAGACCGTCGACGCCCCGCTGGGCGAGTTCTTCGGCTCGGGCCTCGGCGAGGCCGAGGTGCGCGCGCTCATGTACTCGATGGAGACCGAGGACGACGGCTCGTACTATTCCTGGTGGCCGATGCCGTACGCCGAGTCCGTCACCATCGACCTCGTCAACGGCTCGAGCCAGCCGATCGAGGCGGGCAACGGCTCGGTCACCTCGCACGCGGACCCCGCCGTCGCCGAGCAGCTCACCGGTCCGTCCCCGTCCATCGGCTACTTCCAGGCCGAGAGTCGGATCGGAGAGACCGTCAACGGGCAGGACTGGACGTTCCTCGACACCCAGGGCGTCGGCCGGTTCGTCGGCGTCAACCACACGATGGTCGGGCACATCGAGGAAGGGAACATCCGCAACTACCTCGAGGGCGACGAGCGGGTGTTCGTCGACGGATCGCGCTCGCCGCAGATCCACGGCACCGGCTCGGAGGACTTCTACCACGGCGGCTGGTACTTCAACCGCAACGAGTTCTCCGCACCGCTCAACGGGGCGCCCGCCATGCAGACCGGCATCCTCGACTGCCCGAACCAGTGCGACGCCGCCTACCGGCTCATGCTCGCCGAGGCCGTCAGCTTCGGCTCGGGGATCGAGTTCGGTATCGAGCCCGGCCCGACGGCGAACGAGCCCGGCCTCTACGGCTCCACCGCGTTCTGGTACGGGCACGAGGGCGTGAGCAGCCTGCGGGTCACCGACCGGATCGACGTCGGGAACGCCGAGAGCGAGGACGCCCACGCCTACACCGGCGGCGGCGAGGTGGAGAGCCTCACCTCGACCTTCGAGGGCCGGCACGGACCCAGCCCCGTGACCGAGGACCTGCGCGCGAGCGAGGAGGCCGTGTCCTTCACGGTTGCCGTCGCCGAGGACAACGACGGCGTGTGGCTGCGCCGCACGTCCGACCAGGCCCACGGCTACCAGGCGGTCGAGGTCGCGGTCGACGGCGAGGTCGTCGGCATCTGGCAGCAGCCGCTGGCCAACGAGACGCATCGGTGGTTGGAGGACTCCTTCGTGGTGCCCGCCGCACTCAGCCAGGGCACGGACGGCATCGCCGAGGTCGTCCTCACCCCGGTCGACGGCTCCGCGCCGTGGTCCGCGGCGAGCTACCGGGTCGAGTCGATCGTCGACCCGGTCGCGGACACGACCCCACCCTCCGCCCCGGTCGACCTCGTCGCCGAGGGCCAGGAGTCCAACGCGGTCGAGCTGAGCTGGGGAGCGGCCACCGACGACGTCGGTGTCGCCCACTACGAGATCCACGCCTCCACCGAGGCCGGATTCGAACCCGGTGAGGACACGCTGATCACCACCACCGCGAACCTCGGCCTGAGGCACGACGACCTCGGCCTGGGCGAGCAGTGGTACTACCGGGTCCGCGCCGTCGACGTCGGGGGGAACCCCGGTGAGCTCTCGCCGGAGGTCTCCGCCACGAGCGGCACGAGCATCCATCTCGAGGCCGAGAACCTCGAGGTCCTGGCCAGCGACGCCGACGCCGTCCGGCAGGGCACGTGCTGCGGGGCCGACTGGTCCGCCGGGGCACAGCTGTGGTTCAGGGCCACCGAGGTCGGCCACGCCGTCACCCTCGGAGTCGATATCCCCGAGGACGGGACCTACGACCTCGCCGGTGTCTTCACCCAGGCCGGTGACTACGGGATCGTCGAGATCCTCGTCGACGGTGAGGTCGTCGGCGAGCCCGTCGACGGCTACGGCGCCGAGGGCGTCGGGACGACCGACCCGGTCGTGCTCGGCACGGTGGAGCTCACCGCCGGCAGCCACGAGCTGACGGCGCGCGTGACGGGGCAGAACGCGGAGGCGTCCGGCTACTTCGTCGGGCTGGACTACTTCACGCTCACCGGTGACGACGAGGACCCCGGTGAGCCTGGTGAGCCGGTGCCGCCGTCGGCCGGTCGTGGGTTCTACCTGAACGACGGCTGGGGGATCTGGGCGGATCACGAGTTCAGCTTCGGCCGCCCGGGGGACGAGGTCCTCGTCGGTGACTGGGACGGCGACGGCAGCGACACGCTGGCCGTACGCCGGGGGAACGCGTACTACCTGAGCAACTCGCTGTATGGCGGGGCGGCGGAGGTCGAGCTGACCTACGGGCGTGCTGATGATGCGGTGCTGGTGGGTGACTGGGACGGTGACGGTGCGGATTCGTTCGCGGTGCGTCGCGGGAACAGTTACTTCCTCACCAACTCCCTGACCGGTGGCAATGCGGATGCGGTGCTGGACTACGGCCGCGCCGACGACACCGTGCTGGTGGGTGACTACGACGGCGACGGCGTCGACACGTTCACCGTGCGACGTGGCAACACGTACTACGTGTCCAACAGCCTCAACACGGGCTGGGCGGACAGCGAGCTCGACTACGGCCGGGCGTCGGACGACGTCCTGGTCGGTGACTGGGACGGCGACGCGGCCGACACCTTCGCGGTGCGGCGGGGCAACCTGTACCTGGTGTCGAACTCGCTGACGTCCACGGTGGCTGACACCGAGGTCCGCTACGGCCGGGCCGGGGACGAGGTGTTCGTCGGTGACTGGGACGGCGACGGCTCCGACACCCTGGGAGTCCGCCGCTGACCAGATCCATGTGGCGAGTGAGCGGACTTCTGCTCCACCAGTGAGCGGAGTCCTGCTCCACGGATAGGCGCCGCCCGGATCTCGGTCCGGGCGGCGCTCAGCTATATGGCGGGGCACGCCATTCGCCGTCGTCGTGCCCGTCGCCGGGTCGGTGTGGTCGGTGAGTCAGCGGGGTAACCGTCGAGGCAGTGCACCCGGGGGACTGCCTCGACGGTTACCCGATTGACTGGGCAACGGCGCCTCGGCGCGACACCGGAATCCGCTCCCCAGCGGGCAGAACAGCCCTCACTCGTCACGCGCGACGGACAGAACCGCGCTCAGTCGTCATGCGGTGGGGGTGGGGAGGCCGACGGCCTCGGGACCCTCCTCGATCACGGTGCGCAGCATCGACTCGAGCTCGGCGCGGGTGGCGTCGGCCTCGGTGCGGTCGATCTCCCCGTCGACCACAGCCGCGTCCAGCTGCTCGTCCACGGGCTCCAGGCCCAGCTGCACGAGGTCCTCGGGGTCCACGCCCTGCTCGGTGGCGAGCTCGCCGATTGTCGCCCCGTTCGAGAGCTCGCCGAGCAGCTCGAACGGTGAGAGGTCGAGGAGTTCGAGGCCCTCGAGCGCGGCGTCGATCATGGGCTGCATCGCGTCGGTGAGCGCCTCGACGTCGGCGCTGCCCGCGAGGTCCTCGGGCAGCTGCGCGGCAAGGTCGTCCGGCAGCTGCGCGGCAAGGTCGTCCGGGAGCTGCTCGGCCAGGTCCTCAGGAAGCCGCTCGGCGAGGTCCTCGGGCAGCTGCTCTGCCAGGTCGTCGGGGAGGTGGTCGAGGAGGTCGTCGGGCAGAGCGGGCAGTCCGCCGGGCGGGGTCGTCCCATCGCTCTCTCCTGGGCCGTCGCCCGGTCCGTCGTCGGAGTCCTCGTCCCCGGCACCGCCGGCGTTACCGGCAACCGCCGGCCCGGTCGGAGTGTCCTGCGCGCCGTCGTCCGTGCCCATGGTGGCCGCGACAGCCACGCCGCCGACCCCGACGAGACCGAGCCCGGCAACCGCCGCGACGGTGATGACCTTGTTCCTCATGCTGCTCCCTCGTCGTCGTGCCGGGCCCGCACTGGGGGCGCCGCCCGGCCGATCCTCCGTCTCGACGGTACGCGGGGCGCCGCGGACCGGCAACGAGTTCCGGCCCCGGTACACGACGCGACGCACCGCCCGCCTCGCTCCCGCCGGGCACTCCGCTTCCCTCGCCCTGCGCATCGCCCGTCCTGCTCACAGTTCCGTGCACCACTGCCCGTGCGGGATCCTCCGCAGTGGCGTCCCGCCGACCTAGACTTGGCCCTCGCGCGCCAGGACGCGGCAGCAGGGGCGGACCGCTCGCCCCGGGACCACGAGGGAACGGTGTGACCAGCTCGACGCCGGACGAGACCACCAGTCGGAGCCCCGACGAGCCGTCCGACGTCCCGTCGGACGACTCGCTCGACGACGACGTCATCGCGCTCTCCGGGGCCGACGACGCCGATCGTGGCCGACGTGGGCGCCGTCGTGGTGGCGGTCGGAAGGCCCTCATCGCCTCGCTCGTCATCGTGCTCATCCTCGTGGGCGGCGTGTACGGCGCGCTGCGGTACATCCAGCACCGCATCGACTCGCAGGTGGAGCGCATCCCGGACGTCTTCGAGTCCGTGACCGACCGACCGACGCACGCCGAGCCCGAGGAGGGGGACGGCACCCCGGTCAACTTCCTCGTCCTCGGCTCCGACTCGCGCATCTCGGCGGGCGACGCGTCCGAGTGGCAGGCCGGCGCGCAGCGGACCGACGCGATCATGATCGTCCACCTGTCCGGGGACCGGCGCTCCGCCGTCGTCATGTCGATCCCGCGCGACTCGTGGGTGCCGATCCCTGGTTATGGCGACAACAAGGTCAACGCGGCGTTCTCCTTCGGCGGGCCCTCCCTGATGGTGCAGACCGTCGAGGACCTGACGAACATCCCGATCGACCACTTCGCGGTCACCGACTTCGAGTCGTTCGCGACCCTGACCGACGAGCTCGGCGGCGTCGAGATCCACCTTCCGAACGGCATGCAGGGCACCACCCGGGACGGCCGCACGGTCGACCTGCCGCCCGGCACCCACCTGCTCGACGGCGAGGAGGCGCTCATGTACGCCCGTGACCGGTCGATCCCCGGCGGCGACCTCGGCCGTGTGCAGCGCCAGCAGAACTGGATGCGGGCCATGATGTCCGCCGTATTCCGGGAGAACCTCCTGCGCCGCCCGACCGCGCTGTACGACTTCGCCCAGGTCGTGGCCGGGACCGTGGCGGTGGACGAGCACCTGTCGGTGAGCCAGATGACCACGCTCGGACTCTCGATGCGCGACGTCAGGCCCGACGACGTCACCTTCCTCACCGCGCCGGTGGCCGGCACGGGGTGGAGCCCCGACGGGCGGCAGTCGATCGTCGAGCTGGACATGGCGGCCTTCGACGAGCTCAACGCGGCGATCGCCGAGGACCGCGCGGCGGAGTACCTCGACGAGAACCCCGACGTCGCCGAGCGACTCCAGGAGGAGGTCCGGTAGGGACCCGGCCGGGTCGGCCGGCACCGGCCCCGCCGGGACCGGACCACCGGCCACCGGGCCAGCGACCACCGGACCAGCGACCACCGGACCAGCGACCACCGGGTCAGCGACCACCGGGTCGGCCGACCGGTGGCGCGGCATCCTCCGTGGCGCCGTCGGCCACGAGGGCGTCGACGTGGTCGGCGATCTCGTCGACCCGAGCGTCGGCCTCGTCCTGGCTGAGGGTCCCGTCGGCGACCTCGTCGTCGAGCAGGGTCTCGATGTCGACCAGCAGCGCGTCGACGAGCTCGCTGCCGGCGACGCCCTCGTCATGGGCGATCTCGCCCAGCGTGGCGCCGCCCGCGAGGCGGGCCTCGAGGTCGGCCGGGTCGAGTCCGAGCGTGGTCGCGGCGGTGTCGAGCATCGGGACGGTGCCCGCGGCCTCCGGGGTGCTCCGGGTCGGTGTCGCGTTCACGTGCATGTCGTTCTCCTTGCGAGCCGGGTGCGAGGGGCCCGGTTCGAGCCCGTACGAGAGAATCTCGCTCATCGACCTGGGAGGGGCCTTGCGGGGCGCTGTGCGCGTCCTGCCGGAGTGGTGGGAGTCCGCTGGACGCGGGCACGCAGGGACAACTCAGGGGGCAGAAGTTCGCTCACTCGTCGGGCGGAGCGGGCAGAAGTTCGCTCACTCGTCGGGCGGAGGGGCAGAAGTCCGCTCACTCGTGGGACGGGCGCCGCCAGGTCAGGCTGTGCCGAGGACCTTGTCGGCGATGGCGTCGATCGCCTCGGCCACGGCATCGATCGCGGCCCGGTACTCCTCGGGGCTGCCGCGGTAGGGGTCGGGCACGTCGTCGAGCTCGCGGGGGACCTGCACGCGGTGACGGGAGGCGAGGTCGACGAGCGCCTTGAACCGGGCGGCGGGCGAGGCACCCTCCCCGGCCCGCGCCACGAGGTCGTCCTCGTCCACGTCCTGGGCGAGGCGGGCGAGCTCGCGCAGCGTGAACGACCGGCGCACGAGCGCAGGCGCGGCATCGACGACCGCGGTGCGGTGCTCGCGTGTGGCGGTGAGCACGACGTCGCTCGACGTCGCGATCCGCTCCGTCAGGGCCCGCGCGGCGAAGTCGCCGGTGTCGGTGCCGCGGGCGCTGAGCAGCTCGACCACGGGAGCGTCGATCGGGGCGCCGACGACCGCCTGCACGCCGGCGCTCCTCACCGTGACGCCGGAGCCTGCCCCGAGCCGCTGGCGCAGCAGCCGTTCGGCGGCGGGGGAGCGGCAGATGTTGCCGGTGCAGACCGTGAGGACCTGCAGCACGGCGGTGTCGCCGCCGGGGCGCGTGGCAGTCATGTCCGCTCCGTCAGGAGGCGGCGCGGGTGCGCCGGTTGCGGCGAGGGGCGGACGTGGCGCGGCGCGGGGCTCCCGCGCGCGTGATCGGCTCGGGGCGGGGCGCGTCGTCCTCGGTCAGCGGCTTGTAACCGCCGTACGCGTAGGAGTACCGGCTGTTGGAGCGCGCCACCCGGTTGAGGACGATGCCGAGCACGTGGGTCTCGACCGCCTCGAGCGACTCGAGCGAGTCGGCGAGCTGGCCCTTGTGGATCTGGTCGGCGCCGGCCACGACCAGGGTCCCGCCGGTCATGCCGCTGAGCACCGTGGCGTCGGTGACGGGCAGGATCGGCGGGCTGTCGAGCAGCACCGCGTCGTAGGACTCCGTGGCCTCGGCCAGGAGCGTGCGCATCGACTGCGAGCCCAGCAGCTCGCTCGGGTTCGGCGGGATCTGGCCGGTCGGCAGGATGTCGAGGGACGAGCTCTGCCACGGCTGCACGACGTCCTCGAGCGACGCGCGGCCGATGAGCACGGTCGTCAGGCCGACGCCGCCCTCGAGCCCGAGGTACTCCGCGACCGACGGACGCCGCAGGTCGGCGTCGATGAGCAGCACGCGGGCGCCCGTGTCCGCGAGCGAGGCGGCGAGGTTGATCGCCGTCGTCGACTTGCCCTCGCCCGGCAGGGAGGAGGTGACGACGATCGAGCTCGGGCCGTCGCCGAGGTCGACGAACTGGAGGTTGGTGCGCAGCCGGCGGACGGCCTCCGCCGAGGGCCCGTGCGGCTCGTCGTGGACGAAGACCCGGTCGCGCTCGGCGTTGTCCTTGACCGCGACGGCGGCGATGACGGGCACCTCGGTGAGGCCGGCGATGTCCTCCTCGGTGTGCACGCGGGTGTCCGCGAGGTGCCGGACGAAGGCGGCGCCCAGGCCGAGGAGCAGGCCGAGCACGAGGCCGAGCGCGCCGTTGCGCACGACGTCGGGCGACGACGGCGAGCCCGGGACCTGGGCGGGCGTCATGACGGTGGCCTGGACCGGCGCGGTCTCCCCGCCGTCGGGCGAGGACAGGGCCGCGGAGGTGCTGGCGAGCTGGCCCGCGACCGCGTTGGAGATGCGCGCGGCGTCGTCGGGGCTGGTCGAGGTCGTCGAGACCTCGAGGATGACCGTGTCCTGGGGCACGCTGACGGTGACCATCCCGGCGAGCTCGCCGGCGGACATGTCCAGGCCGAGCTCCTCGATGACGGGCTCGAGGACGAGCGGCGAGGTGGCCACCTCGGCGAAGGACGTCATCTGCCGCTGGGCGAACGTCGAGCCCTGCGCGAGGTCGGAGACGGAGTCGCCGCCCTGCACGGCGAAGAACACCTCGGAGCTCGTCGTGTAGCGCGGTGTGGCCAGCAGGCTGGCGGCGAGCGAGGCGGCGAGGCACAGGAGGGTGACGACCAGGACGATCGGCCACCGTCGGCGTAGGACGGCGACGTAGTCGGTCAGCTCCACAGGTCCACCATTCGTCTCGTTCCGCGCACCGGCGTCCCCACGCGAACCTGAGGGGGTCATGGGACGTGTGATGCATTAGTTGGGGGGGGAGTTGCGAGAGTACTACGGCGCGGCGGTGGTCCTGGGCCGTTTCCTCGGGCGATCCGGTCACTGCGGCGGTGCAATCGGCCGGCCGGGGGCTTCGCAGCAGGTCATGGGTTTGATAACTTCGTGAGGTGGTCCCTGGGATGAGAACTGCGGTCGTCGTCGAGGACGACGCCGACATCAGGTTCCTGTTGGAGACCACCCTTCGGCAGGCGGGGTTCGAGGTGCACGCCGCGGCGACCGGCGTCGAGGGTGTGGAGGCGGTGCGCCGCCACGATCCGCTCGTCACCACCCTCGACATCTCGCTGCCGGACATCGACGGCTTCGAGGTCGCCCGCCAGATCCGCACGTTCTCCTCGACCTACGTCCTCATGCTCACCGGCCGCTCCGACGAGATCGACACCCTGCTCGGGCTCGAGGCCGGCGCCGACGACTACGTCACCAAGCCGTTCCGGCCGCGTGAGGTCCGCGCCCGCATCGAGGCGATGCTGCGCCGGCCCCGCGCGGTCGCCGGTCCGGTGGGCTCGTCGTCGGCGGCGTCCGCCGGCTCGGCACCCGTCGCCGTGTCCGGCGAACCTGCCGCACCACTCCCGCCCCCGACGACGACGAACGGCTCGGCGGAGGGTGCTCCGCGCGAGTCGTCGGCCCCCGCGGCGGGGTCCTCGGCGGAAGGTCCTGCCTCACCGGCGCCCACGTCGCCCCCGGGGGGCGGGCTCCCGGACGCCGACGACGACTCGGTGCTGCGGCACGGCGGGCTGCTCGTGGACGTCGGGGCCCGCCTGACGTCCGTCGACGACGTCGCCGTCCACCTCACGCGCAGCGAGTTCGACATCCTCGTCGCGCTCGTGGGGGCCGGTCGACGGGTCGTCGAGAAGGACAGCCTGGTGCGCGCCGCGTGGGGCGACGCCGACGATCACGCGCGGTACGTCACCGACCCCGACCGCCGCGCCGTCGAGGTGCACATCGCGAACCTGCGCCGCAAGCTCGGTGACGGAGCATCGGCGCCCCGGTTCATCGAGACGGTCCGGGGTGTCGGCTACCGGATGGCGGCCGTTCGGTGACGGAGCGGACGTAGCGGCTGCCGCGGATCGGTCGGCGGTCAGCAGACGCAGCGGACGGACCGGGTGTCGAGCTCGTCCGCCGACCGGCGCGCGAGGTCGTCGAGCCGTGCGAGCGCCGGCCCCCTTGAGGTGCGGCCCGCCCGCGACGGGACGCCGTCCGGCGGCGGTAGGTCCCGGGCGGCCTCGGCGAGGGCGTCGGCGCCGAGCATCGCCGCCGAGCAGGCGAGGCTGAGGACGGCGACCTGGAGCTCGTCGGTGTCGGATGCGCGTCGGATGCGGGCCAGCCGCTCGTCGAGCATGGCGAGGAATCGGGCGACCAGCTCGTCCGTGGCCTCCTGACCGATGTCCTCGGCGAGCGCGAGCAGCGTGGATCGGTCGAGGACCGCGCGGTCGCCCTCCGTCATCGCGCGGCACCGGCGGACGATCGCGCGTGCGCCCCGCTCTCGCTCTCGACGCCGCTGGCGTCGGTGGTGGCCGCCTCGGCGCCGGCGCCCGTGCTCGCCGCGGAGCCGCCGTCCTCGACGTCGAGGGCCGGATCCTCGCCCGCCGCGCCCCCGTGCCGGCGAGCTCCGCGGACGGCGCCGAGGACCTGGACGGCCGCGTAGGTGAGCAGGGCGGCCGCGGCGACGATCGCGCCCGCGGCCTTCTGCCCGCCGTCGAGGGCCGTGGCGACATAGCCGGCGTAGGGGACGTGGTAGCGGACCTCGCCGCGGATCTGGGTGGCGGTGACGTCCCACGCGTCGACGGCGCCGTTCGCGTCACCCTGCGTGACGAAGCCGACCCCGTTCGAGGAGTCATGCCGCTCGACGATCCGGTGGGTGACCAGCGTCGGGTCGTTCGGGTAGGGCATGACGGTGATGACGTCGCCGACCTCGAGCTCGCGGGCGTCCGCCTCGCCGTCGACCTCCTCCACGACGACCTGGCTACCGGTGGGGATCGTCGGCTCCATCGAGCCGGTGAGGATCGTCAGCGGTACCCAGCCCATGATCCGGGGGACCACGACGAGTGCGCCGAGCAGGGCGAGGATCGCGACGAGCGCGAGGCCGGCGAGGGCGCGGCCGAGGTGGCGGACGGACATGGTGGGCTCCTTGGGCGTGGCGTGGCGTGTGCGGGGTGGCGGGGAGGGCCCGAGGTGCTCACCTGCGGGTGATGGTGCCGCCGTGCTGGGGCGATATCGTGACGGCGATCTGGGTGCTCGCGACGGCGCTGCCGTCCGGCAGGACCGCGACGACGCGGAGCCAGCCGGTGCTGCCGCTCCGCGTGAACTCGCTGCGAATGTCCTGCCACCTGATCTCGACGGTGCGGGCGGTGCCACTGATCGAGGTCCGGAGCATCGGCTGCCAGTTCGACGTGGCGACGCGGTACTCGACCCGCCACTCGGCGACGGGGGCCGTGCTCGGCGCGCCGCTGGCGGAGTCGGCCCAGGTCCAGTCGAGGTGAATCCACTTCCCGTTGGTGTGCGGACGGCTGTCGAGGGAGCCGACCTCAGGCAGGGCCGGCAGCGCGGCGGGTACGTCCTGAGTGGTCGACCAGCTCTGTGCGGCCGTCCAGGTGCCGTCGCCGGCCTGGGTGGCGGTGATCGCGGTCGTCACGGCCAGGGACACGCCCGCGTGGCTCGCCCGCAGGGTGTCGCCGGGGACGAGCGTGACGCACAGGGTCTGCGTGCCGCTGAGGGCGGCGCCACCGGTGACGGGGAAGCTCGTCCCCGCGGCGGTCGGTGTCGCGCTGAAGAGCGGTGCGCCGGAGACCGTGCACGACGTGCCGCCCGCCGTGCGGTACTCGATGCGGGAGCCGGCCAGCTGGGTGCCGGTGAGCGGGACCCCGCCGGCGGTCACGGTGACGGACGTCGGCGCCCAGGTGCTCGCGGCCGTCCCGCCGGGCGTGACGACGGCGGATCCGGTGACCCCGCCCGTGACGGCGAGGGAGAGCGAGCCCGTGGTCCCGGTGGGGGCGGAGACCTCGACCGAATCGCTCCACGCGGCCGTCGTGCCGCCCGAGGGCTGCAGGACCACCACGGCGACGACGGCGACGAGCGCCGCGACCAGCGCACGCACCAGGTGGGGGCGGGGGCGTGAGTGCGTGGTGGTCGCGGCGCTCATCGGTTCTCCTTCGGGCAGGTTCGGGTAGCTCGGTGAGCTCACGGCTGCTGGACGAGGGTCCAGCGCAGGCCCCCGGGGGTGACGGTCTGGTTCTGGAGCTGGGAACCCCACCAGTTCGACCGGTCCGCGGCGCGCGCCCGGCCGTCCGTGGTGGCGGGGACGGTCCACGAGACGGTGGCGGTCGCCGTGGCGCCGTCGCCGGTCTCGGTGACGCGGAACGCGTGGGACCCGGCGCCGGGCAGCGAGCTGGTGGTGGAGATCCGGGGGGTCCACTGCCGGGCGACGCCGCCGACGGTCATCACCAGGCCGGCGCTGTCGAGCTCGAGGCGGGCGCCGAGGGTGTCGCCCGCGGCGTGGACGCGGACGGTCGAGGTCATCGTGATCGTGTCGCCGGGGTTGACCCGGGTGGAGGCGAGCGGAGTGGCGGTGGGGCTGCCCGGCCGCGCGACGACGACGCTCTGGGACACCGCCTCGACCTCGAGGGGGCCCGACTCGATCGTGGCGCCAGCGCTCGTGACCGAGTCGGTCCACGAGGCGGCGGTGCCGCCCGAGCCCGAGAGGAGGACGACGCCGAGCGCCGCTGCGATCGCCGCGCGGCCGAGCCGGGGGGTGCTCATCGTCGTCGTCCTCCTCTCAGGGGTTCAGGGGGTGTCCGGTCCGGGGTGCGTCAGCCGGCGACGGGGGGCTGCTCGACGCGGGGCTGCGCGACGGTGACCGTGAGGTCCTGGACGTCGACCGAGCCTCCCTGCGCGTAGGTGCCGTCGGCGGCGAACGGAAGCTCGACCCTGATGTCGAGCGTCTGCTCGCCGACGTTCGTCGGGATCTCGGCGGTCGGGCCCTCGGGACCGGGTGCGACCTGGAGCTCCTGGCCGTCGATCGTGAGCGTCATGGTGGCGGAGCGGGTGAGTGCCTCGATGAGCTCGCTGTCGCCGGAGAGTGCCGGGATGTTGGTCGAGACCTCGGCGGCGAGCCCGTCGCCCTCGGCGTCGATGGTCATCGAGTGGGTGTAGATGAGGGTGGTGCCCGGGACGATGAGGTAGTCGTCGAGCTGGACCGAGTTGCCCGCGCCGTCCGTCCACGCGCCGTCGTCGTTCGACTCGATGTCGAGCACGCCGGAGCTGATGGGGGCGCCGGCGCTGGCGGAGGCGGAGTCGCGCCACTCGGCGAACGAGGCACCGCCACCGGCGAGGAGGGCGATGGCGGCGACGCCGGCGGCGACACCCTTCCAGGTCTTCGAGCGGGAGGAGGCGGGGGCGGTGGAGCGCGACATGGCGGGGGCCTTTCGAGAAGGGGGTCAGCCCGGCCTGTCCGGGCTGCTGGGAAGAGATTCCCCCGCGCCCCTCAGCGCCCGCCCACGGCCACCGTTCGGTTCCCTCAGGTTCTCCTCAGGATTCCCGGGCGCCTCGGTCCCGTGCGGCGCCGATGCTGCGGCCGACAGCCCCGAGGCTCGCCTCGCCCTCCTCGCGCGTGGCGACGCGGACCCGGTTGCCGCCGTCGCCGGCCGCCGCGGCCGCGCTGTCCCGGCTGACCTGAGCGAGGTCGTCCAGGTCGTACCCGGCCGTGTCGTCGCAGGCCACGCCGATGCTCAGGCGGAGCCTGAGGTGCCCGTCGTCGACCTCGAGCGCGACGTCGGTCAGCTCCCGGCGCACCTGCTCGGCCCAGGTGCGCGCCTCGGCCTGCGCGCGACCCGGCAGCAGGACGTCGAACCCCGCCCGGTGGCGCTCGCGTCCGATGAGCGAGAGCGGCGGGACCAGCCGGCGCACGACCTCACCGAGCACGGCGACGGCGCGTTCGGCGAGCACGGTGTCGAACGCCGTCCGGAGGCGCTCGTGGTCGTCGAGGTCGAGCGTGACCATGGACACGGGTCGGTGCGCCTCGCGGTGCTCGGCGACCGCCGTGACCGCGCGCGGCCGGAAGCTCGCCACCGTCCGGGCGCCCGTCATCGGGTCGTAGGCGGCATCCTCCTCGCGTGCGCGGCGGCCGTCCTCGGCCCGCATGCTCACCATGCAGAACGCCGCGCAGGTGATGAGGACGATGATGACCAGGGACGACGTCGTGGTACCTGCCCACAGCTCGAAGATCTCGGAGTCCGGCCCGTGGGTGAGGAGCAGCACGAGGCGGCCCGCGTAGAAGGCGGACACGACGGCGAGCACGCCCGCGAGGACGCGCACGACGAGGGAGCGGAGTCGGGGGGTGCGGAGGAGCGCGATGCAGGCCGCGAGTGCTCCGAGGGAGGTCCCGGCGAGCATCGCCCATGCGCCGCCCCACGCCCCGGCGCCCTGCCCCGCGACGAGGGCCGCGAGGACGACGAGCCCCGACGCGGCAAGCGAGACCCCGACGAGCGGTCGCCGGCCCGTCCAGGCGCGCACGCCGTTCCACATGAGCAGGGTCGTGAGGGCGACGCCGGCGTTGCCGATCGCGTTCGCCCACCACGTGCCGGGAGTGGCGGCGGCTGCGACGTAGGCGACCGCCCCGGTGATGGCGGCGGCGAAGGCGCCGCCCCAGATCCGGTCGACCGCGTCCTCGCCCCGGCCGCGCGCGTCGACGACGAACAGGATCGTCACGGTCATGATGACGAGCCCGGTCGTGGCCTGGAGCGTGAAGGGGTCCAGGGTCATCGGGCGCCCGCCGCGGGGAGGCTGACGTGGACGGTGGTGCCCTCGCCCAGCCGGCTGTCCAGCTCGATCGTCCCGCCGATCGCCTCGACGAGCCCCTTGGTGATGTGGAGGCCGAGCCCGGTGCCCTGGACGGGTCCCTGCCGCACGGCCGGTGCCCGGTAGAACCTGGAGAAGAGGCGGATGCGGTCGCCGGCCGAGATGCCGATGCCGGTGTCCGCGACCTCGAGATGCACGTGCTCGGGGTCGCGCCAGGTCTCGACCCGCACGTGGTCGTCCGGGCGGGAGTACTTGATCGCGTTGGAGACGAGGTTGTCGACGATCTGGGTGAGTCGGGTGTCGTTGGCCTCGACGTCGCAGGGTGCCTCGGCGTGCACCGTGACCGTCACCTGCCCGTCCCTGGCGCGCGGCGTCTGGCTCTCGACGACGTCGCGGACCACCGCCGAGAGGTCGACCAGGCCGGCCGGCGCGGGAGTCGCCTCGGCGCTCTCCCTGGCGGCGACCAGGAGGTTGGAGATGAGCAGCTCGAGCCGTTCGGCGTTGCGCACGGCGACCTCGAGCCGGGCGCGGGCCTCGTCCGGCAGGTCCGGGTCGTCGATCGCGAGGTCGAGGTAGCCGAGGATCGAGGTCAGCGGCGTGCGCAGCTCGTGGGTGACGGAGGAGACGAAGTCGTCCCGCTGGGCGAGCGCCGCCATCTCCTTGGTGAGGTCCTGGTAGACGACGACGGATCCGGCGTGCTCGCCGTGCTCGTCGGTGAGCCGGGCGGCGGAGACCCGCTGTGCGGACCGAGGCTCGTCGGCGCCCCACCAGACGATCTCCCGCACGAGACGCTCGCCGCGGTGCACGCGCACGCTGGGGAGCTGCTCGGCCCGGAGCTCGGTGGTGCCGTCCGCCGCGCGGACACGGCCGACGCTGCGGGCCCGCGCGGCCGGGTCGTCGACGAGCTCACCGACGGCGGGGACCGGCGCGTCCTGCTCGACCAGGGTGCGGTTGCGGAGCGTGACCCTGCCGGCCGCGTCGAGGGCGAGCACGCCGACGTCGACGGTGTTGAGGACGGCCTCGAGCAGGCGGCGCTGGGAGCGTGAGTCCGCCAGGGCGTCCTCGACGACCTGGCTCTGCGCGGACACGAGCTCGAGCCGTGCGGCGGCGCGCCGTTCGGACCCTGCGACGACGATCGCCGCCGAGGCCAGCACGGCGGGCACGAGGACGAGCCGCTGCAGCGTGACGCCGTCGACCGTGAGCTTGCCGGTAGAGGTGAGGAGGTCCCGGATCTCGGGCGACCAGGCGGCGAGGACGCCGAGCGCGATCGCCGGGACCACGCCGACGCGGGGGAACGTGCGTGCCAGCACCATGACGGGCAGCACGAGCGTCGAGGAGACGATGAGCGAGTCGGTGAGCAGGAGCGCGACCGCGAGGATGTCGAGCACGGGGACGGTGGCGACCGCCCACCGCGGCAGGCGGTGCCACGGCATCGCGACGGCCGCGGTCGTCGCCGCGATGACGACGAGGAAGGCGGCGAAGGTGCGGTCCCGGGTGAGGAGCTCGGCATCCGTGGCCACGTGGACCAGGGCGACGACGATGACGACGACGACGAACGGCAGCTGCCGGACCAGCGGCGAGGACCTGCGGTGACCGGACCGCTTCGACGCGCCGCGCCCCGGGTCGTCCGCGGGCGCGCCGGAGACGGCCCACGGGCGGTTCCGCTGGGGTTCCGCAGCCGGTCCGCCGGCCGGTCGTCGTCCCTCGTCGTCGGGGGCGAGGACGGGGGCCATGGGGCGACCCTATGCGCCGCGGCGCCCCCCGGGCGGTCGTTCCGACGTCGACCGGGACGCCCGTCGTCCGGACGCGCTCGTGGGATGCCTGGTGCGGGGACGCGCACGTGGGGCGCCCGACCCCGGTCGCGGTCGGGCGCCCCACGTGGTGGGCCGGTCGGTCGCTCAGCCCTGGGTCGGGCCCCCCGGCATGCTGGGGGCGCCGCCCGGGACCGTCGGGTCGGCGTCGAGCCTGCGCTCCGCCTTGCCGAGGGTGCGGGCGGCGGCGTCGCGGCCGCCGAGGCCGAAGGCCAGGGCCGCGGCGAGCGCACCGCCGACGACGACGGCGCCGAACGCCAGGTTGACGATCGACTCGGCGATACCCATGTAGCTCAGGCCCATCGCGGCGAACAGGGCGACGGTGGCCCAGTAGACGATCTGGCCGGGCGTCCCACGACCGATGGCCCGGCGCAGGAGCGTGGCGACGAGCACGCCGACGGCGACGAACGCGGCGCCGAAGAGGATGCGTCCGCCGACGGCGATGATCTCCTCGAGGAACGCGGTGATCTCCGGGAAGCCGAGCATGCGGGTCGCCATGATCGCGAAGAACACGACGATGGCCACCTTGACCGCCGTGGCGATGATGCTCGAGGCCCGACGGCCCTCGGGGACGATGCCCTGCTCGACCGCGACGCGGTCGATGCTGAGGCCGGCGAGCGTCGACTCGAGGAGCTGGCCGACGAACTTCGCGATGACCCAGCCGAGGACGAGGAGGACCGCGGCGGCGAGGACGTTCGGGATCGCGTCGAGGAAGGTCTGCAGCATCGAGGTGGCCGGGTCGGAGATCGCGGAGATCCCGAGGATCTGCAGCGCCGAGATCGCGACGACGACGAGCACGACGGCGAACGCCAGGTTCGCGAGGACGTTCGTCAGGCTGGCCGGCTGCTGACCCGGCTGCTGACCCGGGTGCGGACCGTCCTGCGGCTGGTGCGGTGCGTAGGGCTGGCCGGGAGCGCCCTGCGCGTGCGGGGCGCCGGGCGCGACCTGTGCGCCCGCGGGGGCGCCGGCCTGCGCGGCGGCGGGTGCCCCCGTCCGGCGGGCGGAGCCGACCGCGCCGCCGCTCAGGCGGGCGACACGCTCGTCGAGGCCCGCGGAGTGCAGCGCGGTGCCGACGAGCTGGCGGACGATCCGGGCGAGCACGAGACCGATGAAGAACACCACTCCCGCACCGATGACGTTGGGCAGGTAGGAGAGGATCGTGTCGAGCATCCCCTGGATCGGCGAGAGGACCTGCTCCAGGCGGAAGACCTGCAGGATGGCGATGAGGCCGAACATCCAGATGAGGAGCGAGGCGATCTGTCCGATCGCGCTCCCGATGCTCTGGCCGTCACGTCCCGTGCGCTGGAGCGCGGGGATGCGCACCACGAGCTTCTCGATGAGGGTCTTGACGGCCTTCGCCACGATCCAGGTGACCAGCAGGATGACAAGGGCGACGACCACCTTCTCCAGCAGCCCCACCCAGTCGTAGTTCCGTAGTTCGTCCATGTCGCTGCGCTCGCTTCCACATCATTGAGTCATAACGGACGCTGAA
This sequence comes from Georgenia sp. Z1491, assembly GCF_049856175.1. GTDB lineage: Bacteria > Actinomycetota > Actinomycetes > Actinomycetales > Actinomycetaceae > JB111. The sequence continues at coordinate 438,824 of NZ_JBNDNA010000001.1, forward strand.
CAACGTAGCGACACGATGCACACATGGGAAGGCCAGGAGTTGACCAGTTCCTGACGCGGTCATGGATCGCAGGCGTGGTGCGACCGCGTCACACGGTCAGCGAGCGGGACTCAGCAGCTCGAGGACCGCCCGGACGTCGCCGACCGGAAGCTGTCCGGGGGCCGAGGTCGCGCCGGCGCTCGCGAACGTGGCCGCAGAGCCGTAGCGGCCCCCGACGAGCCTGCTCGGCGCCCCGAGGTCGCCCATCGCCATCGTGATCAGGGGGACGCGCGCGTCCTGTGCCCGCTCGGCGGTGGCCCCCAGGAGGGTGAGGACGTCGTCGGAGGAGTGCGGCATGACGGCGATCTTCGCGACATCGGCGCCGGCCTCCTCCATCGCCGCGAGCCGGTCGACGATCTCCACGCGGGTCGGCGTGCGGTCGAAGTCGTGGTGGGACAGGACGACCGCGGGGCGGGTGGGCGCTCCCGGCGCAGCGTCCGTGCCTGCGGTGGGCGCGGCGGCAGGGCCCCCGAGACGATCGACGTCGGTGCGCGAGCCGGCGCCGACGGCAGCCAGCGCCTCGGCCGCCGCCGGGTGGTCGGCCTCGACGTCGACGAGGTCGACGCCCCCCGCCGCGGCGAGGTTCGCAAGGAGCCGGACGTACTCCTCGGGCGGGGCGCTGCCGGACCCGCCCTCCGCCGTCGTGCGGTAGGTGACCATCAGGGGTGTGCCCGCGCACGCGGCGACGACGGTCGGAAGTGCGTCGAGCACCGCGCGGTGAGTGCGTGGGTCGAGGACGGTGTGCCGGGAACTGGACGGCGTGCCCGTGCCCGCGTCTGCGCTCGTGTCGGCGAGCGCGAGGTCGATGCGCCACTCGACGACGTCCGCACCGGCCGCCACGGCCTCGGCCGCCCGCTGCGCCGCGTCCGCCCCCGTGACGACAGGCACGACGACGGCCGGACGCTGCGCGGAGAGCGTGACGCCGCGCAGGGTGAGAGCGGCGGTGTTCTCGGGCATGCGGCGAGCCTACGTCGAGGAGGGCGTGGGTCGGCCGGGACGTGCGGGGCATCGTGCTCGCCGCGCGCAAGCCCGTTCGCGCTGGGTCCTCACCGCGTCGTCTCCGCGCGCGAGCCCGTTCGCGCGGGGCGGACAGAGCCCCCGACTCGCCGTGCTCAGGATGCGTCGCCCACCCGGACCCTGTTGCATGGAGGTGACCGCGGCCCCTCGCGGGTCGGACCGACATCAGGAGGTTCATCATGGCCCCGAACATCTCCGGCAAGAAGGTTGCCTTCATCGCCACCACCGGCGTCGAGCAGTCCGAGCTCGCGCAGCCGTGGAAGGCGGTCACGGACGCCGGCGGCGAGCCGACGCTCATCTCGCTCGAGCCCGGCACCGTGACCTCGCTGAAGTTCGACTGGGACCGGGGTGAGGACTTCGAGGTCGACCTCGAGATCACCGCCGCGAACCCGGACGACTACCAGGCGCTCGTCCTTCCCGGTGGCACGCTCAACGCCGACGCCCTGCGCACGAGCACCGAGGTGCGGACGTTCGTGCGGGCGTTCTTCGACCAGCACAAGCCGGTCGCCGCCATCTGCCACGCACCGTGGATCCTCATCGACGCGGGCGTCGTCGACGGACGCCGGATGACGTCCGTGAAGTCCGTCGAGATCGATCTCAAGAACGCCGGCGCGGACTGGGTCGACGAGGAGGTCGTCGTCGACGCCGGTCTGACGACCTCGCGCACCCCGGCCGACCTCGCCGCCTTCTGCGCGAAGGTGGTCGAGGAGATCGCCGAGGGCAAGCACTCCGGCCAGACCGCCTGACGGTGGACGCGCGGCGCTGACGCGCAGGCCCTCCGGCTACCCGTCTCGTCTCGTCGCCTCGGCGATCGAGACGAGACGGGCGTGCTGAGCGGCCCACGCGACGTCGTCCAGGTCGGGCAGGGTCGACCCCCGGGCGCGTGACGAGGGCGCTCCACGAGGCGTCGGGCAGGTGCGCTTCTGCGGGACGCGTGCCTCGGGGCACGGACCTGCCAGGATCGGACCGTGGACGAGCCAGTGGGTCGGGGTGCCCAGAGTCAGGGTGGCGACGGCCCGGGACCAGTTCGTGCTCGGCGCCGTCGGACCGGTCGGCGGCGCGGCTACGGACTCGTGGCGCTCGCGATCGCGTGGCTCGTCGTCGGGCTGCTCGGTGTCTTCGTCGTCGCCCTGATCGGCGGATCGACCGGGGCTCCGCCCGACCTCGTGGCGAGCGAGCCGCAGCCGCTCGAGGACGACCGCTACGACCTCCGCGGTGACGCCCCCTACGTGCTGGTGGCATCGGCCGCCGTCGAGGCGGAGCCCGTGTGCTCGATCGTCGGGCCGGGCGGTGAGGAGGTCGAGAGCGAGGTCGCACCGAACTGGGCCCGCTCCGACCGACCCGCGATCGCGAGGTTCTACGCGCAGGACACCGGCAACCACGAGATCACGTGCAGCTCCGACGGCGTGGATCTCGAGGTCGCCGTCGCCGAGGACGGCGCCCGGGAGTGGGACGAGGAGCGCGACGCGCACGAACACCGGATGATCGCCGCGGTGGTGCTCGTCGCGGTCGTCGGCGTCGCACTGCTGCTGGTCGGGACCCGTCGGGTGGTGCGGAGCAGGACCTGAGCAGGTCTCAGCCGCCCGCCCACGCGAGCTCGTCGTCGCCGTACGGGCGCGGCGCCCAGCGGTGCGCCAGGCGCTCGCCGCCGACCGCGAACGGCGGCGGGACGTGCAGCAGCCGCCCGGACGGCGAGTCCGTCTCCGCGAGCTCCGGCCCGGCGTCGTCCGGCGTGCCGCCCGGGCCGGGCAGCGCGAGGAGCTCGGTCGCAGAGTCGAGCAGGGCGAGGTGCGCCGATCCGGCGCCGTCCCGTGCACGTGCGGCGAGCAGCCGCATCGCCGAGGTCGCCACGCGGAACCCCGTGACGTAGTCCAGCGCCTGCACCGGCAGCGCCCCCGGTCTGCCGTCCGCACCCCGGTAGACGTCGGCGATGCCCGACGCCGCCTGCACGAGGCTGTCGAACCCCCGGCGCCCGGCCCACGGGCCGATCGTTCCCCAGGCGCTGAGCGCGACGACCGTCAGCCCCGGGTGGCGGGCCCGGACGCCGGGACCCTCGAGGTCGAACCGCGCAAGCGCGCCCGGCCGGTACCCGGTGAGCAGGACGTCGGCCCGCTGGAGCAGGGTGTGGACCCGGTCGAGCACCTCGCGCGTCGCGAGGTCCGCCTCCGCGGTGCGGAGCCCGAACCCGGTGTCGAGGTGCTGGTCCGGCAGCTCCGGGAGCGCGGGCGGGTCGATGCGCAGCACGTCGGCACCCAGGCTCGCGAGGAGTCGGGCCGCGCTCGGGCCCGCGAGCACCCGGGTGAGGGCCATGACCCGCAGTCCGCGCAGCGGGAGGTCGCCGTCCGCGAGCGGCGGCAGGCGGTGCGCGGCACCGGGGGCGAGCGCGTGGTCCGGCCGGTGGCCGGGCGTGCCGCGCACCGCGACCGGCTCCGCGGCGGCGAGCTCCGCGGCGGTGCGCACGGCGACCGCCAGCCCGCCCGCGGCGGTGCGCACGGCGACCGCCAGCCCGCCCGCGGCGGTCACGCGCTCCTCGGCCTCGAGGCTCGGCAGCGCACCGAGCGCCCGGGCCACGTCGTCGGGTCCTGCGTCGTCGGGCAGGGAGAGGGCGGAGCGCAGCGCCGCGACGTGGTGCGGGTAGTTGGCGTGCGTGCGGACCCAGCCGTCGGCCGTGGCGAAGAACGCCGACAAGGGGCCGAAGCCGATCCGGCGACGCCCGTCGACGCGCAGGTGGTTCGCGGTCGCGACGGCGTCCCAGGCCCACTCCGGACGCGTCGTGACGACGCCGGCGGAGTCCCGCTGCTGGGCGAGGGCCGTCGCGGCGTCGGCGCAGTCGGCCGCGGCGGTCTCCGCGAAGGTCTCGACGTCGAGCGGGCCGCGCCAGGGGCGGCCCCGGCGCTGCGGGCGAGGTGGTGCGGCGGCGGTGCTCACGCCATCATGGTGCCGACCGCTCGGCGGGGACGCCAGAGCAGATCGACGCCGACGCCACACCCCGCCCTGACCGGTCGCGTCAGGACGGCCCGCCGGACTTCGGCCGTCAGCGGTCGAGCACGGTGCAGAAGCAGGCGCGGTTCCCCTGGGCGTCCTCGACCACGACGAACGCCCGGCCCCGGCCCAGGTCCTCCACACGCCGACCGCCGGCGGCGACCGCCGCCTCGACACGTGCGTCGAGCTCGTCGGCCGGGATCTGGACGTCCAGGTGGAACCGCTGTCGCGGCGTCTCGTGGGCGTCGGTGCGCTGGAACCACATCAGCGGCGCCTGCCCGGCGGGGTCGGCGATCTCGTCCCCGTCGACGTTGTCCGGCGAGCCCGTGAGCACCGACGACCAGAAGGTGTCGATCTCGCCCTGGTCGGCGGTGTCCAGCGCGAGGTCGACCTGGGCGGTGCCCGCCGGCGAGGCAGGCACGCCGTCCGCCGCGGCGATCGTGCTGATCCGGCGCGCGAGGTCGACGTCCTTGGCCGTGACGCCACCGGAGTCGTGGCTCGTCAGGCGGATGGCCACCGACGGGTAGGTCAGCGTGATGTCCGGGTGGTGGCCGGCCGCCTCCGCGGCCTCGCCGATCGCAGCGACGAGCGAGAGCCCGCGCGCGAAGCTCCCGGTGTCGAAGCGCGTGTACAACGCGCGCCAGAGGTGTCGCCAGTCCTGCAGGTCGGCGTCCTGGATCTGGGCCGGGGTCAGCTGCTCCATGACCCCAGCGTGGCACCGGTCACCGACATCGGCATCCCGGGTACCTGCTGGTCGTGACGAGCGTCTGCCCCGTGGGCGCCGTCGGGCGTCCCGGCCGACCCGCGTGTGCGGCCGGGACACCGGACGGACCGGGGACTCAGTGCTCGTGGACGACGACGCCGCGGATGTTCTCGCCCGCGTGCATGGCCTCGTAGGCCTGGTTGATGTCCTCGAGCTTGTACTGCCGGGTGGCGAGCTCGCCCAGGTGGAGCTTGTTGTCCTTGTAGAGCTCGATGAGCTTCGGGATCGCGACCCTGGGCGACCAGCCGCCGTAGAGGCAGCCCTGGATGCGCTTCTGGAGCATGGAGATGGAGAACAGGTTGATGCCGTCGATCGTCGAGCTCGTGCTGCCCTGACCGGTGACGACGAGCGTGCCGGCCTTGCGCACGGTGTCGTAGGCCTCGAGCACGTGCTCGCCGGTGGTGACGCCCACGGTGACGATCGTCGAGTCGGTGCCCTGGCCGTTGGTGAGCGACTTGGCGAGCGCGTCGGCGTCGGCGATGGTGGCGAACACGTCGGTCGCGCCCAGCTTGAGCGCCATCTCCCGCTTGAACGGCTGGGGGTCGACGACGATCACGCGCCGCGCCCCCGCGTACGCCGCGCCCTGGACGGCGTTCATCCCGATTCCGCCGGCGCCGAGGATCATCGTCACGTCGCCCGGCTTGACCTCGGCCGCGTTGACGGCGGAGCCGAACCCGGTGGGCACGCCGCAGCCGATGAGGCAGGCGATCTCGAGCGGCACGTCCTTGTCGATCTTCACGCAGGAGGTCTGGTCGAAGACCTGCCAGTTGGCGAACGTGCCGAGCATGGCTGCCTTGGCGACGTTCTGGCCGTCGGCGTCCTTGAGGCGGAACCCGCCGTCGAGCTGGGTGCCCTCGAGGATGAGCGCTCCGTAGTCGCACAGGTTCTGCATGCCCATCGAGCACCACTTGCACTTCCCGCACGCGGGGACGAAGGAGGTGACGATGTGGTCACCGACCTCGAGCCCCTGGACGCCCGGGCCGACCTCGCGCACGATCCCGGCGCCCTCGTGGCCCGCGACGACGGGCAGGTTGGGCAGGGGGGTGTCGCCCTTGGCCATGTGGTCGTCCGAGTGGCACAGGCCGGTGGCCACGACCTCGACGAGAACCTCGCCGTGACCGGGAGCGCTGAGCTCGAGGTCCTCGATGTGCCACCTTCCGGGCTGCTCCCGCAGCACTGCCGCACGAATCTGCATCGCTGAGAATCTCCTCGTCGAGACGGGTCGGCCGCTCGTCGGTGAGCGGCGCGGGGGCAGGCTCTGCCCCGGACCGAATACTGGCACGGCATGCCGTTATATGCCAGGGGTGAGGCGGAGAACTGGCGGGTGCCTCGTCCGCCTCGCCGGGGCTGTCGAACCCATGCGTACCGGAGGTCTACGGTTCCTCCATGGGGCACCCGCGGATGTTCGACGACGCCGACCCCGTGCTCGCCCGGGTGCGGGAGATCGCGCTAGCCCTGCCCGACGCCGCGGAGAAGGTCTCGCACGGCCGGCCGACGTTCTTCACGACGAAGACCTTCGCGACGTACGGCGGCAGCGTCCGGCTCGGGCCGGGTGACCACGAGCGGCACGACACCAGCCTCCTGCTGCGGGCCGCGGACGAGGACGAGCTGCGGAGCATGCTCGCGGACCCGCGCTGCTTCTACCCGGCGTACGTCGGGGCGTCGGGCTGGTACGGCATCGACCTCGACGACGCGACCGGCTGGTCGGAGATCGCCGAGCTGGTCGAGGAGTCGTACCGCGTGACGGCAGGCCCCCGACGGGTCGCACGACTCGATCGCGACCGCGCCTCCCGCGCCTGACTCGAGCTGACCGAGGTCGGACGGATCGACGACGGCCGGTCACCCCGCGGGGTGACCGGCCGTCGTGCCGAGCTGCGTGTGACTCGCGGCGGTCAGGCGAGCACGTCCGCGATCGGTGTGGCGCCGTCGTGGAAGTTGACGGTCCGCCCGATGGACGAGGGCTGCTCGAGCGCCGCGGCGATGACCGCGGCGACGTTGGCGCGGGAGGTGTCGCCCGACTGGTCGGTCTCGGTGATCCTCGCGGTCGCGGGCTCGAGCGTGAGGCCGCCCGGGCCGAGGATCGTCCAGTCCAGGCCGCTCTCGCGCAGGTGGGCGTCGGCGGTGGACTTGGCGTCGGCGTAGGGGAAGAACGAGCTGTCCTCGGGCACGCCGTGGTCGGGTCCGGCGCCCACGTAGGACACCATGACGTATCGGTTGACGCCGGCCGCCTTCGCGGCGTCCATCGATCGGATCGCGGCGTCACGGTCGACGGCGTAGGTCTGGTCCGGGTTTCCGCCCCCGGCGCCGGCGGTCCACACGACGGCGTCGTGCGCGGAGATCAGGTCGGTCAGCTCCTCGGTGGAGAGCTTCTCGACGTCGGCGACGACCGGGATCGCGCCGGTCGCGGTGATGTCGTGCGACTGATCGGCGTCGCGGATGACCGCGTCGACGGAGATGCCCTTGTCGACGAGCAGGGGGTGGAGGAGGAGTGCGACCTTGCCGTGGCCGCCGAGGACGATCACCTTCTGAGTCATGCTCTTCACGCTAGGGGCGCGTGGGCGTGTCACGCACGGGGGCGGGATGGGGTCTCGCTGTGGGCGGAACGGGGAATCCGCGTGGACCCTGCGACCGGGTCGGGCTCGGCGAGCGGGTGAGGCCCGGCGACCGTGTCGGGCCCGGTGCACGGCTCCGGGCGCTACGCGAGGACCTCGTTGAGGGCCTCGGTCGACGAGGGGTGCGTCCAGATGCCGTCGCGCAGATCGCTCGCGGTGATGCCGTGCCGCATGGCGAGCGCGAGGAGGTTGACGACCTCCTGGGCGTCGACCGTGTGCAGGGCCGCCCCGACGATGCGGTCGGTGCCCGCCTCGACGAGCACCTTGATGAGCCCGTGGGTCTCCTCGACCGCCTTCGGGCGTGGCATCGCGGCGATCGCCGCGACCGGCTTGGACCGCACGACGACGTCGATCCCACGCTCGGTGGCCTCCGCCTCGGTGAGGCCCACGCGGGCCAGCGGTGGCGTGAGGAAGGTGGTCGTCGGGACGGCCACCCGGTCCTCGGTCGACCGCGACGACCCGCCGCGCAGCTGGTCCGCCACGATCCGGTGGTCGTCGTAGGAGATGTACGTGAACTGCGGGCCGCCGTTGACGTCGCCCACCGCGAACACGCCCTCGGCGCTGGTGCGCAGGTGCTCGTCGACGGTGATCGCGCCGCGCTCCCCGACGGCGATACCGCCCGCCTCCAGGTCCAGCTCGGCGGTGCGGGGGTTCCGGCCGGTCACCACGAGGATCGCCTCCGCGGTCAGCGTGCGCTCGGTGGCTGCGCCCCCGTCCGGGCCCGCGACGTCGAGGATGAGGTCGGCGGCCTTGTCGCCGTCGACGACGCGGCGGGCCGACGCCCCGAGGAGGAACGTCGTCCCCGCGTCCTCCATGGCGGCGCGCACGCTGGCGGCGACGTCCTCGTCCTCGCGCGGCAGCAGCCGCTCGGCGACGTCGACGACCGTCACCTGCGAACCGAACCGCGTGAACGCGTCCGCCAGCTCGAGCCCGATCGGTCCCGCCCCGAGCACGACGAGCCGCTCGGGCAGGGACCCCAGGAGCTGGACACCGGTGGAGTCGACGACGTATGCGCTGGCCCGCAGGCCCTCGATCGGTGGGAACGACGGCTCGGACCCGGTGTTGACGACGACGTGCGTCCCCCGGACCGTCACCGTGCCGTCCGCGGTGGCGACCTCGACGGTCCGGTCGCCGACGAACCGCGCCGTGCCGATGAGAACGGTCGAGGAGTCGAGGTCGTCGACCATCGCGAGGTTGGCCGCGCGCAGCTTGGCGGTCAGGGCGGTGCGGAAGCCCTGGGCGGACCGGAACCAACCCGCCGCATCCTCGTCCCTGCGTCCGGCGGCGCGGTGGACGAGCGCCTTCGTCGGCACGCAGCCGATGTTGATGCACGTCCCGCCGACCATCTGCGGGTCGGCCTCGACGATGACCACCCGCTCCCCGGCCGTGGCGTGCGCGCGGGCCAGCGTCTTGCCGGCCTTGCCCCAGCCGATGACGAGCAGGTCCGCGTCGATCGAGCTGTCGGAGGTCATGCGACCACTCTTGCAGCCCGTGGTTCTGTTCGGGAGCCTGGAGGGATGGGAGAGCAGCCGTGGACCCTGCGCTTCGTCCTCGGGATCGCCGTGGGCGTCGGCGTCGGGATCGTGCTCGACGACGTGCTCGTCGCGATCGTGGTCGCCGTGGTGCTGGCGATCGTCCTGTCGGGTGTCTCCCGGGTCATCGGGCGGCGGGGCCGACGATCCGGGCGCGGTCGAGACGGTCGATCTGGTCGGGATCCAGCTCGGTCGTGACCGCACGCCACGCGTCCTCGATCTGGCCCACGCTCGAGACGCCGGCCACCGGCCGTACGGGGCGCCCGCGCTGCGTCATCCACGCCAGCACCGTCTGTCCGGCGTCGAGATCGACCTCCGAACCGACCTCGCCGAGCGCGAGGAGCGCCGGGCCGAGTGCGGGTGTGCGGTACTGCTCGGGGATCGGCCGATCCGCCCGGGTGTACGCCCCGGACAGCAGCGGGGAGTACCCGACGAGCGTGAGGCCGGAGCGGTGCGCGAGGTGCGCTACGGCGTCGTCGAGCTGGACGTGGGGTGAGAGGTCCGCACCCGGAGCGGGCCGCAGGTAGGTGAAGCGCTGCTGCAGCGCGGTGAAGCGGTGCGCGGTGGGTACGGACAGCGCGGCGTGCAGACGCTCGGCCGAGTAGTTGCTCGCGGCGATCTCGCGCACCAGTCCCTCGTCGATGAGGTCGGACAGGGCGCCGAGGGTCTCGTCGAGGGGCGTGTGGAGGTCGTCGATGTGGGCGTAGAGCACCTCGACTCGGTCGGTGCGCAGCCGCTGCAGCGAGTCGGTGACCTGCCGTCGGACGGCCGAGGCGCCGAGGCCCGTGGTCCCGCCCGGCCCGGGGCCGCCGGCCACGGGCAGGTTGCCGATCTTGGTGGCGAGGGTGACCTCGTCGCGGGCGATCGGTCCGCGCGAGTCGAACCAGGCGCCCAGCGTGCGTTCGGACTCCCCGCCGTCGCGGCCCACCCAGTGCGCGTAGATGTTGGCCGTGTCCCAGGAGAGCGCGCCGAGGTCGCGGGCGCGGTCGAGCACGTCGTGGGCGATGCGGGCCGGCACGGTCGTGCCGAAGTACATCGTGCCGAGCGTGAGCGGGTGGGCGGCGAGCAGCGAGGTCATCGGGGAGAGTCTGCCCCGTCGTCGGGCCGGGGGTGCCGGCGACCCGCTCGGCTCGCGGTGCCCGGAGCGGACGGGAACGACGACGGCGCACCCCGGGCTCGGGGTGCGCCGTCGTGCGTCGGCCGCCGTTCACCGGCGGCCCCGAAGGTTCGGGATCAGGCGCCCGCCGCGCGGACCTTGTCCTCGATCGCCTGGCCGGTGGCCTGGTCGACGGCCTTGACGTAGAGGTAGACGCGCTCGCGCACGGCCTCGCTCACGCCGCCGAGCAGGGAGCCCGCCACCTGGTCGACGTAGGCGGCGCGCTGGTCGTCGTTCCAGACCTCGCGGACCAGGGTGCCCGGCTGGCCGAAGTCGTCGTCCTCGGCGTGGAGCGCGTACGCCTGGCGCACCATCTCGCCGTCGGCCTCCCAGCCCTCGTCCTCGACGCCCTGGAAGTCGGCGTAGTCGCGACCGTGGGAGTTGGGCACGTAGTTCGGCCGGGCGCCGCTGTGCTCGTACTCCATGGGACCGGCCTGGCCGTAGTTGTTCGTCTCGACGATCGGCTTGTTGACGGGCAGCTGGTTGTAGTTCGGGCCGATGCGGTACCGCTGCGCGTCGGCGTAGGCGAAGACGCGGCCGAGCAGCATCTTGTCGGGGCTGAAGCCGATGCCGGGGACCACGTTCGAGGGCGCGAACGCGGCCTGCTCGATCTGGGCGTGGTGGTTGACCGGGTTCGTGTCGAGCGTCATCGTGCCGACCTCGATGAGCGGGTAGTCCGCGTGCGGCCACACCTTGGTGAGGTCGAACGGGTTGAACCGGTAGGTCTTCGCGTCCTCGTACGGCATGACCTGGACCGAGAGCTTCCAGGACGGGTGGTCGCCGCGGGCGATCGCGTCGAACAGGTCGCGGCGGTGGTGCTCCGCGTCGGTGCCGGCCAGCTCGTCGGCCTCGGTGTTGCTGAGGAACTCCATGCCCTGGTTCGTGTGGAAGTGGTACTTCACCCAGAAGCGCTCACCGGACTCGTTGACCCACTGGTAGGTGTGCGAGCCGTAGCCGTTCATGTGGCGCCACGTGCCGGGCAGGCCGCGCTCGCCCATGAGGTAGGTGACCTGGTGGGCCGACTCGGGGTTGAGCGTCCAGAAGTCCCACTGCATGTCGTTCGAGCGCAGGCCCGAGTCGGGCAGGCGCTTCTGCGAGTGGATGAAGTGGGGGAACTTCATGGGGTCGCGCACGAAGAACACCGGCGTGTTGTTGCCGACGAGGTCGTAGTTGCCCTCGGTCGTGTAGAAGCGCAGCGAGAAGCCGCGGACGTCGCGCCACGTGTCGGGCGAGCCCAGCTCGCCGGCGACGGTGGAGAAGCGGGCGAGCATCTCGGTGCGGGCGCCCGGCTGGAACACGGCGGCCTTGGTGTAGGCGGAGACGTCGTTCGTCACCTCGAAGCGGCCGAAGGCGCCCGAGCCCTTGGCGTGCGGACGACGCTCCGGGACCGACTCGCGGTTGAAGCGGGCGAGGGACTCGACGAGCTTGACGTCGTGGAGCAGCAGCGGGCCGTTCGTGCCGACGCTCAGCGAGTTGCGGTCGCTGACGGCGGGCGCGCCGTTCTCGCGCGTGCTGGCGCCGGTGGGCGCCGTGCCCTCGGGGAGCGGGCCGAGCGTGTCGACGCTCGGGTCGTGCGGGACGGGTGCGTTACCTGCGGTCACGGTGTTCCTCTCGTGGATGTCGTCCTGCCCCGGGCATTCGGGAGTGTCGGGGCGGTCACGTGGTCCGGGCGCGTGATCGGGGGCGCCCGGTGCGTCACGTTCCTGTCCGGTCCAATGTCGTCGGGGGACGAATCATTCCCAGATCCATGAATTCGTATGAAGTTGTCGGCCGCGCTGACCCCGAGCTCTCGGGTGGGGGACCTGGGGGTATGCGCTCCCGGGGATCGCCCCGGACCGGCCTGCGTCCAGGATATGACGCGGTGACAGCAACTGTGGGGTTCGTTCGGCAGACGAGACCGGACGGACGGTTGCGGTCCCGAAGCGGGTGCGCGGTGCGGGGAGGCTCTCCGTCCGTCGGGCGCTCTCGCTCGCCGCCGAACCCACCCGCTGGCCGCCGAACCCACATGCGCCGTCGTCTGTCTCGGCGTTCGATCTGGGGGTTCGGCGCGAACCCGCTGTCGCAGTGTCCGTCGCGTGTCGGCGGTCGGGCCTAGCCTGGGTCGACACGTCACGCCGACCTCGGAGGTTCGACCATGGGGTTCCTGCAGGGGCTCGCCGGCAACATGCAGCAGATGGACGAGAAGGGCGCCCGTGCGACCTACGGCCAGTGGCTGACCGAGGGCGAGCAGCTCCAGTCCGCCTACCGCATGATCCGGGACGGTTTCGCGCTCACGGACCGCCGCATCATCACGACCGACCGGCAGGGCGTGACCGGGAAGAAGGTGCGGGTCTTCTCGATCGCGCTCGACTCGGTCGTGGACGTGACCGCCGAGACTGCCGGCTCGGGGATCGACGACTCCGAGCTGACGATCACCTACATCACGACCCCGCGGCTACGAGCGCACAACTCCGCGACGGCGACCTACACGTTCGAGTTCCCCAAGAGCTTCGACCTTCCCGCCCTGTACCGATACTTCATGACGGTCGCGGAGCGGAACCGGACCGCACTCAACGCGAGCTGATCGGAGGGGAGTCATGGGCGTCGAGATCAAGCGCGTGTACGACGACGCGGCGCGATCGGACGGGTACCGCGTGCTCGTCGACCGGGTCTGGCCCCGCGGCGTGAAGAAGGAGGACGCCGAGCTCGACGAGTGGCTGAAGGACGTGGCGCCGTCCACCGACCTGCGCAAGTGGTTCGGCCACGACCCGGACCGGTACGAGGAGTTCGGCAGGCGCTACGAGGCCGAGCTCGAGGGCTCGGACGCCCTCGACCACCTCGCAGAGCTGGTCGAGGAGCACGAGCGGGTGACCCTGCTGTACGCCGCCAAGGACACGGAGCACAACCACGCCCGCGTGCTCGCCGGGCTGCTCTGAGCGCCGGGGCGCCCGACCCCTGACGAGCGGGCCAGAGGGGCGATCACCGCCGCCGACGGGGCGGTCGCAGGAGCGACTCGAGCGGCCCTCGACCGATCCCGATGCGCCAGGCCGTCGCCCCGGCCACGGCACCGACGACGATGAGCGCGGACAGTGCGTACCCCTGGGTGAGCGTGTGCGGCAGGGGCCGGAGGGCGGCGAGCACGAGCAGGTGCCCGACGTAGATGGTCAGAGCGAGCTGACCCGTTGCCACGAGCGGCCGCGCCCAGGGGCGCGCGAGCTCGTCGCCGAGCAGGAGCGCGACGCCCACGACCGCCACCGCGCTCGCCGCGGAACCGACGAGCCACAACGGCATCTGACCGTGCGCCGCGCTCGTGACGAGGAGGCCCGGGAACGGTTCGCCGTCCGGGTCGTAGAACGCAGCCGCGCCGAGGGCGGAGACGACGGCGGCGCCGACGGTGATGCCGAGCCCCCACGCGGCGAGTCGCCACTGCGTCGGGCGGTCACCGAGGTCGCGCCGGCCGAGCCACATCCCGAACAGGAACGGCGCCAGCCAGGTGACGACCGGGTATGGGCCGGTCAGCACCGCCGATCGCGCCGCCTCGACCGGCGTCATCAGCAGGTCGGGCGCCGGGGAGACGTCGCCCGTCCCGAGCCACATCCACAGCAGCGGGCCGGCGACGACGGCCAGCCCGGCAGCGACCAGCAGCACGCGGTCGGACGCCGCCATGACGAGGCCGCCGACGGCGAACAGCACCGCGTACGTGACGAGGATGACGTCGGACCCGTGGTCCAGGAGCTGCAGAACCAGCCCGATGACGAGCACCAGGGCGGCCCGCCAGGCGACGACCAGCCAGGTGCGCGGCCGGTACTCCCGGCCGCGCGGTCCGCGCACGCGCCGGGTCAGCATCGAGAGCCCGACGCCGGCGAGCAGCACGAAGAGCACGGACGCGCGCCCGTGGGGCAGGTTGTACACGGAGCCCGCCCAGCCCGGCACCCCGGTCGGGCCGACGTTGACGGCGACCATCCCGACGATCGCGACCGTGCGCGCGACGTCCAGGGCGACGATCCGCTCGTCCCCCCGCCGCTCGGACGTCACGGCCCCGCGGTGGTCATCGGTCACACGCCCCCACCTCCCCGACTGTGGACCGACCGCGCCGTGGGCTCTCGGGTGGCCTTGCTGCGAGGTTACCGAGAGCGCGTGCCTGCTGGCGAAAGGGCGCGGCCACCGGGGTTGCGACGACCACCCCGGCCCCGTCGTGCGCGTGCCCGCGGCCCGGGAGCGCCGGCCGACCGGCGCGTGGGGGCGCGGCATGCCAACCTGGACGGTGCCACGACGTCGGTGTGAGGTGGAGGAACGATGACACGACGACGGCACGCGTCCGCGCGCTCCCGCCTCGCGGTGGTGGTGGTCGCGGCGGCGACGCTCGCCGGGGGGTGCACCGCGTCGGAGCCCTCGTCGGGACCGGAGCCCACCACGGAGCCCGGATCCCCGCCCACGCCGACCGTCGGGCCCAGCCCGACGCACGGGACGTCGCCGTCGGAGGCACCCTCGGCAGAGGCGACGGAGACCCCGTCGGACCCACCGGACGAGACGGCCCTGGACTCGATGGGCGTGAGCGCCGGCGACCCCGCCGCGGTCGAGGCGGGAACGGAGGTCCTGGCCGACGGCGGGTCCGCCGTCGACGCGGCGATCGCCACCGCGTTCGCCGTCTCGGTCGTCGAGCCGTTCGCGTCCGGCGTCGGGGGCGGCGGCGCGACACTCGTCGTCCCCACGGTCGGGGACGAGGAACCGCAGGCTTACGACTACCGCGAGGTCGTCCCCGACGACGGCGTCGTCCCCCCGGGCGGAACCGGCGTCCCCGGGTTCGTCGCCGGCATGGCGGAGCTGCACGCGGACCACGGGCGCCTCGAGTGGAGCCGGCTCCTCGAGCCCGCGATCGAGCTCGCGTCCGACGGGCACCCGGTCTCCGAGGTTCTCGCCGGTCTGCTCGACACGCCCACCGGGCGCCAGGTGGCGGCAGAGAACCCCCAGTTCACCACCGGCGGCACGCCCCTCGGCGAGGGGGAGACCCTCGTCCAGGACGAGCTCGCCGCGACGCTGGGCGTGCTCGCGGACGAGGGCGCGGACGCCTTCTACACCGGCACCCTGAGCAGCGACCTCGCCGCCGCTCCGGGGCTCGACCCTGGCTCGCTCGCGGGCTACCAGGTGGTCCGCTCGCAGCCCGCGCGCGGGGCGCTCGGTGACCACGAGGTGCTCGCCGCCGCACCGCCCCTGCCGGGGGCCGCCCTCGTCCAGCAGCTTCAGGTCGCCGAGGCTCTGGGCGTCGCCGACCTCGAGCCGGGCACCGCGGACCACACCCACCGACTCGCCGGCGCCTGGCAGGTGGCGGACGGGACCGCGCAGACCCTGCTGGGCGACCCCGCCTTCGTCGACGTGCCGCTCGACGAGATCACCGACCCCGGGGCCAACGCGGAGCTCGCCGGGGCGCTGCCGATCGACCCGAGCGTCGACGGGCCCGCGCCCGCCGGGCCTGCCCCGGCGGTGCCGGAACGGGCCGACCTCGCGGAGGCGGGCAACACGACCCACGTCAGCGTGGTGGACGCGGACGGGCTGGCCGTGTCGATGACGAACACCATCACGCACTTCTGGGGGTCGGGGCAGAGCGTCGGCGGATTCTTCCTCAACGATCAGCTCACCCGGTTCGAGGCCATCGGGACCACCGACGCCAACGAGCCGGCACCCGGCCGACGGTCGGTCAGCTGGTCGATCCCCGCGGTCGTCGTCGACGGCGAGGACCGGCCCGTCCTCGCGATCGGCACGCCCGGCGGTCGGCGGATCCCCAACATCCTCACCGGCGTCGTCGCCCGGTGGGTGCTCCACGACCAGAGCCTCGAGGAGGCGGTCGCCGCGCCCCGGGCGCACGCCGAGGGGCAGATCCTGCAGATGGAGGCGGCCCCGGACGCTGCCACCGCGGATGCGCTCGCCGGGCTCGGGTACTCGATCGAGGTACCGGACCCCGAGGACCACGTCTTCGGCTCGGTACAGGCGCTGGCGATCGACCACGGCGCCCGCGAGGTGCGCGGTGCCGAGGACACCCGACGCGACGGGACGTTCACGGTCGTCGACCGGTGACGGCCGGCCCCGCGCTCGCACCCCCACTCTCGGCGACCGGACGCCGGGCGACCTGGCGGGGTCAGTCGCGCGGTCCCTCCCACGGGTAGCCGGCCGCGAGCAGCACCTCGCGGTGCCGGCCGCGGTCTCCCTCGAGCTCGTCGTCGTACAGGCGACGGCCGGCGGCGGTCTCGACGACGAGGTGACCCTTCTCGGGGTACACGGCGTCGACCTGGTCGCGCGCGATCTCCCGGACCACCTCGTTGCCGCGCGTCACCGTGATCCGCTCGCGGCTCACCATGAGGACCGTGGCGCGATGCACGACGACGGCGCCGAGCGCCAGGCCCAGCAGCAGCCCGAGCAGCGGCCTGCCCCACGAGAGCCAGGACTGGTCGAACGACCCGATCAGCTCGAGCGGCCCCTGGAACGGCATCCACGGCACCCGCGCGGCCCAGCCCGCCAGCAGCGGGACCAGGGCGCCGACCGCCGCGCCGCCACCGCCGAAGATCGCGTACGTCCACGTCCGGTCGGACCCGTGGATGCCCCCGATCGCGACCGCGGGGTCGTCCGCGCGGGCCGGGTCGTCGTCCCGACCGGCGTCGTCGGGTCCGGGCCGGTGTGCGTCGTCCATGGGTCGACAGCGTAGGGGCGGCACGCGCAGGGTCCGAGCCGTCCGACGCGGCGTCCGCACGTCGTCCGACCCCCGTGTGAGCGCGGTCTTATCTCGGCGGTGACTCCTCTCTCACCAGGGGTTTCTAGCGTTCCAGTCAGCCGGAGACGGCACGCGCGGCGACACAGCGACAGACCGACGGCACGGACCGACGGCGTGGTGTTCGCCGCGCGGGACGCGCTCGGCGCCGTCGCGGGTGTGCGCTGGCTCGCCGACGCCGATCTCCCGCTCCTCGCCGTCAGCGGCCTGCTCACGTCCGCGCCGCTGGCGGTCCGCGAGCTCGAGGCCGTGCACCCGAACATGACTATCGTCGACACGATGGCCCTCGACGAGCCCGAGCAGGCCGTGATGCTGCGCGACGCCGCCCTGGCCACCCGTACCCGGGGTGTGCCGGGCCTCGCCGCGCTCAGCGAGGACGCGAAGGCGGTCTGACCATGACCCGTCCGGTTCCCCGGCCGACGGGCGCGCCGACGCCGTACTCGGCGCCCACCCCGTCCGAGGCCCACGACGTCGCCTCCGTGCGCGCGCCGACGTCCGAGGCCCACGACGTCGGCTCCGCGCACGCGCCGCCGGCCGAGAACGAGCCACCGGTCCCCAAGGCCCCGAGCGTCCCGCGCCCGATCGGCGCCGGTCGACGCCTGCGCTTCGTCCTGCTCATCGGCATCGGCGTGGGCCAGGCGCTCGCCGCCGTCGGCGTCGCGATGCTCACCCAGCGCGGCTTCGACACCCTCCTCGGGTCGGCGGCCGGCGGCCAGGGCTCTCAACCGTCCCCCGGCGCGACGGGCCTGACGACCCTCGTCGTCGGCCTGCTCGCCTGCGTGCTGATCAGCGCCTGGATGCGCGGGGCCGAGCGCACGGAGTCGGAGAAGCTCGGCCAGCACTACGTCACCGAGGTCCGCGCCGTCCTCTTCACGCACCTCACCGCCGTCCCGGCGCGCGAGCTCGGCCGCCGCGGCCGCGGCGACATGCTGATGAAGTTCGTCGGCGACCTGTCCGCCCTGCGGCTGTGGGTCAGCCGCGGCCTCGCCCGCCTCACCGTGGCCGGCGTCGCCATCGCCCTGGCGATCACCGCCGTCGCGTGGATGAACCTCACCCTCGGCCTGGCCGTCGGCGGGGTGCTCGTCCTCGGCGGGGCGCTCACGCTCGCCATCACCCCGTGGATGATGCGCACCGCCAAGGTCTCCCGGCGACGCCGGTCCCGCCTGACCGGCGAGGTCACCGAGCGGCTCACCCAGGTCGCCGTGCTCCAGGCCGCCGGCCAGGAACGCCGCGAGGGCAAGCGGGTCGGCCGGCACAGCGAGAAGGTCGCCGCCGCCATGGTCGACCAGGCACGTGCCTCGGGCGCCGCCCGCGCCATCGCCGAGGGCACCGCCGTCGCCGCGAGCGCAGCCGCCCTGGTGGTCGGCGGCATCGAGGTCACGGCCGGCCGGGCCTCCCCGGGCACGATCGTCGCCGGCGTGAGCGTGGCCGGCATGCTCGCCGGCTACCTGCGGGACCTCGGGCGGGTCGCCGAGTACGCCTCCCGCGCGAAGGTCGCCATGGCGGCCGTGCGCCGGTTCCTCGACATCGCCCCGCTGCCGGTCACGCCCGGCGCGCCGGACATCGAGGTCGACCGCGGCCTCGTCGAGGTCGACGACGTCAGCCTCGGCACCGCGCTGACCGACGTCACCGTCCGCGCCGAGCCCGGCACCCGGGTCGCCGTCGTCGGACCCAACGGCGCGGGCAAGTCCACGCTCACCTCCGTCGTGGCCCGCCTCGTCGACCCCGACGCCGGGACCGTGCGCATCGACGGGCAGGACGTCCGGCACCGCTCGCTGCGCTCCGTCCGGCGCTCGATCGGGATCTCCTCGCCGAGCATGCCCCTGCTCTCGGGCAGCGTCCGGCGCAACGTCACCTACCGGATCCCCAGGGTCGACGACGCCGAGCTCGAGCGCGTGACCCGCCTGTGCGGCCTCGACGAGCTCGTCGCCTCCCTGCCCGACGGCTGGGACACCGACGTCGGCCCCGGCGGCGGCCGGCTCTCCGCCGGCCAGCAGGCGCGCATCTCCATCGCCCGCGCCGCCCTGGGCCGGCCCGCGCTGCTCGTGCTCGACGAGGCCGAGGCCCACCTCGACCCCGAGAACTCACGTGTCGTCGACCGCGTGCTGGCCGACCACCACGGCACCGCCCTGGTGGTCACGCACCGGCACGAGCTCATGGCGTCCTCCGACGTCGTCTGGTGCCTGGAGGACGGCCGGCTCACCAGGGTCGCCACCCCCGCGGAGCTCCTCTCGTCCGACGACGACGCCGCACGGCTCGCCGAGGCGGTGCCGGCATGAGCCGCTCGCCGTTCGACGTCGGGCACGACCCGGCCGTGGCCGGCCGGACCGCAGCCGTCGTCGGGTCGGGCCCCAACGGGCTGGCCGCCGCGGTCGCGCTGGCTCGCGCGGGGATCGCCGTCACCGTCTACGAGGCCGGGCCGGAACCGGGCGGGGCCACCCGCTCCGGGCCGGTCCTCGGCGAGGGGACGACGGTCGACCTCGGCTCCGCGGTCCATCCGTTCGGCATCGCGAGCCCGTTCCTCGCCACCCTCGACCTCGCACGGCACGGGCTGGAGTGGATCCAGCCGGACATCCCCGTGGCTCACCCGCTCGACGACCGTCCGGCCGCCGTCCAGTACCGCTCGCTGAGGTACACGGCCGCCGACCTCGGACGCGACGGCAGGGCGTGGCAGCGCCTCTACGGCCCCGTCGTCGACGCCTGGCAGGAGACGACCGCGGGCTTCCTCGGACCGATGCTCCGCGTTCCGCGTCACCCCGCGGCGCTCGCCCGCCTCGGGCTGCGCGGCGCGCTGTCGGCGACCACCGTCGCGAGGACCCTCTTCCGTGCGGAGCGGGCGCGCGCCCTGTTCGCCGGGACCTCCGCGCACTCCGTCCTGCCGCTGACCCACCCGCTGACCGCCGCCTTCGGCGTCCTCTTCGGCGCCGCCGCCCACGCGACCGGCTGGCCCGTCGCCCGCGGCGGGTCTCGCGCGATCGCGGCCGCGCTGGTCGCCGAGCTCGAGGCGCACGGCGGGCGGGTGGTCACCGGCGCCGAGATCACCGACCTCGCGCAGGTGCGGCCCGCGGACGTCGTGCTGCTCGATCTCGGGCCCCACGCCGTCGCCGACCTCGTCGGCGACGAGCTGCCCGACGGCGTGGCCCGCGGGCTGCGCCGCTGGCGCTACGGCACCGCCACCCACAAGGTCGACTACCTCCTCGACGGCCCCGTGCCGTGGCGCGACGAGCGCGTCGGCCGCGCCGGCACCGTCCACCTCGGCGGCACGCTCGACGAGATCGCGGCCGCCGAGCGCGACGTCCACCGCGGCCGCCACCCCGACCGGCCCTACGTCCTCGTCGCCCAGCAGAACGCCCTCGACCCCGGACGCGCCCCCGCCGGCCGCCAGGTGCTCTACGCCTACGCCCACACCCCGCACGGCTCGGCGGCACCGGTGGGGGACCGGATCGACGCACAGATCGAACGGTTCGCCCCCGGGTTCCGCGACCGCGTGCTGGGCCGGGTGGAATCCGCGCCCGCCGACCTCGCGGCGTGGAACGCCAACCTCGTCGGCGGTGACGTCATCGGGGGCTCGATGGGTGGGGCGCAGCTCCTGCTGCGGCCGCGCGCCACCCTGCGGCCCTACGGGCTGGGGGTGCCCGGGCTGTTCGTGTGCTCGGCGTCGACACCCCCCGGCGGCGGCGTCCACGGCATGAACGGCTACCACGCGGCCCGCGCGGCGCTCGCCCACCTCCGACGCTCGACGAGCCCGGGACGAAGACACGAAGGAGTGGACATGACCAGTATCGAGGTGACCCGATGAACCGGCTCGCCGCGACCTCGCACCGGGGCCGGGCAGCGAGCTCGCCCGGCCGCGCCAAGACCCTCACCTACCTCGCGGGGATCGCGCTGTGCGCGGTCGTGGCCGCGCCGATCCGGCAGAACCGCCGCCCGGCAAAGGAACGGGTCGACGGCTTCCCCCTGTCCTACTACCCGATGTTCTCCGTGCGCCGGACGAGGAACGGCACCGTGCACCACCTGCTCGGCATCGACGCCGACGGCACCGAGCGGATCCTGCACTGCGGCCACGCCGGGACCGGCGGGCTCAACCAGGTTCGCCGCCAGATCAACCGCCGCGTGCGCGAGGGGCGGGCCGAGGAGGTCGCGCGCCTCGTCGCGGCGTCGGTCGCGGCGTCGTCGGCGCGCGACGACGCCGCGGTCCGCCACGTCCGCGTCGTCACCAGCGTGCACCGCTTCGACGACTTCTTCGCGGGGGACCGCACGCCCCGACGCCGCACCGTGCTCGCCGAGGTGCCGGTCCCGCGCACCATGACCTGACCGACCGCGCGATCCCGCCGCCCGGCGTGCCTCCCGCTCGGCGCACCCGGTCCCCGACGTACCAGTGCCGACGCACCCGCCCCGACGTACCGACCCGCCCGTCCCCGGCCCACCTGGAGACCTTCGATGTCCACCCGGATCCGCGCCGGCGCCCGGCGCCTCGCGTCCGCCCTCGACCGGCGCCTCCTGCCCGCCACCGCGGCCGCGCGACCCGCGCTCAACCGGGTCGCGACCGGCGCCTACACCGCCTACTACCTGGGCAGGCGCGTGCGGATGTTCCGCCGCGTCCACCGCACCGACCCCGGCCTGTTCCAGCCCGTCGGCCCGGTGAAGATCCTCCGGCGTCCGCTGCCGGCGCCCGTCGCCGACGCCCTGATGTACGCCACCCTCGCCAGCGACGTCGCGTTCACTCTCGGCGTCCGCCACCGGGTGACGGGACCCCTGCACGCCGCCCTGCTCACGTGGACGCTGTCCTACCGCAACTCGTGGTCGATGATCTTCCACAGCGACAACAACCTCGTCCTGCACACCGCGGTGCTGGGCGTGACCCCGTCCGCCGACGCCGTCTCGGTCGACCGGCTCCTCAGGCGACGGGTGGGCCCGACGGCGACGACCCCGGGCCCGGCTCACCCAGGGGCGCCGGCGCCGTCCTGGCGGTACGCCGCGCCCGTGCGCGGGATGCAGGCCGTCACCGCCGTCAACTACTTCCTCGCCGGCTACGCCAAGGTGCTCGGCCCGATGGGCTGGCGGTGGGCCGACGGCGAGGTGCTGCGACGGCAGATCGCCGCCGACGGCCTGCGCAAGGAGCTCCTCGGCAGCGAGGCCGCCGGTCTCGGCATCCGGCTCTACGACCAGACGTTCCTGTTCACGGTCTCGGCCGCCGGGTCGCTCGTCCTCGAGCTCGCGGCACCGCTCGCGCTGCTCGACCGCCGTCTCGCCCGCCTCTGGGCGGTCAGTGCGTTCTCGATGCACTGGGGCATCAAGGCGATCATGGGCATCACGTTCAGGCACAACCTCTCGGGCGTGCTGTACCTGCCCTACTTCCCGCTCGAGAGGCTTCTGCCGCCCCGTATGCGCTGACACCGCGCCGGGCGGCCGAGCTCGCCGATCGGGCCCCGACCTACCCTGGCCGGGTGAACGAGAACTGGTCCGCCCGCACCCGCGCCGTCGCCCTCGGCCGCCCCGCCGGGCCCGGCGCACCCCTCAACGTGCCGCCGTCGCTGGCGTCGACGCTGCGCGAGGGCGGCACCGACTACACCCGGTTCGGGACCGACGGCACCACCGCCCTGGAGGCCGCTCTCGGCTCCCTGGACGGCGGGCACGCCGTCGCCTTCTCCTCCGGCATGGGGGCGGCCGCGGCGATCGTCGAGACGATGCCGGTCGGCACGCACGTGGTCAGCTCCTCGACGATCTACCACGGCGTGCGCTCGCTGCTCGCCGACCTCACCGCGCTGGGGCGCCTGCGCGACGTCCCCGTCGACGCCACCGACCACGACGCCGTCGCCGCCGCCCTCGACGCCGCGGCCGCAGAGGGTGTGCCGGCGCTGCTGTGGCTCGAGACGCCGAGCAACCCGTTGCTCGAGATCCTCGACGTCGAGGCCCTCGCCGCGATCGCCGCCGAGCGTGGCGTGCCGGTGGCGGTCGACTCGACGTTCGCCACCCCGCTGCGGCTCCGGCCGCTCGAGCTCGGCGCCACGTACGTCGTGCACTCGGCCACCAAGTACATCGGCGGGCACTCCGACCTGCTCATGGGCGTGGTCGTCGCCCGGGACCCCGACGCCCTCGCGCCGATCGTGCGGCAGCGCTCCCTGCACGGCGGCTTCCCCGGCGGCATGGAGACCTTCCTCGCCCTGCGCGGTCTGCGCACGCTCGCCGTCCGCCTCGACCGCGCCGAGGCGAGCGCCCAGGTCCTCGCCGAGCGCCTCGCGGACCACCCGGCGGTCACCTCGGTGGCCTACCCGGGCCTGCCGGACGACCCCGGGCACGAGCTCGCCGCCCGCACGATGGGTGGGTTCGGTGCCGTCGTGTCCTTCTGCCTGAGGAGCGAGGACGCGGCGGACCGCGTGCTCGCCCGCACCGAGCTCGTCATCATGGCGACCTCGCTTGGCGGCGTCGAGACCACCGCCGAGCGGCGCAACCGCTGGGGCGAGGGCACCCGGACGGGCCTGGTGCGCATGAGCGTCGGGATCGAGGACGTGGAGGACGTCTGGGCCGACCTCGCCCGGGCGCTCGAGCCGGAGGTCAGCGCGAGGTGACGTCCCGGCGTCGGAACCCGAGCGCCCCGACGACGACGAGCACCGCGGCGATGCCCGTCAGCACGAGCAGCGGGGCCACCTCGAGATCCTCCGCGGGCAGGGCCGGCGTGCTGTCGAACGGGGACACCGCGAGCGCCCAGCCCGGGATGTCGAGCAGGCCGCCGAGGAACAGCACGAGCGCCGTCCACACCACCAGCAGCCACGCCAGGACCGTCAGGCGAGGCGCCAGGCCGAACGTCGCGACCGCGAGCCCGGCGAGCACCGCGATCGCCGGCAGGTACACCAGCGCGGCGAGGGTGAGCTCGCCGATCCGGGAGGCCTCGCCGACCCCGAGGGCCACGCCGATCCCGGTGCCCAGACCGGAGACCACGGTGAGGAGGACCATGTGCACGGCGACCGTCAGCAGCCACCCCCCGAGGTAGCCGGTCCGCGAGCTGCCGGTGACGATCGTCTGCTCGGTGCGGCCCGAGGACTCCTCGGCCTTGAGCCGTAGCACGCCCGAGACGGCGAGGATCATCGGTGCCACGAGGACGATCGTGAGGATGATGCCCGCGAACTGCGCGGTCATGTCCGTGCCCTCCAGGGCGACCCAGTCCTGCAGAGTGGGGTTGTCCTCGAGCATGTCGTCGATCGATCCGGCGAGGGAACCCATCGCCACGGCGAACAGGAAGGTCCCCACTCCCCAGGCGATGACCGAGCCGCGCAGGAGCCGCTCGGCGAGCCCGGCCGGGGAGAGCAGCGAGCGCGCCGCGTTGGCGGGCCCGGGGGAGGGGCGGCGCAGGCCGGCGCCGAGGTCACGCCTGCGGGCGAGGCTGACGGCCACGACGTACAGGACGACGACGGCGGCCGCCGAGACCGCGAGCGGCCACCACCTGAGGTCGACGAACAGGCGGGTCTGCTGGGCCCAGGCCAGCGGCGAGAACCAGGACAGCCACGAGCCCGTGGGCTCGATGACGTCGCCGATGCCGCGGACGAGGAAGGCGCCCGCGAGGACGGCGGCCGACAGCCCGCTCGCCCCGCCAGCGTGCTCGGTGGTCTGGGCGACCACCGTGGCGAGCGCGGCGAACACCATGCCGGTCAGCGCCGTGGCGAGCCCCAGGGCGAGCGAGTCGGTGACAGCCATCCCGGGGACGACCAGGCTGATCGTCACTGCCGCGCCGACGAGGACGTTGGCGACGGCGACGGTGACGACGGACGCCGTCGGCGCGGCGAACCGGCCGACGGGGAGCGAGCGGATGAGCTCGAGGCGCCCCGACTCCTCCTCGGCGCGGGTGTGCCGCACGGCCAGGAGGATCGACATGATGCTCGCCGCGAGGAGCACGTAGAGCACGAGCTCGTTGGCGACCATCGCGCCGAACGTGTAGTCGTCGAGAGCGAACGCCGGGCCGCTCATGATGACCGCGGCCGGGCTCGACATGAGGTCGGCGCGGCCCTGGAGCGACTCCTGGGTGGGGAACGCGCCTTCGAGGGAGTAGACCGAGCCGAGGACGACGAGCCCGACGGCGAGCGCCCACACCGCGATGCGGACCCGGTCGAGCCGCAGGTTGAGCCGGACCAGGGTCGCTGTCCCCGTGAGGCTTGTGCCGGCGTCGGGCGGTGGTCGGTCCGTGCGGCGTGCCGGCGGGACGTCGGTGCGACCGGTGGCTGTGGCGGTCATCAGGCGGCCTCGCTCACGTCGTCGCCGTAGTGGCGCATGAAGAGGTCCTCCAGCGACGGCGGGGTGATGGACAGGTTCTCGACGCCGGCGTCGGCGAGCACCTGGAGGACCTCGTTGATCCGGGCGTTGTCGATGTCGAAGGTGAGGCGGTCACCCTCGCGGGCGAGGTCGTGGACGCCGTCGAGGCGGGTGAACGCCTCGGCGGGGTGGCTGGTCGTCGCGGTGACGGTCGAGCGCGTGAGGTGGCGCATCTCGGCGAGGGTGCCGGACTCGACGGCTCGGCCCGCCCGGATGATCGTCACGGTGTCGCACAGCTTCTCGACCTCGCCGAGGATGTGGCTCGACAGCAGGACCGTGCGGCCGTCCGCGCGCAGCTTCCGGACCTCGTCGGTGAACACGGCCTCCATCAGGGGGTCGAGGCCGGAGGTCGGCTCGTCGAGGAGGAACAGCTCGGCGTCGGAGGCGAGTGCCGAGACCAGGGCGACCTTCTGCCGGTTGCCCTTGGAGTACGTGCGCGCCTTCTTCGTCGGGTCGAGCTCGAAGCGCTCGATCAGCTCCTCGCGGCGTCGCCGGTCGGCGGTGCCGCCGTGCAGGCGGGTGAACACGTCGATCGCCTCGCCGCCGGTGAGGTTCGGCCACAGGCTCGTGTCGCCGGGGACGTAGGCGAGGCGGCGGTGCACGGCGACGGCGTCGGACCAGGGGTCCTGGCCGAGCACGGTGGCGCGGCCGGAGTCGGCGCGGAGCATGCCGAGCAGCACGCGGATGGTCGTGGACTTCCCGGCGCCGTTGGGGCCGAGGAATCCGGTGACGCGCCCGGTGGGCACGGTGAGCTCGAAGCCGTCGAGCGCGCGGGTGGAGCCGAAGGTCTTGACGAGGTCGGCGACCTCGATCGCGGGGCTGGTCATGCGGTGCTCCTGTGGGACGTGGTGGAAGGTGCGGGATCGGTGGCGGCGGGCGCCGCAGTGGCGGTGTCGTCGTCGGAGGGTGTGGTGGTGGTGCGGTCGGAAGGGTCGGAGTCCTCGTCGTCGAGCCCGTCGGTCGCCCGGCCCTCCTGCGCGGCCCTGGCACCGTCGGGCGTGGCGAGGTAGGCGGCGAGCAGGTCGGGGCTCGTGAGCAGCGGCTCGGTGTACAGCTCGAGCAGCGGGAGCGTCATCGTGTCGGCGTAGGCGCGCAGCATGGCGGGCAGCTCCTCGAGGTCCCAGTGCTCCTGCCGGCCCGGGAGCTGGAGGAGCAGCGCGCCGAGGGACAGGACGGTGAGCGCCCGGGCGCGCGCGGCGGGGGCGCGGCTCGGGCGGACGACGCCGTCGTCGACCGCCTCCTGGACGTAGACGGACGTGTTGTCGACGGAGGCGTTCACGAACCGGTCGGTCAGCTCGCCCCCGTGCTGCAGCGCCCG
This sequence comes from Georgenia sp. Z1491, assembly GCF_049856175.1. Lineage (GTDB taxonomy): Bacteria > Actinomycetota > Actinomycetes > Actinomycetales > Actinomycetaceae > JB111. The sequence goes on from NZ_JBNDNA010000001.1 coordinate 465,286, forward strand.
CAGCACGTAGCCGACGAGCGTCGTGTAGCCCTCGATACCCGCGAGCGGGATGAGCATCGCGGCCGCCCGGGCGTTCGACCGGAGGACCGAGGACTTGAAGTCGCGGATCTGCGCCAGGACGTGCTCGTCGCAGGCCTCGCGGAGGCCGGCGCGCGAGCCGAAGTGGTGGAGGATCAGGCCCGCGCTGACCCCGGCATCGGCGGCGATGCTGCGCAGCGACGCGTCGAGGCCGTGGGCCGCGAACCGGTGGATCGCGGCGTCCCGGATGCGGGCCCTGGTGGTGAGATCCTCGGACGTTGAACTCATGTTCAGGACGCTATACGTGCGTTCAGTCGATGCGCAAGGAGATTCTGGGCGCGGATCGTCCTGGTCCGCCTCGGCCTGCTCCGGGCATCTCCGACGAGGTCGTGCTTGGGGCGGCGAGGTCGTGCGCGCGAGGCACGATCTCGACGGTCCGGGCACGACCTCGCCGAGGCCCGGGCGAGGCGCCGGCGTCAGCGGTCGATGCGGGGGTGTTCCGTGTGGCTTCGCGCGACGGTGATGTGCCGGTCGGTGCCCGGAACCTCGACCTCGTCGATCGCGGCCACCGCGAGATCCTCCACCGAGATGCTCGAACGGCCGTCCGGGTCCGTGAGCAGGGTGGTGGTCCCGCGTCGGTAGCGGCCCGAGCGCTCGCCGGGCGCGAGGACGGCGGGCGGGCTGAGGTAGGTCCACCCCTCGTACGGATGGACGACGCACGCCGCCAGCTGGTCCAGGCTCGCTGCCGCGACGGCACGCCACGATGGCGGGACGAACCTCGGATCGTCGACGACGAGCAGGCCGCCGTCCCCGGGCGCCGGGCAGCCTTCCGTCGGGACCGCTTCCGCATCACCCGGTGCCGGGTCCGCCCGCCCGGGAGAGCTGAGCGGGCCGGCACCCCCGACGACGAGGAGCCGCGTGTCCGTGCGGCGGGCGGCGTCGAGGACCGTTGTCGTGAGCGGGCCGATTCTCCGCTCTGCCCCCGACGGTGCGCGTGCGGCGAGGATCGCGGCGTCGGCCCCGGCGAGTACCGCGTCGGCCGCGCCTGGTCGTGAGACGTCGAGGGCGACGGTGCGCACGGGTGTGCCCCGCCGTGCGTCGTCGTCGGTGGTGGTTCGAGGACTGCGCGTGCGGGTGCGCCCCGGGCTCCGCGAGACGGCGACGACGTCGTGCCCGCGCCGCGTGGCCTCGCTGGTGAGCTGGGTTCCGACCATGCCGGTCGCGCCGATGACGACGATCCTCACGATGCGACCTCCTGCGTCGTCGGGGTGTGCGGAGCGTGCGCGTCGATGCGGGAGCGTCGAGGGGACGGCTGGCTGCTGCGGCGTGCGCCAGGCCTTCGGCGCCGCGGCGCGAGCTGGCCCGCGGCGAGGGCGGCCAGGGCGAGGGCGAACCCGACCAGCTGGACCGGGGTGAGGCGCTCTCCGACGACGGCGGCCCCGAGGACCGCCGCGACGAGGGGGGAGAGCAGGCCGAGGAGTGCCGTCGCGGTGACCGGGCGGGAGCGGACCCCGGCGAACCACAGCGAGTAGGCGATGAGCCCGCCCACGAGGCCGAGCCACGCGTACCCGGCGACGGCCGGGGCGTCGATGCCGGTGGGAACGCCGTCGACGACGAGGGTCGGGACGAGCAGGACGAGGCCGCCCGCGGTCAGCTGCCAGGAGGCGAACCCCACGGGCCCCACGTCGTCGGGCCGGCCCCACCGCTTGGTGAGCACGACGCCGGTGCCCATGGAGGCGGCGCCGAGGATGCCCGCGGCGATGCCGACCGGGTCGAGCGCCGCGTCGGGTCCGAGCACGACGAGACCGACCCCCAGCACGCCGACGACGCCCCACGCGAGCCGCCACCGTGAGAGACGCTCCGAGAGGATGAGGACCGCGAGGAAGGTGATGAGGATCGGCTGAGTGGCGCCGAGGGTCGAGGCGACGCCGCCCGGCAGCCGCTCCGCGGCCACGAAGAGCAGCGGGAAGAAGATGGCCATGTTGAGCGTGCCGAGCACGGCGGACCGCCACCACCACGCGCCGCGGGGCAGCCGGCGGGCGACGAGCAGGCCGAGCAGGCCTGCCGGGAGCGCGCGCATGAGCGCGGCGAACATCGGGTGGTCCGCCGGGAGCAGCTCGGTGGTCGCGATGTAGGTCGTCCCCCACACGGCCGGCGCAAGAGCGGTCGCCAGGGTGAGCGCGGTGGTGCGGCCGGGTGAGGGGTGAGGCGTGTCGACGTCGGGCGTGGTGCCGCGTCCGGGCGGTCCGGTGGGCGTCGCGTCGGGCGCCGATGTCCCCGGGCGGGGTGCTGTCGTCGTCATGCGACCAGCGTCGGCCCGCCTTGGTTGATGAGTCCAACACATCGTTGTCATCGGATCGATCGCGTAGCACGATGGATGGATGGAGCTGCAGCAGCTGCGCTACGTCCTCGCTGTGGCCGAGACCCGCAGCTTCACCCGCGCCGCCGAGCGCTGCTTCGTGGTCCAGTCGGCGCTCAGCCACCAGGTCAAGGCGTTGGAGCGGGAGCTCGGCGTCGATCTCTTCGCCCGGACGAGCCGGCGGGTGGAGGTCACCGCCGCCGGCGAGGCCTTCCTCCCGGCGGCCCGTGCCGCGCTCGATGCTGTCGAGCGCGCCGCTGCCGAGGCCGCGTCCGCCGCCGGCGAGGTGCGAGGGACGCTGCGCATCGGGCTGATCCCGACCGTCACCGCCCTCGACGTCCCCGCGCTCGTGGGCCGGCTGCGCGACGAGCACCCCGCGGTGCGGGTGACGATGCGCGGCGGTGGCAGCGACGAGCTCGTCGCCGCGATCCGCTCCGGCGAGCTCGACCTCGCCGTGCTCGGCCTGTCCGACACCCGCTCGCCGGTCGGCGTCGCCTCCCGTGAGCTCGCCCGTGAGCCGCTCGTCGCCGTGCTCCCGGCCGGGCACCGGCTCGCCCGGCGACGCCGACTCGGGCTCGCCGAGCTGGCCGACGAGACGTTCGCCGACTTCGGCGCCGGCACTCCGGGCCGCGCGCAGAGCGACATCGCGTTCGCGGCCGCGGGCGTCGCGCGGGAGGTGGCCTTCGAGTCGATCGGTCCCGAGCTGCTCCTCGGTCTGGTCGCCGAGGGGCTCGCGGTCACGCTGCTGCCGGCCGCCGTCGTGCCGGACGACGCCCGCACGGTGGTCGTCCCGGTGGTCGACGGACCGGTCCGGGTCGAGCACCTGGCGTGGAGCGACTTCAACCCCGGCCCCGCGACGCTGGCGTTCCTCGACCTCCTCGACGCCTGAGCGAGCGGTACCTCGCCCGCTCGGCGAGGACCTGTGCGGTCGGCGCTGCCCCGTTACAGCCAACCCATCGCGCGCAGGCCGAGCATCCACCCCGAGAGCGTGAGGAACGAGCACGCCGTCTGGAGCATCATCGACGCGGTCGGGACGTCGGACTCCCCGTACCCCTCGCCGAGCGCGGGCAGCACCGAGTACGTCGGCAGCGCGCACATCAGCACCGCTGCCGCCCGCAGCTCGGCCGGCAGCGGGGGCAGCCCGGCGGCGTCGAGCAGGAGGATCAGTCCGACGGCGATCGCCGGCATCACGGCCAGCTTCCCGACGACCGTGGTGGCGATGTCCCCCACCGCCCCGCGCACGCGCAGACCGACGAACATCCCGCCGACGGCGAACAGCGCCACCCCCGTCGACGCGCCCGCGAGGAGGTCGACGCCGCGGTCGAGCGTCGTCGGCAGGTCGATGCCGGCCGTGCTCAGTGCGAGCGCGGCGACGATCGCGATGACCATCGGGTGCAGGACGACACCGCGCAGGGTCGCGACGAGCCGGTCGCGGACGGTGCCCGTGCCCGTCGCCTGCTCGGCCAGCAGCAGCGTGAGCGGGATGATGAGTACGTTGTCGACGATCATGCCCATCCCGACGGCGGCCCCCGCCCGCTCCGCGAACAGGATGAGGAAGATCGGGAACCCGATGAACCCGTTGGCCGTCCCCGCCATGCCGGTGCCCATGAAGATCGCCCGCAGCCTCGACCTGCCCCGCGCGCGGGCGTAGGCGGCAGCGAGGCCGAACATCACCAGCGCGGCGATCGCGTAGGTGAGCAGGTACACGGCGTGGAAGACCTCGCCGGGGGAGCGGCCGGCGATGTTGGCGAAGATGAGGAGAGGCAGCGCCACCTTGACGACGAACCGCGACAGGACCGCAGCGTCCTCGCGCCGGAACATGCCGGACCGCGTGAGGACGTAGCCGAGCGCGACGACGAGGAAGACCGGCACCGTCGCCGAGAGCACGTGCTGCACACTGCCTCCCTGGTCGTCGTAGTGGCTGGGCCGGCCCGCCACCGTGGTCGTCGTGGTGCGGCCGGACCGGCCCGCCGCCGTTCGTGCACGTCGTCGACGACGGAGGGGCACCGCTCGGCGCCGTTCGTCGTCGTCGGGGAGATTGTCGCCCGTCCCGGCGCGGCGGAGGCGCGGATGCTCAGAGGGTGTCGAGCCAGGCGTGGTCGGCGTCCAGGCGCGCGACGACGTCGCGCAGCCACCGGCGCGCCCGGGCGTCGAGCAGCGGAAGCGCGGCCCGGGCGTCCTGCCGGTCCTTCTCCCGAGCCTGGGCGGCCTTGAACATGAGGGTCACCTCGGGCCGTGCGTAGCGCAGCCCGTCGGGCGCGACCCACGTGACGTCGTCGAGGTCCTCGGTGTGGGAGGCGAGGCGCTTGTTGGTCCAGCGGCCGCCGGTCTCCGGGGTGAACGGCACGTCGAGGATCCACGGCGAGCGCGCGTCACGTCGCACCCACAGCTGGCTGTCGGGCCGCAGCTCGCCGAAGCGCCCGTCGAAGGGGCGCAGCCACCCCTCGTCGACGTTCCACGGCGTCCACCGGTCGCCGAGGAAGCGGCGGAAGGCCCCGGCGTCGCTCGACAGGATCGAGACGTCCAAGTCCTCGTGCGGGCGCGCGACGCCGGTAACGACCTCGATGCTCCAACCGCCCACGATCCACCACGGCCGGTCGAAGCCCCGCATGAAGGCGCCGACGGTGGTGGGGTCGAGCGGGTCCCAGCCGCCGTACCAGCGCGAGAACTGCTCGGGCGGCAGCGGGCGGGCGAAGCGCGGTTGCGCCGCGGGAGGACGTGGACGGCGTGGTGGCACAGGGCGAGAGGCTACGGGCCGGGCCTTCTGCGCGCCCGGGAATACCCACCCCACCTCCAAGGTTGAGCCAGGCAGACTCAGCTTCACGCCCGGTCGGCTGGACAACGGAACCGGCGCGGGTGCAGAGTTGAGTGCATACGACTCAAGACCAGTCGGAAGCCGCGGCCAACCAGGTCACGCAGCCGGCGCAACCACTAGGGAGCACCACACATGGCACGAGCAGTCGGGATCGACCTCGGCACCACGAACTCCGTCGTCTCCGTCCTCGAGGGCGGCGAGCCGACGGTCATCGCGAACGCGGAGGGCCAGCGCACCACGCCGTCCGTCGTCGCGTTCAGCAAGTCCGGCGAGGTCCTCGTCGGCGAGATCGCCAAGCGTCAGGCCGTCACCAACGTCGACCGCACGATCTCCTCCGTCAAGCGCCACATGGGCACCGACTGGTCGGTGGACATCGAGGACAAGTCCTACACCGCGCCCGAGATCTCCGCGCGCATCCTGGGCAAGCTGAAGAAGGACGCCGAGTCCTACCTCGGCGAGCCCGTCACCGACGCCGTCGTCACCGTGCCCGCGTACTTCAACGACGCCGAGCGGCAGGCCACGAAGGACGCCGGCCAGATCGCCGGCCTCAACGTCCTGCGCATCGTCAACGAGCCCACCGCGGCGGCGCTCGCCTACGGCCTGGAGAAGGGCAAGGAGGACGAGCTCATCCTCGTGTTCGACCTGGGTGGCGGCACGTTCGACGTCTCCCTGCTCGAGGTCGGCAAGGACGAGGACGAGTTCTCCACGATCCAGGTCCGCGCGACCTCCGGGGACAACCGCCTCGGCGGCGACGACTGGGACCAGCGGGTCGTCAGCTGGCTCGTCGACACGGTCAAGGGCCGCGGCGGTCCCGACCTGTCCAAGGACAAGATCGCGCTCCAGCGGCTCAAGGACGCGGCCGAGCAGGCCAAGAAGGAGCTCTCCTCGGCGACGTCGACGAACATCTCCCTGCAGTACCTGTCGATGACGCCCGAGGGCCCGATCCACCTCGACGAGCAGCTCACGCGCGCGAAGTTCGAGGACATGACCAAGGACCTCCTCGACCGCACCAAGGCGCCGTTCGAGAACGTCATCCGCGACGCCGGCATCCAGCTCTCCGAGATCGACCACGTCGTCCTCGTCGGCGGCTCGACCCGCATGCCGGCCGTCACCGAGGCCGTCAAGGGCCTGACCGGCGGCCGCGAGCCCAACAAGGGCGTCAACCCGGACGAGGTCGTCGCCGTCGGCGCCGCCCTGCAGGCCGGCGTCATCAAGGGCGACCGCAAGGACGTCCTGCTCATCGACGTCACCCCGCTCTCCCTGGGCATCGAGACCAAGGGCGGCGTGATGACGAAGCTCATCGAGCGCAACACGGCCATCCCGACCAAGCGCTCCGAGGTCTTCTCCACGGCCGAGGACAACCAGCCGTCGGTGCTCATCCAGGTCTTCCAGGGCGAGCGCGAGTTCGCGAGGGACAACAAGCCGCTCGGCACGTTCGAGCTCACCGGCATCGCACCGGCGCCGCGCGGCATGCCGCAGGTCGAGGTCGCCTTCGACATCGACGCCAACGGCATCGTCCACGTGTCCGCCACGGACAAGGGCACCGGCACCGAGCAGTCGATGACGATCACCGGCGGCTCGGCGCTGCCCAAGGACGAGATCGACCGCATGGTCAAGGAGGCCGAGGCGCACGCCGCCGAGGACGCCAAGCGTCGTGAGGAGGCGGACGCCCGCAACACGGCCGAGCAGCAGGTGTACTCGGTGGAGAAGCAGCTCACCGACAACGCCGACAAGCTGCCCGAGGACGTCCGGGGCGAGATCCAGGAGTCCGTCGACGCCCTGAAGAAGGCGCTCGAGGGCGAGGACGTCGAGGCCATCAAGACGGCGCAGGACGACCTCAACACCAAGGCGATGAAGATCGGCGAGGCGCTCTACGCCGCGCAGGCCGACGAGAACGTCGGCGCGCAGGAGCAGCCGGACTTCGGTGACGCCGGGGGCGAGCAGGCCTCGGACGCCGGCGCCGACGAGGACGTCGTCGACGCCGAGATCGTCGACGACGAGGAGGACCGCAAGTGACCGAGCAGCCCGACCGACCGAGGGAGGAGCCGGTGGTCAACGACCGCCGTCGCCTCGACCCCGAGACCGGACGGGTGCGCCCGCCGGCGGGCGGCCCGGCCGCGGGCGGACCGCAGGGTCAGGCGGTTCCCGACGACGCCGCGGCGGCGCCCGGTGCCGGTGCGCCCGGCGCGGGCGGCCCCGCGGGTGAGGGTGCGGCCGCGGGCGGTGGCCCAGCCGGTGGGGCGTCCGACGTGCCGGCCGGTGCGCCTGCTGGTGCGCCGTCCGGCGGGCCGGAGGGTGACCAGGTCGCGGCGGAGGAGGACCCTCTCGCCGTCGCGCAGGCGGAGGTGCTGGACCTGCAGGACCAGCTGGCGCGGCGCAAGGCCGACGTCTACAACGTCGAGCAGGAGTACGCGGCGTTCGTGCGTCGCTCCCGCACGGAGGCCGCCGGTCACCGGCAGGCCGGCGTCGAGTCGGTCGTGGAGTCGCTGTTCGGCGTCCTCGACGACATCGCGCTGGCCCGCAGCCACGACGACCTGAGCGGCCCGTTCGCCTCGATCGCCGACAAGCTCGAGCAGACGCTCCAGCAGAGGTTCTCCCTCGAGCGCTTCGGCGCCGTGGGCGAGGAGTTCGACCCGAACGTGCACGAGGCGCTCATGAGCTCCGAGAGCGCGGAGGTCGAGGTCCCCACGATCGACCAGGTCCTCCAGCCGGGCTACCGGATCGGCGACAAGGTCGTCCGGGCCGCCCGCGTGGCGGTGCACTCTCCCGCGTGAGCCGGGTGACGATGCCCGTGGGCGCCGCCGGGCGGCGCCCACGGGCACGCAGCACATGCAGGACGCCGGGCGTGCGGCGCACGCCCGGCCCGCGAGATCGACAAGACGCAGCCGAGGGAGGTGGTGAGTGATGGCGGGACAGGACTGGCTGGAGAAGGACTTCTACCAGGTGCTCGGCGTGAGCAAGGACGCCGACGCGGACACGATCAAGAAGGCGTACCGCAAGCTCGCCCGGACGCACCACCCCGACCAGAACCCAGGTGACGCCAAGGCCGAGGAGACCTTCAAGAAGGTCGGCGAGGCCTACGCGGTGCTCTCGGACCCCAAGGAGCGCAGCGAGTACGACGCGCTGCGGGCCATGGCCGGGGGCCGGCCGCGCTTCTCGGGCGGACCGGCCGGCGGCGCCGGCGCGTCGGGCTTCGAGGACGTCTTCTCCTCCGGCTTCGGAGCCGGGGGCCGCGGGCAGGGCTACGCCTCGGCGCAGGACGCGCCCGGGTTCGACGACATCCTCAGCTCGATGTTCGGCTCGGCCGCGCCGTCGGGCTTCGGGTCGAGGCGCCGCGCCCAGCGCGGCCAGGACGTGCTCGCCACGACCACGCTGCCGTTCCGGCAGGCCGTCGACGGCTCGACCGTGGAGCTCACCGTCGACGGCCGCGCGGTGACCACCCGCATCCCGCCCGGCGTGCGCGACGGTCAGAAGATCAAGATCCCCGGCAAGGGACGCCCCGGCAGCGGCGGTGCACCGGCAGGCGACCTCATCATCACCGTCGAGGTCACACCCCATCCGGTCTTCACCCTCGACGGCGCGAACCTGCGCCTCACCGTGCCGGTGACGTTCGACGAGGCCGCGCTCGGGGCGACCGTGGAGATCCCCACGCTCGACGGCGAGAGCGTGCGCCTCAAGGTGCCGGCCGGTACGCCGTCGGGCAGGACCCTGCGCGTGCGCAAGCACGGCGTGAAGCGTGCCAAGGGCGTTCCCGGCGACCTCCTGGTGACCGTCAACGTCGTCGTGCCCTCGCGGCTCAGCGCGGCGGCACGAAAGGCCGTCGAGGACTTCGCCGCCGCCAACGGCGACGTGAGCCCGCGGGACCAGCTCTTCGAGCAGGCGAGACGATGAGCCCGGGCCGGGCGGGGCGCGGTCGCGCCCGGGGCCGGGTGCGCGCCGAGGACCAGATCGGTCCCGACACCGCGGTGCTCACGATCTCGGTCGCCGCCGAGCTCGCCGGCATGCACCCGCAGACGCTCCGGCAGTACGACCGGCTGGGCCTGGTGGCCCCGCACCGCACCGCCGGACGCGGGCGCCGCTACTCGCTGCGCGACGTCTCCCGGCTGCGCGAGGTGCAGCGCCTGTCCCAGGAGAAGGGCGTGAACCTCGCCGGGATCGAGCAGGTGCTCAGGCTGCGCGACGAGCTCGACCGGGTGACGGCCGAGCTCGAGGCGTTGCGCGCGCGGGTCGAGCCGGGCAGCAGGGTGTTCACCGCGAGCTCGACCGGCGTCGTCGTGGCAGGACCGCGCGGCCGCCGGGTGCGGGGCGAGCGCCGGGAGACCGGCGCGCTCGTCCTGTGGCAGGGCCACCGCCGCACGCGCTGACGCCGCGAGGTGCCGCGCCTCGCCCCTCGTCGGCGCGAGATCAGGGGAAGTCGGCGAGAGCAGGGTCTATATCCCGTGTCCTCGTCAGCTTCCCCTGACCTCGTCGGGGTGGGCGGCGTAGCGTGGCCGGTGACCGCGCCACGAGAGGGAGGATCGCCGTGATCGAGCCGGAGACCAAGGACTGGACCTGGGTCCTGCGGGAGCGCTGCGCGGAGTGCGGTACCGAGGCGTCGACCCTCGCGCCCGACGACGTCGCCCGCGAGCTGTCCGCCGCCGCGAGCCGCTGGGCCGACGTGCTGCGGCGCGACGGCGTCGCCGACCGGCCGGACGACTCCACGTGGTCGCCCCTGGAGTACGGCGCGCACTCGGCCGACGTGCTCGAGGTCATGTCCACCCGCCTCGCGCTCATCCGGTCCGGCGACGGTCCGACGTTCCCCGACTGGGACCAGGACCGCGCGGCGGTCGAGGGCGACTACGGGTCGCGCGAGCCCGCGGAGGTGGCGCGGACCTTCGCCGAGCGGGCGGAGGAGACCGGCATCGTCTTCGGCGCCGTCCCCGAGGCCGCCTGGGAGCGCCCCGGCTACCGCTCGGACGGCGCCGCGTTCACCGTGCGCACGCTCGCCCAGTACCTCCTGCACGACATCCGGCACCACCTGCACGACGTCGCAGGCTGACCGCGCGGGGCGGCCCGCCCCTTCGCCCGTGCCCGCCTCGCGCAGTGCTCGGGTGAGGTCCGGGGTCCCGATGGGGGCGCTCGACCCTTCTCCCGCGGACCCTCGGACTCGGCGGGCCGCAACGCTTGGCACACTGTGCGGGTGACAGCCACGCCCGACGAACCGTCGACGACCGACGAGCAGCCGGTGCCCGACGGCACCGACGACACCGCCGGTCCCCGACGCCGTCGCATCCGCCCACGCACCACCCGCGCGTCCGTGCTGTGGATGGTCGTCGGCGTGCTCGTCGGCTCCCTGGTCCCCGCGTTCGCCCTGGCCGCCGGGACGGGCGCGGCCACCGGCATTGTGCGCGAGGCGGTCGACTCGGCCGAGCCGCTGGGCGCCGGACGGCACGACCTCGCCGGCGAGAGCACCTACCTCATCGTCGGCGAGCGGGGGACCGAGGGGCAGTGCGTCGTCACGGGCCCCGACGGCTCCTCGCTCGACATCGAGCTCGAGGAGGTCTTCCAGGCCGGCGCCGGCAGTCACGAGGTCACGCTCGGCAGCTTCGCCGCCGGATCGGACGGTCAGTACGACGTGGACTGCGACGCCGGCGGGGCCGAGCTGGGGATCACCCGCTCGCCGTCGCTCGGCGGCTGGTCGGTGCTCGGCGGGCCGCTCCTGGTCGGGCTCCTGGGGCTCGGCGCCGGGTTCGCGATCGGGATCATCGGCCTGTTCGGCTGGATCCGCGCGCGCCGCGAGCGCTGGAACACCGGCCCCTGACGCACTCGCCGTCGAGAGTGCGGTGGGGTGGACGCACCGCACTCTCGACGGGCGGGGTCAGGCGTCGCCGAGCTGCTGCCAGAGGAACTCGTACGCGAGCGCGTTCAGGTGGGCGCGCTGCGCGTTCGTCGCGGCCCCGCCGTGGCCGCCCTCGATGTTCTCGTAGGAGCGCACGTCCTTGCCGGCCTCGAGCATCCGGGCGGCCATCTTCCGGGCGTGCCCGGGGTGGACCCGGTCGTCCCGCGTGGAGGTCGTCAGCAGGAGCGGCGGGTAGTCCTTCTCGTCGTCGAACAGGTGGTACGGCGAGAACGTCTTCATGAAGCTCCACTGCGCCGGGTCGTCCGGGTCGCCGTACTCCGCCACCCACGACGCCCCCGCGAGCAGGCGCGAGAACCGCCGCATGTCCAGCAGCGGGACCTGCGCGACGATCGCGCCGAACTTCTCCGGGTAGAGCGTGAGCATGACGCCCATGAGCAGCCCGCCGTTCGACCCGCCCTGGATGCCGAGGTGGGCGGGGTCGGTGACCTGACGGCCCACGAGGTCGTCCGCGACGGCGGCGAAGTCCTGGTAGGCCCGGTGCCGCCGGTGCGTGAGCGCGGTGCGGTGCCACCTCGGCCCGTACTCGCCGCCGCCGCGGATGTTGGCCACGACGTACACGCCGCCCCGCTCGAGCCACGCCCGACCCACGGTGCCGGAGTACAGGGGGAGCAGGGAGATCTCGAAGCCGCCGTAGCCGTACAGCAGCGTCGGCAGCGGCCTGCCGCCCTCGCGGCGCCACTCCGCGGTGCCGACCCCCTTCTTCCCGATCTGGAAGTACGGGACCTGCGTGCCGTCGTCGGACGTGGCGAAGAACTGCTCGACGACGAGGCCCTCGTCGTCGAAGAACTGCGGCATCATCTTCAGCGGCTCGACGGCCTTCGTCTGCCCGGCGCCCGTGAGGCGCACGAGGCCCAGCGAGCTCGGCTGGAGGAAGTCGTTCGTCGTCAGCCACACGTCGTCCGACTCGAGCTCGTCCACAGCGGACACCGCCAGCGCCGCCATCCGCGAGACCGCCAGCCGGGGAGACCCGGACGCCGACAGGGCGAGGGGACGTTCGCGCCACTCGCCGTCCGAGGTCGGCGGCGGGGTGCGCATCTCGAGGCGGTTCGTCACGTCCTCGAGGATGTTGAGCACGAGGTGGTGGCGCGTCCACGAGTAGCTCGCGAGCGCGGTGGTCGGGGTGGGGACGAACAGGGTCGTCACGGTGCCCTCGCCGGCGAGGAACTCCTCGAGGTCGACGCCGAGCAGCGTGCCGGCGCGGTACATCGTGCCGCGCAGCTTGCCGGTCTCGCGCAGCAGGATCGTCAGCCACTCGCGGTGCACGTCGACGGACGCGGTGGTGGGGACGTCGATGCGGACCTTCTCGCCGTCCTCCCGCTCGAGGTAGACCTCCTCGTCGAAGAAGCCCACCGCCCGGCTGAAGAACGTGCGCTCGAACCCGGGCGTGGCGTCGTAGGAGGCCCCGACGACGACGTCGGACTCCTCGCCCGCGTACACCTCCGGGGCGTCGGCGAGCGCTGTGCCACGCTCCCAGCGGCGCACCGTGCGCGGGTACCCGGACTCGGTCAGGGTCCCCTCGCCGAAGTCGCGGCCGACGAGCAGGACGTCGCCGCTCGCGTCGCCCCACCGGGCGAACCCCTTGGACTCCTCGAGCCGGAAGCCGTCCTCGACGAACTCGCGCGTGGTCAGGTCGAACTCGCGCACGACGTCGGCGTCGGACCCGCCGCGGGACAGCGCGACCAGCGCCACGTCCCACTCCGGGCGGCGCACGGTCGCCCCGTGCCAGACCCACTGCTCGCCCTCGGCCTCAGCGAGGGCGTCGACGTCGATGAGGACGTCCCACTCCGGCTCGCGCGTCCGGTAGGACTCCCACGTGGTCCGGCGCCACAGGCCGCGGGGGTGCTCCGCGTCGATCCAGAAGTTGTAGAGGTGCTCCCCGCGCTGCACGACGCCGGGGATCTTCTCCGTCGAGTCGAGCACCTCGAGGATCTGGGAGCGGATCTCCTCGAACCGCGGCGCCGAGGCGATCTCGTCGGTGACCTCGGCGTTGCGCTCCTCGACCCAGGCGAGGGCCTCCTCGCCCTCGACCTCCTCGAGCCACTCGTAGGGGTCGTCGTCGGACTGAGCAGGAGCCGTCGAAGTCATGCGCACATTCCACCACGTCGTCATGCAGGTCACACGGCCGCCGAGCGCGGTTCTTCGTCGTCGGCGTCGTCGAGGCGCGCCGGGCGCGCACAGCGACGGCCGGCCCCCAGACTGGGGGACCGGCCGTCGAGCGTCGGGGGCTAGCTCCCCGAGAGTGAGTGGATCAGGCCTGCGACGTGTCGCCGGCGCCCTCGTTGCCGATGCGGCCGTCGAGGTTGTCACGCACGCCGTCGATCTTGTCGCTGTGCTTCCCGCCGGAGACGTTGTCCGCGGCGTTGCCAGCAGCGTCGAGACCCTTGTCCGAGTACTCCTCACCCTTGTCGCTGGAGAGTGCGTCCTTGGCCTTGTCGAAGATTCCCAATGTGATCTCCTTCCGTCGGGTCAACCGCCCGGATGGCACGGCCGCGGTCCATCCTTGCGCATAACCCCGGTTGCGGGTCAAGGGAGAAGAACGACGCTGCACCGTCGGGCGCCCGCTCAGGCGCGCTCGGGCGTCCGCTCGGCCCCGCTCGGGCGTCCGACGAGGCCCCGTAGTCTCGGGCCATGGCCCAGATCCACGAGCTCCCCGCCCTCGACCTGGCTGCCGCGATCCGGTCCGGGCAGGTGTCGCCGACCGAGGTCGCCGACCACACGCTGCGTCGGATCGAGTCGCTCGACCAACATGTCGGCGCCTTCATCCACGTGGCCGCGGACCGGGCGCTGGACGACGCGCGGGCCGCCGAGGCCACGCTCGCCGAGGCGTCGTCCGGCCCCGGCGGTGCCCCCGACCACCGCGACCTGCCGCCGTTCCTCGGCGTGCCCGTGCCGATCAAGGACCTCAACCAGGTCGCCGGGCTGCCCATGCGCATGGGGTCCGCCGCGTTCGCGGACAACGTCGCGCAGCTCGACGACGGCATCGTGTCGCTGCTGGCCGACGCGGGGACGACGATGGTCGGCAAGACCACGACCCCCGAGTTCGGCATGCCCCCCTACACCGAGCCGGACGTCGGGCCGACCGCCCGCACGCCGTGGGACCTCGACCGGTCGGCCGGCGGGTCCTCCGGGGGTGCGGGTGCCGCCGTGGCGGCCGGCCTCGTCCCCGCCGCGCAGGGCTCCGACGGCGGTGGATCGATCCGCATCCCCGCCTCCGCCTGCGGTCTGGTCGGTCTCCTGCCCACCCGCGGCCGTGTCTCGCCGGGCCCGTACCAGACGGACGGTCCCGGACTGGGCCGCAACGGTGTCCTCACCCGCACCGTGCGCGACACCGCCGCTCTCCTCGACGTCCTCGCCGTCCCCCGAGCGGGCGACATCTACCGGGCACCCGAGCAGCTCGGCACGTTCCTCGCCGCCTGCGACACCCCGCCCGCACGGCTCCGGGTCGGGGTCCTGCGCGAGCCCATCTCGATCGGGACCGACGTCCACCCCGAGGCGCTCGCCGCCGTCGACCGTGCGGTCACCCTGCTCGAGGGAATGGGCCACGAGACGGTGGAGGTCGGCGTGCCGTTCGCCGTCGAGGACTGGGAGGCGTTCCAGCCCGTCTGGGCGACGGGCGCCGCTGCCGCACCGCTCGATCCGGCGCAGGAGGAGCTGCTCGTGCCGCTCACCCGTCTCCTCCGCGAGCGCGGGAAGGAGGTGACCGGCGTCGAGTACGCGAGCGCGATCACCTCGATGCACCTGCTCACCCGACGCACCGCGCAGGTATGGGCGGGAGTCGACGTGATCCTCAGCCCCACCCTGTCGGGGCCGCCCGCCCCGGTGGGCTCGATGCGCGACGACGCCGACCCGTGGCAGGACTTCCTCGACCAGCGCGCGTTCACCCCCTGGACGTCCACGTGGAACATCACCGGCGCGGCCGCCATCTCGCTGCCGCTCCACCGGGCACGGGTCGACGACGACGGGCCCGAGCTCCCCTTCGGCGTCCACCTCGGGGGGAAGGTCGGTTCGGAGGCACTCCTGCTCGGCCTCGCCGCCGCGCTCGAGGAGGCCGACCCGTGGCCGCACGTGGCGCCGGCGTGGGAGCGCGTCGACCCGCGGTGATCGCCGTCCCGGATGCGTGCCGCCCGGCGTGGTGGCGAACGCGACCCGGTCCGGGCACCTCTCACCCGTCGTCGGGGTCCGGCGCGCACTAGCATGCCGGGGGGCGCGCCCGGCAGGACGGCGCCCGGCGGTCGTACGACCCACGCTTTTCGAGAGGAACCACTGCATGCGGACGGGCATCGAGATCGCCTCCCCGATGGGGACCGCCACGCGGCCCCCGGGCGGACGCGCGCTGGTCGGCAGCGCCCCGCCGGCCGACCTCATCATCGGCCACCCCGCGGTGGCTCCCCAGAACCTCGAGATCGCCGAGACCCCGAACGGCTGGATGATGCGCGTCGTCGGGGGTGCGGCGTTCGTCGACGGACGGCAGCTCACCGCGCCGATCGCGATCGGGCAGGGCGTCGTCGTGCACCTCGGACACCCCGCCCAGGGGCCCGCGCTACGGATCCGGCCCGTCGGCGCCCCGACCGGTGCAGCCGGTCCGGGCGGTCAGGGTGCCGGTCCGTCCGCGGCGTCGGCCCACTCCGCCGGTCCGTCGGCGGCGTCGGCCCACTCTGCCGGTCCGTCCGCGGCGTCGGCCCACTCCGCCGGTCCGTCCGCGGCGTCGGCGCACTCCGCGGGGCCGTCGGCCGCGTCGGCGGCGAGCGCTGGCCCCGTCGGTGCATCGTCGGTCCCGACCCCCGCGAACCCTCGCTCCACCCCGGCCCCGGGAAGCCCGGGCGGTGCCCCCGCCGGTAGGCCGCCGGCCGGACCGGCGACCGGTGCGCCGACGTCGGGCCCGTCGCGTCCGGCCGCCCCCGCCCCGCAGAACGCGGAGCCGTTCAGCGGCGCGAGTGGCCCGGACGCCCCCGGCGCTCGCCGGCCCTCGACCCAGGAGCTCCACGTGGGTGCGCCCCTGGCTCCGGCCCCGTCCGGCAGCCCCGCCGGCGGTTCGCCCGCGTCGGCAGGGTCGGGCCGACCGCCGGGCACGCTGACGATCGGTCGCGCACGCAGCGCCGACATCACGCTCGACGACCCGCTCGTCTCGGGCCGGCACGTCGACCTCGTGCCCACCCAGGGCGGCTTCCGGGTGATCGACCGCGGCTCGCTCAACGGCACGTTCGTCAACGGCGCGCGCGTCACCCAGGGCATGCTGCAGATGGGCGGGATCCTCGGCGTCGGGGGCTCGTTCCTGCAGCTCGTGCCCGGCGGGCTCGTCCCGATCGACATCTCCGGCGGCGAGGGCAGCCTCGAGGCCGAGGACCTCACGGTGCGGGTGGACGCGTCGTCGGAGGAGAAGAAGCGGCTCAAGGACCAGGGCGCGCCGGACCCGTCGAAGAAGACCATCCTCGACGACGTCACGTTCTCCCTGCCCGGCCGTTCGCTGCTCGCCGTCATCGGCCCGTCGGGCGCCGGCAAGTCCACGCTGTTGCGATCGCTCGTGGGGCGGCCGACCGCCGACGAGGGCATCGTCCGGTTCTCCGGCCTCGACGTCTACGAGCACGAGGCCACCATGCGCAACCGCATGGGCGTGGTCCCGCAGGACGACGTCGTGCACCGCACCCTCACCGTCCGACGCGCCCTCGACTACGGCGCCGAGCTGCGGTTCGACGAGTCCGTGCAGCGGCGCGACCGGGAGCAGGCCGTCGATCGCGTGATGAGCCAACTGGGCCTCACCGAGCACTCCTCGACCCGCATCGACCGGCTCTCCGGCGGCCAGCGCAAGCGCGTGTCCGTCGCACTGGAGATGCTCACCCAGCCGGACCTGCTCTTCCTCGACGAGCCGACGTCGGGCCTGGACCCCTCGCTCGACGCCGAGGTCATGCACCTGCTCGCGGAGATCGCCCACGGCGACGACTCGCGCGGGGTGCGCGGCCGCACGGTCGTCGTCATCACGCACAACGAGGTCAACCTCGCCCAGTGCGACAAGATCCTCATCCTTGCCCCCGGGGGCAAGACGGCCTTCTACGGGGCGCCGCACGAGGTCAAGCCCTACTTCGCCAAGGCGATGCGCTACCTCGGCCGCGAGGTGAAGGACCCCGACGACCTGACCTACGCGCAGATCTACGCCTTCATCAAGGAGGACCCGACCCGGTCCAAGCAGATGTTCGAGGGGGCGTCGGCCCGGCCGCACGTGCGCCGCGTCAACGTGGCCCGCCCGCAGCAGCTCGAGCGCCGCAGCAAGCAGTCGATGGGCAAGCAGGTCTCCACGCTCGCACGGCGTCAGGTCAACCTCATGGCGGCGGACGGCAAGTACCTGTTCTTCCTGCTCGTCCTCCCGGTGCTGTTCGCGCTGCTCACCGTCGCCGTGGGAGGTGAGCTGGGCCTGCGGCAGCCCGACCCCGGCGAGGACATCACCGGCGAGTCGATGCAGATCCTCACCGTGCTCATGGTCGGGCTCGCCTTCGCCGGCCTCGCGGTCTCGGTCCGAGATCTCGTCGGCGAGCGGCACATCTACCGGCGGGAGTCCGCGGTCGGACTGCGACCGGACGCCTACCTCACCGCCAAGGTCGTCGTCCTCGGCGCGTTCGCCGTCTACCAGGGTGTCGTGGCCTCGGTGGTCACGCTCATGCTCCATGACCCGCCGACGAACTCGGCGCTCCTGCCGGCCGGGAGCGCGGAGATCGTCGTGGCCGCCGTGGTGCTGGCGTTCACCTGCATGGTCATGGGCCTCATGCTGTCCGCGATCGCGTCGAACTCCGAGCAGATCATGCCGCTGCTGGTCGTCGCCGTCATGCTCCAGCTCGTGCTCTCGGGCGGCGTCATCGACGTCGCCGGTCAGCCGGTGTTCGAGCAGCTCGCCTGGTTCATGCCGGCGCGCTGGGGGTTCAGCATGGCGATGTCGTCGGTCGGCATCACCGACTGGCACCCTTACCAGGACGACCCGCTGTGGTCCCAGGAGCCGGGCATCTGGTTCCTCGGGCTGGCCATGCTCATCGTCTGGGCCGTCGTCTACGCGCTGATCGCGCGGTGGCGGCTCGTCAAGCAGGCCGACTAGACGGAGCCGAGGCTTCGCCGGTCGTGTCGTCGCGGCGGCGCTGAGCGAGGCCGACGCTTCGCCGGTCGTGTCGTCGCGGCGGCGCTGAGCGAGGCCGTCGCGTCCCCGGACGGCCGCCCGCCCGGCGAGACCCCGGCCCGTCGGGAACGGGCCGGGGCGCGCGGTCCGGTGGCGTCGGTCAGCGACCGGGCACGACGACGCCGAAGTGCTCCGACAGGACGCCGAAGAGCACGTCCGAGTTGGCGATCTCCACGGGTCGGACCGTCGCGGGCGTACCGCCCGACCGGTCCCGGACGTGAAGCTCGAGGCCGTCCTTGCCCTTCACCGGGGTGATCGCGGCCAGGGAACCGGCGTCCAGCTCCTTCTTTCCGACGACCACGGTGCGACCGGCGAGCGTCACCTTGCCGAAGTCCACCGGCGCAGCTGTTCCGGCACTCTCCTGCACGCGTGCGCGAGCGGCGCTGTTGATCCGGGCCCGCATCGTCGCGAAGAACTCCTTGTCGTCGATCATGAGCTGGCGCTTGAAGCCCACCCAGCCGAGCTGCATGAACGTCGTCGACTCGAGGTCGACGAAGTACTGCAGGTCCGCCCACGGGACCTCCTGCGCCCTGCTCTGCGTGACGACGCGGACGCCCGAGTCGTAGGCCCTCACGAGCGTGCTGCCTTTCGGCCGGGCCGCCCACACGATGAGCAGCGCCACGACGACACCGACGCCGACGATGGCGAGGCCGATCCAGCTCTCGCCGGACACGCCGCCCATGCGCACGCCCATCGCAAGGGCGATGCCGGCGACCGCGGCCGCGCCGAGGAAGCCGAGGCCGACACCCGTGCCGGTCGTCGCGGAGTAGGTGGCCAGCGGCTCCTGCCCGCCGTCCAGCGTGCGGGCGAGGGCGGTGTCGCGGCGCCACCGGATGACGACGAGCGCGATCAGGATCGCGGCGATGACGGCGACGGCGACGCCCACCCACACCCAGGACTCGTGGGCCCGGGCGGAGGCCGTCAGCCGCTCCTCGTAGGACTGGATCGACGTGCTCGAGGAGATCCGGCGGCGCCTGCGCGACGTCATCTGGCACTCGTCGCCGGGAGCCATCGGGTCGTCTCCGCACATGGCGACGGCGTCGGCGCCGAGGTGGCGGTACGCCAGGAACAGTCCGCCCACGACGAACAGGCCGAGGAAGACGGTGATGCCGGTGGGGAACCGGCGGAAGGCGGCCAACGGGTCTGCCGTCGGGCCTGGAACTGTCGATTGTGTGGTCACGAGCGGATAATAGACCCGGCACGGAGCGACCTTTCCGCACGGCCGTGCGGTTCATGGCTGAACGGGTGTCTCTGCGCAGCCGCCTTCCTTGTGGCTCCGTGGAGTCATCGAATGGGCTCGACCTGGCAGGATCCGGCCGCTCCGGGCGCCACGTTGAGCCCAGTCGACGAGGCGGGCACTAGTTCGCCAGCAGCTCACGCACGGGGTGCAGCCGCTGACCCGATGTGTGGCGCACCTTCGCTGCCACGACGCGGGCGACCTGCGCCGGACTGCGTGCTCCTCGCCGGTCGAACCGGGCCATGTCGTCGCCCAGGGCGAGGATCGCGCGCTCGCGGTTGCGCTCGGCGATGAGTCCGGCTGCGGTCTGCCCGGCGTCGGCGACGTGGTACTTCAGCTCGCCGTCGTACTCGATGTGCAGCCAGCGTTGCGTCCCGTCGGGACGACGACCGTCGGGCAGCGCGAGGTCCGTGAAGTAGGTGTTGCCCTCGGCCTCGACCCGGCACTGGGCCACTGCGTCGCGGCGCCCCCACACCAGCAGCGACCAGCGCAGGAACGTCTCCGGCGCGGACTGGGCCCAGGGACTCGCCCACTCGACCACCACGCGGGCACGTCGCGCTCCACGTGCGCCGCGCGGCAGGGCGTCGATGCGTGCGAGGAGGCGGCGTCGGACGTCGGCAGCCTCCCGCTCGGTCCGCACGCGCTGGTAGGTGTCGGCGTGGCTGAGCAGCGCGAGCACATGGTCGACGACGACGAGCGCGTCCAGCGGATCGAGGTCACGCGCACAGTCGACGGCGGTGCGCTCCAGCGAGGTGCACGGTACGCCGTCGATACGGACGACGTCCTCGAGCGGGAGGGCGCGCGTCTGCCTGCGGTAGTCGGTCGTGCGGGCGGAGCTGACCTTCTGCGGGGACGTCAGGACCGGCCGTCCGGGCAGCTTCCACACGCGCAGCCCGTGGGCGAGCGCTGCGGTGACGCCGCTGAGCGCGTGCCG
Organism: Georgenia sp. Z1491; assembly: GCF_049856175.1. Classification (GTDB taxonomy): domain Bacteria; phylum Actinomycetota; class Actinomycetes; order Actinomycetales; family Actinomycetaceae; genus JB111. The sequence continues at coordinate 485,704 of NZ_JBNDNA010000001.1, forward strand.
GACCCGGGTGCGTCGGCTCACGGCGAGAGCGGTCCCGAGGTGGACCTGCTCGGCCCGCTCGAACCTGTCGAGGTCGTCGGCAACGATGGCGACGGCGCCGTCGCGCAGCCGGACGACCTCGCAGCCCGCCGGGACCGTTGCCCTGAACGCGTTGCCGCGGGCGGTCCGCCAGTGCCCGAGGACGACGGCGGGGAACGGTCGAGGTCGATAGATCGCTGAGCGCAGCACGAGAGGACGATCTCCCGGCTCGCGAGAACGGGACCGGGTGCCGTCGTCGCGCTGTGGACAAAGCTGCGAGGAGCGGGTTGTGCACATGTCGCGGGACATCGATGCGGTGCGACGGCGGAGCGGCGGAGGTGGGGTGCCGGACGAGCGTCAGATCGTCGAGTGGGCTCGACATGGCGCCCAGAGCGTGCGGAACCTGCCATGTTGAGCCCGTTCGACGCGGGGAACGGGCGCCTCGGTCCCCACCCGAAACGGTGGCGCCCCAACCTTGAGCGGAATAGACTCAACTTTGCGTTCGTTTCACACACAGGACCGAACTCACCGATTGGGGACCGATGGACACCAAGCTCACCACCCGCTCGCAGGAGGCCGTCGCCTCCGCGCTCCAGCGCGCCACGACGGCCGGCAATCCGCAGATCGAGCCCAGCCACCTGCTCCGGGCGCTCCTCGACCAGGGCGAGGGCATCGCGATCGCGCTGCTCGACGCCGTCGGGGCGGACCGCGCCGACCTCGCCCGTCGCACGGACGCGGCGATCGCCGCCCTGCCCGGCGCCTCCGGCGGATCCGTCGCGCAGCCGCAGACCTCGCGCGCGTTCCTCACCGTCATCGCCGGCGCCACCGAGGAGGCCGGCGCGCTCGGTGACGAGTACGTCTCCACCGAGCACCTCCTGCTCGGCCTGGCCGCGGCGCCCGGCACGGACGAGATCCTCCGGCACGCGGGCGCCACCCCGGACGCCCTGCGCGCCGCCGTACCGTCCGTGCGCGGCAACCGCCCCGTCACCAGCGCCGACCCCGAGAACACGTTCGACGCGCTGGAGAAGTACGGCCATGACCTCACGGCGGCCGCGCGGGAGGGCAAGCTCGACCCCGTCGTCGGGCGCGACGCCGAGATCCGCCGCGTCGTCCAGGTGCTGTCCCGGCGCACGAAGAACAACCCGGTCCTCATCGGTGAGCCGGGCGTCGGCAAGACCGCCGTCGTCGAGGGCCTCGCCCAGCGCATCGTCGACGGCGACGTCCCCGAGTCCCTGCGCGGCAAGACCCTCGTCGCGCTCGACATGGCGGGCATGGTCGCGGGCGCGAAGTACCGCGGCGAGTTCGAGGAGCGGCTCAAGGCGGTCCTTCAGGAGATCGCGGACTCCGACGGCGAGGTCGTCACGTTCATCGACGAGCTGCACACCGTGGTCGGGGCGGGCGCGGGCGGCGAATCCTCGATGGACGCCGCCAACATGCTCAAGCCGATGCTCGCCCGCGGGGAGCTGCGCCTCGTCGGCGCCACCACGCTCGACGAGTACCGCGAGCACATCGAGAAGGACCCCGCCCTCGAGCGCCGCTTCCAACAGGTCCTCGTCGGCGAGCCCAGCGTCGAGGACACCGTGACGATCCTGCGCGGCATCGCCCCGAAGTACGAGGCGCACCACCAGGTGACGATCTCCGACGGCGCGCTCGTCGCCGCGGCCACCCTCTCCGACCGCTACATCACCGGCCGCCGCCTGCCGGACAAGGCCATCGACCTCGTCGACGAGGCCGCCTCCCGCCTGCGCATGGAGCTCGACTCCTCCCCGGAGGAGGTCGACGTGCTGCGTCGGCAGGTGGACCGGCTCGGCATGGAGGAGGCCTACCTCGCGGAGAACCTCGACGACGACGACGCCGCCACCGCCGAGCGGCTGGACGCCCTGCGGGCCGAGCTCGCCGACCGGCGCGAGGAGCTCGACGGCCTGACCGCACGCTGGGAGAACGAGAAGGCCGGGCACAACCGGGTCGGTGACCTGCGCGCCCGCCTCGACGAGCTCACCACGAAGGCCGAGCTCGCCGAACGGGAGTCTCGCTACGAGGACGCCGGCCGGCTGCGCTACGGCGAGATCCCCGCGCTCCAGCAGGAGCTGGACGCCGCCGTCGCGAGCGAGGAGGCCGAGTCCGCCGACGCCGCCGGCTCCGACCCGATGATCGCCGACAAGGTCTCCGCCGAGGAGATCGCCGAGGTCGTCGGCGCGTGGACCGGGATCCCGGTCGGACGACTGCTCCAGGGCGAGTCGGAGAAGCTCCTGACGATGGAGGACGAGATCGGTCGGCGCCTCATCGGGCAGACCGCGGCCGTGCGCGCGGTCTCGGACGCCGTGCGGCGCTCCCGGGCCGGCATCGCGGACCCGGACCGGCCGACGGGCTCGTTCCTGTTCCTCGGTCCCACCGGGGTCGGCAAGACGGAGCTCGCGAAGTCCCTGGCGGACTTCCTGTTCGACGACGAGCGGGCCATGGTCCGCATCGACATGTCCGAGTACTCGGAGAAGCACTCTGTGTCCCGCCTGGTCGGGGCCCCGCCCGGGTACGTCGGATACGAGGAGGGTGGCCAGCTGACCGAGGCGGTCCGGCGTCGGCCGTACACGGTGGTGCTCCTCGACGAGGTCGAGAAGGCGCACCCGGAGGTCTTCGACATCCTCCTGCAGGTGCTCGACGACGGTCGGCTCACCGACGGGCAGGGCCGCACGGTGGACTTCCGCAACGTCATCCTCGTGCTCACCTCGAACCTGGGCTCGCAGTTCCTCGTCGACGGGTCGGTGGCCGAGAGCGAGCGCCGGGAGAAGGTGATGGAGATCGTGCGGGCGTCGTTCAAGCCGGAGTTCCTCAACCGGCTCGACGACGTCGTCATGTTCGACGCGCTCGGCCTCGACGAGCTGGGCCACATCGTCGACCTGCAGATCCAGCGGTTCGCGGAACGGCTCGCCCCGCGGCGCATCACGCTCGAGGTCACCGGCGCGGCGCGCGAGTGGCTCGCGTTCGAGGGCTTCGACCCGGCCTACGGGGCGCGGCCGCTGCGTCGTCTCGTCCAGCGCGAGATCGGCGACCGGCTCGCCCGGCTGCTGCTCGGGGGCGAAGCTGCGGACGGCGCGCACGTCGTCGTCGACCGCACCGAGGGTGCCGACTCCCTGGAGGTGCGGACCACCTAGCCCCCTGGTCACCGAGGGTGCGGTGGGGAGCCCCGAGAGTGCGGTGGGGAGCCACCGAGGGTGCCGTGGGCAACCCACCGACCGCACTCTCGACGAGCCCCGACCGCACTCTGGGCGGAGGGGGTCAGAGGTCCCAGGGGGAGCGAGCCTGCACGTACTCCCCGACGACGGCCGCGCCGAGGTCGTCGAGGTCCGGCGCCACCACGCGGCCGCGCGCCCGGCGTGCCATCGCGTCGAGGAACCGGGCGAGGCCGGGGTCGTCGCCGAGCCGGAAGAACGTGGTCTCGGCGCCGAGCCGCGCCGCGCGGTCGAGCTCGGCGACGGTGAGCCGCAGCGTCTGCGGCGCCGGCGGGTAGTCGAACCACGACTCGCCGCCGGGCTCGAGGTGGGCGGTGGGCTCGCCGTCGGTGACGACGAGCAGCACGGGCTGCATCGTGGGGTGCTGCCGGAAGAACCGGGTCGCGAGCATGAGCCCGTGGTGGAGGTTCGTGCCCTGCTCACGGAACGGCGGCAGGGCGGTGAGCTCGGCGAGGTCGACCCGCTGGGCGTACCTGCCGAACTGGACGAGCTCGAGCCGGTCGCCGCGGAAGCGCGTGGACAGCAGCTGGTGCAGGGCGAGTGCGGTCCGCTTCATCGGTAGCCACCGCCCCTCGGCGGCCATGGAGAACGACGTGTCGACGAGGAGAGCCACCGCCGCCTGCGTCCGCGCCTCGGTCTCGGCGATCTCGACGTCGGCGACGTCCAGCCGCAGCCCCCGGCGCGGGTCGCCGCCCTCGCGTGCGGTGCGCAGGATGGCATTCGTCAGCGAGCGCGTGACGTCCCACGGCTCCGTGTCGCCGAAGGCCCAGGCCCGGCTCGACCCGGTCTGCTCGCCTGCCGCTCCCGCCTGCCGGGTGTCCCGCGATCCGCTGCGCCCCGACAGCCGACCCGCCGCGTCCTTGAGCAGCGACCGGCCGAGCCGCCGCATCGCGCGCGGGGACAGCCGCAGGTCGCCGTCGGAGCCGCGGTGCAGGTAGTCGGAGTCCCGCAGCGCGCGCTCGAGCTCGGCGAGGGTGCGGGCGGAGACGGCGGCGTCGTCGCCGAGGTGGCGGCCCAGCGCCTCGAGGTCGAGGTCCGAGAGCGGGGACCCCGACGACGCCTGGTCGATCTGCTCGGCGAGGCGGTCGAGGTCGGCGAGCTCCTGCAGCGCTCCGGTGCCGTCGCCGAGTCCCAGGCCCTCCTCGCCCTCGAACTGCTCGGAGCCGGTCCAGTCCTCGCCGGGTCGCAGGGCCCGGAGACCGGCGTCGACGCGGGCGAGCTGCTCCATCAGCTGCGGCGAGCCGAACGCCTGCTGGGAGAGCTGCATGAGCTCCTCGCGCTGCTCCGGCGTCATCGAGCTGAGCATCCGGCGTGCTGCGGCGGAGCGCTTCGCGAGCGTGTCGATGAGCTCGTCGACGTCGCGGGGGTTCTCCGGGAACTGGTCGCCGTGCTTCGCCATGAAGTCCTCGAAGTCTCCAGCGGTGTCCTCGCCGCGGGCGTGCTTCTCGAGCAGGTCGCCGAGGTCGGAGAGCATCTCGGCGACGGCCCGCCGATCCTCCTCGGTGGCGCCCTCGAGCGCCTGCTTCATGCCGGCGAACCGCTGCTCGAGCACCTCGCGGCCGAGCAGGTCCTTGATCTGGTCGTACGTCTGGCGCGCCTCGTCGGACGCCCAGTCGTAGGTGGCGAGCTCGCTGACCGCTGCGGCCGTCGACCCCGGGAGGTTCTGGATGACCATCTCGCGGAACGTGCGGTCGGTATCGTCCATGGCGACGTCGCGCGCGAGCTGGCCGCGCTCGGCGAGCACGGCCGAGTCGAGCAGGGCCCTGACCTCCTGCAGCGTGCCGTCGAGCCGGTGCCGGCCGAGCAGGTCGCGGCGGCGCTGCTGGACCCGGCCGGCGAGGTCGTCGAGGCCCTGGGCGCCGCGGCTGCCGCGCCGCAGGAGCTCGCGGAGGGCCTGGTCGGGGCTGTAGCCGGACATGACGTCGTCGGCGATCTCGTCGAGCGCGGCCCCGAGGTCGATCGGCGGCGCTAGCGGGTCGGGACCGCCGGCGTAGCGGCCGTACCGCGCGGGGCGCGGTGATCGGGGCTGCGGGGTCATGTCGTCGCTCCGGTCATCCGTAGACGGTCTCGCCGTCGCCGGTCTCCTTCGAGATCCGGCGGGCGAGGAAGAGGCCCTCGAGCGCGAGCTCGATCGCGGAGGCGCGCGAGCCGTCGTCGTGGGCGTCGAGCCGCTGGGCGATCAGGTCGTACACGGACGGGTCCGCCCCGTCCTCGCCGGCACTCGAGGCCGCCACCGACCCGCCCGTGTACCCCGGCAGCGAGGCGAGGAAGTCGGCGGCGGTCACCTGCTCGCCCGTGGTGACGACCTCGTCGGCGGCCTCGATCGCCGCGACCAACGGTCCCAGGTCGATGCCCGCGAGGTGGGCGCGCACCGTCTCCGCCGTGGCGGTGCGCAGGACGTGCTCGAGGAGCTCGGCCTCGCGGCCCTCCTCGCCGACCTCGAACTCGACCTTGCCGCCGAGGACGTCGACGGCGGTGCGGACGTCGACGACGCGCGCGACCGCCCGCTCCTCCCCGCGCACGGTGGCGCGGTGCAGGGCGGCGGCCGCCACCGTCTCGGCGCCGGCGATCGCGAACCGCGCCGAGACGCCGGAGGACTGGTCGACGGCGGCGGAGTCGCGCAGGTTCCGCGCGAACCGGGCGAGGATCTCGAGGACGGCCGGCGGCACGTCGGCTCCGAGGTGCGCCTCCTGGGTGATGATGGCGATCTCGTCGTCGAGCTCGATCGGGTAGTGCGTGCGGATCTCGGCGCCGAAACGGTCCTTGAGCGGGGTGATGATCCGGCCGCGGTTCGTGTAGTCCTCGGGGTTCGCCGTGGCGACGACGAGGACGTCCAGCGGGAGCCGGAGCACGTAGCCACGGATCTGGACGTCTCGTTCCTCCATCACGTTGAGCAGCGACACCTGGATGCGTTCAGCCAGGTCGGGGAGCTCGTTGATGGCGACGATGCCGCGGTGCGAGCGCGGGACCAGCCCGTAGTGGATGGTCTCCGGGTCGCCGAGCCGCCGGCCCTCGGCCACGCGCATCGGGTCGACGTCGCCGATGAGGTCCGCGACCGAGGTGTCAGGTGTCGCGAGCTTCTCGACGTACCGCTCGTCGCGGTGCCGCCAGAGCACCGGCAGGTCGTCGCCGAGCTCCGCTGCCCGGGCGCGCGAGGCGTCGGTGATCGGGGCGAACGGGTGCTCGCCGAGCTCGGAGCCCTCGATGACCGGGGTCCACTCGTCGAGGAGCCCGGCGAGCGTGCGTAGCAGCCGGGTCTTGCCCTGGCCGCGCTCGCCGAGCAGCGCGATGTCGTGCCCCGCGAGCAGGGCGCGCTCGACCTGCGGGAGCACGGTCCGGGAGAACCCGTGCAGGCCGGGCCAGGGGTTCTCGCCGGCGGCGAGCGCGGCGACGAGGTTCTCGCGGATCTCCGTGCGCAGCGTGCGGAAGGTGTGGTCGGAGGAGCGGAGCTCCCCCACGGTGCTGATGTCCGGGCGATCGCTCACGCCTCCAACGTACGTCGTGCCCGGCGTCGGCGGACAGTGCGTCGTTCCGTCTCCTCTCCTCCGAGATGCCCGACGGCGAACGGCTTGTCGTCCCGGCCGTTCCCCGCCCCGGTGCCGGACGGCCCGGTGGCAAGGACGTGCCTAGGCTGGAGGCGATGACCGAGGAGAAGGCAGCCCCGCCCACGCTGGTCCTGCTGGTGCGGCACGGCACGACGCCGACCACCGGACGTGTCATGCCCGGACGTGCACCCGGTCTGAATCTGTCCGAGCGGGGCCGCGACCAGGCGGAACATGTCGCGGAACGGCTCGCAGCGGCGTCGCCGTCGACGATCCTCTCCTCCCCGCTCGAGCGCGCGCGGGAGACCGCGGAGCCCCTGGCCCGCCGCACGGGTCTGTCGGTCGTGGAGGAGCCGGGGCTGCTCGAGTCCGACGTCGGCGACTGGACCGGAGAGCCGCTCGCCGACCTCGCGCGGTTGCCCGAGTGGCGCACGGTGCAGGAGCGTCCCGCCGAGTTCCGCTTCCCCGGCGGGGAGAGCCTGGTCGAGATGCAGGAGCGGATGGCGGCCACGCTCGACCGGATCCGGGCGGAGCACCGGGGGTCGACGGTCGTGTGCTTCTCGCACGCCGACCCGATCAAGGCGGCGCTGTCCTACGCGTTCGACCTGTCCCTCGACCGGTTCCAGCGCCTCACCGTCGCCCCGTGCTCCGTCTCCGCGATCGCGTACCCGCAGGCGGGCGACCCGGTGGTCCTCACCGTCAACTCCACGCTCGAGTCGCTCGGCGACCTGCGGATCTCCTGAGGGCGTCCCGGTGGACGCGGAGCGTGCGGTGGGCGGCCCGGCGGGGGAGCACGCGAGGGCCGGCGAGGAGGCGCAGGGTGGCGCGCCGCGAACCGCGGACCTGACCGGATCACCCGGAGCGGCCGCCGCGACCGACCCGTGCGGTGCCACCGACCCGTCCGGTACCACCGACCTGCTCCTGCACGGCGACATCACGGTGATCGGGCGGCTCGCGGACTCCAGCAACGAGACCTTTCTCGTCGAGGTCTCCGGGGAGGGCGACCTGACGTGGGCGATCTACAAGCCCGAGCTCGGCGAGGCGCCGCTGCGCGACTTCCCGCCCGGTCTCTACCGCCGCGAGCGCGCCGCGTACCTGCTCAGCGAGTCGCTCGGCTGGCACCTGGTCCCGACCACCGTGCTCCGTGAGGAGGTGCCGTTCGGCGTCGGCTCGCTCCAGAGGTTCGTCGAGCACGACCGGTCCGCCCACTACTTCACCCTCGTCGATGACGCGCCCGAGACCCACGACGACCTGCGGCGGATCGCCGTGTTCGACGTGCTGACCAACAACACCGACCGGAAGTCGGGCCACGTCCTGCGCGGCGAGGACGGCCGCGTCTGGGGCATCGACCACGGGCTCTGCTTCTCGGCCCGGCCGAAGCTGCGCACCGTCATCTGGGACTTCGCCGACGAGCGCATCGACGCCGACCTGCTCGCCGCCGTCGCCCCCGTCGTCACCGAGGTCGACGACGAGATCGCCGCGCTCCTCGACGACGACGAGGTGGACGCTCTTCGTCGTCGGGCGCTACGGCTGGTCACCGAGGGCCGGCTGCCGGTGGACCTCACCGGGATGGCCTTCCCCTGGCCGCTCGTGTAGCGGTCGGCCGCCCGGTCCGAACCGCGCCAACGGGTTCGAACCGCGCCGACCGGTCCGAACCGCGCCGCCCGTGCCGCCCGTCCCGACGGTGACCTCCCGTCCCGAAGGTGACCTCCCGGCGCGAGGGTGCCGCTCCGGCGTCGGGCGGTCCGTGACACCCTGGAGGCGTGGCCACCTACCCCGCACTCGACCGGTTCGACTTCGACGTGGCGCTGCTCGTCGCCACGCACGAGGACGGCGTGGTCTCGTCCGACGGCGACGTCGAGCGGGTCCTGCCGTGGAAGTCGACGACCAAGCTGCTGACGGCCACGGCCACCCTCGTGGCCGTCGAGGCCGGGCACCTCACCCTCGACGAGTCCGCCGGCCCCGAGGGCTCGACGGTCCGTCACCTGCTCGCGCACGCCTCGGGCCTCCCGATGGACGCCGGGGGCCCGAGCCAGGCGCCCGGGAAGCGCCGCGTGTACTCCAACCTCGGGTTCGAGACGCTCGGCGAGCTCGTCGGGAGCCGCGTGGGCGCACCGATCAACGAGTGGGTCCGCGCGCAGGTGGTCGAGCCGCTCGGTCTGACGTCCGTGGTGACCGAGGGCAGCTGCGCGCACGGCTACTCAGGCTCGACCGCCGACCTCCTCACCTACGGGTTCGAGCTGCTGGACCCGGCGCTGATCTCGGCCGAGCTTCATGCCGAGGCCACCGCGACCGTCTTCCCCGGGCTGTCCGGGGTGCTGCCCGGCTTCGGGCGGCAGGCGCACAACGACTGGGGGCTCGGGTTCGAGGTCCGCTCCGACAAGGACCCCCACTGGACGGGGCCGGGCGTGGCCCCGACGACGTTCGGCCACTTCGGCCAGTCCGGCTCGTTCCTGTGGGCGGACCCGACCCGCGGCGCGGCGGCGGCGTTCCTCGGCGCGAAGCGGTTCGACACCGAGGTCCACGGCGTGATCTGGCCCGAGCTCAACGAGCAGGTCGTGGCGGCGCTCGACGCGCGCTAGTTGACCAGGTCGAGATCCACGATCACCGGCACGTGGTCCGAGGCGCCCTTGCCCTTGCGCTCCTCGCGGTCGACGTAGGCGTCGGTCACCTTCGTCGACAGCTCGGGGGAGGCGTACACGAAGTCGATGCGCATGCCCTCGCCCTTGGGGAAGCGCAGCTGCTGGTAGTCCCAGTAGGTGTAGACGCCCGGCGTGTGCGGGCGCGTGACCTCGGCGTACCCGGCGTCCTCGAACGCGGCGAACGCGGCCCGCTCCGGGGCGGTCACGTGGGTCCTGCCCTCGAAGAACTCCATGCTCCAGACGTCCTCGTCCTGGGGCGCGACGTTCCAGTCGCCCATGAGCGCGATGCGTCGGTCGGCGTCGTCCTCGAGCCAGCCGCGCGCCACGTCCTTGAGGGTCGCGAGCCACTCGAGCTTGTAGGCGTAGTGCGGGTGGTCGATCTCCCGGCCGTTGGGCACGTACAGGCTCCACAGCTTCACGTCGCCGCACAGCGCGCCGATCGCGCGCGCCTCGGCCACCGGCGGGTCACCGAACTCGGGCATGCCGGGGAAGCCGACGGCGACGTCGCTCAGTCCCACCCGCGAGGCGATGCCCACGCCGTTCCACTGGTTGAGGCCGTGCAGCGCCACCTCGTAGCCGGCCTCCTCGAACGCCGCCATCGGGAACTGCTCGGGCTTGCACTTGAGCTCCTGCATGGCCAGGACGTCGACGTCCCACCGCTCGAGGAAGGCGACGACGCGGTCGACCCGCGTGCGCACGGAGTTGACGTTCCAGGTGGCGATCCGCATGCGCCCACGGTAGCGCCGCCGTCCGACACGCGGCCCTCGACCTCCGCACATCTGCGCGACCTGCCGACCCACCCTGCCGCCGAGCGCCTCGCGAACCTATGCTCGAGGGACCCGCCACGAGGACGTGGCACCGAGGCCGAAGGAGTCGTGACCCGAATGACCGTCTACGCCAACCCGGGAACCGAGTCGAGCATCGTCAGCTACCGCTCCCGCTACGACCACTGGATCAACGGGGAGTACCGCGCCCCCGTCAACGGCCGGTACTTCGAGAACCCGAGCCCCCTGACGGGCAAGACCTTCTGCGAGGTCGCGCGGGGCGACGCCGACGACATCGAGGCCGCCCTCGACGCCGCCCACGCCGCCGCGCCCGCCTGGGGGAAGACCTCGGCCACGGAGCGCGCGATCATCCTCAACAAGATTGCCGACCGGATCGAGGAGAACCTCGAGGAGATCGCCGTCGCGGAGACGTGGGAGAACGGCAAGCCCGTCCGCGAGACGCTGGCCGCCGACATCCCGCTCGCGATCGACCACTTCCGCTACTTCGCCGGGGCGATCCGCGCCCAGGAGGGCAGCCTCACCGAGATCGACGGCGACACGATCGCGTACCACTTCAACGAGCCGCTCGGCGTCGTCGGGCAGATCATCCCCTGGAACTTCCCCATCCTCATGGCGGTGTGGAAGCTGGCCCCGGCGCTCGCGGCCGGCAACGCGATCGTGCTCAAGCCGGCCGAGCAGACCCCGGCGTCGATCCTCTACCTGGTGGAGAAGATCGCCGACCTGCTGCCCCCGGGCGTCCTCAATGTGGTCAACGGGTTCGGCGCCGAGGCCGGCAAGCCGCTGGCCTCCAACCCGCGCATCCGCAAGATCGCCTTCACGGGCGAGACCACGACCGGCCGGCTGATCATGCAGTACGCCAGCCAGAACATCATCCCGGTCACCCTCGAGCTCGGCGGCAAGAGCCCGAACATCTTCTTCTCCGACGTCGCCCAGGCCAAGGACGACTTCTACGACAAGGCCCTCGAGGGCTTCACGATGTTCGCGCTCAACCAGGGCGAGGTCTGCACGTGCCCGTCGCGCGCGCTCGTCTCGGGCGACATCTACGACTCCTTCATGGCCGACGCCATCGAGCGCACCCGCGCCGTCAAGGCCGGCAACCCCCTCGACACCGAGACGATGGTCGGCGCGCAGGCCAGCAACGACCAGCTTGAGAAGATCCTCTCCTACATCGACATCGGCAAGCAGGAGGGCGCCAAGGTCCTCCTCGGCGGCGAGCGGCTCGAGCACGACGGCGATCTCGCGGACGGCTACTACATCGCGCCGACGATCTTCGAGGGTCAGAACTCGATGCGGATCTTCCAGGAGGAGATCTTCGGCCCGGTCGTGTCCGTGGCCAGGTTCGACGGCTTCGACGACGCGATCTCCATCGCCAACGACACCCTCTACGGGCTCGGCGCCGGCGTCTGGTCCCGCGAGGCCACGACCTGCTACCGGGCCGGCCGCGCGATCCAGGCCGGGCGCGTGTGGACGAACACCTACCACCAGTACCCGGCGGGCGCGGCGTTCGGCGGCTACAAGGGCTCGGGCATCGGGCGGGAGAACCACCAGATGATGCTCAGCCACTACCAGCAGACCAAGAACCTCCTGGTCAGCTACGCACCGAAGCGGCTCGGCTTCTTCTGAGCCGTCCCGACGGCGGGTGCCCGGCCCGGGTGGGCCGGGCACCCCGGGAAGGATCTGACATGACGACGACGGAGCGGGTCGCGCTCACCGACGACGCGGCGGCGCTGCTGCGGCGGCTGCGCGCCACGCACGGCGAGCTGATGTTCCACCAGTCCGGCGGCTGCTGCGACGGGTCGTCCCCCATGTGCTTCGCGCAGGGCGACTTCCTCACCGGCGACGCCGACGTCCACCTCGGCGACCTCACGGTCCCGGGGGAGGCCGGAGGAGATCCCTCGTCCGACGACGCGTTCACCGTGCCCGTGTGGATGAGCCGGAACCAGTTCGAGGTCTGGCGCCACACGCACCTGACGATCGACGTGGTGGCGGGCCGCGGCGCCGGCTTCTCCCTCGAGGCGCCCGACGGCGTGCGGTTCCTCATCCGCTCGCGCCTGTTCACGGACGCCGAGGCGGCAGAGCTGGGCGACGACGACGCCGAGCGCGTGGGCGTGGGCGCGGCGGCCGGCGCGGGGTGAGCGTCGGCGTCGGGCCGGGGTGACCGGCCGCGCCGGGCGTCGGACCCGCGCGGGGTGAGCGTCGGCGTCGGGCCGGGTCCGGCTACCCTCGCTCCGTGACCTCGACGCCCGCACCTGCCTCGAACGACCCCCAGCGCGCCCGCCTCGCCGCCTTCGTCGGCGAGCTCGGCGTGGTGCGCGGGAGGGTCGTGCTCTCCTCGGGCAAGGAGTCCGACTACTACGTGGACATGCGTCGCGTGACGCTGCACCAGGAGGCCGGTCCGCTGCTCGGGCACGTCCTGCTCGACCTGCTCGAGGAGGAGGGGCTCGGGGCCGGCGAGATCGACGCCGTCGGCGGGCTCACCCTCGGCGCCGACCCGGTGGCGACGGCGATCATGCACGCCGCGTCGTCGCGGGGTCAGGGGGTGGACGCGTTCGTCGTGCGCAAGGAGGCCAAGGCCCACGGCATGCAGCGGAGGATCGAGGGCCCGGACATCGCGGGCCGGCGGGTCGTCGTCGTGGAGGACACGTCGACGACCGGCGGCTCCGCCCTGACCGCCGCGCACGCCGTGGCCGAGGCGGGGGCGGAGATCGCCGCCGTCCTCGTGGTGCTCGACCGCGCGACGGGTGCCCGCGAGGCCGTCGAGGAGGCCGGTCACCGCTACCTCAACGCGCTCGAGCTCGCCGACGTCGGCCTTGCCTGACGAGCCGAGTCGCTCATCCGCCGACCGGCGCTTTCCCGCCGCCGGCGGGCCCCAAAGTGCCGTGGCCGGCCACCTCCCGCCTGCCGCTGACCACCCCGCTGCTGCCGCCGACCACCTCCCTCCTGCCGCGGCCAGCCCTGACCGGCCCCCTCCTGTCGCCGAGGCAGTCGGCAAACCGGTGAGTCAGCGCCCCGCGTCGACTGACTCGGCGGTTGCCCGATTGACTCGACGGGGCGGGGTGCCGGACGAGGGCGAACCGAGGGAGTCCGAGCCGAGGAGCTTCCCCGCCGACACCCCGGACATCGCCGACGACGACGAGCGCAGCGTCGGCGTCGGACCGTGGCAGGGAGAGGTGCCGGACGACCCGCGGCTGGACCCCGAGCTGCTGGCTGCGGGGGACCGGCGCAACGTCGCGGACCACTACCGGTACTGGAGCGTCGAGGCGATCCGCGCCGACCTCGCCTCCCGGGCGCACCCGCTGCACCTCGCACTGCTCAACACCGGGCGCGACCTCAACATCGGCTCGCTCGTGCGCACCGCGAACGCGTTCAACCTGGCGTCGGTGCAGATCGTCGGCCGGCGCCGGTGGAACCGCCGTGGCGCCATGGTCACGGATCGCTACCTGAACGTCGAGCACCGCGCGGACGCCGCGGACCTGCTCGCGTGGGCGCGCTGCCGGGGGCTCGCCGTGCTCGGGCTCGACAACCTGCCGGGCGCCGTCCCGCTCGAGGGGCGGGCGCTGCCGCGGGAGGCGGTCCTCGTCCTCGGCGAGGAGTCGGCGGGGCTGCCGGACGAGCTGCTGGCCGGCTGCGACCTCCTGCTCGAGATCACCCAGCACGGCTCCACGCGGTCGCTCAACGTGGCCGCCGCCGGCGCGATCGCCATGCACGCGTGGATGACGCAGCACGCGGTGCTCGGGTAGGTGCACCGATGCCGACTCCCTCCGGCGCCCTCTCGGCGACCTCGGGCACGCGGGCACGTCGGCCGCCGTCCCAGGAGCGACGGATGCCCCGGACATGTCGGAGGGACGGATGCCCCGAACATCGCGCCCGGATCGGTGGGATGATCGGGCCGACAGCACCACGCCCCAGTTCAGGAGGTCCACGATGCCCATCGCTACCCCGGACGTATACGTCGAGATGATCGACCGGGCCAAGGCGGGCAAGTTCGCCTACCCGGCCATCAACGTCACGTCCTCGCAGACCCTGACGGCCGCGCTGCGCGGCTTCGCCGAGGCCGAGTCCGACGGCATCATCCAGGTCTCCGTCGGTGGCGCGGAGTACGCGTCCGGCTCCACCGTCAAGGACCGCATCGCCGGCTCCCTCGCGCTCGCCGCATATGCGAAGGAGGTCGCCAAGGGCTACCCGGTGACCGTCGCGCTGCACACCGACCACTGCGCCGAGCCGAACCTCGACTCGTGGGTCCGCCCGCTCCTGGAGATCGCCAAGGCCGAGGTCGACGCCGGTCGTCTGCCCGCGTTCCAGTCGCACATGTGGGACGGCTCGACGGTCGACCTCGAGACCAACCTCCGCATCGCCGAGGAGCTCCTCGAGAAGTCCGTCGCGGCCCGCACGCTGCTGGAGATCGAGATCGGCGTCGTCGGCGGCGAGGAGGACGGCCACGAGGCCGAGATCAACGAGAAGCTGTACACCACCGCGGAGGACGGCCTGGCCACGGCCCGCGCCCTCGGCACCGGTGAGAAGGGCCGGTACCTCACGGCCCTGACCTTCGGCAACGTCCACGGTGTGTACAAGCCGGGCGCCGTCAAGCTGCGCCCCGAGCTGCTCGGCGAGATCCAGAGCGCGGTCGGCAAGGAGGTCGGCAAGGAGAACCCGTTCGACCTCGTGTTCCACGGCGGCTCCGGCTCGACCTCCGAGGAGGTCGCCACCGCGGTGCGCAACGGCGTCATCAAGATGAACGTCGACACCGACACCCAGTACGCGTTCACGCGCCCGGTCGTGGAGCACATGTTCCGCAGCTACGACGGCGTGCTGAAGATCGACGGCGAGGTCGGCAACAAGAAGCAGTACGACCCGCGCGCCTGGGGCAAGGCGGCCGAGGCCGGCATGGCCCAGCGCATCGTCGAGTCCTGCGAGTGGCTCGGCTCGGCGGGCACGAAGATCGCCTGACGAGCCCGTAGCGCCGGCCGCCCCGGCGCGAAGCGCGATCCCCACGACGGCGGGGCGACAGAGGTCCGCTCACTCGTGGGCCGGACGCACGTGCGTTAGAACCGCGCTCATTGGTCATGTGGGGTGGGCAGGAGTCCGCTGACTGGTCATATGGGGCGGGCAGAAGTCCGCTCACTCGTCGTGCGGGGCGGGCAGAAGTCCGCTCACTCGTCGGTGGGGCGGACATGGTCGAAGAGCTCGGAGGAGACGTAGCGCTCCCCGCCGTCGGGCAGGATCGCCACGATCGTCCGCCCCGCGTGCTCCGGTCGGCGCGCGAGCCGTGCCGCGGCGTGCAGGGCCGCCCCGGAGGAGACGCCGAGGAGCAGCCCCTCGGTGCGCGCCGCCCGCCGCGCCCAGCCGATGGCCTCGTCCTGCGGGACGGTGACGATCTCGTCGATGAGCTCCAGGTCGGTCACGGGCGGCACCCCGTTGCCCCCGGTGATGCCCTGGATCTTGTGCGCCTGCCACTCGCCGCCGCTGAGCACCGGGGCCTCCGCGGGCTCTACGCCGACGAGCCGGACGTCCGGGTTATTTGTGCGCAGGAACCGCCCGGCCCCGCTCAGGGTGCCGCCGGTGCCCGTGGTCGCGACGAGCACGTCGACCCGCCCGCCGGTGTCCGCCCAGATCTCCGGTCCGGTCGTGGCCTCGTGCACCCCCGGGTTGGCCGGGTTGCCGCCCTGGCCGGACAGGAACAGCGTCGGGTCCTCCTCGACGAGCCGGTTGGCGTACTGGTTCGCCCCCGCCATGCCCTCGGCGCCGGGCGTGAGGACGAGCTCGGCGCCGAACGAACGGATGAGGGCGCGGCGCTCGTGGGACACGTCGTCGGGCAGCACGATGACCACCCGGTAGCCGAGGAGCGCCCCGATCCACGCGAACGCGATGCCGGTGTTGCCGCTGGTCGCCTCGAGGATGGTCCCGCCCGGGGCGAGCCGCCCGTCCGCCTCCGCCGCCCGCACGATCGACAGCGCGGTGCGGTCCTTGACGCTGGAGGCCGGGTTGTACGCCTCGAGCTTGCCGAGCACGGTGGCCGGCGGTGCCTGCCCTGCGTCGTCGTGCAGGAGGCGGCCCACGCGCACCAGCGGGGTCCGGCCGACCAGGTCGGTGGCGTTCTCGGCGATCGCGGTCATCTCAAGCTCCTCGGGGATCGATGACGGTGAGCCTCGCACCAGCACCCGACGTCGTACCCCGCTACCGCACACGGTTCCGGATCGTGGACACGGAGCGCCCGGCCCGCGTCGGCGCGCCCGCCGTCCCCGAGCACGCAGGACACGGAGCGCCCGGCCCGCGTCGGCGCGCCCGGGTACGCTCGAGCGGTCGTCGGGGCGCCCGGCGCCAGCGAGCAGAGGGAGCAGCACATGCCGGCAGTCGTGGTCGTCGGGGCCCAGTGGGGCGACGAGGGCAAGGGCAAGGCGACCGACCAGCTCGGCAGCCGCGTCGACTACGTCGTCAAGTTCAACGGCGGCAACAACGCGGGGCACACGGTGGTCGTCGGCGACGAGAAGTACGCCCTCCACCTGCTTCCGTCGGGCATCCTCAGCCCCGGCGTGATCCCGGTGATCGGCAACGGCGTCGTCGTCGACGTCGACGTGCTCTTCGAGGAGCTCGACGCCCTGGCGGCCCGCGGCGTCGACGTCTCGCGCCTGCGGGTCTCCGCGAACGCGCACCTCATCCCCAGCTACAACCGCACCCTCGACAAGGTGACGGAGCGCTTCCTCGGCAAGCGCCAGATCGGCACCACCGGCCGCGGCATCGGCCCCACCTACGCGGACAAGATGAGCCGCGTGGGCCTGCGCGTCCAGGACCTGTTCGACGAGTCGATCCTGCGGCAGAAGGTCGAGGCCGCGCTCGACTTCAAGAACCAGGTGCTCGTCAAGCTCTACAACCGGCGCGCGGCGGACGTCGACGTCGTCGTCGACGAGCTCCTCACCCACGCCGAGCGGCTACGCCCGATGGTCAGTGACGTCGCCCTCGAGCTCAACCAGGCCCTGGACACGGGCAAGATCGTCCTGTTCGAGGCCGGCCAGGCGGCCATGCTCGACGTGGACCACGGCACCTACCCGTTCGTCACCTCCTCCTCCGCGACGGCGGGCGGCGCCTGCACCGGCTCGGGCGTCGGCCCCACGCGGATCGACCGGGTCGTCGGCGTCATCAAGGCGTACACGACCCGGGTCGGCGAGGGTCCGTTCCCCACCGAGCTCGACGACGACATGGGCGAGCACCTGCGCAAGACCGGCGGCGAGTTCGGCGTGACCACCGGACGCCCGCGCAGGACCGGCTGGTACGACGCCGTCATCGCCCGCTTCGCCTCGCGCGTCAACGGGCTCACCGACCTCGTGCTCACCAAGCTCGACGTCCTCACGGGCCTGGAGCGAGTCCCGGTGTGCGTGGCCTACGACGTCGACGGCGTCCGCCACGACGAGATGCCCGCCGACCAGTCGGCGTTCCACCACGCGACGCCGATCTACGAGGAGCTGCCCGGCTGGTGGGAGGACATCAGCGACGTGCGCCGCTTCGAGGACCTGCCACAGGCCGCCCAGGACTACGTGCTCGCCCTCGAGGAGATGTCCGGGACGCGGATCTCGGCGATCGGGGTGGGACCGGACCGCGAGGCGACGATCGTCCGCCACGACCTCATCGACTGACCGAGTTCGGCTGCCGGAAGGGCACGAAGGGCCACAACCGACGCCGACGCCTCCGGGCTCGACGGCGACGACACCTCTCGCCCCGGCTCCTCCTGTCACGGCTCCTCCCGTCACGCCACGCCCGACGACGACGGCCGCCTCCCGAAGGAGGCGGCCGTCGTCGTTGCTGCGGGACCGGGGCTCCGCCCGGCCGGACGTCTGCTCCGGAGGTGCGCTCCGGCGTCGTGCGGGGTCTACTGCCAGCCCTGGCCCTGCGGGGGCTGCTGACCCGGCTGGCCGGGAGGCGGCTGCTGGCCGGGCTGACCCCAGCCCTGCTGGCCCTGACCGGGGCTCTGCGCGCCCCAGCCCTGCGGCGGCTGTCCGCCGCCCCACTGCTGACCCTGCTGGTCCCATCCGGCCTGGCCGGGCGAACCCGCGCCCCACTGCTGCCCGGGCTGCCCGCCGGCGCCCCACTGCTGGCCCTGGTCCCACTGCTGCTGGCCGCCGTAGCCGCCGGCCCCGTAGCCGCCACCGCCGTAGCCACCGCCGCCGTAGCCGCCGGACTGCTGCGCGGCCGCGGCACGCTTCTTCTTGGAGCCGCTGCGGACCACACCCACGACGATGAGCACGACGATGAGCACCACGACGCCGATGCCGACCCACAGCGCCCAGCCGGGGATGCTGTCGAGGAATCCCGGGGACGCCGAGCCGGTGGCCGTGATCCCGTCGCGCATGTGCTCGATGCCGGTGAACGTCACCCGGTTGCCGTCGACCTCGCCGCCGCCGCCGTCGATGACCTCGCCGGGGAAGACCACGGTGGTGGTGAGCTCGGGGGCGCCGCCCAGGGCGGCCATCTCGTCGGGGTTGATCGTCGGGTCGCCCTGGAGCTGGAACGTGAGGACGTCGCCCTCCTGCGTGACGACGTAGCTGCCGTCGTCGTTGGTCATCTGGTCCGTGGGGCCGGTCGCCTCGACGGTGCAGCCCGGCTGGCCGTTCTCCTCGTAGTCCTCGGCCGTCACGGTGCCGCCGTTGACAGGCGCGTCGCCACTGTCGGAGATCTCCTGGCAGTCGACCTGCTCACGGGTCACGCCCGGCATGGTGGCGACGCCCTGGGCGTTGATCGTGGTGTTGCCGTCCGTCCCGATCTCGAAGGTCGTCTCCGCCCGGAAGCAGCCGGACAGGACGAGGAGGAGGACGGGGAGGGACAGAAGGGCCATGATGCGGCGGTACAGCCCGCTAGGCTGGCGATGACGTCTCATGGCGTCACGGTAGCGGTCCGCGGGCGGGTCGTACGTGGGTAGATCACCACCGATGTCGCCGTTCGTGGCGCTCGGTGCACGATCAGCACCGGGGGAGCGGACCCCCGGCATCAAGGAGGATGATCAGTGATGACCACCCAGAGCCCGGCCGTCGATCTGGCCCGAGCATCGGCGCCCGAGGGAGTCCCGGAGGACCTGCTCGCCTGGGTCGTCGGCATCGCGGAGCTCACCGGGCCCGCGAAGGTCGAGTGGGTGGACGGCTCGCAGGAGGAGTGGGACCGGCTGACCTCCGAGATGGTTGAGTCCGGCACGCTCGTCCGGCTGAACGAGGACCGGCGGCCCAACAGCTTCCTCGCGCGGTCCCTGCCCTCCGACGTCGCCCGCGTGGAGTCGCGGACCTACATCTGCTCGGAGCGGGAGGAGGACGCCGGCCCGACGAACAACTGGGCGGATCCGGCGGCCATGAAGGAGACGCTGCGCGGCGTGTTCGCCGGTGCGATGGCCGGGCGCACGATGTACGTCGTCCCGTTCTCGATGGGTCCGCTGGGCGGGGACATCTCCAAGCTGGGCGTCGAGGTCACGGACTCGCCCTACGTCGTGGCCAACATGCGGATCATGACGCGCATGGGCACCCCCGCGCTCGACCTCATCAAGGGTGGTGAGTTCTGGGTGCCCGCCGTGCACTCGGTGGGCTACCCGCTGATCGACGCCGAGGGCAACGAATGGCCGGACGTCCCCTGGCCGTGCTCGGAGGACAAGTACATCACCCACTTCCCCGAGACCCGCGAGATCTGGTCCTACGGGTCCGGGTACGGCGGGAACGCCCTGCTGGGCAAGAAGTGCTACGCACTGCGCATCGCCTCGGTCATCGCCCGGGACGAAGGCTGGATGGCCGAGCACATGCTCATCCTCAAGCTGACGAACGAGCGGACCGGGCGGTCCTACCACGTCACGGGTGCGTTCCCGTCGGCCACCGGCAAGACGAACCTCGCGATGCTGCAGCCCACGATCGAGGGCTGGAAGGTCGAGACCGTCGGGGACGACATCGCCTGGATGCGGCAGGGCGCGGACGGGCGGCTCTACGCGATCAACCCGGAGGCCGGCTTCTTCGGCGTCGCGCCCGGGACGGGACGGTCGACGAACCCCGTCGCGGTCGACACCCTCACCGAGAACATCCTGTTCACGAACGTCGCCCTCACCGACGACGGCGACGTCTGGTGGGAGAGACTGACCGACGAGGCGCCGGCGCACCTCACCGACTGGCAGGGCAACAGCTGGACGCCGGACAGCGAGGCCCCGTCCTCGCACCCCAACAGCCGGTTCACCGCGCCCGCCGCACAGGCCCCGACGATCGCCGACGACTGGGAGGACCCGGCCGGCGTGCCGATCGACGCCATCCTCTTCGGCGGCAGGCGCGCGTCGAACGTGCCGCTCGTCGCCGAGGCGTACGACTGGGAGCACGGCGTGTTCATGGGCGCGACCGTGGCCTCCGAACAGACCGCCGCCGCGGAGGGGACCGTGGGCGCGCTGCGGCGCGACCCGTTCGCCATGCTCCCATTCTGCGGCTACAACATGGCCGACTACTGGGGGCACTGGCTCCGCATGGGCGAGAAGCTCGGCGAGAACGCGCCCCGGATCTACCAGGTCAACTGGTTCCGCAAGGACGCCGACGGGAAGTACATGTGGCCGGGGTTCGGCGACAACTCCCGGGTGCTGGACTGGATCATCCGCCGCGTGAGCGGGGAGGTCGACGCCGTGGACGGCATCACGGGGCGGATGCCGCGCGCGGCGGACCTCGACCTCACGGGGCTCGACCTCGCGCCCGAGGTGCTCGAGGAGATCTTCCGGGTCGATCCGGCCGCGTGGGCCGCAGAGTCCGACGCCACCGAGGCCTACCTCGAGCAGTTCGGCGACAAGGTGCCGGCCGAGGTGCGCGACCAGCTGGCCAGGCTCCGCGAGCGCATCGCCGCTGCGCAGGGCCGATCCGGCGAGTGAGCGGGATTCTGCTCGGCGAGTGAGCGGGGATCTGTCCGCTCCGCATGGCGAGTGAGCGGACTTCTGCCCGCGCCCTCGCCAGCGGTGCCGCCGCGGCCGCTCTCCCCATCGAGGCAATCGGGTAAGTGCCCAGTCAATGCCCCCGGGGCGCTGCCTCGGTGGTTACCCCATTGCCTCGGCGACCACAGGCGGGGGAGCGGATTGTTCGTTTCTGAACGCGGCTGTCGATATCGGCGTGATTGTTAGCTTCGCTGTCAATATCGCTTTGATTGACAGGTCTCGCTCGGGACGGCAACACCTCCGCGCCGTCCCGGCGGGCGGAACCGCGCTCACTCGTCCGACAGATCTCCGCTCACTCGCCAGCCGGAATCGTCCAGCGCTGGCTGCTCGCGCGCGGGGGCGCCGCGCCACCGCCCCGGGCCGGCCGACCTGGGCGGCCCATGAGGGGTGTGCCCACTCACCCGTACCCTTGCGCGGGTGAAGATCCTGCTCCTTGGTTCCGGTGCCCGTGAGCACGCGCTCGCCCGCGCCCTCGCCGCCGACCCCGTCACCGAGTCGCTCGTGCTCGCCCCCGGCAACCCCGGGTCCGCCCACCTGGGGGAGCGGGTCGACATCGACATCCTCGACGGCGCCGCGGTGGTCCGGCTGGCGATCGAGAAGGCGGTCGACCTCGTCGTCGTCGGTCCGGAGGCCCCGCTCGTGGCGGGCGTGGCCGATCCGGTGCGCGCGGCCGGGATCCCCGTGTTCGGGCCCAGCGGGGAGGCGGCCCGGCTCGAAGGCTCCAAGGCCTACGCCAAGGAGATCATGGCGCTCGCCGAGGTCCCCACGGCGATGGCCCACGTGTGCGTCACCCTCGACGAGGTCGAGAGCGCGCTCGACGCCTTCGGCCCGCCCTTCGTGGTCAAGGACGACGGTCTCGCCGCCGGCAAGGGCGTGGTCGTCACCGACGACCGCGACGCCGCACTCAACCACGCGGTGGCCTGCCTGGCGCCCGCCGTCGGGGGCGACGAGTCCACGGGGGGGCGCGCCGCCGTCGTCGTCGAGGAGTTCCTCGACGGCCCGGAGGTCTCGCTGTTCTGCCTGTCCGACGGCGAGCGCGTCCTCCCGCTCGCGCCGGCGCAGGACTTCAAGCGCATCGGCGACGGCGACACCGGCCCCAACACCGGCGGCATGGGCGCGTACTCGCCGCTGCCGTGGGCGCCGGAGGACCTCACCGAGCAGGTGGTCGAGCGTGTTGCGCGGCCGGTCGTCACCGAGCTGGCGCGGCGGGGGACGCCGTTCGTCGGGCTGCTGTACTGCGGGCTGGCGCTGACCTCGCGGGGGCTGCGGGTCATCGAGTTCAATGTGAGGTTCGGCGACCCGGAGGTGCAGGTCGTGCTGCCGCTCCTGCGCACGCCGCTCGCCGGGCTGCTGCACGCGGCCGCCACCGGGAGCCTGCCCGAGGGCGGCGTGCTCGAGTGGGACGAGGGCGCCGTCGTCGGCGTGGTCGTCGCGTCCGCCGGCTACCCCGGCATGGTGCGCACCGGCGACGTCGTGGATGGGCTGGCCGCGGCCGACGCCGTCGAGGGCGTGCACGTGGTCCACGCCGGGACGGCCGACGCGGACCGACCGGACGACGACGAGACCCCTGACCGCGACGGGGCCACCGAGAGTGCGAACACCGCGGACGGCGCGGTGGTGTCTGCGGGCGGGCGGGTGCTCACCGTCGTCGGGCAAGGCGCAGATCTGGCCGCCGCCCGAGACGCCGCCTACGCGGGCGTGGCCGAGGTGCGTCTCGAAGGTTCGCAGCACCGGACCGACATCGCGCTCGCGGCCGTCGAGGGGCGCGTCCAGGTTCCCGAGACGGCCTGACGCCGCGGCGCACCCGTGCGTCGAACCGCGCCGTCGAGGGGCGCGTTCGGGTTCCCGAGACGGCCTGACGTCGCCGCCCACCACCTGGCCCCCCGGACGGACGTCCCTGTCCCGGCACGCGCCCCGGTGAGAAGATGACGGCATGAGCATCGGGGTCGGTGAGGCGCCGCACCTACGCGGCTGGAGCCACGTCTACAGCGGCAAGGTCCGGGACATGTACGTGCCCGCCGACCAGGAGTCCGGCCGCGGCGGCGACGTCGTCCTCATGGTGGCCTCCGACCGCCTGTCCGCGTTCGACCACGTGCTCCCGACGCCGATCCCGGGCAAGGGGGTCGTCCTCACGCAGCTGACCCTGTGGTGGTTCGAGCAGCTCGGCGACCTCGTCACCAACCACGTGGTCTCCCTCGACGTGCCGGACGAGGTCGCGGGCCGCGCGATGATCTGCCGGCGCCTGCAGATGTACCCCGTCGAGTGCGTGGTGCGTGGTTACCTCACCGGCTCAGCGCTCGCGGAGTACCGCGCGACCGGCGAGGTCTGCGGGGTCGAGCTGGAGCCGGGCATGACCGACGGCGACCGCATCGACCCGCCGATCTACACGCCGGCGTCGAAGGCGGCCGTCGGCGAGCACGACGAGAACATCACCTTCGAGCAGTCCGTCGACAAGGTCGGCGTCACCGCAGCGCGCCGCCTGCGTGACCGGTCGCTCGCCGTCTTCGACCGGGCCGCCGAGATCGCGGCCGCGCGAGGCCTGGTCCTCGCGGACACCAAGTTCGAGTTCGGCCGCGAGAACCGCCCCGGCGACCCCGAGCTCGTCCTCGCCGACGAGGTCCTCACCCCCGACTCCTCCCGGTTCTGGCGGGCTCAGGACCTCGTGCCGGGGTCGACCCCGCCGAGCATCGACAAGCAGTACGTGCGTGACTGGCTCACCTCGCCCGACTCGGGCTGGGACCGCGCCTCCGACGCGCCGCCGCCCCCGCTGCCCACCGAGGTCGTCGAGCGCACGCGCGAGCGCTACGTCACCGCGTACGAGACGCTCACCGGTCAGACGGCGGACGTCTGACGTCGCGCCCCGGCATACCCTGGGGCCAGCCGTCACGAAGGGACATCACATGGGGCGCATCGTCGTCGACGTCATGCCGAAGCCGGAGATCCTCGACCCGCAGGGCAAGGCCGTCGCCCGCGCGCTCGAGCACCAGGGCCTCGCCGGCTTCGCCGTGCGCCAGGGCAAGCGGTTCGAGCTGAGCGTCGAGGGCGACGTGACCGACGCCCACCTCGACGCCGCACGGAGGGCCGCCGAGGACGTGCTGTCCAACCCGGTCATCGAGGACGTCGTCGCCGTGCGCGCCGAGGTCACCGGAGGGGCAGCCGGGGCGGGCTCGGCCGCCGCGGGGCAGGCCGCCGACGTCGCCGCGGGCCTGGGTGGTCCTGCCGGTGACGCGGCGGGTCCCGGTAGCGACGCCAACGACGACGCCGAGGTCGCGCGGTGACCGCACGCATCGGTGTGGTCACTTTCCCCGGCACCCTCGACGACGTCGACGCCGCCCGCGCGGTGCGCCTCGCCGGCGCGGAGCCGGTGGCCCTGTGGCACGCCGACGCCGACCTCAGGGGCGTCGACGCCGTGGTGCTGCCCGGTGGGTTCTCCTACGGCGACTACCTGCGCGCCGGTGCGATCGCTGCCCTCGCGCCCGTCATCCGTTCGGTGGTCGACGCGGCGCGCGCGGGCACGCCGGTGCTCGGCATCTGCAACGGCTTCCAGGTCCTGTGCGAGGCCCACCTGCTGCCCGGTGCGCTCGTGCGCAACGAGCGGCAGCGGTTCGTGTGCCGGGAGCAGCGGCTGCGCGTGGCGTCGAACCGTACTGCCTGGACGAACCGGTTCGAGGCGGGCCAGGAGATCGTCGTGCCGCTGAAGAACGGTGAGGGCCGGTACGTCGCGACCGACGAGACGCTCGACGAGCTGGCCGCCGAGGGGCGTGTGGTCTTCGAGTACGTGGGCGTGAACCCGAACGGGTCGCTCCGGGACATCGCGGGCGTCTCCGACGCGAGCGGTCGCGTGGTGGGGCTGATGCCGCACCCGGAGCACGCCGTCGAGCGCGGGTTCGGGCCCGACACCGCCGACGGCGCGCGCGCCGGCACCGACGGCCTCGAGCTGTTCCGCAGCGCGATCGAGTCGCTCGTCGCCGCCTGAGGGGGCGTTGTGGACGCAGGTCATCGGGATTGCTGATCGATCAGCGGTGACATCGGCACGGTCAGTGGCCGAGGGGCCGGTGACCCGATACGCGCGCAGCCGGTCGGCGACTCGAACGTGAGGCGATGAGCCCCGCCGCGACCGAGGCGGCGACGAGGAACGCCCTCTCTGCTTTTCCTGATGAGGGCCTGTCCTTCGGCCGATCGACACGCTCGACTGACCGATCGCGATCGGTCAGCGAAGTGCGCGCAGCGCCGGGGATGTGAAACGTGCCGATCGCCACCGAGGAGGCGAGTATCAGCGAGAGTGTCGGGACCAGGACGAACATGGTGCCGAAAGCGGCAGCGGACGTGGCGCTGACCCATGTAACGAGAAGTAGCGCGGGTAGGAACGCCGCGACGGTCAGGTGGCCGGCCCACGTGAGGTGGTGACGGAGCTTCACTGCATCTGGGTCATCCGACCGGCGAGTTGCGACGAGAGTCGCGAGGATCGCGCCGAGGGTGGCGACGAGCATCGCGCATACCCAACCAATCGAATGAGCGACCTGGGCGCCCCAACGCGTCGCGGCATCGTCGGCCCGCGTCCACGGATCGCCCTCCTGACCCACGAACCAGACCACCAGGAAAGTCGCCGCGAGGCTGACCATGCTGCAGCCTGTCGTGACGAGCGCGGCCTCGTGCCAAGCAAGGGTGGTGCGGTTGTCGCTGGTGCGTCTCATTGTTCCCCCATGCTGATGACGCTACGAGGGCACTCCGACATCCGTGCGGCGTCGGTCGTCCAGCACACATCGTCTCTACCGGTGCGCACTTGCTGCCGCCGGAGGAGGACCAGGTGAATCGGCCGCCCGGCCGGAGTGAGGTCTGGATCCCGACGTGGACCAGGGAGATCTCGCCGGCCCATGGTCGACGTGAGTGTCCCGCCCCCGTGGGTCACCGCGGTCGCTGGTGGTACACTGGGGGGATGCCGACCACCCGACCGCGCCATCAGGTCACTGAGACCGACGAGGTGGCGCGCGCACTCGACGTCGCGGCGCGTCGTTGGCCTCGTGAGTCACGCTCCAGGTTGCTGGTGCGGCTGGTCCAGACCGGCAGCGAGGCACTCGAGGAGGAGCGCGCCGGCAGGGTTCGTCGCCGACTCGCTGCGATCGAGGCGACCAGCGGCAGCTACGCGGAGGCGTTCGGGGACGACCACCTTGATGAGCTCCGACGCGACTGGCCTACGTGATCACCCTCGATGCCAGCGTGGTCATCGCCCACCTGCGGCCCAAGGATCTCCACCACGAGGCGGCGACCGCCTACCTGCGCGCACATGCCGACGAGGAGCTGCTCATCCATCCGCTGAACCTCGCCGAGGTTCTAGTCGGCGGAGTGCGCGTCGGCCGCGGGGACGAGCTGCAGGCCGATCTGAACGCTCTCGGGATCCAGGCCGTCGTGCCGCGCGAGGGTGAGCCGCTCCGGCTCGCGACTCTGCAGGTCGAGACCGGTCTGAAGCTGCCCGACTGCTGCGCGCTGAACACCGCCGTGACCTCCGGGTCGGCACTGGCCACGTTCGACGACAAGCTTGCCGAGGCGGCCCGTGCGCGTCACGTGCCGGTGGGTGGTCGGCCCGTGTAGGGACCTGCCCGCGCTCGTCACCGGCCTGCGCGCGCGCCCGCGCAGGAGTATGTTCTGGCGCACCGGCCGCCGGGTCGCCCGGCCACCCGGCCGACGGACGGAGCCGGCACAGGACCGCGAGGGAGCGGCATGGGACGGCTCATCTACTCGATGCAGGTCTCGCTGGACGGCTACGTGCAGGACGAGAACGGCGACTTCTCCTGGGCCGCCCCCGAGGCCGGCGACCATCAGGCCATGAACGACGCGATGGCCGACGTCGGCACCTATCTCATGGGCCGGAAGATGTACGAGATGATGCACGTCTGGGAGACCGACCCGGCGATCGCCGAGGAGGGCCCCGAGGCCGCCGAGTTCGCCCAGATCTGGCAGCGCGCCGACAAGATCGTCTTCTCGACGACGCTCGCCGAGCCGATCACCGCGCGCACCGGCCTTCGGCGGACCTTCGACCCCGACGAGATCCGCGCGCTCAAGGAGGCCTCGGACGAGGACCTCACCATCGACGGACCCACGCTCGCCGCCCACGCGTTGCGCCACGGGCTCGTCGACGCCGTCATGCCCGTCGTCTACCCGGTCTCGATCGGGTCGGGCCTGAGGTTCCTGCCCGACGGCGTCCGCCTCGACCTCGCACTCCGGAGCGACCAGGTGGTGGGGCGCGGGATCGTCTTCCTCGAGTACGAGGTCCTGCACGGCCGGGACTGAGCGGACGGGGGAGAACGCGATGGGCCGCCTGATCTACTGGATGAACGTCTCGCTCGACGGTTACGTCGCGGGCCCGGACGGCAGCCCCGGCTGGGCCGAGCCGAGCGCCGAGGTGATGGCCGCGTTCAACGCCGACACGGCCGACGTGGGCACGTTCCTCTACGGCCGCCGCATCTACGAGCTGATGAGCGTGTGGGAGACCGACCCCACGATCGCCGCCGGGTCGGCCGGCAACGCCGAGTTCGCGCGCCTGTGGCAGGCCGCCGACAAGGTCGTCCACTCCGCGACCCTCGGCGTCGTCCCCACCCGGCGGACCCGGGTCGAGCGGGCGTTCCGGCCCACGGACGTGGAGACCCTCAAGCGGTCGACGACGGCGGACCTCACCGTCAACGGCCCCACCCTCGCCGCTCAGGCGCTGCGTGCGGGTCTCGTCGACGAGGTCGGGATCTATCTCTGGCCGGTGGCCCTCGGCGGGGGCCTGCGGTTCCTGCCCGACGACGTCCGCCTCGACCTGCGCCTGACGAGCGAGCGACGGTTCGCGGGCGGGACCGTCCGCCTGCGCTACGACGTCGTCGGCTCCCGCGCGACCGTCTGACGGCACGCGGCTCCCGCGCGACCGTCTGACGGCACGCGGCTCCCGCGCGAGCGTCTGACGGCACGCGGCTCCCGCGCGAGCGTCTGACGGCACGCGGCTCCCCCGCGAGCGGCTGGTGGCGCGCCGGCCGATCCGCGTGGTCGTCAGCGACCTCGGGTCAGAGTCCGGCGTCCTCGGGACTCAGCCGGGCGCCCTCTGCCCAGGCGCTGACAAGATCCGGGCCGGCCTGACCGAGCGGGCCGACCACGTACTCCAGCTCGTCGGTCGACAGCGGCTCCGCGTCGTCCACGGCGGCCAGGGCCTCGTCCACGCTCTCGACCATCTCGCCGGTGGTGGTGAGGTAGTCCGGGACCTCCAGCTCCGGGTCCACCGTCCCGACCAGCGGCGTACCTACGGCCGCGATCTTCGGGAACACGCTGCCGGGGATCCCCACGGCGACCTCGGCCCGTGCCGCTGCCTCCGCGGACCCCTCCTCGGCGATCTCGAACTCCTCCCAGAGGGACTCGTCCTCACGCGGGTGCAGCCCGACGAGGATCTCGTACCCCTCGTCGCTGAGCGCGTGCGCCGTCTCCAGGAGGAGCTCGGCCCCCGGTGCCGCACCACCGGTCTCGTCCGGGTGCGTCACGCTGGTCAGGATCAGCACGGTGTCCGGCTCCGGTGCCGATTCCGGGGTGTCGTCCAGCTCCGGGACACCGACGACCTCGATCTCGTCCTCGCTGATGCCGAGGTACACCGCGAAGGTCTCCTGCTCGGCGTAGGAGCCGGCCGTCACCGCCGTCAGCCGTGGCCGGACGTCGTCGGCGTACGGGGCCTCCTCGGGCTGGAGATAGGCGGTGCTGCTGGCCACCACCGGCAGGCCATCGAACTCCTGGACCACCTCGGCGGGCCATTCCTCGGCGCCGTTGATCACCAGCAGGTCGTAGTCGAGGGGATCGGCCTCGTCGAGCGGGACGGACGCCACCGCGGACTCCTCGTCGACCTCGGACATGTCGGGGACGATCAGCTCGATCGTCCCGGCCTGTGCCGCGATCTCGTCAGCGACATGCTCGACGTGGTAGGCGCCCCACGGTTCGTTCGTGGCCACGGCGACCCTCAGGCCGGCACCGTCTGCCGCCTCCGGGTCGGCGTCGCTCTCGGCTTCCTCGGTCGCGGCTTCCTCGTTATCGGCGTCCTGCTCGGTGCCGGCGGCGTCCGCGTCCTGGATCTCGGTACCGGTGCCCGCGTCCGTCTCGGTGCCGTTGTCCGCGCCCTCCCCGCAGGCGACGAGGAGCAGGGCGATGGTGGGGACGGCGGCGAGGGCCGTGATGCGGGTTGTGGGTGCCATGGTGCCGGACTGTGCCCCGGCTCCATGAACCGGATGCGAACGCGGGGCGATCGCCTCCTGAACCGCTAGGCGTCGCTTCGCACCTCTGCCGGAGTACGGCTCGTGATGTCACGGAGGCGGGGGTGAGCGACTCGCGGGCCGGAGGGTGCGGTTCATGTGCGACGTCGTGGGGCGAGATCGTCGGCGGCGCGCGCCGGATGGTGTGGCGTCACCAGATCGTCACGTGGACCCGCTAGCAAGCGCCGTCCTCGACGCATCGCTATGAGAACGCTATGCTTTCGCTATGAGTGTGGAGATTCGCCAGTCCGACCTGCGGAACGACAACGCATCGGTCATGCGACGCGTCGCTGAGGGTGAGTCCTTCGTGGTGACGGTCAACGGTCGGCCCGTCGCCGACGTCGTGCCGCACCGGCGTGACACGGGGCGCCGCCACTTCGTGACCGTCTCCGCCGCCGCCGAGGTGCTGGCCGTTGAGCCCGGACCGGAACCGGCGGCGTGGAAGGCCGACCTGCGTGCGGCCGACGAGGTCTTCGGTCCGGACGAGCTCGTCGATCCGTTCGACCGGGCGCTGCGGTGACCGCGGATCAGCCGCGTCGTGCCTTGCTCGACACCTCGGTGCTGATCGACTTTCCGGCCGCACAGGTGGCGGAGGCCGCGGACGAGGTCGCGGTCTCGGCCGTGTCGATCGCTGAGCTGCAGTACGGCGTGACAGCAGCGGCCGACCCGGTCGCCCAGATGTATCGACGCAGGCGCGTGCAGACGATCCTCGAGCACTTCGAGGTGCTCGCCTTCGACACGGCGAGTGCCGAGTACTACGGGGCGCTTGCCGCGCTCGTGCGCCACCACGGCCGCAACCCGCGACCACGACGGATGGACCTGCAGATCGCCGCGACCGCAGCACGGCACGGTCTCCGGCTCCTGACGCGCAACGGTGCTGACTTCCGGGGCCTGGAGTCGGCGCTGACCGTGATCGACCTCGGGGTGCCGGCCGGCTGAGGTCGCGCCGGGCCGCCGGGCCGCCGGGCCGCCGGTCCGCCGGGCAGCCGCTGGAACGTCTCGCGGATCGGGTCTCCGACGTCGGAATGACTCGTGGGCCTCACCCGTTGGCGCCGGTATGAAGGTCATCGGATTGCAGAGCCCAGGCGGACCCGACGTGCTCGAGGTGATCGAGCGCCCCGACCCGACGCCGAGCGAGGGTGAGCTCCTCGTCCGCGTGCACGCGGCCGCCGTCAACCCCACGGACACGACCCGACGGGCGGGGACGGCACGGCGGCCTGCCGGCGACCCGCCGATCGTGCCGGGCATGGACGTCGCGGGCGTCCTGGAGGAGATCGGGCCGGGCGCCGAGACCACGCTCAAGGTCGGGGACCGCGTGATGGGCATCGTCGTGCCGAACGGCTCGCACGGCGGGTATGCCGAGAAGGTCGCGCTCCCGGCGGACTCGGTGGTGGCGGCTCCGCGCGACACGAGCCACGCCGAGGCGGCCTCGCTGCCCATGAACGGCCTCACCGCGCGCCTCGCGCTCGACACGCTGGCGCTCCCGCGCGGCGGCGTCGTGGCCGTGTCCGGGGCCGCGGGGGCGATGGGCGGCTACGCGGTGCAGCTCGCGAAGGCGGACGGGCTCACCGTCGTCGCCGACGCCGCCGAGAAGGACGTCGAGCTGGTCAAGGAGCTGGGTGCCGACGTCGTGCTCGAGCGGGGCGACGAGTTCGCCGCGCGTGTGCGGGAGAAGTACCCCGACGGCGTGGACGGCGCGATCGACGGGGCGCTCCTGCACGCCGCGTTCGTCCCGGCGTTGAAGGACGGCGGCGAGATCGTCACCGTCCGCGGCTACGACGAGCCCGCCGAGCGGGGCGTGACCTTCGCGCCGATCTTCGTCGGAACGTACGCCCAGGAGCGCGCCAAGCTCGACACCCTGCGCAAGCAGGCCGAGAAGGGGGCGGTCACGCTGCGGGTGGCCGCGGTGCTCCCGAAGGACGAGGCGCCCGAGGCGCACCGCAGGCTCGAGGCCGGCGGCGTGCGCGGCCGCCTCGTGCTCGCGCTCTGACCGTCGAGCGTGCCGAGCCACGGAGGTCCGGCTCAGGCCTCCGGGGGCCGGTGCCCCGGGCGCGCCCGGTCCGTGGCGGACCGGGCGCCCTGCCGGTGGTGGTGCTGGTGGATCCGGGCGTGCAGCTCGAGGTGCAGCTCCGCGAGCCGGGGGTTGTCCGAGCCGCCGACCCAGACGACGATCGGCCCCTCGTCGGGTGCGTCGCACAGCCACTCGGACAGCCACGCGCGCACGGCCCGCTCGAGGCGCGCGCCCTTGGGGAGCAGCAGGTGCCCCTCGTCGCCGACGTCCGCACGCGTCAGCCACCGGATGCCGATGCGCTCGGGCGCGACGACGTCGGGCAGGTGCTCGTCGGTGTCGACCTCCAGGTAGACCTGTCCGTAGGCGTTCTCGGGCAGCCGCGCGAGGACCGACCGGATGTAGGGGATGTCGTCGTGCTCGCCGACCAGGAGCACGTGCGGGCTGGGTCCGGCGTCGCAGAGGCACATGACCCCATAGTTAGGTAAGGCTGCCCTCACTGGCAAGGTCGTGCCGGGTCGTGGACGCATCGACCCGCGCTCGGTCGAAACCGGGTTTCCGCTCAGTGGATTATCCTGCTCCCAGGTACCCGGATGTCCGTAGGCTGGTGGTATAGCGGCCGCAGCGAGGGGGCGTGCGGCCCGCCGAGGACACGTATCGCGACATCGAGCCAAGGAGTTCAGAAGATGACGACCGAACAGCCCGCCGACCACGAGCGCTCCACCGCCGAGGACCGGGTCGGGCGCGCGGGCCTCGACGTCTTCGCCCCGTTGGCCGCGTTCGTGGAGGACGAGGCGCTGCCGGGCACCGGCCTCGACGCCGACGCCTTCTGGCAGGGCCTGGCGTCGATCATCGCCGACCTCACGCCGGAGAACCGCCGCCTGCTCACGGTGCGCGACGACCTCCAGGCCACGATCGACCAGTACCACAAGGACCAGCCCGGCCTGCCGGACCCGGTGAAGTACAAGGAGTTCCTCACCGGGATCGGCTACCTCGTCCCGGAGCCGGCCGACTTCACCATCACGACGACGAAGGTCGACACCGAGGTCGCCGACGTCGCCGGCCCCCAGCTCGTCGTGCCCCTGCTCAACGCGCGGTTCGCCATCAACGCCGCCAACGCGCGGTGGGGCTCGCTGTACGACGCCCTCTACGGCACGGACGCAGTTCCCGACGCGGGCGAGCACGCCCGCGGCAAGGAGTTCAACACCGTGCGGGCCGCCGAGGTCGTCCGCCGCGGCCGCGCGATCCTCGACCAGGCCGTCCCGCTGGCCTCCGGGTCGCACGCCGACGCCACGGCCTACCGGGTCGAGGACGGGGCCCTGCGCGTGGACCTGGGCTCGGGGGAGAGCGTGAGCCTCGCCGAGCCCGGCGCGTTCGCCGGGTACACGGGCGACGCGACCGCGCCGGACACGCTGCTGCTGCGTCACAACGGGCTGCACCTGGAGCTCGTCGTCGACCGGTCCGGGGCGATCGGCGCCACCGACGGCGCGGGTGTGCAGGACATCGTGCTCGAGTCCGCGATCACCACGATCATGGACCTGGAGGACTCGGTCGCCGCCGTCGTGCCGGAGGACAAGGTCCTGGGCTACCGCAACTGGCGCGAGCTCGTGCAGGGGACGCTCACCGCGGACGTGACGAAGAACGGGAAGACGTTCAGCCGCGTGCTCAACGCCGACCGCGAGTACACGGCGCCGGACGGCTCGACCCTGACGGTGCCGGGGCGCTCGCTGCTGTGGATCCGCAACGTCGGCCACCTCATGCGCACCGACGCCGTGAAGGACGCCGACGGCGAGGACGTCTTCGAGGGCATCCTCGACGCCGCGATCACGGCGCTCGGCAACCTCCCCGACCTTGCCGGTGAGCGCGCGGGCACGAACTCCCGCGAGGGTTCGATCTACATCGTCAAGCCCAAGATGCACGGGCCCGAGGAGGTCGCGTTCGCGGCCGAGCTGTTCTCCCGCGTCGAGGCGCTCCTCGGTCTCGAGCACGGCACGATCAAGATGGGCATCATGGACGAGGAGCGGCGCACCACCGTCAACCTGCGCGCCGCCATCGCCGAGGCCGCGGACCGCGTGGCGTTCATCAACACCGGGTTCCTCGACCGGACGGGCGACGAGATCCACACGTCCCTGCATGCCGGTCCGATGCTGCCCAAGGGGCAGATCAAGGGCCTGGAGCTCATGGCGGCCTACGAGACGGCCAACGTCGACGCCGGACTGGGAGCCGGCTTCTCCGGCAAGGCGCAGATCGGCAAGGGGATGTGGGCGATGCCCGACCTCATGGCCGACATGCTCGAGCAGAAGATCGCCCACCCGCGCACGGGCGCGAACACGGCGTGGGTCCCCTCGCCGACCGCCGCGACGCTGCACGCCCTGCACTACCTCGAGGTCGACGTCGACGCCGTGCGCGCCGAGATCACCGGGCGCGAGCCGCAGGTCGTGGACCCGATCCTCGTCCCGCCGTTGTCGGCCCACGACCTCTCCGACGACGAGGTGAGCTCCTCGCTCGACGACAACGTCCAGTCGATCCTCGGCTACGTGGTGCGCTGGATCGACCAGGGCGTGGGCTGCTCGAAGGTGCCGGACATCCACGGCGTGGCGCTCATGGAGGACCGGGCCACGCTGCGGATCTCCTCCCAGCTGCTCGCGAACTGGCTGCACCACGGCGTGATCACCGAGGCCGACGTCGACGACTCGCTGCGCCGCCTGGCCCCCGTGGTCGACGAGCAGAACGCCGGCGACCCCGGGTACGAGGCGCTGATCGGCCCGGACGGGCCGGGCGTGGCCTACCGGGCGGCGCGGGCGCTCATCGTCGAGGGCGCGACGCAGCCCAACGGGTACACCGAGCCGATCCTGCACCGGATGCGCCGCGAGAAGCTGGGCGCTGCGCCGCAGGACTGACGGGCGCGGTGCGGTGCGGCACCCGGGGCCGTCCCTTCCTGGGGCGCCGCTCCCTGGGGCCGCCGTTCGCTGGGGCGCCGCTCCCTGGGGCCGCCGTTCGCTGGGGCGCCGCTCCCTGGGGCCGCCGTTCGCTGGGGCCGCCTCGCTCCGGGTCCGCGCCACCTCCTCCACCCCCGGGTTCGCCGAGGCAATCGGGTAGCGCTCGAGTCAGTCCACCGCGTCGACTGACTCGGCACATATCCCGCTGCCTCGGCGCCATAGGAGCCGTTGCACGCCGCCGCTCCCCACCGGTCGGTGGGCAACGCGACCGGTCAGCGGACAGGGGCCGCTGAGTCGTCGCTCAACCCATTGCCCGCTCGTGGTGCGGCCGGTCGGCTACCGCTCCTCGGTGAGGCGGCCGGCGTCCATCCGCCAGCGCCGCGTGGCGCGCACGCCGGCGAGCATGCGGCGGTCGTGGGTCACGAGCAGCACGGTGCCGCCGAACGAGTCCACCGCCTGCTCGAGCTGCTCGACGGCCGGCAGGTCGAGGTGGTTCGTCGGCTCGTCGAGCACGAG
Source organism: Georgenia sp. Z1491 (assembly GCF_049856175.1). GTDB lineage: Bacteria > Actinomycetota > Actinomycetes > Actinomycetales > Actinomycetaceae > JB111. Next base: position 520,566 of record NZ_JBNDNA010000001.1, read on the forward strand.
CAGGTTGACGCCGCGGGCCTGCAGGAGCGCGAGCGCGGCGCGCGTGCGCTCGCCGGGGGACAGGGAGGCGGCGGGCCGGGTCGCCCGGTCGCCGGCGAGGGCGAACTTGGCGAGCAGGGTGCGGGACGCCTCCGGGTCGAGTCCGGAGGCATCGGTGAACACCCTGGTCAGAGGCTCGTTCACGGCGAAAGTGTCGCGCGCCTGGTCCACCTCCCCGACGACGACGCCGGACCCGAGCGACGCCCGCCCCTGCTCCGGCGCGATCCGCCCGAGCAGCATCGCGAGCAGCGTCGTCTTGCCCGACCCGTTCGCCCCCGTGAGCACGACGCGGTCGCCCCACGAGATCTGGGCGGTGATCGGACCGAGCGTGAAGGTGCCGTGCGGGGGTGGGGCCGTTGGTGTGTGGCCGTTGGCGTTGGCGTTGGCGTTGGCGTCGGCCGGATCCGGGGGTGTGTCGCCGTCGGCCGGTGACGAGGTGACGGGGGCCGTCGGCCCGGATGGCGGGGCCCCGAGGGTGACGCGGGCGTCGTCGAGCGTGGCGACGACCGTCCCCGAGCGCGGCGCCTCCGCGACGCTCATCCGCAGCTCCCACTCCTTGCGCGGCTCGGGGACCTCCTCGAGCCGCTCGATCGCCCGTTCGGTCTGGGAGATCTTCGACGCGAGCTTCTCGGTGCGGGCCCTGGCCGCGTGGATGATGTGCTTGTCGCCGTCGGTGGCCTTCTTACGGGCGTTGCGGATGCCGGTCGACGTCCACACCTTCTGCTGCTGGTGCCGCGCGCGCAGGTCGGCGACCCTGCCCGCGTACTCGTCGTGGGCTTCCCTCGCCCGGCGGCGAGCGAGGGCGCGCTCGGCCAGGTAGGAGTCGTAGCCGCCGTCGTAGACCGTCACCTGGTGCTGGGCGGCGTCGATCTCGACGATGCCGGTGGTGGTGCGCGCGAGGAACTCGCGGTCGTGACTGACCACGACGATGCCCTGCCGCGCCCCGACGACGAACTGCTCGAGCTGCTCCAGCCCCGCGAGGTCGAGGTCGTTGGTGGGCTCGTCGAGGAGCAGGACGTCGTAGCGCTGGAGCAGCAGCACGGCCAGCGACGCGCGCGCCGCCTCACCGCCGGACAGCGTCGTCATCGCGCTGTCGACATCCGCTCCGAGCCCGAGGCGGGAGACGACCTCCTGCGTGCGTTCGGCCAGGTCGGCGCCACCGAGCGCAAGCCATCTGTCGAGCGCCGCGGCGTACCGGTCCTCCGCGCCGCGGCCGGGCTCCGGGGCGGCGAGCGCCGTGGCGGCGGCGTTCATCTCGGCCTCCGCCGGCGCGACGCCGGTGCGCCGGCCGATCATTCCCGCGAGCGTCTCGCCGGGCCGGCGGTCGGGCTCCTGGGTGAGCAGGCCGACGGACGCCGTCGGGGGAGCGAGGAGCACCTGACCGGAGACCTCCGGGCCGCCGTCGGCGGGAGTCCCCGGTGCGCTGTCGGCGGGAGTCCCCGGTGCGCTGTCGGCGGGAAATCCCGGTGCGCCGTCGGCGGGAAATCCCGGTGCGCCGTCGGCGGGAGACCCCGGGCCACCGTCGGTGGAGAACCTCGGTGCGCCGTCTGGGCGGGCCGGCGAGCGAGATGCGCCCGTGCCCGCGGCGGCGAGGATGGCCAGGAGCGTGGACTTGCCCGCGCCGTTCGCGCCGGCGAGCCCCCAGACGTCGCCGGGCGAGACGGTGAGATCGAGATCGGCGAACAGCTCGCGCGGACCTCGAGAGGCGCGCAGACCAAGCGCGCGCAGGGTGGCGGACATGAGGGCAACGGTAGGTCGGCGCCGGGGCGGCACCCAACCGGTTAACCGTCGCCGGACCGGACGTCCGGTGCCGGCGGGACCCCGGCGACGGTCACAGGTTCCGGACGGATCTCCACGCCCAGGTGTCCGACGGGTATCCGCACGGTGTCCGTAGGTGTTCCACAGGATGTTCCGCTTGTCCACGGCTCCGTGCACACGGGTGTGGACACAGGCTGTGGACAGCTAGCCGTCCCGGTCGACCGTCCAGGTGGTCACGGAGCTCGTGAGGTGGACCTTGCCGCGCCTCGGGTCCCATACCACGGCCCGGGACGTGATCGGACCGTGAGGTGCGTCGCCGGCCGGCTGTTCGCCGTCGGGGGTGCTCCGAGAAGGCTCCGATGCGTCCGTGACCTGCGCAAATGCCACCCGTGCGGGAATGATCACGGGGCTGCCGAAGTCGACGTCCCAGGCGGTGGCGCCGGGTCGACCCATCGCGTGCATGGCCCGGGCGGCCGTGTACATGCCGTGCGCGATCCGCCTCGGGAACCCGAACGCACGAGCGCCCAGCCAGGACGTGTGGACAGGATTGCGATCCCCCGAGACCTGTGCATATGTGTGGATGTCGGACTCGGAGACCGCCCAGAGGGCCTGCGGCCGCTCGGGCAGGTCGACGGTCGGTCGCGGCTCGGGAGCCGGCCCTCGCTCGAGTCCGTCCGGAACCGATCCCTTGGACAGGTACGACGCCCGGCCGGACCACACCGCCTCGCCGTCGAGGGTCCGGGCGAGCACCGACAGCTCGACGGTCGTGCCGCGCCGGTGCTCGCGCGCGTCGTGCGCCCAGGCCGTGAGGGTGAGCTCCTCCCCGAGCTCGACCGGGCGCAGCTGCTCGATCCGGTTGGCCACGTGGATCGCCCCGAGCGGGGAGAACGGGAAGTCCGCCCGGGCCATGAGGCTGACCGCCAGGGGGAAGGCGAGCACGTGGACGAGGCCCGGCGGGACGGTGTCGTCCACGGGCGCTCCCAGCAGGTGCTGGTACGCCGTGAGGTGCTCGGGTTCGGCGCGCACGGGGCCGGCAGTGAGCGCGACCTCGGGCAGCCCGGCGGCCGAGCGCGTCGCGAGGACGGCCCGCGCGGAGCGCGCGAGCACCGCCAGGTAGGTCTCGCCCAGCGGCGGCACGTCGCCGACGTCCTCGATCCGGTACGACGACGGCGGCCCGGCGTCCGCACCCTCGAGGGTCGAGAACCGCACGCTCGACGACCTCGGGGTGGGGTTCGTCGTCGGGGCGCCGTCCCCTATGGACTCGGGGGTCGGGGTCGTCACAGCCTTACCGCCCCACGAGGAGCTGGCCGCACACGCGCAGCACCTCACCGTTGATGCCGCCGGCCTGCGGGGAGGCGAGGAACGCGATCGCCTCGGCCACGTCGACCGGGAGCCCGCCCTGCTGCAGCGAGGACATCCGCCGGGACGCCTGCCGCGGCACCGCCGGGATCTTCGCCGTCATGTCCGTCTCGATGAAGCCCGGCGCCACGGCATTGGCAGTCCCGCCGGATGCGGCCATCAGCGGCGCGAGCGCCCGCGTCATCCCGATGATCCCGGACTTCGCGTACCCGTAGTTCGTCTGGCCGCGGTTGCCCGCGATGCCCGACGTCGAGGCGAGCGAGATGATCCGCGGCGCGTGCGCGGCGTCGCCGAGCGCGCCCGGCTCGGCGAACGTCTCGTTCATCAGCACGGGTGCCGCGATGTTGACGGCGAGCAGGTCGGCGAACCGGTCCTCGGTCATGTTGGCGAGCAGCTTGTCGCGCAGGATCCCGGCGTTGTGCACGACCACGTCGAGCCGCCCGTACCGTGCGTGGGCGGCGGCGAGGATCCGCTCCGCGGCGTCGTCGCGGGTGACGTCCAGCTGGAGCGCGATCCCGCCCGCCGCGTTGACCGTGGCGGCCAGGGCCTCGCCGGCCGCGGGCACGTCGACCCCGACCACGTGGGCGCCGTCGCGGGCCGCGACCCGGGCGATCTCCGCGCCGATGCCGCGCGCGGCCCCCGTCACGGCGACGACGAGACCCGTCAGCGGCCGTGCCCAGTCCGCAGGGGCCTGCCCTCCGGGCCCGGCGGTGAGGATCTGTCCGTCGACGAACGCCGAGCGGGCCGAGAGCAGGAACCGGGCGGCCCCCGCCGGCGACGGATCGCCCGCAGACGCACCGCCGGCCAGGGCGATCCCGTTTCCGGTCGCACCGGCGCGCAGCTCCTTGGCGAGCGAGCGCACGAACCCGTCGACCCCGGCGCGCGCCGCCGCGAGCCCCGGGGAGTCCTCCGGCCCGGCGGCGCGGGAGAGCACGAGCACCCGCGCGCTGGGCGCGAGCTCCCGCAGCGTCCCGCCGACGGCGAGGGCCGGCTCGGTGAGGTCGGCGCTGCGCTCCAGGCCGGTCGCCACGAGGACGACGGCGCCCAGCTTGCGCGCGCCGCCTGGACCTGCGTCGCGGCGCACGTCGGCGCCCCAGGCGAGCAGGTGCTCGACCAGGGCGTCGGCGTCGACCCGCGCGGCGTCGGAGCCGTCGGTGAGGACGACGACCCGCCCGGGCACGAGCGGGGAGTCGACGTCCGTCAGGTCCGCCGTCCGGCGCAGGACGGCGGGTCGGGGCAGGCCGAGCTGCTTGGCGACCGCCTTGCCCGGGCCGCCATTGACGAAGGAGAGGTAGGAGTCGTTCACGCCGCCTCCAGGACCATCGCGACGGCCTGGCCGCCGGCCGCGCACACGGAGATGAGGCCGAGGGCCTTCTCGCCGGGGCGGACCTGGGACTCGCCGCGCTCGGCCAGGAGCTTGGCGAGCGTGCCGACGATCCGCCCACCGGTTGCGGCGAACGGGTGGCCGGCGGCCAGCGACGAGCCCGCCACGTTGAGGCGGCTGCGGTCGACCGTGCCGACCGGCTCGCTGCGGCCGAGGCGCTCGCGCGCGAACGTCTCGTCCTCCAGCGCCGCAAGGGTGGCGAGCACGGTAGACGCGAAGGCCTCGTGGATCTCGACGAGGTCGAAGTCGGCGAGGGTGAGGCCGGTGCGCTCGAGCAGCGCGGGGATGGCGAACGCGCCGCCCATGAGCAGGCCCTGGGCGCCGTCGACGAAGGAGACCGCGCCCGGCTGGGCGTCGACGACGTGCGCGAGCACGGGCAGGCCGCGCTCGGTCGCCCACTCGTCGGAGGAGAGCAGGACGGTGGAGGCGCCGTCGGACAGCGGGGTGGAGTTGCCGGCCGTCATCGTGGCGGGCGGCGCGCCCTCGGGCAGGTTCTTCGTGCCGAACACCGGCTTGAGCGTGGCGAGCTTCTCCAGCGACGTGTCCGGGCGCAGGCCCTCGTCCTTCGTCAGGCCGCGCAGCGGGGTCATGAGGTCGTCGAACAGGCCGCGCTCGTAGGCGGCGGCGAGGTTGGTGTGGGAGGCGAGCGCGAGCTCGTCCTGCGCCTCGCGGGTGATGCCCCAGGCGGCGGTGGTCAGCGCCTGGTGCTCGCCCATGGACAGGCCGGTGCGGGGCTCGTTGACGTCGGGCGCCACGGGTGCGAGGTCCCGGGGGCGCAGCGCGGCGAACGCCTTGAGGCGGTCGGCGGTCGAGCGCGCGCGGGACGCCTTGAGCAGGACCCGCCGCAGCTTGTCCGTCACCACGATGGGTGCGTCCGACGCGGAGTCCGTGCCGCCCGCGATCCCGACGTCGATCTGGCCGAGCGCGATCTTGTTGGCGATCCCGACCGTGGCCTCCATGCCCGTGGCGCACGCGCGCTGGACGTCGTAGGCGGGGGTCGTCGGGTCGAGCGCGGTGCCGAGGACGGACTCGCGCGTGAGGTTGAAGTCCTTGGGCTGCTTGAGCACGGCGCCGGCCACGACCTCGTCGATCCGCTCGCCGGCGAGACCCGTGCGGGCCACGAGGCCGTCGAGCGCGGCCGTGAGCAGGTCCTTGGTGCTGAGGGAGTCGTAGGCCGATCCGGCCTTGCCGAACGGGGTGCGGTTCGCGGCCACGACGGCGGCGCGGCGCGGGGTGGGCATGGGGATCACGTGGGGGTCCTCGCTTCGCTGGGACGACGGTGCTGGAACGCGGGCTGGAACGACGGTGCTGGAACGACGGTGCACACGGGCGCATCTGGCCGGTACTCAAAGTACCTGATACTTTGGGTACATGGTACAGGCCGGGACCGAGGATGTCTCGGGCGCCGCTGCGCCCGGGGCGGCCGCGCCGCGCGCCGACGGCCGCACGACGGAAGCCGCACCGCGCGCCGACGGCCGGACGACGAGATGGGACGACCACCGCGCCGCCCGGCGACTCGAGCTCGTGCGGGCCGCGCGCCGCTGCGTCCACGAGCGCGGGCCGGACGTCTCCATGGACGACCTCGCCGCCCACATGCGCACGTCGAAGTCGATCCTCTACCGCTACTTCACGGACAAGGCCGGGCTGCAGCGCGCCGTGGGGCAGCACGTCCTGCACCGCATGCTCCGCGAGCTGACCGAGGCCGCCGCGCGCACCGGCGGCCCGCGCGAGCGGATCCACTCGATGGTGGCGGCCTACCTGCAGATGGTCGACGACGCCCCGCACGTCTACGCCTTCGTCACCTCGCCCACGGGGGAGGCGGCCGGGGACGTGCGCGGGTTCGTCGCCGAGGTCGACGTCGTCATCGCCCGCACGCTCGTCCCCGCGGTCCTCGGGCTCGACGACGACGCCGAGGTCGAGCACGTCTCGCCCGAGCAGGCGACCCGCGCCACGCTGTGGGCGTCCGGCGTCACCGGCACCGTGCGGTCCGTCGCCGACCGCTGGCTCGCGGCCCGCGCCGAGCTCGAGCGGATCGGCGTGGACGCCTCCTCCGCGGCCCCGGCCACCTCCGGACCGGACGCAGCCGCGGCGGCGGGCTCCGGCGTCGGGCAGGACGTGCCCGACCCGACCACCTCCGGACCGGACGCGGCCGCGGAGGTGAGCTCCGGCGTCGGGGGACTGACCCACCTCGACCTCGAGACCGCCGTGGCCGGCGTCGACCGCGACGAGCTCGCCGCCTTCATCGCCTCCTGGCTGTGGGACGGGGCCGTCGGCGTGCTGCGGCGCGCCCGCAGCGACACCCGCCCCCGCACCGTCCCGACCACCCGAACCGACAAGGACGTCACGTGACCCAGACACCCATCCGCCCCACGCACGACTCGCCCACGACGACGCCATCGGCGCACACCCCGGCGAGCGTCCAGCGGGCCGACACGCGTATCGACGGCGCCGAGATCACGCGGCTGCTCGGCGGCCGCTGGTGGCACCTGCGCTCCGCCGCGCGGGACCTCGCGCTCGACCCGCGGATGCGCAAGATCGAGGGGCTGACCCACCACGAGCACCGCGAGCGCGTGCTCACCCAGCTCCACCTGCTCACCGAGATCGGGGACCCGCTGCGCGCGTTCCCCGCCCGGCTCGGCGGCCAGGACGACCACGGCGGCTCGTTGGCGTCGTTCGAGGAGCTCGTCGTGGCGGACCCGTCGCTGCAGATCAAGGCGGGCGTCCAGTGGGGGCTGTTCGCGTCGGCGATCCTCCACCTCGGCACCGCCGAGCAGCACGACCGCTTCCTGCCCGGCGCCATGGACCTCAGCGTGCCCGGCGCGTTCGCGATGACCGAGCGCGGGCACGGCTCCGACGTCTCCGGCGTGCTCACCACCGCCACCTACGACCCCGACACCGACGAGATCGTCGTCCACACGCCGGTCGAGGCCGCGCAGAAGGAGTACCTCGGCAACGCCGCCCTGCACGGGAAGGCGGCGGTCGTGTTCGCGCAGCTGATCGTCGACGGCGTGAACCACGGCGTGCACGCGATGTACGTGCCGGTGCGCGAGGAGCGGCCGGACGGGTCGCTCGTGCTGCTGCCCGGCGTGGGCAGCGCCGACGACGGCGTCAAGGGCGGCCTCAACGGCATCGACAACGGGCGCCTGTGGTTCGACCACGTGCGGATCCCGCGGGTCAACCTCCTGCCGCGCTACGGGGCCATCGCTGCCGACGGCACGTACTCCTCGCCGATCGAGTCCCCGGGCCGCCGGTTCTTCACCATGCTCTCGACCCTGGTCCAGGGGCGCGTGTCCCTGTCCAACGCGGCGACCGGCTCCGCGCGGATGGCGCTCGCGATCGCCGTCACGCACGCGGAGCAGCGGCGCCAGTTCACCGGCGGTGACCCGCAGGAGGAGGTCGTGCTGCTCGACTACCAGCGCCATCAGCGGCGGCTGCTTCCGCGGATCGCGCGCACGTACGCGCTGACGTTCCTGGGGGCCGAGCTGCTCGAGCGGTTCGACGACGTCTTCTCCGGCCGTCACGACACCGACGAGGACCGCCAGGACCTCGAGACCCTCGCCGCCGCCACCAAGCCGCTCGCCACCTGGAACGCGCTCGACACGATCCAGGAGGCGCGCGAGGCGTGCGGCGGCGCCGGGTACATGGCGGAGAACCGGCTCACCGGCCTGCACGCCGACCTCGACGTCTACGCCACGTTCGAGGGCGACAACAACGTGCTCCTCCAGCTCGTCGGGAAGCGGCTGCTCACCGACGCCGGCAAGGAGATGATGCAGATGGACGTGGCGGGCACCGTGCGGTGGGTCGCCGCGCGCGCCGCCGACACGGCCCTGCACCGCACGCCGCTGCGTCGGGCGGCCCAGTCGATCCGGGACTCCGGGTCGAAGGCCCGTTCCGCGGGGCACCTGCGCTCCGCGGACGTGCAGCGCGAGCTCCTCGAGGAGCGCGTGGAGACCATGGTCGAGGAGATCGTCATGGGGATGCGCTCTGCCCGGGGGATGTCCGACGAGAAGGCGTTCGAGGTCTTCAACTCCCACCAGGACCGGATCATCGCGGCCGCCCGCGCGCACGGGGAGCTGCTCGCGTGGGAGGCGTTCACCGACGCGCTGTCGCGGGTCCGGGACAAGGAGACCTTCGAGGTGCTGCGCACCGTGCGGGACCTCTACGGCCTCACCGTCATCGAGGACGACCTCGCGTGGTACCTCGTCAACGGGCGGATGACCGCCCAGCGGGCGAAGACCGTGACCAGCTACGTGGAGCGGCTGCTCGCGCGGCTGCGGCCGCACGCCAAGGCTCTCGTGGACGCGTTCGGCTACTCGCCCGAGCACCTCGGCGCGCCGATCGCCGGGCCGGGCGAGGCCGAGCGGCAGCAGGAGACGCGCGAGTACCAGCGGCGGCTCCGTGCGTCCGGCGAGGCGCCCGTGGACGAGAAGACGTTGCGGGCACAGGCGAAGCAGGAGTCCCAGGACGCGAGGGCGGAGCAGCCCGGCGCTCCGGCGTAGCTGCCGGTGTGCCGGCGTAGGCGGGTCGGCGGGTCGGCCACCTTTCCCGCGTCTTCGCCGAGGCAATCGGCTAGCCGCCGAGTCAGTTCCCGCGGGGGATTGACTCAGCACTTTGCCGATTGACTGGGCGTCGCTGCGCCCGCCCCGCCGAACAGCTCGGCGCCGACCGACTGGTCCTCCTCTGGGCGCGCCACCCCGTCCACCTGTCTCGCGTCTTCGCCGAGGCAATCGGCTAGCCGCCGAGTCAGTTCCCGCGGGGGATTGACTCGGCGCTTTGCCGATTGACTGAGCGTCGCCGTCGCCGTCGTCGCCGTCGTCGTCGTCGCCGCCACCGTCGACGACGTCTCCACAGGCGGCCCTCGCGCGATCTGATCCACAGCAACCGAGGACGCCCGCGCTCGGTGGCCCAGCCCCGCGGCAGCCTGCCCCGGGTGACCTCCCAGCAACGACCAGAGTTCCGCCCACCGACGATCCCGCTCGTCGTGGAGGCCAGCCGTGGGCGGCCGCTGATCATCCCGGGCGGCCGCGCCGAGCAGCTCCTGACGGCCGGCGGAGACGGAAGGCCCGCCTACTCCCTGCTCCCCGTCCGCCGCGGCTGGGTGGCGTTGATTCCCCAGGGACTGGACCGGTTCGCGCTGCTCGCGGCCACGCACCTCGCGCGAGCCGTGGCAGTCAGCCGATCGACGCCGTCGTCGCAGGCTCTCTCGCGTTACACGGCCGCGCTGCTGCACGGCATCCGCACCTGGGGCGTCCCCGACCGCCCGGAGTTGTGCGGCCCCACGCGTCGGCGCCAGGGTGTGCACCTCGATCATGTACGGCACGTCGCGGCGCTCCCCGAGGAGGATGTCGTTCATCTCGAAGGGCTGCCGGTGACGTCGCCCCACCGCACGGTCCTCGACATCGTGCGCTCGGCCCACCCGCGCGACGCCCTCGTCACGGCAGACGATCTGCTTCGCGTCGCCGGCGGCTTCGACCGCTATCACCGCCCCGAGACCGAGCGCGCCGCCGAGCTCGCGCGCGATCAGCTCTTAGGGCTCGTCGATGAGCTCCCTGCCGGCGCGCGAGGCAGACGGAGGGCGATCACTGCCCTGACCTGGGCAAGCCCGTGGGCGGAGTCGCACTGGGAGAGCCACACCCGGTGGGTGGTCCTGCGGTGGGGGAGGCGCGACGTGATCGCACAGTGCCCGGTGGAGACGGCGATCGGCACGTTCTTCACCGACCTCGCGATCCCGGACGGGAAGCGGCGGGACGGGTCGACGCGCTACCTCCACGTCGAGTTCGACGGCGGCGACAAGTACACCCACGCGGACCCGCGGGAGCGGTCGCTTGAGCGGATCGCGGAGCGTGACCGGCAGCGCGCGATCGAGGCGCTCGGCGACACGATGATCAGGCTCGACGCCAAGGACGCCGCTCGCCCCGAGGTCGTCGTCGCGCGGATCGAGTCGGAGCTCCGCGGCCCGCGACCGCGTCTCCGCCCCGTCCGTGAGCTGGGGGAGCAGCGGTGACGCGCACTGTGCATCATATCTGCATCACCTATGATTCAGATGTGCGTACCACCGTCGACCTGCCCCCGGCCGTGCACCGCCGTGCTCAGGAGCTCGCGCGCTCCCGTGGCACGTCGCTGTCGTCGGTGCTCGCCGATCTCACCGTCCGCGGTCTCGCGCAGCTCGATGCGCCTGTCGAGATCGGGACGAGCCCACGAACGGGTCTTCCCGTCCTGTCGGTGGGTAGGCAGGTCACCGCGGACGAGGTCGCAGCGGCACTGGACGACGATTCGTGACCGTCCTGCTCGACGCGAACGTCCTCATCGCCCTGGCGGTCGCCGAGCACGAGCACCACGACCGCGCAGAGCGGTGGGTTGACGGCGTCGAGTCGTTCGCGCTGTGCCCGGTCGTCGAGGGCGCGCTCACGCGCTTCCTGGTCCGGACCGGTGAGGGGAGCCGTGCCGCGGCTGCGCTCCTTGAGGGATTCGGGACGCATCCGGCATGCGTGTTCTGGCCGGACGACCTCTCCTACCGGGACGTCGACATGACCGGGACGCTGGGACACCGGCAGGTGACCGACACCTATCTGGTCGCTCTCGCACGGCACCGTGGGGGCCGGCTCGCGACGTTCGACGCCGCGCTCGCCGCCAGATTCCCGGACGTGGTGACGCTCGTTCCGTAGATGCGGTCTGCCGCGGACCGTGTCCTGGTCACGCCTGCCGGCTTCCGTCGGCCGCGCCCCGAACGCGCGGTTGGTCCTCTGCGCGGTGCCGACATGCCGTCGTGGGCGAACGACCTATCGGGCGGCGCCGCGTTGTCGGCGTGCAAGTCCGCGGGCCCACGTCCGCCGCGTCTCCAGCGCCCAGAACCATACGAACAGCGCGATCTCGTACCACTCGACGGCGAGCAGCCGGTACTCCCAGCCGAGCAGGTGCAGGACGCCGAAGAGGGGCGCCCCGGCGACCATGAGCCAGAAGATGAGGCGGTAGCGGCGCCGCAGGTCACGCCGTCCGGCGTCGAGGGAGGCGTGCGGCCCGCCCGTCAGCTCCGGCCACGCGTGGCTCGCCACGGCGATCGCCAGGTTGACGATGAGCAGCACTGCGGCGGACACGTGGACGCCGGCGAAGTCCTCCCCCTCGACCAGTCGCCAGACGACGAGCCCGACGAACATCACCAGCACCGCGTTCATCACGTTCGCCACGACCCGCGTGAGCCGATGCCTGTTGAGCGGCGCCGGCCGGGACGGGGCGAACCGCACCTCGACGACGACGAACACCACCGACATCACCAGGACCGTCACGCATGTGGCCCTCAGGGCGGTGATCATCTCGTGGCGGGCGGCGGCGTCGAGGGCGTCGAGCGTGGGGCCGATCGACGTGGGGACCAGGGCGACGAAGATCGCGAAGAAGCCCGCGACGTCGAGGCTGAAGTCCTCCAGCGCCGAGGCCCCGCGGTAGGCCACGAGGCACGCCGCGATCCCCATCATCACGCCGACGAACATGTCCCGGATCGGGCCCAGGTAGTACGCGCTGACCGACTCCTCGATCGCGCCGAGCCAGAAGAACGCGAGGACCGAGCCGAGCAGCAGCAGCGCCGGCAGCGTCATGAGGATGAGACGCAGGTACAGGTAGGTGATGCGGGCGACCGGCTCAGACGGAGTGGCATGCTCCGGGGCGTCGGCCGTGCCATGGGAGGTGGACGGTTCCGTCGCGGGGCTCCGTTGCGTGGACTGCCCGACGTCCTCACGATCCGCCCCTCCGCTCACGTCGCCAGGCTATCCAGGGCAGCCGAGGTCGAGCGCGCTGACGAGCGCGGCGGTGGCGATCGCCGGTCCGACGGCCAAGTGGGAGCCGCCCGTGCGACGTGCGATGCGTGCTCGACGACGGTCGGCACGGGCCGGCGCAGGAGCCGTGTCCGAGCCCGGGTCGCGGGTGGACGTCTCACTGCCCGAGCGGCCGCATCTATGAAACGATCTTCCTATCCTATAGGATTTGCGATGGCATTCGAAGGGGCGTGCATACGCCTTTGTGCACGTGCGGGGCGCCACGGCGACGCGAGGCCACAGGCCGACGTGTCGGTCGCCTCGCCCGCGTCAGAACGTTCGGCAACGACCGGACACCTGCGAGAGGTATGGAGTGACAATGGAGCGCTTGATCATCGACACGGATCCTGGGATCGACGACGCTGCGGCGCTGTTCTGGGCCCTGGCCGCCGACGAGTTCCAGGTGGAGGCCATCACGACGGTCTTCGGCAACGTCGACGTCGACACGGCGACACGGAACATGCACAAGATCCTCGCGGTGGCGGGGAGGACCGGGATCCCGGTGCACAAGGGCGCCGCCAGGCCGCTGGTCGGAGAGCCCAACTTCGCCGAGCACATCCACCGGGTCGGCGGCCTGGGCTTCTGGGATTTCCCGGAGCAGGACGCGGATTCCTCCCCGACGCGGACAGCGGCGAAGGCGATCGTCGATGCGGTGATGGCCGAGCCCGGGGAACTGACGATCATGGCGCTCGGTCCGCTGACGAACGTCGCGCTCGCGCTGACGATCGAGCCCAAGGTCGCACAGTCGGTCCGCCGGATCATTTACATGGGCGGCGCAGCGTTGACGTGGGGGAACGTCACGCCCGTGGCGAGCGCGAACATCTACAACGACCCCGAGGCCGCGCACATCCTCGTCCGGTCCGGCGCGCCGCTGACGCAGGTCGGTCTTGACGTCAGCAGGCAGTTCGCGCTGTCCGTCGAGAATCTCGAGGGCCTGTGGACGTCCGGCTCGGATGCCGCTCGAGCACTCTGCGAGATGATCGGCTACCCGGACAATCAGGAGGATCGCCTCGACATGCCCGAGTGGAAGGACGAGGGGATGCACCTCAACGACGTGCCATGCATCGCCTACGCGATCAACCCCGGCTGGTTCGAGGTCCGGCACCTCCATGTCGACATCGAGCTCCACGGTGAGTTCACCAGGGGGCAGACGGTGGTGCACATGATCGACCGCTGGAAGCAGACCCCCAATGTCGACGTGCTCCTGGGTATCGACACCCCGGCGGTGGCGCGGTCGTACGTAGAGACAGTGGGGGCGCAGCGCGGCACGCGCTCGAGCTGAGCCCCGTCACGCCCCGCCGACCGTGCACCCGCGCGGCCGGCGGGGCGTCGCTCCGCCCGGCGGCAGAGGCCCCCGGTGGGCTCCGGCAGAGGCACCCGGAGGTCTCCGGCAGCAGCGCCCGCGAACACCGGCGGGGTATGGGGTTCGCCCGGGAGTGAGAGGCGCGTGTGCTCCGAGCGCGGACTGTCGACAGGACGTGAGGGACGGGGGCGTGCCCGGACGGGATC
>NZ_JBNDNA010000002.1:0-8166 GCF_049856175.1 Georgenia sp. Z1491
GGGTAAAGTAGGTCGGCGATACACATTGCACCGACGCCTATGGCGTACCCAATCGAGGCGCCAGCGACGTGGTTGAGGTCGGTGCCGAAGTAGATCTCGTCTCCGCGCAATAGATTGACGACGGGTCCGAGAGAGAAGAATACAAAGAACGCCGCGACGATCGCTAGGCTGTTACGTATGCCGCCGCGGCGGAGCAGCCAGATAGTGCCTGCCACCGAAGCGAGCAGGCAACCAGTTACGACCACGACATCGATCACGTGAGCATCATACCGACCATTTCTGGGGTGCCCTCATCGTTGCGCCTCGCCGGCACGCGCCGACGTGTGTGGATCATCCTCCCGGTAGCACCCCTCATGCTGTCGCCACCGCTCGGCCGCGGGTCTCCTTGCCATGCCGCCTCATCTCAGCCACCATCCATCCTCCTGGGTAGGATCAACAGCCTCTGATGATTCCGCTCTGGTTCACGTCATCTCCAGGTCTCGCTGCTTGGTTCGGACGAGGACCTCGAGAGGTTGGCAGGGGATGTGGTGCAGTTCCGAGCGTACGTCGCCCACCACGATGACGGCGACCCATGTCGTGCCCGGTTCGTGCCTGGACTGCCCGCCCGCCCCGGAGGCGGCGACCACTACGTCGGCGCCTGTCATCCTGTTTTCCGAGCTCAGCCTGGGATGCGGGGTCTGCTGCGATCTGGCCGGGCCCGGCGGGTTCTCGAGGGCCCGGTGCTGGACCTTGGAGAAGTAGCAGACCACACCGCCCGGGAATCGCGGGCTGGAGTCGGGCGTGGCCGTTGGCTGGGTAGCGATCTTGCCGCCGGTGTGTGACTCGGTCACGGTGGCGCAGAAGCGATCCTCGAGCATGACCGTGGACAGACGTTCGGCGACCTTGGCGGCTCGCTCCTCTTGCTCCTGCGAGTAGGTTGCCATCGGGGTCCTTTTTCCGCCCGGGTCGCATGCCCCTGGAGGGCAGAGACGGAGCCTCGCGTCGGGGTTCGATCGTTGGTGGTGCTCCGTGCGGCCTCTGGTCTCGGGTCTTGCGAGGTTCTCCTGGTGTGCCGCTCATCCGGCGTCGGAGAATGCGCCCTACGTTCAGTTGTCGATGTGCGTGCGCCGGCCGAGTATCGCGAAGGTGTGCTGGATCGATGTCGGGAGCGAGGCCTGCGTTTTCGGCTTGGGAGTGGGTGCGGAGGTGGTCATTACACATCCGGGTGGTGGCCGCAGGGGTGGGGGCCGTCTCGCAACCTGGGCGGGGTGACGGCGACCATGAATCGTGCGAGTTCGTCGCCGTAATTGAGGGAGCGTCGGGGCAGGCCGGAGTCGGCAGCACACGTGTCGTCCTTGGGTAGGGTGGTGACGTCGCCGGCGACTTCGACGTTGAGTCTGCCCTGTGGCACGACGAGGCACTCGTGTAAGGGGTGATTGCGTGGGCCGTCGGACGAAGAGCCGTCCGCGGCGAGCTTTCCCTCAAGGGCCTCCAGCCGGATAGATCCTGCCGACAGGCCCTAGTACTCGATGCCGCCGTGAGTGCGGTTGCGGGCTAGTGGGAGGTTGCGCGCCGGTGCCGCGCCACTATCAGCACGATGGGCAGAGCCGCGACTATCGCGAGCAGCGCAGCGCCGCCCGCCCACAGTGGACCGTGGAACGGGAACCAGGGGAGCGCCGCATCCACGGAGTACCCGCCCGGGCCCGTCACCGCGAGCGCGAGAGCGATGAGGGCGTAGGTCAACGGCACCTCGTAGCCGCCCAGGTGCGCCCAGATGCCCTTCGGCCAGAGCGTCGACATCGCGACGATCATCGTGCCCATCGCGATAGCGTTGCCCAGCGGGGTGAGGGCGCCCAGCGCGATGAGGGTCGCTGCGGCGAGCTCCGAGAGGCCGGCGATCGTCACCATGACGGCGCCGGGACGCACGCCGTCGGCCTCGAGCAGCGGGGCCGTGCCGGCGATGCCGCGGCCGCGGAACCAGCCGAAGAGCTTCTGGCACGCATGGCCAGCCAGCAGTGTGGCGAGTGCGAGGCGCAGCAGGAGCAGCCCCAGGTCCGTCTCCACCGACTCGCTCTCCTGTCCGTGTATCGTACGAGTGTCCGAAAGGTAGGCCCGCGCCGTCCCGCCCGTCAACGGGCCCCCGCGAACTCCGGCTCCTACGCTGGGCGGCCGAGGCGGGCCGACCGGCCGGCGAGAGGGAGAATGCGATGCGCGAGAAGACGAACCCTGACTTCGTCGAGGCGGTCGCGCGCGGGTTCGACGTGGTGCGGTCCTTCGACGGCGCGCCCTCGCAGTCCCTGAGCGAGGTTGCCAGGCGCACCGGGCTCGCCCGGCCGACCGCCCGCCGCCTCCTCATCACGCTCCAGGAGCTCGGCTACGTGGCCGCCAAGGACGGCCGCTTCGAGCTCACCCCGCGGGTGCTCGAGCTCGGCGTCGCCT
The DNA here is from genome assembly GCF_049856175.1 of Georgenia sp. Z1491. Lineage (GTDB taxonomy): Bacteria > Actinomycetota > Actinomycetes > Actinomycetales > Actinomycetaceae > JB111. The sequence goes on from NZ_JBNDNA010000002.1 coordinate 2,419, forward strand.
ACTTCAGCGGGGGCGACCTCTGGGAGGCCGCCATGCCCCGCCTGCGTCAGCTCGTCGAGCGCACGCACGAGTCGTCCTCCATCGCGCAGCTCGACGGCTCCGACGTCGTCTACGTCGCCCGCGTCGCCGTACCCAAGCTCGTCACGCTCTCGGCGAGCGTGGGCACCCGGTTCCCCGCCGCCCAGACCTCGCTCGGCAAGGTGCTTCTGGCCAGCCTCACCGGCGACGAGCTGGGCGAGGTCCTCGAGCAGCCCTCCCGCTCCGGGATCGTCCCCAGCTGGCAGCCCGACCGCAGCGAGCTCGACGAGGTCCTGGCCGAGGTCCGGCAGCAGGGGTGGGCCATCTCCGACCAGCAGCTCGCGCCGGCCATCCGCTCGGTGGCCGCGCCCGTGCGCCGGTCCGACGGCACGGTGCTGGCCGCCATGAACGTCAACGCCCACGCCGCCGAGACCAGCCTCGAGACGCTGCGGGATCAGCACCTGCCGCACCTGCTCCAGGCCGCCGCGGACCTCGGCGTCGACGTCGCCCTCCGCGCGCGCGTGCCCGCTGCCACCGCCTGAGCCCACCCGCCCCGCCGCGTGGGTGCTCTCGAGCGGCGCCGGTCCCCTCCGTCAGGGCCAGCCCGAGCCGTGCCTGGTGGTTCGTCGTCGTGCATTGACTCCATCCCGACCCGTCGTTAACCTCGGGCCCAGACGAGATGTCCGCCTGGTGGTGGACTGTACGGCTGGCGGACGCCGTGGGCCGGATCTAGGCGCGAGGAGGAGCCCGATGACGCAGGGAATCGGCGAGCACGCTGGCGGTGCGCGGCCGGAGCGAGGCGGCGCCGCGGGCGACGCCGGACGAGGGCCGCTGACCGGCCTGCTGGTGGCCGACTTCTCGCGTGTGCTCGCCGGACCGTTCGCCACGCAGATCCTCGGCGACCTCGGCGCGGAGATCGTCAAGGTCGAGGCCCCGGTGGGCGACGAGACCCGCGACTGGCGGCCCCCCGAGCGCGACGGCGTCTCGACCTACTACCTCGGCATCAACCGGAACAAGCGGGACATCGTGCTCGACTTCCGCGCCGAGGAGGACCGGGCGCTCGTGCAGGAGCTCGCCCGCCGGGCGGACGTGGTCATCGAGAACTTCAAGCCCGGTGGGCTGGCGAAGTTCGGGCTCGACTACGACACGGTGGCCGAGACGAACCCCAGCGTCGTGTACTCCTCGATCACCGGGTTCGGCGCAGCCGGCGGGGCGAGCCTGCCCGGCTACGACCTCATCGTCCAGGCGATGTCCGGCCTCATGAGCCTCACCGGCGACCCCGAGGGGCCCGCCTACCGCTCCGGGGTGTCGGTGTTCGACATCATGAGCGGCCTGCAGTCGGTCATCGGTATCCTCGCCGCCCTGCGGCACCGGGACGCCACGGGCGAGGGGCAGCACGTCGAGGTCAACCTGCTCTCGACCGCGCTGGCCGGGATGGCCAACCACTCCTCGACCTACGTGGCCGGGGACGCCGTGCCGTTTCGCATGGGCAACGCCCACCCGAGCCTGTTCCCCTACGAGCCGCTGCCGACCGGCGACGGCGACCTCATCGTCGTGGCCGCCAACGACCGGCAGTTCGCCACGCTCGCCCGCGTGCTCGGGATCGAAGACGTGGTCGACGACGAACGGTTCACCACCACCGACGCCCGCAACCGGAACCGCGACGCGCTGCGACCGCTCCTGGTCGAGGCCCTCGCCGCCGCCACCGCCGAGCAGTGGTTCGAGCGCCTCAGCGAGGCCGGCATCGCGTGCGGGCCCATCCAGACGATCGACGGGGGAGTGGCCCTGGCCGAGCGCCTGGGCCTCGACCCGGTCGTCACGGTCGGAGAGGGGGAGAGGGCGGTGCCGATGATCCGCAACGCGATCACCTTCTCCAGGACGCAACCGCAGTACCGGCTGCCCCCGCCCACCCTCGGCGAGCACAGCGACGAGCTGCGCGCCTGGCTGAGCGCACCGGCGGACCAGGAGGCCAGCGCATGAGTGAGGACCGCACCTACCCGACGGCGATCGGCACCTCCACGGCCGAGACCATCGAGCTCCTCGGCCACGACCTCGCGGGCGAGCTGCTCGGCCAGATCAGCTTCGGCGAGCTGGCCTACTGGCTGGCGACGAAGCGGCGGCCGAGCGCGGGCCAGCTGCGCGTGTTCGAGGCGGTCCTCGTCTCGCTCGCCGACCACGGGTACACGCCGACGGCGATCGCGGCCCGCATGACGTACTACTCGGCTCCGGACTCGATCCAGGGGGCGATCGCGGCCGGGCTGCTCGGCGGGGGCTCGCGGTTCCTCGGCGTCACCGAGGACACGGGGCGGTTCCTTGCCGAGCACCTCGCCGGGCTCGGGGACACCAGCGGCTACGACGAGGCGGCGTGGGACGAGGCGGCGCTGGGCGTCGTGGCCGCCGTCAAGGCCGACGGCGGCAAGGTCCCCGGCCTCGGGCACCCCGTGCACAAGCAGGGCGACCCGCGCACGCCGGTGATGTTCTCCATCGCGCGGGAGTCGGGCGTGTTCGGGCCGCACCTGGCGCTGTTCGAGGCGATCGGGCGCGTGCACGCCGAGGTGCTGGGGCGCACCCTGCCGCTCAACGGCGCCGGCGTGGCCGGGGCGGCCCTCGCCGACGCCGGTCTCCCGCTCCGGCTGCTGCGCGGGTTCGCGCTGCTGGCCCGCACCGCCGGTCTCATCGGTCACCTGGCCGAGGAGCAGGAGAGCCCGGTGGGGCCCGACATCTACATGGAGGTCGACCGCCACGCGCGGTACGTGCCCCCCGAAGGCTGACGCCGGTCCGCCCCGATCGCTGCTGCCGAACCACCTCGAAGGAGAGATGCATGGCCACGCTGTCCGCGGTGCTTGCCACGACGCACCACCCGTTCTTCTACAAGGCGACCGAGCTGACGCCGCCCGAGGAGCAGATGCCCCAGGCGCCGGAGTGGAAGGCCAAGGTGGCGGCCTACCGGGAGACGCTCACGGCCGCTGAGCCGGAGCTGCTGGTGATGGTGGGGTCGGACCACTTCCACCAGTTCTTCTACGACAACTACCCGACGTTCCTCATCGGCAAGCAGCCCCGCTACGACGCGACGTTCTACAACGAGATCCGTGAGTTCGGCATGCCGACCTACGAGCTCGAGGGGCACGAGGAGCTGTCGGGGTTCATGCTGCGCGGGCTGATGGAGCGGGGCTTCGACTTCTCGGTGTCCAATGAGCTGAAGATCGACCACTCGATCATCTGCCCGATCATCACCACCCGGCCCGACGGCGACCTGCCGATCGTGCCGATCTACACGAACATCTTCGCGCCGCCGCTGCCGAGTCCGAAGCGGTTCTACGAGCTGGGTCGGGCGATCCGGGAGGTCATCGAGGAGTTCCCGAGCGACAAGCGCGTCGCGGCGATCGGGTCGGGGCACCTGTCGCTGGAGCTGGGTGGTCCGCGGATGTTCGAGGAGCACGGGCCCGACCCGGAGTGGGACGTGCAGGCCATCGAGTGGCTCGCAGGCGGGGACATCGAGGCGATCTTGGACAATGTGACCTGGGAGTCGATGTCGAGGTCGGGCAACGCGACGCCGGGGTTCTTGGATCTGGTGCTGATGCTGGGGATCGCGGGGCCGGAGAAGGCGGCCTACGTCGATGATCTGGACCTGTACCACACGCGTGAGATGTACATGACGTGGTACCCCGACGGCGACCCGAGGGACCTGCGCGAGGCGAGCTCCGCCGTCGTGGGCGAGGGGGCGACGGTATGAGCCGGTACGCGGTGAACAAGTTCCTCTTCCAGGTCGATCGTGACCCGGACCTGCTGGCGGCCTACAAGGCCGACCCCGCGGAGATGGTCGCCCGCTGGGAGAGCGAGTACATGCCCTTCCTGGGCTCGCAGGGCCAGCGCGTGGAGCGCACGTCCTGGCTGGGCCTGACCGACGCCGAGCGCACGGCTCTCGTGGAGCACGACTATGTGGCGTTGTTCGAGATGGGGGCGCACTACTTCCTCACGCTGACGATCTTCATCGGTATCTACGAGGAGGACTACATGGCGCGCAGCGGGCCGCTGGCGTTCCAGAGGGAGTACCGCGACAAGCTCAAGCACTGGATCGGCAAGGACTACCCCAGCGTCGAGGTCTGACCGACCCCCCGGATCACCACGGACCTGTCCAGACATTCTCGAAGAGGAGCATGCAATGACCACCCCCGTACCCGAAGCAGGCCGCCCCATCGTCTTCCGCGGCGGCATCGTCGTGACCATGGACGACGCGCGGACCGTGCACAACAATGCCGACGTCCTCGTCGTCGACGGCAAGATCGCCGACATCGGCCCCTCGCTCGCCGTGCCCGACGGCACCTACGAGATCGACGCCGCCGGCGGCATCGTCATGCCCGGCATGATCGACTCCCACCGGCACATGTGGCAGACCGCCATGCGCGCCTACGGCTCGGACTGGACGCTCACGCAATACTTCGTCTGGTACTACCTCGAGCACGGCACCGCGTTCCGCCCCCAGGACTACTGGGCCGGCAACGCGCTGAGCACGATCGACGCCATCGAGTCGGGCATCACCACCACCGTGGACTGGTCGCACGGGCTGCAGTCCGTCGAGCACGCCGAGGCCGCCATCGACGCGCTCGTGAGCTCGCCGGGCCGGTACGTCATGGGCTTCGGCAACATCTTCGGCGGCCCGTGGGAGTGGACGGCCGACCCGGCCTACCGCCGCGTGTTCGAGAGCGCTCTTGCTGATTCGAGGCTGGCGGGCGTGCAGCTGGCGTTCGACGTCACCGGCGACCCGGCGTTCCCCGAGAAGAAGGCCTTCGAGGTGGCTCGCGAGCTCGACGTGCGCGTGACGACCCACGCGGGCGTGTGGGGCGCGACCAACGACGACGGCGTGCGGCTCATGCACGAGCACGGCTTCATGGAGCCCGGCACCGTCTACGTCCACGCCGCCACGCTGAGTGAGGACTCCTACCAGCGGATCGCCGCGACCGGCGGGGTGGTGTCCCTGTCGACCGAGAGCGAGCAGAGCTGCGGTCAGGGCTACCCGCCCTCCCACGCGCTGCGCGCGCACGACATCCCGGTGTCCCTGTCCGTGGACACCAGCGCGTGGTTCAGCGCCGACCTGTTCTCCGCGATGCGCACCACCCTGGGTGCCGACCGCTCCTGGGAGCACCTGACCGCCCACGAGCACGGCGACACGGTGACGCACTCGCACCTGCGCAGCCAGCACGTGGTCGAGTGGGCCACGCGCGGTGGGGCGAAGGCCGTGGGGCGCGAGGATGAGCTCGGGTCTCTGGAGGTCGGCAAGCTCGCCGACGTCGTGCTGCTGAAGAACGACCACTCGCCGACGATGTTCCCTGTTCTCAACCCGTACGGGCACATCGCCATGCAGGCGAGCCGCGGGGACGTGCACACGGTGCTCGTGGGCGGGGACGTGAAGAAGTTCGAGGGCCGGCTCGTGGGCGTGGACCTGCCGGCGATGCGCTCGCGGCTCGAGGACACGGTCGAGCACCTGCGCTCGACCCTCGGCGACGACGTCTGGCAGGCCGGGATGAACCCCGACATCCCCGAGACCAAGGTCCTCGACAACCCGTACATGTACACGGAGTACCGGGACAGCTCGACGCGCACCGCGTACGAGACGCAGGCGCCGTCGGCGCGCGCGGGCGCGGCGCCGCAGGAGGGGTGAGCCGGGGGCGGGGGGGGGGAGATCGCTCTGTTTTGTTTTAGGCCACCCGCCCCTAACCACCCAACCCCCCC
>NZ_JBNDNA010000002.1:8176-211649 GCF_049856175.1 Georgenia sp. Z1491
TTGGTAGTCTTCCAGACCGTGGGTTTGGCCCATCCCCCCGCCGCCCGAGCCGGATCGATCCATACATTCTGCATAGAGTGTGAGCTAATCTGGATGCATGGCCTCACTGGTGCAGATCAGGAACGTGCCCGACGACGCGCGTCGGACGCTCAAGGCGCGGGCTGCCGCTCGTGGTGAGTCCTTGAACACCTACCTGTTGAAGCTGATCGAGCAGGAGGTCGCCCGGCCAACGGCTGCGGAGGTGCTCGACCGTGCAGCCAGCCGCAGCGAACGTGCGACGGCGTCTGCCGTCACCGTGCTCGACGAGGCGCGGGCGCAGCGCGAGGGCGAGCTCCCGCAGAGTTCGCCGACGTGATCGTCGTGGACAACGCCGCAGTGGTCGATGCCCTCACTGCGGTGGCAGGGACCGACGAGCTACGCGCCCGGCTCGCACAGGACGAGCTGCATGCCCCGAGCCTGATCGACGTCGAGGTGGTCTCTGCACTGCGGGGACTCACTCTCGGTGGCCACCTCAGCGCGGCCCGGGCGGAGGACCTGCTCACCGATCTCGACGACCTGCCCCTGCGGCGCTGGCCGTCCGACCATGCACTGCGACGGCGCGCCTTCCAGCTGAGGGACAACGTCTCCGCCTACGACGCCGCCTACGTCGCCCTGGCCGAGGCGATGGACTGCCCGCTGGTGACGCGCGACAGCCGCTTGGCTCGCTCGAGCGGCCACGGTGCGCGGATCGTGGTCCTGTAGCCGATCCGTGACGGGCGCCTCGGCGCGCGGGGGCGCTGGTGAGAAGGCGGGTGAATCACCTGCGTGAGGTTAGTTCATCACTATTGCTCTGAACCTTCGTGCACGACGACAACCCCGCCTATCGCCTCACGAAGCATTTCCAGGCTGTCGGAAGGCGCGTTGATGATCCAGTTCGCACCGACGAGCCACTCAAACTGCCCGACCTCTGCGAAGACCTCTCTGCTGGTCTCAACCTGCGCGTTGGCTTCGTCGGCGTTGATGTAGATTGAAAAGACGTCCTCGGTCGAACAACTGCCCGATTGAGCTGCCATCGGCATGTGGTTCGTCTGCTCCCAAGTAGCGCAGTCGTAACCAGCCCCGACGGCAGCATCGCGCAGATCCACTAGTGATCCGTAGCTTTGCGCTTCCACCTGCGGTGATGCACTGGGCGTGGGTTCGGGTTCCGATGTGGGCTCAGGGTCGGTCTCGGCGGGGCTCTCCTCCCAGCGATAGACCTGGTCGCGGGCATCCACCGACTGCGAAGTGGAATCGGTGGACGGGGTCTCCTGTTGCGTCGATGCAGGTGACGACTCGCTGGCTTCCCCGGACGGGGTGGCATCGGTGGGTTCGTCGCCGCTGCATCCCGTCAGCGTTGCAAACGCCACCAACGCCAATCCATAGACCGATTTACGCATCCGTGCGCTCCCGTGCTCTCGAAATGTCAATTCAAGGATATCTGAGTGCTACCGTAAGATTAATGTGATGTGCGGCGCATTTCGAAAGATGCCGGTGCTCCCAGTGCAACCAATGCTGGTGTTGCTCTAGTGCCGCACTCTCCCGACGAAGTGGCGTTGTGGCCGCTCGCCGCGAGCCCGTGGCTACGCTCGACGGTTCGTCATTCTGTTTGGGGGGGGCGATGCCGAGACCTTCGGCTTTGCGTCCGCGGGGATGGTTCGACGCGTGAGGACTACGAGGGGCAGGCGCCGTCGTCTCGCGGGGCCGCCCGGCCTGCGGGCTGAGCGCCGACCCCACACTCTTCCGCCGAGCCCACAGAGTCGGTGCCGAGCCTGCCCACGGCGCATGTGGGGTCGGCACTCGATGTGTGGGTTCGGCGTCTAAGGGGTGTACCGGGGGCGTCGCTACGTCGTCGGCCGGCCCTTGATGCCGACGCGGGTGGTCGGTGACGCGGTAGAGGTCGAGCTGACCTACCGTTCTCGGTGTGCTCGTTCCTCGCGGTCGCCGCCAGGTGGCGGACCGGTACCTGCTGGGGGCCGCGCTCCTCTGGGTGGCGTGGGTGCTCGCCGCCTCGATCCTTGCGGTGTCGACGGCCGGCTCCTGGGTGCCCTACGTGGTGGCGCCGCTCGTCCTCCTTCTCGGTGTGCTCATTGGTGGGCGGCTAGTGACGGCGTGGGAGCGGTGGTGGGTCGCGCCGGTCGCTGTGGTGGGCGCGCTCGCGGTGCTGGCAGCCGACGCGTTCTACGCCAACGCGCAGGCGGCCATCGGGGTCCAGGCCGTGGCGCTCGGCGTGCTCATGCTGGTCTCCGTCCTGCGCCTGGGGTTCAGCGAGCGGACTCCGCTCAGCGTCATCTCGGCTGTGCTGCTGGTCGTTCTCGGGGTCCTGCTCGCGTCGCGGTCGCAGGCGGCGCTCCTGCTCGCCGTCGTCGGGGCGGTGGCCGTGGTGGTGGCTGTGCTGGTGGCCCGGTGGCGGGGCGGACGCGTGCGGGGTACACGAGTGCGTCCGCGGAGTTGGGCCTGGGCCGGACGCGTGCGCGCGCAGAGGTGGGCCTGGGCCGGCGGCGTGATCGTCGGGTTGGCCGCCGTCGTCGTCGTGTGGCTCGGGAGCCGGGATCTGTGGCCGGGGCTCCTCACCGGGCGCTGGAGTCTGAGCGGTGCGCGGCACACGCTGTGGGCCGACGCGCTCGAGCTGTGGGCGCAGGCGCCGGTCGTGGGCGCGGGGCCGGGCTCGTTTGTCGAGCACTCCGCGCTGGCGGCGTCCGACCCGAGCCTGTCCGAGGTGCACTCGTCGGTCCTGCAGGTCGGCTCGGAGCTCGGTGTCATCGGCGTCGTGCTGTTCCTCGGCCTGCTCGCGGCCGGCCTGGCGGTGGCGGCGCGGGGGAGCGGGGTGTCCGGCGTCGTCGGGGTGGTGGCGTGGGCCGCACTGGCCGTGCACGCGATGATCGACCACCTCTACGAGTTCCCGCCGGTGGTGCTCCTCGCGGGCGTGGTCATCGGGTGGGCGGGGGCCGCCGGCGGCCCGGGCGGTGAGGTCGACCGCAGGGGCTGACGGTCCTACCCGCCGCCGAAGAACTCCCCGCTCGCCACGCTCGGGCGCGGTGGTCCGAACGTCTCGATGAGCACGTCCTCGTCGCGGTAGGACGCCAGCCGCTCCCAGCCCGGCTGGTCCGCCAGCGCACGATGGATCGCTTCGGCATCGCGGTACGCGCCGGGGATCGCATGCCGCCAGTGGGCCGCCGCGAGCACCCCATCTTCCGCGAGGGACTCTTGCGAGTAGCGGAGGGCGTCCTCGAACTCGCTGTCGCTGAGGTAGTACGCGAGCTCGCTGAGCACGACGAGGTCGAGCTCGCCCGCGGGCCAGTCGGCGACGCCGCCGACCCGGAAGTCCACGTGCGGGTGCGGGACACGCTCGCGCGCGGTCTCCACCGCGGCGGGGACGATGTCGGTGGCGAGGAGCTGCTCGCAGCGGTCCGCCAGCAGCGCCGTGAGCCCGCCGATCGAGCAGCCCGGCTCGTATCCCCGCCGGAACGTCCGCCGCGGCAGCATGGCCACCGTCAGGGCGTACTTGCGCTCCTCGTACCACCGCTCGTCGACCGACCACGGGTCCTCCCCGCGGTCATAGATCGCAGCGAACCCGGCCGCGCCGTGGGGGAAGACGACCTGGCGGCGGCGCAGCATCCGGTCCCGCACCCGGCGGGGCAGGACCACCTGGTGCTCCGGGTCCGCGCCCACGCGGCCGGCGGGCACGCCGAGGTCGAGGCTGATCTGCGAGCGGAAAGCCACCATCGCCGCGGACCGTGCGTGGTCGAGCTCGTCGTCGACGACCAGCACCCGGGCAGAGTCCCAGTCGACACCCGGGTGCTCGCGCGGCAGCGTGTGCTGCCACAGCCACACCGGGTATTCGACGAGTCGCGCAGTGGGGACGCGGGCCAGGGCTCGGCGCGCGGCGCGCCCGGTGGCGTCATGGTCCGGGTGCCCGTCGTGGCGCAGCGGTGCGGCCACCCACGTCCCCGGCGGGAGCTGGCCGAGCGCCTCGGCGATGCGCTCGGCGAGAGCGTCCTCGTGCTCGGAGACTCGCCCGTCGGGCAGCCGCAGCCGACTGCGCCGGATCTCGTGGTCCGGATCGGCATCGAGCTCCGCTAGCGTCGCGAGCGCGACGTCGGACTCCGCGGAGCGGACCTCGGCGAGGTCCTCCGGCGAGATGAGCTCGGGCGGGTGGGAGGCGTTGCCGTCGGTAACCGCGAGCACGAGCGTGGGGATCCCGGCGCGGGCGGCCGTGCCGAGCAGGGCGCCGGCGCCGAGCACCTCGTCGTCGGGGTGCGGGGAGACGACGACCAGCGCGGGTGCCTCGGCGGACTCGGCGGTCCCGGCGGACTCGTTCGCTCTGACGGGCCCGATTGTCGCGGCGCCGCCGGAGGCAAGGTCGGCGGGGCGGTCGTCGCCGGTCGGCGCCGCGCGCAGGGTCCACGGCTCGAGCCCGTCCTCGAATTCCCGCAGCACCGCCTCCGACGTGGCCGGCGCGGCGTCACCGCGGAACAGCGGCTCAGGCATCGCCGTCGGCGATCGCCGGCATGCCCGCCCCCGGGCGTCGCTCCGGGGTGTCCCCGCCGTTGGGGTCGAAGCCGATGATCGCCCCCCACAGGACGGACGCGTCCTCGCCCGCCTCGGCGCGGGCGGCGACCGCGGCGGCGATCTGGGCCTCGTCGGCCTCGGCGTGGGTCTGGCGGATGTAGACGCCGAGATCGGCCACGCGCCGTGCGTGCTCGCCGTCCGCGCACAGGGGGCCGGCGCCGAGGCCCCGGCCGACGCGCGCGATGACGGTGGTGGCGAGGCGATCGATCCGGGTGCGCACCGAGAGGGCCCGCGCCGTTCGCAGCCCCGCGCGGTCGTCGGGGTCGGCGTCGATCGTCGCGGCGGCCTCGGTGAGCAGCGCCCACCCGGCCGCGAGCTCCGCGGCGGTCGCGCCGGCGTGCGCGCGGACCAGCTCCGAGGCGCCGGGGCGGGCGGCCCGGGCCAGGAGGGGAGCCGCGACGCCCGCGGCCCCGCCGAACCAGCAGGCGGCCACGCCGGCCCCGCCGTGCCAGAAGCCGGGCCGGTCGAGGTAGTCGGCGTGGCTGCCCAGGCGGCGCGCGGGTACCTCCGAGAGCTCGACCCAGCCGGAGTCGCTGTCCGCCATGCCCACGGCCGGCCACGTGTCCGGCACGGCGCGCACCCCGGGCCGGCGCAGGTCGACGGCGAACAGCGCCACCGCACCGCCGTCCCCGTCGACGGTGGCCGTGACGAGCGCGTGCGTGCACAGCGACGCGCCCGAGCACCACGGCTTGGTGCCGGACAGCGTCCAGCTGCCGCCCGCCTCGGCGGCGTAGAGCCGGGGGCTGGGTGGCTCGGCGGCCCAGACGCCCCAGTGGGTGCCGGGCGCCACCAGCTCGGGCGCACCGAGGTCGGTGGTGATCGCCACGGCGTCGGCGTGTGCCTCGGCGAGTCGGCCGGTCACGACGTTGCGCGCCGTCAGCCGCGCGAGGTCGCGCCATCGGGCGAGGGTGGCCCCGCGGCCCGGCAGAGGGAGGTCCAGCTCCGCGAGCAGCGGACCGTAGGTGCCACGCGCGGGGCTCACGCGTGCGCCGTCGTCGGGTCGGTCGCGTTCGTCGACCCTGCGGAGGGGCGCTGGTGGTGCCGCTCGTCGTCGGGCCCCCAGCGCGTGGCCGCCTCCCACAGCATCTCGAGCGCGCGCTCCTCGGTCCGGGCGAGGATCTCGAGCGGCTCGCCGTCGACGTGGTGCAGCTCCGAGTGCACCTGGTCCCCGAAGAGGACGGCGAGCCAGGTGGTGCCCGGCTCCTGGCCCTCCTGGGTGGTGGGGCCGCCGGCCCCGGAGGTCGCGACGGCGAGGTCGGCGGCCATCAGGACGCCCACCGAGCGCGCCATCGTCTCCACCGCTTGCTGGGAGATGACCGGGCCGTGCGGGACGCCGAGGACCCGGCGCTTGACCTCGGCGGAGTAGCAGACCACGCCGCCGGCGAACCACGCACCGGAGTCGGGCGCGGCCGCCAGCTGGGTGGCGATCTTGCCGCCCGTGAGGGACTCGGCGACCGCGGCCCGGAGGTCATTCGCCAGCAGCACGGCGGACAGGCGCCTGGCGATCTCTCCGGCTCGCTCCTCGTGCTCCTGCGACAACGTCGCCATCACGTTCCTTCCTGTGCTCGGGCTGTGCTGAGGTCGCTCGCTCCTCGAAGGACGCGTGCCCGTGCCTCGCGCTGCGCTGATAGTAGGTCGAGGGCGGGTGGGCCGCCGGGCGCGTCGATGCGGCGGTCAGCCGGAGCGCACCCTGGCCGGGGCGAGCCCGCCGGCCAGGTGGGCGAGATCGTCCGCGAAGCCGGCGGGTGCGCGGCCGGCGGTGCGCCGCGAGGTGACCACGGGCATGTCCAGGGCGCGCACCGTGCACAGCCCGCGGGCCGCGGCGCGGCGCACGAGGTCGACGTCCTCGCCGGTCCGCAGCGGTCGGAAGCCGCCGAGGAGCCGGAAGGCCTGCGCGGAGAAACCGAGGTTGGCGCCGTGCACGTGGTCGTGGCCGCGCGCGCTGACGGCGCTCGCGTACTGCTCGGCCCAGGCGCGGTCGAGGGGGTCCTCGGCGTGGCCGCCCTCCAGCGCGACGGTCCCCACCACGAGGTCGACCTGCCTCGACCGGTATCGAAGGTGCGCCGCGACCCAGTCCTCGGGGACCACGGAATCCGCGTCCGTCGTCGCGATCCAGGAGCGGGGGTCCGATGCGGCGCCGGACAGCAGGGCGCGGGCGCAGCCGGCCCGGCGGGCGGCACCGACGTTGCGCGCCTCGATCTCGAGCACCGCCGAGCCGCGGGCCCGGGCGATCTCCGCGGTGCCGTCGGTGCACGAGTCGGCGACGACGATGACCCGCATCTGCGCCCCGGCCGCTCCGGCGGCCGCCCACAGGGAGTCGAGCGTGCGCCCGATCAGCGCCTCCTCGTCACGCGCGGGGACGACGACCCAGACGTCGGGCCGGCACGCAGGACCCACGCTCACGACTGGCCTCCTCACGGCGCGCCGGGTCGACGCGCGCGAGCGCACGCCGTCACGGGCAGTGCACCACAGCGCGGACCGTCTCGCCCGGCGAGGTGGCCGGCAGGGGCGGCGCCGGGTGCAGGAACAATGGGCGGATGCGCCGACTGCGAGAGCTGGCCCTGCGGCCACAGTTCACGACCGACCTGCTGCAGATCCTCAAGAGCGTCGTCGCGGCCACCGCGGCGTGGTGGGTCTCAACCACCGTGCTCAGCTCGCCGCTGCCCTTCCTCGCTCCGTGGACGGCGCTGCTGACCGTGCACGCCACGGTCCACCGATCGCTGTCGCGCGGGGTGCAGTCGACGGTGGCCTCGACGCTGGGCGTCGGGCTGTCGTTCCTGGTGGGCGCCTACCTCGGCGTGAGCGTGTGGACCTTCGCTCTCGCACTGTTCGTCGGGCTGGCCGGAGCGCGGATCTCCTGGATCCGGGACGAGGGCATCGCGATCGCCACCACCGCGATCTTCGTCCTGGGCAGCGGTTTCTCCGAGCAACAACCGCTGCTGCTCGACCGCATCATCGAGGTCGGCCTCGGCGTGGGCATCGGGGTCGCGGTCAACCTGCTGGTCATCCCGCCGCTGCGCGATCAGCAGGCTTCGCGCTACGTCGACAGCATCAATCGCCGGATCGGAGACGTCCTGGTCAACATGGCCGACGAGTTCTCGAACTCCTGGGAGACCGACAAGGCCGAAGCGTGGCGGGAGGAGATCGAGTCGATGACACACGAGCTGAACACCGCGTGGCAGTCGGCGCGCTTCGCCACCGAGAGCAGGCGGTACAACCCTCGGGCACGACTCGCTCGTCGGTCAAGGCCAGGCGAGGAGGTCAGCTACGAGAACATCCTCGAGCGCGTCGACGAGGGGATCTCGCACCTGCGGCACCTGGCCCGGACCCTGTACGAGGCCGCCTACGCCGAGGGCGCCTGGGACGAGGACTTCCGCGAGCGATGGACCACGATCGTGCGCGACACGGGACTCGCCGTCGCCGATCCCGACGCGGACGTGGAGCCGGTCCTCGGCCGGCTCACCGCCCTGGCACGGGACCTGTCCCACAAGCACGACCTGCCGGCGGAGAGCTGGCCGCTCTACGGCTCCCTCTTGTCCGGCGTGCGGCACATCGTCGTCATCATCGACGACGTCGCCTCGGCCCGGGAGGCGCGCGAGGCCGGGGCGAGCAATCCGCGGACAAGCGGCTCGTCGTAGGCATGCGTCGACGGGCGGGCGGTGCTCGCCGGCAGGTAGGCGGCCCGGGCGGCGAGGTTCGGCGCGCGTCCTTACGCTGAGCGGATGGATCAGAGCGAGCAGCGGCGGCGCCTCGGCAGCACGGACTTCGACATCGAGGACGGGTTGGCCCAGGAGGCCGCCGCCACCGTGGTCAAGGGCTCGGAGCGGCTGAACCGGACCTGGCCCGAGCTCATCGTCACGGGGTTCTTCGGCGGGATCGACGTCGGTCTCGGCATCCTCGCGATGCTGCTCGTCAAGCAGGCCACGGGCTCCGACATCCTCGCCGGCATGGCCTTCGGGATCGGCCTGCTGGCGCTCAGGCTCGCGCACTCCGAGCTGTTCACCGAGGAGTTCCTGCTGCCCATCAACGCGGTGCTCGCCGGCCAGGGGACGTGGCTGCAGATCGCCCGGTTGTGGTCGGTCAGTCTCGTCACCAACCTCCTGGGCGGCATCGTGTTCGCCTGGCTCATGGTGCTCGCCCTGCCCGGCTACCACGCCACCATCACCGCCAGCGCGCTGAGCTACCTCGAGCAGCCGTCGGCGGCCGTGACGATCGCCCTGTCCGTGCTGGCAGGGGCCACGATCACCCTGTCGACGCGTATGCAGCAGGGCACGTCCAACGACGTCGTCGCCGCGGTGACCTGCATGGCCTCCGGGCTCCTGCTCATCGGATTCGGGATGCTGCACGGCGCGCTCAACGCGCTCGTCATCTTCGCGGCGATGTTCGCCGGCGCCGACATCTCGGTGGGGGACTTCCTCCAGTGGTTCGGCCTGGTCATCCCGTTCAACATGCTCGGCGGCCTGCTGATCATCACGCTGCCCCGTGTGGTGCGGACGTGGCGGCTGCTGCGGGGGCTGAACCGCGGTGACTTCACGCTCGAGGAGCTCGAGCGGCAGGCGGGGTGACGGGGGTTGCTGAGTTCGGTTCGGACTGGTCGCACGGCCGACCGGGCTACTCCGTGCCCGGCGTGAGGAGGGTGAGACCTGGGAAGTAGGTGCGGTACCGGCGCGCGTCGCGGGTGAGTAGCTGGTATCCCGCGACAGCGGCATGTGCACCGATGTAGAAGTCGGGCATCGGCGACGTCTTGGTTCCGCCCCGGCGGCGGTAGTCGACAAGAGCCTTTCCGGCAACGAAGCCCGCCGCGTACGGCAGTGGTTCGCGCCGGAACGCGGTGATCGGCAGCGCCACGTCGAGCTCCTCGATGCGGTCGAAACCGACGGACACCTCGGCGTAGACGAGCGGATTGATAACCGACTCGCCGTCGTTCAGGACGCGTTCGAGTGCCTCGCCGGACCAGCTCGACCACACGGGGTCGTCGGTGAGGATGTCGAGCAGCACGTTGGAGTCGACCAACGTGATCATGGGCGCGCGCTCACTCGCCACGAAGCAGCGTCATCAGCTCGTCCGTGGACCGGGTTGTGGTCGCGGTACCGCGCATCCGGCCGACCACACGCTCGCCCCTGCTCCCGCCCGGCGAGCTGTGCACGATGCGCAGCGTGCCGTCGTCGTCGATGACGTCGACCTCGTCCCCCTCGGAGAAGCCATGCCGGTGCCGCAGATCGGCCGGGATGGTCACTTGTCCTTTGCTGTTGAGTCTCATCGCACCTCCTGACACGTTGCTGGTGTATTACACGATACTGCGGGAGGTGCGCTTGTGGGAGTCACTGTGGAGGTGGGCGCCGTGCGCCGCTGACTTCTAGATGACTCGGATCGCGGCGGCCCTGGGTCGATGGAGGTGGCAGTGCCAATCGCTATCCAATGCATTGACAGGCATATGCGTGTAGAGGAATATTCCGGGTATGGCCGAGCGCGAGGTGTTCACGGTGATCGGGGACCCGACCCGGCGTCGCATCCTCGAGCTGCTGCGCGACGGGGAGCGGTCGGCCGGCGAGCTGGTCGTCGCACTGGACGCTCCGCAGCCGAACGTGTCCAAGCATCTACGTGTGCTGGGGGAGGCGGAGCTGGTGCGGGTGCGGGTCGAGGGGCCGCGGCGCCAGTACCGGCTCGCCCCGGAGGGTCTGCGTGACCTCGACTCGTGGCTGCAGCCGTTCCGGGAGATCTGGGCCGACCGGCTCGACGCGTTGGAGCGCCACCTGGACGAGACGAACGAGGAGTAGGACATGACCGACGAGCACGGACGACTGGGCACGGTCGAGCGCGACGGCGACACGGTGCGGCTGCGGTATGTGCGGCACCTTGCGCACTCGCCGACCACCGTCTGGCGCGCCCTCACCGAGTCGGCCGGACTGCGGCACTGGTTCCCGGCCGACATCGTCGGCGAGCGGGCCGCCGGCGCCGAGGTGCAGCTGCCGTTCTGGCCCGAGGGGGCGCAGCAGAGCATGGAGATGCTCGACGAGGCCGGTGTGGACACCACCGGCATGGATCCCGACGAGGTGCTCCCCGGCCTGATCCGAGCCTTCGACCCGCCGACGCTCTTCGAGCTGGTCTGGGGCAACTCGGAGGGTGAGGCGGACGTCCTGCGGTTCGAGCTCGAGCCGGTCGACGGCGGGACTCGGCTCGTGTTCACGACGTGGCCCGGCGAGCCCGGGCCGCTCGGCCACGCCGGGACGGCTGCGGGGTGGCATGCGTGTCTGGACGAGCTGGAGTCCATGCTGCGTGGCGCGGCCGGTTCTGCCGGCGCGGCGGGTGTGGCGGGTCCTGCTGGTGCGAGTGGTGCCGCCGGTTCGCCCGACCGGGATGCCGCGCAGCAGTTGCGGGAGGAGTACGCCGCCCGGCTGGCCGAGGCCTGACGGGTGTTCCGGAGCCGGTCGGTGGCGACCGGAGGGGAGCGGGTGAGGCACCCGCGCTACCCCTCGGTATAACGGAGGTCGGGCCGCGTGCGGGCGCCGACGTCGGCACGTGAGGACGGCAGGCCCCGGGCCAAGGGGGGCGCGGCTGGTGTCGCGCGGACGGTAGCGGGTGTGGCGCCCGCGGGAGCTCTCGGTATAACGGAGGTCGGGCCTGACGCTGGCGCTTGGTGACGCACCCGTGCGAACCCTCCATTTATCGGAGGTTGGGCCGGGCGGCAATGGGGGGTCGGGGCGGCAACGGGGAGTCACGGCCCGCAACGTCGTCGATCCCATCTGGCGAGACGCGCGTGACGCCGACCGGTGGCGGGGACGTACGTTCCACACGTGCATACCGCTCGCCAGTATTGGTTTGGCGTGTCGGCCCCGGCCGGCGCGTTCATTCGCTGACGCGCGCAACCGGAGCCGACAGGGCGTGGACCATTGGGTCCGCGCCCTTTGCCATTCATGGCGGGCGCTCCGGACGGGGACGACCCGCCCCCGTCCGAGGAGAGCCCCATGACCGTTACCCCCACCGAACGCACCGTCGACCTGCGCGTGCGCCGCATGGCCCCGCTACCGACCCCCAGCGAGATCCTTGCCGAGCTGCCGCTCCCCGGTGACGCCGCCGCCCTCGTCTCGGGCTCCCGCAGCGAGGTCCAGGACATCCTCTACGGTCGGGACGACCGCCTGCTCGTCGTCGTCGGGCCGTGCTCCGTCCACGACCCGGCCGCCGCGATCGACTACGCGCACCGCCTCGCCGGTGCGGCCCAGCGGTTCGGCAGCGAGCTGGACCTCGTCATGCGCGTGTACTTCGAGAAGCCGCGCACCACGGTGGGCTGGAAGGGCCTCATCAACGACCCCGGCCTCGACGGCGGATACGACGTCCCCCGCGGCCTGCGCACCGCCCGGCGCGTCCTGCTCGACGTCCTGGACGCCGGCATCCCCGCCGGCTGCGAGTTCCTCGAGACCACCTCCCCGCAGTACATCGCCGACACCGTCACCTACGGCGCGATCGGCGCGCGCACGGTGGAGTCCCAGGTGCACCGGCAGCTGGCGTCCGGGCTGTCCATGCCGGTCGGCTTCAAGAACGGCACCGACGGCGACGTCCAGGTCGCGATCGACGCCTCCTTCGCGGCCGCGGCCGAGCAGACGTTCTTCGGCGTCGACGACGAGGGACGCGCCGTGCTCGTGGACACCGCCGGCAACCCCGACGGCCACGTCATCCTGCGCGGCGGGAGGGGCGGACCCAACTACGGGCCGGAGGGGGTTGAAGCTGCGCTGGGTCTGCTGCGCCGCGCGGGTCGGAGCGCGGGGCTGGTCGTGGACGCCAGCCACGCCAACAGCGGCAAGGACCACGTGCGTCAGGCGCAGGTGGCCGGCGAGATCGCTGAGGCCGTCGGGGCGGGGGAGCGCGGCGTCGTCGGGGTGATGCTGGAGAGCTTCCTCGTGGCCGGCCGTCAGGAGCCGGCGCCGAGCGGCCTGACCTACGGGCAGTCCGTGACCGACGCGTGCATGTCGTGGCAGACCACCCAGGACGTGCTCGAGGGGCTCGCGCGGGCGGTGGTGGCGCGGCGCGCGCGGCGGGAGTAATCATGCGAATCGGCGGCGGTGATGATGCGGGCCGGCGGATTGCCGTCGACCCCACACGCTTCCGTCGAACCCACAGGTTGTTCGCCGAGCCGGACCCCGGCGTCGGTGGGTTCGGCGCTCGGCGTGTGGGTTCGGTGCGGACCGGCGGTCAGTCGGTGATCGGTGCGGCGTCGTCGTGCGGGGGTGCAGTTCGGTGCCGGGCGCCCATGTCAACGGTCCCGACCTATCGCGGAGAACTGGTCAGCGTGCGTTCCACGGGTCGATCAGCTCGACATCGGCGCCATCGAAGTCCTGAATGTCTCGGGTGGCGACGGCGAAGCCGTGAGCCGCTGCGGTTGCTGCGATATAGCCATCGGCGGTGGGAAGAGGACGACCGGTGGCGCGGGCGGCGACGGCCATCTCCGCATAGCGTCGGGCTGCGTCCTGGTCGAACGGCAGTACCCGGCCGGGGAACAGGGCGAGCAGTCGATCGAGCGCCTGCGCGAGCCGGTCCTTCCTCACGCCGGCGGGTAGCGCGCCGATGCCGAAAAGGAGTTCCGCGAGAGTCACGCTGGACAAGTACAAGCTCTCGGCGGTCTGGGCGTTGAGCCAGCCCACCACGACCGGATTCGGCTCGGGGCGCATCGCCTCGGAGACGACGTTCGTGTCCAGGACGATCACGGCAGCGTCAGTGGTTCCGCCGGGCTCCGGTCGCGCACCGCGCCGAGCTCGTCGACGTCGTCATCGGTGAGTGCGAGGTCACGGCCCAGCGACGCCAGGGCATCTCCGAGCAGCACCCGCTGGGACGGGATGAGTGCGGCGTTGAGGATTTCCCGCACCTCCGCCTCCGCGCTGCGGCCGTGCTGGGCCGCGCGTACTCGTAGTGCGCGGTGCACTTCGTCGGGAACGTTTCGTACGGTCAGGACTGCCATCGATCCACCTCCACGATTGACAGCAGTCTAACGCAATGCTGTCATTGGTCGACCTGTCGGCAGACATCCACAGATCGCCGGCGAGATTGCGCGGGCGGTGGTGGCGCGGCCGTGCGCGTAGGGGGTGATCATGCGGGCCGGCGCGCTTCCGTCGAACCCACAGGATGTACGCCGAGCCGGACCCCGGCGTCAGTGGGTTCGGCGCTCGGCGATCGCGGCGGCCCGCGCCTCGTGCTGCTCCGAGAACGTCACCATCGCGGTCCTCCCTGCGGCCGGGACGCTCGACGTCGGGGGTTCCGGGCCGTCGGGTCACGCGCAGGGTCGATCGTAGAGGGCTCGTCGTCGAGCGCGCGGACGGCGCAGTGACCCCGGTCTCGTTACTGTCTACGCGTGCCCACACGCCACCTGCGCATCAACACCGCCGCCCCCGACGAGCTCAAGGCCGCCCTCGACGCCCTGGCCGCCGAGCTCGAGCTCCCCACCGCTTTCTCCCCCGAGGTGCTCGCCGAGGCGGAGGCCGCCGCCGAAGGCGCCGCCCTGCCTGCCAAGGACCTCACCGACCTCGACCTGGTGACGATCGACCCGCCCGGCGCGCGCGACCTCGACCAGGCCGTCCTCATCGAGCGCGACGGCGACGGTCACCGCATCCGCTACGCCATCGCGTCCGTCGGGTCGTTCGTGACACCGGGCGGGGCGCTGGACGAGGAGGTTCGACGTCGGGCGATGACCGTCTACGGACCCACCGGGTCCGTGCCCCTGCACCCCGAGGTGCTCTCCGCCGGTGCGGCGAGCCTGCTGGCCGGCCAGGTGGCGCCGGCCTGCGTGTGGGACGTGCGGATCGACTCCACCGGCGAGGTGCGGTCCTCCGCGGTGGAGCGGGCGCTCGTGCGCTCGCGCGCCCAGCTCACCTACGACCAGGTCCAGGACGCCCTCGACGGGCGCGCCCAGCTGGCTGAGGGCGTGCCCGCGGACCTGCCGCGACTGCTGGCCGAGGTGGGGCGGGCACGGCAGGCGCAGGAGGTCGCCCGCGGCGCGGTCTCGCTCGACTTGCCCGAGCAGGTCGTCGAGCTCGGCGACGGCGGGCGGTACGTCCTCGACAGCCGCACCGTCCTGGAGGTCGAGGGCTACAACGCGCAGATCTCCCTGCTCACCGGGATCGTGGCCGCCGAGATGATGCTCGGGGCGGGCGTGGGGATCCTGCGCACGCTGCCGCCGGCGCGCGAGAAGGACGTGGCGAAGCTGCGACGGACCGCCCACGCGCTGGGCGTGCCGTGGCCGGACGGGATGAGCTACCCGGACCTCGTGCGGTCGGTAAAGGCGAGCACGCCCGAGGGGGCGGCGTTCCTCAACGAGGCGACGGCGTTGTTCCGCGGGGCGGGGTACCTCGCGCTGCCAGTCTCGCCCGGTGAGGGCGGGGACGACGGCGAGGGCGGGGATGTGGTGTCGACCCAGCACGCCGCGATCGCGTCCGACTACGCACACGTCACCGCGCCGCTGCGCCGGTTGGTCGACCGGTACGGGCTCGAAGCGTGCCTGGCGATCGCGGCGGATACGGAGGTGCCGGGCTGGGTGCGGGAGGCGCTGCCCGAACTACCCAGTGCGATGGGTGCCCGCGGTCGGAGGGCGAGTGCGTACGAGCGCGGCGCCGTCGACGCCATGGAGGCCCTCGTGCTGCGCGGCCGCGAGGGGGAGGAACTGCGCGGGGTGGTCGTCGACGTCGACGAGAAGAAGCCGCAGCGCGGTGAGGTGCAGGTGGCCGAGCCGGCGGTGCACGCCGTCGTCGAGGGGGAGGGCCTCGAGCTGGGCGCCGAGGTGACTGTGCGCGTGGCCGAGGTGGATGTGCAGGCCAGAAAGGTGCGCGTCGAGGTGGTGTAGGGGCGGGGTCCGGTGAGCGCTGCGGCCTCTGCGACGAGCGGATGGGTTGTGCCACGAGCGGATGGACTGAGGGCATCCTCTCGTGACACGACCCATCCTTTCGATTGGGGGGGGCTGGCGGAGCAGGCCGACCGGGCGGACCCGGTGGCGCTGCCCTCGCACGGCGGGACCACCGCGGGTTCAGCGGGCGGCTGCGCGATCGTCCCGTGTGCGCCGCACGGCTTGATCCTGCTCGGTCCGCCGTTCCGGGGTGCGGCCGGCGCTCGAACCCGCACCGGCGCGGAGCCGGAGCAGCCGCATGGCGTTGGCGATGACCACCAGCACCGAGGCCTCGTGGACGAGCATGCCCACCGACATCGTCACGCCACCGGCGAAGACACCGGCCAGCAGCACGACCACCGTGGCCAGCGCGACCGCGATGTTCTGCCGCATGATCCGCGCGGTGCGCCGCGCCAGGTCGATGGCCTGGGGGAGCCTGAGCAGGTCGTCGGCCATGAGGGCGATGTCCGCGGTCTCCACCGCCACCGCGGACCCGGCGGCGCCCATCGCCACGCCGATGTCGGCGGTGGCCAGCGCGGGGGCGTCGTTGACGCCGTCGCCGACCATCGCCACGGTGTGCCCCTGACGCTGCAGCTCCGCGACGGCGTCGAGCTTGTCCTCCGGGAGCAGGGAGGCGCGGACCTCGTCGACGCCGGTCGCCGCGCCGACGGCCTCGGCGACCCGGTGGGTATCACCGGTGAGCATGACGACCGTCGACACCCCTGCCCGGTGCAGGCGCTCGACCATCTCGGCGGCGTCGGTGCGGACCTGGTCGGCCACCGCCAGGACGCCGATGACGGCGCCGTCCAGCGCGACGATCATCGGGGTCCTCCCCTGAGCGGCGAGCGAGTCGGCGACCTGCTCGGCGTCGGGCTGCTCGGGGAGCTCGTGGTGCGCGAGCAGGGCGGCGTTGCCGATGAGGACCTGGCGGCCGTCCACGACCGACGCGATGCCCTTGCCGGGGACCGGGGTGACAGCGCCGTCGATGGCATCCGGGGCGACGCCCTGGGCCGCGGCCGCCTCGAGGATCGGGCGGGCGAGCGGGTGCTCGGAGCCGGCCTCGGCGGCGGCGGCCCAGGCCAGTACCTCGGTGCGGTCCATCGCGGGGTCGAGGACGACGACGTCGGTCAGCTCGGGCCGACCCTCGGTGAGGGTGCCGGTCTTGTCGACGGCGACCGCGGAGATCCGCGCCGACGTCTCGAGGTACTCGCCGCCCTTGATGAGGATGCCGGAGCGGGCGGCGCGGCCGATGCCGGCGACGATGGCGACCGGGATGGAGATGACCAGGGCGCCGGGGCAGCCGATGACCAGCAGCGTCAGCGCGAGGACGATGTCACCGGTCAGTAGGCCGGCGACGAGGGCCAGCACCATGACGCCGGGGGTGTACCAGCGGGAGAAGCGGTCGATGAAGGTCTGGGTGGCCGCCTTGGCGTCCTGGGCCTCCTCGACCCGGTGGATGATGCGGGCGAGCGTGGTGTCGGCGCCGATCCCGGTGGCGCGCACCTGGAGGAAGCCGCCGCGGGAGACGGTGCCGGCGAAGACCTGGTCGCCGGTGGCCTTCTCGACGGGGATCGACTCGCCGGTGATGGAGGCCTCGTCCAGGGCGCCGGTGCCGGAGACGACCTCGCCGTCGACGGGAACCTTCGCACCGTTCTTCACCAGGACGACCTCGCCCATCGCGACCTGACCGGCGGGGATCTCCTGCTGCGCGCCGTCGCGGACGACGATCGCGGTGTCCGGGGCGACGGCCACCAGCTCGGCCAGCGCCGAGCGGGTCTTGCTCAGCGTGGCCGACTCCAGCGCATGCCCGACCGCGAACAGGAAGGTGACGGCGGCGGACTCCCAGAAGTTGCCGATGACGACGGCGCCGATCGCCGCGACGGAGACCAGCAGGTCGATGCCGATGACGCGCGCGGTCAGGGCGCGCAGGGCCTTGACCACGATGGGGTATCCGGCGACGACCGCCGCGGTCAGCATGAACACGTCGGCCAGGGTGAAGACGCCCGTGGCGTGGGTGGCGTGCCGTCCGGCGTCGAGCCACCACTGGGGCGTCAGCGCGAGGTTCGCCGCGCCGCCGGCGACGTGCTGCAGGGCGAAGGAGAAGAGGATGAGCGCACCGGAGATCGCGGGAACTGCCCAGTTCCCGCGCAGCCGGCGCTGAAGCGTGTGCACGTGAGTCACGACCTTTCCCGTCGCGAGGTGGAGAAGCTGGTGATGGGTGGGTGGAGGAGGACCGGGGCGATGAGGAGAGGGAGGGCGGGGCGCCCTCCCTCTCCTGACGTGGAGTGAGTGGCCGGGGGTCAGAACGCCGAGGGGGCGGCGCTGTAGCCCGCCTTGGCCACGGCAGCGACGAGGTCGTCGACCGAGGCCCGGGCCAGGTCGTGGTCAATCTCGATACGGGCGGAGGCGAAATGCACGGTGACGTTCTCGACGCCGTCGAGCCGGCCGACCTGCTTCTCGATCTTGGCCACGCACGAGGGGCAGGAGAAGCCCTCGGCCCGGAGGATCGTGCGGGTGGTGGCGGCGGTGGTGGTCATGTCGATCTCACCTGTCCTTTCGTCGTGGATTGCGGTGTCTTCGCAATCTAGGAAGGTGGCGCGGAGATCTCCTTGACGCAGGTCAAGTCCGGGCGAGGTGAGGGGCGCCGGGTAGATTCCGGGTATGTCCGAGCCTGATCTGTGCGTGGTCCGGGTCCCGATCTTCCAGGGGCTGACGCGCGCCGAGCAGGAGACGGTGGCGGAGGTCGTCCGACCCCTGCGGGTGGCCAGGGGCGAGACCGTGCACCTGCCCGGGCAGCCCGTGACCCGGGTGCTCGTGGTGCACAGCGGGCGGCTCAAGGTCAGTCAGACCTCGGCCAACGGGCACGAGCAGGTGCTGCGGACCGCCGGCGCGGGTGAGGTGGTGGGGGAGCGGGCCTTCCTCACCGGGCAGCGGTCCGAGGACCTCGTCGTCGCGATCGAGGACAGCCAGATGTGCGCGCTGGACCACGACGACCTCTCGGCGCTGCTCGGGCGCTACCCCGACATCACCCAACGGATCCTGCGCACGCTGTCCGATCGGCTGCACTCGACCGAACGGCTGCTGGCCGCGGTCACCTCCAGCGACGTCGGCGCTCGCGTGGCGGCCTACCTGCTCGACCTGCCCGTGAGCGTGCGCGACTCGGTGGTGGCGGTGCGGCTCCCGATGGCCAAGCAGGACATCGCGGGCTACCTGGGCACGACGCCGGAGACCCTGAGCCGGCGCCTGGCGGCGCTGTCCGACCGCGGGATCATTCGCCTGCAGGGGCGGCGGGACGTGGAGCTGCTGGACATCGACGCGCTCGAGGAGGTCGCGGAGCCGGGGTGAGGGTGAGCCGGTGGTGGATCACTCGGGTGTGGTGGTGCGCCGTCGTGCGGGGTCGGGGCCAGGTAAGGCTTGCCTGACCGGTGGGTTGACGACAGACTGTCAGCACACTTGATCGTGACGTGCCGTCAGCAACCCAGGAGCCCCCATGGCCACCACCACCCAGCCGCTGTCCGAGGTCCTGCGGGACGCCACCCGGCCGCAGCACGAGCACGCCGAGACGCGCTCCTTCGTCAGCGACCTCATGGGCGGGCGCCTGGGCCGTGCGGCGTATGTCGACCTGGCCCGTCAGCACCACGCGATCTACACCGCGCTCGAGGGTGCGGGTGACCGGCTGGTCGGTGGTGGGACAGGTGGTGACCCGGTGGCGGCGGCCTTCGTGCTGCCTGAGCTGCGGCGGGTGCCGAGCCTGGAGGCGGACCTCGCCACCCTCGCCGGCCCGACCTGGCGCAAGGAGCTCCCCGTGCTGGCGGCGACCGAGACCTACGTGGCGCGGCTGGAGGGCATCGCGGACGCGGCCACCTACCTGGCGCACGCCTACACCCGCTATCTCGGCGACCTCTCCGGCGGCCAGGCCATCGCGCGGATGCTCCAGCGCCACTACGGCATGACCGCTGACGATCTGACCTTCTACACCTTCACCGGGATCGAGAAGGTCAAGCCGTTCAAGGACCGCTACCGGGCACTGATCGACGACGCCGCGTTCGCGTCCGAGCAGCGCGATCGGGTGGTCGAGGAGGCCAAGGTGGCCTTCGACCTCAACGCCGCGGTGTTCGTCGCACTGGGCGAGAGGCACGTGGCCGCGGCGGAGGGCGGGCGCGAGACGGCGTCGTCGGGGGCGGCCTGAGTCGCATCCCTTACCTCGCGCGTCGGGACTCAGACCGTCTCTCCCGCTTCGAGAGGATGGGTTGTGTCACGAGGGGATGCCCTCTGCCCATCCTTTCGTGACAGAACCCATCCTTTCGATGAAGTGGTGGGGCTGCGGAGGAGGTGGATGGGGCTGAGCGGGGTACGTGGCCGGTCGGACAGTGGGCGCGTGGTCAAGCAGGTCGGTGGTGCGGGGCCGAGGCCCAGCCGAGGACGAGGCCCGCGGCCAGCGTGACGGGCGGGAACTCGTAGAGGTGGTCGATCATCGAGTGCACCGCCAGCGCGGTCCAGGCCGTGGTGGCCACGAGCGCCGCGCGACCTCCGCGTTGCGCCCCGACGGCCAGGCCTGCCGCGAGCAGCCCTGCCAGCAGCAGGACGCCGACCAGGCCGAGCTCGGCGGCGACCTGCAGGACCGAGGAGTGCACCTCGGACAGGTCGGCGCGCGTGGCGGCGATCGGTGAGGACGCGGCGAAGGAGCCCGGGCCCGAGCCGGTCAGCGGACGCTGCGACCACAGCTCGAGGGCGTCGACCCACAGGGCGTGCCGGGCACCGCTGAGGCTGCCGGAGGTCGACAGCCACGTGGGCCAGGTCGACAGGCCGCCGAGCCAGGTGACGACGGCGGCCGCCACCGCGATGACGGCACCACCGGCGATGACCAGGGTGCGCGGGGCGGTCAGACGGCGTCGGGACGGCAGGTCGCGGCGGACGAGCGCGAGGGTGAGGACGAGCGCGAGAACGACGACGAGCACGCCGGCAGCCTGGGCGCGACCCGCGAGGAGCACGCCGAGCACGACGGCGACGAGCGTCGGGACGGGCAGCGTGAGGTGGGTGACGCGGGTCGGTGCGAGGGTGTCTGGTTCGTGCCGCTCGTTGCTCAGCGCGAGCAGACCGGCCAGGGCGACGAGCTGGAGGCCGAACGCCGCCTGGGCGTTGGCGTAGAACGGGACGAGCAGGGCCAGGCCGGCGACGAGCGCGACGGCGGCGCTCAGGTGCGTGGTGGTGACCCCTCGTCGGGGAGCTGGTGCGTCGGTGGTGTCGTCGTCGGGGGAGCGACTGGGGTCGACGTGCGTGGAACGTGAGGCGAGCACCCGCCCCGCCGCGACGCCGGCGAGGATGACGACCGGCGCGATGAGGAAGGGCAGGGCGTCGGCGGACGGGCCGCCGTGGGCGAGCGAAGCGATCGCCGTGTATCCGAGCCACAGCGCGACCGCGAGCACCAGCAGGAGGTCGGCGCGCGAGTCCAGGCCGAGGTGGGACAGGCCACGACGGGCGGAGCGCTCGGCGGCGGCGAGGCGGGAGCGGGCGGTGGACTGGGAGGTCGCGCCGGTGCGCCGCTCGGCAGAGGACAGGTCTGCGCGGGAGCTGTCACCGGTGCGCGGCTCGCTCGGTGCGGAGTCCTCGGACCGGGGGAGTCCATGAGGCGCGTGTGGGGGCACGTAGGACGACGCTAGCGAAGTCGGGCAACGCGGGGGTGACGGGAGATCGTCCGTGAACGCGCGGTCGAGATCGCTCGACGTCTGTGGCCGCCACCCGCGGAGCCGGTGTATCTGGCGCCAGGGGCCGCATCCGCACACCTTGGTTCTGCCACACTCACCAGGATGCGCGCGAGGGCATGGATGGTGGGCGCAGCGGTCGTCGGCGTCGTCGGTGCCGGGCTGTTCCGGCCCGTGCGCTTCCCGCGGCCGGGCGGCCCGTTCGGGGTCGGCACGACGAGCCGGCACTGGGTGGATCGCACCAGGACCGAGATCCTCTCGTCCGAACCGGGCGAGGTCCGCGAGCTCGTCGCCCAGGTCTGGTACCCGACGACGGCGAGCCGCGGGGAGCGAAGCATCTACCTGGCCGATGCGCCCGACGTGTTCGCCTCACTCCTCCAGGCGCTGGGGGAGGTGACCGGTGGCCGCACATCGCCACCGTTCTTCCTCTTTCGCAAGCTCGCGCGATCGCGGACGAACGCGATCATCATTGCGCGCGTCGTGCGCGGGATCGAGCTCCCTGTGATCGTTACCGCCCACACGATCCTTGCCGAGGCGCTCGCGTCGCACGGCTACGTCGTCGTCGGGGTCGATCAGCCCTTTGTCTCCGCACGCACCCGGCTGGCCGACGGCCGTGTGGTGAGGATGAGGCGGCGCGGGCATCTCTACGACGGGCTCGGCGAGGACGAGGTCATCGCGCACCTGGCGGTCGACGTCAGCGTCGTGCTCGACGAGATCGCCCGGGACCCGGTGCTTGCCCGGACGAGCAGCACGGGATCGGCCGGCGTCGTCGGGGTCTCCCTGGGCGGCACCGTCGCGGCGGCGGCAGCGCGGACGGACCCGCGGATCGCGGCCTGCCTGATGATGGACGCGGCGATGCCGGCGTCGGTCGCTGCCGACGGGATCCCGTGCGCTGCGCTGTGGCTGACCCGGCCCGCTGAGGATATGCGCCGTGAGCGTCGACGGGCGGGTGGTTGGCCGGAAGAGGTCATCGAGAAGACCCTGGGGTCGATGAGAGCGGCGCTCGCACGTCAATCGCCGGGCACCGGGCGGCTCGTCAGCATCCCCGGCATGTTCCACATCGACTTCACCGACGCGCCCCACTGGTTCCCCTGGGCCCGCTGGGTCGGGCTGTCAGGTCCCATCGGCGCTCGGTGTGCGCACCGGATCATCAACCGGAGCGCCGAGTGCTTCTTCACGCGTGCACAGATCGGTGGTGGCTAGGCGCGTCCCCGGGTGATCATCGCAGTTCCTTCGTCGAGAGCATGGGTCGTGTCTCGAGAGCATGGGCGCTAGCCATGGCCTCGACGCACCACCCATGGTCTCGGCGCGATGAGTACGAGAGGCCAGGTGGGCGGGGGAGCGGGGCGCCCCGCTCCTGTCACCCGGGCCCCTCCGCCACCCACACTGACGCGCTCACGCCCGCCCGCGCGGCCCCGTCCACTGCTCGGCCAGCGGCACCTCGAGCCGCCGCGTCGGTGACACGGGGGCCTCACCGCCGAGCAGGGGCAGGAGCTGGTCCATCGCCGCCGCACCCAGGGCCTCGCCGTCGACGTCCACCGCCGTCGCGCCGGGGACCCCGACCACCTCGACGGCACCGTCCGGCGCCGTGCCCTGCCCGAACCGCGCCTGACCACGGGCGATGAGCTCGAACAGCACGCCCAGCCCCAGGTCAGAGGCATAGGGGATCGACACGCTCGCACCCGATTCCGCGACCGCCCCGGCCAGCGCGGATCCGGCGGCGAACGTCGCGGGGGAGGGGCCGAGCACCTCGACCTCCACGCCAACGGCCCGGGCAGCGGCGGCCACCGCCTTCGTGCGCTGGACGTTCTGCCACGACAGCTCGGGCCCGTTGAGGAAGGCGATCCGCCGGTGCCCGCCCGCCGCGAGCCGCCGCACCAGGGCCGCGAAGGCCGCCGCCGTGTCCGCCGCCACCGACGGGATCCCGTCGATCTCCCGGTCCACCAGCACGCTCGGCTTGAGCGCGCACGCCCGCCGCACGAGGTCGTCCGCGCCGCGCGGCGCCACGACGATCATGCCGTCGACCTGCGCGGCCAGCTGCTCGAAGCGGGCGCGTTCGTCCTCGTCCTCCATCGGGTGCACCGCCACCGTCAGGTGCAGGTCGGCGGCCTCGGCCCGCGCGTGCGCACCGGCGATGATCGGCGTGAAGAAGGCGTTGTGCAGGGTCGGGACCAGCAGGGGCACGATCCCGGTCCGCCCGCGCGCGAGCAGCTGCGCCCCGCGGTTGGGCACGAAGCGGAGCTCGGCGGCCGCCGCCTGCACCCGCTCGACGGTCGCCGGTGCCACGAGGTCGGGCCGGTTGAGCGCCCGTGACGCCGTCGCCTTCGACACCCGTGCACGGGCCGCGACATCGTTGAGCGTGGCCACCGGCGCCCCTTTCTGTCCTCCGGTCATTCTTGCCTCCCGACGGCGAGCGGAAGCCTCTCGGCGTCGACAGGGACCGGATCGGTCTGTACTCTCCCACCGTAACCGGTTGTGGAACCGGTTGTGGTCAATCCGGTCGGACGGTCAGCACGCACGCCCGAACATCGACCGCACCACGGCACCACACCGGGACCGGCACCGCCGACGCACCGCACGAGGGAGGGACCACCGATGCGCCACACGCGTGCCTCGACCGCCCTCCTGCTCCTGCCGGGCCTGGCCGTCCTGCTCGTCGGCTTCCTCGTCCCGGCCGTCGCGATGCTGCTCGCGCCGCCGGACGTCACCACCGGCGAGGTCCTGGCCCGGCTCGGGCAGATGCTCACCGACCCCTACGACCTCGCGATCATCGGTCGCACCCTCGGGCTCGGCCTCATCACGACGATCCTGTGCATCCTGCTCGGCTTCCCGATCGCCTACCTGCTCGCCCGGTCGACCTCCCGCTGGGCCGGCGTGCTGCTCGCGCTGGCGATCTTCCCGCTCCTGCTCAGCTCCGTGGTCCGCACCTTCGGCTGGCTCGTGGTCCTCGGCTCGCAGGGCGCGATCCCGCAGCTCCTGCTCCGCCTCGGCCTCGTCGACGAGGCGCCCCAGCTTCTCTACACGCCGCTGGCGATCGTCCTCGGCCTCACCCAGCTGTTCCTGCCGCTCGCCGTCGTCGCCTCCTACTCCGCGGTCGCGCAGGTCGACCCAGGGCTCGACGACGCTGCCCGCGGCCTGGGCGCCGGCAGGATCCGCACGTTCTGGACCGTGGTGCTGCCGCTGTCCCTGCCGGGCGTCGTCGTCGCCTCGGTCCTCGTGTTCGCCGGCTCGATCACCGCCTACACCACCCCCTACCTCCTGGGCGGCTCGCGCGAGCGCGTCCTCGCCACGCAGCTCTACACCTACGCCAGCACGACGATCGACTGGGCCGCCGCCAGCGCCACCGCCCTCATCATGACGATCCTCGTGTTCGCGATCTCGGGCATCTCGGCCGTCATCGGCCGCAGGGGAGCGACCTCATGAACACCCGACGCCCCGTCGCCGCGGCCCTCGCGGTCCTCGGCTACATCGTGATGATCGTGCCGATCCTGTTCGTCGTCGTCACGGCGTTCAGCTCCGGCAGCACGCTCCGGTTCCCGCCCGAGGGCTGGTCGCTGCGCTGGTTCGAGGAGGCGGTGACGTACGCGCCGTTCATGACCTCGCTCGTGTCCAGCCTCCAGCTCGCGCTGCTCGCCACCCTCATCGCGCTCGCCCTGGGCGTGCCGGTCACGCTCGCCATCCACCGCGGCCGCCTGCCCGGCAAGGGCCTGGTGGAGGGCCTGTTCCTCTCCCCGCTCATCGTCCCGGAGCTGGTGGTCGGCCTCGCGCTCTACCAGCAGCTGATGATCGGCCTCGGGCTCGGCAACTTCGAGACCCTCCTGTTCGGCCACACGGTGCTGATGTTCCCCTACGCCGTGCGCGTGACGGGCGCGTCGCTGGCCCTCATCGACCCGGCCGCCGAGGAGGCCGCCCGCGGGCTCGGCGCGGGGCCCGTGCGCACCTTCTTCACCGTCACGCTGCCGCTCCTGCGGCCGGGCATCATCTCGGCCGCCCTGCTCAGCTTCATCGCCTCGTTCAACAACGTGCCGCTGTCCCTGCTGCTGCAGAGCCGCGACTTCCGCACCCTGCCCGTCGTCATGCTCGATTACGTCCAGCAGAACTACACGCCCATCATCGCCGCGATCTCCGTGCTCATCCTTGCCGGCACCGTGCTGATCGCCATCATCACCGAGCGCACCCTCGGGTTCGCCAAGGTGTTCGGAGGGATCAACGGATGACCGCCGCACAGCTCATCGGCGTGAGCCAGGTCTTCGGCGACTTCACCGCCGTCGACGCCATCGACCTCACCATCCCCGAGGGGAGACTGACGACCCTGCTCGGCCCGAGCGGCTGCGGCAAGACCACCAGCCTGCGCATGCTCGCCGGCTACCTCGCGCCCACCTCGGGGACGATCCTCATCGGCGGGAAGGACGCGACGCGTACGCCGCCCGAGAAGCGCAACCTCGGCATGGTGTTCCAGTCCTACGCGCTCTTCCCGCACATGACGGTGGCCGACAACGTGGCCTACGGCCTCAAGGTCCGCCGCGTGGGGAAGGCCGAGCGGGCCCGCCGCGTGGCGGAGTCCCTCGAGCTCGTCGGTCTCGCGCACCTGGCCGGGCAGAAGCCCAAGAAGCTCTCCGGCGGCCAGCAGCAGCGCGTGGCGCTCGCTCGCGCCATCACCATCGGCCCCGAGCTGCTCCTGCTCGACGAGCCGCTGTCCAACCTCGACGCCCGCCTGCGCATCCAGATGCGCGCCGAGATCCGGCGGATCCAGGCCGAGACCGGCCTCACCGTGGTGCTCGTGACGCACGACCAGGACGAGGCCCTGGAGATGAGCGACGAGATGGTCCTCATGAAGGACGGCCGGATCCAGCAGCAGGGCGCGCCCCAGGAGGTCTTCCCGGCGCCCGCCAACCGGTTCGTCGCCGAGTTCCTCGGCTACGAAAACTTCCTCCACGCCCCCGACGGCGAACTTCTCACCGTCCGACCCGAGCACCTCCAGCTGGTCACCGAGTCGGCCGGGTCGGCCGGCGCGCCGACCGGGCTCGAGCTGTCCGGCACCGTCCTCGACGTGGCCTACCGCGGCGTCGACGTCCTCGTCACGGTGGCGGCGACCGACCCGGCCGGGGAACGCGTCGAGGTCACCGCCGACCTGCGCGCCTCGACGGCACCGCAGTTCGCCACGGGCGATCCCGTGCGCGTGCTCGTGCCCGAGCACCACGTGGTCCCGATCGCGGCCGAGGCCGCCTGACACCTCTCGCCCGCCCGACGCCGCACGACACCCACCCCCTGCCCGACGCCGAAAGACCCGAGCCACCCGCCCGTTCCCGTGGCACCCGAAAGGACCCCTGACATGCGGACCCTCCCAGCGCGCCGACTCCTCGGAGCCGCGACCGTCACCACCCTTGCCGCGGCCGGGCTCACCGCCTGCGGAGGCGGCGACGAGGCGGCCGACGAGAACAGCATCGTCGTCAGCACGTTCCCGTTCAATGTCGAGCCGTTCACCGAGGCGGTGATCGACCCGTTCACCGAGGCCACCGGCATCGAGGTGGAGATCGACACCGGGTCCAACGCCGACCGCCTCTCCCAGCTCCAGCTCGACCAGGGCGACTCCGGCATCGACGTCATGCTCATCTCCGACACCTACGCCGCCATCGCGCAGGAGGACGAGCTCTTCCAGGAGGTCTCGGCGGACGACGTCCCGAACCTCGAGGCGATCGCGCCGTTCGCCGTCGAGGAGGGGTTCACCGGCCCGGCCTACAGCTACCAGCTCAACGGGATCATGTACGACACCGACGCCCTGAGCGCCGACGAGGCCGCACAGTGGGAGATCTTCGCCGACGAGGCCAACAGTGGCCGGCTCGTCCTGCCGGACATCGCGGTCACGGCCGGGCAGCTCACGGTCTCCGGCGTCGGGGAGGTGTACGGCACG
The DNA here is from genome assembly GCF_049856175.1 of Georgenia sp. Z1491. Lineage (GTDB taxonomy): Bacteria > Actinomycetota > Actinomycetes > Actinomycetales > Actinomycetaceae > JB111. Next base: position 35,241 of record NZ_JBNDNA010000002.1, read on the forward strand.
GGCCCCTACGACGTCGACACCGCCTTCACGACGATGGCCGAATGGACGCCGAACATCCTCCAGTACTACGGCTCGAGCACCGAGATGACGAACCTGCTCACGCAGGGGGAGATCGTCGCCGGGGCCGCCCTCAACGGGTTCGCCACCGACCTCGTCGCCGCCGGTGAGCCCGTGGCCTGGACGCCGCCCGCCGAGGGCCGCTACATGGCCACCAACCGGGCGATGATCCCCACCGGCGCGCCCAACCTCGACGGCGCTCACCAGTTCATCGACTACCTGCTCTCCGCCGAGGCCCAGCAGGCGTCCGCGGAGCTCGTGGGGGACCTGCCGGTCAACCTCGACGTCGAGCTGCCGGAGGAGCTGACCGCCGTGGTCGGCGACATCGGCGACGACCCCGAGGCCGCCGGCTACGCGACGCTCGACCCGGCCGAGATCACGCCCAACCGGGGCGAGTGGGTCGAGCGGTTCGCGCGCGAGGTGGTCGGTGGCTGACGTGACCGACGCTCACGACTTCCTGCGCAGGCTGCCGAAGGTCGATCTGCACTGCCACCTGCTCGGGACGATCCGGCCGTCGACCTTCGCGGATCTTGCCCGGCGCGAAGGGTTGGACCTCCCGGACTCGCCGGAGCGGATCTTCGCCGACATCAACTCCCGTCCGCCGGACCCCTCGCTGTACCTGAACACGCGGATCCGCATGCCGCAGGGGCCGAGCGAGGACGAGCCGGAGACCTCGTACTCGCTGTTCCAGGCCTCCGACTGGGTGCGGCAGGCGCTGCGCGAGCCGGACGACCTCACCCGGATCGTCTACGAGGCGCTCGAGGACGCGCACACCCTCAGCGGGACCCGGCACGTCGAGTTCTCCATCGACATGCCGCCCCCGCAGATCGAGGCCCTCGGCCACGGGCCGATGGTCGAGGCCTACGCCGAGGGGATCCGCCTGGCCGAGCGTGACCTGGGGATCACCGCCCGGATGCTCGCCGCGATCGACCGCTCCGGCACCGGCGAGGAGGCGCTGGAGTGGATCCGTACCGTCGTCGACCACCCGCACGAGTACCTCGTGGGCATCGGGCTGGACAACCTCGAGAACTCCGGGCCGCCGGAGCGGTTCGAGGCGGCCTACCGGCTCGCCGGTGAGGCCGGGCTGCGGCGCACCGCCCACACCTCCGAGCACGTGCCGTCGGCGCGCAACGCCGTGACCTGCCTGGACGTGCTGGGCTGCGAGCGGCTCGACCACGGCTACTTTGTGCTCGAGGACGACGACGTGGTGGCGCGCATGCGCGACGAGCAGATCGGGTTCACGGTGGTCTCCACGACCTCGCGTCGGTCGTGGCGTCCGTGGCGGCGGGCGTCGATCCGGGCGATGATCGACGCCGGTCTCAACGTCTACCCGGCGTCGGACGACCCCGGGATGTTCCCGACGACGCTGCTGGACGAGTACCGGATCCTGCACGAGCAGGTCGGGGTGGGGCTCGAGCAGCTGGCCGACATGGCGCTCGCCGGCATCGAGGCCAGCTGGCTGCCCGAGGAGCAGAAGGACCTGCTGCGCACGGAGTGGCGGGCGACGGTGTCACCGTCGTCATCTCACGACGAGTGAGCAGTTTTCTGCCTGGCGAGTGAGCAGGATTCTGTCACTGCCAGCGTCGCGGTGGTGCTGCTGACCTGCGCCTACCGCCCCGCGCGTGACTCCCCGTGGACGACCTCCCGTGGCGTGGCGGGCGTGCGCAACCTCTACGTCGTCACCCACCCCGAGGCCACGCATCACGTCGACCGCCTGGTCGGCGGCTGGTACGACTCCGAGCTGACGGAACGCGGCCTGGCGGCCTCGCGGGCGCTCGCGACCAGGGTTCGCGGGCTCGTCCCCGAGGGCGCGACGGCGGAGGTCATCAGCTCCGACCTGCGCCGCACCGCGCAGACGGCGCAGGTCATCGGTGCGGCTCTCGGCGTCGAGCCGGTCCTCACGGCCGACCTGCGCGAGCGCTCCTACGGGGAGGGCGAGGGGCGCCCGCAGGCATGGCTCGACGAGCGGTACGTGCCCGCGCCGGCGATGGGCGACCGGATGACCCACGACCACGGGGTGGCCGGCGCCGAGCGCACGATCGACGTCGCCGGCCGCGTCTACCGGGCGATGGACCAGGTCACCGCCCGCGACTGCGAGCACCAGGTAATCGTCACCCACGGCGCGGCGCTCACCTACGTGATCGCCGCGTGGATCAAGATGCCGCTCGACGCCGCCGGGCACGTCGCGTTCCGGGCGACCAGCGGGGGACTCACCCACCTGCGCGAGCACCCCCGTTTCCGCAGCCGTGAGGTGGTCACGCTCAGCAGCGTCTGAGGTGGCCTGCGCCGGACTCGCGCGCTCCGGTTCTCAGCTCCCGACCGGCGCGGCCGGGATGCCGCCGTGGCCACCGACCACCTTCATCGTGAACACTGGTCCGAACCAGCGTTGCCGCGAGCTGTCGGTCGCGAGGTCCACCAGGCTCAGGGCGGCGGCGACGCCGTTGGCGATCAGGCGGCGGCCGGGTGAGCGGGGAGCGAGGCGCTCCAGCGCGACGGTGCTCGCGACGGCGGTCGAGCAGCGCAGTCCCGCACGCCTCCAGGATCCTTCGCCCAGCAGCGGCAGCGCGAACGGCTGGACGTGGACCAGGGCGAAGGTGAGGCGCGAGCGCATGGCCTTCATCGAGTAGCGCTCGCGGGTGGCCGGGAGCTGGAACGCGACGAGCCCACCGACGAGGTCGAAGGCGACGGCGCCGACGAGCGAGCCGCGCAGCCAGCCCGATCGTCGTGCGGTCCGAACGCCGACGGCGAGGGCCGAGGCGGTCGCCACGCCCAGTACTGCGGCCGACTCGCCGCGGCCCAGCGGGCCCACCAACGACGTCCACGCCGAGGCGGGGCGCGTCGTGTCGGCGGGGCGGGTCGAAGCGCGTCGTGCGGGCGAGAACATGGCTGCCTCTCAGGTCGGGATGTCGTGGTCGGCTGTGCGGTGGGAGCGGCTGAGCCGTGCGGCCGTCGCGGACCGGATGCTCAGCGGTGCGGAGCGCGAGGTGCTCCGCCTCGGTCGATTCGGCACGTCGTCGACCCCTGCTCACGAGGCCGTCGACGAGGAGCCCCAGGACGATGCCGAGCGTGACTGCGACGGCGGCGTCGAGCAAGCGATATTCGTCGGACCGGTGGCCGGCGAAGGTCCCGATGCCGAGGCGCACGCCCGTCCTCCGGCGACCAGCCGGTTACACGTTCTTCGAGACGATGGGTGGTGTCTCGAGACGATGGACCCGGGGCATGTTCTCGAGACACCACCCATGCTCCCGACGCGAGCAGCGGGCAGGGGAGTGGGCCAGGCGGTCAGTCGCGGGTCAGCAACTGGTCGATCTCCTCGGCCGTCGGCGACGTCGCCGGGCCGCGGCGGGTGACCGCGATGCCGGCCGCGACGTTGGCCCGCCGCACCGCCTCCGCGAGCGGCACGCCGGCGGCGAGGTCCGCGCACAGCACGCCGGTGTGGGCGTCACCGGCACCGTTGGTGTCCACCGCCTCGACGTCGATGCCCGGCACGTGTACCGCAGCCTCGCCCGGCCGGGCGACCCAGCAGCCGCCCGCCCCGACGCGCACGAGTACCACCGCCTCGAGCTCCCGGCTCAGGGCGGCGGCGAGCTCGTCCGCACCGACGCTCGCCACGTCAGTGCCCGCCGCACCGGCGCCCGCAGCGTCCTCGGGCACATCCGCAGGATTCCGCTCTCCCGCGCCGTCCCGCTCACGGAGCACCCGCCCCGCGAGGATGCCGGCCTCGCGCTCGTTGACCGACCACAGCGTCGCCGCGCCGCGCGCCGCCGCCAGCGCCTCGCCCGCCACCTCACCGATGACCGGCGAGGCGTCGACGACGACCTGCGCCGCCTCCGCCATTCTCGGCAGCGCCCGGGCAAGCATCGCGGCGTTGTCGGGGTGCAGGAGCGAGTAGCCGCTGACGTAGACGACGTCGCCCGGCCCCACCGGTACGCCGTCGAGTGCGTCCACCGCGACGTGTCCCTCCGCGCCGAGGGTGGAGACGAAGGTGCGCTCGGCGTCGTCGTCGACCATCGCCACGCAGAACCCTGAGTCCACCGACGGGTGCGCGTCCAGGAGCAGCTCGACCCCCTCGCCTGCGAGTGCGCGTCGCACCTGATCGCCGAACGGGCCGGTGCCGTGACCGCCGGCGTAGAGCACGTCGGCGCCCTCGCGGCGGGCGGCGGCCATGACGTTGAAGCCGCCGCCGACGAGCATCGCGTGCTCCCGCGCGAACACGTCCTCGCCCGGGCGCGGCACGGCGCCGACCTGCATGACGACGTCGACGATCGCCTGCCCCGTGTGGATCACCCGGGCCGGACGGCCGGGCACCTCGGCTGCACCCCCGACGCGGGCCGTCATCGCGCGGCCACGGACGGGTCGCGGCGGCCGGCGCGGGCACCGCCGAGCGCGGCGTAGAGCCCGGCCGAGATGACGAACGTGGCGACCCACGCGAGACCGTTGGAGCCAATCCAGGTCTCGGCGAGCGCACCGGTGAACCACACCTCGTCGGAGCTGACCCGCGCGGTTGTGAAGAGGAAACCGACGACGATCGCCACCGCCCACGCGAGCGTCGAGCGCCACTCGAACCCTGCGCGATACCAGTAGCCCGAGGCGCGGGTGAGGTCCATGAGGGAGTCGGAGTGATAGGTGCGGCGCCCGATCATGTCGACGACGAACACGCCCACCCACGCCGTGATCGGCACCGCGAGCAGCGAGATGAACGTGATGAACGGGCCGTAGAAGCTCTCCGAGACGAGCATGAAGTAGATGGCGCCGATCGTGGTGACGACGACGTCGAGGATGACGGCGTTGACCCGCTTGATCCGGATGCCCAGGGTGAGCGTGGTGAGGCCCGCCGAGTAGACGGACAGGTGGTTCGACAGCAGCAGGCCGCCGAACGCGGTGACGAGGTAGGGGATCGCCACCCAGGCCGGCAGGACCGAGCGGACCGCCGCCACCGGGTCGCCGGCGCTCGCGAGCCCGGAGTCGCCGGCGCCGAGGATCGCGCCGAGACCGATGATGATGACCAGCGGTATGCCGGCCCCGGCGGACGCCGAGGCGATGAGCGACCCGGCCCGCACGCGGGGCGACTGGTAGCGGGCCATGTCCGCGCCGGCATTCGCCCAGCCGATGCCGGTGCCGGCCGCGATCGTGCCGACGCCGATGATCACGGCGGAGGCCGGCCCCGCCGGGGCCGACAGGACGAGGTCCCAGTCCACGGTGGTCACCAGGTAGGCGGCGACGAAGATGTTGAGCGCCCCGAAGATCCACGTGGCCCACTTCTGCACGGCGACGAGGAAGGCGTGGCCCATGCCGGACACCGCGACGGTGCAGACGACGAAGATCGCGATGCAGACCAGGGCGAGGACCGGGCTCTCCTTGGCGTCCGGGTTCGTGCCGAGCACCAGGGTGGACAGCGAGAGCAGCGCGAACGCACCGGTCGTGGTGTTGACGGTCTCCCAGCCGAGCCGCGAGGCCAGCGAGACGATCGTCGGGCCGATGTTGCCGCGCACGCCGAAGATCGCCCGGGACAGGGTGAGGCTCGGTGCGCCGCCGCGGCGGCCCGCGATCGAGATGACGCCGACGATCGCGAAAGAGCCGAACGCGCCGAGCACGGCGGCGATCAGGGCCTGCCAGATGTTCATGCCCAGCGCCACGAGCGTGACGCCGAGCGGGATGCCGAGGATCGACAGGTTGGCGGCGAACCACACCCAGAACAGGTCGAGCGGGTTGCCCTGCTGCTCCTCGACCGGCACCGGCTCGATGCCGCGCTGCTCGTACTTCGACAGGATCACGTCCTGGGCCTGCTCGGCCGCGGTCGGTGAGGCGTCGTGGTTCGGGGACATCGTGCACCCTTCGTTGGATGGTCCGGGGAAGGACGGGTGGGCGCCGGTACGCGCCGGCGGATCGTCGGTTCCGGGTTGTTCGGGTAGTTCGGAGTCGTTCGGGTTGGTCGGGCGGTGCCCGGTGCGTCAGGCGGGGTCCGGTGCCGCGGGGGCGTGCGACCGGCGCAGTGCGAGCAGCTCGTCCGTGACGCCGGCGAGGTCGAGGTCGGAGACGGACGAGACGGTGGCGACGTCGTCGGCGGGGAAGCCGGCGGGCCCGTGGGTGGCGCCGAGGATCGCGCCGGCCATCGCCGCCACGGTGTCCGTGTCGCCGCCGATGGTGGCGGCGAGGCAGAGGCCGCCGTAGGGGTCGTCGCGGAACCGGTTCGCGATGACCAGAGCGCTGACGACCGACTCCTGGGACTGCACCGACGTGCCGACCACGCCCACGAGGAAGTCCGCCAGGTCGGCGGTGCTCATGGCGTGGGTGGCACGCAGCGCCCACCCGGCGCGGTCGGGGATCGAGGCGCCCGCGACCCAGTGGCCCATCGCCTCCGCGCGGCGGGCCAGGTCGAGGCCGTAGATCAGCGCGTCGTCCGGTGCGGCGCCGTCGACCGCGGCGGAGACCGCCCCCGCGACGGCGGCCGCTCCGGACAGGCCGAGCCCCGTGTTGTGCGTGACGAAGCTGAGGTCGTGGACGGCGCGGAGCAGGGCGTCGGGGTCCGCGGACGGCACCGCCACGGCCACCGGTGTCACCCGCATCGCCGCGCCGTTCGTCGTCCCGCCGGAGCCGGTCTCGGACGGGTCTCCGCCGTCGGCGATCGTCGTGATGGCCGCGGAGGTGGAGGGGCCGAGGAGGTCGAGCGAGCCCTTCGCGCGCATCCGTCCCTCCCAGGCCATGAGCGCGTCGGCGAAGGCTCGGGCCGCCACCTGGCCGTCACCGTCGACGAGCAGCCGGGCGACGAGGAGGGCCTGCTCGGTGTCGTCCGTGACCGAGCCCGCCGGCATGCCCGGGGCGATCGGCTGGTCGGCCGGGCCGTCGACGAGGCCGGTGATCGGCCCCAGCTCGCGGGCGATCCGCTCGCGGGACATCGACTGCGTGGGCATGCCGAGCGCGTCGCCGAGCGCGAGGCCGGTGAGGGCGCCGAGAGCGCGGTCGTGCAGGGTGGTCATGCGGGGGTGTCTCCGAACGTGAGGTGGAGGCTGAAGTGCGCCGGGTCGAGGAAGGACTCGACGTGCTCGACGACGCTGCCGTCGGCCGAGTAGGACAGCCGCGTCGTGCGCAGCACGACGGTGCCGGGGGCGTGCTCGAGGTGCGCGGCGACGTCGCCGGACGTGGGCACGACCCGCGCGTCCTGCGTGCCGTGGTGCGCGACGAGGCCCGCGCTGCGGAGCGTGGCCGTGAGGGAGTCGTCGACGAGGCCGGTGGTCGGGAGGTCGCGCAGCGGGCCGGTGGCGGGCACGACGGCGCGCTCGTAGGAGATCGGGCGGCCGTCCAGGAGGCGTCGTCGGGCAAGGACGACGACGTCGCGGCCGGCGAGCTCGGGCGGCACGGCGTGTGCCGGGGCGGCTGTCGGGTGCGCGGGGCCGGGTGGGGGCGTGGCGCTGGCCGCGGGGACGAGCGTGATGCCGAGGATCTCGGTGGTGACGGCGGCGCCCGCGTCTGTCAGGGCGCGCGCCCAGCCGACGTCCGGATCCAGCGGGCTGCCGTCGAAGGTGACGAACGAGCCGAGCCCCGCGCGGGTGGCGATGAGGTCGCGGCGCTGCAGCTCGGCCAGGGCGCCGCGGACGGTGCCGCGCGAGACGCCGAACTCCGCGGCGATTCCTGACTCGCTGTCGAGGCGCTCGCCGGCACGCAGCGCGCCGGCGCTGATGCGCGCGGACAGGGCGGCGACGATGCGCTCGCGCTGCGTCATCGCAGCCGGGGGACCGGACATGCTGCACATGTTCATACCTGTTCACTTCGCCTGTCAAGGCCGTGCCGCGACCGAACGCTCACCGCCCCTTCCGCGGCTCCGCCGCCAGCAGCCACGCCAGGTACGCCCCGCCGAGCACCACCGTCACGGTGCCCACGGGTACCGGCTGCGCGAGCGTGTGCTGCGCCAGCAGGTCGGCGCCGAGCAGCACGAACGCCCCGGTCAGCGCGGAGTGCACGAGCGGGATGCCCGGGCTGCGGGCCAGCCGACGCGCGATCTGCGGCGCGGACAGGGCCACGAACGCGATCGGCCCGGTCGTCGCGGTGACGAGCGCGGTGAGCAGCACGCCCACCCCGAGCACGAGCAGCCGCGTCCGCTCGACGTGCACGCCGTGGGAGGCGGCCACGTCGTCGCCGAGCTCGAGCTGCCGCATCGGCCGCACGGACAGCAGGAGCAGCGGCAGCGCGGCGAGCACGACCGAGACGGCCGGCACGACGTCTGACCAGCTCGCCAGGCTCAGCGACCCCGACCCCCAGATCGCCGCCGTCATCGCCTGCTCGGTCTCGGCGCGCAGGAGGATCCACGAGTTGACGGCGTGCAGCGCGGCCGTCACGGCGATCCCCACGATGATGAGCCGGAACCCCTGCACGCCGCCGCGCCACGCGAGCAGGTACACGAGCACCCCCGTGCCGAGCCCGCCGAGGAGCGCCCCGCCCGTGGCCCCGACGAGTCCGCCGCCCACCGCGACCGTCGCCACGAGTACGCCCGTGTACGCGCCGGTGGAGAAACCGATGATGTCCGGCGAGCCGAGCGGGTTGCGCGTGAGCGTCTGGAACAGCGCGCCGGCCACGGCCAGTGCGGCCCCGAACACCAGCGCCGCCGACACCCGCGGCAGCCGCCACTCGAGCACCACGGTCGACGCGAACCCTTCCTGCCCCGTCGCCGCGCGCAGCACCTCCACCGGCGTCAGGGGGAGGTCACCCACGCCGAGCGCCACCACGGTGAGCGCGAGGAGGGCCGCTGCGAGCGCGAACCCCACCACGACCGGACGACGACGACGCCTCCGCGTCACCCGCCCTCCGCCCGGTGCGAGCTGGGTGGTCGCGACGCCACCGGGGCGGGCCGCTGCGCCGCCGTCGTTCGTCGTCGGGTCTGCGCTCACAGGGACAGCGCCTTTCGCCGTCGGGCGAGGGCGACGAGGACCGGCGCGCCGACGAGCGCGCTGACCAGTCCCACCGGCATCTCGCCCGGCCACACGACGAGGCGGGCGAGGATGTCCGCGCCGATCATGAGGACCGGGCCGAGCACGAGGGACAGCGCGAGCACCCAGCGCTGGTCGGCCCCCGCGAACCGCCGCGCGGCGTGCGGGACCATGAGGCCGATGAAGGCGATGGGTCCGGCGATCGCCGTCGCGCCGCCCGCGAGGACCGTGATCGCGAGGACGCTGAGCGCCCTCGTCCGAGCGAGGGACACGCCGAGGGAGGCGGCGACGTCGTCGCCCATCGCCACCCCGTTGAGCGCCTTGCCGAGCAGGAGCGCGAGGACGAGACCCGGGAGCAGGAGGGGAGCCACCGAGCCGACGACGTCGAGCCCCCGCCCCGACAGGATGCCCGCCTCCCAGACCTGGAGGGCGTTGAACGTGCGCGGGTCGGACAGGCGCAGCGCGCCGAGGATCCCGGAGAGCACCGCGCTGAGCGCCACGCCCGCGAGGACGAGCCGCACCGGGTCGACGCGCCCGCCGCCCGTGCGGCTGATGAGCGTGACCGCGACCGTCGCGAGCAGCGCGCCCAGCAGCGCGAACCACACGTAGGAGCTGGGGTCGGACAGGCCGAGCAGCGAGATCCCCATCGCGACCGCGAAGCTCGACCCCGCCGACACCCCCAGCAGGCCGGGCTCCGCCAGCGGGTTGCGGGTGAGCGCCTGCATGAGCGCTCCGGCCACGGCGAGAGCGGCCCCGACGGCGGCGGCCGCGAGCGTGCGCGGGAGCCGCAGGCCGGTGACGGCGTGCTGGTCTGCCGCCGAGACGTCGCCGCCCGTGAGGGCCGCGAGCACCGTGGGCAGCGGGACGTGGCTGCTGCCGACGACGATGCTCAGCACGCCGAGCACGAGCAGCAGCGCGAGCGCGACGAGGAGCGCCACCACCCGGACCCGCGTGGCCGACCCGCCGGGGCGGGGGGCGACGTCGCCGGGGACGAGGGGCGCGACGGCGTCGGCCGGACGGGTGTAGGAGGCCTCGGGAACCGGGGGCGTCCCGTCGGGGGCGGGACGGGTGGAGCCATCGGCGGTCGGACGGGTGGCGCCACCGGTGGGCGTGACGGCGTCGCGCCGTGACGAGTGTCCCATCGTGACCGTGCCCCATCCTTTGTGCCTTAGGTGAGCCTCACCTTAGTGTGGTGCCGGGTCGTTGTGGCCCGCAGTCCAGGTCGACAAGGAGACACCGATGTTCCGTACCCGCCCCGTGCGTCGCGCCCGCACGTTCGGCCTCGCGCTGGCCGCGGCCCTCGCTCTCACCCTGACGGCGTGCGGCGACGACGACGGTACAGCCGACGACTCCGGTGGTGGCTCCGCGGGCGGCGGCGCGTCCGAGGCTGGGTCCGACGGCTCGGCCGACTCGCGCGAGGCGTTCCCCGCGACGGTCGAGACCGAGTTCGGCGAGGTGACGATCGAGGAGCGCCCCGAGCGCGTCGTGGCGCTGGGCTGGGGCGACGCCGAGGTCGCGCTCCAGCTCGGCGTGCAGCCCGTGGGCGCCTCCGACTGGATCGGCTTCGACGACCCGACCGGCGTGGGCCCGTGGATGGAGGGCGCCTACGACGAGCCGCCCGAGATGTTCGGCACGATGGAGCTGTCGTACGAGGCGATCGGCGCGCTCGAGCCGGACCTCATCCTCGACGTCCACTCCAGCGGCGACCAGGAGCGCTACGACCGGCTCAGCGACATCGCCACGACCGTCGGCGTCGCCCCCGGCGGGGGCGACTACCTCACCGCCGGCGCCGAGCAGCTCGAGATGATCGCCACCGCACTGGGGGAGGGCGACCAGGTCGAGGACATCCTCGCCGAGCAGGACGCAGCGTTCGCCGAGGTCGCGGAGGCGCACCCCGGCTGGGAGGGGCAGACGGTGACCGTGGGGTCGCGGACCTCCGAGGGCTGGGGTGCCTACACCGCCGCCGGCAGCCGCGTCGAGTTCATGACCGAGCTCGGGTTCGTGCCCAACCCCGAGGTCGAGGAGCTCGCCGATGAGGGCAGCTGGAGCGTCTCGCTGTCCGACGAGCAGCTCCCCGTCCTCGACGCCGACCTCGTCATGGCCACCCCCATCTGGATCGACCCGACCGAGATCACCGACGACGCCGGCTGGCTCGCCATCCCCGCGGTCGAGGACGGCCGCTCGATCGTCATCGACGACGAGGTCTCCGACGCCTTCGCCCTCGCCACGCCCGTCGCCCGCCTCCACGCGCTCGAGCAGCTCGAGCCGCTCATCGAGGAGGCGCTCGGTGAGTGAGGCGTCTGTGCGTGAGGCGAGGGTGCGTGGGGCGTCGGGACGGTCGGCGAACGTGACCGGGACGGGGGGTGCCGACGTCGTCCCCACGCGTGCCTTCCGGACCACGGTGGCGCGCCGGCGGCGGCTCTCGCCGAGCTTCGTGCGCGTGACGCTGACCGCCGACGAGCTGGAGCACGTCGGCCCGCAGGGGACGGCGGCCACGCCCGAGGCGGCGGCTGTCTCCCCGCCGGCCTGGGACCAGCGGATCAAGGCGTTCCTGCCGAGGGCCGACGGGACGTTCCCCGAGCTCGGGCTGTTCGCCGACCCGCCGGCATCGATGATGGAGTGGTACACCGCGTGGCGGCAGCTCGACGACGACGAGCGCAACCCCATCCGCACCTACACGATCCGCGCGATCCGCACGGACCGGCGGGAGATCGACGTCGACTTCGTCCTCCACGTCGACGACGACGGCACCTCGGGCCCCGCTGCCGCGTGGGCCGCCGGGGCGCGGGAGGGGGACGACCTCGTCGTCATCGGTCCCGACCGTCGCGCGTTGGCGAGCAGCGGCGGCATCGAGTGGAGCCCCGGCGCCGCGCGCGACGTGCTGCTCGCCGGCGACGAGACCGCGGTCCCCGCGATCTGCGCGATCCTCGAGGCGCTGCCCGCGGGGTTCCGCGGCGAGGCGTACCTCGAGGTGCCCTCCGGCGAGGACGTGCTGGACGTGACGACGGCGTCGGACGTGGCGGTGCACTGGCTGCCCCGCGACGGCGCGCCGCTCGGTCAGCGCCTCGACGCCGCCGTGCGCGACTGGGGCCGCCGGCGCGTGGCCGGTGGTGGTGCCGGGTCCGGTGCTGGCGCTGGTGGTGACGGTTATGTCGAGCTCGACCCTGACGGGCAGCTCTGGGAGGTCGCCGAGCCGGGCGACGCCGGGCTGTACGCCTGGCTCGCCGGCGAGGCGGGCGTCATCACGACGATGCGCCGCCACCTCGTCAAGGAGCTGGGCATGGACCGCGGGCGGGTGTCGTTCATGGGCTACTGGAAGCGCGGCCGCTCCGAGACCTGACCTGCCGGCCGGTCAGCGCCAGGGGCCGAACCATCCCTGGCGAGTGAGGGGACTTCTGCCTGGCGGGTGAGCGGGCTTCTGCCTGGCGAGTGAGCGGGGGCGCGCCGTCGTGGGACGTTGTCGCCGAGCCGGTCGGTGATCCGCTGAGGCAGTTCCCCGCGTCGACTAACTCGGCACTTATCCGGTTGACTCACCGATCGACCCCTCCGATCGACCCCTCCGATCGACCTCTCCGATCGACCTCTCCGACCGACCGCCCCCACCGACCGACCCTGACGAAGGACGACCCCATGCCGCGCGACGCCCACAGAAGCAGGATGATCACGGACCCGCGGGTGCTGGCTGTCCTCGACGAGCTCTACGAGCGCGAGCGGCACATCGACTGGGCCGACTACGCCTGGCACCCCGACCCGCACCGCCACACGGAGACCGGCTTCTCGCTCAGCCCCGAGCAGGGCGACCAGCTCTACCTGCTGGCGCGGCACGGGCGGGCGAGCAACGTCGTCGAGTTCGCGACGTCGCTGGGCTTCGCCACGATCTACCTCGCGGCCGCGGTGCGCGACGCCGGCGGCGGCACCGTCCGCACCGCCGAGCTCGTGCCGGAGAAGGCGGAGCGGGCGCGCGCGAACGTCGAGCGCGCGGGACTGGGGGAGTACGTCGAGTTCCTCGTCGGCGATGCGCGTCAGACTCTGACCGGCGTCCCCGACGGCGTCGACCTCGCGCTCATCGACGGCTGGGCCCCCGACGTCTCGCTCGAGGTGCTGCGCGTGCTCGAGCCGAGGCTGCGCAGCGGCGCGCTCGTCTACAACGAGAACCTCGACGAGTCGTTCATCGACCACGTGCGGGGCGAGGGCAACGGGTACCGGAGCCTCACGCTGCTCAGCGGCTCGGAGTACAAGCCGAAGGGCGAGCTGGCGCTGCGACTCTGACGCGCCACCGCCCCTTCCTGCGGCGACGCTTCCTCGATACGGTCGGTGGCGTCGGGGTCGTCGTGACGGGGAGCACAGGAGCCACCGTCGACAGCGGGGGACCCCGACGTCCACCCGGCGACCGACGCACGAGCAGGCACACCTCCCTGATCAACGACGAGCCAGCGGTGCGCGGCGTCAGCTTCTCGACAAGGAGGCACGACATGACCGACTCGACAGACTTCACGCGCTCCGGCGTCTCCCGCTTCAAGGACCGCGACCTGGGCGTCCAGCGGTTCCGGTGCGAGGTCGGGGTCCCGCTGGCCGAGCAGAAGCATCTCGGTCACAACCGGTGGCACCCGGACATCCCGCCGCTGGTCGAGGTGGGACTCGGCGACGAGGTCATCCTCGAGAGCGGTGGCTACGACGACTATCAGCTCAAGGACGTCGACGACGACGCCGACATCCACACCTTCGACCTCACCCGCACCCACCCGCTGACCGGCCCGGTGAAGGTCGACGGAGTCAAGAAGGGCGATCTCCTCGTCGTCGACATCCTCGACGTGCTGCCGCTGTCCGGCATCGGCTACTCGAACATCCTGCCCGGCATGGGTGGCCCGCTCGCCGCCCAGTTCCCGCAGGGGTTCAAGACGATCTGGGACCTGCACGGTACGTACGCCACGAGCCGGCAGATCCCCGGCGTGGAGATCCCCGCGATCAGCCACCCGGGCATCATGGGTGTGGCGCCGTCGCACGAGCTGCTGCGGATCTGGAACGAGCGCGAGGACCCCCTGATCGCCGACGGTCTCGCCGGGCCGCGGTCGGAGGCGATCGACACGTCCGTGCTGCGTGACCTCGAGGGCGACGAGTGGCGGCGGGTCGCCGAGGCCGCCGCCCGCACCATCCCGCCACGGGAGAACGGCGGAAACATGGACATCAAGAACCTCTCGCGGGGCTCGCGCGTCTACTACCCGGTGTTCGTCGACGGCGGCCTGTTCTCCTCGGGCGACTTCCACTTCGCCGAGGGCGACGGAGAGGTCACCTGGAACGCCATCGAGATGGACGGGGTCGGCTGGTACCGGTTCGGCGTGATCAAGGACGGGATGGCCCGCTACGGGGTGAGCACGCCGATGTTCCGGCCGTCCCCGTTCGACCCGAACATGGGCACGCGGTACATCTCCTTCACCGGGCTGTCGGCCAGCGGGTCGGAGCAGAAGTACCTCGACACGACGATGGCCGCCGTCCAGGCCCTCGAGCAGGCGATCGAGTACCTGGGGAAGTTCGGCTACACGCCGGAGCAGGCCTACACGATCATCTCGGTCGCGCCCTGCGAGATGCACGTGGGCGGCATCGTCGACATCCCCAACGCGGCCGTGGTCCTCAAGGTGCCGGTGGACATCTTCGACAAGGACATCCTGCCGCAGCCGGAGTAGGAACTCCGTCCACCCCACACGACGTCGAACCCACACGACGTCGGCGAGTCGATGTCCTACGCCGAACCCACACGGAGTGCGTCGAACCAGGTGACGCCGTGAGTGCGGTCGACGGAGGACCTGTGGGCTCGGCAGGAACACGTGGGCTGGGCGTCGAACGACGGTGGGGCGGTGACCGATCGTCAGCTGGTCACCGCCCCACCGCCCCACCGCCCGGTGGCATGACAGGTCGAGCTCGCCAAGTGGCCCACCCGCCGAGGTCGACAGGTCGAGATCGCCGCGGGAGGGCCACCGAGCGCCTGGTCGGCGCGGAAGAGCCGAGTGTTCCGGCGCGTGCGGCTACCGACGCGAGTCCTCGCACGTGAGTGCACGGTCAGCTCGCTCGCCCCGTTCGCGTCGTCCGTCGTGGCATGAGCGCGGTGACCGGAGAGAGGTTGAGCCGAGTGCCGTTGGGCAGCTTCTCCTCGATTCGCTGCGCGACCGGCTGCGCGAGCCGCACGGCTGACGTGCCGCGCTGCTGACGTCCAGTGCGGCCCGGCACCGCCCACCACCGCCCGGCCCGTTGACGACGGCCCTACTACAGTGGATCGCGTCCGGCCCGAGCCGAGGGGCGCGGCATCGACGGTCAAGGAGGCCCGCAGTGGTCGAACGGCAGATCCCCCGCCCCAGCGAGATCTTCGAGCTGGTCCAGCTCCGGCGCCCCAGCCTCGACCTCAAGAGGCGCAGGCTCGAGTCGGCCCTCACGATCGAGGACCTCCGCCGGATCGCCAAGCGCCGCACGCCGGCCGCGGCCTTCGACTACACCGACGGCGCCGCCGAGGACGAGCTGTCGCTGGCGCGGGCCAGGCAGGCGTTCCGCGACGTCGAGCTGCACCCGGCGATCCTCAACGACGTCACCCACGTCGACACGAGCACCACGATCTTCGGCGGGCCTTCCGCCATGCCTTTCGGGATCGCGCCCACCGGTTTCACGCGCCTCATGCAGACCGAGGGCGAGAGCGCCGGAGCCGCGGCCGCCGGCGCCGCGGGCATCCCGTTCACGCTGTCCACGCTGGGCACCACGTCGATCGAGGACGTGGCCGCCGCGAACCCGGGCGGGCGGAACTTCTTCCAGCTCTACGTCATGCGCCAGCGAGAGACGTCCTACAACCTCGTCGAGCGGGCGGCGGCGGCCGGCTTCGACACCCTGTTCTTCACCGTGGACACCCCCGTGGCAGGGGCCCGCCTGCGCGACGCCCGCAACGGGTTCTCGATCCCGCCGCGCCTCTCGCTGCGCACCATCGCCAACGCCGTGCCCCGACCCTGGTGGTGGTACGACTTCCTCACCACCCCGAAGCTCGAGTTCGCGTCCCTGTCCTCGACCGGAGGCACCGTCGGCGAGCTGCTCGACTCGGCGATGGACCCCTCGATCGGGTGGCACGACCTCGAGACGATCCGCGGCATGTGGCCGGGCCGGCTCGTGGTCAAGGGTGTGCAGACCGTGGAGGACGCGCGCCACCTCGTGGACCTGGGCGTGGACGGGATCGTGCTGTCGAACCACGGCGGCCGCCAGCTCGACCGGGCGCCCGTGCCGTTCCACCTGCTGCCGGAGGTGGTGCGCGAGGTCGGGCACCACACCGAGGTCGCGCTGGACACGGGGATCATGCACGGCGCCGACGTCGTGTCGTCGATCGCGCTCGGCGCGAAGTTCACGTTCATCGGCCGCGCGTACCTCTACGGCCTCATGGCCGGCGGGCGCGACGGCGTGGACCGGGCGATCGCCATCCTGTCCGAGCAGATCGAGCGGACGATGCGGCTGCTGCAGGTGGGCTCGCTCGCCGAGCTCGAGCCCAGGCACGTGACGCAGCTGCAGCGGTTGGTGCCGCGGGAGATTCCGCGGGCGGTGCCTGGTGCGGTGCCGACCGAGGTGTCGGGCGCGTGATCGAGCCCGTCGCGGCTCGAGAGGTCCATCGAGTCAATCGGGCATCTATCGAGTCAGCGCCCGCGGGGAATCGACTCGAGCGTTACCCGATTGCCTCGGCGCAGACGCCCGAGTCCTGCCAGCGCGCACCACTGCTCAGAAGTGCGTAGAACAGTGCTCGGACCAGCGCGCACGGGCCCACGCCTAGCATCGAGGAGCAACGACGCGAGCGCCTGGGGAGGCCCCGATGGAGAAGTACTTTGCCGGCATCGACGCCGGAACGACCGGCACCACGGTGATGATCTTCGACCGCGACGGCAACGTCATGAGCAGCGGGTACTCCGAGTACCGGACGAAGCATCCCCATCCCGGGTGGGTCGACCAGGACATGCACGAGCTGTGGGACGGCCTCTGCGCCGCCGCGAAGCAGGCCACCAGCCGGTTCCGCGGCGACCTCTCGCGCATCGTGTCGATCGGCGTGTCCTCGCAGCGCGGGTCGTTCGTCCCCGTCGACGAGAACTGGGAGCCGCTCATCGACGCCATCGTGTGGTCGGACGGTCGCGCCACCAGGGAGACGCAGTGGATCAACGACGAGATCGGCTCTGACGAGTACTGCCGCATCACCGGCCTGAACCCCTCGAGCCTGTGGGTCTACCCGAAGCTGAAGTGGCTCAAGGACCAGCGCCCGGAGGTCTACGACCGGACGTGGAAGATCGTCAACGGTCACGAGTGGATCCTGCACCGCCTCGGGTCCACCGAGCTCTTCGCGAACCCGTCGGCGCTCAACTACAACGGCATGTTCGACATCACCACCCTCGACTACGCCCCCGAGCTCTTCGACCGCGCGGGGCTCGACATCGACCTCATGCCCCCGATCGTCCACGAGCTCCGGCCCGTCGGTGAGGTCTCGGCGGCCGGGGCGCTGGCCACCGGCTTCGCCGAGGGCACCGTCCTGGCCCCGGGTGGCGGCGACCAGCAGTGCGCGGCGGTGGGCTCCGGCGTCAACAAGGCAGGCATGGCCGAGCTGTCGCTCGGTACGGCCGCGGTCATGGTCGCGCAGCTCGACGAGGCGCCCGACATGGTGGCGAACCTCGACGGCGGCGTCTCCTTCGGCGCGCACGCCATCCCGCACCGGTGGGACATGGAGGGCACCGCGCACGCCGCAGGCGCCGTCCTGCGCTGGTGGCGCGACACGTACGGCCAGCCCGAGGTCGCGGCGGCCGAGGCGCTCGACGTCAGCCCGTACGAGCTGATCTCGCTGGAGGCCTCGCACGCGCCGGTCGGCAGCGACGGCCTGCTGTTCTTCCCCTTCTTCAACTCCCAGGCGAACCCGCACTTCCACGACAACGCGCGTGGCGGCATGCTCGGCCTGACCCAGATCCACACGCGCAAGCACGCGGCCCGCGCCGTGCTCGAGGGGGTCATCTACGAGCTGCGCATGGCCGTGGAGGCGATGGAGGGCGCGCTCGGGCGTCCGTTCGACACGATCCGGCTCTCGGGCGGCGGCGCCAAGTCCGTGTTCTGGACCCAGATGCAGGCCGACATCTACGGGCGGCGGGTCGAGCGGCTCAAGGTCTCCGAGTGTGCGGTGCTCGGTGCGGCGATCCTCGGCGGGGTCGGCTCCGGCGAGCTCACCGACGTCGACTCGGCGATCGACGCGATGGTGCACACCCACGGCTTCGTCGACCCGGACATGGAGGCGCACGCCGTCTACAGCGACTACTTCGAGATCTTCGAGAAGGCGTTCCTCGCGCTGGTCGAGGCCGACGTCTACAACGACCTCGCGAAGGTCAACACGCGCCACAGCGGCGAGGACTGAGCCGGGAGGGGCGGCGCCCGGGAGGGCGCCGCCTCGTCCGGGTGGGGCTACGGCCCGACGGCGAACGGCAGCCGCTCACCACGTCCGGGCGACGGCCCGACGGCGAACGACCCGCGCTGGCTGCCGCTCAGTCGAGCAGGGTGATCGCCTTGTCGACGAGCTCCTCGAGGCGCACGACGTCGACCTGGTGCGCCGTCGTGACGACGACCGCCTGCCGGTCCGGGACGATCGCGAGGGTCTGCCCGTCCGTCCCGTGGCCGAAGAAGATGCCGCGCCTGTTGCTCAGCCAGAGGCTGGAACCGTAGGCCCAGCGGCGGAACAGCGGGTTCGTCGGGGTGTCGACCCCCGGCGTGAAGTCGGTGAACTGCTTCATCCGCTCGATCCACCGCGCAGAGACGATGCCCTGCCCGCCGTGGAGCAGCACCTCGCCGACGGCGAGCAGGTCGTGCGGGGTCAGCCAGAGCCGCGTGGCGCCGGCGACGTACTTCCCGTACCGCTCCCACGTGTAGCCGGTGATGCCGAGCGGCCGGAAGAGCACGCGGTCCGCGTAGGCCTCGAGGTCCTCACCCAGCAGCTCCTGCAGCACGATGGACAGCAGGTAGAAGCCGGCGTTGGAGTACAGGTAGTGCGTGCCGGGCTCGTGCATGATGGGCGAATTGACGATGTAGTCGAGGTAGTCGGCCGGATCCATGTCGGCGATGTCGCCGCGCATCATGAGGACCTCGTTGAAACCGATCGTGTGGTTGAGCAGGTGCTTGATCCGCACCCGCTGCAGCTTCTCCCGATTCTCCTCGCGCGTGAGCGTGGACAGCGGCTCGAGGATCGGCCACACGGGGGTGTCCTCGTCGACGTCGTCGCGGCTCTTCACGATCGTCCCCGTGAGGAGCGCCATGATGGTCTTCGACAGCGAGCGGATGTCCGACCGCTCGGTCCGTCCGCCGAATGCATGGAGATGCTCGGTCTCGCCCTGCTTGATGAGCAGGTAGTGCATGTTGAGCGGGTCGCCGTCGCGATCCCGTGCCGACTCGAAGAGGTCGACGAGACCGTCGAACTGCTGGCTGTCCATGAAGTGCCTTGCGCTTTCAGGAGGAGGGGCGGCCGGCTCGGGGCCGGCGTCGTGACGCGTGTCGTGCGTCGGCCCGCGCGTGGCGGCGCCGTCGGAGCGGGCACCACCGCCGACGCCGCCGATCGCGTCATGAAGCCTACGCGTGGTCCGCCAGCACGAGCTGACCGTCGACGCGCCTCGGGATGCCCAGCGGGTTCGCCTCCTGCAGCGGCTCGGGCAGCAGGTCGTCCGGCGTCGTCTGGTAGGTCACGGGCCGGAGCCAACGGCGGATCGCGGTGGTCCCCACCGAGGTGTGGATGCTCGTCGTCGACGGGTAGGGGCCGCCGTGGTGCTGGCCGTGCGACACGGCGACGCCGGTGGGCCAGCCCCCGAACAGCACCCGGCCGGCGCGCTCGCCGAGTGCCGGGACGAGGGTGCGAGCGAGCTCCTCACCAGGCGCGGCGTGGAGCGTCGCGGTGAGCGAGCCGGGCAGCACCCCCAGTGCGGCCCGCACGTCCTCCTCGGAGTCGTAGTCGACGATGAGCGTCGCCGGCCCGAACACCTCCTCGAGCAGGACCTCGGGTGACTCGAGCACTCGCTGCACGGTGGTCCGCAGCACCACCGGGGAGGTGCGCTCCTCGGAGTCGACGACGTCCGCGCCCGCGACCACGTCCACGCCCTCCTGGCCGGCGAGGCCGCTGAGTCGGTCGTGGAAGCCCGCGCGGATCCGGTCGTTGAGCATGGGCGGCGACGCCGGGTCACCCGCCGCGTCGGCGTCGACCTTCGTCGCGAGGCGGCCGGCCAGGTCCGCCCCGGCCGGCGAGAGGACCACGCCGGGCTTGGTGCAGAACTGACCGACGCCCATCGTGAAGGAGCCCAGCAGTCCGTCGACGATCTCGTCGATCGAGGACTCGACGGCCCCGGGCGTCACGACGACCGGGTTGATGCTCGCCAGCTCGCCGTAGAACGGGATGGGCTCCGGCCGCTGGACGGCCAGGTCGAACAGGTGGCGCCCGCCGGCCAGCGATCCCGTGAAGCCGACCGCCCGCACGTCCGGGTGCCGGACGAGCTCGACGCCGGCCTCGCGCCCCTCGACGAGCTGGAGCAGTCCCGACGGCGCACCTGCGCCCTCGAGCGCCTGCGCGCCGAGCTCCGCCACCCGGCGGGACAGGGCGGGATGTCCCTCGTGCGCCTTGACGATCACGGGCGCGCCGGCCGCGAGCGCGCTCGCGGTGTCCCCGCCGAGGACGGAGAAGGCGAACGGGAAGTTGCTCGCCGCGAACACGACAACCGGGCCGAGCGGCACGAGCATCCGCCGCAGGTCGGGGATCGGGGGAGTGGCGGAGGGATCGGTGTGGTCGATCGTCGCCTCGAGGAAGCTGCCCTCGCGAACGACCGAGGCGAACAGCCGCAGCTGGGCGCTGGTCCGGGCGAGCTCCCCGGTCAGGCGCTTCTCCCCGAGGCGGCTCTCGTCGTCGGCGAGGGCGATGAGCTCGGGCGCGTGGGAGTCGAGGGTCTCGGCCAGCGCCTCGAGCCATCCGGCTCGGGTCTCGTAGCTCTCCCGGACGGACGCGCGGGCGGCGTCGGTGGCGGCAGCGACGGCCGCGTCGACGATGGACCTCGAGGTCTCGTTCACGGAGGTCATGTGGTGGTTACTCCTTCGGTCGAGCGGTGGTGGAGGACGTGGTGGGGTCGACGACGACGGCGTCCTCGTCGACGAGCGTGCCGGCGTCGTCGACGACGCGCCCCAGGTGGGCCGAGGTCGCCCGCCGGGCGGCCTCGACGTCACGGGCGGCGATCGCGTCGGCGATCGCCGTGTGCTCGGCGACCGTGTCGGCCTGCGTCGCGAGGTACCCGATGGGCTTGCGGTAGACGTCGCGCAGCACGAGGTTGATGGGCTGGACGAACGCGAGGACGAACGGGTTCTGCGTCGCGCGCGCGACCGCCATGTGGAAGGCCATGTCGGCGTCCATGCAGGCCGCGTAGTCGTCGAGGTTCTCCGCGGCCCGGGCGATGGCGTCGCGCATGTGGGCCACGTCGTCGTCCGTCCGGTTGGCGGCCGCCAGGGTCGCCATGTCGACCTCGGTCATCCTGCGCAGCTCCATGAGCTTCTCGAAGCTCGCGTGGCCGTGCTGCAGCAGCATCCGGAAGCGCTGGACGATGGAGTCGACGTTCGGAGCGATCACCGTCATCCCGCGGCCGGCGCGGATCTCCACGAGGCCGCGGTCCTCCAGCAGCCGGGCGGCCTCGCGCACCACCTGCCGGCTCACGCCGAAGTCGTCGGCGATGGCCTTCTCCGTCGGCATCAGGGATCCGACCGGGTACTCGCCGTGGAGGAGCGCCTCCTCGAGCTGGTCCGCCAGCCACATCGGCAGTCGCGCGGGGCGCACCGGGGTCGGCGCCGATGCCTGACGGGGAGACGGCACGCCCGGGC
The DNA here is from genome assembly GCF_049856175.1 of Georgenia sp. Z1491. Classification (GTDB taxonomy): domain Bacteria; phylum Actinomycetota; class Actinomycetes; order Actinomycetales; family Actinomycetaceae; genus JB111. The sequence goes on from NZ_JBNDNA010000002.1 coordinate 57,098, forward strand.
TCGTCGCCAGACCACCCGTCGCAGGGGTCGGCGCGGGCCGGCTGTCGCCGGCTGATTGACGGCTCATGTCAATCATCATATGTTTGGACACCTCGCACATCAAACACCCCGAAGCCACGCTCGAAGAGGAGTGCCCCATGTCCGACCCGCGAGCGCAGTCCGCGCAGGTCCTGCCCACCGACGCCGCCGACCCCACGCTGGTCGGACGGATCTGGGTCCCGGGCGCAGGCCCGCGCCTCGTCGCCGTCGCGGGCGACGCGCTCGTCGACGTCACCGCCCTCGGGCCGACGATGACCGAGCTGGTGCAGGAGAGCGATCCCGCGTCGCGGGTACGAGCCATCCTCGCCGGCGACGCCACGGCCGCCGCCGCCACGGACGCCGCCGCCGGCACCACCGCGGCCGCCGCCACGGAGACCCTCTCCGCCCCCACCCGGTGGGACCTCGACGAGGTCCTCGCCGCCACCGTGCGCGAGGCGGACCGTCGCCGCGGCGCGGAGGGCCCGGTGGAGCTGGCCGAGACCGTCCTGCTCTCGCCGGTCGACCTCCAGGTGCTCAAGGCCGCGGGCGTCACCTTCGTACGGAGCATGATCGAGCGCGTCATCGAGGAGCGCGTGGGCGGGGACCCGACCAAGGCCGCAGCGGTGCGCGACCAGCTCAAGGAGACGCTCGGCGAGTCGATCCGGGACATCCGCCCCGGCTCGCCCGAGGCGCTCGCCGCCCTCGAGGTGCTGCGCGAGAACGGGCTGTGGTCCCAGTACCTCCAGGTCGGGCTCGGCACGCACCCCGAGGTGTTCACGAAGGCGCCGATCCTGTCCAGCGTCGGCCACGGCTCCGACGTCGGCATCGCCGGCATCTCCACCTGGAACAACCCCGAGCCCGAGCTCGTCCTCGTCATCGACGGCGCCGGACAGGTCAAGGGCGCGACCCTCGGCAACGACGCGAACCTGCGGGACATGGAGGGCGCCAGCGCGCTGCTCCTCCCGCTCGCCAAGGACAACAACGCCTCCGCGGCGCTGGGCCCGTTCATCCGCCTGTTCGACGACGCGTTCACGCTGGAGGACGCCGCCGCCACGACGATCACCATGCGCATCACCGGTGAGGACGGTTTCGAGCTCGAGGCGACGGCCCCCCAGTCGGACATCTCCCGGCCCGTGAGCGAGCTCGCCGCGCACACGATCAACCGCCGTCACCAGTACCCCGACGGCCTGGTCCTGTACTGCGGCACCCCGTTCGCCCCGACCGAGGACCGAGGCGAGCCCGGCCAGGGATTCACCCACCACGAGGGCGACCTCGTCTCCATCAGCTCCCCGCAGCTCGGCACCCTGACCAACCGGGTGACCCCCAGCGAGAGCGCACCGGTGTGGGACTACGGCGTCCTCGACCTCGTCCGCGACCTCCACCGGGCCGGCTGAGGAGCGAAGGAGCTTACGCATGAGCGAGCAGATCATCGCGGTGACCGACACCGCCGTCGACGACGAGACCCTCGAGCGACGCCTCGCGAAGGACGAGGGGGCGACCTACCGGCGCTGGGACGGCTCCGGCGACCTCGGCGCGGTCCTCGACGGCGCCCACGTCGTCTTCACCAACTTCGCCCCGCTCGGTGCCGCCGAGCTCGACCGGCTCGCGCCGGACGCCGTCGTCATCCGGTACGGGGTCGGCGTCGACAACGTCGACCTGGCGGCGGCCGCCGCCGCGGGCGTGCGGGTGTGCAACGTGCCCGACTACGGGGCAGGCGTCGTCGCCGACCACGCCACCATGCTCGCGCTCATGCTCGTGCGGCGGGTGCGCGAGTTCGACGACGCACTGCACGACGGCAGCACCATGCGCGCAGGAGACCTCGGCCCCATCCCGAGCATGGAGAGCCGCGTGGTCGGCCTCGTCGGCGCGGGCCGCATCGCCCGCATGGCCGCCGAGCGTCTCCGGGCGTTCGGTGCGACGACCATCGCCTACGACCCGTACCTCGCCCCCGGCGCGCTCGACGAGGAACAGATCCGCCTCGTCGGCTGGGACGAGCTCCTCGCCTCCGCGCACATCCTCTCGCTGCACCTGCCGCTGACCGAGGACACCCACCACCTGCTCGACGACGCGGCCTTCGCCGCCATGGGCGAGGGCACGTTCCTCATCAACACCGCGCGCGGCGGCCTGGTCGACCACGACGCGCTCGGCCGGGCCCTGGACTCGGGCAGGCTCGCCGGCGCCGCGCTCGACGTCACCGAGCCCGAGCCGCTCCCGACCGACCACCCGCTGCGCTCCCGGCCGGAGGTCATCCTCACGCCGCACGCGGCCTTCTACTCCACGGAGTCGATGGAACGTCTCCAGGTGCTGGCCGTCGACGAGGCACGGCGGGCGCTCCACGGCGAGCCGCTGCGCTGCCCCTTCCCCCTCCCGGACGTCCCTGCACCGCGCCCCGACGACGAAGGACGTGAGACCCGATGACCACCACGCCCCTGCACTGCTCGGCCTACATCGACGGAGAGTTCCGGCCCGGCGGCGAGACCTTCGAGCGCCGCAACCCCGCCACCGGCGAGGTGGCAGCCGTCGCGGACGTCGCCGACCAGGCCACGGTCGACTCCGCCGTGGCGGCCGCCGTGCGCGCCTTTCCCACCTGGAGCCGCACCACCGGGTTCGAGCGCGGGGCACTGCTCCGCCGGCTCGGCGAGGTGGCCCTCGAGCGGGTCGACGACCTCGCGACCACCATGACGCTCGAGCAGGGCAAGCCGCTGAACGAGGCCCGCGGCGAGGTCCGCAAGTTCGCCCAGGCCATGCGCTTCTACGGCGAGGAGGCCGAGCGGATCGGCGGCGAGACCGTCCCGAACGAGTCCAACGACTTCCTCTCGGTCGTCCAGCGCGAGCCGGTGGGACCGGTCGCGGCCATCACGCCGTGGAACTATCCGGTCGAGCTGCTCGGCTGGAAGCTCGGCGGCGCGCTCGGTGCCGGCTGCACGATGGTCATCAAGGACTCCGAGCACACCCCCGGCGCCGGCCAGGTCATGGCGGAGTGCCTGACGGCCGCGGGCTTCCCGCCAGGGGTCGTCAACATCGTCCACGGCGCCGGAGAGGTCGGCGCGATGCTCGCCGGCCACCGGGACATCGCCAAGGTCGCCTTCACCGGTTCCAACGCCACGGGGCAGAAGCTGTTCCGCACGGTCTCCGGCGTCACCCAGCTGACGATGGAGCTCGGCGGCAGCTGCCCGATGATCGTCACCCGGCACGCGAACCTCGACCTCGCGGCCACGGGCGCCGTGCGGCGCTCGTTCCGCAACGCCGGCCAGATCTGCATCGCGATCAACCGCATCTACGTGGAGCGCGCCGTGATGGCCGACTTCACCGACCGCATGGCCGAGCTCACCCGCGCGCTCGGCGTCGGCGACGGCTACGCGGACCCGGACGCCGACGTCGGGCCGGTGACCATGGAGGAGATCCGCGCCCGCACGGAGCGGCACGTGTCCGACGCGCTCTCCGGGGGTGCCCGGCTGCTCTCCGGCGCGGACGACCACCCCTCCGGCGGGCTGTTCCGCCACCCGGCCCTCGTCGTCGACGCGCCGTTCGACTCGCAGATCATGACGGAGGAGACGTTCGGCCCCGCGGTCGGCGTGGCGGCGGTCGAGTCGCTCGACGAGGCGGTCGCGCACGCGAACGGCGTCGCGGGCGGGCTCGCGGCGTACCTCTACACCGACGACCTCGGGGAGACGATGCGCGCCGGCCGGGAGCTCGACTTCGGCAACGTCGCGGTCAACAACGTCGACGCGGGCATCATCAACGCCCCCTACGGCGGCCGCCGCGAGTCCGGCTTCGGCTCGGAGCACGGCCGCGAGGGCCTCGAGGGCTACCTGCAGTACAAGCACCTGCGGATCCGTCACACCCACTGATCGACCCACCTCTCACCCACCGTTGCAAGGGAGCAACTCATGCTGATCGGAATCGACCTCGGAACCTCGAGCTTCAAGGCCATCGCCGTCGACGACGACGGAGTGGTGGTCGCCAAGTCCACCGCGACCTACCCGCTGATCAACCTCCGGTCGGGCTGGTCCGAGCAGGAGCCCGCGGAGTGGTGGCGCGCCACCGGCGAGGCGATGACCGCGCTCGCCGCCCAGCTGCCCGAGAAGGGCAAGGAGATCACCGGCATCGGCCTGTGCGGGCAGATGCACGGCCTGACCGCGATGGATGCCGACGGCGAGGTCATCCGCCCCGCCATCCTGTGGAACGACCAGCGCTGCGCCGCCGAGTGCGACTGGATCACCGAGCAGGTCGGCGGGCTCGACAAGCTCGTCGAGCTCAACGGCAACCGCATGTTCCCCGGCTACACGGGCGGCAAGATCATCTGGCTGCGCGACCACGAGCCGGAGAACTACGCGAAGATGGTCCGCCTGCTCAACCCCAAGGACTACATCCGCTTCCGGATGACCGGCCTGTACGTCACCGACGTCTCCGACGCCTCGGGCACCGGGCTGTTCGACGTCCGCAACCGCACCTGGTCGCTCGAGCTGCTCAGGGCCATCGACATCGACCCCGCGCTGCTGCCCGACGTCGTGGAGTCGACCGAGCAGACCGGCACCCTCGACGACGACATCGCCGCCGCGTGGGGCTTCCCCGCCGGCACACCCGTCTTCGGCGGTGGCGGCGACGCCGTCATCCAGACCTCGGCGATGGGACTTATCGAGGAGGGCTCCGCGGGCTTCACGGTCGGTACGGCGGGGATCGTCGCCGGCGGGCTCTCGCGCTACCCGGACAACCCCGCCGGCCGGGTCCAGGTCAGCTGCGGCAACGAGCCGGGCCGCTGGCACATCATGGGCAACGCGAACAGCGCCGGCGGCGCCTTCCAGTGGCTGCGCGACGCGCTCAGGCCGCTCAACGACGACGAGGAGCTGTCCTTCCAGACGCTCGTCCGCCTCGCCCGCGAGGTCGAGCCCGGCGCGAACGGCGTCCTCTTCCTGCCCTACCTCCTCGGCGAGCGGTCCCCCAACCTCGCCCCCGACGCGAGCGCCGCGCTCGTCGGCCTCACCCAGATGCACGACGTCGGGCACATCGCCCGCGCCGTCATGGAGGGTGTCCTGCTCAACATGCGCGGGATCTTCGAGATCTGCGTCGACGCCGGCCTGCAGAGCGACCAGGTCGTCGCCTCCGGCGGGGTGTCCAACGACCCGATGTGGCTGCAGCTCCTCGCCGACATCCTCGGCCGCGAGGTCGTCACGCAGGTCGGCGCCTCCGAGGGTGGCGCGTACGGCGCCGTGCTCGCCGCCGGCGTCGGCACCGGCCTCTGGGCGGACCTCACGTCCGCGCTCACCCAGGTCAAGGTCGAGAAGACCTACGTGCCCGACGACGACAGGCACGCCCGTTACGAGACCATCTTCGGGGCGCACCGCAGGCTGCACGGCGCGCTCACGGAGGTCTACGAGCTCGCCCGCACGGCCGAGGGCGTCTCCGCGTGACGGCATTCGACCCGGGCGCTCCCGATGCCGTGCCGGTCCGCGGGGTCGTCCTCGACCTCGACGGCACGCTCGTCGACACGCTGGCCGACGTCACCGCCGCGCTGACCGGCGCGTTCGAGGAGGCCGGCCTGCCCGCGGTCGACCCCGCGCTGGCCGCCCGCGGCATGGGCCACGGGGCCTACGACCTCGTGCTCACCGCCATGCAGGAGGTCGCACCGGGACGTGCGGCGGACGAGGCGTTCGTGCGCGACGTCCACGACCGGTACCGGGCCCGGTACGCGGCGGCACCGGCCGCACTGTCGACCCCGTACGCCGACGCCGCGGACGTGCTGCCCGCGCTGCGCCGGGCGGGCATCAGGGTCGGCATCTGCACGAACAAGTCGACCGCCCTGTCGACCGAGGTCCTGCGTGCCGTCGGACTCGACGAGGTCGTGGAGGTCGTGCTCGGCCGCGACTCCGTCCAGCACCCCAAGCCCGACCCGCGGCACCTGCTCGACGTCCTCGACCGGCTCGGCCTGCGGCCCGAGGAGACCGTCTACGTGGGCGACAACCCCGTCGACGTCGTGGTCGGGGCCGGTGCCGGCGTCCGCTACCGGCACGTCGCCTGGGGCGAGCCGGTCGACCCCGACGTCGTGCGGATCGAACGGTTCGCCGACCTCGCCCGCGACCTCGACGTGCCCGGGCTCGCCGTGCCCGAGCTGCACGACGCCACCCCCACCACCCCCGCCAAGGAGCACTGACATGGACGCACTCTCCGCGCAGGACCGGGCGAAGAAGGCGGTCGGCATCGCCGCCGTCGAGCGCTACGTCCGGCCCGGCATGCTGCTCGGGCTCGGCTCGGGCACGACGAGCCACTGGTTCGTGCGCGCGCTCGCCGACAAGGTGGCCGACGGGCTCGAGGTCCGCGGCGTGCCGACGTCGAACGCGACGAAGGACCTCGCGCTCGAGCTCGGCGTGCCGCTCGTCGGGTTCGACGAGATCGACCGCCTCGAGCTCGTCGTCGACGGGCCGGACGAGGTCGACCACGACGGCCACATGATCAAGGGCGGCGGCGCGTGCCTGCTGTGGGAGCGGATCGTGGCCGACGCCGCGGATTGTTACGTGGTGGTGGCAGACACGAGCAAGCTCAAGGACCGCCTCGGCGCGTTCCCGCTGCCGATCGAGGTGATCCAGCACGGGTGGGAGTCCACCAGCCGGTCGATCGGCCGGCTGCTGCAGCACCACGGCTACCCGGCAGGCGTCGACCTGGTCCGGCGGGTCGACCAGGCGGGTGAGGTCGTCATCACGGACAGCGGGAACTTCATCGTCGACGCCCACCTCAAGGAGATCGACGACCCGCTCGTGCTCGACCGGGAGCTCAACTGGATCCCCGGCGTCGTCGAGAACGGCCTGTTCACCGGCCTCGCGGACGAGGTGATCTTCTGCGACCCGTCCGGGGAGGTCTCGATCATGTCCTGCGAGCACGCGCCCGCCGGCCGGCCCACCACGACGCCGCACGGCCTCCGGCTGACCAGCCCCTGACGCACCACCGCCACTGTCGTCGAGTGTGCGGTTCTCGACCCTCGAGCGTGCGGCTCACGAACCGCCGACACCACAACGGCGCCGTCCACCAGAAGGTGGGCGGCGCCGTCGTCGTGCGTGGGCCTTTCGGCCCGGCGACGCTCAGCCGTTCTTGGCCAGGAGCTGGGGCACGCCGTGCTCGTTCGGCTCACGGCTCAGCGAGTGCCCGCCGAGCTCGACGACGACGATCTCGCACAGGTAGAGGATGCGGCAGCCCTCCTCGAGGTGACCGCTCACGGCGGCGTCCTTGGTGGAGACGGTCATGTGGATGTGCGGGAAGCCGTCCGCGATCACGCCCTGCATCGAGACGAGCTCGAGCGCCGTGTCGGTCCATTCCGGGAACACCTCCACCGGTGGATACCCGGTGGTCGTGACCATGTGCATGCGGCAGTGGTCGAGCGTGCCGATGCCGGATACCACGGCGCCGTCGGTGATGCCCGCCCGCGCGATGAAGTCGCGCAGGGACACGAGCAGATCGTCGCCGGGGTCGAGCCGGACCACGTGCGTGGCGGTCGGGGCGGGTCCTGAGAAGTACTCCATCTCTCTCCTTCGATCGTGGGGGATGCTCGGTGGCCGGGACCGGTCTGGGGCCACCGGGCGGGCCGACCACCGTGGGCCGGCCCGCTCGCGCCGTTCCTGGTGCTCCGTCTACCTGGCGGCGGTGCCGACCGGGCGGGCCGCCTGCGGACGCACGGAGCGCGCCCGGTGTGCGGCATAGGCGCTGCACGCCGCCAGCACCAGCGCAAGCGGCGGGAACGACAGGGCGGCGACCACGGCCACCACCATTCCGCCGATCGCGATGACCCGCCAGTTCTTGCGGATCCGGGCCTCCTCGGCGTCGTCGCGTGTCGAGGTCGCGACGCGCACGGGGCTGTCGGCACCGGTCGCGCCGCGTGTCGTCCCGGCGGCCCCCGCACGACCCCGCGCCGGCGGCGTGCCGTGCCGGAGCGACAGGTAGAGGTTCGCCAGGCCGATGGCCACGAAGATACCGGCGAACAGCATGTCGCCGTCGGAGAAGCTCCACACCGACAGGAGCGCGAAGCAGCCGGTCGAGAGAGCTGCGCCGGGCCTCATGAGAGCAGCTCCCAGGTCGAGACGATGCCGAGCACCGTGAGCAGGACCCCCGACAGCCCCACCCACCAGCGAGCCGGCACGGTCAGGCGGTGCGTCTCCGGGAGGACCTTCTTCTCCGTCCAGAGCAGCACCAGGCAGAACAGCCCGGAGGTCAGCAGCCCGCCGAGCACGGATGCCGGGGTGACGATGATGACGAGCTCCCCGACGGTCCAGACCAGCAGCAGGCTGGCGATCAGCATGTAGACGTACATCCACGGGCGCACGCTGTTCGTGCCGCGCACGCGGATCTTCGTGAACACCGGGGCCAGGGTCTCGAACGCCGTGTAGGTGTATAGCTCCCAGAAGGCGTAGAGCGAACCGAAGAACGCGAAGAACACCGCGACGATGTAGAGGTACTCGAAGGTCGGGTGGACGGCCGTGAGGAACTGCGCCTGGAACGTCAGGGTGTCGTTCCCGGCCGGGATGAGCTGTTCGGCTGCCAGCAGGGAGGCGCCGTTGAGCATGAACATCGTGGCGAAGACGCCGATGGCGAGGAACGAGAGCACGGTGTCGCCGAGCGGTGCCCGGCTCCAGGCCCTGGCGCGCTCGACCTGCTCGGGCTCGGTCGACAGCGGGAGCTTGCCGTTGTAGGGCACCTCGGCGAGACGCTCGCCCAGGGCGACCTGGTCCTCGCGGCCGAGCATGCCCCAGCGCTTCTCGCGCGTCATGCCCGCGTAGCCGATGTAGTCGTAGGTGCCGCCGCCGACCGCGCCGAGGTAGGTCGCGACCTCGAGCCACACCGGCCGGGAGGCGATGTCGGGGTACGTGTCGCCGACCCAGGAGTTGTACTCGGGGATGCCGGGGACGAGCCCGCCGAGCGCGGCGAGCCAGTCGGGCTGGAGCACCACGACGCTGACCGCGATGGCCACGAGCATGAAGCCGACGATCACGGTCTGCGCCTTCTCCAGCCGCGCGTAGCCCCCGAACCAGGACAGGACACCGGACAGCACGATCAGCCCGGTGGCCCACAGCGCCCCGCTGCCGGTGGTGAGCGAGGCCATGAGGTCCCCGAGAGCGATACCCATGCCGCCGACCCACGACGGGACGGCGAGGATCGAGACGATCCCCATGAGCAGCGTGAACCAGCCCCGCGGACCGCGGAAGAGGACGGCCCAGCGGGCCATCGGGTGCTCGCCGGTGACGACCGTGTACCGGTTGAAGGAGTAGGCGAGCGCCGCCTTCGCCACGGCGGAGACGACGAACGCCCAGATCAGCGCGTAGCCGAAGACGGCACCGCCGCGGGAGGCGAAGACCATCTCGCCCGAGCCGATGTTGGCCGAGGCCACGATGGCTCCCGGGCCGAGGACCGCGACGGCGGCCGTGAAGGTCAGCCGCTTGCGCAGCTGTTCGGGCGGGTCCGGGTACTCGAGGTTCTCCAGATCCGCGGGAGGGGAGTGCTGCTCGGTGGACATGTCGCTCCTTTGCGAGACGGCGTGGGCCGGGAAGACGGAAAGCAGGGGAGGGGGCGGACCGGTCAGGCGCCGGGACGCCGGGCGGCGGCCGCGGCCTCCAGCTCCAGCTGGTGGAGCTTCTCCACCCGCCGCCGGCAGTCGGGGTCCGTGCTGAACTCCGCGGCGAGGAACTCGGTGACGACCTGCTCGATGACGGTGGGCCCGACCAGCCAGGCGCCGACGCAGATGACGTTGACGTCGTCGTGCTCGACCCCCTGCCGGGCGGAGTACGTGTCGTGGGCGACGGTCGCCCGGATGCCGGGGATCTTGTTCGCCGCGATCGCGGCACCGACCCCGGTACCGCAGACGAGGACGCCCCGGTCGGTCTCGCCGGCGAGGATCGGCTCGGCGACGGCGCGGGCGATGTCCGGGAAGTCGACGGGCTCCTCGGAGTGCGTGCCGACGTCGACGACGGTGTGGCCGAGCTTCTCGAGCACCGCCCGAGCCGTCTCCTTCATGGGGAACCCGGCGTGGTCTGCTCCGATGATCAGTCGCATGTCTGCACCTTTCGTGTGTGCTGGGGGTGGCGGCGGCTATGCGCCGGTGGTGAGGGAGTCGCGGTAGGGGATCGCGGGCTGGGCGCCCTGCCGGGTGACCGCGCTGGATCCGGCGTGCACGGCGAGGGTCACGGCCTCGCCGAGGGAGGAACCCTCGAGGAGCGCGGCGGCGAGGTAGCCGACGAAGCTGTCGCCGGCGCCCGTGGTGTCCACCGCGGTGACGGCGGGGGAGGGGGTCTCCACCGGGGCGCCGCCGGTGGTGTGCGCGGCGCCGCGTGCGCCGAGGGTGACGACCACCGTGAGCCCGTGCTCCGCGGCCAGGTCACCGGCGGTGGTCAGCGGGTCGGCGTCCTCCGCGCGCCCGGCCACCCGGAGGCACTCGTGCTCGTTGACCACGAGGACGTCGACGCCGTCGAGCGGGAGCGAGGGCAGGGCCGGGGCCGCGTTGAGGACGACCGTCGCGCCGGCCTCGTCCGCCAGTCGCGCGGCGTGCGCCACCAGCTCGAGCGGGATCTCGAGCTGCATGAGCACGACGTCGTCGGCGGTGAGGTTCGCGCACGCGGCGGTGACGTCCTCGACGGTGAGCATGTGATTCGTGCCGGGCACGACCGTGATGACGTTCTCGCCGTCGGACTGGACGAGGATGAGCGCGCGTCCCGTGTCGCCGTCCGCGGTGCGCAGGTCCAGGTCGATCCCGTCGGAGGACATCGACCCGCGCAGCAGGTCGGCCGCGTCGTCCGCCCCGACGGCGCCCACCATGCGCACGGGTGCGCCCGCCCGTGCCGCGGCGACCGCCTGGTTCGCGCCCTTGCCACCGGGATGCGTCGCGTAGCCGGTGGCGGTGACTGTCTCGCCCGGACGGGGCAGGACGTCGACGGAGGCGACCTCGTCGACGTTGAGGCTCCCGATGACGACGACCGTGCCGCTCATCGGGTCCTCCCCGGCGGCGTGGTCCCTGACGGCGGTGGTGCGGTGGTCCCTCGGGTGACCACGTGGACGTCGAGCATGCGGGAGCGTCCCTCCTTGTCGTCGAGCAGCAGCTCGGCCGCCTGTCGGCCGAGCTCGTCGATCTGCTGGTGGATGGTGGTGAGCCCCGGTCGCACGTACGACGCGAGGTGGATGTCGTCGAAGCCGACCACGCTGACGTCGCGAGGCACGGACAGGCCCCGCTCGTCGAGCGCGCGGACGGCACCGATCGCTGCCAGGTCGTTGACGGCGAAGACCGCGGTGAGGTCGGTGCCGCGGTCGAGGAGCTGCAGCGTGCCCCGGTAGCCGGCCTCCTCCTCGAAGTCCGCCTCGACGACGAGGGCCGGGTCGGTGTCGACTCCCGCTGCAGCGAGACCCTCGTGGTAGCCGACGGAGCGCTCCCGGGCGACCGCGATCTCCGGGCGGCCCGCGACGTGCGCGATCCGCCGATGTCCGAGGTCGACGAGGTGCTGGACCGCCATCCGGCCGCCGGAGCGGTGGTCGCTGGTCACGGAGGTCGCCCGGGTCGGGTCCAGCTCGCGGTCGAGCGCGACGAACCGCATGCCGTCCAGCGCCCGGACGAGCCGGTCGTCGTCGAGCCGGTCCTCGACGAGCACGACCCCGGCGACGTGGCGGGCGCGCATCTGGGCGATGGCTTCCGCGGTGCGGCTCGGGTCCGCCCCGGTGGCGGTGAGCAGGAGGACGGCGTCGTAGCGCGCGGCGGCCTCCTGGACGCCCTGTGCCAGCTCGGAGAAGAAGGGGTTGGTGATGTCGGGGACGACGATGCCGAGTGATGAGCTCTTGCCGCGCTTGAGCTGTCGGGCGAGCTCGTTGGGCCGGTAGCCGAGCTCGTCGGCCACGGAGCGCACGCGGTCCCGGGTGGTCTCGGCGACGCGGCCGGTGCCGTTGAGCGCGCGGGACGCGGTCGTCACGGAGACGTGCGCCGCCCGAGCGACCTCCCTGATGCCCATCCGATCCTCCTCGTCGAGGCCCGCCGCGGCGCCGATACCGGTGCGGGAACGTTTGCGCATGATCGTGCACCCGCCGTGCGGGCAGGGCAAGGAGGTGCGACGGATGCGCAAATATGCGCAACTGCGGGACGTGCCGCGCTGCGACTCATCGAGTCAATCGGGTACCGATCGAGTCAGCGGCCGCGGGGGACTGACTCGGTACCTACCCGATTGCCTCGGCGTCGACGGTCGCGAACTGGGCGGAGAAGGTCGCGGACGCCCCCCGCACTACGCCCAGGTGCTCAGCGGCGCGCTCCCGAGCCACTGCTCGGCGTCGAACTCGGTGAAGGTGCCCGAGTCCTGGAACCCGAGCCGCCGCGCCAGGCCGATCGAGCGGGTGTTGTCGGTCTGGCTGATGAGGAGCACCGGCTGGTCCTCCAGGTGGGCCGACGCCTCGCGGAGCAGCACCGAGGCGGCCTCGTGGGCGAGCCCCCGGCCCCAGACGCCGCGCAGCAGCACGTAGGACAGCTCCAGCTCCTCACCGTCCTCGCGGACGTGGCCGGGTCGGTGCGCCGACCGGCGCTCGAGGATGACCATGCCGAGCAGGTCGTCGGACCCCGGGTCCGCCACGACGAACTCGCCCGACCCCTCCGTGGACCACGAGATGCTGCGGGCGAGCAGGAGGTCGCGCACACGCTCGGCAGGGACGGCCCCACCGAGGTGACGCCGTACGTCCGGGTCGGACCGCAGCTCCACGAGCCCGTCGAGGTCGCGGTCGATCGCCTTGCGCAGCACCACGCGCTCGCCGGCGGCGGTGCGGAACGGGAGGTCGACGTCGGGCATGCCCCGATTGTGCGACACCCGTGGGGTCCCTACCCGGTTATCGCCCCGCCGCCCGCGCGCGTGAGACCTGATCGTGACGCGCATGTGAGCACCGCGTGGACACGTCTGCGGCGCGAGTCATAATCTCGCCGCACGCCGAGCCGACCGAGGTTCGCGACCGTGATCCGTGACCGGACCGGTCCATCCCCTGAACGCCCGGCGCGACCATCGCGTCCGCCGGGCCGCACGACGCCCGTCCGGCGGACCGACGCTGCGACGAAGGAGTACGCATGTCGGACATCAGGACCCGGTTCTCGCTCGAGGGCAAGAAGGTCGTCCTCACGGGGGCCTCGCGCGGTATCGGGGAGGCGATCGCGGAGGTGCTCGCCGAGGCCGGTGCCGACCTCGTCCTCTCGGGCCGCGACGAGGCGGCGCTCGAGGACACCGCCGCGGCCGTGCGGGCCAAGGGCCGCACCGCACACCTCGTGCCCGCCGACCTCACCACCCCGGCCGGTGCGCGCGAGCTGGGCCGGAAGGCGCTCGAGATCTTCGGTCATGTCGACGTCCTCATCAACAACGCGGGCGTCGCCCACATCGCCCCCTACACCGAGCTCACGCAGGAGCAGTGGGACGCGACGCTCGCCGTCAACCTCACCGCCCCGTTCGCCCTGACCCAGGAGATCGCCCCGAGCATGATCGAGCAGGGGCACGGCAAGATCATCAACATCGCGTCCCAGACCGGTGTCATCGCCGCCGACGACCACGCCGCCTACGCCGCCTCCAAGGGCGGGCTGATCTCGCTGACCAAGGTGCTCGCCGGCGAGCTCGGGCCGCACAACATCCAGGTCAACGCCGTGGCTCCCACCGTGATCCTCACGCCGATGGGCGAGCAGGTCTGGGGCCCGCCCGAGAAGGGCGACCCGATGAAGGCGAAGATCCCGCTGGGGCGGTTCGGCCAGCCGGTCGAGGTGGCCGACCTCGTCCTCTACCTCGCGGCCCCGGCGTCGGACTTCATGACCGGCGGCACCGTCATGCTCGAGGGTGGCTACACGGCGATGTGACGCGGCGCCGCGGGCCGGACGACGAGCCCCGCGCCGCGGTGTCGAGCCCCGAGCCCCGAGCCCGACGTCGAGCCACGGCCCCGACGTCGAGCCCAGCTCCCCGGGCCCCGACGTCGTGGCCGGCGCCCGTCGGTCCGCGCTACGCCCCTTGCGGCCGCGCGGGCCGTCGGCGTGCAATGGAGCCATGGCCACCACGCCGGCAACGCCCCCGACGACGTCGAACCCCTCCGCCCAGAGGCTGGACATCGTCGTCGACGACTCTGCCTGCGACCCGAACGACCTCGCCCAGTGCGGCGGAGTCGAGGTCACCGTCGGCGGTGACGTGCGCTGGGACGACCTCGTGGCGCGCGCCGTGACCTCCGGCTGGCCCGGCTTCGAGCTGCTCGGCGGCGCTGCGGCCACGGTCGCCGAGGCGGTGCGCGGCAACGTCGAGCGGTACGGCGAGGCGGTCGCCGACGTCGTGGCCTCGGTGCGCGCCTGGGACCACGCCGACGACGCACGACGCTCCTTCGCGTTCGTCGAGTGCCGGTTCACGCCCGGCGGGTCGCGGTTCACCGAGGCGCTGGCGGACGGCCGGCCGCGCTACGAGATCCTCGACGTCAGCTTCCTGCTCCAGCAGGGCGACCTCACGGCGCGGGTCACGAGCGCGGAGCTGGCCGGGCGTCTCGGCGTCGAGGTGGGGGAGCGTGTCCCGCTCGCCGACGCCGCCCGCGCCACCCGCTGACCATCCGTCGACGCTGAGCCTGCAGGCCCGGGCCGACGCCGAGCCGGTCGCTCCCCGCCGACGCCGAGGCAGTGGGCAATCCACCGAGTCAGTGCCCGCGGTCGACTGCCTCGATGGATACCCGATTGACTCGGTGAAGGTGCTCCCCGCTGACTCAGCAGATCCCCCATCGTCTCGGCGGAGGGGCCTCCCATCGCCTCGGTGAGGGGAGCACGCGGTCCGTCCCCGGACCGCCCCGCGGCTGCCACCTACCCCCGTGAGACACTGCGGGCGTGGCAGGTGGCGACGGTCGGCTCTCGCACGAGCTCATCCCGGGGGAGAAGGGCCCGCAGGACTCCTGCGGCGTCTTCGGCGTGTGGGCGCCGGGCGAGGAGGTCGCGCGGCTGACCTACTTCGGCCTCTATGCCCTCCAGCACCGGGGGCAGGAGGCCGCGGGCATCGCCACCTCCGACGGCGAGTCGATCCTCGTCTACAAGGACACCGGGCTCGTCTCCCAGGTCTTCGACGACCAGGCGCTCGAGTCGCTCAGCGGCCACCTCGCCGTCGGGCACGCGCGCTACGCCACCGCCGGGGGCCGCGCCTGGCACAACGCGCAGCCGACGCTCGGCCCCACCGCGACCGGCACCGTCGCGCTGGCCCACAACGGCAACCTCACCAACGTCCACGAGCTGCTCGACATCGTCAGCGAGCGCTCCGGCACCGACCTCTCGGGCGACCTGGGCAAGGGTTCCTCGACGGACACCGCCGTCATCACGCACCTGCTCGGCACCGAGCCGCCCTCCGACGGCGGTCTCGGTGACGCCGCCATGGCGGTCCTGCCCCTCCTGCGCGGCGCCTTCTCGCTGGTGTTCATGGACGAGCACACGCTCTACGCCGCCCGTGACCCGCACGGCATCCGCCCCCTCGTGCTCGGGCGCCTGCCCAGCGGGTGGGCGGTGGCCTCGGAGACGGCCGCGCTGGACATCGTCGGTGCCACGTTCGTGCGGGAGGTCGAGCCGGGCGAGCTCCTCGCCGTCGACGCCGACGGCCTGCGCTCGAGCCGCTTCGCCCTGGCCGACCCGAAGGGCTGCATCTTCGAGTACGTCTACCTGGCCCGCCCCGACACCACGATCGCGGGCCGCCCGGTCAACTCCGCGCGCACCGAGATGGGCCGCGTCCTGGCCCGCGAGGCTCCCGCCGAGGCCGACCTCGTCATCCCCACCCCGGACTCCGGCACGCCGGCCGCGATCGGCTACGCCCAGGCCTCCGGACTGCCGTTCGCGCAGGGCCTGGTGAAGAACGCCTACGTGGGCCGGACGTTCATCCAGCCCACGCAGACGATCCGCCAGCTCGGCATCCGCCTCAAGCTCAACCCGATGCGCGAGGTCATCGCGGGCAAGCGGCTCGTCGTCGTCGACGACTCCATCGTGCGCGGCAACACCCAGCGCGCCCTCGTGCGGATGCTCCGGGAGGCCGGCGCCGCCGAGGTCCACGTCCGCATCTCCTCGCCGCCGGTGAAGTGGCCCTGCTACTACGGCATCGACTTCGCCACGCGCGCCGAGCTCATCGCCAACGGCATGAGCGTGGAGCAGATCCGTGACTCCCTCGGCGCCGACTCGCTCGGCTACATCTCCGTCGACGGCATGGTCGAGGCCACCGCCATCGCGCCGGATCGCCTGTGCACCGCCTGCTTCACCGGGGCCTACCCGGTGCCGCACGAGGACGCCTCGCTCACTCCGGTGGTCTCCGCATGAGCTCCTCCACGAGCCCCACGCCGGAGCACACCCCCGCGTCCCGGCCACCGATCGGGAGCACGACGCCGAAGGGCACGACGCCGGACGGCACGACGTCGACGGGCGAGGCGATCACCTACGCGGCCGCCGGCGTGGACACCGAGGCCGGGGACCGCGCCGTCGAGCTGATGAAGTACGCCGTGCGGCGCACGCTCACGCCCGACGTGCTCGGCGGCGTCGGCGGCTTCGCGGGGCTCGTCGACGTCAGCGCGCTCAAGGACTACCGGCGGCCGCTGCTCGCGACCTCCACGGACGGTGTCGGGACCAAGATCGCGATCGCGCGAGCCATGGACGTCCACGACACGATCGGGCAGGACCTCGTGGCGATGGTCGTCGACGACATCGTGGTGGTCGGCGCGACCCCGCTGCTCATGACCGACTACATCGCGTGCGGGAAGGTCGACCCCGTGCGCGTGGCCGACATCGTCCGCGGGATCGCCGCCGCCTGCGAGGTGGCCGGCGTGCCGCTGCTGGGCGGGGAGACCGCCGAGCACCCGGGGCTCATGGCTGCGGACGAGTACGACGTGGCCGGCGCGGCGACCGGCGCGGTCGACGCCGACGACGTCCTGGGACCCGAGCGGGTCCGCTCCGGCGACGTGCTCCTGGCCATGGCCTCCTCCGGGCTCCACTCGAACGGCTACTCGCTCGTGCGGCGCGTGGTGGAGACGGCCGGCTGGGCGCTCGACCGCGACGTGCCCGAGCTCGGCCGCACCCTGGGGGAGGAGCTCCTCGAGCCGACGCGACTGTACACGCGGCCGTCCCTCGAGCTCGCCGGTGCGCTGGGGCCGGACCTGCACGCGTTCACGCACGTCACCGGGGGTGGTCTCGCCGCGAACCTCGCGCGCGTGCTGCCGACGGGGCTCGTGGCCGACGTCGACCGCGGCGCGTGGGAGGTGCCGCCGGTCTTCGGGCTCGTGCAGGCGCTCGGCCGCGTCCCCTGGGACGACCTCGAGGGCACGCTCAACCTCGGCGTCGGGATGGTGGCCGTCCTCGCGCCCGAGCGCGTCGACGAGGCGACGGCCCTGCTCGACGCCGCCGGCGTGCCCACGCGGGTGATCGGCGAGATCGGCGAGGACCCCGGTGGGGTGCCGGACGGAGCGCGCGCCGTCAGCGGGACGAAGGGCGTGGCCGGCGGCGCCGTCCACCTGCGCGGGAGCTACCGCGCCGGCTGACCCCGGTCCCACGAGTGAGGGGCTTTCTGCCCGTACGCCGGACGAGTGAGCGGACTTCTGCCCGTACGCCGGACGAGCGAGCGGACTACTGTCGGCCGACGCGTGCGGTTCGCCGTCGTCGGGCATGGTCCGGTTTGTGCCCTGGTCACGGGCACGACGGAGCCACGGCGCCGAGACGCCGTGGATGTCGTGTGCGCTACCGGCGGACCGTGGTGCTCACGCTCCGCCCGTCCTGACGTCGCCCGACAGGTGCCGGGCGTCCGGTGTCAGGAACGGGCCGAGTAGCCGTCCCACTCGTCGTCGTCCGCCGGAGTGGTCTCGTACGACCGCTGGTCGTCGCCACCGTCACCCCGGGACGCGAGCTCACGCTCGAGTGCCGCGTAGTCGGTCGCTGGGCTGAAGTACTTCAGCTCGCGGGCAACCTTGGTCTGCTTTGCCTTCTGACGGCCGCGCCCCATGGAGCCGACCCCCTCCAACGTAGGAACCGGGGCAAGCATCGCGAACGATGGGGTCCCGGCTGAGTGGTCAAGTATCTGTCGTGGGGCCACCGTACCCCGCCGCCCGGGCAGGTGCCCATTCCGGACAGGGCGTCGTAGGGCACACCCGAGGGGCACACCCGAGCAACGTGCCGGGCGGTGGCCGTCGGTGCGGCGGGCGCGTCGTCGGGGGCGGGCGCCGTGTCGCGCTCAGGGCGCGCGAAGGTGCGTGCCGATCGTCCACGTCCCAATTGTCGGGACCATCGGCCCAGGCGTCCGGCGCAGCGGCGGGCAATGATGGGGAGGAACGGATGGGGCCGCGGGGACGGGTGCGGCCACGAGGACCGAGGGGTGGAGAACATGGACGCGACGCCGCCGAAGGATCTGCTGACGCCCGGGGAGGTGGCCGGGTACTTCCGCGTGGATCCCAAGACCGTCACGCGCTGGGCGAACGCCGGGAAGATCGACGCGGTCCGCACGCTGGGCGGGCACCGGCGCTTCCGCCGCGACCAGGTCGCGCAGCTCATGCGGGAGTCGGGCATCGATCCCGCGCGGCTCGACCGCGAGGCCGGCTGAGCCCGACGCACGCAAAGGGCCGGCCCGGTGTCTCTCGACGCCGGGCCGGCCCTTCGGTCTGTTCTGCCGGGCTGCGCGGGGGTGCCGCGGAGCGCCGGTACTGCGCGGAGCCGCGCTACTTCTTCCCGCGGATCGCGGCGATGACGAACACGCCCGCGACGGCGGCCGCGACGCCGGCGACCGCCAGCGCCCCGGAGTCGCCCTCCTTGACGCCCTTGGCGAACCCGGTGGCCTTGTCCTTCATGCCGCCCACGGCGTCCCTGGCCCCGGCCTTGGCGGCCTCGACCTGGCGCTTGGGGTCGAGCTTGTAGGACAGCTCGCCGACCGTGGAGGTCAGGTCCGCCCGGGCGCGCTCGATCTCGGCCTGGATCTCCTCGGCCGTCTGCTTCTTGTCCGGTCGCTCGCCCGGCGTCTCAACGGTCATCGCTGAACCTCCTCGTCAGAGGTCGTGTCATTGCCGAGCCCCTTCTTCACGGCCGCGACGTCCTCCTTGAGGCCCTCCTGCGGCGCAACGGTGTACTGCTTGTGCTTGTTGAGCGTCTTGATGCCCACGAGAGCGAGGATCCCGACGACGAGGAAGATCCCGACCGTGACGATGAGCGCCGACAGCCACAGGGGCAGCGCCTCGGCGATCCCCCAGGTCGCGGTGAGGAAGGCCATGCCGAGGCCGTAGAGCGCGAGCACGCCGGCGATCGCGAGGAAGATCGCGCCCTTCGAGATCTTGGCGACCTTCTCGGTGGCCTGTGCCTTGGCCAGGTTGATCTCGCCCTTGACCAGCGCGCTGACCTGCTGCGACATACGACTGAAGAGTTCGCCGATCGACGGCTCCTCGGCGGGCGCGTTCGGGGCGAACCCCGGGGCCCGGCGTGCTTCCGTGGGGTCGACGCCCCCCAGGTCGGACTGGCTCACCGTGGATCAGCTCCTCCGTGTCGTGTCACCGGCCGCGGAACGCGCCGCCGGCGTTGATCCCGCTCAGCGTAATGCGGGAGGTCACTCCACCCCAACAGGAACGACGTCGGTGACGACTGGAGCGTCAGTCCGCCGACGCCGCGACGCACGTCGGCCATGGTGCTCGCCTCTCGTCCGGCCGGCGTCGGCGCGCGCGACCGTCGGTGGGCCGTGCGTGCCCGGGACCGCGGATCTGCGATCGCCCGCTGCCGTTCGGCCGTGCCTGCCGACGAGACCAGGGGAAGAGTGACGAGTGCACGGGCTGTCGCACGGTGTCAACCTGTGTGGAGTCGCTGGCCGTCGCTCGCGGTGTTCAGTGTGACGGCGGCGTAGGGCGCCTTGAGTCGGGGCTGGCGGTGGCACCGGTCGGGGTGGGGGCGCGGCCAGCGCGTCGAGACTGGTCCGTCACCGGTGGTGACTTTCGATCCAGGTGCCGACCTGCACGTGCCGGGCAGATTCGCGCTCACTCGCGGGGAGGGACGGCGCTCGTCCGTCGGCGAGGGGGATGAACACTCGGCGACCGGGCACGCATAACGACTTCCCGTTGCCGTGACGGTGGCACGCTGTCCCCGGCTCCCCCCTTCCCGGCCACCCGAGGTCCACCGTGCGCTCTTCCCTTCCTTCCCCGACCGCCCGCCCAGGGCGACGACGCCTGACCGGCCTGAGCTCCGCCGTCGGGCTGGGTCTGCTCCTCTCGCTCGCCGGCCCCGCCGCCGCGGACCCCGGCACCTCCGACGGCACCGGCACCTCCGACGGCACCGAGGAACCGACCACGGTCCCGGCGCCGGAGGACCAGACGGACGAGCTGCCCGAGAACCCGGCCCCCTCCGACGACCCGATCCGGGAGGGCGAGCTCGTCCCGCGCACGCAGAGCACCGCCCCGATCACCGCGGGACCGCTGGCCGAGGTCGACGCCCCGCCCGCGGGGAACCGCGGGGTCGTCGGGCCGCTGGGGACGAGCACGTACGCGCTGACCTCCTACATGGGGCCGCGCTGCATCCCCATCAGGTACGGCTCGACCAGCCACGGCGGCGTCGACTTCGGTGCCCCCGCGGGCACGGCGCTGTACGCGATCGCGGACGGCGTCGTCGTCAACCAGCTCAACGACCCGGTCGCGGGGGAGTGGCTGCTCGTGCGGCACACCATCGACGGCCGGCACGTCTTCGCCAGCTACTCCCACACGCTGGACCGCGACCGGTACGTGCGGGTGGGGGACACCGTGCGCGCCGGACAGCGGATCGCCGACGTCGGATCGACCGGCGTGTCCACCGGCCCGCACCTCCACCTCGAGATCTGGCTCGACGCCTACCTGCGCGGCACCCGCGTCGAGCCGATCGCCTGGTTCGCCGGCCGCGGCGTCGACCTGCGGGCCGCGGCCGTGCGCGCCGTCCCGATGGAGACGCCCGCGACCTGCCAGTACTACGCCATCGGGTCGACGCCGATCCGCGCCTCCGCGTCGTCGGGCGCCCGCGTGCTCACCACCGCCACGCACTTCACGCCGCTGACCGGCTGGCCCGGGGACAAGACCGGCGACTGGGTGCGCGTCCGGGCGAACGGGGTCACCGGCTGGGCGCACGCCTCGAACGTCTCGCCGGTGCGCTCCGGCGAGCCCCAGGCCCGCACGACGGCGGCCACCATCCTGCGCTCGTCACGCGCCTTCGCGGACGACAACCACGTGGCCTCGCTCGCGTCGGGGGCGCGGATCGAGGTCGTCGACGCGCTCATCGACGGCTGGTACCGCGTGACGTCCGGCTCGAGGTCGGGCTGGCTGCACCACTCGACGGTCGCGGTCACGCCCGGGGTGCGGCACGGCATC
The DNA here is from genome assembly GCF_049856175.1 of Georgenia sp. Z1491. GTDB lineage: Bacteria > Actinomycetota > Actinomycetes > Actinomycetales > Actinomycetaceae > JB111. Next base: position 78,431 of record NZ_JBNDNA010000002.1, read on the forward strand.
GACGAGGGGTTCTTCCTCGCGAACACCTTCACCACCAGCGCGACCTCGATCTTCAGCTTCGGCAGCTACTACGACCGGTTCTACGTGGGCGACTGGGACGGCAACGGCACCGACACGATCGCCTACCGGCGCGACGCCGTGTACCGGATCCGCCAGAACAACACCCCGGGCCAGCCCGACGTCGAGCTCACCTACGGGCGCGCGGGCGACGAGGTCTACGTCGGCGACTGGGACGGCGACGGCACGGACACCTTCGCCGTGCGGCGCGGCAACGAGTTCCACATCCGCAACTCGCTGACCTCGGGCGTGGCCGACGTCGTCCTGCAGTACGGGCGCGCGGGCGACGAGGTGCTCGTGGGCGACTGGGACGGCGACGGCATCGACACGTTCACCGTGCGGCGCGGCAACGAGTTCTTCGTGTCGAACACGATGGAGTCCGGCTGGGCCGACGCCGAGCTCACCTACGGCCGGGCCGGCGACGACGTGTACGTGGGCGACTGGGACGCCGACGGCGAGGACACCTTCGCCGTGCGCCGCGGGTTCACCTATTTCGTGCGCAACTCCATGGAGTCCGGCTGGGCCGACACGCAGATCGACTACGGCCGTGCCGCCGACGAGACCTACGTGGGCGACTGGGACGGCGACGGGTCCGACACGCTCGGGATCTACCGCTTCTCCTGAGCGGCGCTCCCGTCCTGAGGGGCGCTCCCGCCCTGAGCGGCGCTCCCGAACATGCGAGAGGGGGCCGGATCTCGTTGATCCGGCCCCCTCCGTCACGCGTCGCTACACGCGGTTCTTGCCCCGCCTGAGGAGGCTCAGGATGAGCGACACCACGACGATCGCGATGCCGAGCCAGATGAGGAACTGCGCCGCCTCGACCGCGACGCCGATGACCAGCATGATGACGCCCGCAACGATGAGAATCAGCCACAAGGACATGTGCACTCCCTTCGACGGCGGCGCCGTGCGGCACCGCGTGTGCTCCCGATGTTCGCAGACCGGTGCGGCATCGGCATCTTGAGAATGGCCGCGTGACAGGTTCACCGCCCTCGCGCCCGTTCACCTGGCCTGCCCGTCCGGCCGCGCGGACGTCACATCGGGGCCGGGTCGGGCTTCGTCGTCGGGCATGGACCCGGCGCGGTTCGCGTCGTCGGGCATGAGCAAGGGGCCGGACCCGCGTGGGATCCGGCCCCTTGCCTGCAGTGGCTCCGACCGGGGTCGATCCGGTGACCTTCCGATTTTCAGTCGGACGCTCTACCAACTGAGCTACAGAGCCCTGCGCCGATGCGCGGCCGTCCGACCGGCTCGACTGCGACCCTGACGGGACTTGAACCCGCGACCTCCGCCGTGACAGGGCGGCGCGCTAACCAACTGCGCTACAGGGCCTTGCTGTGTACTTCTGGTCGTGCTGGTACTGCCGTGCTCGGGACGTTCCGGTCGAGGAGCGTACCCCCAACGGGATTCGAACCCGTGCTACCGCCGTGAAAGGGCGGGGTCCTAGGCCGCTAGACGATGGGGGCCAATGACTCCCGTCGCCCAGGCGTCCTGAGGCCTGGACAAGCATAGGTTGCTCGCCGGGGTGGTTCCAACCGGTTGGGGTGTGCGCTCCGTCATGCCGCGCGGACCATGCGGTGCGCTGTCGAGGACGCGGTTGCTGTGCCGAGGGCACGGTTGCTGTGCCGAGGGCACGGTTGCCGTGTCGAGGACGCGGTGTGTCCTCGAGGGCGCGGTTGCCGTGCCGAGTGGATCCCCGCCGTCGGTCCTCTCGGCGCGTTGCTCGTCATCTCGGCGGGAGGCCGCGTCCTCGGCGGGACCCCGGGCCTGCGGTGAGTACCCGGGCCTGCGGAGGGAACCCGCGCCCTCGACGCACACCCGCGCCCTCGACGCCGATGGAGCGCCCGCCCGTCCGGCCGCCGCACATCGCGGGGTGCGACGATGGGGGCGTGGTGGAGATGAGCGAGCAGGAGTTCGAGGAGGCCGTGGCCGACGCCCTGGACCTCGTCCCGCCCGAGCTCGCCGCCGCGATGGACAACGTGGTGGTCCTCGTCGAGGAGGAGGCCACGCCCGAGCAGCTCGACGGCGTCGAGGCGGGCGAGCTCTTCGGCATCTACGAGGGGACCCCGCTGACCGACCGCGACGACGGCTGGGCCGGCTCCCTGCCCGACCGCATCACGATCTTCCGCGGGCCGACGCTGCGGTGGTGCGAGGACGTCGAGGAGGTCGTCGACGAGGTCGCCGTCACGGTCGTCCACGAGATCGCCCACCACTTCGGCATCTCCGACGAGCGACTCCACGAGCTCGGCTGGGGCTGACGCCGGCCCGACCGCCGCAGGTTCGGACCGCGCCTCCCTCGGCGAGCAGGACCGGTCCAGCGCGCCGACCAGCGAGCACGTACCAACCGCGCGTCCCCCCAGTGAGCGGGGGCGCGTCCTGCGAGCAGTGCAGTAAGCAGGCCCGGACCACCGGCCCCGTCGGCGAGCAGGTCAGGCCGCGCGTTGAGGGCACCCGGTTCTGGGCACACGCAGGGCAGCACCAACGCCGGCAACCGAGCCTCACCGTCATCCGGGGGCCGGCGGCAGCAGTCGACCGCGACATGTTCGGAGGACGCACATGGCTAGCAAGGTGAAAGTGACAGGACTGGTGCTGGCGGGCTACCTGCTCGGCCGGACCAAGAAGTTGGGTCTGGCCCTGACCATCGCGGGCGCGATCGCCGGGTCCAAGGCGGCCGGCAACCGGGACAAGATCTCGAGCGCGTTGAAGGAGCTCACCGAGGCCACGCCCGAGCTCAAGGAGCTGGGCGAGAAGGTGACGGGCCGACTGGCCGACTCCGGGAAGCATGCGGCCACGGCGTTCGCGGCCAAGGGCGCCGACACGCTGAGCGTGAAGCTCAAGGAGCAGACCGACAGGCTGAACGCGTCCATGGACACGTCGTCCTCGACGGATGCGGACGCCGAGTCCGACGACGACGCGCCCGCCGACGAGGCGCCGTCGGACGACGCGCCGGACGCCGAGGACGCCCCCGACGAGGAGGAGTCCGGCGACGCCCCGAAGGACGACGCCGACTCTGACGATGCCGATCCCGCGGACGACGACGAGTCGGCCGAGGCGGCAGAGGACGAGAAGTCCGAGCCCAAGAAGCCCACCCGCCGCAAGACATCGAGCTCGGGCAGCAGGTCCGGGACGGGCAGTCGGGCCAAGCGCGCCGCGTCCGGCGGCCGAGACAAGCGTTCGACCTCTGGCTCGAAGTCGTCGTCGGGCGCCTCCAGCAAGGCCAAGGAGGAGTCGGATGAGTGAGACAACCAGCGAGAACACCTCGGGCTCCGCGTTGGAGGGACTGAAGCAGCAGGCGATCGAGTTCGCCAAGACGGCCGGCCGCAAGGCACTGTCCTCGGCCGGCGACCGGGTCGACGACCTCGTCGACCGCTTCGAGGGCTCGGGAGGCTCCGCCGGCGAGGCCGCGAAGGCGGGCGCAGAGAAGATCGCCGAGGGCGAGTCCCCCGCCAAGGCTGCGCTGTCCGCGGCGGGCACCGGGATCAAGGACAAGATCGCCGGCGCGTTCGGTGGCGGTTCGAGCGGCGGGTCCGGCGACTTCAAGTTCATGAACATCGTCGAGTCGGCAGACCTCGGCGTGCCCGTGAGCGCCGCCTACAACGCGTTCACCCAGTTCGAGGACTGGCCCGACTTCATGAAGAAGGTCGAGCACGCCGAGCGGGGCGACGACGACGTCACGGTGACGATCAAGGGGCAGGTGATGTGGTCGCACCGGACCTGGGACGCGACGATCACCGAGCAGGTCGCGGACTCGCACATCGTGTGGGAGTCGACCGGCGAGAAGGGCCACATCAGCGGCAGCGTCTCGTTCCACGAGGTGGCGCCGCGGCTCACGCGCATGGTGATGGTCCTCGAGTACCACCCGCAGGGCTTCGTCGAGAAGACGGCCAACATCTGGCGCGCCGCGGGTCGTCGCGCCCGGCTCGAGATGAAGTTCTTCGTGCACCACGTGATGACCGAGACGATCCTCGACCCCGACGGCGTCGAGGGCTGGCGCGGCGAGATCCGCGACGGCGAGCTGGTCACCTCGCACGAGGACACCCTGGAGCAGGAGGCCGCGGACCGGGAGGCGGCCGAGGCCGAGGGCGGCGACCAGCCGCCGGAGTCCGAGGAGGAGAGCGCCGAGGACGAGCCGTACGAGGACGAGCCGTACGAGGACGAGGAGCCTCCCGAGGCCGAGGCCGAGGCGTACGACGACGAGGAGGCCTTCGAGGACGACCCCGCCATGGACGAGGACGCCCCGGCCGACGACGAGGAGCTCTCCGAGGAGGAGGTTCCCGACGAGGACACGGCCCCTGCGGCCGACGACGAGTACGACGACGAAGCAACCGACGAGGAGGAGGGGCGCGCCTGACGCGCCCGTCCGAGGAAGCAGGTCGAGAACATGAGTACACAGACTGTCGAGCGTTCGCGCGGAAGCTACGTCGACCGGCCGTCGTCCAGCTCGCTGGCCGACGTCGTCGAGATCATCCTCGACAAGGGTCTGGTGATCGACGCCTACGTCCGCGTCTCGCTGGTCGGCATCGAGGTCCTCACCGTCGACGCGCGCATCGTCATCGCGAGCGTGGACACCTATCTGCGATTCGCCGAGGCGACGAACCGTCTCGACCTGGCGAACCAGGGCGGGCGCGACCTGCCCGAGCTGATGGGCGGGATGATGGAGAACGGCTCCAAGGGCAAGACCAAGGGAGGTGTCGAGGGCGTCAAGGACGCACTCACCGGCGACGACGAAGACGACGACTCGGACGAGGAGGCGCAGCCTCGACGCAGGAAGCGCCCCGCGCGCCAGTCCTCGGACTCCGGATGAGCACACCCAGCGTGATGGTCACGGATCGGTACCTCTACGGCGTCGTCCTCTCGGGCGGCGACCTTCGCGCCGAGCTCGTCGGCGTGCAGGGCCGGCCCGTCCGCACGGTCCGGTCGGGGCGTGTCGCGGCGCTCGTGGGCGACCTCGAGGCGGCCGACGTGCTCGGTACGCCCGACGACCTCCTCGCCCACACGAACGTGCTCGACGCCGTCGCCACGACGGACCCGGTGCTGCCCCTGGCGTTCGGCACCGTCGTCCCGGACGACGTGTCGATCGAGAACGACGTGCTCGCCCCGAGGGAGCGGGAGTACGCCGAGGCGCTGGAGTCGTTGACCGGGTACGCGCAGTACAGCCTGCGCGTGATGTTCGACCGGGACACGGTCCTGCGCGAGATCGTCACCCACGACCGGGAGGCGGGCGACCTGCAGGCGGTCATCGCCGGCACCACCGAGGACCAGACGCGTCCGCAGCGGATCCGCCTCGGTGAGATCGTCGTCCGCTCGTTCGAGAGCCTGCGGCCGGCGGAGGCGGCACCCGTCCTCGACCGACTGGCCGAGGTCGCGGCCGACGTCTCGGAACGTGAGGCCGGGCAGGCGGATGCGGTCCTCGAGGCTGCGGTCCTCGTCGCGTACGACGAGGCGCCGACCTTCGAGGCCGCCGTCGAGGATCTCGCGGCGGCGAACCACGAGCGGCTGAGGTTCCGGCTCGTCGGGCCGCAGGCGCCCTACGACTTCGTGTCGGGCAGGTAGAGGCCATGGGTCTGTTCTCCGCGATCCTCGGGGCCCCCCTGGCCCCGCTCCGCGGCACCGTCTGGGTGGCCGAGCAGGTCCGTGACGAGGCCGAGCGGCAGTACTACGACCCCGGGACCATCCGGCGCGCGTTGGAGGACGTCGCGGACGCACGCACGGCCGGAACGATCGACGCGGACGAGGCGGACCGGCTCGAACGAGAGCTCGTCGCCCGGCTGCTCGAGTCGACGCGACGCACCAACGGGAGAGGGACGCGGTGAGCGACGTGACCACCGACAGGAACGAGAACCAGAGCGAGACCGCCGACGAGGAGGCAGACGTCGAGGAGTCGGCGGAGAGCGCCGACGACCGCACGGACAGCAGGGACCGGGACCGCTCCGACGGCGGGGATCGCGGCCAGGGTGAGGGCGAGCCTCGCCGCAGCCGTCGTCCGGCATCGAGCGGTTCGTCCCGGCCGGCCCGCGCCTCCGCGCAGGGACGGAGCACCTCCGGTGCGCGCTCGGGCTCCCGCAGTGCGAAGACCGAGCGCGAGGAACAGTCCTCGCGCGGGGGACGGCCGAGCGGGCGATCCTCGACGACGCTCTCGGCCATGCAGATCGCCGGCTCGGCGATCGAGCAGTTCAGCTCGCTCACGGCCCGGACGCCGGAGTCGGTGGTCGGTGTCGAGCGGAGAGACGACCAGTGGCAGGTCCGGCTCGAGGTGGTGGAGGCCCGACGTATCCCGGACACCTCCGACCTGATGGCCGAGTACGAGGTCGAGGTGGACTCCGACGGCGACATCGTCGGGTACAGCCGCAAGGACCGTTACGTCCGCGGTCAGGCCTCGGGATGACAGCCGCAACGAAGGGAGACGCGGGCATGAGCGTCGCGCACACCGTCAACAGGCCGATGGAGCCCGAGCGGAACCGCGAGGGCACGCTGCTGCACGTGGTCGAGACCCTCCTGGACAAGGGACTGGTGCTCAACGCCGACATCATGGTGTCGGTGGCGGGCGTCGAGCTGCTCGGCATCAGGATCCGTGCGGCCCTCGCGTCGTTCGAGACGGCGGCACGCTACGGGCTCGACTTCCCGGCCGGCACCGACCGGGACACGGTCGCCTGGCAGGAGGCGATCGAGCAGAAGGACACCTGCCCGGAGTGCGGCAAGCGGGCCGAGCTCAAGCAGCTGATGAACGAGTACTGCCCCTGGTGCGGCTGGCAGAGCGCCATGGCGAAGCAGCTGGCCGCGGACGCAGCCGACCGCTCGGAGCACGCGCACGCCGAGCTGAGCGCCTCCCGCGACGAGCACGACGAGACGGGGGCCGCGGCCGACCGCCCGGACGCCGCGACCACCGCGCAGCGTGACGGCTGACCCGTGATGTCGGCACAACCAGCCCCGGCCGTGCGACAAGCCCCGCCCATGCAGCCGACCAGAGACCCGCGCGCGACCCTGCCCGATCTCATCGAGGTGCTGCTCAACAAGGGCGTCTACCTCAACCTCGACCTCATCATCTCCGTGGCCGACATCCCGCTGATCGGGGTCAACCTGCGGGCCACGATCGCCGGCATCGAGACGATGCTGGAGTACGGGATGATGCGGCAGTGGGACGAGCAGACCCGCGCCTGGGTGCAGCGGTCCGTGACCGCGCACCTGCCGATGGCGACGGACGAGGCCATCGTCGCCAAGATGGCCGGCGGCCACTACCAGGACAACTTCTACCGCACCTGGCGGCCGGGCAGCGCCTACCTCACCAACCGCCGGCTGATCATCCACCGCCGCGACCCGGCAGAGACGCTCTGGCAGTCCGATCTGTCCGCCATCGCCTCGATCCGGCCGCTGCGTCAGCGCTCGACCGGTGGTGAGGAACGGACCCGCATCGCGGTCACGCTGAGCGACGGCGAACAGGCCACCCTGTCCGCCGTCGACCCCGAACGTCTCATCTCACTCACCCGGGAGCAGCGACGACGGGCGCTCGAGCCGGAGGCCACGACCGCGGTCGGGCCCCACGAGACGCGGGGGACGTCGGCCGGAGGCGCCCTGGGTGACGATCTCGCCCCGGGCCCGGACGCCCCGCTGCACCAGGGCCCGGTGTGGTACCTCGAGTCGCTCGCCGAGGGCGGCGTCTGGCGGGCCGGGACGGCGACGCTCACCGAGACCGAGGGACTCGTCTGGACGTCCCCTGCCGACCGCCGTGCCCGCGTGCGCATCCCGCCCCGCGACGTCACGGACCTCCGGCTCGAGAGCCACCGGAACCCGACCGACGCTTCCCGCACGCTGGTGGTCTCGACGAACCGTCGCACCGTGCGCCTGGCGACGGACGACGCCGAGCACTGGGCCCGGGCCGTCATGTCCCTCCTCGCGGAGGACCGGCGGGACCGGGCCGACCACGAGGGGCGAACGGCCCACGATCCGGAGGCGCACGATGGCCCTGCAGGTTGACGAGGAGAGCCTCAAGCACGGGGTGCTCACGCTGGTGGTCACGCTCGTCGAGGTGATCCAGGAGGCGCTCGAGACTCAGGCCGTGCGCCGGATGGAGGGCGGCGACCTCACCGAGGAGGAGCAGGACCGGCTGGGGGAGGCGCTGCTCGAGCTCGACGAGGCCATGGACCAGATCAAGTCCGAGCACGGGATCACCGACTCCGTCACCGACCTCCACCGTGGACTCGACGACGTCGTCGACGAGGTCGTCGACAAGCTGATCAACCCCGCTCGCTGGGCGGAGGAGAACCGCAGGGAGGGCCCGTGACGCCCGATCCCGACGGCACCGGTGGCTCCGCGGGCTCCGCGGAGGTGACGCTCTACGTCTACGCGGTCGTCCCCGCCGGCGACCACCGACCGCGGGTGAGCGGGATCGACGGGGCAGCGCTCGACGTCGTCGGACCGGTCGGTGGACCCCGCGCGGTGGTCCACCGGCACGCCGCGGCTCCCTACGACGGCCCCGACGACGACGTCAAGCTGTGGATCCTGCAGCACAGCGACGTCGTCGAGGACGCGTGGGAGGGGGCGGGCGCCGTCCTGCCGGTCTCGTTCAACGTCATCGTCCGGCCCGACGCCGAGACCGGGGCCACGGCGGAGGCTCAGCTCACCGCATGGCTGATGACCGAGGGCCCGGCGCTGCGGCGCAGGCTCGACGAGCTGACCGGCACGTCGGAGCTGAGGGTGGAGGTCTCTCTGGACCACGAGGAGTACGCGGCCTCGAACGCGGAGATGCGGCAGATCGCGGACGAGATGGCGGACCGGCCCGCGGGGGTGCGCCGGCTGCTCGAGAAGCGCGCCGAGAAGATGGGCAAGGAGATCACGGACCGCGCCGCCGACGACCTCTACCCCGAGCTCCGGACGAGGATCGCCGGGCACTGCGTCGAGATCGAGGAGTACCGCTCGCCCGCGCGGGAGACCGGACTCGTCCCCGTGCTCACGGCGTCGTGCCTCGTGCGCGCGCCCCGCCAGCAGGAGCTCGGCGCGGAGCTCTCGGCGATCGCCTCGGAGCAGCCGGCGGTACGGATCCGGTTCCTCGGGCCCTGGCCGCCGTACTCGTTCGCGGAGCTGCCCGGCGCCGACCCGGCGTGAGCGCCCCGTGCGCAGGCGTGACCGCCCGTCGCGCACAGGTCGAGGGGCGCCGCGCCCCGTGAGTCTGCGCACCTCCGCGCGGACGCTCCGGCACGGCGCCCGACGTCGGCCCCTAGCCTGGGAGCCATGGAAGAGGACACGACCGAGCAGGCCATCGAGACCACCCTCGACGTCCTCTCCGTGGCGTTCAGCTCGCTCGTCGGCGCCGCGGCCGGTCTCGCCGTCGCCCTCCTGCTGGGCGCCGTGTTCGGGGTGCTCGCGCGCCGGCGTGCGCCGATCAGGATCGTCTACGCACGCATCAAGGCTCCGGTGCGGCTGCTGCTCATGGTCATCGGTGCCACGATCGGCTTCTACCTCGCGACCCGGCTGCCCCCGGAGGCGCAGGTGCCGGGCTGGCGCGGCACCATCCAGCACTCGCTCGTCGTGGCGATCATCGTCGCGATCACGTGGCTGGTGGCCGCGCTCGCGAACGTGGCCGAGGACTTCGCACTCAAGGGCGTGCGCGAACGCGCGGGCGACGGCGAGGTCTCCACCCACGGCCGCCGGATCCAGACCCAGGCGGTCATGCTGCGTCGGGTCGGCGTCGTCGTCATCTGGGTCATCGGCATCGCGGTCGTGCTGCTGACCTTCCCCGGCGCGCGCGCGGCGGGTGCGTCGATGCTGGCGTCGGCCGGTGTGCTCTCGGTCGTCGCAGGAATCGCGGCCCAGGGGACCCTGGCGAACCTCTTCGCGGGCATCCAGCTCGCCTTCACGGACGCGATCCGCGTGGACGACACGATCGTCATCGAGGGCGAGTACGGATACATCGAGGAGATCACCCTCACCTACGTGGTGGTCCTGACCTGGGACAACCGGCGGATCATCCTGCCCTCGTCGCACTTCACCACCAACCCGTTCGAGAACTGGACCCGGCGCGAGACCAGCATCCTGGGCACGGTGACCTTCGACGTCGACTGGCGGGTCCCCGTGCCCGCGATGCGGGCCGAGATGCAACGGCTCCTCGACCGCACGCCGCTCTGGGACAAGAACCTCGGCATCTTCCAGGTGTTCGACGCCGTCGGCGGGTACGTCACCGTCCGCGCGCTCGTCTCGGCCAAGGACCCCGGCACGCTCGTCGACCTCAGGTACTACCTGCGCGAGGAGCTGCTCGACTTCCTGCAGACCCGTGCTCCCTACGCCCTGCCCCGCACGCGGATCGAGGACATCGTGCCGCCGCCGGATGCGCTCGTGCCGCCGCGCCCGCGCGACCTCGACGAGCAGGCCGAGCTCGACGCCGACCTGGCCGAGCTCGCCGACCTGGACAAGGAGTTCCGCGACCAGGCCCGCGCGCAGGAGTATGCGGTGCAGCAGGAGAGCCGCGAGACGATCGAGCGGCGCAAGCAGCGGGAGTCGGCGGCGCGACGTGCGCGCCGCCGGGCCGCGCGGGAGGACCGACGTCGGGCGCGTGAGTCCGGCGGCGCCATCGGCAGGTCCGGACCGGTGGGACGGCACGACGACACCGGTTCCCAGACCACGGTGATGAGCACGGAGGCCCTCGAGGAGGCGCTCGCCGCGTCCCGCTCGGACCGGTCCTCCGCCCCGTCGGGACAGTCGCCGACGTCCACCGGCCGCCGCGGCACGGGCCGTGACGCCCGGTCCGGCCGCCGCGCCCGAGGGGCAGGCGCCGGCGCGGCGGACGTCGGTGCAGGTACCGGCGAGGCGGGTGCGGCCGGCGCCGGAGCGTCGGGTACGGAAGCGGCCGCGACCGGTGCGTCGGCCCCGTCGGCCGGGTCCGCAGCGATGGCGGGGCAGGGACCGGTGGGTTGGACCGCCAGGTCCCGGACCTCAGCGGTGTCAGCGATCTCCGCCGGCTCGGCGAACACGGCTGCCGTGTACCCCCCGGGCTACCCCGACGACATGGTGCGCACCGGCTCCGCGGACGTTCCCGGTCTGCACGACGAGTACCCCCTCGGACCCCTGCGCACGAGCCTGGTCTACCGGTTCGGTCGCGGCCTCTCGGCGCCGAGCGCCCGCTCCGCCGCGCCGGCCGGCAAGGGGCCGATCGGTGACGCACCGACCGGGGCGTCGAGAACGGCCGCGTCCGCCACCACCGGCACGCACGCCTCCTCGATGTACACCGGATCCCCGGAGAACGAGGAGCGGGGTGCCAAGTTCACGGGCCCGGACGAGGCCGTGCAGGCCGAGCTCGAGGCGAACGTCGAGCGCCGGCGTGCGGCCAGCACCGGGGAGAACCTCGCCCTGGACGGCGACGACGACTCCGCGCACGACCCGGCCGCCGTCGCCTTCGGATCCGTCGCCACGGGCGGTGGGACCGGCGACGGCGGCGCTGCCGAGGAGCACGGCGAGGACGCCCTCACGTCCGATGAGCGGCCCGTGCCGCCCGACGCCACCCCCGTCGTCGAGGGGCCGGTCGAGGTCACCGGCGACCTGGGTGCGGCGCCGTCGGCGGACGTGCGTCCGGCGCGGTCGGGGGAGACCTCGGTGCTCCCGGCCGTCGAGGCCGAGGGCTTCGCCGACGCCGATGCGGAGGGCTTCGCGGGTGCCGACCCGGAGGGCTTCGGCGACATCGAGGACGACGCCGACGGCGCGTGGAGCGCGTCGGGCGCCGACCCGGAGACCGAGCACGGCGCGCAGGTGCGGGACCCCGACGAGGACGCGCGGGGCCCCCGTGGCCGCGGGGTCGTCTACGGCCGCGACGGCTCGGACCTGGGTGCCGGTCCCGGTGAGGGCGGCGCGGGACGGGGCCACGACGGCGGCGACGGCGGAGGTGCCGGCGGCGACTGAGCTCGACGGTTGTGCGGTGCGTCATCGGCTCTGGACCGCACGTGACGTTTCCGCGGAACAGGCGCACGATGGACCCATGACGACCTCCACCGGCGACTACGCCGTCAGCAGGACCGACGAGGAGTGGCGGGAGATCCTCGACCCCGCCGAGTTCCAGGTGCTCCGCCTCGCGGGCACCGAGCGCCCGGGCACGGGCGAGCTGTTGCACGAGGACCGCGAGGGCATCTACTCGTGCCGCGCCTGCGGCGCCGAGCTCTTCCGCTCGGAGACCAAGTTCGACGCGCACTGCGGCTGGCCGTCCTTCTACGCCCCGCAGGACTCCGACGCCGTCGAGCTGATCGAGGACCGCACCCTCGGCATGGTCCGCACCGAGGTCCGGTGCCGGCGCTGCGGCTCGCACCTCGGGCACGTCTTCGACGACGCGCCGCAGACCCCCACCGGCGACCGCTTCTGCATGAACTCGGTCTCGCTGTCCTTCGCCCCCGCGGGCGACGCGCCCGGGGGCCCCGCCGGGTCCGAGCCCTCGGCCTGATGGCCGGCCGCCCGCTCCGGGTGGCCACGGTCAACCTCCAGCACGGCTCGCCGTCGCGCGGGGACGACCCGCGCCCGGACTCGCACCCGCGCCCGGACTCGCACCCGCGCCCGGAGTCGCACCCGCGCCCGGACTCGCACTCCCACCCGGGCCTGCCCGCCACGCACCGCGCGCTCGTCGCCGCGGGGCGGGCGCTCGCAGGCCTGGAGCTCGACGTCGTCGCGCTCCAGGAGGTCGACCGCGGCCAGCGGCGCTCCCGCTATGTCGACCAGGCGCGGGTCCTCGCGCGCCTGCTGCGGATGCCGTGGTGGCGCCTCGCCGCCGCCGAGGTCGGTCCGCGCGGCGGCCCGAGGTTCCGGCCCCCGTTCGCGCCGACGGCCTGGCGGCCGGCCTACGGGGTCGCGCTGCTGAGCCGGCTGCCCGTGCGGGCCTGGCACGCGTGGGGCTTCCCCGCCGACCTGCGGGTCCTGCGCAGCGCCCACCCGCTGGCCGTCGGCGGGCCCGTGCTGCGCCTCGGTCCGTTCGCCGTGCGTCGTGACGAGGCCCGGGTGGCGCTCGCCGCCGAGATCGACGCGCCGGGCGGGCCCCTCGCCGTCGCCGCCACGCACCTGAGCACCGACGGCGACGCCGCCCGCGCGCAGCTCCGTGCCGTCGCGGGCCGCCTGCGGACGCTCCCCGGCCCGCACGTCCTCGCCGGCGACCTCAACCTCGGCCCCGACGACGTCGCCGCAGTCACCGGCCTCTCGCCCCTCGGCGTCGGGTCGACGTTCCCGGCGCACGCCCCCCGGCGGCAGATCGACCACGTGCTCGGCGCCCTCGGCCCGCCCGGCGCCGCCGGCGCGACCACCACCGGCGAGACCCACCGGCTGCCGGTGTCCGACCACCTCGCGCTCGTCGCGACCGTCGTCGGCCCGCGCCGCGGCGGAGCGTCGTGACCGGCGTCGTCACCGGCTTCCTCGGCCTCGCGCTCATCGCCGCCGCGGGCTACGTGCTCGCGCGGATCGGCGTCGTCGGCAAGGGTGGGGCGGACACCCTGAGCACCGTGGTGTTCTACGTCGGCGTGCCCATGCTCATGCTCCGCACGGTCGCCGAGGCCGACGTCGCGCACGTCCTGTCCCTCGCCGCCGTCGTCACGATCGTCGCCGCCCTGCTCGTCGCGGCGCTCTACGCGATCCTCGCCCGCACGGTCCTGAGGATCGACGCCGCGGGCACCGTCGTCGGCGCGCTGAGCGCCTCCTACGTCAACGCCGGGAACATCGGGCTCCCGATCCTCGTCCTCGCCGTCGGCACCGCCGCGCCCGTCGTCCCCGCGATGATGCTCCAGCTCCTCGTCCTCGCGCCGCTGAGCTTCGCCCTGCTCGACCGCTTCACCGGGCGGACCGGCTCGGGCTGGCGACGCGTCCTCTCCCCGATCACGTCACCACCCGTGCTGGGCGTGCTCGCGGGGCTGACGCTCTCGCTGACCGGGATCACCCTGCCGGCCGCCGTCGGGCTGCCCGTCGGGATGCTCGCCGACATGACCGTGCCGATGCTCCTGCTCGCCTTCGGCATGTCCATCCACGGCGGGGGTGCCGGCCCGGACCGGGAGCCCGCGGCCGTGGTCTGGACCGCGATCGTCCTGCGCGTGGCCCTCGGCCCGCTGCTCGCCTGGACCATCGGGGGACCCGTCGTCGGGCTGGAGGGTGACGTGCTGCTGGGTGTCGTCGTGGTGGCCGCCCTGCCGACCGCCCAGAACGTGTTCGTCTACGCCATGCGGTACGGCACGCACGTGGATCTCGCCCGGCGCGCGGCCCTCGTCACCAGCGTGCTCAGCGTGCCGGTGGTCGTCGCGGCCACGGGCCTGCTCTCGTGACGGCCCGGGGAGGGGGCGCGACGTCGAACGGCACGCCCGGCGGCGGGCCGCCCGGACGTGGCCCGGGCCGGCTGGGCCGACTCGTCGGCTCCGTGCCGCCGCCCGTCTACTTCCTCACCGCGGGGACGTCGAGCTACGTGGGCTCGGGTCTCGCCGTCGGGCTGTTCGTCTCCTCGCCGGCCCTCGCCGTGGGCTGGGCGCGCATCCTGCTGGCGGCGATCATCCTCGTGGCGTGGCGGCGGCCCTGGCGCCGATGGCCCCGCGACCGGCCGTGGGTGGCGCTCGGCTGGACCGCGGCCTTCGGGGCGGCGCTCGGCGGCACGAACCTGCTGTTCTACGAGTCCATCGCCCGGCTGCCGCTCGGGACCGCCGTGTCGCTGGAGTACCTCGGCCCCGTGCTCCTCGCCGCGATCGGCGGCCGGGGCTGGCTCAACCGCGTGGCGGTCGTCCTCGCCTTCGCCGGCGTGGCGACGATCGGTGGCCTGGGCGTGGACCTCGCCGACACCGACCAGCTCGTCGGGACGATCTACGCGCTGCTGGCGGGTGCCACGTGGGCGACCTACATGTGGGTCGGACAGCGCCAGGCGGCGCGAGTGCCGGGGGCGGACACGCTCGCCGTCGGCCTGGCGATCGCGGCGCTGATGTACGCGCCGATCGGGATACCCGGCTCCGGGCCGCTGCTCGCGCCCGACCTCCTGCCGTTCGTCGTCGGGGTGGCGGTGCTGTCGTCCGTGGTGCCCTACGTCATCGACCAGCTGGCCTTCAGGCGGCTCACCGCGTCGATGTTCGCCCTGCTCAGCTCGCTGCTGCCGGTGACCTCGCTGATCGTCGGGCTCGTGGTGCTCGGCCAGGTGCCCAACGCCGCCGAGATCGCCGGGCTCGTCATGGTCTCGGTCGCCGTCGGGCTCGCGAGCCGGCCGAGTCCCGGGCGGCGGGCGAGCCGGCCGGCGCCGTAGTCGACACGCGGACAGGGGCCGGACGCCGTCGTGCACCGGGTCCTCCGGGGCTCAGTCCTCCTCGGCCGACCGGACCCGCTGCTCGAGTCCGGCGATGATGAGATCCAGGCCCAGGTCGTACTCGGACTCGACGCCTTCGTCGGTCTCGACCACGGGGACCTCGCTGATGACGTAGCTGCCCGACTGCATCACCGGCTCCAGGTGCGGGAACCGCTCGGGCGTGACGACCTCGGCGAGGGTCCGGGCCCCTTCGGCCGTCACCGCGACGTTCCCCGTGGCGGCCAGGTTCTGCTCCAGCTCGACGACCGAGGCGACGTGCTGGGAGATCACCAGGATGAGGCCGATCTTCTCGTCGGCCTCCAGCGGCAGGTCCTTCATCGCCGCCAGGCCGTGGTCGGCCGCGCGGATGCTGTTGGGCATGAGGACCGAGATCGGCCCGCGCGGGATCTCGAGCACCCAGGGGTGGTCCCGATAGGCGTGGCGCACCATGTCCGCCCAGTCGCGCAGGGCCTCCTGCCAGTCGGACGGAAGCTCGAGCGTCTCCGGCACGGAGAGCGCGGCGTCCTGCATCAGCCACAGCAGCTCCTCCTTGCCCGAGACGTACCGGTAGAGCGACATCGTGGTGAACCCCAGGGACCGGGTGACCGCCTGCATGGTGACCGCGGCGAGTCCCTCCGCATCGGCGATCTCGATGGCGGCCTCGACGATCCGCTCGTGGCTCAGGCCGCGGCTGGGCCCGCGCTGCGGGACCTCGTGCATGCCCCAGGCGATGGCCACGGCGCGCGGCAGCCCGGTCTCGGTGGCGTCGGTCATGCCGAGCATCCTCCCACCGGCGGAGGTGAAGCGGATCGCTCCGCGCGACATCTGTGTACGTCACAGACTGTGTATGGCACACTCAGTGCATGACATACACAGATGTGCCGCTCGTCGAGATCTCGGGTCTCTCGAAGAGCTATGGCAGGCACCAGGTCCTCAGCGACCTCGACCTGAGCCTTCCGCCCGGCATCCACGCGCTGCTGGGGCCCAACGGGGCGGGGAAGACCACCCTGGTCAACATCCTGTCCACCCTGGTCCCGGCCACCTCCGGCGAGGCGCGCGTGCTCGGCATGGACGTGCGTCGTGACCGGAAGCGGCTCCAGGGGCTGATCTCCCTGACCGGCCAGTACGCGGCCGTCGACGGTTCGCTGTCCGGCATGGAGAACATGCTGATGATGGGTGAGCTCTTCGGGCTCTCCCGCAAGGATGCGCGGCGTCGCGCCGACGAGCTGCTGGAGAGCTTCGACCTGACCGGGGCGAGCGGCCGGCGCACCTCGACCTACTCCGGCGGGATGCGGCGCAAGCTCGACATCGCGGTGAGCCTCATCGCCGGGCCGCAGCTGATCTTCCTCGACGAGCCCACCACGGGCCTCGACACCCGTAGCCGGCAGGCGCTCTGGGACGAGATCAACTCCCTGGCCGACGCCGGAACCTCCATCGTGCTGACCACCCAGTACCTGGAGGAGGCCGACGTGCTCGCCGACCGCATCATGGTGCTCAACGACGGCGGGATCGTCGCCGACGGCACCCCCTCCCAGCTCAAGGAACGCGTCGGTGGATCGACCATCCAGCTGCACGACGACGCCGGCCACATCGTGGAGACCCTGCCCACCGCGGGCTCCGCCGCCGACGTCGCGCGGGAGGTCGCCGAGGTCGCCCGCCGCCGACCCGACGTCGGCATCACCGTGCGCACCCCGACCATGGACGAGGTCTTCCTCGAGCTCACCGGGATCGCGACGCCCTCGACCACCGCGTCCCCCTCGACCGCCGCGACCCCCGCGACCACCACGAAGGAGGTCACCTCGTGACCACGACCGGCACCCTGCCCGCTACCGCGCACGCATCCCCGGAGGCCCTTGCAGGCCGGACCGTCACGCCGATGTCCGGCGCCGGGTTCCTCACCGCGCTCAAGGTCTTCTCCGTGCGGAGCCTCAAGCACTCCTTCCGCGACGCCGAGTCGCTCCTCATGGCCGTCATCCTGCCGATCATGCTCATGCTGATCTTCACCTACGTGATGGGTGGCGCGATGGACGTGAGCGGTGACGGCACCACCTCCAGCGACGCCTACCTCTCGTACGTGCTGCCGGCGATCGTCGTCACGGCCGCCGGGTTCGGGGCGTCCTACACGGCGGTGGTCGTCAGCAACGACATGACGACCGGATTCATGAACCGCCTGCGCACCATGCCCTTCCCGTCCGTCACCGTGCTGCTGGGGCACGCGGTGTCCTCCATGGTGCGCAACCTCCTGGCCACCGCGGTGGTCTTCGCCGTGGCGCTCGCGGTCGGCTTCCGTACCGACGCGTCGTTCCTCCAGCTGCTCGGCTCCGTCGGCCTGGTCGCCCTGTGGATCCTCGTCATCACCGTGGTCTTCGCGGTGCTCGGCATGGTCGCAGGCTCGGCCGAGTCCGCCAGCGGGTACGGGTTCATGCTGTTGTTCCTGCCGTACGTCTCCTCGGGCTTCGCGCCGGTGGAGTCGATGCCGAGCTGGCTGCAGGGCTTCGCTCAGCACCAGCCGATGACGCCCATCATCGACGCCTCCCGAGCCCTGCTCAACGGCCAGAACCCCGGGAACGAGTGGTGGATCGGCGTCCTGTGGTGCGCCGGGTTCGTGGCGCTCGCCGTCTGGATGGCCGCCGTGCTCTTCCCTCGTAAGGTGGCCCGATGATCCGCGAGGCGTGGGGCAGGTTCGTCGGTCCCGAGGCCACACGGCTCGACCACGCGCTGACGGCGACGACGACGGCGGGCGGCGCCCTGATGGCAGCCGCGGTGGCCCGGGGTCGGGGTGGCGGCCGAGCCGCCACCGCGGCGTCGGCCGTCCTGGCGGCCGATCTCGTCGGCGGGGCCTACGTCAACAACACCCTCGCCTGTTCTCGCTGGTACGCCCGGCCCGGACAGGGCGACCGTGAGCACCTGACGTTCGCGGCCTGGCACGTGCATCCCGCGCTCGTGGCGTGGTTGGACCGCGGGCGATCGGGGCCCGTCCCCGGGCCGCTGTGGGCCGCGCTGCACCACGGCTACCTCATGGGTGCCACCCTCGCGATCCGCAGGTTCCCCCGACGACGCCGCACCCTCGGCGTGGCGCTGACCGCCGGAGGACTCGCGCTCGACCAGGCGATCGGCCGGTCTCGGCTCGTCCCCTGGTTCGCGTGGACCTACTACCCCAAGCTGCTCATGGGGCACGCCGCGGCCGCGCTCTGGTCCGACCGCCGGCTGGCCGAGCCGCGGGTCGGCGTCAGCCCGGGGCGTCCGGGTCCGAGCCGGACGCGCGGATGAGCTCGGCGACGCCGTCGACGACGAGCGAGACCCCGAGGCGGAACGTGCGTCGCGGGTCGCGCGCGGCGTCGGCGGCAGTGCCGACGCTGGTGCCGACCCGCCCCGAGACGGGGTAGTCCTCGTCGGCCATGAGATGGTCGAGCGCCGGTGCCACGACGGCCCACCACTCGGCATCGGTCAGACCCGAGCTGCTGCGTGCGGCGTGGTCGGCGCGGAGGTGACGCGCGGCGCCCTCGACGATGTTGAGGAGCGCGGTGAGGCTCGACTCCATGTCCAGGTCGGACAGCCCGATCCCGTCGAGGACCCCCAGCTCCGCCTCGTACTTCCGGGAGGCGTTCGGTCCGAGCAGGCTCCTGGCCTCGTGCACGTCGAGCAACCACGGGTGGCGTTCGAGGAGCTGCCAGTTGCGCTCCGCCACCTCGCGCAGGCCCGTGCGCCAGTCATCGGCAGGCCGTGCGTGGTCGACGTCGCCGTACAGCTCGCCGTAGACGTCGTCGGTCATGAGTGCGGTGAGGTCCTCCTTGCCGGGGACGTGGTGGTACAGCGCCATGGTGCTCACCCCGAGCTCCTCGGCGACCTTCCTCATGGAGGTGGCCGCCAGGCCCTGGGCGTCGGCCAGCTGCACGCCCGCCCGCACGATGCGCCCCACCGAGAGCCCGGACCTGCCCTGCTCCGGGTGGTGCCCCCACAGCAGGTAGAGGCTGCGGACGACCTCGGGCGCCGACCTGCCAGTGGCCACGATCCTCCTGATCCGGACGGAGGCGTGCGATCGACCGCACGCCATGTGCGCATCGGGCAAGGCTAGCGTACGCTCAATTCGTACGCCGTACAGTACGGCGTCAGAAAAGGGAGGACGATGGTGCGCACAGACATGGCGATCGCCTTGACGGACGTCCGCAAGGCCTTCGGCGGAGCACGGGGCCCCGCGGTCCTCGACGGCCTGGACCTCGAGGTCGCGCGCGCGAGCGTCCACGGACTGCTCGGGCCGAACGGGGCGGGGAAGACGACGGCGGTGCGGATCATGACCACTCTCCTCGCGCCGGATGCCGGCCGGGTGGTGGTCGCCGGGCACGACGCCGTCCGGGACGCCGGCCGCGTGCGCGCCAGGATCGGACTCGTCGGACAGATCGCGGCGGTCGACGAAGCGCTGACCGGCCGTCAGAACCTGGTGATGTTCGCCCGGCTCAACCGGTACCGGCCCACGTCCGCGGCCCGCCGCGCGGGAGAGCTGCTGGACCGGTTCGGGCTCGCCGACGCAGCGGATCGGCAGGTGAAGAGCTACTCCGGTGGCATGCGGAGGCGCGTCGACCTGGCCGCCGGCCTCATCACCGCCCCGGACATCCTCTTCGTCGACGAGCCGACGACGGGCCTCGACCCCGGGGTCCGCCAGGACGTCTGGGAGGCGATCCGGGAGCTGGTGAGGGGCGGCACCACCGTCCTGCTGACGACCCAGTACCTCGAGGAGGCCGACCAGCTCGCCGACCGCATCTCGATGCTCGGACGAGGACGGGTGGCGGCGGAAGGCCGCCCGGCCGAGCTCAAGGCCAAGGTCGGTGACGACTGGCTCGAGATCACCCCCACGCACGACGGCGACCTGCTGCGACTCCGCGCGGAGCTGGCCCCATGGTCCAGCGGCGACATCACGGTCGACCACGGCCGGGTCCGGGTGCCGCTGGCCGACCGCACCGCCTCGTTGATCGGCGCGACCGCCGCCCTGCGCGACGCGAGCCTGTCCGTGTCCGACCTCTCCCTGCGCACCCCGAGCCTGGACGAGGTCTTCCTGCAGATCACCGGCCATACCGCGCTCGTTCCCATGAACCAGGCCGGCACCGCCGTCACCGAGGAGGCCACCCCGTGAGCACGACCACCGATCACCCGAGCGCGAGCAGGCTGACCACCGCTCCGGACGGTCCGACCACGCCCGTGGCCCGGGCGCTCGCCGACACCTGGACCATCACGCGTCGCGATCTCCAGCACTGGCGCCACATGATCGGCGCGAGAATATTCAACTGGCTCTGGCCGGTCCTCCTCATGTCGCTCTTCCTCGGGCTCATGGGAGGCGCGCTCGGCGACGCCCTGGGCGGCAGCTACATCGACTTCGTGATGCCCGGTGTGCTGGCGATGACCGTGTTCCTCGGGCTCGAAGGCACCATGACCGCGGTCTGCCAGGACTCCTCGCGCGGCATCACCGACCGCTTCCGGTCCCTGCCGATGAGCGGTATCGCCGTCGTCGGGGGGCGTTGCCTCGCGGACCTGCTGGACTCCCTGGTCTCGCTCGTCGTCGTCGTCGGAGCCGGCGTGGCCTTCGGATGGCGACCCGAGACCACCCTCATGGAGGCGCTCGCGGCCCTCGGTCTCCTGCTCCTGCTGCGGATCGCCATGCTCTGGGCCGGCATCTTCGTGGGCCTGAGGGCTGCCACCCCCGAGTCCCTCGCCCCGATCAACATGCTCGTCTGGCCGGTGCTGTTCTTCTCCAGCGTGTTCATCGCCACGTCGACCATGCCCGGGTGGTTGGCGACCATCGCCGACGCCAACCCCATCTCGGCCACGGCGACGACCGCGCGCGGACTGCTCGGCGCTCCTTCGGACAGCGGCGGTACCTGGTTCGCCGAGCATGCGTCGGTCCTGGCCGTCGTCTGGCCTGTGCTGCTCATCGCGATCTTTATGCCGATGGCCGTCTCGACGTACCGACACCTGCGGCGCTGAGACGCTCACCGGTCGGGCAGCGGTCCGATCGTTCCCTCGTGCGTGAGGCGGCCGACGGCTGCGGGTCCGCAGACCGCTCGACCCGGGTTCTCCCGGCGATCCCGAGAGGGTCAACCGTGACAGAACAGTGATCTTCGACGCGTGGGTCAGCGCGTGCAGTTGTGCACCATCGGTGCAAGAGTTGGACCGCTGTCACAGCAGGGGCCTCGCCCACCGACGGTCCCGGACAAGGAGGCACAGCATGTGGTCTTTCATCTCGCTCGTCGTCGTCGGCGCCATCATCGGTGCTCTCGCGCGCTTGTTCATGAAGGGTGACCAGAACCTGGGCATCCTGTGGACCATCATCCTCGGGGCGCTCGGCGCCCTCGGTGGTGGTTGGGTCGCGGACCAGCTCTTCGGCGGTTCGACGATCGTCACCTGGATCGTGGGCATCGTGCTCGCGATCATTCTCATCACGATCTTCATCGCGGTCCGTGGCCGCGGGGCCCGCGCAGCGCGCTGACCCACGGGGCGAACGCACCGGGTGCCGTCAGGTGCCCGACACGCTCGGGCGCTCAGCCGCCCGACCAGCACGGCCCGGAGGGGCCGGCCACCGAACTGCAGGTGGCCGGCCCCTCCGGTCTGTCCGGCCCCTCCAGACTCTCCGGGTCGTCGACCGCGCCGGAGCGCCCCGGCGGACTCAGTGGTTCCGGAGCATGTCGACGAGCTCGTCCTTCTTCTTGTCCGAGTAGCCGGTGATGCCGAGCTCCTTGGCGCGGTCCTTCAGCTCGTCGACGGTCCAGTCGTCGTAGCTGCCGGCCTCGCCGCCGCGCGCCCCGACCCTCTTCCTGCCCTCGTTGGCCGCGGCGTTGGAGATGCGGGCGGCCTTCTCCTTCGACGCCCCGTCGTCGCGGAGCTCCTCGTACATCTCGGGGTTCTTGATGCTCGGCGGGGTGTCCTTCTGGGGCATGGTGCCGTCTCCTCTTCTCGATGACTCGTCAGGCGTCCTGCGCGTGGACCGTGCGCTCGCCCCGGCCGCGCGCACCGGGAGCCGTGCCCCGCCGACGCTGCCCGCTCCGTCCGGGAGCGGGGCGATGGCCGCCAGCGGATCCTGCGTCCCGCGCATCCGCGCGAGCACCTCGTCGATCGTCAGCTGGCGCAGGTCCGGATCGTCGAGCTCGTACCACACGCGTGGCACCGCCACGGTCGGCAGTCCCCGGCCGCGCGGGGAGTAGGGCGCGACGGTCGTGCGCGCGGCACGGTTCTGGCTCCAGTCGATGAGCACCCGCCCGCGGCGTACGTCCCGACGGATCGTCGAGACCACGAGCTCGGGACGTTCGCCCTCCAGGGCCTGGGCCAGGTCCTCCATGGTCTCGGCGACGTCGTCGCCCGTGACGTGGCCGTCGAGCCCCGCATACAGGTGCAGTCCCTTGCTCCCGCTGGTGACCGGGACCGAGGTCAGGCCCCTCTCCTCAAGCTCGGGGCGGAGCAGGCGGGCGACCTCGACACACTCGGCCAGACCCGCGCCCTCGCCGGGGTCCAGGTCGAGCACGAGGCGGTCGGGAGCGAGCTCCTCCTTCTCGCCGGGGCCGAACCGCCACTGGGGCACGTGGATCTCGAGCGTGCCCATCTGGACGAACCACGCGAGCGTCGCGGCGTCGTCGGCGAGGGGGTAGGTGTTGACGTGGTCGGCGTGCTGCTGGTCGCGCCTGGCGACCCAGTCCGGCGCGTGCCCCTCGAGGTCCTTGGCGAAGAACGACTGACCGGGTTCCGCCGTCGTCCCGACCCCGTCGGGCCACCGCTTCCGTGTGGCGGGCCGACCGCCGGCGTGCCGACCGATCAGCTCCGCCATGGCGACCACGTAGTCCACGAGGTCACGCTTCGTCGTCCCCGTCTCGGGGTACATCACCTTGTCGGGGTGCGACAGGCGGACCTCCCGTCCGTCGATCCGGACGGCCTCGCGGTCCTTCGAGCGAGCCATGGTGCGCGTGCTGGGCGTCCGGGATCAGGCGCTGTCGGTGAGGTCGGCGGCGGTGACCTGGCGGGCGCAGTGGCTGCAGCAGTACGAGGTGCCGTCGACGTCGACGCCGTGGCCGATGATCCGGCACCCGCAGTGGGCGCAGGTCGGCGCCACCGCATGGATGGCGCACTCGAACGAGTCGAAGTCCGCGGACCGCCCGTCGTGGGTGGTGATCCGGAAGCTCTTGTCGTAGCTGTTCCCGCACATCGAGCAGATGGCCATGTCCGTCCCTCTCCCGTCGTGTCCTGCCGGAGGTCGTGCCTACGGTGCCCGTACCCACCCGTTCGAACGGTAAACCTGTGGGATGGATCCCGGGGGGCCGACGCCGGCGCGCCGTCGGGTCGCGCGACGGCCCGTCGGCGGGGGGCGCACCGTGCCCTCGTCAGGTGCGGGGGTCGAGGACGACCTTGATGCAGCCGTCCTCCTTCTTCTGGAACATCTCGTAGGCGGCCGGCGCCTCCTCGAGGTCCAGCCGGTGCGTGCGCAGGTCGAGGGCGCCGAGCGGATCCTCGCGATCCATGACGAGAGGCAGCAGGTCCTCGACCCAGCGGTGGACGTTCGCCTGCCCCATGCGCAGCGTGAGGTGCTTGTCGAACATCTCCAGCAGGGGGAGCGGATCCTTCGCGCCGCCGTACACGCCGGAGATCGACACCGTCCCGCCGCGGCGCACCGAGCTGATCGCGGTACGGAGCGCCGCGAGCCGGTCGATGCCGGCGTGCGTCATCATCGGACCGGCCACGTCGTCCGGCAGCTTCGCCATCACCCGGTGGGCCGCCCCGGCGAGAGGGGAGCCGTGCGCCTCCATCCCCACGGCGTCGATCACCGCGTCCGGCCCGCGTCCGTCGGTGAGGTCGCGGATCCGCTCCGGCACGTCGTCCGCCTCCCGCGAGTCGAGGACCTGTACGTCGTGGCGCGCCGCCATCGCGAGGCGCTCGGGCACCCGGTCGACCCCGATGACCTGCCCGGCGCCCAAGAACCGGGCGACGCGGGCCGCCATCTGGCCGACCGGCCCCAGGCCGAGCACGGCCACAGAGGAGCCGGGCTCGACGTCGGCGTAGCGGACGCCCTGCCACGCGGTGGGCAGGACGTCGGACAGGTAGAGGTACCGCTCGTCCGGCTCGTCGTCGTCCGGCACCGTGATGAGGCCGGCCTGCGCGTGGGGCACCCGCAGGTACTGCGCCTGGCCGCCGGGCACCTGCCCGTAGAGCTTCGTGTAGCCGAACAGCGCCGCCCCGGACCCGTACTCGCGCACCTGGGTCGTCTCGCACTGGCTGTGCAGCCCGCGGGAGCACATCCGGCAGACGCCGCAGGCGATGGGGAACGGGACGACCACCCGGTCGCCCACCGAGACGTCGGTGACGTCGGCACCGACCTCACGCACGACTCCCATCGTCTCGTGACCGAGAACGTCCCCGGGGTCGATGAAGGCTCCCAGGACGCTGTAGAGGTGGAGGTCGGAGCCGCACACGGCGGTCGACGTCACCTCGATGATCGCGTCGGTCGGCTCGAGGATCTTCGGGTCGGGGACATCGTCGACGCGGACGTTCTCGGGTCCCTGCCAGGTCAGTGCGCGCATGCGGGCCTCCTCCTCGTCGGTGCACCGCCGTCGACGGCACTGGCGGTCGTGTACCCGGAGACGGGCGGAGCATGCACGGGCCGGCGGCCCGCCGCGAGCGAACCTGCGTGACGCCGTGCAGGTGCCGGCCCCCGGCCGCGGGTCAACCGGCCCTGCGCTCCGCTTGGTACGCGGCCGCACGATCGTCCGCGCTCATGCCGCCCCAGACGCCGTAGGGCTCGCGGACGGTGAGGGCGTGCTCGCGGCACGCCTCCAGCACGGGACAGGTCCGGCACACGGCCTTGGCAGCCGCGTCGCGGCGCTGGCGGACGCCGCCTCGTTCGCCTTCGGGGTGGAAGAAGTCGTCCGGGTCGTACGCGCGGCACGCACCCTCGAACTGCCAGCTCCATTCCTCGAGCAGCGGGCGGGGAAGACGGGACAGCTCAGACATCGGTAGCTCCTCAGCATCGGGCACGTCAGCCGCGTTCAGGCGGCGTGCGTGCTGGGCGTGGCGGTGGTGGCGCTCGTCGGCGGCGCCGGGCTCCGGCGGGACGTCCCGCCGGGCGTGCCTGCAGCGAGCTGCAGCGTGGCGATCACCCGGCCGAGGCGGCGCGAGACCTGCATCTGGCTGATACCGAGCTCGTCGGCGATGTCCTGCTGGGTGCGGTCCTCGACGAACCGCATGTGCAGGAGGGCGCGGTCGGCCCCGCGCAGGAGACGGCGCAGCGGCCGCAGGCTCGCCAGGTCGTCGATCCGCTCGAACGTGCCGTCGTCGTCCGCGGGAAGCCTCTCGGCCAGCGGTCGTTCGTCCGGCCCCACGCGGGCATCGATCGACTCCGGCGTGTAGCAGCCGACGGCGGCCCGCGCCTCGCGGATGTCCGCCAGGTCCCGGCCCAGCTCGTGGGCGACGTCGGCGTCGGACGGCGGGCTGCCGTCCCGCTGCACGTGCTCGTCGGCGAGGCGCCGGATCTCGAGCTGCAGCTCCTGCACCGCCCGAGGCGGCCGCACCATCCATCCGCCGTCCCGGAAGTGGCGCTTGAGCTCGCCGAGGATGGTGGCGGTGGCGTACGGCGCCAGGGCGCCCCGGGTCGGGTCGTGGCCCCTGGCGGCCTTGACCAGTCCCAGGTAGGCCACCTGCTCGAGGTCCTCGACCTCGGAGCCCCGTCCGCGGAAGCGGCGGGCGAGCGCCCGGGCGAGCCCGAGATGCTCGGTCACTGTGTCGTCATCGACTGCGTCGTGCGCAGTCGTCGGTCGTACGTTCACGGAAGTCCTCCGAGATGAACGTGCGCGTCCTGGCGGCTGCGTCACCAGATCTTCACCCAATCCCAGGGCGGGACTCCTGTCAATCGGCCGGGCCTGTCGCCGGTGCCGGCACCGGCGCCTGGACCGCCGCGTGGACGGCGGGCCGGCCGCCGGGCGGTCCGCGGGTTTCGGCTCGTGCGCGTCGGGTACCTGCCCGGTGCGCCCGTACGGGCCACGACAGCACCACGACCCCGGGGGAGCACCGCATGAGGGCCGACACCCGCCGCATTACCGACCAGCTGCCCGAGTTCGGAAGGAGCACGCCGCTGGGGCGCGCCGGCCAGCCGACCGAGGTGGCCCCGGCCTTCGTCCTCCTGGCGTCCTCCGAGTCGAGCTACGTCGTCGGCGAGACGCTGGGCGTCACCGGAGGGATGATCGGCCCGTGACGGCGCTCGTCACGCCGAGCGCCCGGGACACGGCGCGCGCCGCGGTGCTGGAGTCCCTCAGGCCCTGGCCGACCACCCTGGCCGCCGTCCTGTGCGACTCCACGCGCGAGATTGAATTTCGCGCCCGGACCGTGCCGGCGGGCGCAGGGTGCGGCATCGTCTCCACCTACCTCCACCGAGATCCCAGGCGGCTGACCCGGACGCCGCGGACCAGCGACGGCATCGGGGCGCACGACCCGGCACGACGAGACACGACTCGAGAGGTGGCAGGCCATGTCTGACCGGAGGAACGACGAGCGGGACGGAGCCTCGTGAGGGTCGCCGTCGTCGGCGCGTCCGGGAACGCCGGCACCGCGGTCCTGCGTGCGCTGGCCGCGTCCCCGCGGGTGGACGAGATCGTCGGGGTGTCGCGGCGCCTGCCGGACACGTCGGCCCAGCCGTACGCGTCGGCCACCTGGCACCGCCTCGACCTTGCGGTGCCGGCCCGCGAGCCCGCGCACGAGGACGCCGTGATCGACCGGCTCGCGCGGGCGCTGCGCGGAGCGGACGCCGTCGTGCACCTCGCCTGGCTCATCCAGCCCAACCGGGAGCGCGACCTCCTGCGGCGCGCCAACGTCGGCGGCACCGCGCGAGTCGCGGAGGCGGTCGTCCGGGCGGGCGTGCCGCACCTCGTCGTCGCCTCCTCGGTGGGGGCCTACTCCCCGGTCGACGACGACGAGCCGCGCGACGAGTCCTGGCCGACCGAGGGCATCCGGACCTCGCACTACTCGGTCGACAAGGCCGCCCAGGAGCGCGTGCTCGACGAGTACGCACGTCGGCACCCGGACCTGACGATCGCCCGGCTGCGACCGGCGCTGCTCCTCGGCGGCGAGCCGGCCTCCGAGATCCGGCGCTACTTCCTCGGACCGTTCGTCCCGCCCGGCATGCTCCGGCCCGGGCGGCTCCCGCTCGTGCCGCTACCCGCCGGCCTGCGCCTGCAGGTGGTCCACCCGGAGGACGCCGCCGACGCCTACGTGCGGGTCGTCCTCGACCGGGCCTCGGGCGCCTTCAACATCGCCGCGGAGCCGGTGCTCACCGGCGCGGACCTCGCGGGCGTCCTCGACCACGGTCGGGTCCTCACCGTGCCGCGCGGCCTGCTGCGACGAGTGCTCTCCCTCGCGTGGGAGGTCCGCGCATCGGCGGCCGACGCCGGGTGGCTCGACATGGGCATGGCCGTGCCGGTCATGGACCCGTCACGCCTGTGCACCGAGCTCGGCTGGCGGCCCCGGCACGACGCGGCGGAGGCCCTGCGGGGACTGCTCGGCGGCATGGCCGACGGCGTCGGGGCACCGAGCCCGCCCGTGCGACCCGCGCGCCGCTGGCCGACCGACGCCGTCCCGCCCGGGAGCGCGCTGCGGTTCCACGCGCAGGGTGCCGACGAGGAGCCCACCGCCCACCGGGTGCCGTCCACCCTCGACCGGGAGCTGCTCGGCCTCTACCTCACCGGCGCGACCGCGGGCACCGGACGGGCGCGCCGCATGGCGGACGCCTACGCCGGGACCGACCTGGGGCCCGAGCTGGCGACCCTGGCGGAGCAGATCGAGTCCGAGCGCCTGCTCCTCACCGATCTCCTGCGCACGCTCGACCTCCGACCGCGTGCGCACCGCCAGGTGACGGCGACCGTGGCAGAGCGGATCGGCCGGCTCAAGCTCAACGGTCGTCTCACGGACTCGCCCATGACGCCGGTGCTGGAGACCGAGCTCATGCGCAGCGCCGTCGTTGGCAAGCTCGGGGTCTGGGAGGTGCTCGCCCGGCTCGCGGGCGAGCTCGGACTGCCCGAGCCGATGTTCGAGGTGCTCGCCGGGCGTGCGCGGGAGCAGATCGAGCTCCTCGGGCGGCTCCACCACGTGGTCACCGACGAGGCGTTCGTGTCGGCGAGGCAGCGGGGCGGGACGCAGCGGTCGCGCGGTGCTCCTCGCGGATGACCGCTCAACCCGCGCCGGTACCGACGTCGCTCGGGGGCGTGCGGTGCGTGCGCCGGTTGGCGACCACCCACTCGGCGACGGCGTGGAGCTTGATGTTGTGGTCCTGCGAGTGCCGCCTGAGGAACGCGAACGCCTGGTCCGCATCGAGGTCGAACCGCTCCATGAGGATGCCCTGCGCCTGGCCGACGAGCTTGCGGGCGTCGACGGCCGTCTGCAGACCCTCCTGCTCGTGCGCCGAGGCGATGGCGACCGAGGCGTGCCGGGCGAAGACGTGGGCCACCTCGAGGTCGGCCCGCGTGAACGCGTCCCGCCCGGCCGCGTAGAGGTTGAGCGAGCCGTACCCGCGCTCGTGCGTCCGCAGCGCCACGCTGAGCACGCTCGTGAACCCGAGGTCCGCCACCGCCGGCCCCCAGGCGGGGTATCGCGCGTCGGCCCGGACGTCGCCCGACACGTACGTGCCGCTGCCCACGTCGGTGACGGCGTCGATGCAGGGCCCCTCGCCGTGCACCAGCTGGAGGTGATGGGCCTCGGCCACGCTCGGCGACGTGGCCGCGGCGGTCGCGAGCAGGCCGCGGGCGTGGGACCGCATGATCCCGGCACCGTCGCAGACCACGGCAGCACGCGCGTACTCCGCCACGTGTTCGACAGCCTGCTCGCTGCCGCCACCGGACCCGGAGTGCAGGTCCAGCGCCATGCGGGAGAAGAAGTCGTCGCCCGCGGGGTCCTCGTCCATCGCCGCACCTCCATCGGCCACGCCGGTCGCGCCTGCGGCGGTCGGCGGCACAGTTCGACGCGGGTGCCCGCACCCTCGTCGCTCACGCCCCCCGATCCTATCGGCGAACCTCACCGGTGTGGCTCGCCGGATGCATGGATGCCGCACCCGTGGGTACGCCCCACCCGAAGGCCGGCGGCGATGTGGCTCGATCCATGACAAGGAGGCGGACGACGTGAACGTGCTCAAGCCAATCGTGGCCGTGCTCGGCGACGGCGGGCCGACCGACCTCACGCTTGCGGACGTCCTGGTGGACCGCGGTGCCCGGCCGCACCTGCTCTCGGTCGACGTCGGCTGGCTGAGGTCGGTGCGATCGGCGATCGCGCTGCTGGACACGGCCCCGGGAGCCAGCGCGGTGCTCGGTCTCGCCGAGTCGGGCGGGTCGGGGGCGCGGATCGCCGCGCTCGGCACCACGGCGTCGGGCGCAGCTCTCGAGGACTGGGAGGGGGTGTGCCGACGCTGCGGCGAGCGCAACGACATCACCCTCGTCTGGGCCCCCGGGCCGGCGGTCGGCGGCGCCCCGGAGGGTACCTCCGCGACGCAGGATCCCGGGGCCCTGGCGCTCACGGTGGTCGAGGAGCTCGCACGCGCGGGCCCGGGTGCGCGGATCGTCGATCTGACAGAGCAGCTCGGCAGGTGAGCAGCCCGTCCCCGGACCACGGCCGCGTGGGCGGATCGTGGTGCCGGTCCGCCTGTCGGTGCGGTCGCTAGGGTCGAAGCGTGCCCGCCCCTGCCGGCCGTGCCGGTTCCGACCGCCCCTCCCTCGCCGACCTCGCCGTCCCGATCATCGGCGCGCCCATGGCGGGTGGGCCGTCGACTCCGGAGCTCGTCCACGCCGTCGAGCGTGCCGGCGGCGCCGGCTTCCTCGCCTCCGGTTATGGCAGCGCTGACGCGCTGCTCGAGCAGGTCCGCCGGGTCCGCGAGCTCGGGGCACGCCGGTTCGGCGTCAACCTCTTCGTCCCCGACGCTCTGCCCGCCGACCTCGATGCCGCCCGCGCCTACCGCGACGAGCTCGCACCGCTCGCCGCCGAGCTCGGCATCGATGAGCTCGGCACGCCCCGGCAGGACGACTCCGGCTTCGACGCCAAGGTCGCCGCGCTCCTGGCCGACCCCGTCCCTGTCGTCTCGTTCACGTTCGGCCTGCCCGCTCCAGGGACTTTTCGCCGGTTCCGCGACGTCGGCACCGCCGTGTGGGCGACGGTCACCTCGACCGACGACGCCGTGACCGCGGTGGAGGCGGGCGCGGACGTGCTCGTCGTCCAGGGCCCGGAGGCGGGCGGGCACCGCTCGACGTTCGCCGTCGCCGACACCCCGGGTGACGTGCCGCTGGGCGAGCTGCTGCGCGCCGTGCGCCGCGCCGTCGAGCTGCCGCTCATCGCGGCGGGCGGGCTGACCACGGGGCAGGACGTGGCGCGGGCGCTCGAGGTCGCCGACGCCGCACAGGTGGGCACCGCGCTGCTCGACGCCGACGAGGCCGGCACCTCGCCCGGCCACCGCGCCGCCCTGCGCGACCCGGCGCTCACCACCACCGCCGTGACGCGCGCCTTCACCGGCCGTCCCGCGCGCTCGCTCGTCAACGAGCTGGTGCGCCGCTACGACGCCGTCGCGCCGCCCGCGTACCCCGCGCTCAACCACGTGACCTGGCCGATCAGGCAGGCCGGGGGAGCGGCCGGGGACACCCGGTTCATCCCGCTGTGGACCGGACAGGGCTGGCGGGAGGCGCCCAGCGGGCCCGCGCAGCGGATCGTCGCGGACCTGTGGGCCGCGGCCGAGACGGCGGCCCGGGGCGGGGGTGCGGCGTCGTCGGGCAGGATGCAGCGATGATCACCGATACCGACCGCAGGTTCCTCGTCCGTGCCGTGGAGCTGGCCGAGCGGGCGCTCGCCGCCGGCGACGAGCCGTTCGGCTCCGTCCTCGTCTCTCCCGACGGCGACGTCCTGCTCGAGGACCACAACCAGGTCTCCGGCGGCGACGGCACGCGGCATCCCGAGCTGGCGATCGCGCAGTGGGCGGCCCGGAGCCTCGAGCCGGCCGTCCGGGCACGGTGCGTCGTCTACACCTCCGGGGAGCACTGCGCGATGTGCTCGGCCGCGCACGGCTGGGCGGGACTCGGGCGGATCGTCTACGCGTCGTCGGGGGAGCAGCTGACGCGCTGGGCCGCCGAGCTCGGCCTGCCGGACTCCCCGGTCGCGGGCCTGCCGATCAGGGCGGTGGTGCCGGGCGCCGACGTCGACGGCCCCGACGACGAGCTCGCCGAGCGGGTCCGCGCCCTGCACGCCGCGCGCGCCGGGAGGTAGGTCGCGCGTCACGCCTCGTCGTCGGCTCCCGTCGACGTACCGGGCTCCTGTGCGTCGCCGCGCCCGGCCATCCCCGCCAGCACGCCCGCCAGCCGCGCGGCCGTCTCCCGCAGCTCGGGCGGCTCGACCACCTCCGCCTCGAGACCGAGCAGCGCCACCCGGATCGCCAGCCAGTCGAGGTCCTCCGCGCCGGCGACCAGGACGCACCACCCGTCGGTGTCCTCCTCGACCCGGCCTGCGGCGGCCGGCACCAGGGCCCGCACCTCGTCGGCCGGCGCCCGGAGCCGGACGCGCGCGAGGTACCGGTACGGCGACACGGTCACCGACCGCTGGACGTACTCCACGGGGTCCGGGTGCTCGCGCGGCGCGACCCGCCACGTCGTCACCTCGAGCGCGCTCATCCGGTCGAGGCGGAACGTCCGCCAGTCGGCGCGGTCGACGTCGTACGCCATGAGGTACCAGCGCGGGCCGAGCGTCACCATCCGCACGGGTTCGACGGTCCGCTCCCGCTCGTCGCCGTCGCGCGCCGTGTACCGGAACCGCACTCGCACGGAGTCGTGGCAGGCGCGCGCGAGCCGCACGAGCACATCGGCGTCGATCGAGGCCTGCGGCCCGACGACGGTGCCCGTCGCGTCGTACAGCGCGTGGACCTCCGCACGCAGTCGCGGCGGGAGCACCTGGTCGAGCTTCGTCAGTGCCCGCAGCGCCGCGTCACCGACCCCGGTGACCGTGCCGCCGGCCGCCAGCCGCAGCGACAGGGCGGTCGCGGTCGCCTCCTCGGCGTCGAGCAGGAGCGGCGGGAGTCGCGTCCCGGCCCCCAGCCGGTAGCCACCCCCGACGCCGGGGCTCGCCTCGACGGGATACCCCAGCGTCCGCAGCCGCTCGACGTCGCGGCGGACCGACCGCGGGGTCACGTCGAGCTCGGTGGCGAGCTCGTCCGCGGTCCAAGACGAGCGGTGCTGCAGCAGGCCGAGCAGCCGCAGGACCCGCTCGGTCGTCCCCTCGGTGCGCATACCGAGAACTCTCCCACCGATCGCGGAACGATCCTGTCCGCGTCACCTGCCACGGTGTGTCCATGAGCGAGCCGACGATGACCCTGTCCGACACCTCCTGGAACGGAGCACTGCGCGACCAGACCGACTGGCACTGGCAGCACCAGATCCGCGAACGCCTCGCCGGGCTCACCGACGACGAGTACTTCTGGGAACCGACCCCCGGCGCCTGGAACGTGCGCCCGCGCGGGACCGGCTCCGCGCCGGTCCAGGCCGGCGGAGGTGAGATGACCATCGACTTCGCGTTCCCGCCACCCGAGCCCGCGCCGATGACGACGATCGCCTGGCGCCTCGGCCACGTCATCGTCGGCGTGCTGGCGATGCGCAACGCCGCCCACTTCGGCCGCGCGGCCACCGACTACCAGTCCTTCGAGTACGCGCCGACCGCCGCTGCGGCGCTGGCCCAGCTCGACGAGGAGTACGCACGATGGACCGACGGCGTGGCGAGCCTGGGGGAGGACGGCCTCGCTCGCCCGTGCGGCGAGGCGGAAGGCCCGTTCGCGCAGGACCCGATGGGGCGGCTCGTCCTGCACATCAACCGCGAGCTCATCCACCACCTGGCCGAGGTCGCCCTGCTGCGCGACCTGTACCTGCACGCCCACGCCGACCGGACGGAGCCGTCATGAGCGCGAAGATCCAGATCACCTTCGACGCCCGCGACCCGCGGGCGCTGTCGACCTTCTGGCGCGACGTCCTCGGTTACGTCCACCCCGCCCCGCCGGGCGTCGACCTCCCGGAGGGCGCGGACCCGCTCGCCGCGTGGGATCAGTTCCTCGAGGCGTCCGGGGTTCCCGAGGACCAGCGCAACAGCGCATCGGCGCTGGAGGACCCCGACGGAGCCGGTCCGCGTATCTACTTCCAGCAGGTGCCCGAGGAGAAGGTGGCCAAGAACCGCGTGCACCTCGACGTCCGCACCGCCTCCGACCTGCGCGACGACGAACGGATGGCGGCCCTCGAGGTCGAGTGCGAGCGGCTCGTCGGACTCGGCGGGACCAGGCTCCGGCGGCACGAGCCCGAGGCACCTCTGAGCATCGGCTTCATCGTCATGGCCGACCCCGAGGGCAACGAGTTCTGCCTGGACTGAGGCGCGTGCCCGGTCCTGCTCGTCGACCTGGCGGCCTGCTCGCGCGCCCGCGCGTGGAGGTGGTGGAAGTAGGCCCCGTGGGGCTCGAACCCACAACCCACGGATTAAAAGTCCGTTGCTCTACCGATTGAGCTAGAGGCCCGCGGAGCCCGGCGTCGCCACGGCTCCCGCGAGCGGTCAGGTTACGTCGGGCGGGGTCCCACGCGTGAATCCCGACGACGACGATCCGGACAGCTCCCACGCGACACCCGCCCACAGCTACCCGGGCCGCACACGCCGCCCAGGAGGACGCACCGACTCCTGCTCCCACCGACCCACCTCCGACCCACCGATCGAAAGGGCACGACGATGAACACGCTCAACGGCCTCACCACGATGGTCCTCACCGCCGAGGACGTCGACTCCGCAGCACGTTGGTACGCGGATCTCCTCGGCGTCGACCCCTACTTCCGGCGCCCGGAGAGCGGGCCGGCCGCCTACGTCGAGTTCCGGATCGGGCCCGACGAGGACGAGCTCGGCCTCATGGACCGCTCCTACGCGCCCGGCGCGAGCGGCCCTGGCACGTCGACCACGTACTGGCACGTCGACGACGTCGAGGCCACCCTGGCCGACCTGCTCGCGCACGGTGCCACGACCCACGAGCCGCTGATCGTGCGCGGGCACGGGTTCGTCACGGCATCGGTGGTGGACCCGTTCGGCAACGTCCTCGGCCTCATGCACAGCCCGCACTGGTCCGGGCGCCACTGAGGGGAGTCGTCAGTGCGGGCCGGGGGCGTCCTCGCCAGGGGAGCCCCGGTGCGGTGCGGGGGCGTCCCCGCCGGTGAACCGCGCCGGCCGCTCGGGCGTGAGCGCGGCGTCGATGCGGACGCGCATCTCCTCGCCCATCTCGGGCAGCTCGTCCAGGTCGAACCAGCGCGCCTCGGTGTTCTCCCCGTCGGCCGGGTACGGCTCGCCGGCGACCCACTCGCACCGGAACGTCGCGTCGACGTACTGCGCGACGTCCCCGTTCGCATAGGTGATCGGCTCCAACGTGTGCAGGCGGACGAGCCGCACGGCGCGCGCCCGCACGCCGGTCTCCTCGAGGACCTCCCGGACAGCGGCGTCCGCCACCTGCTCGCCCGGGTCGACGATCCCGGTCACCGGCGTCCACCGGCCGTTGTCGGCGCGCCGGACGAGCAGCACCTCGCGCCGCGGGCCGGGCGTCCCGGGCGTGGCCGCGGCGTCGTCGGGGGAGGGCATGGGAGGAGGTCGGTGCGCACGGTCGCGCACGACCACCGCCGACGTGGCCGTCATCCACAGCAGGGCATGGCCGACGTGCCGGCGCAGCTCGAGAACGAAGTCCGGGGTGCCCACGTCAGGCGATCTGGACGAGCTCGGTGCGGTCGTCGACCGGCAGGTCGCCGTCCACGACCGCGGAGACCTGCAGCGTCTGGAAGCGGATGCCGGCGCCGTGCGAGGTGAGGAAGGCGTTGTCCGCCGCGTCGCGCCCGGTCGAGATCCGCAGGAGCGACTGCCGGGGCGCGAGCCGGGTCGCGTCGATCGCGTGCCAACGGTTCTCGTGCCAGGCCTCGGCGACGGCGTGGAAGTCCATCGGGGACAGACCCGGCGCGTACACCGACGTCACGCGCGCGGGCACGTCCAGCGCCCGCAGCAGGGCGACCACGAGGTGGGCGTAGTCCCGGCACACTCCCTGGCGGGCGAGCATGGTCTCGACCGCCCCGTCCGTCGGTCGGGAGGAGTCTCGCACATAGGCGAGCGAGTCGAACACCCACGCCTCGACGGCCCGGACGAGCTCCAGGCCGCGCAGGCCGCCGAACTCCGCGTGCGCGAGCCGGAACAGCCGGTCGGACTCCGCGTAGCGCGAGGGCCGTAGGTAGGCGAGGAGCTCGGCGGGCTCGTCCATCTCGCCGAGGTCGCCGCTGCCGCTCACGCGGGCCTCGTAGTCCAGGGTCAGCGGCACGCCGAGCTCGGTGTCCTCGCCGAGGTCGAGGACGTGCGTGACGGCGCCGTGCGCGCCGACGAACTCGATGAGCTCGAGCTCGGCGTCGCCGAGTCGGCAGACGAGGCGCTCGTCGATGTCGAGGCCGGGCTGACGGGCGACCGCGACGAGGAACGCGAGGCGGGACGCACCCCGGCGGGTGGTCATCTGGAGGTGGGAGGTGACGGTGCGCAGCACGCAGATCAGCGTAGGTGCCCGGCGAGGTGGTTCACGCAGTGAGGTGCACGACGCGGTGAGATCGTGCGCGAGGCGGCGAGGCCGTGCTTGCGAATCACGACCTCGCCAGTCATGGCACGACCTCACCACCGGTGGTCCCGGACGACGCCCTCGGCGCACCGCGTAGGCCCGGACGGCCCCCGTGGGAGACAATGGACCGACCGCCGCCCGGTGCCGTGCCGGACGCCCGTCGCCCGGCCACCCCCGGGCACGCCGAAGGAGGTCGACATGAACGAACCACGACGACCCCGCCGGCCCGCGATGCTCGACCCCGCCGTGGCGGAGGGCATCGAGGGCGACGAGGACCCGGCCACGAGATCCGAGCTCGCCCACACGACCGCCCGGCTCATCGTCGACGGCGGACGACGCGACTCGGGCACCGACCCCGACCTGCTCGACCGCCTGGTCACGCTCGTGGACTCCGAGGGGCTGGACACCATCGCCGAGCTCTGGTCGCGCAGCCCGGCGGCCACGCTGCCCGGCGCCCTGTGGCGCCTGTACCTGCTGCGCGAGTGGGTCCGCCGCGACCCGGGCACCGTCGCCGCCCGCTACCGCGAGGGCCTCACCCGCGCCGAGGTGGCGGGCGCCGTCGCGGGGGTCGCCGCGCCGAACGGGCCGGACGACGTGGTCGGCGTCGTCGACAAGGTGCTGTCCGGCGTGTACTCCGGGGACCTCGCCGTAGCTCTCGACCGGGCTGCCGCCTTCCTGCGCGTGCTCGCGACGGGCTCCGCGCTCCACGCGGACCACGAGGAGGCCGAGGGCGACGGCACGGACCTCGCCTTCGAGATCACGCGCCGGGCCGGCGGGCTGCTGACCACGGCGGAGGACCTCGAGGCCGCCGCCACCCTGCACGGCAGCGGGCAGCTCGACTGAGGCCACCGCTCACGTACCCACCCGGAGAGGAGATCGACCGATGCGCACCGCGCAGCACCTGACGCACGAGGAGGCCGACGCCGTGCGGGCGCTCGCCGCCGAGGCCGAGCGGGCGGACGGCGTCGCCCCGCTCGACGAGCAGACCCTGCTCCGCCTCGAGCCCGGATCGGCCCGGTCCGCCAGCCACCTCCTCGTCACCGACGAGGACGGCGCCCTGGTCGGGTATGCCCAGGTGGCCGACGGCTCCGGGGAGCTCGTCGTGGCCTCGGCCGCGCGGCGGCGCGGGATCGGCCGGGAGCTGCTGATCGCCGCCCGGGAGCTCGGGCGCCCGACGGGTGGGGTGGAGCCGGACGCTGCCGGCGGATCGACCGATGCCGATGCCGATGCCGACGCCGACGCCGGCGGCGGATCGACCGGCGCCCCCGCGGGCGGCGCGGAGGACCGCCTGGCCGTGTGGGCCCACGGCGATCTCCCGGGAGCGCAGGCGCTCGCGGCCGCGCTCGGTCTCGACCGGGTCCGGGAGCTGCTGCGGATGGGGGCGCGCGTCGCGCCCGGCCCGGTGCCGGGCGCACCCGCGGGCGTGCGGATCGAGACCTTCGACGTCGGACGGCACGCCGAGGCCTGGCTGCGGGTCAACGCGCGCGCGTTCGCCACGCACCCGGAGCAGGGGCGGATGACGCGCGCCGACCTCGACGAGCGACTCGGCCAGCCCTGGTTCGATCCCGAGCTGCTCCTCCTCGCGTTCGACGAGCCGGGCACGGACGAGAACGGACCGGTGCGCACGGCCGACGACCCGGGCACGGACGAGGACGACGACCCGCAGGTCGCGGACGAGAACGGGCCGGCCCGCGCGGCCGACGACCCGGTCGGGTTCATCTGGATGAAGCCCGGCGACGACGGTGAGGCCGAGCTGTACGTGCTCGGCGTCGACCCGGTCGCGCAGGGGCGAGGACTCGGGCGCGGCCTGACCGCCGTCGGCCTGGCCGAGGTGGCGGCGCGGGGGCGGACCGCGGTCGACCTCTATGTCGAGGGCGACAACGCGCCGGCGCTGGCGACCTACGAGAGGCAGGGCTTCGACGTCGTCGAGCGGCACAGCCAGTACGCCTGAGCCGGCCGTCGGGGCGTCACCGCGTCGAGCTGGACTCTTGTGCGCCGATCCTGACCGTGCAGCGGTCCAGTTCGAGCCGGACCGGTCGAGGTCGGGCTGGAGTGGTCCAGGTCGGCGTTGGGGCGGGGCCGTCGGGTCCAGGTCGGCGCCGGGTCCCCCGCTGGAGAGTCACAGCTGCCCCACCGCGCGCCGAGGACGCGGGTTCTTGCCGAGGACACGAGCGAGGTGCCGAGCGGACCCCCGGCGTCAGTCCTCTCGGCACGTACCCCGCGCCCTCGGCACGTACCCCGCGTCCTCGACGCACATCCTGTGTCCTCGGCGTGCGGGCGTGCGGGCGTGCGGGCGTGCGGGCGGGCGTGCGTGCAGGCGTGCAGGCGTGAGGCCGGGCGCGATCCAACACCGATCCCGCTGCCGATGAGTCGAGCCCACAGCGCACGCGGACCCGGTGGCCCCGTGACAGGTGGTTGGATGTCCGCATGAGCTCTTCCTCCGCTCCGCACGGCACCGACGAGCACGCTCCCGACCTGCACGAGGACCGCGAGGACGCCGAGGCGCGAGCCGTGCGGAAGCTGGTCGCAGAGCCGACGCCGATGGAGCCGGACCCCGGCCGGGAGGGCACCGACGACGAGCGAGCCACCGAGGGCGCCGCCACCACCGCGGCCGGCCCGCCGACCTACGTCATCCAGGGCGGCGGCGCGGACGAGGGGTCGGGAGAGCCGGAGGAGCCCGACGACCTGCCCGACGACCGCTTCGCCGACCGTGAGCTCAGCTGGCTCGCGTTCAACCAGCGCGTCCTCGAGCAGGCCGAGGACCAGGACCTGCCCATCCTCGAGCGCGCGTGGTTCCTCGGGATCTTCGCCTCGAACCTGGACGAGTACTTCATGGTCCGCGTCGCCGGCCTCAAGCGCCGGATCAGCACGGGCATGGCGGTTCCCGGCGCGTCCGGTCTCGGCCCACGCCAGGTGCTCGACCGGATCGGGACCTCGGCGCAGGAGCTGATGGCCCGCCACGCGAAGGTCTTCCTCGACGACGTGCAGCCCAAGCTCGCCGAGGAGGGCATCGACATCCTCCACTGGGGCGAGCTCGCGGACAGCGAGAAGGAGCGCCTGCACAAGTTCTTCCGCACCCAGATCTTCCCGGTGCTCACGCCGCTGGCCGTCGACCCCGCCCACCCGTTCCCCTACATCTCGGGGCTCTCGCTCAACCTCGCGGTCCTCGTCCGCAACCCCACCACCGGCACGGAGCACTTCGCCCGCGTCAAGGTACCCGCGCTCCTCCCGCGCTTCATCGCCGTCGACGCCGAGGGGCGCCCCTACCGGCCCGAGGACGTCCCGGAGGACGCGGGCGGGCGCACCTCCTACGTCCCGCTCGAGGAGATCATCGGCCAGCACCTCGACGCCCTGTTCCCGGGCATGGAGATCGTCGAGCACCACACGTTCCGCGTCACCCGCAACGAGGATCTCGAGGTCGAGGAGGACGACGCCGAGAACCTCCTCCAGGCGCTGGAGAAGGAGCTCTCGCGGCGCCGGTTCGGTGCGGCCGTCCGGCTCGAGGTCGAGGAGCACATCTCCGAGCGGGTGCTCGACCTCCTGGCCCGCGAGCTGGGCATCGGCGAGCACGAGATCTACCGGCTCCCGGCCCCCCTCGACCTCACCGGGCTCAACGTCATCCACGACCTCGACCGGCCGCACCTGAAGTTCAAGAAGTACGTGCCGGTGACCGCCGCCGGCCTGGCGAAGGTCGAGTCGGCCAACCCGACCGACATCTTCGCCGCGATCCGCGAGCGCGACGTCCTGCTGCACCACCCCTACGACTCGTTCTCCACGTCGGTCCAGCAGTTCCTCCAGCAGGCGGCGGCCGACCCCAAGGTCCTGGCCATCAAGCAGACGCTGTACCGCACCTCGGGCGACTCCCCGATCGTCGACGCGCTCATCGCCGCGGCCGAGGCCGGCAAGCAGGTCCTCGCGATCGTCGAGATCAAGGCCCGCTTCGACGAGCAGGCCAACATCGAGTGGGCGCGCAAGCTCGAGGAGTCCGGCGTCCACGTGGTCTACGGGATCGTCGGCCTCAAGACGCACTGCAAGCTGTCGATGGTCGTCCGCCAGGAGGCCGACGGCCTGCGCCGCTACTGCCACGTGGGGACCGGCAACTACCACCCGAAGACGGCGCGCGGCTACGAGGACATCGGCATGTTCACCTGCCACCGCGACGTCGGGCAGGACCTCACCCGGCTGTTCAACCAGCTGTCCGGGTACGCGCCGAGCACCAGCTACCACCGGCTGCTCGTGGCGCCGCGCGACATCCGCCCGGGCCTGCTCGAGGGCATCGAGCGCGAGATCGCCCACCACGAGGCCGGGCGCCCGGCGTGGATCAAGATCAAGGTCAACTCCATCGTCGACGAGCGCCTCATCGACGGCCTGTACCGGGCCAGCCGCGCGGGTGTGCCGGTCGACGTGGTCGTGCGCGGCATCTGCGCCATCAAGGTCGGGCTGCCGGGCACGGGGGCGAACCTGCGGGTGCGCTCGATCCTCGGTCGCTTCCTCGAGCACTCCCGGATCTTCGCGTTCGGGGGCGACGGCGACCCGCAGGTGTGGATCGGCTCCGCCGACCTCATGCACCGCAACCTCGACCGCCGCGTCGAGGCCCTCATCCGCATCGTCGACCCGGGCCAGCGGGAGCGGCTGATCGAGATCGTCGACCTCGCGGCCTCCGACGACACGGCCTCCTGGCGGCTCGGCCCCGACGGCTGGACCCGGGTCGCGTACGACGCCGAGGGCAACCGGCTGCGCGACGTGCAGCAGCTCCACATGCGCCAGGCGCGACGGCGGGTCGCGAGCTCGAGGTGAGCAGGTCCGGGCAGAAGATCGTCCGCGCCGCGGGCCTGGTCGTGTGGCGCGTGCGGGACAAGAAGCTCGAGGTCCTGCTCGTCCACTCCCCGCGCCACCGCGAGTGGGGGTTCCCCAAGGGACACCTCGACCCGCACGAGACGTTGCAGGAGTGCGCGGTCCGCGAGGTGGCGGAGGAGACCGGGGAGACGGTCGTCGTCGGACAGCCGCTCGGGGTGGTGCGCTACCGGCTCCCGGGTGGCGGGCGCAAGCACGTGAGCTACTGGGCCGCCTCGGCGGACACGCCCGACGGCGCCTGGTCCCGCGTGCGCCGGGTCCCGCCGGCGGCGCTCGCCACGGAGATCGACCGCGTCGGGTGGATGGAGGTGCGCGAGGCGGGGCGCGAGCTCGGGCACGACGAGGATCGCGAGATCCTCGGCCAGCTCGTGGACCAGTGGAAGGACTCCCGGCTCGACACCTGGACCGTGCTGCTCGTGCGACACGCCCGCGCGCGCTCCCGCAGCGCCTGGAAGGGTGACGAGGAGACCCGCCCGCTCACCGCGGGCGGTGCGGTCCAGGCCGTGGGGATGGGCTCGCTGCTGTCGGCCTACGGGGTCGAGCACCTCGTCAGCTCCCCGTGGGAGCGCTGCCGAGCCACCCTCACCCCGTACGCGGAGCGCGGCGGGATCGAGGTCGAGCTGCACGACGAGCTGACCGAGACCGCCCATGCGAAGCGCAAGCGACCCGTGCGTGCCCTGGTGGACGCCGCCCTGCGCCGCCCGACCAGTCCGACCGCGATCTGCACCCACCGGCCGGTGCTGCCCACGGTCGTCGCGACGCTGCTCGACCGGGCGCCGAACCGGCTGCGCAAGACCGTGCCGACGAGGGACCCGTTCCTGCGCACGGGGGAGATGCTCGTGGTGCACTGCGCGCGGCGTGCCAAGCACGGCCCCGCCGTCGTCGCGGTGGAGCGGGTCCGCGCCGTCGAGGACGACTGAGCCCCCACTCTCCGACGACCGGGAGGACCTCCGACCGGCAGGACGACCGAGCGGACCTCCGACCGGGTCGACGGGTGAGAGGACGTGCGCCCGTCTCGACCACCGAGCGGACGTCCGCCCGGCGAGTGAGCGCCGCGCCCCCTGACGGAGTGCGATCGCGCGCCCGAACCGCCACACCGGCGACCCCCGGCACTGCGCCGGGCCGCCACCCGCGGTGGACGTCCGCGCAGGTCTGCCCGGCCGTCACGCGGCATGTGGCCC
Source organism: Georgenia sp. Z1491 (assembly GCF_049856175.1). GTDB lineage: Bacteria > Actinomycetota > Actinomycetes > Actinomycetales > Actinomycetaceae > JB111. The sequence goes on from NZ_JBNDNA010000002.1 coordinate 120,414, forward strand.
GAACGGCGAAGGGGCCCCGATCCCAACGTCATGCGTCCGAAAAGCCCCGGTCCTCCCGCGACCCGTGGTCAAGCTGTGACTGACGTGACTAGGGCAGTTCACCGATTGTTCACCTCCGGCGTGATGTCCGTACACCCTCGGTCCCTAACGTCCCCACGTGGTCGGGCTTTTCCCGAACCGGACTCCACATGTAGAGGATGGAAATACCGTGAAGCTTGCTGGTTCCCGCCGTCTGGCCGGCCTGGCCGCCGTCGGCGCTGTCGCCATGACCCTCGCCGCCTGTGGCGGTGACGACGCCGAGCCCACCACCGAGGAGGAGACCTCGGAGGAGCAGACCTCGGAGGAGGAGGACACCGAGGAGTCCGACTCCGAGGAGACCGACTCCGAGGACGCCGGCGCAGAGTCGCCGTCCGAGACCGAGTCCGACGAGGCCGGGGGTGACGCCGGTGCGTCCGGCGCCCAGGACCTCGGCATCGACTACGCCTCGCTCTCGGGCACGCTCAACGGCTCGGGCGCCTCCTCGCAGGAGAACGGGATGCAGGCGTGGCGTGACCAGTTCGGGCAGCTGTCCGACGTCACGGTCAACTACAACGCCACGGGCTCCGGCACGGGCCGCGAGCAGTTCGTCGGAGGCCAGGTCTCCTTCATCGGCACCGACTCCTACTTCGAGGGCGACGAGCTCGCCGCCGCCGAGGAGCGCTGCGGCGGCAACCCGATCGTCGAGCTGCCGACCTACGTCTCGCCGATCGCGATCGCCTTCAACCTCCCGGGCGTCGACACGCTCAACCTCACCCCGGAGAACGTCGCCGGCATCTTCAACGGCGACATCACCTCCTGGGACGCCGAGGAGATCGTGGCCGACAACCCGGACGCCGACCTCCCCGCGCTGCCGATCATCCCGGTCAACCGCTCGGACGACTCCGGCACCACGGAGAACTTCCAGCAGTGGCTGGACGAGTCGGGCTCGGGCTGGGAGCACGAGCCGTCCGACGTGTGGCCGGTCGACGGCACGCAGTCGGCTCAGGCGACCTCGGGCGTCGTCCAGCTCGTCACCGGCACGGAGGGCGCGATCACGTACGCCGACGCGTCGCAGATCGGTGACCTTGGCGCCGCGTCCATCGGCCTCGCCGACGGCGAGTTCGTCGAGTACTCGGCCGAGGCCGCCACGGCCATCGTCGACGGCTCGGAGCCGGCCGAGGGTGCGAGCGACACGCGGCTGACCGTCGCGCTCCAGCGCGACGGCTCGATCGAGGGCGCCTACCCGGTCGTCCAGATCTCGTACCACGTCGCCTGCACGGTGTACGAGGACGAGACCGAGGCCGCCAACGTCCAGGGCTTCCTCGCCTACATCGCGTCCGCGGAGGGCCAGGAGGCCGCCGAGGCGTTCGGTGTCGCGCCGATCTCGGACGAGCTCCGCGGCGACGTCAACGCGGCGATCGAGCAGATCTCGGCCGGCTGACGCACGCCTGACCACGCCGACGGTCCGGCCCCGGTCGGGGCCGGACCGTCGGCGCGCGTTCCCCGTACGATCGGGCCCGTCAGGTCCCCCCGGGCCGGACGCGGCCGGCCCACCCCACCGCCACGGCGACTGGAGCCTCGCGTGTCAGAACCTGTCAAGACCTCCGAACCCACGGACAACCGCCCCCCGGACCGACGCGTCACCCGGGGCAGGGTCCGCACCGGCGACCGCGTCTTCACCGGCATCTCCTTCGGCGCCGGCGCAGTCATCGTCGCGGTCCTCGGAGCGGTCGCGCTCTTCCTGCTCCTGCAGTCGATCCCCGCGCTGACCTCCAGCTCGGAGGACGTGGCCGCCGCGGCACCGTTCACGAGCGGCAACGGCTTCTGGGCCTACGCCGGCATCACGATCTTCGGCACGCTGCTCGCCTCGGTCCTCGCGCTCATCATCGCGGTGCCGTTCGCGATCGCCATCTCGCTGTTCATCTCGCACTACGCCCCGCGCCGCATGGCGTCCGCGCTCGGCTACGTCATCGACCTGCTCGCCGCCATCCCCTCGGTCGTCTTCGGCCTGTGGGGCATGCGCCTGCTCGAGCCGCTGCTGCGCCCCGCCTTCACCTGGGTGTCCGAGACGTTCACGCCCGTGCTCGAGCTCATCGCCGGCAACTGGGGTGACGCCGACGCCGGACAGGACCCCGAGCAGTGGTACGGCGGCATCCCCGGCCTCAGCTACATGGCCGAGAACTTCGAGTGGTGGCCGCTGTCGCCGTTCCTGTTCGACTTCACCCCGCCGGCCCGCAACATCCTCATGGGCGGGCTCGTCCTCGCGATCATGATCCTGCCGATCATCACCTCCCTGTGCCGCGAGGTCTTCCTGCAGACCCCGCGCCTGCAGGAGGAGGCCTCGCTCGCGCTGGGCGCCACGCGCTGGGAGATGATCAAGCAGACGGTGCTGCCGTTCGGCCGCTCCGGCATGGTGTCCGCCTCGATGCTCGGCCTGGGCCGGGCGCTCGGCGAGACGATGGCGCTGCTCATGGTCCTCTCGCCGGGCCTCGCCGTGAACTTCTGGCTCATGTCCCCCGGGCAGCACGCGACGATCGCCTCGCAGATCGCGCTGTCCTTCCCCGAGGCGCACGCGACCGGTGACCCGGTCGCCGGCCAGGACGTCCTCATCGCGATCGGCCTGATGCTCTTCATCCTGACGTTCGTCGTCAACTACATCTCCCGGGCCATCGTCGCCCGGTACGCCGAGTTCTCGGGAGCCAACGCATGAGCGACACCGACAGCACCGGACCCGTCGGGAGCGGGGGAGCAGCCAACGAGCAGCTGACGACCAACGCCGGGGCGGCGCTCGGCAAGCGGGTCGGCGACGGTCCGCCGGTCCCGTCCGGCGGCCCCTCCATCCGCAGCCACGGCCGCCGCCTGCCGTGGTGGGTGCAGTGGGTCGTCATCGCGTTCGCGCTGGCGGTCGGCATCTTCTTCGGCATGCGGACGGACACGTTCGCACCCGCCGTCGAGACCTGGTCGGACCCGGATCGTGAGGCGCAGTACTCGCTCCCGCTCCTGACGATCGGGCTCTACGCCGTCGTCACGTACGTCCTCGTCATGATCGTCGTCGCCTACCTCTACGAGGGGCGTCGCTACGGCGGCGACCGGGTGGCGACGACCGTCATCACCGGCGCGTTCCTCGTCGCCCTCCTGCCGCTGATCTCGCTGCTGTGGACGTCCGTGCAGCAGGGCTGGGAGGCGATCTCCTGGAGCTTTCTCACGCACAACAACGTGGGCGCGTCGGTCGAGACGGTGGAGACCGGTCTCGGCCACGCGATCGTCGGGACGTTCTACGTCACCCTGCTCACGGCCGCGGCCGCGATCCCGCTGGGCATCTTCACCGCGATCTACCTCGTCGAGTACGGCAAGGGTCCGTTCGCCCGCGCCGTCACCTTCCTCGTCGACATCATGACCGGCATCCCGTCGATCGTCGCGGGTCTGTTCGCCGTTGCCATGCTGACGATGATCATGGGCCAGCTCGGGTTCGACAGCGCCCCGGCGTACCGCTCGGGTGCGATGGGTGCCGTCGCGCTCCTCGTGCTCATGACGCCGATCGTCGTGCGCAACACCGAGGAGATGCTCCGGCTCGTGCCCAACGAGCTGCGCGAGGCGTCCTACGCGCTGGGCGTGCCGAAGTGGCTCACCATCGTCAAGGTCGTGCTCCGCACGTCGGTGGCGGGCATCATCTCGGGCGTGGTCATCGCCGTCGCCCGCGTGATCGGTGAGTCGGCCCCGCTGATGATCACCGCGATGTCGACGGACGTGTTCAACTACAACCCGTTCGACAACTACATGATGACGCTGCCCGTGTACGTCTACAACACGTTCCGCACCGGCGACTTCGAGGCCTCGTGGGGCGGCGCGCTCGTCCTCATCTTCATCGTCCTCGTCTTCAACCTCATCGCCCGGTTCGTGGCGGCGATGTTCGCCCCCAAGGGCGAGAAGTGAGCGGCACCATGACGCTCTCACCCGCCACCACCGGCACCAGCACCGACCGCGCCGTCAACGGCCCGGCCCCCCACGGAAGGATCTGACCGCGTGTCCAAGCGCATCGAGGTCAAGGACCTCAACATCTTCTACGGCTCCTTCAAGGCGGTGGAGGACGTCACCGTCACCATCGAGCCCCGCTCGGTCACGGCCCTCATCGGCCCGTCCGGCTGCGGGAAGTCGACGTTCCTCCGCACGCTCAACCGCATGCACGAGGTCATCCCCGGCGCGTACGTCGACGGTGAGGTCAACGTCGACGGCCAGAACCTCTACGGCCCGGGCGTGGACCCCGTGGACGTGCGCGGCATGGTCGGCATGGTGTTCCAGCGGCCCAACCCGTTCCCCACGATGTCGATCGCGGACAACGTGCTGGCGGGTGTGCGACTGAACAACCGCCGGATCTCCAAGTCCGACGCCGAGGCACTCGTCGAGCGCTCCCTGCGCGGAGCGAACCTGTGGAACGAGGTCAAGGACCGCCTGGCCCGCCCGGGCTCGTCGCTCTCGGGCGGCCAGCAGCAGCGCCTGTGCATCGCCCGCGCCATCGCGGTCAAGCCTGAGGTCCTGCTGATGGACGAGCCGTGCTCGGCGCTCGACCCGATCTCCACGCTCGCGATCGAGGACCTCATCGCCGAGCTGAAGGAGAACTACACGATCGTCATCGTCACGCACAACATGCAGCAGGCCGCACGCGTGTCGGACAAGACGGGCTTCTTCAACATCCAGGGCACCGGCAAGCCCGGCCGCCTCATCGAGTACGACGTCACCGAGACGATCTTCCAGAACCCCGCCAACCAGCAGACGTCGGACTACGTGTCCGGCCGGTTCGGCTGAGCAGGCACCACCCCAGCCGGTCCCCGCACCGAGCGCGGTCGCGCGAACGGCCCTGCCCGACGACGGCGCCGCACCCCTCGTGGGTGCGGCGCCGTTCGCGCTGCGCTACCTCGTCGTCAGCTCGCCGAGCCCTGGGCGGAGCCGGTCGTGTCCTCGCTCGTGGAGAGGATGCAGATGCCGTCGCGGTCGTCGGCCTCGTCCCAGGTCTCCGTGGTCGGGGTGAGGAGCTGGACCATGTACTGGCTGGAGGCGTAGTCGGTGCCGACGTAGCCCTCGAACTCGTCCGCGCATGCCGTCTCGAGCTCGGTCGCGACCTGCGACTCCCCGGGGAAGTCGCCGTCCGCGAAGGTGTGGACGTAGTAGACCTCGCCCGTGTGCGGGTCCTCGCAGTCGATCGTGGGGATCTCGGAGACGGTGCCGCCGGTCGCATCGGACAGGTCGAGGCACTCGCCGACCTCGAACTGCTGAACCGTGGAGCCGCAGGCGGCGAGGAACGGGACGGCGAGGGCCGCGGCGGCGACGGCGGCCGCTCGGCGGGCGTGGATGGCACGCATGGATCGGGGTCCTTCCGGAAAGGGGGAGAGGTCGGTGGCGGTGAGGCCTCCGGCAGGATATCGGTAACCGCCGGCGTTCCTGGCCCCGCACGCCGGGCAGTTCGCCCCATCTCGCGCCGGGCAGTTCGCCCCATCTCGCGCCGGTCGGCGCACCCCTCGTGCCGGCCCTGCGCGGGTGTGGCTCACCCGTTCGGCAGCGCCGCCACCACGTCGTGGGCGATGCCCGCGAGGAGGCCGGCGACGACGGCGACCACCGGCAGCGTGACGAGCCACGCGACGAGCACGCGCCGGGCCGTCACCCACCGCATGCGCCCCGGCGTGACGAGACCCGAGCCGATCACCGCGGACCCGACCGTGTGGGTCGTGGAGACCGGTAGGCCCGGGGAGAGCGCGACGACGCCGAACGTCGTCACCGCTGCGGTCTGGAGGAACGCGCCGCGCCCGACGTCATGCCCGACCATGAGGTCGCCGAGGGTGGCGATGATGCGACGCCCGCCGACCGCGGTCCCGGCGGCGAGCGCGACGGCGGCCGTGAGGACCACCCAGAACGGGGTGTCGCCGTCGGTGGTCCGGCCGGCAAGCGTGAGCGCGAGGGTGAGCACGAGGATCGCCTTCGTGCTGCCGAGCAGACCGATGAACATCGCGGACGCCGTGCTCGCGGCGGACAGCAGGACGCGTGCGGCGGGTTCGACCCGGTCCGCGTCGGTCGCCATCGCCAGGCGCCGCCCGATCCGGGTGCCGACGTGCGCGACGACGAGAGCCACCACGGCGCAGAGCAGCATCGGGGCGAGCACCCGGGTGGCGAGCAGGTCCCACCGCACCTGCGCCCCGGTGGTCACGGCCGCGCCGACCAGGGCGCCGATGAGCGTGTGGGTCGTCGAGACCGGCAGCCCCTGGCGGGCCATGAGCGCGAGCCAGCCCGCCGTGCAGGCGAGCACGACGACGAGGACCGCCAGCCCGGGCGGGCCGCCCGGCGTCGTGGCCACGCCGAGCCCCGACTGGTCCGACAGGTAGGGGTGCAACCACCAGCTCGCCAGCGCGCCGACGAGGACCATGACGGCCGCCCAGCGCGTGGCGGAGCTGGGCGTCAGCGAGCGGGTGGCGACGGCGGTGGCGACCGCGTTCGACGCGTCCTGCACGCCTGCCGCGAACGCGTAGCCGAGCCCGAGCGCCACCGCGAGCGCGAGGAGGACGTCCGTCACCGGCGTCCGGCTCCGGCGGCGAGGATCCGGAGGTCGACGACCAGGTCGGCGCAGTCGGACACGATGTCGGCGAACGCGCCGAGCACGTGGTCCGGGCGGGCCGCCGAGGCGCGGTCCGGGGAGGTCGAGGCGGAGCGCAGCGCCCGCGCGCGGGCCTCCTCGAGGTCGTCGCGGACCCGGGCGGTCTCGCGCGCGATGTCGGAGAGCCGCTCGGGGGTGCGCAGTGCGGCGGTGGCGACGACGAGGAGCTCGGTCGCGCGCAGGACCTCGTCGGCGGCGGCGACCACCGGACGGGACGTGGGGGCCGAGCGGTCCGCCAGCAGCGTGCGCGCCACGCGCAGCAGGCCGTGGACCACCCGGCGCTCCGCCGTGAGCACCCGGTGGAGGTCGCCCCGCTCGAACGGCAGGACGAGATCGCCGACGAGGCGGTCCGTGAGCTCCTCGCCGAGGCGGTCGGTGGTGCGGGAGAGGTCGCCGACCTGCTCGTGAAGCTCGGGCAGGTCCGCCGACGTGGCGCCCACGACGCGGACGAGCACCAGCGCGGCGTCGACGGTCAGCCGCGAGCTGGTCGCCAGGCTGGGGCCGTGCCCGGACACCACGGACGGGCGGCGCGACAGGCGCACGGCGACTCCTGGTGAACGAGGCATGACGAGCGGGTGAACGGGAACCCTAACAGGGCCTGGTGCCGGTCCGGGGCGTGGCCTGCGCCGCGGTCGTGCGCCGTGGTGGCGCCCGGCGTCGAGGCGTTCGGAGCCGTGGGTCTGCCGGTGGCGGGGCGTCGGGTCCTGCGCCCGTCGGCGGGGGACCGCGCCGTCCCCGGGGCCGGGAGACGTCACCGGCGAAGGAGGGACGACGGACCGGAGAGCGCCTGTCGGCGCGAAGGCCGCTCGTAGCGGCAAATGTTGGAGCCCGGGGCTTTCGCGGTCCGCCGTCGAGAACCAACGTACGCCCCGTCCCGGCCTCCTGTCACGTCACCCGGCGGAGGTCGACGAGACCGCGCCCACCGGCGCCGCTCGCACGGCGGCCCGGCACCGCTCGCGCGGCGGGCCGAGCCGCAAGCGGGGGAGCCCCGCGGGTCACCGCTCGCGTGGAGCGGCCGTGTCCGGCCGGTCCTCGCCGTCCGGGGCGTCGGCGGGGCGGACCTCGAACCGGTAGCCCACGTTGCGCACGGTGCCGATGAGCTGGTCGTGCTCGGCGCCGAGCTTCGCACGCAGCCGTCGCACGTGGACGTCCACGGTGCGGGACCCGCCGTAGTACTCGTAACCCCACACGGCCTGGAGGAGCTGCTCGCGGGTGTGCACCCGGCCGGGGTTCGACGCGAGGTGGCGCAGGAGCTCGAACTCACGGAACGTGAGGTCGAGCACGCGGCCCCGCACCCGGGCGGTGTAGGCCGCAGGCTCGATGACGAGGTCGCCGGCGTCGACGATCTCGGCCTCGGCCTCCTCGGGGGTCGGCCCCGGGCTCGGCGAGGAACGGTCGAGGAGCATCCGCAGGCGGGCGTCGAGCTCGGCGGGTCCGGCGCCGTCGAGCACGACGTCCCAGGCACCCCACTCGCTCGACACCGCGGCGAACCCGCCCTCCGCGAGGACGAGCAGGAGCGGCGCGCCCTCCGGCAGCGTCCCGCCGATGCCCGCGGTCCGGGACAACGAGCGCGCGCCGACGAGGTCGTGGCGGCCGTCGACGAGGATGACGTCGGCCCGGTCGTGGGCGACCAGGCCGCTCATCGTCATCGGGGCGACGGTCACGCGGTGGCGCAGGAGGGTGAGTGCGGGCAGCACGCGTCCGGCACCGCCGGGGTCGGCGGTGAGGAGCACGAGCTCGGCCATCCGCTCTCCTCTCGTCCGGATGAGAAGTCTAATCGGCACCGGGCCCGACGGATTCCGCATGCCGCTCGAGGGGGCACGGCTCCCGGCGGACCGGCACCGACCTGGGATGATCGACGCGTGTCCACGCCGTCCCCGCCCTCCGTGCCGCCCTCGCGGCGGGGGACCTCGCTGCGCGCGGCGCTGACCGCCGTCCTCGCGGCGGCACTCGCCGGGACCGCGCTCGCACCGCCGGCGGTGGTCGCCGTCCTCACGCTCGTGTGCTCGGTGCTCCTCGCCGTCGGGCTGCCGCGTCTCCTCGACCTCCCGCACGGCTCGGGCGCGGCCTGGTTCCTGTCCGCCGGGGCGCTCGTCGTCACCGTGGTCGTGTGGTTCGGCGGCCTGGACCGGGTGGTCCTGCTGCTCGCGGCGGCGGTGGTCGCGGCGTTCGTCCACCAGATGGTCCGGCGCGACGGCCGGCCCCGCCTCACCGAGTCCGTGGCCGGTGACGTCCTCGGCCTGGTCGTCATGTGTTTCGGCGCCGGCTGGTTCGTCACGGCGCGCGAGCCGGTGGGCGAGCTGTGGGTCGTCGCCGGTGCGCTGGCGATCGTGGTCGGCACCGTGTGCGCCGCGCTGCCCGTCACGTCGTGGCTGGCCGCGGCCCTCGCCGTCGTCGCCGGAGCCGGTTCCGGCGGCGCCCTCGGTGCGCTCACCGACGACGTCGGGTGGTGGCGGGGCGCCGTGCTCGGCCTCGTCGTGGGCGCCCTCGCCGCCGCGCTGCACCGCACCTCGGCGCGTTCGCCCAGCTCCTCGCGCCTGCGGCCGGCGCTCGCCGCGGCCACGATCCCGGTCCTCGTCGTCGGGTCGGTCGTCACCGTCATGGCCCTCGGCACCCGGTAGCGGGACCACGCCCGACGGCGGACGACCGCCCGGCCGATCCCGGCTCACGCCCGCGCGGAACCGCTCGGCCGTGCCCTGCTCACCCCGGCGACCATCGGGTCGACGCGGCGGCGCCCTCGCCTACCCTGGGGGCATGACGTTCTCGTTCCCCGAGGGACTGGCTCCCGAGAACTACCCGGTCGCCTGGCTGGTGGGCCGCTGGCACGGCTCCGGCGCCGTCGGCTACGACGGCATCGAGGAGCAGCTGGTGGTCCAGGAGATCGAGGTCGACCACGACGGCGGCCCCTACCTGCGCTGGCACGCGACCCTGTGGCTCGCCGACCCCGGACTGTCCGGCCCGGTCGCCAACGAGACGCCCGGCCTCGAGCGCTACGCGAACCTCGTCAAGGCCCAGCAGTGGTCCACCGAGACCGGCTACATCCGCACCGTCCCCGCCGAGCAGGCCGCCGGAGCGCCCGCGCCGCAGACCGCGGAGCTCGAGGTCCTCCTCGCCGACCCGGCGGGCCACCTCTCGCTCTACGTCGGTCGCTCCCAGCCCGCCCGCATCGAGCTCACCACGGACGCCGTGGTCCGTTCGCCCAGCGCCGCCGAGCTGTCGGCGGGCTCCTGGATGCTCGGCCTGGTCCAGTCCGACCTCATGTGGGCCCGGGACATCGCGGCGTTCGGCAAGCCGCTGGCCCCCTACGCGTCCGGCCGGCTGGGGAGGGTCGAGTGATGCTGCCCGGGACCGCACCGGCGGCCGCCCCCGACCTCACCGACTGGCACCCGACCCCCTCGCCGTTCCTCGCCCGGGACGGGGCCGTCGAGGGGTCCGGGCCCGACGCCGGCGTGCCGCTCCACCTCGGCCGCCCCGTGCACGAGCAGCGCGCGCTCGAGGCCGGCGACGCCGTCGTCGACCTCTCCCAGCTCGGCGTCGTGACCATCACGGGCCCGGACCGCCTCACCTGGCTCGACACCCTGTCCTCGCAGTGGGTGCGGGACCTCGCGCCCGGAGCGTCCGCCGAGCTGCTGCTGCTGGACAACCAGGGGCGCCTCGACGTCGCCTCGGCGGTCGTCGACGACGGCGAGACGACCTGGCTGGTCGTCGAAGGCGCCGTCGCCAACAAGCTCGCGAACTTCCTCGACTCGATGCGGTTCATGCTCGACGTCGAGGTGCACCGCCGGGAGGACGTCGCCGTCATCGGCGCCGTCGGGCCCGGGCGGGACCGGCTCCGTGGCGCCGGGGCGCTCGCTCTCTGGGACGACCCGTGGCCGGCCACCGCGCCCGGGTCCACCGCGTACGGCCCCGCCGACGCCGACCATCCCGGCGCCGAGCACCCGACCGGCCTCGCTCTCGTCGAGCGGGACCGGCTCGAGGATGCCGTCGCGGCCGCCCTCGCCGCGGGCGACGGCCGGGGGGCCGGGTCGCTCGCCGGCACCTGGGCGTGGGAGGCCGTGCGGGTCGCCGCCTACCGGCCGCGGCACGGCCGCGAGGTCGACGACCGCACCCTGCCCCACGAGCTCGACTGGCTGCGCACCGGCGTCCACCTGAGCAAGGGCTGCTACCGGGGCCAGGAGACGGTCGCGAAGCTCGTCAACCTCGGGCGGCCGCCCCGGCGCCTCGTGCTGCTCCACCTCGACGGCAGCGAGCACGTCACGCCGGAGCCCGGCGCCGAGGTCGAGCTGGACGGGAGGGTCGTCGGCCGCCTGACCTCCGTGGTCCGGCACGGCACCGACGGCCCGCTCGCGCTCGCCGTCGTCAAGCGGTCGGTCGCCACCGACGCCGTGCTGCAGGCCGGCGACGTGACCGCTGCGCAGGAGATCGTCGTCGACCCCTCCGGGGTGACCGACGCACGCCCCCAGGAGCGGCCCGGCGCCGGTCTGCGGCGCCCGAGGTAGACGCCGTGGCGGACGAGGACGAGCGTTCCGGCCGCGGTCTGCGCCACCTCGCGCTGCACATCCGGACCCGGCTGCGGCAGGGCAGCCGGCGTGCCCGCTGGGCCTTCGTGCCCACCCTCGTGGCGGCCGCCGCAGCCGCGGTCGCCTTCCTCGTCTCGTCCGAGCTGCTCGGGCACGAGATGCCGATCTTCGCGCCGACCGCGGCCTGGCTGTGCCTGGGCTTCACCTCCGACCGCCAGTTGCGGCGCGTGGCGGAGCTCGGCGTGGGCTGCACGCTCGGGGTCGCGCTGGGGGAGCTGTTCGCCGCCCTGTTCGGGATCGGCCCGGTCCAGGTGTTCGTCGTCCTCGTGGTGGCGACCATGTCCGCGCGCATCGTCGACCGCGGCGAGCTGCTCACCTACCAGGCCGGCGTCCAGGGGATCGTCGTCATCGCGATGCCGGCGAGCGTCGCGCTCACCGACGGCGCGATCGGACGCTGGACCGACGCGCTCGTCGGCGCGTCCCTGGCCTTCCTCGTGGCGGCGTTCCTGCCCGACAACGCGATCCGGCGGCCCCGACGGCGTGCCCAGGCGGCGATCACGGACCTCTCCGACTTCCTGCGCACGCTCGGCGAGGCGCTGCGCCTCGCGGACCCGGACCTCGCCCGGGACGCCCTCACGCTGGGTCGCGACACCCAGCAGGTGCTCGACACCTGGGAGCGGACGGTCCGCAACGCCCGGCAGGTCATCGCCGTCAACCCGACGATGCGCGGCGACCGTGCCGAGGTGCGCCGCCTCGCCCGGGCCTCCGTGCTCGCCGACCGCGCCGTGCGCAACGCCCGGGTCGTCGCCCGGAAGGCGGAGAGCGTCGTGGAGGCCGGACCGCGCGCCGACCTCGCGCGCTCGCTCGACGCGCTGTCCTCCGGGCTGCGGCTGCTCGCCGTGGACCTCGGGCGCGGCGACCGGCCCGACCTGTCCCGCTCGCGGATCACCGAGGCCGCCCACACGCTCGACCCCGACGACTACGCCGTGGAGGGCTGGCCCACGCAGACGCTCGTGTCCGTGCTGCGCTCGCTCGTCGTCGACGTGCTGCAGATCGCCGGCATGACCGCTGCCGAGGCCCGCACCCAGCTCCCGACCGTCGACGGCGGATGGCCGTGGGACGCTGACGACGAGCACGACGAGCACGACGGCGAGCAGCGGGCCGACCCGTCCGACGAGCGTCCCGCGCCATGAGGGTGCCCGCCCCCGGCGCGTGCCGTGCGCCGGGACCGGGTCGGTGCCGCCGCCTGCCGACGACTACCGTGTGAACCATGTTCGCCGCCATCCAGACCTACCTCATGCTCGCGTTGAGCATCGGGGCCGTCGTCCTCACGGGATGGGCACTCGTCGACTGCCTGCGGCGCACGGACGCCGCATACGTCGCGGCGGGCAAGCTGCAGCGTCGCGTCTGGATCATCATCCTGGCGGCAGCGCTCGGCGTCTCGATCGTCTCCGTGCCCCCGCCGATCGGCTCGGGCGGGGGAGTGGGCGGGCTGCTCTCGCTCGCCGCGGTGATCGCCGGCGCCGTCTACCTCGCCGACGTGCGGCCCGCCGTGCGGGACGCCTCGCCGCGCCGACGTCGCGGCGGACGCGGCGGCAGGGGCGGATTCGACGACCGGCCGCCGACCGCCTGGCGCACATGAGCCGCCGTGCCCGGACGCCGGCCTGCGCCTGGACGCCGGCCTGCACCCGGACGCCGAGCTGCGCGGGGCGCCCGCGGGCGGCCGCCCGGTGAGGGCCGTCCTGCAGCGGGTCTCGCGGGCCGCCGTGCGCGTAGCCGGTGAGGTCGTGGGGGCGATCGACCGGCCGGGGCTCGTGGCACTCGTGGGGGTCACGCACACGGACACCCCCGCCCAGGCCGAGGTCCTGGCCCGGAAGATCGCCGAGCTGCGGATCCTCGACGGCGAGCGGTCCCTGATCGACGACGCGGCCCCCGTCCTCGTGGTCTCCCAGTTCACGCTCTACGGGTCGACGCGCAAGGGCCGCCGACCGTCGTGGTCGGCGGCCGCGCCCGGCCCGGTGGCCGAGCCGCTGGTCGAGGTGGTCGTGGAGCGGCTGCGCGTCGCGGGCGTCGAGGTCGCGACCGGCCGGTTCGGCGCGCACATGGAGATCGACATGACGGCGGACGGTCCGGTCACGGTGCTCGTGGAGTCCGAGGCCGGCTGAGGCGCCGACGCCGCGACCTCGCCGTGCCGGCATCCTGTGCGGCGGAGATCCGGGAGCGTCCGCCGGTCGCGCACCGGCGTCCGGGACGGCTCGTCAGGGTCGGCCGAAGTACTCGCGCGCGTCGTCGAGGAGATCGTCGAGCAGGCTGCGGCCGGGGTCCTCGTCGTCGCCCTGCCCGTCGGAGCCGCCGCCCGGGCCAGCCCCACGACCGTCACGGTCACCTCCGCGTCCGTCGTCGCCGCGTCCGTGGCCCGGGTCGGCGTCACCGTTGCCGTTGCCACGGCCGTCTCCCCGGTCGCGGTCGCGGCGGTCCTCGTCGTCGGTGCCGTCGGCCCCGGCCGCGTCGTCGCCCTGACCGAGCAGCTCGCGCAGGGTGCCCAGGGGGTCGCTGAGGCGGCGGCGGGCCTCGTCCTCGGCGTCCCGGGCGCGGTCGCGCAGCTCGCGGGCCTCCTCGTCGGCGCGCTCGCGCAGCCGGTCGGCCTCGTCGAGGGCGCTGTCGGTGAGGTCGCGCAGGCCGGTCCCGGTCTCGTCCTCGGGCTCCTGCGGCGCGGGCGTGCTGCTCGGCTCCTCGTCGGGCCCGCCGGCGTCGGACTCCGACTCCGCCGCCGCGGGCCGGTCGTCGAGGGTGAGGCTGCTGTCCTCGGCGCCGGTCTGTCCGCCGTCGCGCGGCCACAGGATGACCATGAGCGTGAGCGTCCCCACGAGGGCAGCCGTCACGAGGGCGGCGAGGAGGAGAACCCCGCGGCCCAGCGGCTGCTCGTTCGAGGACATGGCCCTCATGCTCCGCTGCGCGCGCCGGACCGGCAAGTGCCGCGGGCGGGGCGAGGTCCCCGTGGACGGTCAGGCTCCCGGGCCGACGCCCGGACGGGCCCGACCGCCGCCCGCACGGGCCCTCACGCCCGTGGCGAACACGGGCAGGAACAGCGCCGTCGCGCGGTTAGTGTCGTCGAACGCCCGCAGTAGGGTCGCCCGCTCGACCCGTGCGGCGACCGCACCACACCCAGGGAGTGCCCATGTTCGAACGGTTCACCGACCGCGCCCGTCGCGTCGTCGTCCTCGCGCAGGAGGAGGCGAGGATGCTCAACCACAACTACATCGGGACCGAGCACATCCTCCTCGGGCTCATCCACGAGGGAGAGGGTGTCGCGGCGAAGGCGCTCGAGGCCCTCGACATCTCGCTCGAGGCCGTACGTGCCCAGGTCACCGAGATCATCGGCGAGGGCCAGCAGGCTCCGGCCGGTCACATCCCCTTCACGCCGCGCGCCAAGAAGGTCCTCGAGCTGTCGCTGCGCGAGGCCCTCCAGCTCGGCCACAACTACATCGGGACCGAGCACATCCTCCTCGGCCTCATCCGCGAGGGCGAGGGCGTGGCGGCCCAGGTGCTCACCAAGCTCGGCGCCGACCTCAACCGGGTCCGCCAGCAGGTCATCCAGCTCCTGTCCGGCTACCAGGGCAAGGAGGCCGTCGCGGCCGGCGGTCCGGCCGAGGGGCAGCCGTCCGGCTCCGCCGTGCTCGACCAGTTCGGCCGCAACCTCACCCAGGCAGCGCGCGAGAGCCGGCTCGACCCGGTCATCGGCCGCGAGCAGCAGATCGAGCGCGTCATGCAGGTGCTCTCCCGCCGGACGAAGAACAACCCCGTCCTCATCGGCGAGCCCGGCGTCGGCAAGACGGCGGTCGTCGAGGGCCTCGCCCTGGACATCGTCAAGGGCGACGTCCCCGAGACGCTGAAGGACAAGCAGCTCTACACGCTCGACCTCGGTTCCCTGGTCGCGGGCTCCCGCTACCGCGGTGACTTCGAGGAGCGTCTGAAGAAGGTGCTCAAGGAGATCCGCACGCGCGGCGACATCATCCTGTTCATCGACGAGATCCACACGCTCGTCGGCGCGGGTGCCGCCGAGGGCGCGATCGACGCCGCCTCGATCCTCAAGCCGATGCTCGCCCGTGGCGAGCTCCAGACCATCGGTGCGACGACGATCGACGAGTACCGCAAGCACATCGAGAAGGACGCCGCGCTCGAGCGCCGGTTCCAGCCCATCCAGGTGCCGGAGCCGTCCGTCCCGCACGCGGTGGAGATCCTCAAGGGCCTGCGCGACCGCTACGAGGCGCACCACCGGGTCTCCATCACGGACGAGGCTCTGCAGGCGGCCGTCACGCTGGCGGACCGCTACGTCTCCGACCGGCACCTGCCGGACAAGGCGATCGACCTCATCGACGAGGCGGGGGCGCGCCTGCGGATCCGCCGCATGACGGCCCCGCCGGAGCTGCGCGAGCTCGACGAGCAGATCGAGGAGGTGCGCCGCGAGAAGGAGTCCGCGATCGACGACCAGGACTTCGAGAAGGCCGCCTCGCTGCGCGACGACGAGCGCCGGCTCACCGAGCGCCGCCAGGAGCGCGAGAAGGCCTGGCGCGAGGGCGACCTCGACGTGGTCTCCGAGGTCGACGAGGAGCTGGTCGCCGAGGTGCTCGCGATGTCCACCGGCATCCCGGTCGTCAAGCTCACCGAGGAGGAGTCCAAGAAGCTGCTCCACATGGAGGACGAGCTGCACAAGCGCGTCATCGGCCAGGACGAGGCGATCTCGACCCTGTCCCAGGCGATCCGCCGCACGCGCGCCGGCCTCAAGGACCCGCGTCGTCCGGGCGGCTCGTTCATCTTCGCCGGCCCCACCGGCGTGGGGAAGACCGAGCTCGCCAAGGCCCTCGCGGAGTTCCTGTTCGGTGACGAGGACGCCCTCATCACGCTCGACATGTCGGAGTACTCCGAGAAGCACACCGTCTCCCGCCTCTTCGGCGCGCCCCCCGGGTACGTCGGCTACGAGGAGGGTGGTCAGCTGACGGAGAAGGTCCGGCGTCGTCCGTTCTCGGTCGTCCTGTTCGACGAGGTGGAGAAGGCCCACCAGGACCTGTTCAACTCGCTGCTGCAGATCCTCGAGGACGGTCGCCTGACCGACAGCCAGGGTCGGGTGGTCGACTTCAAGAACACGATCATCATCATGACGACGAACCTCGGCACGAAGGACATCGCCAAGGGCCTGCAGACCGGGTTCCAGGCGTCCGGCGACCTGTCGACGTCGTACGAGCGGATGAAGAACAAGGTCAACGACGAGCTCAAGCAGCACTTCCGGCCCGAGTTCCTCAACCGTGTGGACGACACGATCGTCTTCCCGCAGCTCGACCAGGACGAGATCGTCCAGATCGTCGACCTCATGATCGACCGCCTGGACGCCCGCCTGCGGGACCAGGAGATGACGATCCAGCTCACCGACGCCGCCAAGGCCCTGCTCGCGGAGCGCGGCTACGACCCGGTGCTCGGTGCGCGTCCGCTGCGCCGCGCGATCCAGCGGGACATCGAGGACGTCCTGTCCGAGAAGATCCTGTTCAGCGAGGTCCGTGGCGGCCAGCTCATCAAGGTCGACGCCACCGGCGAGGGCATCCTCGGCGAGCTGACGTTCGAGTTCGTCGACCACGACGGGCCGATCCAGAAGGTCGAGCGGCCCGAGACCGAGCGCGTCGCCACGGCCGGCCGGGCGCTCCCGGCCGCCGCACCGGTGGGCGGCGCCGGCGGCTCGGGGCAGATGCAGCCCGGAAGCTGACTCAGGCCGGCGGCCGACCCGGTCGCCGGGCAGCACGACCGCCCGGACAGGGCGAACGGCGAGGGCCGGAGGTGGACATCCACCTCCGGCCCTCGCCGTCTCTGCGCGTATCGCCCGTCCGCGTCCCTCGGTCAGTCGCCCGACGGCGGATCGTCCACCGCCTCGCCCCGGGCCGCCGGGCGAGGATCGCGCGGGCCGGAGGGCCCCTCCGGACGCGAGGTGGTGCCGGCGCCGGCCGTCGTCCGGGCCGGCGCGGCCCCGTGCGTGACGGTCTCGGCGTCGCGCGCCCTGCGGTTGCGGCGCACGACGGTGAGGACGACTGCGCCGACGAGCGCCAGCACGACGAGCAGCGGCGCAAGGGCGGCCACCGCGACCACGACCCCGCGGATCGCCCCGGTGAACGCCTCCCCGGCGTCCTCCCACATGCGCGACCAGCCGGACTGCGAGCCGGTCGTCGACGGCGAGTCCTCCGTCACGAGATCGACGGTGAGCGTCGACATCGCCGCCTGCTCACCGAGGTTCGTGCGTTGCCCGCGAAGCTGGTCGAGCTCGGCCTGCCGGGCGGTCAGCTCGGTCTCGGCAGACAGCAGGTCGGCGACCGACCCGGCCTCCTCCATGAGCCCCTCGAGGCGGGCGACCGAGGTCTCGAGCGCGCTGATCTCGGCGTCGAGGTCGCGGACCGTGCCGGTCACGTCGTCGGCGTTCGTCGA
This sequence comes from Georgenia sp. Z1491, assembly GCF_049856175.1. Lineage (GTDB taxonomy): Bacteria > Actinomycetota > Actinomycetes > Actinomycetales > Actinomycetaceae > JB111. The sequence continues at coordinate 138,057 of NZ_JBNDNA010000002.1, forward strand.
GACCTGCTCGACCTCGCCGATCTCGCCGAGGTCGGCGAGGAAGGCGTCGGTCCGGTCCGGGGCGACGCGGACGACGACCTGGCCCCAGGGTCGATCCTCCTGGCTGCTCAGCTGGCGGCCCTCGACGCGTCCCTCGTGGGTCTCGACGAGGCCGACCACCTCGTCGGTGGCGGCCACGGGGTCCTCGACGACGACGGTCGCCTCCCCGGTGGTCACCACCACGCGGTCGACGCCGTCGGCCGTCACCTGCGCGGGGTCCCCGCTCGTGTCCGCGGCTGACTGCTCGGCGGAGGCGGCGCTGTCCGCGCCCTGGTCGGCCTCCTGCGCGGGCGCCCGGTCCGCGGTGCCCGCGTCCTCGTCGTAGCCACCGCCGTCGGAGCCCGACGAGCAGGCGGCGAGCGTGGCGGCGAGACCGAGCGTGAGCGCGGCGAGGGCCCGCCGGCCGGTCGGGCGGTGGGCCGGGCGGGCGGCGCTCCGTCGTCCGGTGGCTCGGCCTGCGGTCGAGTGTGCGGGAGCGGTCCCGACGTCGCCCGGTGGCGGCCCGTCGGTGCCCGGGGGTGCGGTGTCAGCGGATGAGGTTCGCATGTCGGAACCGTCGCAGGTCCGCACGTCGCGAGCCACGGCGGCAACCGTTTCGGGACCTCGCGGTGACCCTGCCGTCACCGAAGTTCTCCCCATCGACAGGAGGACCGCGGCCGTGCGTGGTGTGCCCCGGTCGCGCCCGACGACGGTGCTGCGCGGCGCTCCCGGGTGAGTCCCGCCGTCGTGTGGGGTGTGCCCAGGTGCGCCCGGCGGGGATGCGGGATCGTCAGCCGTACCTACGGGCGAAGGCGGCCAGGACGCCGTGGGCGTCGTCCACGCGGACGCGCGAGATCTCGGCGACGACCCGCTCGAACTCCTCGGCGGGGAAGTACCCGGAGTGCAGGTAGTCGGTCATGCGCCGCACGAGCCCGGCCGTGTCGAGCTCCGGGTGGAACTGCGTGACGTACTGGTCGGCCCCGACCCGCAGCATCTGCACGGGCGTGGGGTCCGACGTCGCGAGGACCACCGACCCCGGCGGCGCCACGGTGACGGCCTCGTGGTGGCCGACGTAGGCGTCGAAGGCGACCGGGACGTCGGCGAGCAGGGGGTCCGTGCGGCCGGCCTCGGTGAGCTCGACCCGGACCGCCGAGGTCCCCCGCCCGTAGGTGTGGTCGACGACGGCGCCCAGGCGTCGCGTCAGCGTGCCGACGGCGTAGCACAGACCCATGAACGGCACGCCGGCCGCGACGACCTGGTCGAGGACCGCGCCGAGCCGGTCCTCGGTGCGTCGCTGGAGGTCGGACTGCTCCTCGAGCGGCGTGGAGCCGGTGAACGGCGAGCCGCCCTGGAGCACGCCGGCGAACGCGGCCGGGTCCGGCGGCGCGTAGGCGTCGTCGGTGGCGGAGAGGCGGACCACGCGCTCGACCGGAACGCCCATGTGCCGGGCGACCGCCGAGTGCTCGTCGTCCGCGGCGCGCTGCTCCGGGCGCGAGGAGATCAGGAGGAACGGGGGGCGCACCGGACGATCCTGCCCCACCGGGGCGCGGGACGCCCGACGGTGGGCGCGCGTCCCATCATGCGGCCGCGTCGATGGAGGTCGCGGGGGTAGAGGCCGCGGATGCGCCCAGGGTCGCGCGGATGGCGTCGTGGCGGCACCGCCCGCCCGAGGTCATGGGCGTCGCGCATGAGCGGGTCGTGCGTTCCGCATGACGACGATCGGGCACGCGGGTGCTCGGGACGGCCTACGGTGCACACATGTTCGCGAGGCGGTGCGGACTGTGAACGAAGGACGAGGAGCGATGGCGACGTACGTGTACCGGTTCACCGAGGGTGACAAGGACCAGAAGGACCTGCTGGGCGGCAAGGGGGCGAACCTCGCGGAGATGACGCGGCTCGGCCTCCCGGTGCCCCCGGGCTTCACGATCACGACCGAGGCGTGCCGGGCGTACCTGCGCGACGGCGACGTGCCGGCCGACCTACGGGTCGAGGTCACGCTCGCGCTGCGCGAGCTCGAGGACACCGCCGGGCGCTCGCTCGGAGACTTCCACGACCCCCTGCTCGTCTCGGTGCGCTCGGGCGCGAAGTTCTCGATGCCCGGGATGATGGACACGGTCCTCAACATCGGGCTCAACGACGCCTCCGTGCAGGGCCTGACCGAGCTCGCCGGCGACGCCCGGTTCGCCTGGGACTCCTACCGGCGCCTCATCCAGATGTTCGGCAAGACGGTCCTCGACGTCGACGGCGAGCTGTTCTCCGACGCGCTGGACGCGAAGAAGGAGGCCCGGGGCGCGGCCGCCGACGTCGATCTCACCGAGGACGACCTGCGCGAGCTCGTCGACGAGTACAAGCAGATCGTCAAGGACAACGCCGGGCGGGAGTTCCCGCAGCACCCGCGCGAGCAGCTCGACCTCGCCGTCGAGGCCGTGTTCCGTTCGTGGAACACCGAACGGGCCCGGCTCTACCGCCGCCGCGAGCGCATCCCGGACGACCTCGGCACAGCCGTGAACGTCGTGACCATGGTGTTCGGCAACCTGGGCGACAGCTCGGGCACGGGTGTCTGCTTCACGCGCGACCCCTCCACCGGCGAGTCCGGCATGTACGGCGACTACCTCGTCAACGCCCAGGGCGAGGACGTGGTCGCCGGCATCCGAAACACGCTGCACCTCACCGACCTCGAGGAGCTCGACCCCCGCTCCTACGCCGACCTGCGTGCCGCGATGCGCCGGCTCGAGACGCACTACCGCGACCTGTGCGACATCGAGTTCACGATCGAGCAGGGCAAGCTGTGGCTGCTGCAGACCCGCGTGGGCAAGCGGACGGCCGGCGCGGCGTTCCGGGTGGCGACCCAGCTCGTCGACGAGAACCTCATCACGATGGACGAGGCGCTCGGCCGCGTGACCGGGGCCCAGCTCAGCCAGCTGATGTTCCCGCAGTTCGACCCGGCAGCGACGAAGGAGCACCTGACGACGGGGCTGTCTGCGTCCCCGGGTGCCGCCGTCGGCGAGATCGTCCTCGACACCGCCCAGGCCGAGGCCCGTGCCGCGGCCGGCGCCGACGTCATCCTCGTGCGGCGCGAGACGAACCCGGACGACCTCGGCGGCATGATCGTGGCCAAGGGCGTGCTCACGGCGCGCGGCGGCAAGACGTCCCACGCGGCCGTCGTCGCCCGCGGCATGGGCACCTGCGCCGTGGTCGGGGCCGAGGAGATCGCCGTCGACGTCGAGGCGGAGACCGTGACGATCGGCGAGCGCGTGCTCCGTCCCGGCGACGTCGTGGCCATCGACGGGACCACGGGCGAGGTCTACCTCGGCGACGTCCCGGTCGCGGACTCACCGGTCATGGCCTACATCTCCGGCGGTCTCGACGCCGGGCTCGCCGCGGCCGGGGACGACGCCGACACGCGCGAGCTCGTCGAGGCCGTCCACCGCCTGCTCAGCCACGCCGACGCCCGGCGGCGCATGGCGGTGCGCACGAACGCCGACAACGCCGCAGACGCGCAGCGCGCCCGCGAGCGCGGGGCCCAGGGCATCGGCCTGTGCCGCACCGAGCACATGTTCCTCGGTGACCGGCGCACCCTCGTGGAGCGTCTCATCCTCGCCGAGGGGGAGGCGGAGCGGGACGCCGCGCTGGCCGGCCTGCTCGAGCCGCAGCGCTCCGACTTCGAGTCGCTGCTCGAGGCGATGGACGGCCTGCCCGCGACCATCCGGCTCATCGATCCGCCGCTGCACGAGTTCCTCCCCGACCTCACCGAGCTCGCGGTCGAGGTGGCGCTGGCCGACGAGCGGGGCGAGAGCGGCGAGGAGGTCGAGCGGCGGCGCACGCTGCTGGCCGCCGTGCGGCGGATGCACGAGTCGAACCCGATGCTCGGCCTGCGGGGCGTACGGCTCGGCCTGAAGATCCCCGGCCTCTTCGCGCTGCAGATCCGTGCTGTCGCCGAGGCGGCGGCGCACCGGTCCGCCGCCGGCGGCAGCCCCCAGCCCGAGATCATGGTGCCGCTCGTCGGCTCGCGCCGGGAGCTGCAGATCGTGCGCGACGAGGCGGAGCGCATCGTCGCCGAGGTCGCGGCCGAGCAGGGCGTCACGCTCGACATCCCCATCGGGTGCATGGTCGAGCTCCCGCGCGCGGCAATGACGGCGGAGCGGATCGCCGAGGAGGCCGACTTCTTCTCGTTCGGCACCAACGACCTCACCCAGACGGCGTGGGGCTTCTCGCGGGACGACGTCGAGGGCGCCTTCTTCGCCGACTACCTCGCGAACGGCGTGCTGACGATCTCCCCGTTCGAGACCCTCGACGCCGACGGTGTGGGTGCGCTCGTGCGGATCGGGGCCGAGCGGGGACGGTCGACGAGCCCGGGCCTGAAGATCGGGGTGTGCGGGGAGCACGGTGGGGACCCGGAGTCGATCCACTTCTTCGAGTCCGTCGGCCTGGACTACGTGTCCTGCTCACCGTTCCGCGTGCCGGTCGCGCGTCTCGAGGCCGGCCGCGCGGCGGTCAAGGGCGAGGACGCGACGCGGTAGCCGTCCCGTCGTGCGGCGCCTGGCCCGCGACCCGTGCGCAACGGGAGACACTGGGGACATGACGACGACGGCGGACCGCACCTTGGGCGCGGCGTACCCGGCCACGGCGGACCTCGTCGCCGCGCTCCGCGCCGCCGTCGACGGCGAGGTGAGCGACTCGGTGCGTCGCCGCGCCGAGTACTCCACCGACGCGTCGAACTACCGGGTCGTGCCCCAGGTCGTCGTCACCCCGCGCGACGTTGCGGACACGCTCGCCGCCCTCGACGTCGCGCGCACCGCCGGCGCGCCCGTCACCCTGCGCGGCGGCGGCACCTCGACGGCCGGGAACTCGGTCGGCCCGGGGGTCGTCCTCGACGTCTCCAGGCACCTCACCGCGATCGGCGAGATCGACCCGGAGGCACGGACCGCGGTCGTCGAGCCCGGGGTCGTCATGGCCGACCTCCAGCGGGCGGCGGCCCCGCACGGCCTGCGGTTCGGGCCCGACCCGTCGACCCAGAACCGCGCCACTCTCGGCGGCATGATCGGCACCAACGCGTGCGGGCCGCACGCGCTGGCCTACGGGCGTACCGCCGACAACGTCCACTCGCTCGACGTCGTCGACGGTCTCGGTCGGCGGTTCACCGCGGGCGCCGGGCGGAACGCGCTCGACGTGGTCGACGGACTGTCTGCGCTGGTCACGCGTGGCCTTGCGCCGATCAGGTCCGAGCTCGGTCGGTTCGGCCGTCAGGTGTCCGGCTACTCCCTCGAGCACCTGCTGCCCGAGAACGGGCGCGACCTGGCGAAGATGCTCGTCGGCTCCGAGGGCACGCTGGTGACGATGCTCGGCGGCACCGTGCGCCTGGTCCCCGTGGCCACGCGCCCGGTCCTCGTGGTCCTGGGCTACCCGGACATGATCGCCGCCGCCGATGCCGTTCCTGCGCTCCTCGAGCACTATCCCCTCGCGGTCGAGGGGCTCGACGCGCGGCTCGTCGACGTGGTGCGGCGCGCCAAGGGGGCCGGCGCGGTGCCCGAGCTGCCGGCCGGGCAGGGCTGGCTCATGGTCGAGGTCGGTGCGGAGGAGCACGAGTCCGAGGCCGACGTCCTCGCCCGGGCGCGCGCGCTCGCCGCCGTCGGCGGGACCGACGCGGCGGTCGTCGTGCCGGCCGGCGCCGAGGCGGACGCGCTGTGGCGGATCCGGGCCGACGGCGCGGGGCTGGGCGGGCGCACCCCCGCGGGCATGCCGGCGTGGCCCGGCTGGGAGGACGCGGCGGTCCCGCCCGAGAACCTGGGCGCCTACCTGCGCGACTTCATGGGGATGCTCGACCGCCGCGGTCTGGACGGCCTGCTCTACGGGCACTTCGGCGACGGTTGCGTGCACGTGCGGGTCGACTTCCCCCTCGACGACGGGGAGCGCGGCGCGCGGGAGTTCGGCGAGACGGTGGCCGAGGCGGCGGACATCGCGGTGGCACACGGCGGTTCGCTGTCCGGCGAGCACGGCGACGGGCGCGCGCGCTCCGAGCTCCTCGACCGCATGTACGGGCCCGAGGTCATGAGCCTGTTCGGGCAGGTCAAGAACCTGTTCGACCCGAGATCGTCGCTCAACCCCGGGGTGCTCGTCGACCCGGACCCGGTGGCCGCGCACCTGCGCCGGCCGGCCGCGAAGCCCCTGCCGGTCGCCCCCGGCGGCGGGTTCGCGTTCAGCGAGGACGGTGGTGACGTCACGCGGGCCGCGCACCGGTGCACCGGCGTGGGCAAGTGCCGGGCGGACAGCTCGGCCTCCGGTGGGTTCATGTGCCCGAGCTACCTCGCCACCAAGGACGAGAAGGACGTGACCCGGGGCCGGGCGCGCGTGCTGCAGGAGGTCACCAACGGCGAGCTCGTCGCGCGCTGGGACGACCCGGCGCTGCTCGACTCGCTCGATCTGTGCCTGTCCTGCAAGGCGTGCTCCGCGGACTGCCCCGCCGGCATGGACGTGGCACGGCTGAAGTCCGAGACGCTGCACCGCGCGTACCGGGGCAAGCTCCGGCCGCGCACGCACTACACGCTCGGCCGGCTGCCGGTGCTCGCGGGGCTGGTCACCGCGGTCCCCGGCCTCGCGCGCCTGACCAACGCAGTGCTGAGCGTCGGGGCGCTGCGCCGGCTCGCGTTCGCGGTCGCCGGCGTCGACACCACCCGCGCCATGCCGGGCTTCGCCACGCAGCGGCTGTCGACGTGGTGGCGGAAGCGCTCCGGCGGTCGCGCCGCCGTGCGGGCGGCGGCGACCGCGGCGCTCGCCGGAGGCGGGCACGGCGATCGGGGTGCGGGCCCCGGGGCGCCGGCTGACGTCGTCGGGACGGGGGAGGAGACCGCGGACATCGGCGCGGGGGCCTCCGCGGGCGTGTCCCTGCCCACCGACGCCCCGCACGGCTGGCCGAACCGCACGCTCGAGGCCGACGAACCGCACGCTCGACGAACGCGGGGCAAGGACGCGCCGCGGTACGTCGTGCTGTTCGCCGACACCTTCTCCGAGACGCTCGACGGCGACGGCGCCAAGGCCGTCGCCGAGCTGCTCGAGACCGCCGGCTACACCGTGGTCCTGCCCGACCAGGCGGTGTGCTGCGGCCTGACCTGGATCTCGACCGGGCAGCTCGACGGCGCCCGCGCCCGCATGCGCAACCTCCTCGACGTCCTGGCGCCCTTCGCGGCCAACGGCATCCCGGTGGTCGGTGTCGAGCCGTCGTGCACGGCCGCGCTGCGCGACGACATGCCCGAGCTCCTGCCCGAGGACCCGCGCGCCCGCATGCTGGCCGACGGGACCCACACGCTCGCCGAGCTGCTCGGGTCGCCGGCCCCGCTCGGGCCCGGGGACCGGTGGAGCGCGCCCGACCTCACGGGCGTCGAGGTCGTCGCTCAGCCCCACTGCCACCACCACTCCGTCATGGGCTGGGACACCGACCGCGCGCTCCTGGCGTCGACCGGTGCCAGCGTGACCACCCTCGCCGGCTGCTGCGGCCTGGCCGGGAACTTCGGGATGGAGAAGGGGCACGCCGAGGTCAGCGCCGCCGTCGCGGAGAACGCGCTGCTGCCCGCGCTGCGCGACCACCCCGGTGCGACCTTCCTCGCCGACGGCTTCTCGTGCCGCACCCAGGCCGACCAGCTCGCCGGCCGCGGGGGAGTGCACCTCGCCGAGCTCCTGCTCGGGCGGGGAGTCAGAGGATGAGCCGTCAGCGCTGGACGGGGCTCGCCGGTGCCGGGAGGTCGTCGGGGTAGACGATGTCGATCTCCGAGATCGTCGTCGGGAAGTCCTTACGGTTGTTGGTGAGGAAGCGGTCCGCCCCTGCTGCCACGGCGGTCGCCAGGTGGGTGGCATCGGCGGCGCGCAGTCCGTGGCGAGCCGCCAGCGCCACCGAGAGCCGTGCCACCGGAGCGTCGACGGGAAGTAGCTGGAGCCGGCTGAGAAGGCTGATCAGTGACGCGCACTCGGCGGACCGCGGATCGGTGCGCATCGGCTTGGACAGGACCTCAGGCAGCAGGAGCAGCGACCCGACGCCGGTCGGAGCAGCGCCGGCATCCGCGAACAGGTGGGCGACTCGTGCGCCGAGAGCATGGCCCTCGGTGGCCGCGTAGATCAGCACGTCCGCGTCGAAGGCGCTCAGCACGGTCAGCGCGCGGTCCGGTCGGCACGGATCGAGTCGACCAGCTCCTCCGCCCTCGAGCGGCTGACCGCGGGCGGCTGCAGTGGTGCGTCCTTGGCCAGGTCGAGCAGTTCGCCGATCTGGTCCGCCTGGTCCCACGCCTCAGGTGCCCTGCGGGCTCGGATCGCCTCGGGGCTCACGAGTACCGCGACGACGTGCCCGTGTCGGGTGATGGCGATCTCCTCGCCCGCTGCGACACGATCGAGCTGAGCGGGCAGGGTCTGCCGGGCAGCGCTGGCGCTGATCGTCTCCATGTGGAGAATGTACATGAGTGTACAGAAACGTACGCAGTGGCGCTGCCGCCGTCCGACGCCTCAGCGCAGCACGTAGGCCCGCACCCAGCGACCCAGCTCGTCGTAGACGTTCCTGCGCACCTTCGGCGCGGAGAGCATGACGTCGTGGATCGCACCGTCGAACGCCGCGAGCGTGACGTGCGGCCCGAGGCGCAGCGCCGCCGAGCGGATCGCGGCCACGTCGAGCACGGTGTCGACGAAGCGCAGGTCGGGAGACCACCTGACGGCCTGCGCGGACCGGGCAGAGGTGAGGACGAGGACCGGGCACGAGATGTCGAGGCCGCCGGCGACCTGCCGCTGCCCGGTGAGGATAGCCGCGAGCCACCCGAAGCGCACGGGCCCGGCCGGAGCCATGCGCCATCGTCGGTCCGGCTTCCACCCGGTCCAGAAGCGGTCCTCGGCCTCGTCCGACGGCACCACCTCGTCGTCCCCCTCGGCCACCCCGTCGAGCGTGCGCTGGTAGAGGTCGACGGGACTGACGCGGACGACAGTCTTCGGTGACGTGCGGGCGATGCGCTCGATCACGGGGGTCGTCGCCGCGCCGACGAACCCCGGCATACCCGCGCTGATGAACGGCGAGTTGAGGACGAGCCCCCGGAGCGCGCCAGGGTGCCGGTGCGCCCACAGGGCGGCGGTCAGCCCGCCCGTCGAGTGGCCACCGAGCACGAGGTCCGTGCCCAGGCCGAGCTCGTCGAAGATGACGTCCCGGGCGGCGTGGAGGTCGTCGTCGTAGACGGAGAGCGAGTCCACGTACCCGCGGGACTGGTGGGGGCGCAGGCTGCGCCCGTACTTGCGCAGGTCGAGCCCGTAGAAGGCCCCGCCGAGCGCAGCGACGCGGCGGGCGAGCCCGACATTGTGGACGTAGTCGTTCCAGCCGTGCAGGTAGAGCATCGCCCAGGTCGCGGTGGCGGGTGTGCCGGGCAGCGCGTCCGGGTCCTCGGCCGGGCGGTAGGCGACGAGCGTCGCGACGACCTGCCCCTCCTCGTCGGCGGGCAGGGGGAGGGTGCGGGCGTGGAAGCCGGCCCCGAGCAGGTCGGGGACCCACTCGCCGGGCGGGGACGGGTCGTCGAGCGGCGGCAGGTCGGCCTCGAGCAGGTAGCTGCGGGCGGCGGGACCGACCCCGGTGCGGACCTTGCGGCCCGAGGCGTCGGGGGCGGCGTCCTCCTCGACGGCCGTGTTGGCGGTCGAGTGGGTGTCGGCCCGGTCCGGGTCCTCCGACGCGCGGCTGCCGGACGGGTCGCGTCCGAGTCGGAAGAAGTCCACCCGCCCATGGTGGCACCGGCACACGGGGCGGCGCGCCCCGGGGCGGCCGCTCCGCCCGGTCGGCTCAGTGGAAGGAGTCGACCCGGTCGGACAGGAATCGCGAGAGCGCCGCCCCCACCTGCGCGGACTCCACGAGGAAGCCGTCGTGCCCGTAGGGCGAGTCGATCTCGACGTAGTCGGACGGCCCAGCCACCCCGTCCGCGATCCGCCGCGCGTCGGCCGGGTCGAACAGACGGTCGGAGCTCACGGCGACGGCGAGGGTCCGCGACGTCACGCCGGCCAGCGCCTCGGCGACGCCGCCGCGGTCACGCCCGATGTCGTGGGTGAGCATCGTCCGGCTCAGGGCCACGTAGCTGCCGGCGTCGAACCGCGCGGCGAGCTTGCCCGCGTGGTGGTCGAGGTAGGACTGGACGGCGAACCGTCCGCCGTCGAGCGGCTCCTCCGCGCCCTGCGGGAGGCGTCCGAACCGCTCGTCCAGCTCGAACGCCGAGCGGTAGGTCGTGTGGGCGATCTGGCGGGCCAGGCCGAGGCCGCGGGCGGGCCCCTCGCCGTCGGGCGCGTCGTAGTAGTCGCCGCCGCGCCAGCCCGGGTCGAGCTCGATCGCGCCGATCTGGCTGTGCGCCCAGGCGATCTGGTCGGCGGACGTGCGCGCGTTGGACGCCACCACGGCCACCCGCTCCACGCGGTCCGGGGCCGTCACCGCCCACTCGATCGCGCGCTGCCCGCCGACCGAGCCGCCGACCACGAGCGCGAACGAGCTGATGCCCAGGGCGTCGGCGAGCCGCAGCTCCGCGGCGACCTGGTCACGGACGGTGAGGATGGGGAAGCGGGCGCCCCACGGCATCCCGTTCGGGGACGTCGACGACGGTCCGGTCGAGCCCTGACAGCCGCCCAGGACGTTGGGGACGAGCACGAAGTAGCGGTCGGTGTCGATCGCCAGGCCAGGGCCGACGATCTCGGACCACCAGCCGGGGCCGGCCGGGTCGTCGCCCGGGTGCGTCGAGGTGACGTGCGTGTCGCCGGTGAGGGCGTGGAGCACGAGGACGGCGTTGGACCGGTCCTCGTTCAGCTCGCCGAACGTCTCGTAGGCCATCGTCGCGTGCGGGAGCCGGCCGCCGACCTCGAGGCGCAGGGCCCCGATCGGCGTCTGCCTGCGGTCACCCAGGTCCTGGCCGGCCAGCCACCCGCCGGAGACGGGGAGCGTGCGCGGCACGGAGCTGCGACCGGGACGGCGGCCGGCGCCCGCCACGTCAGGCGCCTTCCGTGCCGGCGACCGTCGCGGCCGCCGCGAAGCCGAGCTCGAGGTCGGCGATGATGTCGTCGATGTCCTCCAGGCCCACGGCGAGGCGCACGAGCGTCGGCGAGGCCCCGGCGGCGGCGAGCTCGTCGTCGGTCAGCTGGGAGTGCGTGGTCGACGCCGGGTGGATGACGAGCGAGCGTACGTCGCCGATGTTGGCGACGTTGGAGTGCAGCTTCAGCGCGTCGACGAACGCGATGCCGGCCTCCTTGCCGCCGCTCGCGAGCTCGAACGCGAGCACCGCGCCCGGGCCCTTGGGCGTGTACTTCTGGGCGCGCTCGTACCACGGCGAGCTCGGCAGCCCCGCCCAGGCCACGCGCGCGACGTCGGCCCGCGCCTCGAGGAACTCCGCCACCTTCCGCGTGTTCTCCACGTGGCGCTCGACGCGCAGGGAGAGGGTCTCGATGCCCTGGCCGATGAGGAACGCGTTGAACGGCGAGACCGCGGGACCGGTGTCGCGCAGGAGCTGGGTGCGCGCCTTGAGCGCGAGGGCCGGCGCACCGAGGTCGGCGAACACCAGGCCGTTGTAGGAGGGGTCGGGGCTGTTGAACCCGGGGAAGCGCTCGGGGTATCGCGACCAGTCGAACGTGCCGCCGTCGACGATGGCGCCGGCGACGGTCGTCCCGTGGCCGCCGAGGTACTTGGTCGCGGAGTGCACGACGATGTCCGCGCCGTGCTCGATCGGCCGCAGCAGGTAGGGCGTGGCGATGGTGTTGTCGACGATGAGCGGCACGCCGATGTCGTGCGCGACGGCCGCGACGGCCTCGATGTCGAGGACGTCGCCCTTGGGGTTGGGGATCGACTCGCCGAAGAACAGCTTGGTGTTCTCCTGGGTGGCGGCCCGCCAGGACTCGGCGTCGTCGGGGTCCTCGACGAAGGTCGTGGTCACGCCGAACTTGGGCAGCGTGTGCCGCAGGAGGTTGTAGGTCCCGCCGTACAGCGACGGGGAGGCGACCAGGTGGTCGCCCGCCTCGGCGATCGAGAGGATCGCGAGGGTCTCGGCCGCCTGCCCGGACGCGAGGAGCAGGCCGGCGACGCCGCCCTCGAGGTCCGCGATCCGGTTCTCGACGACCTCCTGCGTGGGGTTCGTGATGCGCGTGTAGATCGGCCCCGGGTCGGCGAGCGCGAACCGTGCCGCCGCGTGGTCCGCCGAGTCGAAGACGAACGAGGTCGTCTGGTAGATGGGCAGCGCGCGGGCGCCGGTCGCCGGGTCGGGCACCTGGCCGGCGTGGATCTGCCGCGTGGTGAAGCCCTGGGCGGGGGTCGGCGTGTCGGTCATGTCGCTCCTCGGGAGTGGCGTGGCGTGCGTTCGCGGGGGTCCGGTACGGGGTCGAACGTACGACGGCGCCGCAGCCCCGCGCACGGGAGCCACGGCGCCGTCTCAGGAGGTGGACGCCCTCAGTCCTGCGGCTCGACGGGGATCGAGCGGGCGTCGCCGGGGCCGATCGGGCTGGCGTGGCCGCGGTCGCCGTCGAGGTCCGGTTCGCCGCCGGGACCGGGCTGGCTCGAGGAACCGCCGTGGCGGTGGTGGCCGGCGCCGCCGTGCTCGTAGTAGCCGGTCTCGATCGCGCGCTGGTAGGACGCGCGGATCTCCTTCTCCGTGTCCTCGCGCCCCACCCAGTGGGCACCCTCCACGGACTTGCCGGGCTCGAGGTCCTTGTAGACCTCGAAGAAGTGCTGGATCTCCAGGCGGTGGAACTCCGAGACGTCCTCGATCTCCGTGCGCCACGACTGCCGCTGGTCGCTGGCGGGGACGGCGATGACCTTGTCGTCGCCGCCGGCCTCGTCCCGCATGCGGAACATGCCCAGGGCGCGGGCGCGGATCAGGCACCCGGGGAACGTCGGCTCCTCCAGCAGGACGAGCACGTCCAGCGGATCGCCGTCCTCGCCGAGCGTGCCCTCGATGAACCCGTAGTCGTCCGGGTAGCGGGTCGAGGTGAACAGCATGCGGTCGAGCCGGATGCGGCCGGTCTCGTGGTCCACCTCGTACTTGTTGCGGTTCCCCTTGGGGATCTCGATGGTGACGTCGAACTCCACAGCAAGCACTTCCTCGGGTGTCGGGCCGCACGGGGCGGCGAAGATCCACGGTCGGCCCCCGCTCGGAGGACCCTGGCACCGCCTAGTGTGGCGTACGCGGCGCCCCCGGTGCGCCGACGTGCCGGGGGACGGCACCTATCGACGGGCACGGCGGCGGACGGACGGCATGGCACGAATCGGCAGCACGGCACGCAGCACCGTCGTCTGGGTCGCGGGCAGCCTCGCCGTGGTGCTGCTCGCCGTCTACGTGCTCCTCGACGTCAAGGGCGCGGTCCCGGGGCTCCTCACCGACGAGCCCGCCCCGCCCGCGGCCGAGCCCTACCCGGGGGTGGCGCTGCCGGGTGCGCGCCCCGCGGCGGCCGCCGTCGAGGTCCTCGACCCCGCCGCGCCGGCGCCGACCGCCGAGGGGGTCTCGGGCGTCGTCGAGCGGCTCGTGGACGACCCCGACCGGCCGGGGGACGTGGCCGTACGCGTCGTCGACTCCGCCGACGGCGAGGTGCTCGTGGAGCGCGACCCGACCGCCGCCCTGCAGACGGCGTCCTCCGCGAAGATCCTCACCGGCGCGGCCGCGCTGAGCGTGCTGGGCCCGCAGACCCGGTTCACCACGAGCGTCGTCCCCGCCGGCGACGGCCTGCTGGTCCTCGTCGGCGGCGGCGACGTCCTGCTCGCCGAGGGCGAGGGCGACCCGACGGCGACCCGCGGCCACGCCGGGATCGCCGACCTCGCCGACCAGGTGTCGGCCGAGCTGGAGCAGGCCGGCACCACCGAGGTGCGCCTCGCCGTCGACGACTCGCAGTTCACCGGCGAGCCCTACGCCGACGACGTCACCGGGTGGGACCGGACCTTCACCATGGCCGCGACGACGGTCGCCGTGAACACCGGGGCCGTCGACGGTGCCTACACGGCCGACCCCGCGATGGGGGCCCTCGAGACGCTCGCCGACGCGCTGACCGAGCGTGGGGTGACGGCGAGCGTCGAGGGGCGGGCGACGGCCCCCGACGACGCCACCGCGATCGCGACGACCGAGTCCGCGCCGGTCGACCAGATCGTCCGCACGATGCTCCAGGACTCCGACAACGCCATCGCCGACGTGCTCTCGCGGATGGTGGCCCTCGCCGCCGGCCTGCCCGGCGACGCGAGCTCGGGCGGCCAGGCCGTCGTCGACGCCGTCGGTGCCCTCGGGGTCGACACGACCGGCACCGTGATGATCGACGGCGCCGGCCTGTCGATCACGGACTCCACGACCGTGACGGCGCTGACCGACCTGGTCGCCCTCGGGCTCGACCCCTCGGCCGCCGACCTCGCCGGGCTCCCGCCGTCCCTGCCGACCTCCGGGCTCGACGGCACGCTCTCCGACCGTCTCGCCGGTGAGGCCGCCGGCCGGGTGCAGGCCAAGACGGGCACGCTCGTCCGCTCCGTCTCGCTCACCGGTACCGTGCTCACCGCCGACGAGCGGCTGCTCACCTTCTCCGTCGTCCTGCACTCCTTCGACGAGGGCGGGGCGTGGGCCGCGCGCCAGTCGATGGACACGTTCGTCGCCGAGCTCGCCGCCTGCGGCTGCTCCTAGCGTCCGGGCTGCCGGATACCGATCTCGCCGCGTGCCCGGACGCGCTGAGCCGCCCGCCCCGCCCCGTGCCCGGCCACCCCGGGGCGTCCCTGGCGGCGTCGGCGGGCGCCGCGCGGCTACCGTGGGTCGCGTGACCGATCCCGTCGACCTCCGGCTCGCCGCCCGACGCGCCGCCCGGCTCGCGCCCCCGGGTCCGCGCGGCACGCCCGAGGAGCTGACCGCCCTGGTCACCGGTCTGCGCGAGGCCGCGACCGCGGCCCCGCAGCACGTGGGACGACTCACCGGCCTGCGCGACGCCGCCCGGCAGGTCTCCGCCCAGCGCGTCAGCGTGGTCGACCGGCCGGGCTGGGCGCGTGTGAACGCGGAACTCCTCGGCCACGTCTCGACCGGGCTCCTGCCCCCGGCCGGGCGCATCGGTGCCCGGCTCGCCGGCGAGGAGGCCGGTGCCCTGCTCGCCTACCTCTCGACCAAGGTGCTCGGCCAGTTCGACCCGTTCGGCCCGGCCGCTCCGCACCTGCTGCTCGTCGCCCCCAACGTGCTCAAGCTCGAGCGCGAGCTCGACCTCGACGCTCGCGACTTCCGCCGCTGGGTGGCGCTGCACGAGCAGACGCACGCCGTGCAGTTCGCGGCCGCCCCCTGGCTCGCCGACCACCTCACGGAGATGATCCGGGGCACCGTCGGCCCGGCGCTCGCCGAGGACGAGGACCGCGACCTCGGTGGCATGCTCGGCGCACTGGTACGCGCCCTGCGCGACCGGGACGAGGCGGAGGCGCCCACGCTGGAGGTCGCCGGCCCGCTCGTCGACGCCCTGCTCACGCCGGCGGAGCGCGAGTCCCTCGGCCGGGTCGTCGCGGTGATGAGCCTGCTCGAGGGGCACGCCGACGTCGTCATGGACGCCGTCGGGCCCGCCGTCCTGCCGAGCGTGCGCCGCATCCGCCGTGCCTTCGAGCGGCGCCGCGACGGCACCGGCCCCGTCGACCTCCTCCTGCGCACCCTGCTCGGGATGCGGGCGAAGACCGCCCAGTACCGCAACGGCGCGTCGTTCGTCCACCAGGTCGTCGAGCGCGTCGGCCACGACGGGCTCAACGCGGTCTGGGCCGCACCGGACCGTCTGCCGACCCCCGAGGAGATCCTCGACCCGCCGGCGTGGGTGACCCGCGTCCACGCATGACCCGTCCGGCACCCCGACACCCGAAGGTCTCCGGGCCCGCGACGCTCGCGGCGCGCCGGGCCGTGCGCGAGTCGCTCGCGGACCTTCCCCCGGGCGCCCACGTGCTCGTCGCCTGCTCGGGCGGGCCGGACTCGCTCGCGCTCGCCGTCACGGTGGCCCACCTCGCGCCTGCGGCCGGCTGGCTCGCGCGCGCGCTGGTCGTGGATCACGGACTGCGCGAGGGATCGGCGAGCGAGGCCCGCGACGTCGTCGCTCGCCTCGACACGATCGGCCTGCCCGCTACCTCGGTGCGGGTCGACGCCGATGCCGGGCCCGGCGGGCCGGAGGCTCGCGCCCGGGACGCGAGGTGGGCGGCACTGCGCGCCCACGCCGACGACCCGCCGGTCGTCATCCTCACCGGGCACACGATGGACGACCAGGCCGAGACGGTCCTGCTCGGCCTCGCCCGCGGGTCCGGCGCCCGGTCGATCGCCGGCATGCGGGCCGCCGAGGACGGGGTCCGCCGCCCGTTCCTCCAGCTACGACGCACCCAGACCGTGGGTGTGTGCGACGAGCTCGGTCTCGTGCCCCTCCACGACCCGACGAACGCCGCCGACGGGCCCTGGCGCGCCGCCGACGGCTCGGCCCTGCGTCGCGCCGCCGTCCGCGACCGCGCGCTCCCGGCGCTCGCGGACGCCCTCGGCGTCGACCCCGTTCCCGCACTCGCCCGCACCGCCGAGCAGGCCCGGCGCGACGACGACGCACTGACCGCCGACGCCGAGGCACTCCTCGACGCCGCGCTGCACGCCCGCGCCGACGCCGCGCCGACCGACAACGCCGGCGCCCCGCCACACGCCCATGCACCCGTGCTCGTCCTCGACGTGGCCACGCTCGCGGCCGCCCACCCCGCCGTGCGCAGCCGGGCGCTGCGGGCGGCTGGGGAGCGCGCCGGCTGGCGACCGGGCGACGTCAAGGCCGCCCACCTCGCCGCGCTCGACGCCCTCGTCACCGACTACGACGGGCAGGGCCCCACGATGCTGCCCGGGGGCGTCGTCGCCCGCCGCGCGTGTGGCAGGCTGATGCTCTCGCGGAGCGAGCACCAGGCGGACTGACGGAGACGAAGGAGCGACGTGGACGCAGCGGACATGGGCGAGGACCTCGCCGAGGTGATCGTCTCCGAGGAGCAGATCGCGACGCGACTGACGGAGATGGCGGCCGAGATCGACCGCGACTACCAGGGCCGCAACGTGCTGCTCGTGGGCGTCCTGCGCGGCGCGGTCATGGTGATGGCGGACCTCTCGCGCGAGCTGCACACCCCGCTGGAGATGGACTGGATGGCCGTGTCCTCGTACGGGTCGGGGACGAAGTCCTCCGGCGTCGTGCGGATCCTCAAGGACCTCGACTCCGACCTCACGGGACGCGACGTGCTCATCGTCGAGGACATCATCGACTCCGGGCTCACCCTGTCGTGGCTCCAGGGCAACCTCCGCTCCCGCGGCGCCGCGTCCGTCGAGATCGCCACGCTGCTGCGCAAGCCCGAGGCCGCGAAGGTCGACGTCGACGTGCGATACGTGGGCTTCGACATCCCGGCGGCGTTCGTCGTCGGGTACGGGCTCGACTACGCGGAGCGCTACCGGAACCTGCCCTTCGTCGGCCGCCTCGCGGAGCACGTCTACTCGCGCTGACGCACGGGGCGCTCCCGCCGACGCGGCACCACGACCGCCCGCACCCCCGCGCTCGCCCGCGCCGCGCACCGACCGCCGAACCGTTCGCCGTGCGCGGAGCGGCACCGGGCGCCGGACCATCGGCGTGTCGCCCTCGGTTAACCTCGACTGGTCGCCCGGGGCGGGCGCCGACCGGACGGAGCGGCTGAGGCTGGCATGAAGACATCCTGGAAGAAGATCGCGCGGAGTCCCTGGCCGTGGGTGATCGGGGCCCTGCTGGTCGTCGTCGTCCTCGTGCCCTTCTTCGGCGGCGGTCGCGTCTCGCCGATCGACACCTCGCTGGGCATGGAGACCCTGCGCGGCGACACGGTCGAGCAGGCCCGGGTCAACGACACCACCCAGCGGGTCGAGCTCACGCTCACCGAGGACCTCGTCGCACCGAACGGCGACGAGGGCTCGGACAACAACGAGAACTACGGCACGCAGGTCGAGTTCGCCTACGCCGACGCCCAGGGCGGGCAGGTCACCGACCTCCTCGAGGACTCCGACCCGGTGCAGGGCTACGACGTCGAGGTGCCGCAGGGCAACGCGTTCCTGTCGCTGCTCGGCCTCATGCTCCCGATGATCCTCATCCTCGGGCTGTTCTGGTGGCTGATGTCCCGCTCGCAGGGCGGCGGGGTCATGGGCTTCGGGAAGTCGACGGCGAAGAAGGTCAACAAGGAGACCCCCGACGTGACGTTCGCCGACGTCGCGGGCGTGGACGAGGCGGTCGAGGAGCTCCAGGAGATCCGGGAGTTCCTCCAGGAGCCGAGCAAGTTCCAGGCGGTGGGCGCGAAGATCCCCAAGGGCGTGCTCCTGTACGGCCCGCCCGGCACCGGCAAGACCCTCCTCGCCCGGGCCGTCGCCGGCGAGGCGGGCGGCTCCTTCTACTCGATCTCCGGCTCGGAGTTCGTCGAGATGTTCGTCGGCGTCGGCGCCTCCCGCGTGCGCAACCTGTTCGAGCAGGCCAAGCAGAACACCCCGGCGATCATCTTCGTCGACGAGATCGACGCGGTCGGTCGCCAACGCGGCGCCGGCATGGGCGGCGGTCACGACGAGCGCGAGCAGACCCTCAACCAGCTCCTCGTCGAGATGGACGGGTTCGACTCGACGACGAACGTCATCCTCATCGCCGCCACCAACCGCCCCGACGTGCTCGACCCCGCGCTGCTGCGGCCCGGCCGGTTCGACCGCCAGATCTCCGTGGCGGCCCCCGACCTGGCCGGCCGCCACCAGATCCTGCGCGTCCACGCCAAGGGCAAGCCCATGACGCCGGACGTCGACCTCGAGGGCGTCGCCCGCCGCACCCCGGGCTTCTCGGGTGCGGACCTTGCGAACGTCCTCAACGAGTCGGCGCTGCTCACCGCCCGATCCGGCGCGCAGCTCATCGACAACCGGGCGCTCGACGAAGCCATCGACCGGGTGATCGCCGGCCCGCAGCGCCGCACGCGGGTGATGAACGACAAGGACAAGAAGGTCACCGCCTACCACGAGGGCGGTCACGCGCTGACGGCCGCCGCGCTGCGCTACACCGACCCGGTGACGAAGGTGACGATCCTGCCCCGCGGCCAGGCGCTCGGCTACACGATGGTCATGCCCACCGAGGACCGGTACTCGAGCTCGCGCAACCAGCTCGTCGACCAGCTGGTGTACGCGCTCGGTGGCCGCGTGGCCGAGGAGGTCGTCTTCCACGAGCCGACCACGGGCGCGGGCAACGACATCGAGAAGGCGACGAAGACCGCCAAGCAGATGGTCACCGAGCTCGGCATGTCGGCCCGGATCGGCCCGGTCAAGCTGAGCGAGGGCAGCAGCGAGCCTTTCCTCGGCCGGGACATGGGTGGCTCGCGCGAGTACTCCGACGACGTGGCCCGGGTCGTCGACGAGGAGGTGCGCGCGCTCATGATGGACGCCCATCAGGAGGCCTGGGAGATCCTCTCCGAGTACCGCGACGTCCTCGACGACCTCGTGGTCGAGCTCATGGACCGCGAGACCCTCAACGAGGCGGACCTGCGCCGCATCTTCGCCCCGGTGGTCAAGCGCGAGCCGCGCGAGCTCTGGTACGCGTCGGCCAACCGGCCCGACCTCGCGCGCCGCCCCGTCCTCACGCGCGACGAGCAGGCCCGCCGCGCCGCCGAGCCGCCCCAGGCCGGCGACGAGCGGTTCCGGCCGGAGGACACGAGCGACCTGTTCGGCACCCAGCCGCCGCCGTCCTCCCCGGACTTCGGCTCGGGGGATCCCGGCCACGACGGCGGCGCACCGGACGGGTCCGCTCACGGCGGGCCCGCGCCCGAGGCACGGCCGTGACCGGTCCGGACGAGCGCGGTGCGCCGGCTCCGGGGGCGGACGGTCCGGACGCCGCCGGCACCCGCCCGGTCGACGCCGCCGGCACCCGCCGTACGCCGGTGCCCGAGGACGGTCCGCCGCGCTCCCGCCCGGTCGACGTCGACGCCGCCGAGCAGGCCGTCCGCGCGCTGCTCGTCGCGGTGGGGGAGGACCCCGACCGCGACGGGCTGCGGGAG
The DNA here is from genome assembly GCF_049856175.1 of Georgenia sp. Z1491. GTDB lineage: Bacteria > Actinomycetota > Actinomycetes > Actinomycetales > Actinomycetaceae > JB111. The sequence continues at coordinate 158,077 of NZ_JBNDNA010000002.1, forward strand.
ACCCCGGCCCGCGTGGCGCGGTCGTTCGGCGAGCTCTTCGCCGGCCTGGGCGAGGACCCGGCCGACCACCTCGAGGCCGTCTTCGACCTCGGCCACCAGGAGATGGTCATCGTCGCCGACGTGCCGCTGTACTCGATGTGCGAGCACCACCTCCTGCCCTTCCACGGCAAGGCGCACGTCGGCTACATCCCCGGAGAGGACGGGCGCGTCACCGGACTGTCCAAGGTGGCCCGCATGGTCGAGGGTTACGCCCGCCGCCCGCAGGTCCAGGAGCACCTGACCAGCCAGATCGCCGACGCCCTCGTCGAGCGGCTCGGCGCCCGCGGCGCGCTCGTCGTCGTCGAGGCCGAGCACATGTGCATGTCGATGCGCGGCGCCCGGGCCACCGGCACCCGCACCGTCACCTCCGCCGTGCGCGGCATGATGCGCAACCCCGCGACCCGCGCGGAGGCGATGAGCCTCCTGCGCGCCCGCTCGTAGCCGCCGTGCGCACCGGCGACCTCGACCGCGGCGCACCCGCCGGACTGCCCGCCGCCGTCCCGTCCGGCCGCACCCTGGTCATGGGCGTCCTCAACGTCACGCCCGACTCCTTCTCCGACGGCGGCGCGTACCTCGACCCGCGGCGCGCCGTCGAGCACGGGATCGCCATGGTGGACCGCGGCGCGGACCTCGTCGACGTCGGGGGAGAGTCCACCCGCCCCGGTGCCACGCCCGTCGACCCGGACGAGGAGATCCGCCGGGTCGAGCCCGTGATCCGGGACCTCGCCGCGCACGGCGTGCTCGTCAGCGTCGACACCCTCCACTCGGCCACCGCGCAGGCCGCCCTCGACGCCGGCGCCCGGATCGTCAACGACGTCTCCGCCGGGGTCCACGACCCGCGGATCCTCGACGTGGCCGCCCGGGCCGACGCCGTCGTCGTCCTCCAGCACCGCCGCGGCGAGGCGGGCACGATGACGGAGCTGACCGCCTACGACGACCTCGTGCCCGACGTCGTCGCCGAGCTCGCCCAGCGGCGCGAGGCGGCCCTCGCCGCCGGGGTTCCGGCCGCACGGATCGTGCTCGACCCGGGTCTCGGCTTCGCCAAGACGGCAGCCCAGTCCTGGGAGGTGCTCGCCCGGCTCGAGGAGCTCGCCGCGCTCGGCCACCCGCTGCTGGTCGGCACGAGCCGCAAGCGTTTCCTCGCCCGCGCCGTCGCGGACGGGGCCGACCGCTCCGGCGACGCCACCGACCGCGACGCCGTCACCGCAGCGACGACCGCCCTGCTGGCCGCGCGCGGCGTGTGGGCCGTGCGCGTGCACGACGTCCGGCCGTCCGCCGACGCCGTCGCCGTCGCCGCCGAGCTCGCCCCGTACGACCGGGACCGTCCCCGATGACCCCCGGACCAGGTGTGCGCGGGCCCGCGGCTCCCGGACCAGGTGTTCCCGGACCGACGGGGCCCGGGCCGGCGGTGCCCGGGCCGGCGGTGCCGGGGCCCGCGCGGATCAGCGTGACGGGCCTGCGTGCCCGCGCCCACCACGGCGTCTACGCGCACGAACGCGCCGACGGCCAGCACTTCGGCGCGGACGTCACCTTCGAGATCCCGACGGCCGCCGCGGCCGCGAGCGACGACGTCGCCGACACCCTGTCCTACGGCGAGGTCGCGCGCACCGCACGGGCCATCCTCGGCGGGGAGCCCGTCGACCTCCTCGAGACTCTGGCCGAGCGCATCGCGCGGGCCGTCCTCGACCTCGGTGCCGCCGCCGTCGAGGTGACGATCCACAAGCCGGAGGCGCCGGTCGGCGTCGAGGTCGACGACGTCACGCTCACCATCCGTCGGGAGCGCGGCGCCGTCGACGACGTCGCGGATCGGGCCCTGCACGCCGTGCCCGCAGCACCGACGACCGTCGTCCTCGCGCTCGGCGCCAACCAACCCGGGGACCTGGCGACGCCCGCCGACCAGCTGCGGCGCGCCGCCGACTCGCTCGCCCACGCGGGTGGCCTCCACGTCACCGCCGTCTCCCCCCTCGTCTCCAGCGCGGCCGCGCTCGCTCCCGGGCAGGAGCCGCAGCCGGACTACGTCAACGCCGTCGTCCTGGCGACGACGACGCTCTCCCCGGCGGGCGTCCTCGCCCTCGCGCGGTGGTGCGAGGAGGCGGCCGGGCGCGTGCGCACCGAGCGCTGGGCGCCACGCACGCTGGACGTCGACGTCATCGCCGTCGGGGACCTCGTGAGCGACGACCCGGCACTCACGCTGCCGCACCCGCGCGCGGCGGACCGGGCGTTCGTCCTGGTGCCCTGGTCGCTCGTCGACCCGGGCGCCGAGCTGCCGGGGGCGGGCCGCGTGGCCGACCTCGCGGAGCGCGCCCTGGACCGGGACGGCGTGCGCGACGTCGAGGGGTGGACGCCGTGAGGCGCACGTCGGTCGCGTGGCTCGTGGGCGCCGCGATCCTCGCGGGGACGGCGTCGTGGGCGCTGCTCGGCATCGCCGACGTCTACGTCGAGGTCTCCTGGCTGACCGCGGTGATCCTCCTGGGACTCGCCGTCGCGCTCTGGTTCGCCGGTCGCGGTGTCAGGCGCCTCGTCGAGGGGGAGCGGACGACGATGACGCCGATCGGTGCCGCGCGCGTCGCCGCGCTCGCGCAGGCCTCGGCCTGGGGCGGGGCGCTGGTCACGGGCTGGTTCGGCGCCCAGGCGATCGTGGCGGTCGTCCATCGGCACGCGGCGTTCGCCACGGAGCACCTGTGGGAGTCGATCGCGTCGGGCGTGGCTGCGGTGGTGCTCGTCGTCGTCGGCCTCGTGGTCGAGCACTGGTGCTCGATCCCGCCCGAGGACGACGCCGACGTCCGGTCCGCGGCCTCCGGGCCCGAGCCGGCGTAGCCGGACGCGACCGGACCGTCGGCCCCGGCCGAAGCGCCCCCGGAGGGTGATCCACGGACGGTCGCGCGCCCCAGGGTCCGTCGGCGGGTGGACCCCCGTGCACCGCGTCCGCCCGGCGGTGGACCGCGTCCCGCGGCGGGCTTTGACATGATGCCCGCGCGGGGGCGCACACGTCCTCGAGCGGCGAGCGCGATCGGAGCAGGCATGTCCCAGCAGTGGCCCGAACCCCACCCGGAGCAGACCGGGGCAGGGGCGGGCGGGCCCGACGGTGGTCGACCGTCCCCGTTCGCACCGCCCGGCGGCGAGCAGGGTGCCCCGTTCTCTGCGGCGGGCCACGAGGGCACGGCCCCGGTGGCACCGCACGGAGCCGAGCGCCCGTCACCGTTCGCCCCGCCGGGCGTGCCGTTCCTCCCCGTCGACCAGAACCTCGCGAAGGTCCGCATGATCTCCGCCGTCCTGTGGATCGGCCCGTTCGTCGTGGCCGGCACGGTGTTCGCCATCTGGCTCGGCGGCTGGGGCTGGTGGCTCGCCACGGGGCTCCATGTCGCCGCACTGGTGTGGACCCTGCTCCTCGTCCCGCGGCAGGTCCGCGCGATGGGCTACTGCGAGATGGACGAGGACCTGCTGTTCCGCAAGGGGCTGCTGTGGCGCTCGCTCGTGGTCGTGCCCTACGGCCGCATGCAGCAGATCGACGTCGAGGCCGGCCCGCTCGACCGCCGCTTCGGCATCGCGTCGGTCAAGCTGAGCACGGCGTCCGCCCAGACCGATGCGAAGATCCCGGGCCTGCCCGCGGACGAGGCGGCACGCCTGCGCGAGTCCCTGACGTCGCGCGGCGAGGCACGGCTGGCCGGCCTGTGAGCGAGGCACCCGAGCAGACCGACCTCCCCGTCGACGCCGGCGACGGCTGGCGGCGGGTCCATCCCGTCACTCCGGTCCTGCTCGTCTGGCAGGTTCTCGCGGCCATCATCGCCGTCCTCGTCTTCCAGGTGGGTCAGGAGCTGGCCGGGACCGGCGGCTGGACCTGGGTGATGGACCACCTGGGCACCGTCCTGATGTGGCTGGGCATCGGTGTCGTCGTCGTGGTGGTGGTCGTCGGCATCTACTCCTCGCTGTCCTGGCGCAAGATGCGCTACCGGGTCGACGGCGACGGGGTCGAGCTCAACCAGGGCATCCTCTTCCGCCAGCAGCGACGGGCGGCGCTGGCCCGTGTGCAGGCGGTCGACCTGCAGCAGCCGCTGCTCGGCCGGATGTTCGGACTGGCGCGGGTCAAGGTCGAGACGGCCGGCGCCGCGGACTCCAACGTGACCATCGCGTTCCTCCGGCTCGCGGACGCCACCGCCCTGCGCGCGGAGGTCCTCGCCCGCGCGGCCGGCGTCGACCTCGACGAGGTGCGCATCGTCGCCGAGGCCGCCGCATCCGGGCAGGACGCCGAGCAGGCGCTCCGGCAGGCGGCAGACCGTTCGGACGGTGGCACCGGTGCGTCGGGCAGCGGGGCGCCGGGCGGGTCGGACAGCTCTGCCGGCGCCTCCCTGACGGCCGCGCGCACGGGCTACCGGGAGGCGCCGGAGCGCGTGGTGTTCGAGGTCGACAACTCGCGCCTCGTCGCCTCCACCGTGCTCTCCGGGGGCTTCGTCGTCATTGCGCTCATGCTCGTCGGAGTGATCGTCGTGCTGGCGTCACGCGCGCCGTTCGCCGCGCTCGCCGGCTTCCTCCCGGGCGTCGTCAGCGTCGGCGGATTCGTGTGGTCCCGGTTCAGCGGAGCCTTCAGCTTCACCTCGGCGACCTCGCCGGACGGAGTCCGCGTGCGCCGCGGCCTGCTCGAGACCACCTCGCAGACCATCCCGCCGCGGCGGGTGCAGGCGGTGCGCCTCCGACAGCCGCTGCTGTGGCGGTGGCGCGGCTGGTGGCGGGTCGAGGGCTACATCGCCGGGTACGGCGTCACCGAGGGCAGCTTCGCCAGCTCGTCCAGCACGCTCATGCCCGTGGGTACCCGTTCCGAGGCCCTCACCGCGATGTGGTTGGTCGTGCCCGACCTCGGTGCCGACGACCTGCCGGCCGTCCTCGACGCCGGGCTCGACGGCTCCGGCGACACCGCCGGCTTCCTCACCTCCCCGCGCCGCGCCCGGTGGCTCGACCCGAAGGCGTGGCGCCGGCAGGCCGTCCTCGTCACGCGGGAGGCCATCCTCCTGCGAACCGGGTGGCTCACGCGGCAGCTCGAGGTGGTCCCGCACGGCCGTACCCAGTCCGTCGGCATCACCCAGGGCCCGTGGGAGCGCCGGCTGCGCCTCGCGAACCTCCACATGCACACCGTGTCCGGCCCCGGCCAGCCGGCCGTCCAGCACCTCGACGAGCAGGACGCACTCGCCCTCCTGCGCCACCAGGCGGAGCGCGCACGCGAGGCGCGGCACCGGGAGGGGCCCGAGGAGTGGGCCCGCCGGGTCGCCGTCCTGCCGGACGTCAAGGACCGCCCCGACGACGGCGCACCGTCGAGCGCGCAGCCGCCCGGCGCGGCCGGGCCGCAGGGCGTCACGGGCCCGGGCTTCCCGGAGCACGTCCCGCCCGCGTCCGACCTGTCTGCGTCCGATCCGTCCGCGCACGGCGGGCCGGTGCCGCAGTCCGTCACCGCGCCCGAGGGGTCGAGGCATCCCGGTGCGTCCGAGCCCACCCACCGCCGCGGCCCGGACGGTGGCAGCTGGTCACCGTCCCACGGCACGGACGGCCAGCAGGGAGCGGCCGCTCCTCCGGCCGGCCCGGCGGGGCCACCTGTCGGACCGGCGGCGCCTCCGGCGGGACCGAAGGCGCCTCCGGCGGGACCGACGGCCCCGCCGGCCGGTCCGGCCGCCCCGCCGGCGGGCCCGGCCTCGTGACCGACGCGCGACCGGGAAGGCTCGACGTCGGGGTCGTCTCAGCCGGCCGGGCGGGCTCGGTGCTGGGTGCGGCGCTCGGCGCCGCCGGGCACCGCGTCGTCGGCGTCGCCGCACGCAGCGAGGCGAGCCGCGAGCGGGCGTCCGTCCTCCTCAAGGACGTGCCGGTGCGCCCGGCGGCCGCGGTCGCGGCAGACGCCCAGCTCCTCCTCCTGGCGGTCCCCGACGACGTGCTTCCCGGCCTCGTCGGGGAGCTCGCCGACTCGGGTGCCGTCGGTGCGGGCCAGGTGGTCGTCCACGTGTGCGGCCGGCACGGGACCGACGTGCTCGAGCCCGCCTCCGCGCGCGGCGCGCTCGCCCTCGCCGTCCACCCGGCGATGACCTTCACCGGCACCTCGCTCGATCTCGGGCGGCTCCCGGGCTGCCCGATGGCGATCACCGCGGCGCCTGCACTCCTCCCGCTGGCACAGGCGGTGGCGGTCGATCTCGGAGGCGAGCCGGTCGTCGTCGCGGCCGCCGACCGTGCGCTGTACCACGCGGGCCTCGCGCACGGCGCGAACCACCTCGTCACCCTCGTGACCCAGTCGGCGCGGATGCTCGAGCAGGCCGGCGTGCCGGACCCGGGCCAGTACCTCCGACCGCTCCTCGAGGCGGCGCTGAGCAATGCCCTCTCCGGCGGCGAGAGCGCGCTCACCGGCCCCGTGGCCCGGGGTGATGCCGAGACCGTCCGCGCCCACACGACCGCCCTGGGCGAGCTCGACCAGCCCTCCCAGACCGACCTGCTCGCCACCTACGGGCATCTGGCACGGACCACCGCCGCCCGTGCGGTGCGCACCGGCCGCCTGGACCCGGACGCCGCGGCGGCGGTGCTCGACGCCCTCCCGCCCGGCTGACGAGCGTCCCGCACGGCCCACGTGTGCCGCCGCCGCGGTCCTCGACGCCTTCCCCCCGGCACCCGTGCGCCGAGTCAGTGGGATAGGTGCGGCGGCAGTCCGCCCGCCCGGCACCCGTGCGCCGAGTCAGTGGGGTAACGCTCGAGTCAGTTCCCCCGGGCGATTGACTCGAGCGCTACCTGATTGCCTCGGCGAAGGGGTGGCTGCAGAACGCCCAAGGGGGCGGCAGAACGGCGAAGGGGCGGTGGCAGAGCGCTGGCGAGGGGTGGCTAAGCAGTTGCGAAGGGGCGGCGAAGGGGTAGCGGAGGCGCAGTGCCGCGGGTGCACGAGAAGCGTCGATCCGCCCCCGCGTACCCTTGAGGGATGGACAGGCCCCGACCGACCGTCGTGCGCACGCTCGCGGACGCGCGCGCGGCACGCGAGGCCCTCGACGGCCGTGTCGCGCTGGTGATGACGATGGGCGCCCTGCACGACGGTCACCTCTCGCTCGTGCGCGAGGCTCGCGCGCGGGCCGAGCACGTCGTCGTCTCGATCTACGTCAACCCCCTCCAGTTCGGCCCGGGTGAGGACCTCGAGGCCTACCCGCGCGACCTCGACGCGGACCTCGACCTGCTCGCCGGCGACAGCGCTGACGCCGGCGCAGACGCCGCGGTGACGTTCGTCCTCGCCCCCGACGACGCCGAGATGTACCCGCGCGAGCCTCTCGTGCGCATCGACCCCGGCCCGGTCGCCGAGGTGCTCGAGGGTGCCACCCGCCCGGGCCACTTCGCCGGCGTCCTCCAGGTCGTCGCCAAGGTGCTCGCCGCCCTGCGCCCGGACGTCGCGGTGTTCGGCCAGAAGGACGCCCAGCAGCTCGCACTGGTCCGCACGCTGGTCGAGGACCTCGGCCTCGGCGTCGAGATCGTCGGCGCCCCGATCCGGCGGGACCCCGACGGCCTGGCGATGTCCTCGCGCAACGCCTACCTGTCGGCGGTCGAGCGCGAGCGGGCGACGAGCCTGTTCGCCGCACTGGAGGCGGCCCGCACCGCGGCCGACGACGGCGTTCCGGCCGACCACGTGCTGGCGGCCGCGCGCGCCTCGATCGCTGACGCGCCCGGCGTCGAGGAGGACTACGTGGTGCTCGTCGACCCGGCGACGTTCCTCGACGTCGCGGCCGACCACCGAGGTGAGGCGCTGCTCGCGCTCGCCGCCCGCGTCGGGCCGACCCGCCTCATCGACAACATGACCGTCACCATCGATCCACGAAAGGTCACCACGTGACCCACGCCCCTGCCTCCCTGCTGCGCCCGATGATGGTCGGCAAGATCCATCGGGCGACCATCACGGGAGCCGACCTGCACTACGTCGGCTCGCTCACCGTCGATGCCGACCTGCTCGACGCCGCGGACCTGCCGCCCGGTCAGCAGGTCGACGTCGTCGACATCACCAACGGTGCTCGCCTCACGACCTACGTCATCCCCGGGGAGCGCGGCAGCGGCGTGCTCACCATCAACGGCGCCGCCGCCCACCACATCGCCACCGGGGACCTCGTCATCGTCATCGCCTACGGGCACATGTCCGACCAGGACGCCCGTAGCTACGAGCCGGCGGTCGTGTTCGTCGACGAGAAGAACCAGATCGTCGAGTGCTCGCACGAGCCGGGCCAGGTCCCGGACACCGACCGGGGCAGCGCCCCGGACATGGAGTCCTCCGGCGAGACGTTCGCCGCCTACCGGGCCGCACGGACGCTGGGCACGCTGCCGAAGGGCTGAACGCTCCTCCGGTTACGCGGCCTCCCCGGCGCCACGTGCTCCGACGGGGCCGAGGAACGGGGTGAGCGGGTCCGGTGCGTCGGCCCACCCGGCGGGAGGGAGATGTTCCTCCTCGGTGACGATCATCCGCTCGAACGCCGCCACCGCGTTGACGGGGTTGCCCCCGCGTCCGACGACGACGATGCGCGTCCCCACGTCGTCCTCGCCGACCGCGCCCACGCCGGCTGCGCCACCAGCTGCCACGCCCGCATGGCCGTTCGCCGGACCGATCCGCAGCGTGCCGCCGACCCCCTGCCAGCCGCAGGGGGAGTCGGGCCGGTTGGCCACGACGAAGCGGCCGCGCGAGACGGTGTGCTCCGGCGCGAGCGCCCGCGCGCTGCGGAGGAGGCGGCCCGGGTGCAGCGGGCGGTCGGTGGCGAGCACGAGGCGCCAGACGCCGGACCTGGTGACGTCCATCGTGGCGGTGGCGAACCGCATGTGCGGGGTGTGCACGTTGACCTGCTTCCCGGTGCGTGCCGCGGGGTCGAGGTCGTGGTGGGTGCCGGCGGTGGCCGGGTCGGACCGGTGCGCGAGTGCCTCGGCGTCCAGCGATCGGGTGAGGGCGGCCTCGAGCCAGGCTCCGCCGAGGTCCGGGACCACGGCCGATCCGGGGCCGCGCAGCGCCTCGACGAGGTCGAGGGTGGCCTGACGCACCGGTTCCTGGCCGCCGTCGGACAGGACGAGCACGTCGGCCGAGACGAGGTGGAGCAGGAGGTCCTCGTCGCCTCCCGCGAGCCCGGCGACGACCGCCTCGTCCCGGGCCACCATGACGACGCCGGCCGGCCGGTAGCCCGCGAGCTCGGCGTGGAGGTGCTGCTCGATGGTGCGTGCGGCGGGCTGCAGGTCGGCGCCGAGGGGGAGCACGACGAGTACCGCGAGGGCGTCGTCGTGCAGCTCGGCGAGTGCGGGGACGAGGTCCTCACGGGCGAGGCAGCCCAGACAGGGGTGGTCGAGGTCCACGGTGACGTCGGAGCGGGTGCCGCCGGCGTCGGCGATCGTTCGGCGCACCCGCAGGTCGCCGTCGGCGTCCTCGGTCATGTCGTGCGTGAGCACCACGAGGCCGGGCAGCTCGAGGAGCGCCTGGAGCACGGCGGCATCGCGCTCACCGGCCTCGGTGGAGGCGAGCAGGACGACGGGGACGGGGAGCAGGTTCTGGTCGGTCACCCTGCGACCCTACCGCTTGACGAGAACGATTCTCAATACGTAGGATCGGGGACATGTCACGCCACTGCCAGCTCACCGGCGCGCGCCCAGGCTTCGGCCGGCGCGTCTCCCACTCCGGACGGCGCACCTCGCGCCGCTTCACGCCCAACGTCCAGCGCAAGCGCTACTACGTGCCCTCGCTCGGCCGCACCGTCCGGCTCACGCTCACCGCCTCGGCGATCAGCACCGTCGATCGGATCGGCATCGAGGCCGCGATCTCCCGGATCGTCGCGCGCGGGGAGCGCATCTGATGGCCGCGAAGGCTGCGGACCTGCGACCTGTCGTCCGGCTCCGCTCCACCGCGGGAACGGGGTACACGTACGTGACCCGGAAGAACCGGCGCAACGACCCGGACCGGCTCGTCCTGCGCAAGTACGACCCGGTGGTCCGCCGGCACGTCGACTTCGCGGAGGTGCGCTGATGGCCAAGCGGTCCAAGATCGCCCGGGACGAGCAGCGGCGCAGGATCGTCGCCCGGTACGCGACGGTGCGGGCGCGGCTCAAGGCCGCCTCGGTCGACCCGTCGAGGAGCCCGGCCGAGCGCGCCGAGGCGATGCGCGGCCTGCACCGCCTGCCGCGCGACGCGAGCCCCACGAGGCTGCGGAACCGGGACGTCTCCGACGGGCGCGCCCGGGCCTACTACCGAAAGTTCGGGCTGTCCCGTATCCAGCTGCGCGAGCGCGCGCTGCGCGGCGAGCTGCCCGGAGTCACGAAGTCCAGCTGGTAGGAGAGCACATGAAGCACGACATCCATCCCGAGTACCGGCCGGTGGTCTTCCGTGACGTCTCGGTCCCCGAGGGCACGGAGGGGCGCGAGTTCCTCACCCGGTCGACGGCCTTCTCCCGGGCCACGGGGACGACCCTGTGGTCGGACGGTCGCACGTACCCGGTCATCGAGGTCCAGATCTCCTCGATCAGCCACCCGTTCTACACGGGGCGGCAGAAGATCGTGGACACGGCCGGCCGCGTCGAGCGGTTCAACCGGCGCTACGGCCGGACGGGGGGAGCGCGATGAAGGTCCGCGCCTCGCTGAGGTCGCTCGCGCGCAAGGACGGGGCGATCGTCGTCCGTCGTCGGGGACGGACATACGTCATCAACAAGAGGAACCCTCGCTGGAAGGGGCGCCAGGGGTAGACGCGGGCACCTCCCTGGTCCGCGACTACCCTGGTCGGGTGACCGACACTCCCGACCTCCCCGACGACGACACCCCCGAGCAGGTGCGGGTACGCGCCGAGAAGCGCGCCCGGCTCCTGGCGGCCGGCACCGACCCCTACCCGGTCACGCTCCCGATCACCACGACGATCGCACGGGTCCGCGCCGCGCACGGCGACCTCGAGGCGGGCACCGAGCTCGACGAGGTCCTCGTCGGTCTCGCGGGCCGCGTCATGTACCTGCGCAACACGGGCAAGCTGTGCTTCGCCACCCTCCAGGCCGGGGACGGCACGCGGATCCAGGTCATGCTCTCGCTGGCCGCCGTGGGGGAGGAGTCCCTCGCGGCGTTCAAGGCCGACGTGGACCTCGGCGACCACCTCTACGTGCACGGCCACGTCGGCGCCTCGCGCCGCGGCGAGCTGAGCGTCTTCGCGCGTCCCGGGCAGGTCGACGGCGAGCCGGCCCCCGCCTGGCGGATCGCCGCCAAGGCCCTGCGTCCCCTGCCGAAGTCCTACGAGGGCGCTGACGGCGAGGAGTCCTCGCTCTCGGAGGAGGGGCGGGTGCGGCAGCGGCACCTCGACCTCGTCATGCGCTCCGGCGCGCGGGACATGGTCCGGCTGCGTTCGGCCGTCACGCGGTCCCTGCGGCGCACGTTCGACGCCCGGGACTTCCTCGAGATCGAGACGCCGATGCTCCAGGTGCTGCACGGCGGTGCGGCGGCCCGGCCCTTCGCCACCCACATGAACGCCTACGACACCGAGCTGTTCCTGCGTATCGCGCCCGAGCTGTACCTCAAGCGCGCGGTCGTCGGCGGCATCGACAAGGTCTTCGAGATCAACCGGAACTTCCGCAACGAGGGCGCGGACTCCACGCACTCCCCGGAGTTCACGATGCTCGAGGCGTACGAGGCCTACGGCTCCTACGACACGATGGCCGAGCTCACCCGCTCACTCGTGCAGACGGCGGCCCAGGAGGCGGTCGGCACGACGCTCGTCACCCTCGCCGACGGCACCGAGTACGACCTCGGTGGCGAGTGGACGAGCCTGGGGCTGTACGAGTCGCTCAGCGAGAACCTGGGCGAGGAGATCACGCCCGACACCGGTGAGGAGCACCTGCGGGCGCTCGCCGAGCGGCTCGACATCCCCGTTGCCCCGCACGCCACGCCCGGCAAGATCGTCGAGGAGATCTGGGAGGAGCGGGTCGGGGACCACCTGTGGGCGCCCACGTTCGTGCGTGACTTCCCGGTCGACACCTCTCCGCTCACCCGGGCCCACCGCACGCAGCACGGCAAGGTCGAGAAGTGGGACCTGTACGTGCGCGGCATGGAGCTGGCGACGGCGTACTCCGAGCTCGTGGACCCCGTCGTCCAGCGCGAGCGGTTCGAGGCACAGGCCCTCGTCGCCGCGGCCGGGGACCCGGAGGCGATGGTCCTCGACGAAGACTTCCTGCAGGCCATGGAGGCCGGCATGCCGCCCGCCGGCGGCATGGGGATGGGCATCGACCGGCTCCTCGCCGCCATGACCGGGGCCGGTATCCGGGAGACGATCACGTTCCCGCTGGTCAAGCGGCTCTAGGTGGCCGAGCGGCTCTAGGGGTCAAGCGGCTCCAGGTGGCCGAGCGGCTCTAGGGGTCAAGCGGCTCCAGGTGGCCGAGCGGCTCTAGGCTGGCCCCATGGAACACGCACGCCTCGGCGCCTCCGGACTGTCCGTCTCCCGCGTCGGGCTGGGGTGCAACAACCTCGGCCGCCGCGGGACCGTCACCGAGCACCAGGAGGGCGCGACCGCGCTGGTGCACGCCGCGCTCGACGCCGGCATCACCTTCTTCGACACCGCCAACTCCTACGGACCCGGCGTCTCGGAGGTCCTCCTCGGCGAGGCGCTCAAGGGCAGGCGGGACGACATCGTCCTCGCGACGAAGTTCGGCATGAAGGCGCCCGACGACGACGGGCCCGACTTCGGCGCGCGCGGCTCGCGGCGCCACATCAAGCAGTCCGTCGAGCACTCGCTGCGCCGCCTGCAGACCGACCGGATCGACCTGTACCAGTACCACACGCCCGACGACGAGACCCCGATCGACGAGACGGTCGCCGCGATGGACGACCTCGTGCGCGAGGGCAAGGTGCTCTACATCGGGCACTCGAACCTGGCCGGCTGGCAGATCGCCGATGCGGCGCACGTCGCCGGTTCCCTCGGCGGGGCGCAGTTCGTGTCCGCGCAGAACCACTACAACCTGCTGGACCGCCGCGCCGAGCTCGAGGTCCTCCCGGCGGCAGAGCACTTCGGCCTGGGCGTGATCCCCTACTTCCCGCTCGCGAACGGGCTGCTCACGGGCAAGTACTCCGACGGCGTCGCGCCCGAGGGGTCCCGCCTCACCCTCACGCGGCAGCACCTGCTCAAGGACGAGGAGACCCTCGCGACGCTGAAGAGGTTCGGTGACTTCGCGCGGGCGCGCGACCTCACCGAGCTGCAGGTGGCGTTCTCGTGGCTGGCCTCGCGCGGCCCCGTCGCCTCGGTCATCGCCGGCGCGACGACGCCGGAGCAGATCCGGCAGAACGCCGAGGCCATCGCCTGGGTGCCGAGCGTGGAGGACGAGGCGGAGCTCGACGAGCTGTTCCCGCCGGTCCCGAAGGTCGCGCTGTTCTGACGGTCCGCCCGGGGCGCCGGTCTCAGACGTCCGCAGGCTCCGGCGGCAGGCCCGCGGCCACCCGCAGGATCGTGCGCTCGGCGTCGTCGACCGTCACGCGCCGCGTGCCCTTGGCGACGAGGTCGCGGTACATGGCCGGCTCGGCGAGCGTGAGCGAGAGCCCGCGGCGCAGGAGGTTGAGCGGCGGCTTGCGGCCCTCGTCCAGGTCGCGGGCGAGGCGGAACACGAACGTCTGCAGCCGTGGGCGCGTGAGGCACAGCGCGTCCGCGAGGATGCCCTCGGCGCGGCAGGCGCCGACGATCTCGGCGGCGAAGATCCCCTCCGCGACGACGGCGCGGGCGGTGCCGAGCTCGATGATCCGTGAGCCGACGCGCGCGTTGGACGGGATGTCGTACACCGGGACCTCGACGGCGCCGGTGGTCACCAGCTCGACGAGCGACGCCACGGCTGCGGACCCGTCCCAGCTCTCGGGCGAGTCCCAGTCGACCATCCCGTGGCGGCGGGGCAGGCCGGGGTGGTCGCCGTCGAGGTAGAAGTCGTCGAGCGCCACGGTGGGCAGACCGAGCCGGCGCGTGAGCCGGGTCTTTCCCGACCCGGACGGCCCCGTGACGAGCACGACCCTCGCGAGCGGCGTGCGCGCCGCGTCGGGGATGTCGAACAGGGGCTCCTGGGCGCCAACGGGGGCGTCGGTGGGCGGTCGCGCGTCGTCGTCCACGCCACCTCCGCATCCTCGGCGGGCCGGTGCCCGCACCGGACCAGGGTAGGTGAGGCGCGGGCGTGGCACGATCGCACCGTGAGCGACTTCGAGGCCGAGATCAGCCAGCTCGAGACGGCGGCGAGCAACGCGCGCGACGCCACGGAGGAGATCGCCGGCGTCGACCTGCCGGCCGCCCTCGACGGCATCGCGACGGCGATGCCCGGCTCGCGCTCGGCGCTGTCCGCTCCGGACCTGGGGACGAGCTGGACCGGCGAGAAGGACGCGCTGACCACCGGCCTGGACGAGTACGCGGGCGGCCTGGAGGCCGCCGCCCGCCTGTACCGCACGACCGACGACGCCGCGGCGGCCGACTTCGGGGGCTGACCCCCGGGCCGCTCAGCCGCCGAAGGTGCGGACCGGCCGGCCCGGGACCTCCACGCGGATGCGGAACACGGCCCCGGCCTCCGGCTCGGGGTCGTCGAGCTTCTCGCGCGAGGTGGTGACGAACAGCTCGCGGCCGTCCTCGCCGCCGAGCGTGCAGGCGGTGACGAGACGGACCGGCAGGTCGACGGTGACGAGCTCGGTGCCGTCGGGGGCGTGCAGACGGACCTTGCCGACGCGGTTGAGCGCGACCCACACGTTGCCCGCCGAGTCGACGGTGAGGCCGTCGGGCCGCTCGTCGGGGGAGACCGTCGCGAACCGTCGACGGTTGCGCAGTCCGGTGCCGCCCACGTCGAAGACGTCCGTCCCGCCGGCGGCGGTGTCGTTGTAGTAGGCGAGCGAGCCGTCGGGGGAGACGTCGAACCCGTTCGACGTCGTCACCCGCTCGACGGCGGTCGTCACGCCGCCGCCGGGGGTGATGCGGTAGAGGCTCGCGACCTCCGGGCTGCGGTCGTAGGCCATGTTGCCGGCGTAGAGGTTCCCGGCGGCGTCGCAGCCGCCCTCGTTCATCCGCAGCCCCTCGTGCCGCCACAGCGTGAGCCACGGCGACGCCTCGTCGTGGGGCAGGTCGGAGATGGCGAGACCACGCTCGGTGCCGACCACGTAGCCGCCGTCCGCGCGCGGGCGGACGAACGCCGCCACCGGCGAGCCGGTCGGCAGGCGGTCGACCTCGCCGTCCGGGCGGACCGTGAGCAGGTCGCCGGCGAGCATGTCGACGAATCTCAGGCCGCCCCAGGTCTCGGACCAGACGGGCCCCTCGCCGTGGTACGCGACCGCGTCGGTGACCTGCTCGGGGCTCGAGTGCACGTGAGTCATACGTCCATTGTCGGCCACGCGGGGAGCCCGCACGCCCGTCGCGGGAGGTCGATGGGGAGATCTCCCCGTCCGGTGCGTGGGGTCGATTCGGTCACGCGCGCCGGACGTGGCAGATTCGGAGGTGCCGGCCCCGCGTGGCCACCGCCGTCGACGAGCTCGCCGAGGAGATGCGCGCATGGACGATCCCGACGCCCAGCCGACCGATAGCGAGATCGTCGAGCTCGCCGGCGCCGTCAAGGATGATCTCGACGCCGCGCTCGGCGGGCTGACCTGGGTGCAGAACCGCCCCTCCCCGAGCACCGCGCGCACGGGGCCCGGCCCGGACGCGGTCGTCGAGCGGCACCACACGTTCGGCGTCGCACGCTCGCTGGACGACGACGAGTGGGACCGGGCGATCGCGATCGTCGCCGCGCACGCACGGCGGGTGGGCTACACGGCGGCGGAGCTCGCGGTCGACCGGGTGGGCGACCACGAGGCGCGCTTCTACGCCGAGGACGGCCGGACCCTCACGTTCGGCACGGCGGCGTCGACCATCCTGCGTGTGAGTGTGCGCCCCGGCGCGGGGGTGCCGTCCCGGCCCCAGGGACCCGCCCGGGGCGGCGGCACGGCGGGCGACGGACCCGCGGCCGGGGGCCCCACGGGCGACGGCCCCGCCGCCGCGGGCCCGACGGGCGACGGCCCCACCGCCGCGGGCCGCACCGGTGACGGCCCCGTGGCGGGCGCCCCTGCCGACCAGGGGGCGCCCGTCGTCGGGCCGGCGGACGGCCAGCTGCCCGAGGCCGCCCCCGACATCGTCGACGAGGTGCCCCGATGGTGACCTGGTCGGAGGTGAGAACCTGGTCGGCGTCGCACCTGTCCACCGAGGTGACCGCGCTCGGCAACGCCCGCGACACGCTCAAGGGCATCGGCGACGAGCTCGACGCCATGGTGACCCCGGCCGGCTGGACCGGGGACGCCGCCACCGCCGCCGGCACCCGCCGCGGCGAGATCGGCACCGCCGCACAGTCCATCGTCTACGAGGTCGCCCTCGTGCGCGCCGCCGTCGACGAGGCCGAGGACTCGGTGCGCACCATCGAGGAGAAGGTCGAGGCCGTCGCCGAGCTCGCGACCTCCCGCGAGGTCACCGTCGGCGACGACGGCTCCGTCACCGACAGCCGCACACCCCCGACCGACCTCGCCACGGCCGAGGAGCTCGACGCCTACACCCGGGAGCGGCAGGAGGCGGTCGACGTCGTCGCGCGGGCCATCACCGAGGTGCTCCTGCTCGCGGACTCCGCGGACACCACGCTGGCGGACGTCCTGGACTCCGCGCACGGCGACCAGCTCGACTCCGGGCACACCGACCTGACCGACGCGTCCGCCGCCGGGCACCGCGACGGACAGATCACCTGGCCCCGGCCTCCGGACGGCGACGAGCAGGCCCAGGCGGACTGGTGGGAGGACCTCACGCCCGCCCAGCGCCAGGAGATCCTCGACGACCACCCCGACCTGGTGGGCAACCGCGACGGCATCCCGGCCTCTGCCAGGGACGAGGCGAACCGCAACCAGCTGGGCGCCGAGCGGGAGGACGCCGAGGAGGCGCTCGCGGCGGCGCGGGCCTCGGGGGACGGCGGCGCGATCGAGGACGCCCAGGCGGCGCTGGACTCGATCACGCAGGTCGAGGAGACGATCGCCCAGGACGACCGGTACCTGATGCTCCTCGACACCGAGTCCGGCGAGCGGGTGCGGGCGGCGGTCGCCCACGGCGACGTCGACACCGCGGACCACGTCTCCGTGTTCACGCCCGGGTTCACCACCACGGTCGACGGCAGCCTGGCGAGCTACGACAGCCGCATGGCCTCCCTCAAGGCCGTCACCGAGGCCGAGCTCGACCGCTACGGGCACCACGACCAGACCGTCGCCACCGTCTCCTGGCTGGGATACGACGCGCCCCAGTGGGACGAGACCCTCACCGGCAACTCCGTGGCGCTGTCCGGTGCCGCGCAGCGTGGCGGCGAGGACCTCGCGGGCTTCTACACGGGCATCAACGCCTCTCGCGTCGACGACCCCCACCTCACGGCGCTGGGCCACTCCTACGGCTCGACCACCCAGGGCTACGCCCTCAAGCAGGAGGGCACCGGGGTCGACGACGCGGTGTTCATGTCCTCCCCGGGCATCTCGACGGGCGATCTCGACGACTTCCATGTCCCGTCCGACGGGCTGTACTACCTCGAGAACGACGAGGACCTCATCGCCGACCTCGGCCGCTTCGGGCCCGACCCGACGGGCATCGACGGGCTCACGCACCTGTCGACCTACGAGGGGCAGACCGGCTACGGCGAGCACCGCGACGGCACGACCGGCCACTCGTCGGTGTTCGACGACGGGTCGATGGCGCAGCACAACACCGGCCTCGTCGTGGCGGGCCTCGAGGAGCACATCGTCTCCGAGCGGGCGCACGAGTTCTGGACCGACCCGGTGGAGTGGCCCTGGTAGCGCAGCCGCACCGGGCCTGGCGAGGAGCGGTCGCGCGACGGGCGCTGGCTCCCGCCGGCTTCGGACGGCGGGCTCCGGCGCTGGTGGCATGATTCTCCGATGACGTCGCGACCGGACCCGCAGGCACGCGGCGCGGTCACCGTCCGTCCCGCGCTCGTGACGGACGTGCGCACGATCGCCCGGTTGGTCCAGCCCTACGCCCGGACCAACACCCTCATCACCAAGGACCTCGTCGCGTACTTCGAGTCCGTGCAGGAGTTCCTCGTCGCGGAGGACCCCGACGGCGGGACGGTCGGCTGCGGCGCGCTGCACGTGATGTGGGACGACATCGGCGAGGTCCGCACCCTCGCCGTCGACGAGGCGTACCTGCGGCGGGGCATCGGCGGGATGCTGCTCGAGGCGCTCCTGGACCGGGCGCGGCGGCTCGGCCTGCGCCGCCTGTTCTGCCTCACCTTCGAGGTCGACTTCTTCGCGCGGCACGGGTTCGAGGTCATCGAGGGCACGCCGGTCGGCGTCGACGTCCAGGCCGAGCTCCTGCGCTCCCACGACGACGGCGTCGCGGAGTTCCTCGACCTCGCGCGCGTCAAGCCGAACACCCTCGGCAACACCCGGATGCTGCTCGAGCTGTAGTACCCCGGGGAGGGACGACGATCCCGCCCATGGTGCCGCTCCCGGTCGACGGAGGGTCTTTCCGCAGGTCAGGGCGGGGGAGAAGTCCCCGTGGCCCGAATCTGCGCCCCGCGGCGGGCGCTTCCTAGCGTGGTTGACGACCGAGCACGACATCGACATTCCAGTTCGGGCCGACGGCTATCGAGCGCGGCCCGGGAGGGAGACGAACATGAACGCGAAGGTCACCCAGCGTCTGGCGCTCGGCTCGAGCGCGCTGCTCATCGCCGGGGGGATCGCCGCCTGCTCGGACGACGCGTCGGAGACCGTGGAGCCGCCCGCCGTCGAGGACACCCAGGAGCCGCAGGCCCCCGAGCAGGACCAGGCACCCGACGAGGGCGCCTCCGACGGCGGCGAGGGCGTCTCCGACGGCGCCCCGCTCGGCGAGGAGGGCGACTCCGAGGGTGGTGGCATGCCCGGTGAGCAGGCTGCTCCCGAGGGCGGCGTGCCCGGTGAGGAGGACGCACCCGAGGGCGGCGTGCCCGGTGAGCAGGACGCGCCCGAGGACGGCCTGCCCGGCGACGGTGGAGCGCCCGACGACGGCGGCGCGCCGCCCCAGGGCGGTGCCCCCGAGGAGGACGGCGCCGTCGAGGGCCAGCCGGCCTCGACCGGCGAGCCCGGCGTCGCGACCTACTCGGACTGGCTCGCCGTGCCCCTGCCCGAGGACTGGAGCGAGTTCGAGGACGGCGTCTGGACCGGCAACGACGGGGCGGCGCTCCACATGGGTGAGTGCAGCCCGCCGGACGAGGGCCCGCCGCTCGCCTACAGCGACTGCGTCGAGTTCGTGCCCAACGTCGGCCAGCCGAGCGCGAGCGACCCGACCACCGAGGTCGACATCCAGCAGCTGCAGCCGGTCGCCGAGGGCCTCAACGCCACCGAGGTGTCGGTGAGCGACGAGCAGACCGAAGTCGTGTACTGGATCGTCGAGAACCAGGAGACCGCGGAGGTCGCCGTCCTCGAGTACAACAGCGAGGGTGTCGACGAGGCGGTCGTGGAGTCGGTCCGCGAGATGACGCTCCAGTGATCCCGGCACGCACCTGACGGGATGCCGCGCCGACGCACGTCGGGGACCGGGGAGTGCAGCCCGGCGAGCGGCCTGGCGCCGGACCGGGGTCGTCCCTAACGTGTGCACCGACAGCTTCAGGACCGCAGCACCGACCCCCGGAAGGATCATGATGAGCTCGAGGACCACCCGCCTGACTACCGCGGTCGCTGCCCTGCTTCTCGCGGGAGGCCTGGCTGCCTGCGCCGACGACGAGCCGATCGAGCAGGAGGCGCCCGTGGCGTCCGGCGAGACCGTCCTCGCGGGCGCCGGCGCCGCCCAGCGGTAGCTCCTCGCACACGGGTAGGGCAGGGCCCCCGACGTCGAACGGCGCCGGGGGCCCTGCCGCGTCACCGGTCGATGGCGGCGACGACGTGCCGCGCGCCAGCTCCTCGGGCCGGGTGCCCTCAGCGCGACAGGAGCCGCGCCAGCAGCCCGACCTGGGCGGCGACGAGCGCGCACCCCACCGTGGGCAACCACAGCCCCGGGTCCCACCAGGCCCACACGCCGACCGCGAGCACGAGTGCGACCAGCAGCGTCGGCCCGGTCGCCCGCAGGACCGCGCGCAGCCGCGCCGCACCCGGGTCGCGGCCCGCCAGGGCACGGCGGTGGCCCAGGGCCGCGAGCGCGAGCGCGGGCAGCGCGGCCGCCTGCCCGAGCAGCATCATCGTCAGCCCGGGCCAGGGGGACAGCGCGTCCCCGGACATCGCGACCAGGCCGATCCCCAGCACGCCGAGCGCACCCACGGCGCCTGCCATGACGAGCAGCGTCGTCCGCACGGCCCGGGCGCCCGTCGGGGGCGCGGGCCGTTCCTCGGGCGAGGGCGCAGGGTCGGTGGTCACCGGGGCAGGGTAGTCGTCGTTCACGGCAGGCTCAGGCCCGTGCCGCGCTCGACGAGCAGCCCGTCCGCGAGGAGCGAGGACACCGCCCGCTCGGCCTGCGCCGGGTCGGCGTGCGAAGTGCCGCCGCCGGCGGCCGCGACGAGCTCGGCCCACGTGTGGCGGGTGCCCGGCTCCCCGGCGCGCAGCGCCGCCATCACCCGGCCCCGGGCCTGCCGGTCGGTGCCCTCCCAGGTCTGGGTGCGGCGTCGGGCCGCGTGGGCGTCCGGCGGGTACCCGGCGCGGCGCCACGCGCAGCGGGCCGCCAACGGGCAGGCGTCGCACCGCGGCGACCGCGCCGTGCAGACGAGCGCGCCGAGCTCCATCACGCCCGCGTTCCAGCCCGCGGAGGCGTGGTCCTCCGCCGGGAGGAGCGCGGCAGCGAGGTCCCGCTCCGCCCGGGTCGGCGCCCCCGGCGGCGGTGCGGCGACGCCGGACACCACGCGGGCGAGCACCCGGCGGACGTTCGTGTCGAGCACCACCGCACGCCGGCGGTGCGCGAACGCCACCACCGCCGCGGCCGTGTACGGCCCCACCCCGGGCAGGGCGAGCAGCTCGTCCTCGCCGTGCGGGACCTCGCCGCCGTGCCGCTCGACGATCGCGGCCGCGCACTCCTTGAGCCGCAGCGCCCGGCGCGGGTAGCCGAGCCTGCCCCAGGACCGCAGCACGTCGGCGCCGGACGCGGCCGCGAGGTCGGCCGGCGTCGGCCAGCGCGCCATCCAGTCCACCCAGGCGGGCGCCACCCGCGCCACCGGCGTCTGCTGGCTCATCGCCTCCGAGACGAGGACACCCCACGCGGTGGTGCCGGGGCGACGCCACGGCAGGTCCCGAGCGTGCCCCGCCCAGAAGCCGGCGACGGCGTCGTGCAGGACGGCGGAGGTCGAGGCGGACGGGTCGGGCACCGGTCCAGTCTCACCCGAGCGCCGCCGTGCGTGGTACCGCACGGCGTGCCATCGAGGAGCCGGGGCCCGTCCTGCCTACGGTGGGCCCGTGCCCACCGACGACGACCGCGGACCCTCCCCGGCGCAGCGCCGCCGCCCCAGCCGGGCGACGATCTGGCGGCGCCGGATCACCGTGCTGCTGGCGCTGCTCGTCGTGCTCGCCCTGATCGTGTGGGGGATCGTCGCCGCGTGGGGCGCGCTGTTCGGCGGCGACGACGACCCCGGGACGGCGCCGGCCGACGCGGCGGAGACGAGCTCGGAGTCCGGCAGCGAGTCCGCCTCCGACGCCGCCCCGGCCGGCGACCCGGTGGCCTGCACCGACGACCAGCTCGACCTCGCCCTGACGGGGAGCGGGCAGTACGCCGGCGCCCCCGTCGAGTTCGCGGTCGACATGAGCAACTCGGGCGAGGGCGACTGCCTCGTCGACGCCGGCCAGTCCGCCCTGGTGCTCGAGGTCAGCTCCGGCAACGATCAGGTGTGGTCCTCCGCGCACTGTCCCACCGAGGAGTCCCGCATGCTGCTGCTCGGACCCGGCACCGCCTCGGAGTCGCTCGTCACCTGGCCCGGCACCCGGTCGAGCGCGGACTGCCCGGAGGACGCTCCCGCCGTCCAGCCGGGGACCTACCGCGCCGTGCTGCTGCGCGACGGCACCGAGGTCGTCGACAGCGCGACCGTCTTCACCCTCGAGGAGGCGCCGCCCGAGGCTCCGACCGACGGTGAGGAGCCCTCCGACGGCGAGGACCCTGCGGAGGGCGAGGCCCCTGCGGACGGCGAGACCCCCGCGGAGGGTGAGGCACCCACCGACGGCGAGACCCCCACCGACGGCTGACCGGCCGTCTCAGACGAGCGACGTCTCGGCGACCCGGCCCAGCCCCTCGCGCACCGCGAACGCCCGGGCCCGCCCCACGCCCTCGACCTCCTGGAGGTCGTCCGTGGTGGCGGCGAGCAGCGCCTGCAGCGAGTCGTAGTGGCTGACGATCGCGTTGGCCACGGGGAGCGGGAGGCGCGGGAGCTTCGCGATGAGACGGTGACCGCGCGGCGAGGCCGGCGTGTCCAGGTCGGCGCCGCCGGGGCCGCCCAGCCGCATGGCCCGGGCGATCACCGACAGGTCGACGAGATCGGTCGAGGACAGCGCGCCGAGCGCGTCCCGGACGCCGGCGGAGGCCCCGGTGGGCACGTAGTCGCGCACGAGCGAGCGCCGTTCCACGGCGAGGCCCACCATGAGGTCGTCGTGCTGGAGCCGCAGCAGGTGCCCCTCGGTGCCGGCCTGGACGGTCGCGGACTCGACGTCGGAGGAGATCCTGCGGATCATCTCCATGCGCTGGACGATCGTCACGACGTCGCGCACCGTGACCACGTCCTCCACCTCGAGGGCCGTGAACGTGCCGAGCAGCTGGTCGAGGCGCGCGCGGTAGCGCTCGAGGGCGGACAGCGCGAGCTCACCCTTGGCCAGGACGTCGGCCGTGTCGAGGACGAGGTGCCGCAGCTCGCCGACGTACAGCGCGACGGTCCGCATCGACTGGCTCACCGAGATCACCGGGTGCCCGGTCTGCCGGGCCGTGCGCTGGGCGGTGCGGTGGCGCATCCCGGACTCGACCGTGTCGACGTGCGTGCCGGGCATGAGCTGGACGTTGGCCCGGCGGATCCGGCCCGCTGAGCGGTCGACCACGACGGCGCCGTCCATCTTCGACAGCTCCCGCAGCCTGGTGGCCGACAGCTCGACGTCGAGGTCGAAGCCGCCCGAGGAGATCGCCTCGACCGACTCGTCGAAGCCCAGGACGATGATGGCGCCCGTCCGGCCGAGCAGGATGCGGTCGATGCCGTCCCGCAGGACGGTGCCCGGGGCGATCTCGTGGAGCATGGTGCGCATCGTCGCGTCGTCGTCGGTGCCCATGACTCCCCGTTCCCGGCGGAGGTGTCCCGCCACCGTCATCGTAGGCGCGCGGCCCCAGGATCGGTCAGCCCAGCGCGCAGGCGCGGGCGGCCTCGGCCAGGTGGTCGACGCGCGCGACACGGATGCCGGGGACGTGCGCGGGAGCCTCTCCGGCGGCGGGCACGACGGCGGTGGTGAAGCCCAGGCGGGCCGCCTCCGCCAGGCGCCGGCCGACGCCGGTCGTGGCGCGCAGCTCGCCGGTCAGCCCGACCTCCCCGACCGCGATGAGGCCCGGGGGGATGGGCCGGTCCCGGGCGGCCGAGAGCAGGGCGAGGCCGAGCGCGAGGTCCGCGGCCGGCTCGCTCGCGCGCGCACCGCCGACCGTGGAGACGTAGACGTCCAGCCCGGTGGCCTGCACCCCCAGCCGCGCGGTGAGGACCGCCAGCGTCATGGCGACCCGCGCGCCGTCCACCCCGCTCACGGTGCGCCGCGGCGGGCCCGCCGCGCCCGTGAGCAGCGCCTGGACCTCGACCGGCATCGGCCGGCGGCCCTCGAGCGTGACGGTGACGCACGTGCCCGGCACCGGCTCCGGGGCGGCGGACAGGAACAGCCCCGACGGGTCCGGCAGGCCGATGATGCCGTCCTCGCGCAGGTCGAAGCAGCCGACCTCGTCCGTCGCGCCGTACCGGTTCTTCACCGCGCGCACGAGCCGCAGCCTGGAGTGGCGCTCGCCCTCGACGTGGCAGACGACGTCCACGAGGTGCTCGAGCACGCGCGGGCCGGCGATCGAGCCGTCCTTGGTCACGTGGCCGACGAGGATCGCGGGCATGGCCCGGGCCTTCGCCGCGCGGATGAGGGCGCCGGCGACGGCGCGGACCTGGGAGACGCCGCCCGCGGTGCCGTCGACGCTCGCGTCCGCGACCGTCTGCACCGAGTCGACGACGAGCAGCGCCGGGTCCATCGCCTCGACGTGCCCGAGCACGGTCGCGAGATCCGTCTCGGCGGTGAGCAGGAGATCCTCGTGCAGCGCCCCGATCCGTTCGGCGCGCAGGCGCACCTGGCTCGCGGACTCCTCACCCGTCACGTAGAGGACGCGGCCGTGGGCTGCTGCTGCCGCGCGGGCCGCGACGTCGAGCAGGAGGGTGGACTTGCCCACCCCGGGCTCGCCCGCGAGGAGCACGACGGCGCCCGGCACGAGCCCGCCGCCGAGCACCCGGTCGAGCTCGCCGACGCCGGTGGGTCGGGCGCGAGCCGTCTCCACGTCGACGTCGAGGATCGATGCCGCGGGCGTGGCCGGGGCGAGCGCCGTGACCGGGGTGCGAGCGGGTGCGGCGCCGGCCTCCTCGACCGTGCCCCAGGCCTGGCACTCGCCGCACCGGCCCACCCACTTGGCGGTGGTCCACCCGCACTCCGTGCAGCGGAACTCGGCGCGGGGTCGCTTGGTGGTCGGTGGCACGGGTCCACGGTAGGCGCCCGCGCCGACACCGGGAGCGCCCGTCCCCACCGGGGAGGAGTCAGAGGTCGATCGGGCTCGTGTCAGAGATCGAGCCCGGCGAACCAGACGAAGCCGAGGGTCAGTGCCGCGGAGAGCACGATCCACAGCGCGACGTGGCCCCAGATGCGGCCAGGGTCCCTGGAGTAGGTCTTGTCGAGGTAGAAGCGGTGGCCGCTCCCTCGCAGCTCCATGCCGGCGGCCGAGTCGAACGCATGCTCGGCGATGCCGGCGCGCTTGATGATCCGGAGCAGCGCGGCGGTGCGGGGGTCGTACGCGTCGTCGTCGAGCGAGACTCGTAGCCGGTGCCTGAGGTGGTCCTCCCGCGCACCATCAGCCTCCTCGTACACGGTGCCGGACCGGTCGCCGAACCTGGGGCTGTGTCGTGCCGCATGGGTGCCGGCGCGGACGAGCTCGTCCAGCGTGGTGGCCACGAGATGGTCGGCGGCGCCTGCGACCTCGGCCAGGTCGCGGTCCTGACCTGCGGGCAGGGCCGCCCGCTGGCCCACCAGCCAGCTCGCGATCGTGTCGTAGCCCGGGGGCGGTGTCGGGCCGTCGAGCACCCGGGCGTAGTGCTCGATCGTCCCTTCCGTCCTTCGCCACGTATACCGGTTCCGTGGCCCTTGCCATCGCGTGACGTGCTTGTACAGCGTCCCGCCCGCGAGCACCTGCTCCGCGGCCGACTCGACCGCGATCCGCCGCAGCGTGTCGTCGTCGACGAGGCAGGCGCCCGTCTCGTCGTCGTGGACGAGGAGGAGGACGTCGGCGAGGAGCTGTGCCGGCATCAGCGCGGCCCGCCCGGTCCGACGCGACCCGCCGACGCAGCGGGTGCCGGCGCGGGAGCGTACGGCTCGAGCATGGGGGCCATGTCCTCAGGCTAGGACGACCCAGCACCCGGAGGCGTAGTTCCGGGTACCCCTCCCCGCCGCGCCTGGACACCGCGGGGACAATGGGGCCATGACCTCCTCGTCCACGCCGCCGCGCCAGATCCTCACCGACGAGCTCCTCGAGACGATCCGCTCGCGCGCCGCGGGCCACGACCGCGCCAACACCTTCCCGCACGACGACCTCGCCGACCTGCGCGAGGCCGGCTACCTCACCGCCTTCGTCCCGGCCGAGCTGGGCGGTGGCGGGCTCACGCTGGAGGAGATGGCGTCCGAGCAGGCCCGCCTCGCCGGTGCCTCCCCGGCCACGGCGCTCGCCGTCAACATGCACCACATCTGGGTGGGCGTCGCCCGCACGGTCCGCGCCGCCGGCCAGTCGGACATGGACGAGATCCTCGCGCGCGTCATAGACGGCGCGATCATCGCGTTCGGAGTGTCCGAGGCCGGCAACGACCTCGTGCTCTTCGGCTCCGCCTCGGACGCCACCCCCGACGGCGAGGGCGGCTACCGCTTCCACGGCACCAAGATCTTCACGACGCTCGGCCCCGTGTGGACGCTGCTCGGCACGTTCGGCACCGACCGCACGGACCCCGACGACCCGGTCAACGTGTGGGGCTTCGTCGAGCGCGACGGCGGTGGCGTCGAGATCAAGGAGGACTGGGACACCCTCGGCATGCGGGCCACGCAGTCGTACACGACCGTCCTCGACGGGGCGCCGGCGCCCGCGCACCGGATCGTGCGCGCCGTGCCGCCCGGGCCGACCATGGACCCGTTCATCTTCGGGATCTTCGCCAACTTCGAGATCCTGCTCGCGGCCGTCTACCAGGGCGTCGCCCGGCGGGCCCTCGACGTCGCCGTGGCGACCGTGACCAAGCGGATGAGCCTGAAGAACGACGCGCCCTACGCCCACGACCCCGACATCCGGTGGCGCCTCGCGGACGCGGCGATCGAGCTCGACGCGATCGAGCCGCAGCTCGTGGCGCTCGCCCGCGACGTCGACGCCGGGGCGGACCGCCCGCTGTGGATGCCGCAGCTCTCCGCGCTCAAGTCGCGGGCGACCGAGACGGCGCTGCGCGTCGTCGAGAAGGCGTTGCGCGCCTCCGGCGGATCGTCGTTCTACACCAGGGCGGAGCTCTCACGCCTGTACCGCGACGTCGTCGCGGGCCTGTTCCACCCCTCCGACGACGAGTCGGTCCACGCCGCCTGGGCGAACGCGCTGCTCGGGCCGGTGCCGTCGAAGGAGTGAGGGCTACTCCTCGCCGAACCGCTTCATCGTGGACGGGTGCATGCCGGTCCGGCCGGCCTCGCCCTTGTCGAGGGCGTCGATGCGCGCGGCCTGGTCGGCGGTGAGCTCGACCGTCAGCGAGGCGAGGTTCTCCTCGATCCGCGCCCGCGAGCTGGCCTTGGGGATGATCACGTGGTCGCGCCCGATGTGCCACGCGAGCACCACCTGCGCCGGCGTCGCCCCGACCTCGGCGGCGACCTCCTCCACCACCGGGTCGGAGAGGACCCGGCCGCGCGCGATCGGCGACCACGCCTGCACGGTGATGCCCTCGGAACGGCAGAAGTCGACGACCTCCTGGTTCTGCAGGTACGGGTGGATCTCGGCCTGGTCGAGGGCCGGCAGCGGGAGACCGGCGTCCTGGATCTCGCGCAGGTGCTCGGGCTGCCCGTTCGACATGCCGATCGACGTCACCAGCCCGGCGGCTCGGGCGTCCACGAGCACCTGCCAGGTCTCGGCCAGCGGGGTGGTCGAGCCCTCCGGGTAGGGCCAGTGGACGAGGAACAGGTCCAGGGAGTCGACCCCGAGGTCCTCCAACGAGCGTTCGATGCTCGCCCGGGCGGTGCCGGGGGCGTGGTTGGGGTTGTCGAGCTTGCTCGTGAGGAACAGGTCCTCGCGTGCGACGCCGCTGTCCGCGATGCCGCGCCCGACGCCGACCTCGTTGCCGTACATCTGGGCGGTGTCGATGTGCCGGTAGCCCACCTCGATCGCGGTGGCGACCAGGGGCGCCGCGTCGGCGTCGGGAATCTTGTAGGTGCCGAAACCGATCTGGGGGATCGCGTGGCCGTCACCCATGACGACGATGCCTGAGGAGATCATGCGGACCATCCTGGCAGGTGGCGTGGCTCTGCGCCGACCCCGGGCGACGAATGAGCGCGATCCGGCCCGGTGCGGGATATTCTCTCGGCCCGGCGGGCGGGCGCCGCCTACGGTCGGGCCCCATGACACAGCCAGTGACCCTCACGCGCCTCGATCCGACCGGCACGGACCGGGAGGAGCTCGTCGCGTTCATGACCGGCAACGAGTTCCCGTTCCACATGGTCGCGCGGCCGGACCGGGCACGGGTGGAGCGGTCGATCGCCGAGGGCGCCTACCGGGACGACGAGCACGACTCGTTCTGGGTCGACCACGCCGAGCTCGGCCGCATCGGCTTCCTGCGCCTGGAGGACCTTGAGGACGACGCGCCGCTGTTCGACCTGCGGCTGGCCGAGCGCTTCCGCGGCCGCGGACTCGGTGCCGACGTCGTGCGCGCGGCGACCGAGCTCGTGTTCCGCAGGTTCCCGGAGGTCCGCCGCTTCGAGGGACAGACCCGGGAGGACAACGTGGCGATGCGACGCACCTTCCTGCGCTGCGGCTTCCTCAAGGAGGCGCACTACCGGGAGGGCTGGCCCGTGGCGGGCGGCGAGCCCGTGGCGTCGGTGGCCTACGCGATCCTGCGGCGCGACTGGGAGTCGGGCACCACCACGACGTTCGTGTGGGAGGACCTGGACCTGCGGGTTTCCACGAATCCCTGAGCGGTGGCCGGAGACGGGAACTCATCGCTCCACCCGTGTCGTCGAGCTGGACCTTGAGGTGCCGAGCATGACCTCAGCACGGTCGAGCTCGGCGCGGCACGGTCGAGCTCGGCGCGGCACGGTCCAGCTAGGTGTCGAGGTCGGCGCACGCG
Organism: Georgenia sp. Z1491; assembly: GCF_049856175.1. Classification (GTDB taxonomy): domain Bacteria; phylum Actinomycetota; class Actinomycetes; order Actinomycetales; family Actinomycetaceae; genus JB111. The sequence goes on from NZ_JBNDNA010000002.1 coordinate 186,629, forward strand.
CAGCCGCGTGCAACGCCCCGGCTCACGGTCGGTGGGCGAAGACCTCGAGCAGCTCGGTGTCGCCCGAGACGATGAGGGTGTCCTCGGCATCGATCCGCGTCTCGAGGGTCGTGTACTCGAACGGCTCGCCGGGGGACTTCTTGCCGATGACCGTGATGCCGTAGCGCGAGCGCAGCGACAGCTCGCCGATGGTGAACCCGTGGGTCTCGCGCGGCGGACGCATCTTCACCACTGCGAAACCGTCCTCCATCTCGATGTAGTCGAGCATCCGGCCCGAGACCATGTGGGCCACCCGCTGCCCGGCGTCGTACTCGGGGTAGACGACGTGGTGCGCGCCGATGCGCCGCAGGATCCGCCCGTGCTCGCCGGAGACCGCTTTGGCCCAGATCTGCGGCATCCCCAGGTCGACGAGGTTGCCGGTGATGAGCACCGACGCCTCCAGGTAGGAGCCCACGCCGACCACCGCCACGGGGAAGTCGGCGGCGCCGAGCTGCTCGAGCGCGTCCGCGGAGGTCGCGTCCGCCTCGACCAGCGGGAGTCGGCTCGACCACGTCTGCACGAGCTCGGGGTCCTTCTCGACCGCGAGCACCTCGCGGTCCAGGGACTCGAGCGTGGCCGCCAGGGCCGCGCCGAAGCGCCCCAGGCCGATGACGAGGACAGCGGAGTCCCGGGCCTGCTTGGCCATGAGGGTCCTTTCCGGGGTCGGGCGGTAACGGTCGGTGAGGCGGTTCGGGCGGTTCCGGTCGGGGCGACGTGCTGGTCGGGGAGTCGTGCGGACGGGGTGTCATTGTGGCCGCTCAGCCGATGACAGGACGCTCCTCGGGCATGCGGATGACGCGACGGCGCGAGCGGATGGCGAGCGCCGCCGCGAGCGTGATCGTGCCGATGCGGCCCGCGAACATCAGGGCGGCGAGCACGTACCTGGCCGAGTCGGGCAGGTGGGGCGTGATGCCGGTCGACAGGCCGCACGTGGCGAACGCGGAGATCACCTCGAACAGCACCTGGTCGAGCGTGAAGTCCGTGACCGAGAGCAGGACCAGGGTGGACAGCCCCACGAGCGTGGCGCCGAGGAAGGCGACGGCGACGGCGAGCCGCACGGTCTCGGTGGGGATGCGGCGGCCGAACGCCTCGATGTCCCGGTCGCCGCGTGCCTCGGCGACGATCGCGAGGACGAGGACGGCGAACGTCGTCACCTTGATGCCGCCGGCCGTGGACGCCGAGCCGCCCCCGACGAACATCATCGCGTCGGTCGCGAACAGCGTGGACTGCTGCATCTGCCCGACGTCGATGGTCGCGAGCCCCGACGACCGCGGCGTGATCGAGTGGACGAGCGTGGCGACGAGCCGGTCGGCGACCGGGAGCGCGCCGAGCGTGTCCGGGTTCCTCCACTCGAACAGGACGAGGGCCACGAGCGTGATGACGAGGAGCGCGACGAAGGTCGACAGCGTGAGCTTGGCGTGCAGCGTGATCCGGCCCGGCCTGCGCCGGTGGCGCCACAGGTCGAGCAGGACGGGGAAGCCGACGGCGCCGAGGAACGTGCCGACGACGACGACGAGACCCAGCCACCAGTCGCCGACGTACGGCACGAGGCCACCGTCGAGCACGACGAAGCCGGCGTTGTTGAAGATGGACAGCGCCATGAAGAAGCCGTGCCACAGGGCGGCCGGAACCGACTCGCCGAGGTCGAGGAACCGCGGGACGAGGATCGCGGCGAGCACGAGCTCGATGAGGACCGAGGCCACGACGACGGCCCGCACGAGGGAGCCGACCTCGCCGAGCCCGGTCGTGCCCGTCTCGGACGCGGTGAGCATCCGCTGGGTCAGCCCGATGCGCCGGGAGACCGCGAGGCCGAGGATCGAGGCGAGCGTCATCACACCGAGGCCGCCGACCTTGATGCTCACGAGGATGACCGCCTGACCGAACCCGGACCAGTAGGTCGCCGTGTCCACGGTGGTCAGCCCGGTCACGCACACGGCGGACACCGCCGTGAAGAGGGCGTCGACGAACGGCGCGCGCGTCCCGGTCGTCGTCGCCACGGGCAGCGAGAGCAGACCCGTCATCACCACGACTATCGCGGCGAACACGAGCAGGGCCATCCGTGCGGGGGAGCGGCGGGCGAGGTCGTCGACCTGGTCCCGTGCCAGCGCGAGCACGCGGCCCACGGCCGAGCGTCCCATCTGCCCTCCAGTACCGACGGCCGGGGCGGACCGCCGTCCCGGGCTGCCGCGTCGTCGTCCGGCGCGTGCGCAGCAGGCGAAACACTGCCACAGGCTCGGGGTAGGTTGCGGGCATGGCCGATGGTGCTCTCGTGTGGTCCCCCGACCTCGTCGGGTACAACTTCGGCGTCGGCCACCCCATGAGTCCGCTCCGGCTGCACCTGACGATCGAGCTGGCTCGAGCCCTGGGGCTGCTGGAGCCCGACGTCGTCGAGGTCCTCGAGCCCGAGGTCTGCGACGCCGAGCTCCTGGCCTCGGTGCACGAGCCGGGCTACGTCGACGCGGTGCGGGCGGCCGAGTCCGACGGGGCGACCGACGCGCGGCGCGGCATCGGCGGCGAGGACAACCCCGTGTTCGGTGCGATGCACTCCGCCTCGGCACGGCTCGTCGGGTCGACCGTGACCGCCGCGCGCGCGGTGTGGTCGGGGCGGGTGCGCCGCGCGTTCTCGCTCGCGGGCGGCATGCACCACGCGATGCCGGGCCACGCCTCGGGATTCTGCGTGTACAACGACGTCGCCGTCGCGATCCGCTACCTCAAGGAGGCGGGCGCCGGCAGGATCGTGTACCTCGACGTCGACGCGCACCACGGCGACGGCGTCGAGCGCGTGTTCTGGGACGACCCCGACGTGGTGACCGTCTCCGTACACGAGCACCCCTCGACCCTGTTCCCGGGGACCGGGTACCCGCAGGACGTCGGCGGCCCCGGCGCGCGGGGGTCCGCCGTCAACGTCGCACTGCCCGCCGGCACCTCGGACGAGCAGTGGCTGCGGGCGGTCGAGGCGGTCGCCTCGCCGATCGTCGAGGCGGTGCGGCCCGACGTCCTCGTCACGCAGCACGGGTCGGACTCCCACGGGAGCGACCCGTTGACGAACCTCGCCGTGTCCGTCGACGCTCAGCGGGCGGCCGCCGTGATGTTCGCCGGTCTCGCCGAGCGGTTCGCCGGCGGTCGGTGGGTCGCCACGGGCGGCGGCGGGTACGAGGTCGTCAACGTCGTGCCGCGCGCCTGGTCCCACGTGCTCGGCGTCGTCGCGGGCACGCCGCTGGACCCGGGAACCCCGGTCCCCGAGGAGTGGCGGCAGCTCGTGCACGACCTCGCCGAGGGCGCGGTCGCCACGACGATGTCCGACGCCGACCCGTTCACGGTGCCCGGCACCGACGCGGCGCCTGCGGCCGGCCCCGGCGGCCCGGCGGCACCGACGGCGGAGGCGCCGGCGGGGGGTGGGACGTCGTCGAGCGGGGTCCTTGGCGGGCCGGCCGGCCGGTTCGTCGACGGCTTCGACCCGGAGAACCCGGTCGACCGAGCGATCCTCGCGACCCGGCAGGCGGTCTTCCCGGAGCACGGCCTGGACCCGCTGACGGCGTAGCGCACGTCACGTTCGAGGTCGCGACACGCGCACGGATTGGCCGGGTGGCCCTCGGGCCCGCTATGTTCCTTCCTCAGGAGCCCCACGAGTCACGTGCGCGGCCGGGGGATCATCAGGAGCTGGGAGCACATGGTCGACAGCCAGGGGAGCAGCCGTTTCCTCACCGTCGCCGAGGTGGCGGAGTCTCTTCGCGTCTCCAAGATGACCGTCTATCGCATGGTCCACTCCGGCGAGATCCCCGCCGTCCGCGTGGGACGCTCGTTCCGGGTGCCCAACGCCGCCGTCGACCAGCTCATCGCCGAGGGCCTGCAGGGCTGGGACTCGGCCGAGGGCACCGGCTCCTGACCGCGCGGGTGCTCCTCCCGCGGCCCTGTGGCGGGTCTGACCCGGCCGGCGCCACGCTCCCTCCCGCCACCCGCTAGACTTGCCGGGTTTCCCGGACGCGGACGCGTCCGTACCCGAATCGGACTGAGGTGGACCCGTGGGATCTGTCGTCAAGAAGCGCCGCAAGCGCATGTCGAAGAAGAAGCACCGCAAGCTGCTGCGCAGGACGCGCCACCAGCGCCGCAACAAGAAGTGATCCGTCGCTTCCGTCGTCGATCGGACCCGGGCCCCGCAGGGGTGCCGGGTTCGTCGCGTTCCGGGGAGCGCTCGCCGGCGGTCGCGGCCTCCCCGCAGGCCTGGCTCGGCGGCCCGGCCGGTGACGGGGCGCGTGCGCCCGCGAGGCTCGAGGTCGTGTCGCGCGCCGGCTGCCACCTGTGCGAGCAGACCGCCGCACGTCTCGGACCGATCGCCGAGCGGCACGGGGCGGCCCTCGTGCTCCTCGACGTCGACGCCGACCCCGAGCTCGCGGACCTCTCCGACCACGTGCCGGTCGTCCGGGTCGACGGCGTGGAGGTCGACCGGCTGATGGTCGACGTCGGCCGGGTGGAGCGGGCGCTCGCCGCGCGCTGAGCGGGCCGCCCGGACCGGGCCCGCCGACCGCAGGTCGCCCTCCCCGCCACGTTCGTCGAGCGTGCGGTCGGCGGCCGTCGGGTGTGCCGGCTCGTGCCGCGCACCCGCGTGACCGGGAACCGCACACGCAGCGAACGGCTCGGGGTGGACACGACGGCGGCCGGCCACCCCGGGGTGACCGGCCGCCGTCGTGCTCAGCGGGAGAGGGTCAGGCTCAGGCCTGCGCGGCCGGCGGGACGGCCTCGACCTCGATGGTGATGTTGACCTTGTCGGAGACGAGGACGCCACCGGTCTCGAGGGCGGCGTTCCACGTGAGCCCGAAGTCCTTGCGGGAGATCGTCGTCGTCGCGGAGAAGCCGATGCGGTCCTGCCCGAACGGGTCGGTGGCCGCGCCGTTGTACTCGACGGCGAGCGCGACCGGCTGGGTGACACCCTTGATCGTCAGGTCGCCGTTGAGCGTGAACTCGTCGGCGTCGCCGTCGACGGAGGTCGACACGAAGGTCCACTCCGGGTTGTTCTCGGCGTCCCAGAAGTCGGCCGACCGCAGGTGGTTGTCGCGGTTCTCGTCCTTGGTGTCGACCGAGCCGGACTGGATCGTTACGTTCGCGGTGGACTGCGCGACGTCCTCGGCGACGACGAGCTCACCGGCGAAGTCGGTGAACTGGCCACGGACCTTCGAGATGCCCGCGTGGCGGACGGTGAAACCGACCTCCGAGTGCGAGGGCTCGATGGTGTAGGTACCGGCGGGGATGGTCGACATACTGCCTCCAGGGATGGATCGCGCCGGCTGCGCCGACGAAGTGGTTGAAGCGTGAACGATTGAACTGTAAACTACATCGGGACGGTGGCGCAAGCCCCGCGACCGTGGCTCCCGCGCCGCGGCGGTACCAGGATGGAGGACCTGGATGAACACGCGATGGCTCAGCCTCGACGAGCAACGGTCGTGGCGTCTCTTCCTGCGAGCCTCCGCGCAGGTTCTCGAGGACGTCAACCACGACCTCACGGTCAGTGCGCGGCTCTCCCTGCCGGAGTACGAGGTGCTCGTGCGTCTCTCCGAGGCGCCGGACCGGACGCGCCGCATGTCCTCGCTCGCCGAGGACCTCGTGCACTCGCGCTCGCGACTCACGCACACCGTCCGCAGGCTCGAGGACGCCGGCTACGTCGAGCGCCGCAACGACTGCTCGGACCGCCGCGGCGTCAACGCGCACCTCACCGACGCGGGGTACGCCCGCTTGTCCGAGGCCGCGCCCGGGCATGTCGACGCCGTGCGCTACAGGCTCGTCGACCGGCTCACCGAGGCGCAGATGACCGAGCTGGGCCAGATCATGGCCGCCCTGCTCGACGACGAGGAGATCGACCGGGAGGTGGCGCGCGCGAGGGAGCCCGACCTTCCTTCGCCGACCTGACCCGGCTGCCGTCGTCGCCGACCTGACCGGGCTGACCCACCTGACCGCGCTGCCATCGTGGAACCGGATCCGCCCGAGTCCGACGTCGCGGGCGCGTACCCGCGGGGGCCGCACAGTTTGCGACACTGTGACCATGCCCCACACCGTCGTCCACCTCCTACGTCACGGCGAGGTCCACAACCCCTCCGGCGTCCTGTACGGACGCCTCCCGGGGTACCACCTCTCGGAGCGCGGGCGCGCCATGGCCAGGGCCGTGGCCGCGCACCTGAGCGAGACCGGTCACGACGTGCGGCGCGTGGTGGCCTCCCCGCTCGAGCGCGCGCAGGAGACCGGGCGGCCCGTGGCCGAGGCGTTCGGCGTCGAGGTCGAGACCGACGAACGGCTGATCGAGGGCGGCAACGCGCTCGAGGGGACGGCGATCCGCGCCGACCCGCTCGCTCTCGCGCACCCGCGGCACTGGCCCCTGTACGTCGACCCGTTCCGCCCGAGCTGGGGCGAGGCGTACCGGGCGATAGCGGACCGGACGACCGACGCGGTGCGGTCCGTCCTCGCTCGCTCCGAGGGGGGTGAGGTGGTTCTCGTCTCCCACCAGCTGCCGATCTGGATCACCCGCCTCGTCGTCGAGCGCCGCCCCCTCGCGCACGACCCCCGGCGCCGGGAGTGCGCGCTGGCGTCCCTGACCTCCCTGCACTTCGACGACCGGCGCCTCGTCGGGATCACCTACGACGAGCCGGCCGCCGCGCTCGTGGCCGACGCGAGCGACGTCACGCCGGGCACCTCCCGTGCCGCGGTCAACACCGGGTCGGCCCGTCGGTCGGTCCGGTCCGGGACGCGGACCTCGCCGCCGCTGCCTCGGGCCGTGCCCACGCCCGAGACGGCCGACTCGGCGGCGGACGCCGGCGAGCAGGCCCGAGCGTGACGGGCCGCTCCTCCCTGCGACGCACCCTGCCGGCGGCGCTCGGTGCCCTCGGGCTCGCGGTCACGCTGACCGCGTGCGCACCCGAGGGCTCGTCGCCCGACGGCGGCTCCGTCGGCGCGGGCTACGAGGCCGGTGACGGCTCCTTCACCACCTGGGAGCCGGAGGAGCGGGGCGCCGCGGTCGAGCTGACCGGTACGTCCTACGACGACGAGCCGATCGACCTCGCCGAGGCGCGCGGCAGCGTCGCCGTCGTCAACTTCTGGTACGCAGCCTGCCCGCCGTGCCGCGTCGAGGCGCCCGACCTGGCCGCTCTCGCGAACGACATGGCCGACGAGATCGTCATGCTCGGCGTCAACCCGCGTGACGACACGGCGACCGCCCAGGCCTTCGAGAACACGTTCGACATCCCCTACCCGTCGGTCCACGACTCCGAGGCGCGTGCCGTCGCCGCGTTCGAGGGCCTGGTCCCGCTGTCCGCCATGCCGACCACCGTCGTGCTCGACCAGGAGGGTCGGGTCGCCGCCCGCATCCTCGGCCAGGCGGACCCGACCATCCTGCGCGGGCTCGTCGACGACGTCCTCGCCGAGGCCTGAGCCGTGGACGCCGTCGCCTCCGTGGGGGAGGTCGTCACCTCGGGATCGCTCCTGCTCGCGGTCCCGCTCGCCCTGCTCGCCGGGCTGATCTCCTTCTTCTCCCCGTGCGTCCTGCCGCTGCTGCCCGGCTACGTCGGCCTGCTCGGAGGGATGGCGGGCTCGACGACGGAGCGCTACCGGGAGGCGACCGCCGTCCCCGCGTCCGGCGCAGGCGGGAGCCCGGCAGGCGCTGGTGCGGGCCCGGTCGGCGCAGGTGCGGCGATCGCACGGCGCGAGGCCCAGGCGGCGGCGACGGGTCGCGCGTCCGGCCGCCGGGTCGCGCTCGGCGCGATCCTCTTCGTCTCCGGCTTCTCCGCGGTGTGGGTGGTGGCCGGCGTGGCCGTGGCCTCGCTGGGGATCGCCCTCGCCCCGGTGCTGCCGACCGTCCTGCGCGTGGCGGGCGTCGTCGTCATCCTGCTCGGGCTCGCGTTCGTCGGCCGGATCCCGTTCCTCCAGGCCGAGCGACGCCTCGACGTCGCCCCCCGCGCCGGCCTCGCCGGCGCGCCCGTGCTCGGCGCCGTGTTCGGGCTCGGCTGGGGACCGTGCATCGGCCCGACCCTGGCCGCCGTGCTCACCCTGGCCCTGTCCGAGCAGTCCGTGGCGCGCGGCCTCCTGCTCACGGTCGTGTACTGCCTCGGGCTCGGGGTCCCGTTCGTCGTCGCCGCCGTGGCCGTCGCCCGCTCGGCGCGCGCCCTGTCCGCCCTCAGGCGTCACGCCCGCACGATCCAGGTCGTCGGCGGCGTCGTCCTCATCGCTCTCGGGGTCCTGCTCGTCACCGGTGCCTGGGAGTGGATCGTGGGACGCCTGCAGGGCCTCGTCGCCGGGTGGGTGACGCCGCTGTGACCGCGGACCCCACCAACCTCTCCTCCAAGCCCGGCCAGGGCCGGGCGGGCCCCGACGACGACGCGGCAGCGGGTGACGGCAGCCGCGCCACCGGACCGTCCCTGTCCCTCGTGGGCTGGTTGCGGTGGGCGTGGCGCCAGCTGACGTCGATGCGCACGGCGATCCTCCTGCTCCTCCTGCTCGCCGTCGCCGCGCTCCCGGGCGCGTTCATCCCCCAGCAGGCCTCCGACCCCGCGGCCGTGTCGCAGTTCCGGGCCGAGCGTCCCGAGCTGTCCGGCTGGCTCGACCGGCTCGACCTGTTCGACATGTACGGGTCGATCTGGTTCCAGACCGTCTACGTGCTGCTGTTCGTCTCCCTGATCGGCTGCATCGTCCCGCGCATCGGCGTGCACGTGCGGTCGCTGCGGGCCGCGCCGCCGAAGGTTCCCGGCCGGCTGACCCGGTTCGCCGGGCACAGCGTCCGTCGCGACCCCACCCGTACGCCCGCCGAGCTCGGCGAGGCGGCGCGCCTCGCGCTGCGCCGCCGGTTCCGTGCGGTGGTCTCAGCGAAGGACGACGGCACGGTCGAGGTCTCGGCCGAGCGCGGCTACCTGCGGGAGACCGGGAACATCGTCTTCCACCTCGCCCTGCTCGCCGTCCTCGTCGCCTTCGGGCTCGGGCAGATGATCTCCTACCGCGGCCAGGCCATCGTCGTCGAGGGGGAGAGCTTCGCGAACTCCGTGGTCGACTACGACTCCTTCACCGCCGGCTCGCTCGTGCGCACGGGCTCCCTCGACCCGTTCGTCGTCCGCCTGGACGAGTTCAGCTCCGAGTTCACGCTCGACGCCCAGGCCCGCGACTTCCTCGCCGAGGTGTCGGTGACGCGTGCCGACGGCACCGCGGAGGCCGGCGACATCGCCGTCAACCATCCGCTCAACGTCGATGGCACGAACATCTACCTCTCCGGCAACGGCTACGCACCCCGCCTGACCGTGCACGACGGCGCGGGCGAGGTCGCGTTCTCCCAGCCGGTGCCGTTCCTGCCCGAGGACGGGGTCTACACCTCGAGAGGCGTCGTCAAGGTCCCGGACGTCTCGGGCGACCAGGAGCAGCTCGGCCTCACCGGGACCTTCCTGCCCACCGCGATCGTCGACACCGCCGGCACGCCCGTCTCGATCCATCCGCAGCCGGAGGATCCCCTGCTCGTGCTCACGCTGTGGGTGGGCGACCTCGGGCTCGACGAGGGCGAGCCCCAGAACGTCTACGTCCTCGACACCGACCGGATGCGGCAGGTCTACGAGCCCGCGGCCGACGGCTCGGCCGGGTCCGCCGAGGGTGGGCAGGTGCCGCTGACGATCTACCTCGGCCCAGGTGACACGGTCGAGCTGCCCGAGGGGCTCGGCTCGATCACGTTCGAGGAGGAGCTGCCGCGGTTCGTCGCCCTCGACCTGCGCAACGACCCCACGCTGCCCTACCTCCTGGCGGCCTCGATCGCGGCGATGCTCGGCCTGTTCGGCTCGCTGTTCGTCCCCCGCCGACGGGTGTGGGTGCGGCTGACCTCCGACGGCGACGGCACGCGGCTCGAGACCGCCGCGCTCGCACGGGGGGACGACCCCGGAACCGAGCGCGAGGTCGAGCGGCTCCTCGCCGCGCTCGACCTCGAGGAGGACTCCTCGGACGGTGACGTGGGCGACGACGCGTCCGCGGACCGGTGGGACGGGACGGGTGACACCCCGGCGCCCGAGGGGACGACCTCCGACGACGGCGCCGCCCCGCCGTCCCGCGGGCCGGACCGGCGCCCGCGACCGCGCCCCGCTCCGGAAAAGGGGTTGGGGCACAATGACATCACCGAGCGCCCTTAGGGCGCCCCGACGACGAAGGACGACGCATGCCCGAGTCCACGCTGGCTCAGATCTCCACGGTGGCCATCTACGGCGCGATGGGGGCCTACGTCATCTCGCTGCTGGCGTTCGCCGTCGACCTGGCGAGATTCATGGACAGCTCGGACAAGGGCCGTCGCTTCGCGCGGATCGGCGTGTCCTCGATGGTTGCCGGTTTCGTCATCCACGTCGTCGGGGTGATCACGCGGGCGATCGCGACCGAGCGCGTCCCGTGGGCCAACATGTACGAGTTCTCGATCGTGTTCACGCTCATCGCCGTGGGGATCTTCCTGCTCCTCAACCGGTCGCGCGACCTGCGTGTCCTCGGTGCGGGTGTCGCCGGGCTCGTGGTCCTGTCCCTGGGCCTCGCGGTCTCGGTGCTCTACGTCCGGGCGGACGGCATCCCGCCGGCGCTCGACAGCTACTGGCTGATCATCCACGTCTTCGTCGCCACGCTCGCCGTCGGCGTCCTCGCGGTCTCCGCGATCCTCTCGCTCGTCCAGCTGCTGCAGGAGCGCGCCGAGATCGGCCGTGCGCGTCGGGCCGAGGCGCGTGCCACCGCCGACTCGGCCGCCCTGGTCGCCGCCGACGGGCGCGCGGCGGCACCGACCACGCGGTCGGCCGCGGGTACGGGTGCGGCGGGGCCCGACTCCGGCGGGACCGACCCCGCAGGCGCGCCGAGATCCGGCCTCGCCGGATTCCGCGACCGTCTCTCCGAGCGCCTGCCGAGCTCCGCGGAGCTCGAGCGCACGGCCTTCCAGCTCATCGCCGTCGGCTTCATGCTGTGGACGTTCACGCTCATCGCCGGCGCCATCTGGGCCGAGCACGCGTGGGGCCGCCCGTGGGGTTGGGACGTCAAGGAGGTCTGGTCGCTGCTGATCTGGATCGTCTACGCCGCGTTCCTCCACGCGCGCCTGACCCGGGGCTGGCAGGGGCGGCGGGCGGCCTACCTCTCGCTCGCGGGCTTCGCGCTCATCCTCGGCAACTACTACGTGGTCAACCTGTTCCTCAACTCGCGGCACTCCTACTCGGGGATCGGGTAGCACCGGCGCCGACCGGCGGTCGTCCGGTCAGGCCGGCGAGCCCGGGCTCTCGCGGGGGTCGACGGCGAGCCCTCCCGCCGGGCCGGGGTCGCCGTCGTCGTCGCCCGGGCCGTCCGCGTCGGAGCGGCGATCCGTGCCGGGGTCGCCGTCGTCCGGTGCGTCGGCGGCGGTCGTCGGCTCGGCCGCCGTGGCCCGCGGGTTCTCACGCTCGGCATCGCGCGCACGCTGGCGGCGCTCGCGCTCGGCACGGCGTCGGTCGGCCTCCAGTCGGGCGAGGAACTCGGGGTCGTCGTCCGGCGCCACCGGTCGGCGGGGTTGGCGGGTCGGGCCGGCGCCGAAGGAGCCGGTGCCGCCGGTACGGTCCGGCCCGCCCGTCGCGCGTGCCAGCGTGCGGGAGAGCACGAGCCAGGCGACCGCGCCGATCACGGGCAGCAGCAGGATGAGGACGATCCAGACTCCCTTGGGGATGCGCGCCGGCATCCGTTCGTCGTCCGAGCGGGCACAGTCGATCAGCGCGAAGACGATGACGCCGACCGCGATGACGATGGGGATGGCACGTTGCACCCCTTCAGGGTAGGTCGACGGACGCGGCGGCGAGGCGCGACGCTGGTCACCGCCGGCCGGTGACCGCGACCCGGGGGCCGGGGACGGACGTAGCCTGGGCCGGTGGCCATCGCAAAGTACGCGCTCGCACGGGTCGTCGTGCTGCTCGGTGTCGCAGGGGTGCTCTACCTGGCCGGTGCCCGGTCCTGGCTCCTGTGGCTCGGCGCGCTCCTGCTCGCCGCCATGGTGTCCTACGTGGTGCTGCCGGGCGTCCGGGACGATGCCGCGGGCAGCCTCGCCCGGCAGGACGACCGCCGGACCAGGGTCGACGACGACGCCGACGAGGAGGACGCCATGCTCGACGACCGGGCCGGTGACGACGTGGGGGCGGACGACGACCGGGCCGAGGACGACGACGCGCGAGGACCCGACGACGTGCGTCCGGACGACGACCCGGGGCCGGGCGACGCCGCGGGGCCGCGCGACGCCGCGGCGGAGCAGGCCCGCGGCGAGACGATGTCGGACGGCGACGGGTCCACGCTGGAACGGGTCCCGGAAGCCGTCGAGGACGCACCCACGCGCAGCGACTCCGACGAGGCCGACCGCCGGAGCGACTGAGAGCCTCGGCGCGCGGTCAGGCGTAGTCCTGGACCTCGTGCGGCAGGCGCAGCATGAGCGCGGCGGCGCGGTCCTCCTGTGCCTGGGCGGTGGCGAGCCGCTCGCGCTCGGCGTCGCGACGCACCACGAGGACGGCGGCGAGGAAGCGCTCCGGGTGCGCGCCCGGCGGGGCCGGGCGCGAGGCGTACGGCTCGATCTGGGCCGCGAGCGAGCGGGAGACGGCGGCCCGCGTCTGCGGCGTCATCAGCGCCGTGCGCCCGAGGAGGTCGCGGGCGGCCGCCGCCAGCGCCGCCGGCAGGGGCCGCACCGTGAGCCCCTCGGCCCAGGGGCCGAGCTCCGGTGGCATCACCAGCGGCAGCCGCAACGCCTCCGACGCGCGCACCGACACCACGATGGTCCCCGCCAGCCGGTCGCCGAGCCGCTGACCGCGGCCGGAGGCCAGCGAGGCGATGATCGCGCCGCCGCCGAGGGTGAGCCACAGCTCGCCGACCCCCGCGAGCGCCCGCACGGAGGTGTGGCGCAGGCGCACCGGTCCGCCGTCGTCGCGGACCACGCGGGTCCCGGTGGCGATGCGACCCAGCGAGCGCCCCCGGGTGAGCGCCTCGACGGCCATCGGTGCGCCCACCCACCACAGGGCGAGGAACGAGATGACCAGCGCCTGGAGCTGCGCCTCGTTGATCCCGTCGTCGAGCAGGCCGACGACCAGCAGCAGCGACGCGAGCAGCCCGAGCAGGTGGGCCAGGCCGTCCAGCAGGCCGGACAGGACGCGGGTCGCGAAACCGGTCGGCGCCAGGTCGAGGGCGACGGCCTCGGAGGTGACGACGACGTCGCCCGCGAGGCCCGCGGTCGTCAGCGCCCCGGCCTGGTCGCGCGCGGGTCCGCGGCGAGCGTCGGGAGCGGGAGGGGCGGCCACGTGTGGCAGGGTACTGCGCGTGGATGCCGAGGCGTTGGGAGCCGTGCGGTCCGGCCGCTGGGAGCGGCTCGACGACCTCGCGGGGCGCCGCAGGCTCACCGGTCAGGAGGCCGACGAGCTCGTCCGTCTCTACCAGGCCACGTCCGCCGACCTGTCGCGCGTGCGCACCCGGTCCGCCGACCGGTACGTCACCGGTCACCTGTCCGACGTCCTTGCCCGCGCGCGCGGACGCATCGCGGGCACCCACGAGGTCAGCCTGCGGGCCGTACGCAACCTCTTCGTCGTGACGATGCCGCTGGCCCTGTACCGGGTGCGGTGGTGGACGCACGGAGTGACCGCGGCGTTCCTGCTCGTGGCCCTGGCCGTCGGCTGGTTCTACGCCACCACGCCCGGGGCGCTCGCCGAGCTCGGCTCGACCAGCCAGCTCCAGAGCTACGCCGACGAGCAGTTCGCCGCCTACTACTCGAACTATCCCTCGCACGACTTCGCCGCACAGGTCTGGACGAACAACGCTTGGATCGCCGCCCAGACGATCGGCCTGGGCATCACCGGCGTGTGGCCGGTTCAGGTCCTCGCCGTCAATGCGGTCGGCATCGGCCAGGCCGGCGCGATCATGTCGGAGTACGGCGACCTCGGGGTGTTCTTCTCCCTCCTCGCGCCGCACGGCCTGCTCGAGCTCACCGCGATCTTCGTGGCGGGCGGCGCGGGGCTCCGACTGTTCTGGACCCTGCTCGTGCCCGGTCGCCGCACCCGGCAGACGGCACTCGCGGTCGAGGGGCGCACCACCGTCACCGTCGCCGGCGCGCTCGTCGTCGTCCTGCTCGTCTCGGGCCTGGTGGAGGGGTACGTCACCGGGACGACGGTGCTGGACTGGTGGGTGAAGATCGTCATCGGCGCGGTCGTCTGGCTGGGGTTCTGGGTGTGGACGATGTGGGCCGGCGGCCGGGCCCATCGGGACGAGCTCAGCGCCGACCTCGCCGACGACGCGGCCGGCTACCGCGTCGCCGAGGCCGGCTGACCGCCGCTCGTCCGGCCCGGGCCGCCGCACAGGCGGACCCGGCCCCTCACAGCCGGCCGGCGGCCTTGAGGGCGAGGTAGGCGTCGGCCAGGCGCGGCGCGATCTCGTCGGGGTGGCCCTGCACGACGTCGGCGCCCGCCTGCCGTACCCGGGTCGCCACGGCGTCCCGCTCGAGACCGGTGCGCTCCGCGGCGGCCGCGTCGTGCACCGAGCCGGAGTCCCCCCGGTCGCTGCGCAGCTCCTCGACGGCCGGGTCCTCGACCCCGGCGACGACGACGGTGTGGTCGCGCGCCAGACGCCGCACCACGGGCAGGAGACCGGAGCTCATCGTCGAGGGGTCCACGGCCGTGAGCAGGACGACGAGCGCCCGCTGGGAGAGCGTCTCGCCCACGGTCTGCGCGACGGTCGTCCAGTCCGTCTCCAGCAGGGCGGGCTCGACGACGGCGAGCCCGTCGGCGAGACTGCTCATGAGCCTCGCCCCGGCCACGCCGGTGATCCGCGCGCGGACCTCGGCGTCGACGGCGACGACGTCCACCCTGTCGCCCGCGTGGGAGGCGAGCGCGGCGAGGAGGAGGACTGCCTCGATCGAGGCGTCGAGGCGGGGTGCGTCGCCCAGGCGCGCCGCGGACAGCCGGCCGGAGTCGACGACGACGAGCACCCGGCGGTCCCGCTCGGGGCGCCAGGTCCGCACGTGGACGTCGCCGCGCCTGGCGGTCGCGCGCCAGTCGATCGACCGCACGTCGTCCCCGAGGACGTACTCCCGCAGCGAGTCGAACTCGGTGCCCTGCCCCCGCACGAGCACGCTCGCCCGGCCGTCCATCTCGCGCAGCCGTGCGAGCCGGGAGGGCAGGTGCCGGCGGGAGCGGAAGGCGGGCAGCACCCGCACCGCGGCGGGGACGTCGAGGGTGGCCTGGCGCGCACCCAGACCCAGCGGGCCGACGAGACGCACGGTGACACCTCCGGCCACCCGTTCGCCACGGCGCGTGGGGACCAGGACGGTGCGCAGGCGGCGACGCTCGCCGGCGGGGACGTCGAGGCGGTGCCGGTCCGCGTCGGTCCTGCCCGGACCGGCCACGTCGCCGAACCCGGCGGACGGCGGCCAGGCGTCCCGCAGGACGCCGCGCACCCGCCGTCGCGAGTCGTTGGACACGGTCACCGTGACGGTCGCCGCGTTGCCCAGGCGCACGGCCCGGGGAGCGTCCCGGTCGACGCGCAGCTCCTTCGGGCTGGGCGCGAGCAGGGCGTCGGCGAGCACCACCACGACGACGACCGCGATCCAGATCGCGAGCGTCGTCCAGGTGGGGTGCAGCGCCACGGCCACCACCCCGAGCGCGGCGAACGCCGCGGCGAGCGGGGTGGGCAGCATCAGCGTGGGACCTGGACCGAGGACAGGAGGCCCTGCAGGACGCCGACGGCGGTGACGCCCTCGAGCTCGGCCTCGGCGTGCAGCGCGACCCGGTGGCGCAGTGTGGGCACGGCGAGCGCCTTGACGTCGTCGGGGGTGACGTAGGTGCGTCCCGTGAGCCAGGCCCAGCCGCGCGCGGTGGCCAGCAGTGCCGTCGCACCGCGGGGCGAGACGCCGAGCGAGAGTGCGGGGGAGCTGCGGGTGGCCCGCACGAGGTCGACGACGTAGCCCAGGACCTCGGGCGCGACCTCCACGCGCGCGACCTCGGCGCGTGCGACGGCGAGGTCCGCGGGGCCGGCGACCGGACCGACCCCGGCGCCGGCGAGGTTGCGCGGGTCGAACGCGGCGGCGTGGCGGCGCAGCACCTCGATCTCCTCCTCGCGGGCCGGCAGGTCGAGGACGAGCTTGAGCAGGAAGCGGTCGAGCTGCGCCTCGGGCAGCGGATAGGTCCCCTCGTGCTCGACCGGGTTCTGGGTGGCGATCACCATGAACGGGTCCGGCAGGCGGCGGGCCTCGCCGTCGGTGGTGACCTGCCGCTCCTCCATCGCCTCCAGCAGTGCGGACTGGGTCTTGGGCGGCGTGCGGTTGATCTCGTCGGCGAGCATGAGGTTGGTGAACACGGGGCCCGGGCGGAACGAGAACTCCGCGGCGCGCGCGTCGTAGATCAGCGAGCCCGTGATGTCGCCGGGCATGAGGTCGGGCGTGAACTGGACGCGCTTGGTGTCCATCTCCAGGGCCGTCGCCAGCGTGCGGACCAGGAGGGTCTTCGCGACGCCGGGGACGCCCTCGAGGAGCACGTGACCGCCGGCCACCAGTGCGATGAGCATCCCGGTGACGGCGCCCTCCTGGCCGACCACCGCCTTGCCGACCTCGGCCCGCAGCGCGCCGAGGCGGTCGCGGGCGGCCCGGGCCTCGTCGGACTCCTGGTGGCCGCGGGCGGAGCGGGGGCCGGGTGCGGCCGGGGCACCCGGTGCGCCGGGCCCGCCGGCGTGGCCGGGCGCGCCGCCCTGTCCGGGCCCGCCGGCGTGACCGGGCGTGCCGCCCTGCTCGTAGGCGCCGGCCGGTGTGCCGGCGGGAGCGCCGGCGTTGCCGGGTCCGGCCGGTCGGCCGGGCGCCCAGGCGCCGCTGTCCCGGGGGGCGAACCTCTCGTCGTCGGGGTGGTGGGTCACGGTCGGTGAACCTCGCTCTCCAGGGTGTCCAGGTCGGTGGCAAGCTGAGTGAGCTCCGCGCCGGTGCCGGGCGGGGCGCCGTACAGGAGGTCGCGCACGCGGGCCTCGTCGCGTCCGCTCGCCCGGGCGACGGCGTCGGTGAGGTCGACGCGGTGCACGGAGCGGGGCAGTCCGAGCCGGCGTGCGAGCCGCGCGGCGGCCCCCGCGCGCAGGCCTGCCGCGGCGTGGGCGGTCGCGCCGTAGCGACGGTACAGCGCGCCGCGGCCTCGCACGGTCTCGGCCGAGCGCACGACGACGGGCAGCGGTTCGGGGATCACGCGGCCGAGGCGGCGGCCGCGCGCGACGGCGAGGACGATCACCGCGAAGGCGGTCGCCCAGCCGACCATGACGAGCCAGTCGGGCGAGAGCGTCGCCGGCGGCACGCCCTCGGAGAGGTCGACCGCCTCGACGGTTGCGGTCGGGGTGAACCAGACGAGCCTCTCGTGGTGACCCAGGGACCTGAGGACGAGCGCCGCGTGGCCGTCCTCGTCGAGCGCCGCGTTCGACATGAGGCGGCCGTCGGCGTGGACCCGCACGGAACGGTCGCCGTCGGACCAGACGGCATAGGCCGCGGCGTCGCCCGACGCGAAGCAGGTGGTGACGTCCGGGTCGTCCGAGGTCAGCCCGCCCCGGAAGGGGCCGATGCGGCTCGCGGCCTCGGCGTCCGGGTCGTCGCAGTCGGCCTGGACGGGGGCCTGGCTCCCGCCGCCCACGGTCTCGATCGGCGCGCCGGTACCGCGCAGCGTGGGAGCGGCGGGGTCGACGAGGACGAGGTCGGCCCCGGTGCCGGCCAGCTGCGCGGCCGCGTCCTCGGTCAGGTGTCTGGACGCCGTGACGACGAGCGTCGTCCCGGCGTCGGCGAGGTCGACCGCCTCGCGCTGCGAACCGATCACCTGGACGTCGACGCCCTGGTCGCGCAGGATCTCCGCGGTCGCCTGCGCGCCCTCCGGCTGCGGGTTGCGGGCGGAGAGCGGGTCCGCGTCCCGGCCCGACGACCGATCGACGGTGACGAGCACGAGGATCGCCAGGGCGAGGACGACGATCCCCACGCGCAGCAGCCGCTTCCACCGGGCGGGGCGGCCGGTCGGTGCGCCGTCGGTGCTCGTCGCCACCTCGGGGACGAGGTCCGCGGGTGCGGGGCCGTCGGGGGCGGAGTCGGTGGGCGCGGGCCCGGCCGGGGCGGACGCGCTCATGCCAGCACCCCGTCCAGCGACGGTGGCAGCTCCGCGGCGCGGGACTCCTGGGCCCCCTGGCCGGCCGCGCGCCGCGCGCGCCGGACGGCGTCGTCGAGCGCGCGGAGCCGTTCGTCGTCGCCCGCGGCGGCCCGGGTGTCGCCGTAGCGGACGGCGTCGAACAGGCGACCGCCCCACGTGAGCTCGCCGGAGATCTCGGGCAGTGCGCGTGAGCCCAGGTCCGCGGCCTCGTGCGCCGTCAGGCCGGGGCGGTCCTCGATGAACGCGCGCTCGTCGAGCGAGCGCACGATGGCCCGGAACCGCTCGATCACGGCGCGGGAGTAGTCCCCGGACCGTGCGGCGGCGTCGGCGGCGGCGCGCAGGTCGCGCGAGTCGCGGTCGTCCTCGAAGAGCACCCCGGCCGGCTCCTCGACGCGCGCCCGGCGCCGTGCCCGGACCGGTCCGGAGAGCACGAGCGCGAGGACGACCACCACCGCGATGGCGCCGACGACGACGAGCGGCAGGATCTGGACGGGGATCGCGCCGCCCCCCTGGCCGAGTCCGTCGAACAGGTCCCCGACCCGGTCGAGGAGCCGGGAGAGGAACCCGGGGGAGTCGTCGTACATGCGGCGGGAGAGCTCCTCGACCGCCCAGTCGTGCGCCTCGGGCGCGTCGGGCGTGACGGGGACGTCCGCCGGCCACCGGGTGGGCGGGAGGTCAGGCACGGTTCGAGGCGGCGCGCGCGAGCTGGACGTCGAGCCCCTCGCGGCGCATCCGCTGGTCGATGTAGACGAGGGAGGCCACGCCGGCCGTGAACGGGGTGATGATGAGGTTGACGAGCACCGAGGCCAGCGAGGTGAGGACGATGACCAAGGCGTCGGACAGCCCCATCGCACCCCCGACGAGCCCGATCGGCAGGGACACGACGCCGCCGACCACGACGGCGATGATGGCGGCGAGGATGTAGATCCCCACGATCCGCCAGGTCGAGCCCGACGACAACGACCACGAGCGGGAGACGGCCCGCCCGGGGCCGGCCTTCTCCAGGACCACGGCCGGGTAGGACAGGGACAGGCGGGTCATGACGATGAAGGCGGGGATCGCCGAGCCGATGGCGATGAGGAGGGTGACGGCGACCGCCGTGACCATCCCCCCGGTCGAGGACCCCGACGTCGAGCCGGCGATCGCGGCGACGAACGCGAAACCGACGACCGACATGACGATGACGGTGACGAACATCAGAGCGAAGGCGATGAGGCCGAGCAGGAGGCTGAGCCCGACGAGCGAGAGGATCCGCCCCTTGACGGCCTGCCACACCTGGCCGATGGTCGCGCGCTCGCCGATCGCCGAGCGGCTGACCGAGACCACGAGGGCGCCCGTCGCGATGAGGGAGGTCAGCGCACCGACGACGAGGAGCGCGAAGCTCGTCAGCCCCTGGACCCCGGCCGACTCCTCGATCGTCAGCGACTGGCTCGCGTTCGTCGACGCCCAGCTCGCCGCGAGGGACAGCACCACGGTGAGCACGCTGACCACACCCGAGTAGAAGAACATCGTGCCCGGGTTGTGCCTGACGGCCCGGAAGGCGCCCTCGATGACCTCGCCGACGCGCAGCGGTCGGAGCGCCACGATGCCCGGCTGACCGCCCGCCAGACTGTCGGCGACCCAGGCGCCCGAGCCCGGGGCGTCGGCGGCGCCGTACTGCCCGTAGCCGGACGGGCCGCCCGCCGGGGGAGCGCCCCACTCGACGGGTGGTGGCGTCGTGCCGGCGCCGTACTGGCCGTACTGGTCGTAGGTGGGCTGCTGCCCGGGTGGCGGGGTCGTGCCGGCGCCGTACTGGCCGTAGGTGGGCTGCTGACCGGGAGGCGGCGTCGTGCCGGCGCCGTACTGCCCGTACTGCCCGTAGGTGGGCTGCTGACCGGGAGGCGGCGTCGTGCCGGTGCCGTACTGCCCGTACGCCGGCGGCCCGCCGGCTGCGCCGGGGTCGCCGGCACCCCAACCGTGCTGACCGGGGTCGCCCCACGGGCCCTGGTCCGGCCCTCGCCCCGTGCCACCCTGCGTCATCCCGCCTCCGTCTCGGTCCACTGCGCGCCATCGTGCCACGCATCCACGGCGCGCCCGCCCGCAGAAGTACCCGGTCCGTGTAGGACACTGGTCGTATGAGTTCTCGCCTCCTTGTCGTCGACGACGACGTCGCCCTGGCCGAGATGATCGGGATCGTCATGCAGTCGGAGGGGTTCGACGTCGTGCATGTCGCCGACGGTGCCGCGGCCCCCGAGACGTTCCGGCAGACGCACCCGGACATCGTCCTGCTCGACCTCATGCTCCCCGGGCTCGACGGCATCCAGATCTGCCGCATCATCCGGGCGGAGTCCGACGTCCCCATCGTCATGCTCACGGCACGGTCGGACACGCTCGACGTCGTCGCCGGTCTCGAGGCCGGTGCGGACGACTACGTGCAGAAGCCGTTCAAGCCCAAGGAGCTCGTGGCCCGGATCCGGGCGCGGCTGCGCCGGCAGGACGACGTCGACCCCGAGCGTCTGCGCATCAGCGACCTCGACATCGACGTCGCCGCCCACGAGGTCCGACGCGGCGAGGAGCTCATCGCGCTCACGCCGCTGGAGTTCGACCTCGTCGTCGCGCTCGCGCGCAAGCCGCGCCAGGTCTTCACGCGCGAGCAGCTCCTCGAGACGGTGTGGGGCTACCGGCACTCGGCGGACACCCGGCTCGTCAACGTCCATGTCCAGCGCCTGCGGGCCAAGGTGGAGCTCGACCCGGACAACCCGCAGGTGGTCGTCACCGTGCGGGGCGTCGGGTACCGGGCGGGACCCGTCCAGGCGTGAGTCCCTCCGACGAGGCGGCGGGCAGCGACCGTCCGTCGGCCACGTCGGACGGCCGGGACGACGACGCCGGAGCGAACCGGACGCCCGGGCCCGGCGCGTCGGGATCGGGGCCCGGGACTGCGACCGGTGGGCCCGCGCGCGGGCGGATCGGTGCGACGCCGCCCCGACGGTCGTGGCGCGCCCGCGTGCGGCGCCGTGCCCTCGATCTCGCCCGCAGCTGGCGCGGCTCGCTGGCCGTACGCGTGGTCACGGTGACCGTGATCGGCGGGCTGCTCGGCCTGAGCATCATCGGCGCGGTGATCTCCGTCGAGATCCGCGACCGTCTGTTCGACGGCAGGCTCGAGCAGGTCATCGCCGACGCCGCCGAGCGGGCCAGCGAGGCGCAGGCGGACATGGACGACTCCACCGCCTCCACGCCCAGCCAGGTGCAGACGCTCGCGACGGACATCGTCGAGCTCAGCCAGGGGGCGACCGCCGGGGTCGTCGGCACCGTCATCACCCGCGACGAGCAGCATGCGACCGGGCCGACGATCCCCGAGCCGACCAGCTCGACCGTCATCCGGGACGCCATCACCGAGGAGATGCACGCGGCCGTCGAGCCCGGCTCGTCGCTGCACTGGCAGTCGGTCACGCTGACCATCGACGGCGAGGAGGTGCCGGCGATCGTCGTCGGCGCGCCGGTCCTCCTGCCGATCGCCGGGGAGTACGAGCTCTACACCGTTTACGGTCTCCAGCCCGAGCAGCAGATGATCGCCGTCGTCACGTCCGTGCTCGGGGTCGCGGCGCTCGCGCTCGTCGCCCTCGTCGCGGCGATGGTCGCGCTTGTGCTGCGCTGGGTGCTGCGGCCGATCCGGCAGGCGTCGCGCACGGCCGAGCGGCTCGCGGCCGGGCTCCTCGACGAGCGGATGGACGTGCGCGGGTCCGACGAGGTGGCGCGGCTGGCCGAGTCGTTCAACGAGATGGCGGACTCGCTGCAGCAGCAGATCAGCGACATGTCCGAGCTCTCCCGCCTCCAGCAGCGGTTCGTCTCGGACGTGTCCCACGAGCTGCGCACGCCGCTGACGACGATCCGCATGGCGGCGGACCTCATCCACGACCGGCGCGACGACTTCGACCCGCCCGTGCGCCGCTCCGCCGAGCTGCTGGTCGCGCAGATCGAGCGGTTCGACCACATGCTCGCCGACCTGCTCGAGATCTCCCGCTTCGACGCGGGCGCCGCCATCCTCGAGGTGGGACCCACGGACCTCGCCGAGCTGGTGGACGGGGTCGTCGAGGGGCATGCCATCCTCGCCGAGCGCAAGGGCTCCGTCGTGTCCGTGCACCGTGCGACGCCGAGCTGCACGGCCGAGGTCGACGCGCGCCGGATCGAGCGAGTCCTGCGCAACCTGCTCGTCAACGCGATCGAGCACTCGGAGGGACGGCCGATCGAGATCACGGTCGCCGAGGACGAGCGCACGGCCGCGGTCCTCGTCCGGGACCACGGCGTGGGCATGTCGGAGGAACAGGCCGACCGGGTCTTCGACCGGTTCTGGCGCGGCGACACGGCGCGTACCCGCACCACCGGTGGCACCGGGCTCGGCCTGTCGATCGCCCAGGAGGACGTCGGGCTGCACGGCGGCACGCTTGCCGCGGCCGGACGCACGGGGCAGGGCGCCGCGTTCCTGCTCACCCTCCCGCGCCAGGACGGCAGCCCGGTCGGGCCGTCCCCGATCGAGCTGTGGCCCGGAGACTCCACCGTCGAGCCGACCCTGGCCGCCCCGCTCGTCGGGCTCGCCGGGCCGACAGGTGGCGAGCGCATCGAGGAGGGGCGATGACGACAGGATCGGCGGCGAGGGCCGTGTCGGGTGCGTCTGCGGTGTCGGGTGCGTCGGGTGTGTCGCCGGCGGGGACCCTGTCGGCTGCGGCCACCCGTGCGCCGGGTGGTGCGGGTACGCCGACCGGGCCGGCCCGAGGGCTCGTCCGAGGTGTGCGTGGCGTGCGACGTGTCCGGGCCGTGCGCAGGGTCGCGTCCCGCCTGGTGGCCCTGCTGCTGGCCCTGGCGGTCCTCGCGGGCTGCGCGCAGCTGCCCGGCTCCGGCCCGGTGAACGCCGCCGACCCGACGGTGAGCGCCGCACCCTCGCTCGGTCTGTATGCGCGGGGACCCCAGGCGGGCGCCACGCCCGACGAGATCGTGCGCGGGTTCCTCGCCGCGAGCGCGACCGGCTTCGCCGACGACTTCTCGGTCGCGCGGGAGTTCCTCGGGGGCGGCGCCACCTCGGCGTGGCAGCCGCTCGCGCAGGTGCGCGTGTACGCGGACTCCGAGGAGCCGGAGATCGCCACCACCGATGACGGCGGCGTGTCCGTGACGACGCAGATGTTCGCGGTGATCGACGGCTCGGGACACTACGCCGAGGCCGCGAGCGACCAGGACATCCGCACGGACTTCACGCTCGCGAGGGACGACGACGGCGAGTGGCGGATCATCGACCTCGAGGACGGCGTGCTGCTCTCCGCCGAGTCGTTCTCCGTCCAGTACGTCGCGGCACCGCTGTACTTCCCCGCGGCCGACGGCGAGACCGTCGTCGCCGACCTGCGGCACTATCCGCGCCAGAACCTCGCCTCCTCGCTGGTCCAGGGCGTGCTCGGTGGCCCGTCGGCCTGGCTCGAGCCGGCCGTCATGACGCCTGCCCCTGTCTCCACGCGTCTCCTGCTCAGCTCCGTGGACGTCGCCGACGGCGTGGCGACCGTCGACCTGACCGACGACGTCCTCGAGGCCTCTAACCGCGAGCGCGAGCTCCTCGTGGCACAGCTCCGGCGGACGCTGTCGGCGGTCCCGGGGGTCTCCGACGTCACGGTGACCGTCGGCGGGAACGCGCTTGCCATCGGCTCGGTGCCGGAGCTTCCGGCCTACCCCTACACGCCCCAGCCGCTGCTGGCGGTGGCCGATGACGAGCTCGTCGAGCTCGACGGCGGGCTGGAGGTGCGCGTGACCGGCGCGGCGGCGCCCCGCACCGGGGTGGTCTCGGCCCCGGCCGGCTCGCCGGCGGACCCGCCCGACGGACAGGTCTACCTCGACGGCCCGACCCGCATGATGGCGGCACCGACGGCCGGCCGCAGCGCCCGCCTCGTCGTGTCCGGGACCGAGCTCGTCGCCCCCTCGATGGACCGTTACGGCTGGGCGTGGACCGGCGAGCGGACCAACGCAGGCACCCTGCGCGCCGCCCTGCCGAGCGGCGGTACTTCCGAGATCGACGCACCCTGGCTCGACGGGTCGGTCGTGCGCGCCGTGCGCGTCTCGCGGGAGGGAGCCAGGGCGGCGGTGATCCGCGAGCAGGGCGGCTCGATCCTCGTCGAGGTCTCGGGCGTCCAGCGCGGTCCCGACGACGAGCCGCGCTCGCTCGGCACCTCGCAGGCGCGGGTCGGGGTCGGTCTCGTCGACGCGACGGACCTCGCCTGGATCGATGCCACGACGCTCGTGGTGCTCGGCCGCACGGCCACGGACCCGGCCCCCCGGCCTTATCTCGTCAGCATCGGAGGGGACACCGAGCCGCTGCCCGTCCTCCAGGGCGCCGTGGCGCTCACGGCCGGCCGGGGCGGGACGAGCGTGGTGCTGCAGACCTCGGACCTCGGCATCTACGAGCGCACCGGTGCCTCGTGGACGCGTATCGCGGAGGGACTGTCCGACCCGACCTTCCCCGGTTGACCCCCTCACACCCGCCATATCGGCGAGTGAGCGGCGTTCTGCCTGGCGAGTGAGCGGGGTTCGGTCGGGCGTCAGGGCGAGTGAGCGGGGTTCGGTCGGGTACGTGGGCGCGGGTGTGCCTGGCGGTCAGCGCGGTTCCGTCGGGCGCCAGGGCGTGCCCTCGCGAACAGCCCGCTGCCGCGTCGCGAGGGGCGCCGTATCCGCGGCTTCGCCGCGAAGGTGCGTTCTGTCCTCACGGTCGCCGAGGCAGTGACCAAAGTGGTGAGTCAGTGCCCCGCGTCGGTTGACTCGGCGGATACCTGACTGACTCACCGCCTGTCCGGCGGGGGGGGGGGGGGGGGGGGGGGGGGGGGGACGCACCCCCCCCTCTCTTCCCCCCCCCCCCC
>NZ_JBNDNA010000002.1:211659-307647 GCF_049856175.1 Georgenia sp. Z1491
TGTTGGGGTGGGGGGTGCTGGGTGGGTGTATGGTTTTGTTGGTGGGGGGGGGGGGGGGGGGGACGGGGATCAGGCTCTCGGCAGTATGTCCGCCGCCCGCCGCCCGCCGCCCGCCGCCCGCCGCCCGCCGCCCGCCGCCCGCCGCCCGCCGTCGGCCGTCCGCCGTCACGGGCCCACAGGTGCCTCTGCCACGCCCCCGCCCACGGGGTCGGTACGCCGCCTGCTCAGGCCCCGGCCGGAGCGGTGATCCTCTTCCGGTGAGGGATCGCCAGAGTGTGCGCGGGAGATTGCCAGGGCCGCTCGACCGGGTGGGGTCGGACCGCGCGCGCGGGAGGTCGCCGGGGCTGCCTGCCGGCTCGGGGTCCGACCGTGTGCTCGAGACGTTGACCGGGCCACTCGCCCGGTCGGTGGCCGATCGTGTGCGAAGCAGCTCGCCGGCCCGGTCGGCGGGCCGGTCCGCGCTCCGCGACGTCCTCGAGCTCGTCGTGCCGGCGGAGTGTTCCGGTTGCGGCACGTGGGGCACCGCGCTGTGCCGGACATGCCGCTCGTTGCTGGCCGCCGGACCGCGCGAGTGCACCGACGGAGCGCCCCTGCTCGCCGGGTTCGACGAGCCGGTCCTGCGCACCTGGGCGATCGGCGACTACCGCGGTCCGCTGCGCCGCATCGTCGTCGACTGGAAGACCGGGCGCTGCGGCCACCTGAGGCGCAGCCTGCCCGCCGCCGGCCGGGGCGCCGGCGCCAGGCTGTGGCCGCACGTCGCGGACGCGATCAGCGGGACCACGCTGCTGGTGGTCCCGGCGCCCTCCGGCCCCGCACGCCGACGCCACGGCATGCTCGTCGCCGCCGAGCTGGCCGACGCCGTGGCCGCGGGCATGGCCGACGCGTCCTCCGGACGGGTCGCTGCCGCGTCGGAGAACGGGCTCGCCGGCTTGCTGCCGCGAGACGCCGACGCGTCCTCCGGACGGGTCGCTGCCGCGCCGGAGAACGGGCTCGCGGGCACGCCGTCGGGAGACGCAGGCGCGACCTCCGCACCGCCGGTGGCACGGCCGCTGCACGTGGCGTCCGTGGATCTCCTGCGGCGCGCGGGCGGACCGGCGCGCCAGCGCGGTTCCTCGGCGCGCGGGCGCGTGGCGAACCGCAGCCGGGCACCGGTCCTCCGGGCGTCGGTCCCGACCGGCACCGCGGTCCTGCTCGTCGACGACGTCGTTACCACCGGCGCCACGCTCGCCGCCTGTGCAGGGGCGCTGCGCGCGGCCGGCGCCGTCGTCGTGGGGGCGCTCGTCGTCGCCGGTGCGCCCGCCCCCGGACGGTGATCCAGCGCCCCCGCCGCCCGGTGTCCCCGGGTGTCCGGCCGGTGTCCGGGACGCGTCGGACCAGGTAACGTTGCTGCATGGAGCCACCCGGGACGCGGATGCGCGGCGGGTGGCTGCGTCGTCCCCGAGGCGGGAGGAGGTGCTCGGCATCCTGACCGGCGCCGTGCGCGCCGAGGCACCACCGGCGGGCCCGTCACGCTCGCCCTCGCACCGACCGATGGAGGTCACCATGGAGATCGTCGTCAAGGGCCGCGGCACGGATGTCGCCGACCGCTTCCGTTCGCACGTGGAGGACAAGCTCGCCAAGGTCACACAGCTCGCTCCGCGCACGCAGCGCGTCGACGTCGAGCTCACGCTCGAGAAGAACCCGAGACTGTCCGACCAGGCCGAACGGATCGAGATCACGCTGCGCGACAAGGGCCCCGTGATCCGTGCCGAGGCGAGCGCCGCCGACAGGTACGCGGCGCTCGACCTCGCCACCGGCAAGCTCCTCGAGCGGCTGCGACGGCACCACGACCGGCGCAAGGACAAGCAGCGTCACGCCAACCGGTCGCTCCCCGCGACGCCTCCTCCCGAGCCCACGGAGGAGAGCGTCCCGGACGGCCTCGCGACCGATGCGCCGATCGCAGAGCACCCCGCGCCGTCGACGAGCCCGGGCGAGGCGGTCGAGACCCAGCTGGGCGACTCGCCGGTCATCGTCCGGGACAAGCTGCACAAGGCCGAGCCGATGACGGTCGACCAGGCCCTGTACGAGATGGAGATGGTCGGCCACCCGTTCTACCTCTTCGTCGACTCCGAGACCCGCCAGCCCTGCGTCGTCTACCGCCGCAAGGGTTGGGCCTACGGAGTGATCAGGCTCGACGCCACCTGCTGAGACCCCGACGGCGGGCTCCGGACCGCCGGAACCGCCCGTGCCCGTGCCGCCCCGCGAGGTGGCACGGGCACGGGCGCCGTCGTGTCGGTGCCCGGTGCGACGATGGTGCGGTGCAGCCCCAGGAGATCTCGATCCGCCAGGTACGGCGAGCCGCCGTCGCTGCCCAGGGCCTGGCCCGGCGCCGCCCCGCCCGCCCCGGGCGCCGGCACGTCGCCCGCGCTGTCGCCGACACGGCGCTGCTGCAGATCGACTCCGTCAACGTCCTCGCTCGCGCCCACCAGCTGCCGGTGCTCGCGCGGGTCGGCGCGTACGACACGTCGATCCTCGACCGTGTCACCGGCCGGTCGCCCCGGCTGCTGGTCGAGACCTGGTGCCACGAGGCCTCCCTCGTCCCGCCGCGTACCTACGCCCTCCAGGCGGCCCGGCGCTCGGCCGCGGAGGACCGGTGGCAGGACCGGGGGTTCGGCGACCCGGCCCTCATGGCCGACGTCGAGGCCGCGATCACCGACCACGGCGCGGCGACGTCGACCGACCTGCACGACCTCCTCGCGCACGAACGTGCGGAAAAGACTGCCTGGGGGTGGAACTGGTCCCCGCTCAAGGTCGCCCTGAGCCGGATGTGGCGCACCGGCCGCCTCGCCGTCGCCCGGCGGAGCTCGTCGTTCGAGCAGGTCCTCGACCTTCCGGGGCGCGTCCTTCCGCCCGAGGCGCTCGCCGCCGCGCCCCCGTGGCCGGAGGCGGTCCGTGAGCTCACTCTCGTCGCGGCCCGCGCGCACGGGGTCGCGGGCGTCCGGGCGCTCGCCGACTACCACCGGCTCCCCGTCCGCGAGACGGCCACCGCGGTGCGCGCGCTGGTCGAGGACGGTGAGCTCGTCGAGGTCCGCGTGCGCGGGCTGCGGCGACCCGCCTACCGGCCCGCGGAGGTGACGGTGCCGGCCGACCCGGTGCGCGCCCGCGCCCTGCTCGCCCCGTTCGACCCGCTCGTGTTCGAACGGGAGCGGCTCGCCGACCTGTGGGGTATGCACTACCGGATCGGTATCTACACCCCCGCTCACCTGCGCTCCCACGGCTACTACGTGCTGCCGTTCCTCCTCGGCGAGCACCTCGTGGCCCGCGTCGACCTCAAGGCCGACCGGGCGGCGGGCGTGCTTCTGGTCAAGGAGGTCCACGCCGAGGACCCGGGGCAGGTGCCGGACCTGCCGAGCCGGGGGGCGGGAGCGTGGCCGTCCCGCGAGCGGATCGCCGAGGAGCTCGCGGCCGAGCTCGGCGAGGTCGCGCGCTGGCTCGGCGCCGACCGCGTGGACGCGAGCGGCGGCGTCGGGGACCTCGCCCGGGACCTGCACCCGGCCGTGCTGCGCTCCGCCTCCTGACCGGGGCGGTCACCGTCCGGCCCGGCCGGGTGCCTGGGCGGTCACCGTCCGGTCCGGCCGGGTGGCGCGGGCCGTCGTGGTCCGCAGTGGCCGGGCTTCGCCCCCGTGCCCCCGTGCCCCCGGGGTCGCCGCGGCGCGCCTACCATGGCGGGTGGCGCGGCACCTCGGCGCGCCCGCCCCAAGGGGCGACGAACGACCTCACGGAGTGCCGCTGTGGCAACCATCCTCGACAAGATCCTGCGCATGGGCGAGGGCCGAGTCGTCAAGCGGCTCGGCGCGATCGCCGACCAGGTCGACGCGCTCGAGGACTCCTTCGTCGACCTGACCGACGAGGAGCTGGGGGAGCAGACGACCGAGTTCCGCGAGCGGATCGAGGACGGCGAGACGCTCGACGATCTCCTCCCGGAGGCGTTCGCCGTCGTGCGGGAGGCGGCCCGTCGCGTGCTCGGCCAGCGGCACTACCGCGTGCAGATCATGGGTGGCGCCGCGCTGCACCAGGGCGACATCGCCGAGATGAAGACCGGTGAGGGTAAGACGCTCGTCGCCACGCTCCCGAGCTACCTGAACGCGCTGTCCGGCAAGGGTGTCCACGTCGTCACGGTCAACGACTACCTCGCCACCTACCAGTCCGAGCTCATGGGGCGCGTCCACCGCTTCCTCGGGCTGAGCACCGGCTGCATCGTCTCGGGCCAGACCCCGGCCCAGCGCCGCGAGCAGTACGCCGCCGACATCACGTACGGCACGAACAACGAGTTCGGTTTCGACTACCTGCGCGACAACATGGCGCTGAGCACCGACGACCTCGTCCAGCGCGGACACAACTTCGTCATCGTCGACGAGGTGGACTCGATCCTCATCGACGAGGCACGCACCCCGCTCATCATCTCGGGCCCGGCCGAGGGGGACGTCAACCCGTGGTACGCCGCCTTCGCCAAGATCTCGCCGAAGCTGGAGCGGGACGTCGACTACGACGTCGACGAGAAGAAGCGCACGGTCGGCATCCTCGAGCCCGGCATCGAGAAGGTCGAGGACCTGCTCGGCATCGACAACCTCTACGAGTCGCTCAACACGCCGCTCATCTCGTTCCTCAACAACTCCCTGCGCGCCAAGGAGCTGTACCAGAACGACAAGGACTACATCGTCGAGAACGGCGAGGTGACGATCGTCGACGAGCACACCGGGCGTCGCCTGCGCGGGCGCCGGTACAACGAGGGCATGCACCAGGCCATCGAGGCCAAGGAGGGCGTGCGCATCAAGGCGGAGAACCAGACGCTGGCGACGATCACGCTGCAGAACTACTTCCGTCTCTACGACACCCTCTCCGGCATGACCGGTACGGCCGAGACCGAGGCCGCGGAGTTCTCCTCGACCTACAAGATCGGCGTCGTCCCGATCCCGTCGAACAAGCCGATGATCCGCAAGGACGAGGGCGACCTCGTCTACAAGAACATCGAGCAGAAGTACCGGGCGATCGTCAAGGACGTGAAGGAGCGCCACGAGACCGGCCAGCCGGTCCTCCTCGGTACGACGTCGGTGGAGAAGTCCGAGCGGCTCTCCGAGCTGCTGTCCGAGGCCGGGGTCGAGCACGACGTCCTCAACGCCAAGCAGCACGAGCGCGAGGCCGCCATCGTCTCCGAGGCGGGCCGCAAGGGCGCCGTCACCGTCGCCACGAACATGGCCGGTCGCGGTACCGACATCATGCTCGGCGGCAACCCCGAGCACATCGCCCAGAACGTCCTGCGCGACCGCGGCCTCGACCCGGTGGAGAACGCCGAGGAGTACGAGGCGGCCTGGACCGAGACGCTGGCGGCCGCCCAGGAGCAGGTCAAGGACGAGCACCAGGAGGTCCTCGACGCGGGCGGGCTCTACGTGCTCGGCACCGAGCGGCACGAGTCGCGACGCATCGACAACCAGCTGCGCGGTCGTTCGGGACGTCAGGGCGACCCCGGCGAGTCCCGGTTCTACCTCTCGCTCGAGGACGACCTCATGCGGCTGTTCGGGTCCGGGCCGACGGCCCGCCTCATGGACAACGACGCCTACCCGGACGACATGGCGCTCGAGCACAAGTGGGTCTCGAGCGGCATCCGGCGTGCCCAGGAGGCCATCGAGGCCCGCAACTTCGAGCAGCGCAAGAACGTCCTGAAGTACGACGACGTGATGAACCGGCAGCGCACCGTGATCTACGAGCAGCGCCGCCGCGTGCTGCACGGCGAGGACATCGAGGAGCAGGTGCGCGGGTTCGCGACCGACCTCGTCGACGCCATCGTCGACCAGCACAGCGCGGACGGCTCCCTCGAGGACTCCGACGTCGAGAAGATCCTCGGCGAGCTGGGCGCCTACTACCCGGTGGGGATCACCGAGGACGATCTCGTCGAGCAGGCCGGGCACAGCGCCCGCGTGACCCCCGAGATGCTCCGCACCGAGCTGCGCTCGGACATCCTCGTGGCGTACGACGCGCGCGAGGAGGAGGTGGGGGAGGACCTCATGCGTCGGCTCGAGCGCCGCGTCGTCCTGTCCGTCCTCGATCGCCACTGGCGGGAGAACCTCTACGAGATGGACTACCTGCGGCAGGGCATCTCGCTGCGGGCGGCCGGACAGCGCGACCCGCTCGTGGAGTACCAGCGCGAGGGCTTCACCTTCTTCCAGGCGATGAACGAGGCGATCCGCGAGGACACCGTCCGCTACGTCTTCAACCTCGAGATCAACCCCACCGACCAGCCGGTCGACGCAGCCTCCGCGGCGGCCGCGGCCACCTCGACCGTCGGCCGCGCCGCCACCGGGTCCGGCGCGTCGACCACGCTCCGGGCGGGTGCGGGCGCCGCGGCGACGCGCAAGGCCGCGGCGGCAGGCTCGGCGTTCGCGGCCTCTGCGCTCGGTGGGAGCACGCCCTCGATCCCGACGCCCGGCGCGGCCGCCGGTGCGGCTGCTGGTGCGGCTGCTGGTGCGGCCGCGGGAGGTGCCGCGTCCGGTGGCGCCCGGCCCGGGGGCGGCGCGCCCGACGACGCCACGGGTGCAGCAGCGTCGAGGGAGGCCGGCACCGCCGGCGATCCCGGGCCCGCACCCTCCGCGGACGCCGCGGGCGTGGGTGCCGACCTGACGTCGACCGGCGAGGACCCGCAGGACGACCCCGCCGCGCCGGTCCCCACGGACGACGAGCTGCTCGGTCTCGAGGCACCCCGCCGCCCCACGGGTCTGACCTACTCGGGCACGAGCTCGTCGACGTCGGGCGCGGACGAGGACGACGACGCACCCACGCGCCGGCCGGCACGCGGCAGCGCGGCCGGTACTGCCGCCGCGGGCGGGAGCGACGGACTCAACCGCGCCCAGCGCCGCGCCCAGGCCAAGAAGGCGAAGCGACAGGGCTAGAGCGGCCGCCCGGCAGCGCCGGCCGAGCCCGCACCGCCGGGCCGAGATCGCACGACGACGACGGCGACCCGCACGAGCGGGTCGCCGTCGTCGTGCGCTGCCCGTGCTGCGGGAGGTGTGTCCTGCGCCGCTTTGCAGCGGGAATGAATGCGAGGGACCCACCGTTGGCGCTAGTGTCGATGCAAACGCATCAATATGTCGATCAGGAGGACGGCGACATGCAGTTCGGGATCTTCAGCGTCAGCGACGTCACCGCCGACCCGACCACGGGGCGCGCCCCGTCGGACACGGAGCGGGTGCGCGCGATGCTCACCATTGCGAAGCACGCCGACGACGCCGGGCTCGACGTCTTCGCGACGGGCGAGCACCACAACCCGCCCTTCGTCGCGTCCTCGCCGACCACGATGCTCGGCTACCTCGCCGCGGCGACGACGAACATCACGCTGTCGACCGCGACCACGCTCATCACGACGAACGACCCGGTGAAGATCGCGGAGGACTACGCGATGCTCCAGGTCATCTCGGACGGCCGGATGGACCTCATGATGGGGCGGGGCAACACCGGGCCCGTGTACCCCTGGTTCGGCAAGGACATCCGCGAGGGCATCAACCTCGCGATCGAGAACTACGCCCTGCTGCGCCGCCTGTGGACCGAGGACGTCGTCGACTGGAGCGGCCGGTTCCGCACCCCCCTGCAGGGCTTCACCGCCACCCCGCGCCCGCTGGACGGCGTCGCCCCGTTCGTCTGGCACGGCTCGATCCGCAGCCCCGAGATCGCCGAGCAGGCCGCCTACTACGGTGACGGCTTCTTCCACAACAACATCTTCTGGCCGATGCGGCACACGAAGCGGATGGTGCAGTTCTACCGCGAGCGCTTCGAGCACCACGGCCACGGCGACGCGGACCAGGCGATCGTCGGCCTCGGCGGACAGGTGTTCATGCGCGCCAACAGCCAGGACGCGAAGACCGAGTTCCGTCCGTACTTCGACAACGCCCCCGTCTACGGGCACGGCCCCACGATGGAGGAGTTCACCGCGGAGACCCCGCTGACCGTCGGCTCGCCGCAGGAGGTCATCGACCGCTACGGGAAGATGTGGCAGGACGTCGGCCACTACCAGCGCCAGCTCTTCCTCATCGACCACGCGGGACTGCCGCTGAAGACGGTCCTCGAGCAGATCGACCTGCTGGCGACCGAGGTCGTGCCCGTCCTGCGCCGGGAGGCCGAGTCGATCCGTCCGGCCCACGTGCCGGCGGACCCGCCGAGCCACGCCGAGCGCGTGGCGGCCGCCCGGGAGCAGGGCACGGCGGGCGCGGCCCACGTGGGCGCCGTCGGCGACGACGCCACCGGACGCCGGGCCGAGGACGCGGCGGTGCGGGCATGAGCGAGGGGTTCGACCTCGACCTCACCGGCGACGCGTTCGACGACCGGCCAGGTGTCCCCGAGGGGGCCGGCGGGACCGAGCGCCGGATCGTCACGGTCTCGGCCGGGACGTCCGACCCCTCGACCACCCGGATGCTCGCCGACCGGCTCGGCCGGGCGGCCGTGACCGGGCTGAGCCAGAGGGGCGTGCGCGCGACCCTCATGACCCTCGACCTGCGGACGATCGCCCACGACCTGCTCGACACCATGCTCACCGGCGTGCGCAGCACGGCCGTGGAGGAGGCCATGGACGCGGTCCGCGGCGCCGACGGACTCGTGGTGACGACGCCCGTCTACTCGGGCTCGTACTCCGGGCTGCTCAAGATGTTCCTCGACGTCCTCGACCGGGGCTCGATCGACGGCACCCCGGTGCTGCTGTCCGCCACCGGCGGCACCCCACGGCACTCGCTCGCGATCGACTACGCGCTGCGTCCGCTCGTCGCGTACCTGCGCGGGAGCGCGATGCCGACCGCTGTGTACGCCGCGACGGACGACTGGGCCGCGGGTGCAGGCGAGCCGGGCGGCCCGGACCTTCCCGGGCGCATCGTGCGCGCCGGGGAGGAGCTCGCTCACGCCGTGGCCGGCAGTGCCCCCAGGCAGGCAAAGGACGAGTTCGACGACGTGCCCGACTTCTCGTCGATGCTCAGCGCCCTGCGCTGAGCTCCGGGGGGCCGGTTCTTCGCTCAGCGGGTCCTCCGCTCAGCAGGTCCTTCGCTCGGCGGGTCCGTCGCTCACCCGATCTCGAGGGCGACGGCCCGCCACCTCCCGCGGAAGACCTCGATCCGGACCGCGGCGGCGCGGACCTTGGTGCCGTCATGGACGACCACGCTGACCTCGCGCGCGCGTTCGCTGGGCGTAGATCCGATCGTGCGGCGGACCACGACGTGGGTGAACCGGTCCGGGCGACCCTGGAGCCGGCCCGCGAGCCCGGCGCGCCGCGAGAGGGACTCGTAGAGCGGCGGCGCGAGCCAGCGGGCGAGCTGGGCCGGTGACCGGGTGCCGAGCAGCGCCTCGACGGCGTGCTGCACGATCCCGGCGGCGAGCCGCTCGAGGTCGGCCTCGTCGGCCCGCGGAGGCTCCTCGTCCCGCCCGGGCGCAGGACCGTCCTCGAACATCTCCGCGCCCGGCCGGTGCTCGGCGGCGAAGCGGACCCGGTCCCACGGCCGTTCGAGCGACGTCCGGGGCAACGGCGGGGGCACCGCCGGCACCGTGCGGCGCCGCACGCGCGACACGGAGCCCGGCGGGCCCTGCGCGGCGACGATCCTCGGCCGGGAGGGTAGCGGCACCGGCACGACGTCGTGGGTGGGCTGGGCGCTCATCGGGTCTCCTCGAGGGTCGGGGGCGTCAGCTCGACGCCGGCGCGGACGAGATCGGGGTCGGCGCCGATGACCTCGGCGTTCGTGCTGTACCAGTCCGGCCAGGCGGCCGCGACGTCCGCGGTGCTCGCGGACGGACCGAGGTGGTCCGCCGCGATCGACCAGAGCGAGTCGCCGGCCGCGACGACGTAGACCGCCTCGGCCGTCGCCGGCTCGGGAGCCGGCTCCGGCGACGCGGTCGGCGCGAGCTCGGGCTCTGGTGCAGGTGCGGGCTCCGGCCCCGGTGCGGGGGCCGGTGAGTCGACGAGGGGTGATGCCGACGATCCGGTCACGTCCGGCACCGCGGGGACCGCGGGCAGGTCGGGACCCGGTACCGGGGGGCCGGCGTCGTCCCGCGGACCTGCCTCGTCCCCCGGTCCTGCCTCGCCCCCTGTCCCGGCCTCGTCGTCGGACGCGGGCGCCGACGGCGCATCGGTCGGCGACTCCGGAGCGTCGGGCACGGCCGCCGCGGGACCGACGGCGAGCCCCAGCGAGAGCCCGGCGACCGCGCTCCCGGCCGCGATGCGCCGCACGACCGGTGCGCCGGCCCTGCCCACCACGAGGGCGAGCCCGCTGCGCAGCCGGGCCCCGGCCCCGGAGCGGGGGAGCAGCGCGACGACGAGCCCCAGGAACGCGGTGCATGCGTACCAGGCCGCGCAGGCCGCGCCGACGGCGAGAAGGCCGGCGGCGACGGCGTCCGGCAGGTCCTGCGGTCCGTGCGCGGGGAGCGCCGCCAGTGCCGCGACGGCGTCCCGTGCGGCGTTCGCGAGCACGAGCGTGAGCGGCACCGTGGACGCCGCGGTCGCGGCGAGCGCGAGGAGTTCGCCGCCGGCGCGGACGGCCGTCGTCGCGCGCCGACCGGTAACCGGGGCACTCGTCGCACGCCGGTCGGGCCGCCGTACCGCCGGTGCGGCGCCGTGTCCCTGTCGTACCGCCGGTGCGGCGCCGTGCCCCTGTCGTCGCCCGCCGGACGCCGAAGTCGTCCCGTCCTTGATCGTCGTCATGCCCCCCACCGTCCCGATGAACGTGTCCGTTCGTGCTGGTTCGTGTCGAATGATGCCGGAACGATGGCACAGGTGTGACGAGATGCGCAAGAGTGACGGCGTGTCGCTGAAGGATCCGCCAGAGCGGGGCGCCGAACCGGCTCGCGCGGCCGTGGCTCCGCCTAGGTTGTTTCCGTGGCATGGGAGGACCTGCTGCTCGCCGACCTCTCGGGCGAGCTCGAGGCAGAACGACGCGCGGAGCAGCTGCTCGAGGCGGGCGAGCTCGCCGAGGCCGAGGCCGCCACCGTGACGCTCGAGGACCGGTGGCGGGCACGCATCGGCGCCGAGCTCGCCCTCGTGCTACCCGGCCGCGACGACGTCGTCGGCACGGTCCTCGACGCGAACGCCCACTGGCTCCTGCTCGCCGAGGGCGAGCGTCGGGCGCTCGTGCCCTCCCGCGCGGTCGTCGGCGTCCGCGGGCTCGCCCGAAGCGCCGGTGCCGCCGGCGTCGTCGCCGCGCGCTACTCGTTCGCGGCCGCGCTCCGGCGCATCGCGAGGTCAGGGGCGGTCGTGCGGCTCGACGACGCGGCGGGCGGCCGCACGGGGCGGATCCTGCGCGTAGGGGCCGACCACCTCGACCTGCGCGCCGACCCGGGCGACCACGTCGTGGCCGTGGCGCTCGCGCACGTGCACGTGGTCCGTACCGCATGACCGCGGCACGGGGGAGTCGTGGCGGGGGGTCGGATCAGCGACCGGTGCCGGACTCCTCGTCGACGTGCTCGTCGACCGGCCGGGCCGCGGCCTGCTCGTACAGCCGGGCGATGTACGCCTCGAGCTGGACGTCCTCGACCCGCCACAGGCCCTTGCCGCCGATCTGCACGCCGACGAGCTCCTTGCTCCGCAGCAGCGCGCGCACCTGGGACACCGAGAGATTGAGCTGCTCGGCGACGTCGGCGATGGTGAGGAAGCGGGCCACGGCTCCAGTATCGCCGCAGCGCCCGCCGGGCGCGTGGAGGGTGTGGACAGCCGTGTCGACCGCGCGGCCGGCCTCGTGCTGTGGACGAGGCGTGCATGGCCGGCGGCCGGTCGCGAGGATGCGGTGAGGACCGGATGAGCGAGGGGGAACTCGGATGACGGACAACGCTGGGACCGCGCGACGGATGCGCCGACCGGGCTGGCGCGACCCACGGCTCGGCGTGGGCGTGCTGCTCGTCGCCGTCTCGGTCGGCATCGGGGCGTGGGCGGTGGACCGCGCGGGAGGGACCACCCAGGTGTGGGCGGCCTCGGAGGTCGTCACGCCGGGCGAGCGCCTTGCCGACGCGGGCCTGGAGGTCGTCGAGGTCAACGTCGGTGACGCGGGCGACCACTACCTCGTCGCCGAGGGCGAGATCCCGGCCGACCTCGTCGCGACCCGCCTGGTGGGGGCGGGCGAGCTCGTGCCGATGGCGGCCACCGGTGAGTCGACGGACGAGGACATGCGTCCCGTGGTCGTCCCGGTCGACGCAGCGCTCCCGTCGGGGCTCGGCGCAGGCTCGACGGTCGACCTGTGGCGGGCGCCGCAGGCGGCGGTCGGCGACCGCGGCGAGGAGGTGGCGCCGCCCGTCGTGCTCGCGCCGGAGGTTCTCGTGGTCACCATCGGTACCGACGACGGCGTGTTCGCCGCCTCGGGAGGAGCGAGCGTCGAGCTGCTGGTCCCGGCCGACCTGGTCGAGGACGTGCTCGGCGCGGTCGCCGCGGGCGAGGAGCTCACCGTGGTCCCGCACCACTCGGTCCCCGTGGAGGGCTCGTGACCCACGGCATCCTCCTCGCCCTCACGGACGGCGAGGCCGACGTCGTCCGCGCGATCGACACGCCCGGGTCCGGAGCCAAGGTCGTCCGGCGGTGCGCGGACCTGGCCGAGCTGCTCGGCGGGGTCGGGGCGGGCATCGGCACCGTCGCCGTGCTCAGCAGCCACATGCCCGGCGTCGACCGTGCGTCCGTCGGCAGGATCACGGCGGCCGGCGCCCGCGTGCTGCTCG
The DNA here is from genome assembly GCF_049856175.1 of Georgenia sp. Z1491. GTDB lineage: Bacteria > Actinomycetota > Actinomycetes > Actinomycetales > Actinomycetaceae > JB111. Next base: position 224,359 of record NZ_JBNDNA010000002.1, read on the forward strand.
TCGGCCCGGGCCCCGACGCCGGCCGGCTCGCCCAGCTCGGTGCGGACGCGGTCGCCGCCGAGTCCGACCCGGCCGGGACCGTCGCCGCGATGGCGATCGCCCTCGCGCGCGGCGAGACCGTTCGCGGCCGGCCGGGTGCCGCGGCGCCCGGCGCCCACGACGGGCAGGGCGGGACGCCCGTTCCCGACGTCGTGCCGGAGGCGTGGACCCGCTCGGTGGCCACGCCCACGGGTCGCGGCGCCGGGGACGACCAGGCCCAGGAGCGTCCGCCCGGGTCCGCGGACGGCGCGCCGTCGACCGGCGACAAGGACGGGGCGGGACGTCCGACCAGCCGACGGGCGCTCCACCGGCCCGACGCCGCACCCCGCGCGGCACCGGAACCGCCCGGAAGCGTTCCGACGCCCGACGAGGCGCCCCGGTCGAACGAGGCGCCCCGGCCGGATGATCCCGCGGCGGAAGGCACCCCGCCCCACGACGGCGTGATCTCGGAGGTCCCCTGGTGGCTGTCGACGGGCGCTCAGACGACCTCGGCGCCCGCCGAGGCGACGACGAGCACGCCGGAGGACGTCGTCGACGAGGCCGCGCCGCCGACGGTGCCTCCGCCGGAGGAGCCGGGCCGGATCGTCGTCGTGTGGGGCGCGCGCGGAGCGCCCGGGCGCACGACCGTGGCCGTCAACCTCGCTGCCGAGGCGGCGGCGCTCGGAACGCGCGCCGTCGTCGTGGACGCCGACACCGAGGCGCCCGCGCTGGCGCAGGTGCTCGGGCTGCCCGACGACATCTCCTCGATCGCCGCCGTCGCCCGCCATGCCGCGCACGGCAGGCTCGACGCCGACGTCGCTCGCTCCGCCCTCGCCGAGGTGGCGGACGGGCTCACGGCGCTCACGGGCCTGACCCGGCCGGACCGCTGGCGTGAGCTCGAGAGCGCCGCCCTGGAGTCCGTGTGGGAGGTGCTGCGGGAGGTCGCGCCGCTCGTCGTCGTCGACGTGGGCGCCGGGGCCGAGCAGGGGGACGGCACCGACTTCGGCCCGGTCCGTCACCAGGCCACGCTCTCTGCGCTCGCCGCGGCCGACGAGGTCGTCGTCGTCGGGGCCGGGGACCCCGTCGGCGTGCGGCGCCTCGTCCTCGCGCTGACGGAGCTGCGGGAACGGGACCTCGCTCCCGACGCCCGCAGGACGGTCGTCGTCAACCGCGTGCGTCGGGCCTCGGCCGGCCCCGACCACGAGCGCGCGGTCCGCGAGGCCCTGTGGCGCTACGGCGGCGACCAGGAGCCGCATCTGGTCCCGGACGACCCGGGAACCGCGGACGGCGCGCTCCTCGCGGGTGCCACGTGGCGCGAGCAGGCGCCGTCCGGCGGCGCCCGGCGCGCGGTGGAGTCCCTCGCCCGGCACCTCCTCGCGCTCCCGGAGGGCCGCGACGCGCGCTCCCGGTGGTGGCGGCGCGGCGCACGCGTGGCCCGGACGGGAAGAGGATGATCGACCCGTGCGCATCTACCTGCCCGCCACGCCCGCCGAGCTCGCCGCCACCCCCGGCGCGGTCCACGCGCACGCCGTGACGCGTGACCTCGCCGCCGCCGTGCCCGACGAGGACGAGGAGGGCCTGGAGCTCGTCGCCTTCCTCGCCGCCGCCGACGACTCGGTGCGCCGCCGCTCCGAGCTCGACGCGCCCGGTGCGGCTCGCAGGGTCGTCGTCTCGGCCGACGTGGCCGACGGCGCGGCGATCCCCGTGCCGGGCGGGCTCCCGAGCCTCGTCCGCCTCGAGGCACCGGTCGGCTGGGACGCCGTCGCGGCGATCCACGTCGACGAGGCGTCCGTACAGGTCGACGTCGAGGCCGCCGCGGCGGGGGACGACGAGGTCTTCGAACGTGTCGCCGAGCTCGACCTGATGTGGTTCGACCCGAGCGAGCGGGCGACGATCCTCGAGGGCTGAGCGAGGGGGCGTCCGCCCGGTCGCACCGCCGATCGGTCTCAGGCCGGTCAGGCCCCGGAGCGGGGCCCGACCGCCGTGGTCAGCCGCCCGACCGCCGTGGTCAGCCGCCCGGCCGCCGTGGTCAGCCGCCCGGCCGCCGTGGTCAGCCGCCCGGCCGCCGCGGTCAGCCGCCCGCCCGCACGGTCAGCGTGGAGCCCCGTCCGTCGGGTCGGTGGCGGACGTTGACCTGGTCGCCGATGCGCTGCTTCATCTCGCCCACGTGGCTGATGAGCCCTACCGTGCGCCCGTGGTCGCGCAGGGCGCCCAGCTCGTTCATCACCGAGTCGAGGGTCTCGGGGTCGAGCGTGCCGAAGCCCTCGTCGACGAACAGCGTGCCGAGCTCGATGCCGCCGGACTCGGCACCGACGACGTCCGCGAGCCCCAGCGCGAGGGACAACGAGACGTAGAAGGTCTCGCCGCCGGACAGGGTGCGGGTCGCCCGCGGCGCGGAGGTGTGCGTGTCGAGAACGCTGAGGCCGAGGCCGACGGCGCGCGCACGCACCCCCTCCTCCCGCTCGTCGGTGCGCTCGAGCAGGTAGCGCCCCGACGACATCGTCGTCAGGCGGTCGTTGGCCGCCGCCAGCACCTCCTCGAACCGGCGCAGCAGCACGTAGGTGGCCAGGGTGATGCCCGTGCGGGACTCGCGTCCGGCGGCGAGGTCCGCGACCCGGACCAGGGGGGTGTCCGACTCCGCGTCGGCGGCGTGCCGGGCGATCTCGTCGCGCAGGGTCCGGGCCGCCGCCGTCGTGTCCTCCAGGGTGCGGCGGGCCGCGTCGTGCGCCGCGGACGCCTGCTCGAGCTCCGCCGCGCGGGCCTCCCGTGCCGCCTGGGCCTGCCCGGGGTCGGCCGTCGACCGCTCGGTGAGCGCGGCGATCTCGTCCTCGGCGAGGCCCGCGGCGACCCGCGCGGTGCCGGCCTCGTGGGCGGAGACCCGTCGCTGCGCCGCGAGCCGGTCGTCCTCGGTGAGGACGGCCGCCCGAGCGCTCTCGGCGTCGGCGAGGTCCGAGCCGGTCAGGTGTGCGTCGGCCTCCGCGCGCGCGGCCTCGGCGGACCGCCTGCGGTCGAGCAGCTCGCGCACGGCGCCGGCGAGCGCTCGTGCGCGAGCTGCGCGGGCGCCGAGCGCGGCGGCCCGGTCGGCGACGGACGCGTGCCCCTCCCGGGCGTCGCGGACCGCGCGGTCGTCGTCCTCCAGCGATGTGCGCATGGCGTCCAGCCCGGCCGCGAGCGCGGCACGCTCGGACTCGTCCGCGGCACGGAGCTCCGACTCGCGGGCTGCTCGGGCGTCGTGCTCGGCCAGTGCGGTGTCCAGCCGGGCGACCTCCGCGACCTGCTGCTCGGCCGCGCCCACGGCGGCCCGGGCGGCGGCGAGGGTATCGGTGGCGTCGTCGACGCTCAGCTCGCCCGCCGCCGCGGTCGCCGCCGTGAGCTGCTCCTCGGCGGCGGCCAGGGTCGAGGACGCCGCGGACAACGCGCGGTCGGCGCCGGCCCGGGACTGCTCGGCGGCCGCGAGGTCCTCGTCGCTCACCGGCCGGTCGGAGCCCGGCCGGGGGGCGGGGTGGTCCGTGGAACCGCACACCGGGCACGGGGCATCGTCGACGAGGTCGCGTGCCAGGCGCCCGGCGACCTCGTCCCGCCAGCGGGCGCGCAGCTCGTTCTCGCGTGCCTGCGCGGACTCGGCGGCCGTGCGCGCGGCCGTCAGCGCCTCGCTCGCGGCGTCGCGCTCCGTCCGTCGCCGCTCGGCGAGCCGGGCGGCGGCGAGCCGACCCTCCGCGTCGGTGACCGCCGCCCGGGCACCCGAGAGCCCGGCGGCCGCGACCTGCGCCGCCCGGCGCTGCTCGAGCAGCTCCGCCCGCGCGCCGGGCAGGGACCGGATCGCCTCCGCGCGGCCCGAGATCCGGCGGTCGAGGTCGGCGATGCCCGCCTCGCTCCTCGCGATCCGCGCGCGCCGGTCCGCGAGGCCGGCCTCCGTGGCGACCAGGGCCGCCAGGCGCCCCTGCTCGGTCGCGGCACGCTCCCGCTCGGCGTCGAGCGCGTCGGCACGGGCGGCGAGGTCCCCGTCCCCGGACCGGGCGGCCGCGACGAGCCCGGCCGGGGCACCCCCGGGGGCCTGCCCGTCCGGCTCTCCCTCGGGAAACTGCTCAGCGGCAGCGACGAGCCCGTCCGGGGCACCATCGGCGGACCGCTCGGCCAGAGTGACGAGCTCGTCCAGCGCGTGGTCGCGCGCCCGCTCGGCCCGATCGGCGGCGTCGAGCGCGACCACGACCGGTCGTGCGGCGGCGTCCGAGGTCAGCGCCGTCCGGCTCAGCTCGACCTCGCCGGCCGCGGCCTCGAGCGTCGCCCGCTCGGCGAGCAGCGCGGTACGCCGCGTGATCGCGCGGTGCAGCGCGCGCTGGGCGTCGAGGTGCTCCTGGGCCGCCCGGTCCGCGGCGCGGGCCGCCTCGTGCGTGTCTGCCGCCGCCGCCCGCCGTGTCGAGAGCTCCGCCAGCAGCGGGCCGAGCACCTCCTCCGCAGCGTCCGGGTCGATCGACTCCGCGGCCGTGACCAGCCGATCGCGCCCGCCCTCGTCCAGGCGGCCGTGCTCCGCGACGGCCGTCGCCCGCCGGCCCGCCGCCTCGGCCGCCCTCTGCGCGGCCGCACGGGAGGCACGGGCCCGGTCCGCGAGGATCGACTGGACGTCCTCGTACAGGGACGTGGCGAAGATCTGCTGGAGGACCTGCTGCCGCTCGGCGACGCCGGCGCGGAGGAAACGCGCGAACTGCCCCTGCGGCAGCACGACCGTCTGCGTGAACTGCTCCTTGGTCAGCCCGAGGATCGAGCCGAGCTCGGTGCCGACCTCCTGGACGTGCGCCGAGACCTGCTCGCCCGGCGGTTCCTCGCCCTCGGGCACCGCGGAGAGGTCGTCGGAGGCGAGCCGCCACAGGCGCGCCGTCGGGTTGACCGTCGTCATGCCCGTGCCGCGTTGCTTGGGTCGCTGGTAGGCGGGCGTCCGGCGCACCCGGTACACGCCCCGTGAGGTGGACAGCACGAGGTCCACGACGGGCTCCACGCCCGGCTCGGCGTGCTGCGAGTGCATCCGGCTGCGGTGCGACCCGCCCGTGTCCGCGACGTCCCCGTACAGCGCGAAGACGATCGCGTCGACGATCGTCGTCTTGCCCGCCCCGGTCGGCCCCTCGAGCAGGAACAGGCCGGACGCCCCGAGCCGGTCGATGTCGATCGTGTGCCGACCGGCGAACGGGCCGACGGCCTCGAGCGTGAGCCGGTGCAGGCGCATCAGGCGGACCGCCGCATCGCCTCGGCGGCCTCGACCGCCGCGCGGAGCGCGTCCCGCTCCGGTGCGGTCGCCTCGGCGCCGCCGGCGTCGGCGACGAACTGCGCGGCGATCTCGACGGGGTCCTCCGCGGCGGTCACCCGCAGCGGCCCGACCACCGGTGTCGCGCCATCGGGCTCGTGGAAGAGGACCAGCAGGTGGGGGAGGTGCTCGAGGATCCGGGACCGCATGTGGGCGGGGCGCGTGGCGTCCGTGACCCGCACGCGCACGTGGTCCCCGGCGTGGTGGTCGAACGACCCGGAGGTGAGCTCGTCGATCGTGCCGGTCAGGGTCGCCAGGCGCCGCAGCACGGGGGCCTCGACGAGCTCGGTCGACACCTCCCCGCCCGCCAGGTCGACCAGCACGCTGGACTTCACGTGGTGCTCCTCGGAGAAGGAGAACGCCACCGGCGAGCCCGAGTACCGGGCCGGGACCCGCCCGCCGACGCGCTGGGGGCCGTGCAGGTGCCCGAGCGCCGCGTAGTCGACGTCCGCGGTGCCGGACGCCAGGACCCCCGAGGGCACGACCTCGATCCCGCCGACCCGCAGGTCCCGCTCGGACTCGCTCGCCTCGCCGCCCGCGACGAACGCGTGCGCCATGACCACCGCCGGCACGCGGGTGGCGTCGCCGGCCCTGCGGCGCGCGAGGTCGGCGTGCACCCGCGCCATCGCCGCCGTGACGACGCCCTCGTGGCTGCGCGGCGGCCGGACCGGCTCGCCGTCGTCGCCGGGCTCGGCGAGGTCGGCGCGCGCCATGTCCGGATCGAGGTAGGGCAGCGGGTACACGTACGCGCCCACGCCGCCCTCGGCGTCCGGGAGGAGGGTGGGCCGGCCGACGTCGGGCACCCGGGTGCGGATCGACAGGCGCTCGTCGAGCAGGGCGGCCGAGAACCCGAGGCGCACGGCGGAGTCGTGGTTGCCGGGGGTGAGGACCACCCGCGTGAGCTCGGTCAGCCGCGCGAGGGCCTCCCCGAGCAGCGTGACGGAGTCCGCCGGCGGGATCGCCCGGTCGTAGACGTCGCCCGCGACGACGACGGCGTCGACCCGCTCCGAGCGCACGACCTCGACGAGGTGGTCGAGGTAGGCGGCGTGCGCCTCCGTGAGGTCCACGCCGTGCAGGGTCCGGCCCAGGTGCCAGTCGGAGGTGTGCAGGATCCGCATGGTGCTCACGGTAGGCGGACCGGCCGACATCGCCCGCGGCGTCCACAGCCTGTCCGTCCGCCCCGGGGACGGGCCCGCCCGCCCCGGGTACGGGCCCGGCGGCGGCCTCAGTCCTCCTGGCCGGACAGGATCTCGAGCACGAGGTCGTGCAGGTGCCCGTTCGTGGCGACGGCGTCGGTCCCCCAGGGACCGTCCTCGCCGTCGAGGGAGGTGAACCGTCCTCCCGCCTCGGTGATGATCGGGACGAGCGCCACCATGTCGTGCAGCGCGAGCTCGGGCTCGGTCGCCACGTCGACAGCGCCCTCGGCCAGCAGCATGTAGCTCCAGAAGTCGCCGTACGCGCGGGTGCGCCAGCACTCCTGGGCGAGGGAGAGGAAGGCGCGCAGGCGGCCGCGCTCGGCCCAGCCGCCGAGGGACGAGTAGGACAGGGAGGCGTCGGACACGTCGCTCACCCGGGAGACCTGGAGCTGGCGCGCCGAGGAGAGCGAGCGTCCGGTCCACGCCCCCGTCCCGCTGCCGGCCCACCAGCGCCGCTGCAGCGCCGGCGCCGAGACGACCCCGAGCACGACCTCGCCGTCCTCGACGAGCCCGATGAGGGTGGCCCACACCGGCACGCCGCGCACGAAGTTCTTGGTCCCGTCGATCGGGTCGACCACCCACTGTCGCTGCGAGTGCCCGGTCGCCCCCATCTCCTCGCCGATGATCGCGTCGCGCGGCCGCGTGCGGGCCAGCTGGGCGCGCACGAGCTCCTCAGCACCGCGGTCGGCGTCCGTCACGGGGGTGAGGTCCGGCTTCGCGGTGACCTCGAGGTCGACGGCGCCGAAGCGGGCCGTCGTGTGGGCGTCCACCTGGTCGGCGATCACGTGGGCGAGGCGCAGGTCGTCGTCGATACGCCTGGTGGGGCCGGTGCTCATCGCTCGACCGTACCCGGAACCCCGTGCAACGCCGCGGCCAACCGCCGGAACGACTCCAGGCGCGCCGCCCGGGCCTCGGCCGTCGCGCCGTCGGCCTCGGCCACCCAGTCGTCGAGCGCGCAGTCCGGGGAGTCGTCGGCGTGCGTGCACCCGCGCGGGCACAGCTCCGCGGCCCCGGCGAGGTCGGTGAAGCCGGCGAGCAGGGAGTCGGCGGAGACGTGGGCGAGCCCGAACGAGCGCACGCCCGGGGTGTCGATGACCCATCCGCCGCCCGGCAGCTCGAGCGCGACGGCGGAGCTCGAGGTGTGCCGACCGCGACCCGTCACCTCGTTGACGTGGCTCGTGGCCCGCTCGGCGCCCTCGACGAGCGCGTTGACGAGCGTGGACTTGCCGACCCCGGAGTGCCCGACGAGCACGGTCGTACGCCCCGCCAGCAGACCACGCATCTCCTGAAGCCCGCGCACCGCCCCGTCCGCCCCGGGCGCCTCGCCCATCCCGCCGACGACGACGTGGCCCACCTCGAGCGCCGCGTACCCCGCGAGCAGCTCGTCGGGCCCCGTCAGGTCGGACTTCGTCAGCACGAGGAGGGGGTCCATGCCGGCGTCGTAGGCCGCCACGAGGAACCGGTCGATCATCCGCGGCCGCGGGGGCGGGTCGGCCAGCGCCGTGACGACCGCGAGCTGGTCGGCGTTGGCCACGACCGGCCGCTCGACGCCGACCGTGTCGCCGTCCTCCGCGCTGCGCCGCAGCACCGTGCGGCGCTCCGCCACGCCGACCATCCGGGCGAGCGTGTCGACCTCGCCGCTGACGTCGCCGACGAGGGCGACCTCGTCCCCGACGACGACGGCCGTGCGCGTGCGGTTGAGCTCGCGCGCCTTGACGGCGGTGACCCGTGTCCCGTCCGCGGTCCCCACCCGGTAGCGGCCGCGGTCGACGGCCAGGACGGTGCCCGGCGTGGCGTCGTCGTGGGCGGGGCGGGTCTTCGTGCGCGGGCGCGTGCCCCTGCCGGGGCGCACGCGGACCCGTTCGTCGTCCGTCCCGACGTCGCGCCGGCTCACCGCCTCGCCCCGCTCATCCCAGGAGCGCGTTCCAGCGGGGGACGAAGTCCGGGATGGTCTTCGCGGTGGTCCCGACGTCGCGGATCCCGACCCCGTCGACCCGCAGGCCCAGGATCGCGGCGAACGTCGCCATCCGGTGGTCGCCGTAGGTCTGAACCGTCCCGCCGTGGAGGAACGCGGGCTCGATCACGAGGCCGTCCTCGGTCTCGTGGGCGCTGCCGCCGAGGCGGCGCAGCTCGGTGACGATCGCGGCCAGCCGGTCCGTCTCGTGGCCGCGCAGGTGCGCGATCCCGCGCAGCCGGGAGGGTGTCATCGCGAGGGCCGCGACCGCGGCGAGGGTGGGGGTGAGCTCTCCGACGTCGTGCAGGTCGATGTCGACGCCGCGCAGCTCGCGCTCGTCGGGGCCGGTGACCGACAGGACGTCCTCCGCCGGCCAGTCGACCTCGGCGCCCATCATCGCCAGCAGGCCGGGCATCGCGTCCCCGGCCTGGGTCGTGCTCGTGGGCCAACCCGGGACGCGCACGGTCCCGGCGGTGACCGCGGCGGCCGCGAGGAACGGGCCGGCGTTGGACAGGTCCGGCTCGATCGTGACCTCACCGCCGCGGACCGGCCCGGGGGCGACCACCCAGCGCACCGGGACGCCGTCGGACTCGTGCACCTCGACCTCGACGCCGCGCTCGCGCAGCGTCTCGACCGTCATCGTCACGTGGGGCAGCGACGGCATCGGCGGGCCGACGTGACGCAGGTCGACGCCCCGGTCGAACGCCGGGGCGACGAGCAGGATCGCGGAGACGAACTGCGAGGACGTCGAGGCGTCGACGGTGAGCGGGCCGCCCTCGAGACGTCCGCGGCCGTGGACCGTCAGCGGGAGGACCTCGGCGCCGGGTCCGCCCGCGGCGTCGACCTCGACGCCGAGCCCGCGCAACGCCGCGACGAGCGGGCCCATCGGCCGCACCCGGGCGTGCTCGTCGCCGTCGAGGCGCGTGGCACCGGGGGCGAGCGCGGCCAGCGGCGGGACGAACCGCATGACCGTGCCGGCGAGGCCGCAGTCGATCGACGTGCCGCCGACGACCGGGCCGGGCGTGACCCGCCAGTCGGTGCCCACGTCGTCGATGCGGGCCCCCAGTGCGCGCAGGGCCTCCGCCATGAGCAGCGTGTCGCGCGAGCGCAGCGGGCGACGCAGCAGCGTGGGTGAGTCGGCGATCGCGGCCAGCAGCAGGGCCCGGTTGGTCTGGGACTTCGAGCCCGGGACGTCGGCCGTGGCGTCCAGGGGTCCGCCGGAGCGGGGGGCGGGCCAGATGTCGGTGGTGGTCACGTGCCCAGGGTAGAGCCAGGCCGGGCGGCCGGACCCGGGTCCCGCCGCCCCGTGCGGGCGTCAGTCGGTGTACTTGTCCTTCACCTCGGCCTTGGCGGCCCTGATGTCGCGGCGCTGCTCGAGCGTGTTGCTCATCCGCCACCGCAGCGACGGCTCGCCGTCCCGGTCGGCGGCGGCCGTGAACAGGCCACCCACGAGGCCGGCGTACGCGAGCAGGTCGGAGGTCATCTCCTTGCGCTCCTCGCCCTGCGCGGTCCACACGGGGTTGCGGGCGAGCGCCACCGGCGCCGTGACCAGCGCGAGGGTGAAGGCCGCCGTGCGGGGCCTGCGGCCCGTGGCCAGCGCCAGCGCGGACACGGTCGTGACGACGCCGAGCGCACGCGTGAGGAGCTCCGGCGCCGCGGTGACCTGCTCGGGGACACCGAGCTTCTCCAGGGTCGGGCGGACGCGCTCCACCTTCTCGGCGTGGCGCTGCGGCTGCGTGATGGCCCCGATGCCGTCGGCGAGGAAGGGCGCGGCGAGCAGCGGGCGGGCGATGATCGAGTGGAGGCTCATGTCACCATTGTTGCCACATCGGGCGGCCCGAGGCACGCGGGCGGAATAGATCCGCACGTCGGACCCGTTGTCGACCGTATGACCACGGCAACTCTCGCCCGTCCCGCGGCCGCCCGCGGTCTAGTCTGGGCCGGGATGACCACCGACGACGCGCCGGGCCCCGGCGCCGTGACCACACCCGACGAGGTCGGGGACGATCCCGACCGCGCGCCCGCGGGCGAGACCGACGACGAGCGGGCGGCCCGTTTCGAGCTCGAGGCGCTCCCGTTCCTCGACCAGCTGTACGGCGCCGCCATGCGGATGACCCGTAACCCGGCCGACGCCGAGGACCTCGTGCAGGAGTCGTTCACCAAGGCGTTCGCCGCGTTCCACCAGTACCGCCCGGGCACGAACCTCAAGGCGTGGCTGTACCGGATCCTCACGAACACCTACATCAACACGTACCGCAAGAAGCAGCGCGAGCCCCTGCAGACGGACGCCGACGCGGTCGAGGACTGGCAGATGCACGCGGCGGCCTCCCACACCTCCACCGGGCTGCGCTCGGCGGAGACCGAGGCGCTGGAGTCGCTGCCCGACTCGGAGGTGAAGGACGCCCTCGCCGGCCTGCAGGAGGACTTCCGGCTGGCCGTGTACCTGGCCGACGTCGAGGGATTCGCGTACAAGGAGATCGCCGAGATCATGGGGACGCCGATCGGGACGGTGATGTCCCGCCTGCACCGGGGCCGCCGCCAGCTCCGCGAGCTCCTCGCCGACCACGCCCGGGACCTCGGGATCCGTACGGAGGTGACGAAGTGACCACGCCCTACGACGACGACGGGCTGGCCGACCGCATCACGCGGGCCGTCGAGGCCGACGTGCCCGCGGGGCCGTGCTCCTGCGAGGAGCTGAGCGAGCAGGTGTACGAGTTCCTCGACGCCGAGCTCGGCGACGCCCACCGCGAGCGGCTCCGGCGTCATGTCCTGACCTGCGAGACCTGCCGCGGGGAGGTCGACGCCGCCGCGCACGTCAAGGCGATCCTCCAGCGCTCGTGCACGGAGCAGGCGCCCGCCTCGCTGCGAGCGCGCATCGTCTCGCAGCTCTCGGTCGTCAGCATCGCCGTCGAGCGCCGCTGAACGGCGGGGTACCCGGTCCCCACGCGCCGGCGGGCGTTGCGTCCCCGGCTCCCACGCGCCGGTGAGCGGGGTCCGCCCCGCGCGGCCGGCCCGGCGTGTGGGAGGATGGCCCGTCCAGTCCTCCCGCGGCGCGGGAACGATACGAACCTCGAGGAGTCACGCATGTCCAAGCGCGGACGCAAGCGGAAGGCCCGCAAGAGCAGCTCGGCCAACCACGGCAAGCGGCCCAACGCCTGAGCAGGTCCGAAGGCCCCCGACGACGTCGGGGGCCTTCGCCGTACCCCGGACGATCCCCACCCGCCGCAGCAGAGGAGCTCTCGTGCCGCACCTCGAGTCCCTTCCCGCCCTGGCCGTCACCGGGGCCACCGGGCACATCGGCTCGCTCGTCGCCCGGCAGCTGGCGGACGCCGGCCTCGCCCAGCGCCTGCTCGTCCGCCGGCCCGGGAGCGCGCCCGACCTGCCGAGTGCCGCGGTGGTGGGGTGCACCTACGAGGACTCCAGCGTGTCGCGCGCGGCGCTCGACGGGGTCGACGTCCTGTTCATGGTCTCCGGCGCCGAGCACCCGGACCGGCTCGACCAGCACCGCGGGTTCGTCGACGCGGCCGTCGCTGCCGGCGTCGGGCACGTCGTCTACCTGTCCTTCTTCGGTGCGGCGCCCGACGCCACGTTCACCCTGGCCCGGGACCACTGGGCCACCGAGCAGCACATCATCGCCGCGGGCCCGAGGTACACGTTCCTGCGCAACGCCTTCTACACCGACTTCTTCGAGGCGATGACCGGCGCGGACGGCGTCCTGCGCGGGCCCGCCGGCACGGGGCGCGTCGCGTCCGTCACCCGCGCGGACGTCGCTCGGGTCGCAGCGGCCGTCCTGCAGCGACCGCAGGACCACCAGGGCGCGACCTACGACGTCACCGGGCCCGAGGAGCTCTCCCTGACCGAGGTCGCCGCGACCATCACCGAGGTGACCGGCCGGTCGGTGGTCTACCACGACGAGTCGATCGCCGAGGCCTACGAGTCGCGCCGGGCGTGGGACGCTCCCGAGTGGCAGTACGACGCCTGGGTGTCGACGTACACGGCGATCGCGGCCGGCGAGCTGGTGCCGGCGAGCGACCACGTCCTGCGGGTCACCGGACGCCCGCCCGAGAGCCTCCGCGACCACCTCGGGTCGGTCGAGGGCTGACGGTCCACGGCGGCGGGCGTCGTCGACCGGACCGGACCTACCCTGGTGGCATGCGCGCCGCCTACGCCGCCCGTCAGGACCAGGACGACCCGCTGGAGGGGCTCGTCGTCGGGGAGATCGAGCCTCCGACGGCCCCGCCCGGCTGGGTGCGCGTGACCGTGCGCGCCGCCGCGCTCAACCACCACGACCTGTGGTCGCTGCGCGGGGTCGGGCTGCCGTCCGACCGCCTGCCGATGGTGCTCGGCTGTGACGCCGCGGGCGTCACCGAGGACGGGCGGGAGGTGATCGTCCACGCCGTCGTCGGCGACCCGGCGTGGACCGGTGACGAGACCCTCGACCCGGCGCGGACCCTGCTGTCCGAGCTCCACCTCGGCACGTTCGCCGAGCACGTGCTCGTGCCGGCGCGCAACGTCGTGGACAAGGCGCCCGAGCTGACGTTCGCCGAGGCCGCGTGCCTGCCCACGGCGTGGCTGACGGCCTACCGGATGCTGACGACCGTGGGCCGCGTGCGCGCGGGGGACACCGTGCTCGTCCAGGGGGCCACCGGTGGTGTGGCGGGCGCGGCGATCACGCTGGCGCGGCTCATGGGCGCCCGCGTGGCCGCGACCTCACGCAGCGAGGCAGGACGGGCGCTCGCCGCCGACCTCGGTGCCCACGAGGTGCTCGAGAGCGGCGAACGCCTCTCCGGGCGGGCCGACCTCGTCGTGGAGTCGGTGGGGCAGGCCACCTGGGCGCACTCGCTGCGCTCGCTGCGGCCCGGCGGCTCGGTGGTCGTCTGCGGGGCCACCTCCGGCGACGCGCCGCCGGCCGAGCTGAACCGGGTGTTCTTCCGGTCGCTCAACGTGCTCGGGTCGACCATGGGCACGCGCGACGAGCTCGAGGCGCTGCAGCGGGCACTCGTCACCACGGGCGTCCGGCCGCGCGTGGAGGTCATCGGTGGTCTGGACGCCGTGCCGACCGGACTTCGGCGCATGGCCCGCGGCGAGATCGCCGGCAAGCTCGTGGTCGAGCCGTCGGTCTGACCCGTATCGCGCCGAGGGCGCGGGTCTGTGCCGAGGGCGCGGGTGCGCGCAGAGGGCGCGGGTCTGTGCCGAGGGCGCGGGTGCGCGCAGAGGGCGCGGGCAAGTCGCCGAGGACGCGGGTTTGTGCCGAGGACGCGGGGTCCGGACCGAGGGCACGAGCAAGTCGCCGAGTGGACATCCGCCGGCAGTACTCTCGGCGCCTACGTCGTGTCCTCGGCATATACATCGTGCTCTCGGCGCCTGGGGCACCGTCGTCGGACTGGACCACAGGGCCGCGAGCCTGACAGCACCCGGCCGACAGTGGTCAACGTGTTGCTGACGGCCTGCACTTGTCTACGTGTCCCTTACGGGCTGACAGCTACCGTGCGCGGTCCGGCTCGGACATGTCGGGCCCATCGCGACGTTCCGGAGAGCCGCGGTGCACAGCCCGTCAGGAGGTGCTCAGCCCGTTCCGCGGCGCTCAGTCCCTCAGGCGGTGCACAGCCCGTCAGACGGTGCACAGCCCGTCAGACGGTGCACAGCCCGTCAGGCGGCGCGGTCCTCGGCGCCGAGCCAGGCGTGCCAGCCCTCGTGGAGCACGAGCCACGCGAGCAGTCCGTATCCGGCCTGACCCGGCACGGTGCCGTCTCCGGCGTACATGTCGGCGAGCCACTGCTCGTGCGAGCGCAGCGGCTGGAAGGTCTCGACGTAGGGGACGTGCCGCCTGCGGCAGACGTCCGCGAACGCATCGGAGACGGTCGCGAGCGCGCGCTCGTCGACCCGCAGGCGCGGCGGCGGACCGACGACGAAGCAGCGCACGTCCGAGGCCGAGGCGGCGTCGAGCACGTTGGCGAGGTTGAGGCGCGACCGGGCGGTCGAGACGCCGGAGAGGACATCGGCCGCGGACAGGCCCACGACGAGCCGGTTGTCGGTCCGGGGTCCGAACCGCGTGGCAGTCTCGGTCTCCCAGCGCGCGGACAGGCCGGTGGACGTCTCGCCGGGCACCGGCAGTGCGGCGACGAAGGGGTCGGTCGCGTGCCGTGTGCGTGCCAGCACCCTGCCGACCCAGCCCAGGGCCCGGGCGTCGCCCTGCCCCGCCACCAGCTCGTCGCCGAGCACGCAGATCCGCACGCCGTCGCTCATACCCCTCCTTCTGCTCGCCCCGCCGTGCGCGGGGTCGTCCCATCCTGCCCCACGGCGGCCGGCACGCACGTGGGCGGCCGCACGAGCGGACGCCCACCCGCGGCCCGGGTCAGCGCCGGAAGGCGTCCGCCATGAGCGTCGCGTTCTCCGCGGCGTGCGTCTTGGCGGACCCGGCCGACGGCGAGGCGGCCGCCGGGCGGGAGACGAGCTTCATCGGACGGTCGGAGATGTGCAGGTTCGCGGCGAGGAACGGCCACGCACCCTGGTTGGCCGGCTCGTCCTGGACCCACACGAGCTCGGCGTCGCCGAACGGCTCGAGGGCGGCGAGCACCTCCTCGGTGGGGACCGGGTAGAGCTGCTCGAGGCGGATGATCGCGGTGCGCTCGTCGCCGGCCTTCTTCCGCGCCGCCGCGAGGTCGTAGTACACGCGGCCCGAGCACAGCAGCACCCGGTCGACCTGGCCGCCGGCCGCCAGGACCTGCTCGTCGACCTCACCGATGACCCGCCGGAGATGGCCCTCGGTGAAGTCCTCCACCGACGCGGCCGCCGCCTTGAGGCGGAGCAGCTGCTTGGGGGAGAAGACCACCATCGGCCGGCGCGGCTGCGCGTAGGCCTGCTGGCGCAGGAAGTGGAAGTAGCTGCCCGGGGTCGAGGGCTGCACGAGCAGCAGGTTGTCCTGCGCGGCCAGCGTGAGGAACCGCTCGATGCGCGCCGAGGAATGGTCCGGCCCCTGGCCCTCGTAGCCGTGGGGGAGCAGCAGCACGAGCGAGGAGGACTGGCCCCACTTCTGCTCGGCGGAGGACACGAACTCGTCGATGATGGTCTGGGCGCCGTTGACGAAGTCGCCGAACTGCGCCTCCCACAGCACGAGCGCGTCGGGTCGCTCGATCGAGTACCCGTACTCGAAGCCCATGGCGGCGAACTCGCTCAGCGAGGAGTCGTAGATCCACAGCTTGGCCTGGTCGGGGGTGAGGAAGCGCAGCGGCGTCCACTCCTTGCCGTCGACGTGGTCGTGGAAGACCGCGTGGCGCTGGACGAACGTGCCGCGGCGCGAGTCCTGCCCGGCGAGCCGCACGGGCGTGCCCTCCATCATCAGGGAGCCGAAGGCGATGAGCTCGCCCATGCCCCAGTCGATGCCGCCCTCCCTCGACATGGTCGCGCGCCGCTCGGTGAGCTGCTTGAGCTTGGGGTGCAGCGTGAAGCCGTCCGGCACGCGCTCGTGCGCCTCGCCGATCCGCTCGACCACCGCGCGGTTGACCGCGGTCGTCCAGCCGACCATGAGGCCGGCGTCCTCCTGCTGGGCGGAGGGCTTCTCGAGGCCGGCCACCGAGTCGCCGCCGCTGCGGGACTCCCGCTCCTTGGAGGCGGCGAAGCCCTCGTCGAGGGTGCGCTGGAACTCGTCGACCGCCTGCGCGCTCTGCTCCTCGGTGATGTCGCCGCGCCCGATGAGCGACTCCTGGTACAGGGTCCGCACCGTCTTCTTCTCGTCGATGAGGCGGTACATCACGGGCTGCGTCATCGAGGGGTCGTCGCCCTCGTTGTGACCGCGTCGGCGGTAGCACACGAGGTCGATGACGACGTCCTTGTGGAACTCCTCCCGGAACTCGAACGCGAGCTCGGCGACCCGGGCGACCGCCTCGGGGTCGTCCCCGTTGACGTGCAGCACCGGGATCTGCAGACCCTTGACGACGTCGGAGGCGTAGTACGAGGAACGCGACGACGCCGGCGAGGTGGTGAAGCCGATCTGGTTGTTGACGATGATGTGCACCGTGCCGCCCACCCGGTAGCCGGGCAGCTGGGACAGGTTGAGGGTCTCGGTGACCACGCCCTGGCCGGCGAACGAGGCGTCGCCGTGGATGAGCACCGGCAGCACCGAGTAGCCCTTGTCGCCAAGGTCGATCCGGTCCTGCTTGGCGCGCACGACGCCTACGAGCACGGGGTCGACCGCCTCGAGGTGCGAGGGGTTGGCGGCCAGGTACACGCTCGTCACCGCGCCGTCGGGCGCCTCGTGCTTTCCCTCCGTGCCGAGGTGGTACTTGACGTCGCCCGAGCCCGCGAGGTCGAAGTTGCCCTCGAACTCCCCGAAGATCTGCGTGTAGGACTTGCCCGCGACGTTGGCGAGCACGTTGAGGCGCCCGCGGTGGGGCATGCCGATCGCGACGGAGTCCAGCCCCGCCTCGGCCGCGCCGTTGAGGATCGTGTCGAGCAGCGGGATGAGCGACTCGCCGCCCTCGAGCGAGAACCGCTTCTGGCCGACGAACTTCGTCTGCAGGTAGGTCTCGAACGCCTCGGCCTTGTTGAGCATCGACAGGATGCGCAGCTGCTGCTCGGAGTCCGGCTTGGCGTAGGGCCGCTCGAGGCGCTCCTGGAACCACGTGCGCTGGGCGCGGTCGGCGAGGTGCATGTACTCGATGCCGACGGTGCGGCAGTAGGCGTCGCGCAGGTTGTTGAGGATCTCCCGCAGCGTGGCCCGGTTGCTCCCGCCGAAGCCGCCGGTGGGGTACTTCCGTTCGAGGTCCCACAGGGACAGCCCGTAGTTCGTGATGTCGAGGTCCGGGTGGTGGCGCTGGCGGTAGGAGATCGGGTCCGTGTTGGCCATGAGGTGGCCGCGCGAGCGGTACGCGTGGATGAGCTCCGCGATCCGGGCGGGCTTGCCCAGCTCGTTCTCGGCGTCGAACTCCGTGTCCTTCTTCCAGCGCACGGGCTCGTAGGGCACCTGCAGGGCGACGAAGACGCGGTCGTAGAACCCGTCCTCGCCGAGCAGCTTGGTCGCGATCGCCCGGAGGAACTCGCCCGACGCCGCGCCCTGGATGATCCGGTGGTCGTAGGTGGAGGTGAGCGTGAGGATCTTCGAGACGCCGAGGCGGGCGATCGCCTGCTCCGAGGCGCCCTGGTACTCGGCGGGGTAGTCCATCGCGCCGACACCGACGATGACCCCCTGCCCGTTCATGAGGCGGGGAATCGAGTGGACGGTGCCGATCCCGCCCGGGTTCGTCAGGGTCGCGGTGGTGCCCTGGAAGTCCTCGACCGTGAGGTCGTTCGTGCGCGCCTTCTGCACGAGCTCCTCGTAGCCGGCGACGAACCCGGCGAAGTCGAGGGTGTCGGCCTTCTTCACGCTGGGGACGACGAGCGTGCGCGTGCCGTCGGGCCGGGGCAGGTCGACCGCGAGGCCGAAGTTGATGTGCGCGGGGCGGACCAGGGCCGGCTTGCCGTCCTCGGTGCTGCCGTAGGAGTAGTTCATGTCGGGCACCTCGGCGAGCGCCTCGACCATCGCGTAGCCGATGAGGTGCGTGAACGAGACCTTCCCGCCGCGGGAGCGCGCGAGGTGGGAGTTGATGACGAGCCGGTTGTCCACGAGAACCTTGGCCGGGACGGCCCGCACCGAGGTGGCGACCGGGATCTCGAGCGAGGTCTCCATGTTCTTGGCCGTGCGCTGGCTCGCGCCCCGCAGCTTGACGACCTCGTCCTCCGCGCCCTCGGTGTTGTACCGGGCGATCGGCTTGGACGAGTCGCGGTAGGTGGCGGTCGCGGCCTGGGCCTCCACCGGCGGTGCGGGCGGCAGGTCGCCGCGGATGACCTGCACGGCCGAGTCGGACACGCGTCCGCGCGGGTCGGAGGGGCGGGTCTCGGGGGTCGGGGCGGAGGTGACGCGGTCGGGGTCCGTGCGGCTCGGCGTGGCCGGGGTCGAGGTGGTCGCGTCGTCGCTGGTGGTCTCGTCGTCGGAGACCGACGACGACGGGGCGCCCGCTGCCGGCGCGGCGTCCGTCGAGGCCCGTGCCGCGTCCGGTCCGGCCGTGGTGCGCGTGCCCGAGCCGCTCTCGTCGGTGCCGGGCCCGGCGGCGCGGACGGGCGTGCCGGCGGCCGGGCCCTCAGGGTCACGCTCGGCGAAGAAGGTCTGCCACGACTCGTCGACCGACGTGGGGTCCTGGCGGTACTTCTCGTACAGCTCCTCGATGAGCCATGCGTTCGGGCCGAAGTTGTCGTGAGCCTGGGTGGACACCGTGGGAAACCGCCTTGTTCCGAGTCGTGGGGGAGCGCGTTCTGCCGCAGTTCAGCGTATGCCGAACGGGTGCCAGAACCCCACTCCCGGGCCGCTCCGGAGCCAAGTTCACCCGCCGACGGAGCCCGCGAGGAGCCGGTTGTCAAGCAGCGGTCAAGACCCACCCTCGCTCGTGCCGGGCGATGGTCCCGATTGCCCAGCCTCGGTGGACCTCGTCGCCCTGTGGACGACCGGTCCGACGTGGGCCCGACCGGCGGTAGCCTCGGCCTCGTCGGCGCGGGTGTGCTTGGTCACCGAGGCGCCCGAGCCCCTGGACCCTCCGGTCCGGGACAGTTACCGTATCGTGATCAACCGCTGCCAGACGTGGCCCGACCATGTCGCTGGCGCGGACCTGTGCCCGACAACCCCCGCGAGAGGTCCTTGCCGTCATGTCTGAACCCGCCCTCCCGAGCGCCCGGCTCAGGCGACGGGACCTGCGGGCGGCGCACGGCCACGAGGGTCGGATCGCTGCGGTGACCAGCCAGGACGCTCGGACCACGCACGCGGCCGGGCCCGCCGGGGAGGTCGCGGCCGGCGACGGTACGACGCCCGCCGTCGAGGGTGGACGGTCGGCCGCCCCCCGTGTCCGTCGCCGTGACCTTCGTGAGACATCCGTCAAGGCCACGCCGGCGCGGCCGGCCACGCCGGTCCGGCCGACCGACGCCCCGGCGGACGCCGCGCCCGTCGCCCGCCGGTCACCGTCCGGCGCCCACCCGACGCGACGCGAGCTCCGGGCCCGCACGCGCCCGGCGCGTCGTCGTTCCCGGGCCGTCCGTACCTCCGTCGTGGCCGCGGCCGCCGCGGTCGGCACCCTCGGTGTCGCCCTCCCGGCGTTCCAGCACTCGGGTGCCACCGCCGAGGCGCAGCTCCTGGCCGGCCCGCAGGTGGAGGCGCTGACCGCCCCGACCTACTCGGTCCTCAACGACGGCGCGGACACGGGCACGACCGTCTCCTCGGAGCTGCTCGCCAGCGGGGGAGCCGACGCGCGCGCCACCTACGCGGCGGCGAGCCGCACCGAGGCCCGCTCCGAGCTGCGGTGCTCGCCCGACGTCGCCGCCTCGGGCACCCGTGCGGCGCTGGCCTCGGAGGAGACCGTGGTCCGGCCGCTGGAGTCGGGCACCTACCGGGACACCTCGGGCTACGGCTGGCGCACCCACCCGATCACCGGGTCCCCGAGCTTCCACACCGGCGACGACTGGGCCGCCCCCTTCGGCACCCCGATCCACGCCGTCGCCGACGGTGTCGTCACGCACGCCGGCGAGGGCATCGAGGGCCGCTCCGGGACGCTGGTGATCATCGAGCACGAGGTCGACGGCCGCACGTTCGAGACCTGGTCCACGCACATGTCGCCGTCGGGCGTGCACGTCCAGGTCGGGGACACCGTCTCCGCCGGCCAGCACATCGCCGACGTCGGCTCCTGGGGCAACTCCACCGGTCCGCACCTCCACCTCGAGGTCCATGTCGACGGCGAGACCGTCGCACCGAACGACTACCTCGCCTCGCTCGGCGCCGTCGAACCCTCCGAGGCCTGCTGACCGTGGTCGCCCACGTGTTCGACGGCCCCGGCCCGGTCGCGATCGCCCACCGCGGCGGCCGTCACGAGGTGCCCGAGAACACGGCTGCCGCGGCGGCGCACGCCGCCGCCCTCGGCGTCGTCATGGAGACGGACGCCCGGCTCACGGCCGACGGGGAGGTGGTCCTCTTCCACGACGACGACCTCGCGCGCACGACGACGGCCGACGGCCCCCTCGAGGCCCGCACGTGGGCGGAGGTCCGCGCGCTGTCCGTCGAGGGCGGGGGACCTCCTGCCCGGCTCGTCGACGTCCTCGCCGCGCATCCCGACCTCCGGCTCAACATCGACGCCAAGACGGACGAGGTGGCCGTGCCCCTCACGGACGTGCTCCACGACGCCGGTGCCACAGCTCGCGTCTGCCTCGCCGCCTTCTCCGACGACCGACTCGCGCGCATGCGCGAGCGGCTCGACGTGGCCGCCTCGCTGGGGCCCGCGTCCGTGGCGCGCCTCGTCGTCGGCTCCGTCCTGCCCGTCGTCGGCCACCGGCTCGTGCGGCGCCTGCCCGGGCCGGAGGACGGCGTCGTCGCGGTCCAGGTACCCGAGCGCCACCGCGGGATCCCGGTCGTGACCACCCGGTTCGTCGCCGCGGCCCACCGGCGCGGGCTGCAGGTCCACGTGTGGACGGTCGACGACCGCGCGGACATGGAGCGGCTCCTGGACCTGGGTGTCGACGGGATCATCACCGACCGTCCGAGCCTGCTCATCGACGTCCTGGACCGGCGCGGTCCCTGGCACTGAGCGGGTCCGGCGGGTCCGCACGGGCAGAGGTCCGCTCACTCGTCGGGCGGAAGTCCGCTCACTCGCGGGGTGGGGTGGGCGCGAAAGTACCCCCGACTGGATTCGAACCAGCGACCTTCTGCTCCGGAGGCAGACGCTCTATCCACTGAGCTACGGGGGCATACGCCCGCAGGCGCCCGAGCATCCTATCCCGCCGCGGGCCGCGCTCCGACGCAGCTGGGAGTGCTCCCGACCACGTACCCTGTCCACCGGTGTCCCGACGGGGCGCCGCGGCCGCGGCCGGTGGGGACGAGCTCGAGGGGCGCACGGATGGTGGTACGGGCGGGGGGACGGTCCGACACCCGGCTCATCGTCACCATGATCGTCTCGACCGTGGTGCTGCTCGCCGTCATCGTCGGAGGCACCTTCATCCTCGACGCGGCACGCGGGCCGGCCCTCGACGACCGTGACCTCGGTCCGCGCATCGAGACCAGCATCGTCTACACCGACGACGAGGGTGCGGCCACGACCTACTCCCTCACGGGCGACTGGGAGACGTGGGACGGCGCGACCACGGGCGGCGCCGTCGAGGGCTGGCAGGGCACGTACTCCTCGGGCACGAGCTCGGTGTCCTACGGCGCCGCCCGCTTCACGTCACAGGAGGCCGTCGACGAGTTCACGCAGTCGCTCGCGGACGAGCTCGTCGCCGCCGGCGCCACCGTGCGCCAGCAGGAGGACACGAACACCGACGGCACCGGCACGCTGCGGATCCTCGACACCACAGACCCCGCCGCCCCGGTGCAGTACCTGTGGGACAACGGCCGCGGCCTGGTCTTCACGCTCGCCGGCGAGGCGTGGCCCGTCTACGAGATGTACGTCGCCCACCCGCTGTAGTCGGCATCCCCGGCCGCGGGCCCGCACCATGTAGTCGGTCTCGCACCGCCGCGGGCGTCACCCGTCGCCGAGCGCCCCCCGCGCAGAACTAACCTGGGACCGTGACCCCCGAAGCTCTCGCCGACCTCATCGCCGCCCAGCTGGCGGCGCTCGCCGCCGACGGAACGATCGCGCTGCCCGCCGACGCCGTCCCGTCCACCGTCAAGGTCGAGCGACCCCGGCAGCGCGAGCACGGCGACTGGGCCACCAACGTCGCCATGCAGCTCGCGAAGCGGGCGGGGACCGCGCCGCGCGACCTGGCCACGCACCTCGCCGACCGCCTGGCCGCGCAGGACGGCGTGGCGGCGGCGGAGGTGGCGGGCCCGGGGTTCCTCAACATCCGGCTCGAGGCCGGCGCGGCGGGCGAGCTCGCCCGCACGATCGTCGAGGCGGGCGAGGGCTACGGCCGCTCGACGCGCCACGCCGGTCGGCGCATCAACCTCGAGTTCGTCTCCGCCAACCCCACCGGGCCGATCCACATCGGCGGCGTGCGGTGGGCCGCCGTGGGCGACTCGCTCGCCCGCATCCTCACGGCGACCGGCGCCGACGTCACGCGCGAGTACTACTTCAACGACCACGGCGCCCAGATCGACCGGTTCGCCCGCTCCCTGCTCGCGCGCGCCCGCGGCCAGGAGGCACCCGAGGACGGGTACGGCGGGCAGTACATCGCCGACATCGCCGACGCCGTCACCGCCGACGCCCTCGCCGCCGGCGGGCCCGAGCCCGCCACGCTCCCGGACGCCGAGGCGCAGGAGGCGTTCCGCTCCCGCGGCGTGGAGCGGATGTTCGCCGAGATCAAGGCGGCGCTGCACGACTTCGGCGTCGACTTCGACGTCTACTTCCACGAGGACAGCCTCCACGACTCCGGCGCCGTGGAGCGGGCGCTCACGCGCCTGCGCGAGGCCGGGCACGTGTTCGAGGCCGACGGCGCCACCTGGCTGCGCACCACGTCGTTCGGGGACGACAAGGACCGGGTCGTCGTCAAGTCCGACGGCGAGACGGCCTACATCGCCGGCGACATCGCCTACTACCTCGACAAGCGCGAGCGCGGCTTCGACGAGGTGGTCATCATGCTCGGCGCCGACCACCACGGGTACGTCGGCCGCATGATGGCGGTGTGCGCCGCGTTCGGGGACGAGCCGGGGGTCAACCTCCAGCTCCTCATCGGCCAGATGGTCAACCTGCTCAAGGACGGCCGGCCGCTGAGGATGTCGAAGCGGGCCGGCACGGTCGTCACCCTCGAGGACCTCGTCGACGCCGTGGGCGTCGACGCCGCGCGCTACTCGCTGGCCCGCTCGTCCACGGACACCTCGATCGACCTCGACCTCGACCTGCTCGTGGCCCGGTCGAACGACAACCCCGTCTACTACGTGCAGTACGCCCACGCCCGTACCTGCGCGGTCGCCCGCAACGCGGCCGAGCACGGCGTGCGCCGCGACCTCGCCTTCGTCCCCGAGCTCCTCGACGACCCGGCGGACGCCGCCCTGCTCGGCGTGCTCGGCTCGTTCCCGCAGATCGTCACCATGGCCGGCGAGCTGCGCGAGCCGCACCGGGTGGCCCGCTACCTCGAGGACCTCGCCACGGCCTACCACCACTGGTACGGCCGCGTGCGGGTCACCCCGCGCGGCGAGGCCGAGGTCGAGGACGCCCACCACACCCGGCTGTGGCTCAACGACGCCACCGCCCAGGTCGTCGCGACCGGCCTCGGTCTGCTCGGTGTCTCCGCCCCGGAGCGCATGTGAGCGACCACGGCACCGAGCTCGCCACGCTCGCCGCCCCGGAGCCCGACGGCAGTGCCGCCGGGCCGTGGTCGACGACCACCCGGCGGGACGAGGCCGGCGGGCTCGAGGTCGGCGGCGTCGCCCTGACCGACCTCGCCCGCGAGCACGGCACGCCCGCCTACGTCCTCGACCTCGCCGACCTGCGCGGCAGGGCCCAGGCGTGGGCGGACGCGTTCGCGCGGCACTTCGCCCCCGGGCGGGGCCTGGCGGGCGCCGACGTCTACTACGCGGGCAAGGCGCTGCTCACCGTCGGCGTCGCTCGGATCGTCCACGCTGCCGGCCTGCGGGTCGACACCTCCACGGGGGGCGAGCTCGCCACCGCGCTGCGCGCCGGCGTCCCGGGGCCGTCGATCGGGCTGCACGGGAACAACAAGTCCGACGCGGAGATCGCCGCAGCGATCGACGCCGGCGTGGGCCGGATCGTCGTGGACTCCCTCGCCGAGATCGACCGGGTGACGATGATCGCCGCCGAGCGCGGCACCTCGGCCCCCGTCATGGTGCGCGTGACGACCGGCGTCCATGCCGGCGGCCACGAGTTCATCGCCACCGCCCACGAGGACCAGAAGTTCGGGCTGTCGCTCGCGTCGGGCGCAGCCCGGGAGGCCGTCGGGAAGATCCTCGCCGAGCCCGCCCTGGAGCTCGTCGGCCTGCACAGCCACATCGGCAGCCAGATCCTCGACCTCGCGGGCTTCGAGGCCGCGGCGCGCGCGGTCCTCGCGCTGCGCGAGGACGTGCGGGCCGCGACCGGCCGAGTCCTGCCGGAGGTCGACCTCGGCGGCGGCTACGGCATCCGGTACACCGGCGCGGACGCCGCCGGCCCCACACCCGACGACGTCGCCGCCACCCTCGCCGCGGTCGTCGCCACCGAGTGCGCCCGCATCGGCTCGCCCGTGCCGCGCGTGTCGGTCGAGCCGGGACGCTCCGTCGTCGGGCCGGCCGGCCTCACGCTCTACCGGGTGGGCACGATCAAGGACGTCGCGCTCGACGACGGCGCCTCCCGGCGCTACGTCTCGGTCGACGGCGGTATGTCCGACCACATCCGCACGGCCCTGTACGGCGCCGACTACACGGCCGCCCTCGCGTCGCGCCCCGGTGACGGCGGGTCCGTGGCGACCCGCGTGGTGGGCAAGCACTGCGAGTCCGGGGACATCGTCGTCCGCGACGTCGCCCTCCCCGCCGGCACCGCCCGCGGGGACCTGCTCGCGGTGCCCGTGACCGGCGCGTACGGACGCTCGATGTCCAGCCAGTACAACCTCGTCCCGCGACCGCCGGTGATCGGCGTCGAGGACGGCCGGGCCCGGGTGATGGTCCGGCGCGAGACGATCGAGGACCTGCTCGCCCTCGACGAGGACTGACCGCCCGTCGCGCCGGGTCCGTGCCGGGCGGTGCCCTCCCGGACGGCCCGGTGCGGCGGCGCCCCGCACACATATGCTGACGTCGCACCCCCGGGCTCCCGGCGGCGCAGCCCCTACCGTCGAGGATGTGAGAGCACCCGTGACCACCCCGCCCTCCGAGGTCCGCGTCGCCCTGCTGGGCGCCGGGACGGTCGGTGCCCAGGTCGTCCGACTCATGAACGAGCGGGCGGACGACCTCGCCGCCCGGGCCGGTGCGCCCCTGCGGCTCGTCGGCATCGCGGTCACCGACGTCGAGCGTGAGCGCGAGCCGTGGATCCCGCGGGACCTGCTCACCACGGACGCCGAGGGCCTGATCGCGGACGCGGACGTCGTCGTCGAGCTCATCGGCGGGATCGACCCGCCCCGGGCGCTCGTGCACGCCGCGATGGCCGCGGGCGCCACGGTCGTCACCGGCAACAAGGCGCTCGTCGCCGCCCACGGCCCCGAGCTGCACGACGCCGCCGCGGCCGCCGACGTCGACCTCTACTACGAGGCCGCCGTCGCGGGAGCCATCCCCATCGTCTACGCCCTGCGCGAGTCGCTCGCGGGGGACACGGTCACCGAGGTGCTCGGCATCGTCAACGGGACGACGAACTACGTGCTCGACGAGATGGCCACGAACGGCAGCACGTTCGACGACGCCGTCGCCCAGGCCCAGGCGCTCGGCTTCGCCGAGGCGGACCCGAGCGCGGACGTCGACGGCCACGACTCGGCCGCCAAGGCTGCTCTGCTGGCGTCCCTCGCGTTCCACACCCGCGTCCCCCTGGAGAACGTCCCGGTCGAAGGCATCCGCGGCGTCACCGTCGAGGAGATGGCGGCCGCCCAGGAGACCGGGTACGCGCTCAAGCTGCTGGCCGTCGCCCGGCGCACGACCTCGCCCGACGGCATCTCCGTGCGGGTCGGGCCGACGCTCATCCCTGCGGACCACCCGCTCGCCACCGTGCGCGGGGCGTTCAACGCCGTCGTCGTCGAGTCCGAGGCCGCGGGCCGGCTCATGTTCTACGGGCAGGGCGCAGGCGGCGCACCGACCGCCTCCGCGGTCCTGTCCGACCTCGTGGCGGCGGCAGGCCACAGGGTCCGCGGCGGGCAGGCTCCCCGGGAGTCCGCCTACGCCCGGCTCGCACCCCTGCCTGCGAGCTCCCAGCGGATCACCGCGCGGTTCGACCTCGAGATCGACGACCGACCGGGCATGCTCGCGCTCGTCGCCGCCGTCCTCGCCCGCCACGGGATCTCGATCGAGGCGGTCCGCCAGGCCGCGCACACCGACCCGACCGCCTACGGCGACGAGCTCTACGACGTGTTCGACGACGCGTACGACGGCGGGTCGGACCGCGACCGGGACCCCGCCGCGAGCCGGGAGAGCGCGACGCTGACGATCACCACCCACCGCACCGACGAGGGCACCCTCGCCGCGTGCCTCGCCGAGCTCGCCGGTGCGGACGGGGTCCGCGCCGTCCTGCCCGTGCGCCGAGTCGAAGGAGTCTGACGTGGCCCAGCCGTGGCGCGGCATCATCACCGAGTACGCCGACCGTCTCCCGGTCGAGGACGACCGTCCCGTCAGCCTCGGCGAGGGCGGTACGCCGCTCGTCGAGGCCCCCGCGCTGTCCGAGCGCACCGGCGCCGAGGTGTGGGTCAAGGTCGAGGGTGCGAACCCGACCGGCTCCTTCAAGGACCGCGGCATGACGATGGCGATGACCAAGGTGCTCGCCACGGACGCCGAGGTCGTCGTCTGCGCCTCGACGGGCAACACCTCCGCCTCCGCGGCCGCCTACGCGGTGCGAGCCGGGCTGACGTGCGCCGTCGTGCTGCCCGCCGGGAAGATCGCCGCCGGCAAGCTCGCCCAGGCCGCCGTCCACGGCGCCACGCTCCTCGCGATCGACGGCTCGTTCGACGATTGCCTGCGCATCGTGCGGCAGATGGCAGACGCCTACCCGGTCGCGCTGGTCAACTCGGTCAACCCCTACCGCCTGCAGGGGCAGAAGACCGCGGCGTTCGAGGTCGTCGACGCCCTCGGGGACGCCCCGGACATCCACGTCCTGCCGGTCGGCAACGCGGGCAACATCTCGGCCTACTGGATGGGCTACAACGAGTACGCCGGCCGCACGACGGCGGCGTCGATGGACGGCACCACGGAGGGGCGCGCGCCGGTCGCGACCCGGGTCCCGCAGATGTGGGGCGTGCAGGCCGACGGCTCGGCGCCCTTCGTCAAGGGCGCGGTCGTCGAGCACCCCGAGACCGTCGCCACCGCGATCCGCATCGGCAACCCGGCGTCGTGGGACCTCGCCGTCGCCGCCCGCGACGACTCGTCGGGGCGGATCGACTCCGTCACCGACCCGGAGATCCTCGAGGCCCAGGCGCTGCTCGCCGCCGAGGTCGGCGTGTTCTGCGAGCCCGCCTCGGCCGCGTCCGTCGCCGGCCTCCTGGCCGCCGCGCGCCGCGGCGAGGTGCCTGCCGGCGCCCGCGTCGTCTGCACCGTCACCGGCAACGGACTCAAGGACACCGAGACGGCGCTCGGGCACACCGGGATGGCCCTCACCGAGGTCCCCGGCACGCTCGAGGCCGCGGCCGAGGCGCTCGGCCTCCGCTCGTGACCCGGGTCGGCGCCGGCGCGGTCGGCGTCCGGGTCCCCGCGACGTCCGCCAACCTCGGCCCGGGCTTCGACGCGCTCGGGCTGGCGCTCGGCATCCACGACGACCTCGAGGTGCGCACCACCACCGGAGCCACCCGGGTCGACGTGAGAGGGGAGGGCGCCGGCTCCCTGCCCAGCGGCGAGGACCACCTCGTCGTGCGCGCGGTCCGGCTCGGGCTCGAGGCCGCGGGCGCCGAGCAGGTCGGGCTCGAGCTGCGCTGCACCAACCGGGTCCCGCACGGCCGTGGCATGGGCTCGTCCGCGGCCGCCGTGATCGCCGGCCTCCTCGCGGCCCGCGGACTCCTCGCCGAGGAGGCCGCGGACGACGGCGGGCCGCTCGACGACGGCGCGATCCTCGCGCTCGCCACCGAGATCGAGGGGCACCCGGACAACGCGGCACCCGCGCTCCTCGGCGGCGCCACCGTGGCGTGGATCGACGACGACGAGGGACCCACCGCGGTCCGGCTCGCCCTCGACCCGACGATCGACCCCACCGTGCTCGTCCCCGACGAGCAGCTGTCCACCTCCACCGCGCGCGCCGCGCTGCCGGCGGCCGTGCCGCACCGGGACGCCGCGCGGGCCGCCGGCCGCGCCGCGCTGCTCGTCCACGCCCTGGCCGGCGCGCCCGAGCGGCTCCTGGCCGCCACCGCGGACACGCTCCACCAGGAGCACCGCCGTGCAGCGATGCCCGCGACCCTCGCGCTCGTCGACGACCTGCGGGCCCGAGGCCTGCCCGCGGTCGTCTCCGGGGCGGGACCGACCGTGCTCGTCCTTGCCCCGGTCGACCGGGCAGCCGTCCCGAGCGGCTGGCGCGTCCTCATGCCCTCGGTGGACCTCGTCGGCGCCCGCGTCCGTCCCCTCGCCGGCTGACGACCGGGGTGGGGGACCTCTCCCCGCCCCGCCGGCGGTCGGGTGCCCCGATCGCTCTCGAGGCCTGTTATCATCGAGCCACCGGCACGTGCCGGACAGGCCGTCCGCCTCGCGCGACTCCCTCGTCCCACGCAGCCGGGCAGCCTCCATGATTCCGACCGCATCCGAGCGTGTCGTGCAACGGGAGCGCAGACCTATCTCCCCGGCACCGAGCCGGGTGTGCAGCGAACCCGGTCAAAGCCGGGCGCCGACCGAGGAAAGGCACCTCGTGACAGACACCATCGACGCCGCCCGACAGGGCGCGCTCACCACACTCAAGCTCACCGAGCTGCAGGCGATCGCCTCCCAGATGGGACTCAAGGGCACCGCCCGCATGCGGAAGAGCGACCTCGTCGAGGCGATCCGCGCCGGCCGGTCCGCCGCGTCGGGCTCCGCGCCGGCCGGCGAGGCTCCGGCCGCGGCGACCACGGCGGCCGGCGAGGCTCCGGCCGCGGCGACCACGGCGGGCTCCGCCTCGGGCGACGAGCCGTCGACCGACCGGTCCTCGTCCCGCGGCGCGCGCGCCCAGGACCGGCAGGATCAGGGCTCGCAGG
This sequence comes from Georgenia sp. Z1491, assembly GCF_049856175.1. Classification (GTDB taxonomy): domain Bacteria; phylum Actinomycetota; class Actinomycetes; order Actinomycetales; family Actinomycetaceae; genus JB111. Next base: position 253,598 of record NZ_JBNDNA010000002.1, read on the forward strand.
ACGAGGGCTCTCAGGACCAGGGTTCGCAGGGTGCCGGCGCCGAGCAGGGCGGGACGTCCCCCGAGCCCCGCCAGCGCCGCTCGCGCCGGGCCGTCTCGGCCCCGACCGGGTCCGGCGCCGGGGCCGACGCCCTGCCCGACCTCGGTATCGAGCTCCCGGACCGCCCCGCCGCCGGCGAGGGCACCGGCCAGGGCGGGCCGGTGCTCCAGGCTCCCGGCGACTCCGCGGACTCCCGCGGCCGGCGGGGCGATGACGCCCGGTCCGGCGGCGGTCGTCAGGGCGCGCGCGACCAGGGGCGCGCCCAGCAGGACGGTTCCGACCCGCGGCGTGACCAGCAGGGCGGCTCCGACCAGAACGGCTCGCAGCAGGGTGGCTCCCGGCAGGCTGGTTCCCGGCAGAACGGCTCCCAGCAGAACGGCTCCGACCAGGGACGTTCCCAGCAGGGCGATCGCGGCCAGCAGCGACGCGGCAACGACTCCGGCGGGCCCGACTTCACGCTCGACGACCTCGGCGAGGCGGCGTCCCGTCGCCGCGAGGGCTCCGGGCAGAACAACCAGCGCGGCAACGACTGGGACGACGACGGCGGCCCCGGCGGGCGTCGCCGGCGCAACCGCGACCGGAACCGCGACCGGCGCCGTCGTGGTCGCGGCAACCAGGACCAGGACATCGTCGTGGAGGAGACCGAGGTCTCCGCGGACGACGTGCTGCTGCCCGTCGCCGGCATCGTCGACATCCTCGACCAGTACGCGTTCGTGCGGACCTCCGGGTACCTGCCGGGCTCGAGCGACGTCTACGTCACCCTCAACCAGGTGCGGAAGTTCGGCCTGCGCCGCGGCGACGCGGTCACCGGTGCCGTGCGCCAGACCGGCGACGACAACGGCGGCCAGGGCTCCGGCGGGCACGGGGGTGGCGGCCGCGGCGGCCGGAACCAGAAGCAGAAGTTCAACCCGCTCGTCCGCCTCGACACCGTCAACGGCATGACCGTCGAGCGGGCCCGGCAGCGCCCCGAGTTCGGCAAGCTCACCCCGCTCTACCCCCAGGACCAGCTCCGCCTGGAGACGACGCCGAAGGCGATCACGCCGCGCGTCATCGACCTCGTCTCGCCGATCGGCAAGGGCCAGCGCGGGCTCATCGTCTCGCCGCCCAAGGCCGGCAAGACGATCATCATGCAGCAGATCGCCAACGCGATCGCGGTGAACAACCCCGACGTGCACCTCATGGTCGTCCTCGTCGACGAGCGCCCGGAGGAGGTCACCGACATGCAGCGCCTGGTCAAGGGTGAGGTCATCGCCTCGACCTTCGACCGGCCCGCCTCCGACCACACCGTCGTCGCCGAGCTCGCCATCGAGCGCGCCAAGCGACTGGTCGAGCTCGGCCAGGACGTGGTCGTGCTGCTCGACTCGCTGACCCGGCTCTCGCGCGCCTACAACCTCGCCGCCCCCGCCTCGGGGCGCATCCTGTCCGGTGGCGTGGACGCCGCGGCCCTCTACCCGCCGAAGAAGTTCTTCGGCGCGGCCCGCAACATCGAGCACGGCGGCTCGCTGACCATCCTCGCCTCGGCGCTGGTCGAGACCGGCTCGAAGATGGACGAGGTGATCTTCGAGGAGTTCAAGGGCACCGGCAACATGGAGCTGCGCCTGTCGCGCCAGCTGGCCGACAAGCGGATCTTCCCCGCCGTCGACGTCAACGCCTCCGGCACGCGCCGCGAGGAGCTGCTCATGGCGCCCGAGGAGCTGAAGATCATGTGGAAGCTCCGCCGCGTCATGGGTGCGCTCGACCTGCAGCAGTCCTCGGACCTGCTGCTCGGCAAGCTGCGCGAGACCACGTCCAACGCGGAGTTCCTCATGACGGTGCAGAAGAACACGCCCACCACGCCGTCGAACTCCGACCCGGACTACGCCATCCAGTAGCGACGACCCGGCGTGCGTCGCCCCGGCGACGCACGTCACGTGGCCCGCCCCTGACACGGGCAGCCACGGCCTGGCAGAATGTCCCGTCGGCCTCCGGTTCACGCCACGCACCAGCGCGGCGACCCGGTCCGCCGTGAAACCCCTTGGAGATCCACATGAAGCAGGGCATCCACCCCGACTACGTCGCCACCACGGTGACGTGCACGTGCGGGAACACCTTCGAGACGCGGTCGACCGCCACGTCCGGCTCGATCAACGTCGAGGTGTGCAGCGCGTGCCACCCGTTCTACACGGGCAAGCAGAAGATCCTCGACACCGGTGGTCGCGTGGCCCGCTTCGAGGCCCGCTACGGCAAGAAGAAGTCCGCCAGCTAGCTTCCACGACGCGCCGGTGGCGGCGCCGCCCCACCGGCGGCGTCGCCACCGGCGCTCGTTCGTCCCCGCACCCGCGCGCCCGCCGCGCGGGCATCCGCCGCACCGCGTTCCTCGCCGGAAGGACCCCATGAGCAGCCCCGAGCTCACCGAGGCGCTGTCGCCGCTGCTCGCGGAGCACGCTGAGCTCGAGGTCGCCCTGGCGGACCCCGACGTCCACTCCGACGCCGGCCGCGCCCGTGCCCTGGCCCGTCGCTACGCCGAGCTGTCCCGCGTGAGTGCCGCGGCCGCCGCGGAGCAGGCCGCCCGCGAGGACCTCGCCGCCGCCGTGGAGCTCATCGAGCTCTCGACGGGCGAGGAGGCCGACCAGCTCCGCGCCGAGCTCGCCGACCTCGAGGCGGTGCACGCCGACGCCCTCGAGCACCTGCGTGACGTCCTGCTGCCGCGGGACCCCGACGACTCCCGCGACGTCATCCTCGAGATCAAGGCCGGCGAGGGCGGGGACGAGTCCGCCCTCTTCGCCGGCGACCTGCTGCGGATGTACACCCGCTACGCGGAGCGGCGCGGCTGGACCACCCAGGTCCTCAGCCTCACCGAGACCGGGCTCGGCGGCGTCAAGGACGCGGCCCTGTCCGTGCGCACGCGCGGCGACGTCGCGCCGGAGGACGGCGCGTGGGCGAGCCTGAAGTACGAGGGCGGCGTGCACCGCGTGCAGCGCGTCCCCGTCACCGAGTCCGCGGGACGCATCCACACCTCCGCCGCCGGCGTCCTCGCGCTGCCCGAGGTCGACGACCCGGGCGAGATCGAGATCGACCCGAACGACCTGCGGATCGACGTCTACCGGTCCTCCGGCCCCGGCGGCCAGTCCGTCAACACCACCGACTCGGCCGTGCGGATCACCCACGAGCCCACCGGCATCGTCGTGTCCATGCAGGACGAGAAGTCCCAGCTGCAGAACCGCGAGGCCGCGATGCGGGTGCTGCGCGCGCGCCTCCTCGCCGAGCGCAACGCGCGGCTCGAGGCCGAGGCGGCCGACGCCCGCCGCTCCCAGGTGCGCACCGTGGACCGCTCCGAGCGGATTCGCACCTACAACTTCCCCGAGAACCGCATCGCCGACCACCGCACCGGGTTCAAGGCGTACAACCTCGACCAGGTGCTCGACGGCGACCTCGGCCCCGTCGTCGCCTCCGCCGTCGAGGCCGACGAGGCGGCCCGCCTGGCCGACGCCTCCGGGTCGTGAACCCCGCGGCGCCCACCTGGCGCGCGGCCGTCTCGGGCGCCGCCCGGCTGCTCGCGGAGGCCGGGGTGCCGAGCCCGGAGGTCGACGCCCGCCTGCTCGCCGAGCACGTCGCCGGCCTCTCCCCGCTGCTCATGGCGCCCGCCCCCACGCCCGACCAGGTCGGCGACTACGCCCACGCGGTCGAGCGCCGCGCCGCCCGCGAGCCGCTGCAGCACATCACCGGCCGGATGCACTTCCGCCGGCTCGAGCTGCACGCCGGGCCCGGCGCGTTCGTCGTGCGGCCCGAGACCGAGCTCGTCGCCGGCGCCGCGGTCGACGCCGCGCGTGCAGCCGCCCGCGACGGTCGTCGGCCCGTCGTCGTCGACCTGTGCACCGGCTCCGGGGCGATCGCCCTGGCCGTGGCCACCGAGGTCGCCACCGCCGAGGTCCACGCCGTCGAGCTCTCGGCCGACGCACTGGCGATCGCCCGGCGCAACGTCGAGCGGCACGCCCCGCGGGTGCGGCTCGCGCGGGGGGACGCGCGCAGCGCCCTGCCGGAGCTGGAGGGGACGTGCGACGTCGTCGTGTCCAACCCGCCCTACGTGCCCGACGACGCGGTTCCGCGCGACCCGGAGGTGCGCGTCCACGACCCCTCGCGGGCCCTGTACGGCGGGGGTTCCGACGGACTCGACGTGCCGCGCGCCGTGCTCGCGCGCGCCCGGGACCTGCTCGCGCCCGGCGGCGTCGCGATCGTGGAGCACTCCGAGGAGCAGGGGGCCGCGCTGCGCGACCACGCCCGCGCGCTCGGCCTGGCCGAGGCGCGCACCCACCGGGACCTCACCGGTCGCGAGCGGTTCCTCACGGCGAGCGCGCCCGGGCACCCGGGGGCAGGCGTGGAACACTCGGCCCCGTGACCGTCTTCGACACGTCCTCCGCGCGCGAGCGCGCGGTCGGCCTCGACGCCGCCGTGTCGGCGCTCGGCCGCGGTGAGCTCGTCGTGCTGCCGACGGACACCGTCTACGGGGTCGCCGCCAACGCCTTCGACCCGGCCGCCGTCGAGGTGCTCCAGGCCGCCAAGGGACGCGGCCGCGACAAGCCGCCCCCCGTTCTCGTCGGCGACCTCGCCGTCCTGCCCGCCCTGACCACGCACCTGCCTCACTCCGCCCACGCGCTGGCCGAACGCTTCTGGCCCGGAGCCCTCACGCTCGTGTGCCGGTCCCAGCCCGCGCTGAGCTGGGACCTGGGCGACACCCGGGGCACCGTGGCCGTGCGGATGCCCGACGACGAGCTGGCGCGAGAGCTCCTGCGCCGCGCAGGGCCGACCGCGGTCTCCTCGGCGAACCGCACCGGCCACCCGCCGCCCGGCACATGCGCCGACGCACGCGAGCAGCTGGGCGGGTCGGTCGCCGTCTACCTGGACGCGGGCGCGGTCGGCGCCGGCGAGCCGTCGACCATCCTCGACCTCACCGGGGAGACCGTGCGGGTCCTGCGGCTCGGCGCGCTGTCCCTCGCCACGCTCGCCGAGGTCGTGCCCGAGCTCGCCGAGACCGGGGACGCCGGTCCGGGCGGTGAGGCGGGCTCGCCCGCCCCGGCATGAGGACCTACCTGCTCGTCACGGCGCTCGCCGCCGTCGTCACCTACCTGCTCACCCCGGTCCTGCGGCGCGTCGCCGTCCGCGTGGGTGCGCTGACCGCCGTGCGGGACCGCGACGTCCACGCGGTGCCCACCCCGCGGCTCGGCGGCCTCGCGATGCTTCTCGGGTTCGGCGGAGCGATGCTGCTCGCCTCGCGCATCCCGTACCTCGAGGACGTGTTCGCCCAGTCCTCGCAGGCGTGGGGCATCCTCCTCGGCGCGTGCGTCATCTGCCTGATCGGCGTGGCCGACGACGTGTGGGACCTCGACTGGCTGACGAAGCTCGCCGGCCAGTTCCTCGCGGCGGGCCTCATGGCCTGGCAGGGCGTCCAGCTCATCACGTTCCCGATCTTCGGCCTGACCATCGGCTCCTCGGGCTTCTCGCTGCTGGCGACGGTGCTCATCGTCGTCGTCGTGGTCAACGCCGTGAACTTCGTCGACGGTCTCGACGGGCTGGCCGCAGGCATGATCCTCATCGGCGCCTCGTCGTTCTTCCTGTTCACCTACCTGCTGGCGCGGGACGCCTCGCCGGGCAACTACGCGAACGTCGCCTCGGCGATCCTCGCCGCGCTCGCCGGGGCGTGCCTGGGCTTCCTCCCGCACAACCTGCACCCCGCCCGCATCTTCATGGGCGACTCCGGCGCGATGTTCCTCGGCCTCGTGCTCTCCGGTGCGGCCATCGTCGTCACGGGCCAGATCGACCCCTCGGCCGTATCCACGAGCCGCGCCCTGCCGGCGTTCGTGCCGATCCTCATCCCCGTCGCCGTGCTCGCGGTCCCGCTCATCGAGATCGTCACCTCGGTGGTGCGCCGCGTGGTCGACGGACGCTCCCCGTTCGACGCGGACGCCTCGCACCTCCACCACCGGCTGCTCCGGCTCGGGCACAGCCACCGCGCCGCGGTCGCAATCCTCCACCTGTGGACCGCGGTCGTGTCCGGCACCGCGGTCTCCCTCGCCTTCTTCCCCCTCGCGCAGGTCGCGATCGGCGCCGGCGGTGCCGCGCTCGTCGCGCTCGTGCTCACCGCGCGTCTCCTGCCCGCCCACCGCAAGTCCAGCCCCAGGAGCTCCACGTGACCGACCCGACCACCAACGACCCGACGGCCGACGACGGCGCGGACCAGACCCGACGGACCCCGGGCGCGGACGAGGCCCCACCGACGTCGGACGCAGGCACCGACGCGGATGCAGGCACCGGCTCGGAGGCGGCCGCCCCGCGGCCGAGGGACCCCAACGACCCCGCTCTGCCGCCGGAGCTCTTCACCGGCATCCTCAAACGGCTCGTGCTCTTCCTCCTCGTCGTCGCGGCCCTGTCCATCGGGATCGGGCTTCTCGTCGGCGGGACGCGTGGCATGTGGGGCGGCGTCATCGGCACCGGCCTCGCCGCGATCTTCGCCGTGACCACCGTCGTGGCCGTCCGGGCGGCCGCGAAGCGCCCGCTCGACCTCATGGTCATCGCCGTCATGGGCTCGTGGTTGCTCAAGACCGTGCTGGTCATCCTCGTCCTGCTCGCGGTGCGCGACGCCGACTTCTTCCACCGCGGGGTGCTCTTCGGCTCCGCCGCGATCGCGGTCCTCGGCTCGGTCCTCATCGACTCCCACGCCGTGATGACGGCGCGGATCCCCTACACCTCACCGCCGGCGAGGCCCGACGTCGAGGACTGACGTCGAGGTCCGCGGGGGCGTCCGTCGGCCCGACGCCGGACGGCCCAGAACGTGACGGGTGTCGCGTCGTGGGCCCCGAGATCGGGGGTGGAGGGCCAGTCGGAATGGGTTAGTCTGACTGCCGTCGGTGCGCTACGAGGGAGCTCTCGAGGTGTGCCGCACGCGCCGCCCACCATGACCCCGGGAGACGACCTGTGCTGAATGCGTTGACGAACGCCGCCACTGCCGCGCACGTCCGCATCGTCACCGCCGAGGGGGGCGAGGGCTGGCACGCGCCGGGTCTCGAGGAGTTCTTCCCCGAGCCGTTCCTCTTCGAGGGCACGCCGTTCGCCCTCAACCGGATCATGCTGGTCCGATTCGTCGCCGTGGCCGCCCTGGTCCTCGTCATCTGGCTGGGTACCCGGAGGCTGCGGCTCGTGCCCGGCCGGGCTCAGTCACTGATGGAGCTCGCCCAGGAGTTCGTGCGCCGCAACATCGCCTTCGACTCGCTCGGCGAACGGCTGGGCCGCAAGTACACGCCCCTGCTCACCGTGATCTTCGTCGGCGTCCTGTTCTTCAACATGACGGGCGTGATCCCGTTCCTCAACATCGCGGGAACGTCAGTCGTCGGTCTTCCGCTGACGTTCGCGATCATCGCGTGGATCGCCTTCATGTACGCCGGCATCAGGGAGCGCGGCGCGGGGAAGTTCTTCGGCGGCCAGCTCTTCCCGGCGGGCGTGCCGAAGCCGATCTACATCATCCTCACGCCCATCGAGTTCATCTCGACCTTCCTCCTGCGGCCGGTGACGCTCACCATCCGTCTGCTGGCCAACATGATGTCCGGGCACATCCTGCTCGTGCTGTGCTTCTCGGCCACGCACTTCTTCTTCTTCCAGGCGAGCGGCGTGATGGCCGGCCTCGGCGGTGTCACTCTCGTGGCCGGGCTGGGATTCACGCTGTTCGAGATCTTCATCAGCGCGCTGCAGGCCTACATCTTCACGCTGCTCTCCGCCGTGTACATCCAGCTCTCCGTGTCCGACCACTAGGCCGGACCCGCATCCGGCCACGGCCGGCACACTCCACACCAGACCGATCCACACCCACACAAGTAAGGAACCACCACATGGACGGCTCGCTCTCCGCAGTTGGTTACGGCCTCGGCACGATCGGCCCCGGCATCGGCATCGGCTACCTCGTCGGCAAGACCCAGGAGGCCACCGCCCGCCAGCCCGAGGTCGCGGGCCGCCTGATGACCAACATGTTCATCGGTGCCGCGTTCGCCGAGGCTCTCGGTCTGCTCGGCCTCATCGCGGGCCTCATCTTCTGATGCCTGCCAGCGGCAACGTCGTCGCGGGGGTGAGGGACGGTCTCGACCTCCTCATCCCGGCCTGGTACGACATCATCTGGTCGCTGGTGGTCGTCGCAGTCATCGCCTTCGCGGTCGTCCGCTGGGGCGTACCGCGCCTCACCGGCATCCTCGACGAGCGGTCCGACAAGATCGCCGAGGGCCTGCGCAAGGCGGAGGACGCCGAGGCGATGCTCGCCAACGCCGAGGAGTCCTCGGCCAGCGAGCTGGCCGAGGCGCGCCGCGAGGCGGCCGGCATCCGCGAGCGGGCCAACGCCCGCGGCAAGGAGATCGAGGCCGAGGCCCAGCGCAAGGCGCAGGACGAGGCCGAGCGCACCACGGCCGCGGCCGAGCGCCAGATCGAGGCGGAGCGCCGTCAGGCCGCGCAGAGCCTGCGCAGCGACGTCGGCACGCTCGCCGTGGAGCTGGCCTCGCGGATCGTGGGGGAGTCCCTCGCGGACTCCGCCGCCCAGTCCCGCGTGGTCGACCGGTTCCTCGACGACCTCGAGCAGCAGAACACCGCCGGCGCCACCACCCGCACCACCAGCACGACCCAGGAGGGCTGATCGTCATGCGCGCCTCCAGCTCCGTCGCCCTCGGGCAGGCTCAGGGTCGCTGGGACCCGGTCGTCCGGGAGGCCGATGACGCGTTCGACCTCGCGGGGACGGTCTTCGCGGTCGCGGACCTGCTCGCCGAGAGCACGGCCGTGCGGCGCGCGATGACCGACCCGTCCCGCTCCGGCGAGGACCGGGCCGCGCTCGCGGTGCGCGTCCTGGGCGACTCCGTGGACGGCCGCGTGACCGATCTCGTCGCCGGGCTGGCGCGCGAGCGCTGGTCGGCGGACCTGGACATCGTCGAGGCCCTCGAGACCCTCGGGCAGGACACGGTCCTCGCGGCGGCCGAGCGGGGCGACGGGCTCGACGCGCTCGGCGCGGAGCTGCTCGACGTGCGCGGCGTCATCGCCGGCTCGCCCGACCTCGAGGTGGCGCTGGCCGAGGAGGCGCGGGACCTGGCCGGTCGCCGCGAGCTCCTGACCCGGGTGCTCGGCGAGCGCATCTCGCCGGCGGCGCTGCTCATCGCCCGCCGCGGTGTCGGCTCGCTCCACGAGCGCTCGGTGCTCAGCGCGCTGACCCACGCCGCCGAACGCGCGGCCGAGCGGCGCGACCGCAAGGTCGCCCGCGTCACGGCGGCCGTCCCACTCACGGGCGAGCAGCGCGAGCGGCTCGTCGCCGCGCTCGCCCGCGAGCACGGCAGCGACATCGCGCTGCACGTCGACATCGACCCCGCGATCATCGGGGGTCTGCGCGTCGAGGTCGGTCACACGATCCTGGACGGCACCGTCCGCACGCGCCTGGACGAGGCGCACCGGCGCATCGCCGGCTGATCGACCCCACACGCAGGAACACAATCGGGCCCCACGAGGGACCGGACGAGGACAAGGACACTTGAGATGGCAGAGCTGACGATCCGCCCCGACGAGATCCGGGCGGCCCTGGACAGCTTCGTGAGCTCCTACGAGCCGGGGGCCGCGAGCACGGACGAGATCGGCCACGTGATCTCCGCCGCGGACGGTATCGCGACCGTCGAGGGCCTCCCCGGCGCGATGGCCAACGAGCTGCTGCGCTTCGAGGACGGTACGCTCGGCCTGGCGATGAACCTCGAGGAGCGCCACATCGGTGTCGTCGTCCTCGGCGAGTACACCGCCATCGAGGAGGGCCAGGAGGTGCACCGCACCGGCGAGGTGCTCTCGGTCCCGGTCGGAGACGGCTACCTCGGTCGCGTGGTCGACCCGCTCGGCAAGCCGATCGACGGCCTCGGCGAGATCACCGAGCTCCAGGGGCGCCGCGCGCTCGAGCTCCAGGCCCCCGGCGTCATGGCCCGCAAGTCGGTCCACGAGCCGCTGCAGACGGGCCTCAAGGCCATCGACGCGATGATCCCGATCGGTCGCGGCCAGCGTCAGCTCATCATCGGCGACCGCAAGACCGGCAAGACGGCGATCGCCCTGGACGCGATCCTCAACCAGAAGGCCAACTGGGACTCGGGCGACCCGGCCAAGCAGGTCCGCTGCGTCTACGTCGCCATCGGCCAGAAGGGCTCGACGATCGCGGCGGTCCGCAAGACGCTCGAGGACGCCGGCGCGCTGGAGTACACGACGATCGTCGCCTCGCCCGCGTCGGACCCGGCCGGCTTCAAGTACATCGCCCCCTACACGGGCTCGGCCATCGGCCAGCACTGGATGTACGGCGGCAAGCACGTCCTCATCGTGTTCGACGACCTGTCGAAGCAGGCCGAGGCCTACCGCGCCGTGTCCCTGCTGCTGCGCCGCCCGCCGGGCCGTGAGGCCTACCCGGGCGACGTCTTCTACCTGCACTCCCGGCTGCTCGAGCGCTGCGCGAAGCTGAACGACGAGCTCGGCTCCGGGTCGATGACCGGTCTGCCGATCATCGAGACCAAGGGCAACGACGTCTCGGCGTACATCCCGACCAACGTCATCTCGATCACCGACGGCCAGATCTTTCTGCAGTCGGACCTGTTCAACTCGAACCAGCGTCCCGCCGTCGACGTCGGCATCTCGGTGTCCCGGGTCGGTGGTGACGCGCAGATCAAGGCGATGAAGAAGGTCGCGGGCACGCTGAAGATCACGCTCGCCCAGTACCGAGCCATGGCCTCGTTCGCCATGTTCGCCTCGGACCTGGACCCGACGACCCGCCAGCAGCTCACCCGCGGCGAGCGCCTCATGGAGCTGCTCAAGCAGCAGCAGTCCAGCCCGTACCCGGTGGAGGACCAGGTCGTCTCCATCTGGGCGGGAACGAACGGCTACCTCGACGACGTCGAGGTGAGCGACGTGTCCCGCTTCGAGACCGAGCTGATCGACCACCTGCGCTCGACCACCTCCGTGCTCGACGCGATCGTCTCCACCGGCAAGCTCGACGACGACACCCTCCAGGCGCTGCAGGCCGGCGTCGAGGACTTCCGCTCCGGGTTCACCACCGGGGAGGGCAAGCTGCTCGAGGAGGTCGAGGGCGAGGAGGAGTCCGAGGCCGAGGTCGCGCAGGAGCAGATCGTCAGGGCCAAGGCCTGATCCATGGCGGGACAGCAGCGCGTCTACAAGCAGAAGATCCGGGCGACCCAGACGCTCAAGAAGGTCTTCCGCGCGATGGAGCTCATCGCGGCCTCACGGATCGGCAAGGCCCGGGACGCCGCGCTCGGGTCCGACCCCTACACCGCCGCGCTCATCCGCGCGGTGTCGGCCGTCGCGTCGCACGCGGATCTCGACCACCCGCTGATCTCGGGTCGCGACGACACCACGGACGTCGCGGTGCTCGTCGTTACCTCCGACCGCGGCATGGCGGGCGCCTACTCGGCGACCGTGCTGCGGGAGGCCGAGCGCCTGCTCGAGGAGCTGGAGGCCGAGGGCAAGACCCCCCGGCTGTACGTCTTCGGCCGCCGGGGCGAGAGCTACTTCAAGTTCCGCGGTCGCGAGGTCGTGGCGACCTGGACCGGTGAGTCCGACAGCCCCTCGGTCGCGGTCTCCCAGGAGATCGCGCAGACCCTGCTCGGCGCCTACCGGGCCGAGCCGGGCGAGGGCGGGGTGAGCGAGCTGCACGTCGTGTTCACCCGGTTCCAGTCGATGGTCACGCAGGTCGTCCAGCGTCGCCGCGTCCTTCCGCTCGAGGTGGTCGAGGGTGTCGCCGAGCCGACGTCGAAGGCGCTGCCGCTCTACGAGTTCGAGCCGAGCCCCGAGGACGTGCTCGACCAGCTCCTCCCGATGTACGTCTCCAACCGCATCCGCGCCCAGCTGCTCATGGCGGCGGCCTCCGAGCTGGCCTCGCGCCAGCGCGCGATGCACACGGCGACCGAGAACGCGGAGGACATCATCCGCGACTACACGCGGCTGGCGAACCAGGCGCGGCAGGGTGAGATCACCCAGGAGATCTCCGAGATCGTCTCGGGCGTCGACGCGCTGAGCGCGAGCTGACCCACCCGACCCCCACACTTCCGAGCACCCGAGACCGAGGACGAAACTCATGACCGCCACCCAGTCCGAGACGCCGCAGGCCGAGACCGCCGGCGTCGGCCGCATCGCCCGAGTGATCGGTGCCGTCGTCGACGTCGAGTTCCCGGCCGGCCAGATCCCCGAGGTCTACAACGCGCTGAAGACCACGCTCCACCTGCCCGGGCAGGAGGAGGCCGCCGAGATCACGCTCGAGACCGCCCAGCACCTCGGCGACCACCTCGTGCGCGCCATCGCGCTCAAGCCGACCGACGGCCTCGTCCGCGGCGGCGAGGTCCGCGACACCGGTGCGCCGATCTCGGTGCCCGTCGGCGACGTGACCAAGGGGCACGTCTTCGACGTCACCGGCGAGCCGCTCAACCTCGCGGAGGGCGAGACCCTCGAGGTGACCGAGCGCTGGCCCATCCACCGCCAGCCCCCGCGGTTCGACGAGCTCGAGGGCTCGACGACGATGTTCGAGACCGGCATCAAGGTCATCGACCTGCTCACCCCGTACGTCCAGGGCGGGAAGATCGGCCTGTTCGGTGGCGCCGGCGTCGGCAAGACGGTCCTCATCCAGGAGATGATCCAGCGCGTCGCGCAGGACCACGGCGGTGTGTCGGTGTTCGCCGGTGTCGGTGAGCGTACCCGTGAGGGCAACGACCTCATCGAGGAGATGGACGACGCCGGGGTCTTCGACAAGACCGCCCTCGTGTTCGGCCAGATGGACGAGCCCCCGGGTACGCGCCTGCGCGTCGCCCTCTCGGCGCTGACGATGGCGGAGTACTTCCGCGACGTCCAGCAGCAGGAGGTGCTGCTGTTCATCGACAACATCTTCCGCTTCACGCAGGCGGGCTCCGAGGTCTCCACGCTGCTCGGCCGTGTCCCCTCCGCCGTGGGCTACCAGCCCACCCTCGCGGACGAGATGGGCCAGCTCCAGGAGCGCATCACCTCCACCCGCGGCCACTCGATCACCTCGCTGCAGGCGATCTACGTCCCCGCGGACGACTACACGGACCCCGCCCCGGCGACCACGTTCGCGCACCTGGACTCCACCACGGAGCTCTCCCGCGACATCGCCTCGCGCGGCCTGTACCCGGCCGTGGACCCGCTGACCTCCACCTCGCGCATCCTCGCGCCGGAGTTCGTGGGCCAGGAGCACTACGAGGTCGCCACGCGCGTGAAGTCGATCCTGCAGAAGAACAAGGAGCTGCAGGACATCATCGCGATCCTCGGCGTCGACGAGCTCGGCGAGGAGGACAAGGTGACGGTCGCGCGTGCGCGCCGCATCGAGCAGTACCTGTCGCAGAACACCTACACCGCCATCAAGTTCACGGGCGTGGAGGGCTCGACCGTGCCGGTCGCCGAGACCGTCGAGGCGTTCAAGCGCATCGCGGACGGCCAGTACGACCACGTGCCGGAGCAGGCGTTCTTCAACATCGGCGGTATCGAGGACCTCGAGCGCGCATGGTCCAAGATCCAGGCCGACGAGCGCTGACGTGGCCGGCAACGGATCGCTGACCGTCGACGTCGTCTCGCCGACCGGGGTGCTGTGGTCGGGGGAGGCGTCCTCCGTCGTCGTGCCCGCCGCCGAGGGAGAGCTCGGCGTGCTGCCGGGGCGCGAGCCGGTGCTCGCGGTGCTCCTGCCCGGCACGGCGAGGGTGACGTCGGACGGGTCGACGGTCTCCCTCGACGTGCACGGGGGATTCGTCTCGGTCGACGACGACGTCGTCACCGTCGTCGTGGCCGACGAGGACGCCGAGGTCGGCGTGCTCGACGCCGAGCCGGCGTCGGACGATAGCACGCTCGCCTAGGCCGCCGATGCCGCGCACCGGATGGTTGGTGGTCCTGGGGATCCTTGCCGTCCTCGCCGTGTGCGCGGCCCTGGCGTGCGCCCTGCTGTGGCGGGCGCTGCGCCTCTACCGGCGCGGCGGCACGGTCGAGTGCCGCCTGCGCACCGGTGAGGACCGGTGGCGACGCGGGCTCGCCCAGCTCGGTGCGACCGACCTCCTGTGGTACCAGTTCGCCTCGTTGGCGGTGCGGCCCCGGTTGCGCATGGACCGCACCGCGCTCGAGCTGCGCGGGTACGACCCCCGGCCCCCCGACCCGGGTGGCCGCCCGGTCGTCCAGCTCACCCTCAGCGACGGACGGCGCACCGCGCAGCTGCGCCTGGCCCCGTCCGCCGTGCAGGCGCTCGTGGGCTGGAGCGAGGGCGCCCCGCCCCGTGTCCGCGGTACCTGAGGCTCCTCACCGCAGTACCTGAGGCTCCGTGCGCGTCCGCAGCGCCCGGGGCCCGCCGCGCGCGGACCGGGCGCCGGCGCGGCGGGGTAACGTGGTCGACCGTGCGTACCGTCTTCGCCCGTTGCTCCGTCGACTACTCGGGCCGGCTGTCGGCGCACCTCCCGCTCGCCCCGCGCCTCATCATGGTCAAGGCGGACGGCTCGGTGCTCATCCACTCCGACGGCGGCAGCTACAAGCCGCTGAACTGGATGACGGCGCCCTGCACCCTCAAGGAGCGCGAGCCCGACGCGGTCGAGACCGAGAGCGGCACCACGCTCGTGTGGGAGGTCAGCGCCGCGAAGACCGACGACCGGCTCGTGGTGCGGCTGCACGAGGTCATCTCGGACACGAGCGTCGAGCTCGGCGTCGACCCGGGCCTGGTCAAGGACGGCGTCGAGGCCCACCTCCAGGTGCTGCTGGCGGAGCAGGTCGAGCTCCTCGGTGCCGGGCACCGCCTCGTGCGCCGCGAGCACCCCACGCCGATCGGCCCGGTCGACCTGCTCGTGCGGGACCCCGAGGGCGGGGCCGTGGCGGTCGAGATCAAGCGGGTCGGCGGCATCGACGGAGTCGAGCAGCTCACCCGCTACCTCGACCTCCTGGGCCGGGACCCGCTGCTCAGCCCGATCCGCGGGGTGTTCGCGGCGCAGCAGATCAAGCCCCAGGCGCGCACGCTCGCCGAGGACCGCGGAATCCGGTGCCTCGTGCTGGACTACGACGCGATGCGCGGGGTCGACGACGTCGACTCCCGCCTGTTCTAGGAGGCGCCGTGAGCACCAGCGCCCCCGGCGCACGGCCCGCCGCCGACGACGAACGGCCCGGCGCCGACCTTCTCCCCGCCGGCGGCTGGCTCGCCCCCGGGGCCGTCGAGCTGGTCGACGCCGAGGACTCCCTCGTGGACGGCGGCGCGGCCGCCGCGGAGGTGTTCGCCGCGCAGATCGCTCGCGCGGCCGACGCCGGACGGGCCTGCGTCGTCGTCCTCGCGCCGGACCCCGACCCGACGCGGGAGAGCGTCGGCCGCCGTGCCGAGCTCGCCCGGGCCGCCGTGGCTGCGGCCGGGACCCACGACGTCGCCGCCTGGCTCACCGTGCGCGACCCGCTCCGGGTCGCCCGGACCGCCGGCGCCGGCGACGTGGGCCGCACGCTCGCCGCCCTGCACCACGCGCTGCTCGGCCACGGCGCCGCGGCGACCGCCCTGCGCGAGGCGGGCGCCGGCGTCGTCGGGACCGCCGTGCACCTCGAGGTGACCCGCCCCGCCGACCCGTCCTCGGCCCCGGACCTCGCCGCCGCGCTCGAGGCCGACCTCCTGACCAACCACGTCGTGCTGGGACCGCTGCTCGACGGCAGCTACCCCGTCGAGGCCCGCGCGGCGACCGCGCCGGCGGGGTGGGACCACGTCCGCCCCGGCGACCTCGTGGCGATCCGCCGCGGGCTCGACGTCCTCGTCGTCGAGCACTCCGGCACCCGCACCGCCCGGCGCGCGGGCCGAGACCGGGCGGACGCCACCGGTGCGGGGACCACGGTGCGGCCGGCCGGGACCCCCGGCGCGGACGACGTCGAGCTCGTCCACGCCGGCAGGACACCGGGCGGCCGGGAGGCGGACCCGTCCGGCCTCTACGAGGTCCTCGCCGCGCTGGACAACGCCTACCTCGGCACCCCGCTGCTCGGACTGGTCCCCACCGGTGCGGGCGAGGTCGGCCACGGCCCCGGGCTCGCCGCGCACGAGGAGGCCGCGCGCCGGGCGGCGACGGACGGTGCGGACGTCCGCGGACTGCTCGCCACGGCGTCCTGATGGCGCGTAACCGGCGCTCGGGGAAGCGCCCCTATTCCGGCGGGCACGTCCCGTTGGACATGGACCGCCTCGGCTCCCTCCCGCGTCAGGAGGCGGGCCCGGGCGGCGAGGACTTCAAGGTCCGCACGGTGCGCAGCTCGGACAAGACCTACCGCTGCCCCGGCTGCGACCAGGAGATCGGCCCCGGCACCTCGCACGTCGTCGCCTGGCCGGCCGAGCACATCTGGGGAGCGGAGGCCGGCGCGGAGGACCGCCGCCACTGGCACACCGCCTGCTGGCGGGCCCGGGGCGCCAGGCGCCCCACGCGGCGGCGGTAGCCGGGGCGACCCGGCTCGACGAAGCTCGCCCGCTGCGCTCCCGGACACCCGCCGGGCTGGCCGCTTCTGCGGCAGGGTGGAACGCTGATGCCATGACCACGCTCGCCGTCCACCGCCACGGTCCCACCGGGGACGTCCCGCTCGTCCTCCTCCATGCGTTCCCGCTCGACTCGCGCATGTATGCGGGTCTCCTGCCGCACCTCACCGACCTCCCGACCCTCAGCGTCGACTCTCCCGGGTTCGGCGACTCGCCCTCCCCGGCCGACGTCGCCGACGCCCTGGCCTGGACCGACGGACCCCGTCTGGAGATGGTCGCGCGGGCCGTCCTCGCCGCGCTCGACGAGCAGGGCGTCGACCGCTTCGTTCTCGCCGGTACGTCGATCGGCGGCTACGTCTCGATGCGGCTCGCCGCGCTGGCCCCCGAGCGGCTCGCCGGCATCGGGCTCATCGACACGAAGGCCGCGCCCGACCCCGGTGAGGCGCGCGAGAGGCGCGAGCGGCTCGCCGTCGACGTCCTGGGTCCGCCCGGAGTCTCGGCGCTCGCCCCCACGCTCGGCCCGCTCCTCGGCACGACGACGGCGAACGACGCGCCCGGCCTGACCGACGCGGTCGCCGGGTGGGCGGCGGAGGCCACGCCGGAGGGGGTCGCGTTCGCCGCGCGGGCGATGGCCGCCCGGCCGGACTCGACGGACGACCTGCGGGCGTTGGGCCGGCGGGGGGTCGCCGCGCTCGTGCTGCGGGGGGCCGAGGACTCGCTGGCGACCGGGGACGACGCGCTGGACATGGCCGACGCCCTGGGCACCGAGGTCCTCGAGATCGCGTCCGTCGGCCACCTGGCGCCGCTGGAGGCGCCGGAGGCCGTCGGAGGTGCCCTGCGTGACCTCCACGAGCGCGCGGTCGGTCTCGCGCGGGAGCCGTAGGGTGGCGCGGTGACCACCGCGAAGATCCGCCCTGCGACCGTGCTCGACGCGGAGGTGATCGCCGAGCTGCACGCCAGGGCCTGGCGGGCGACCTACGGCGGCGCGGTCGACGCCGACCGGCTCGACGAGCGTCTGGCCGACTACCCGCGGACGTGGCGGGAGCTGCTGGCCGACGACGGCGGGGGAGCGGCCACCTGGCTCGCCCACCGCGACGGCGCGGCGGTGGGGTTCCTGCGGGCGAGCGCGGTCGGCGGTGGCGAGGTCCGGTCCCTGCGGCTGGAGTCGATGTACCTCGACGTCGACGAGCAGGGGAGCGGCACGGCCGACAACCTCATGACGATGGCGCTCGGCGACGCCCCGGCGTTCCTGTGGGTGTGGCGGGACCAGGAGCGCGCGCGTGCCTTCTACCGCCGCCACGGGTTCGTCGAGGACGGCGAGACCGGGTCCTTCGAGACGTTGCCGACCGTGCGGATGGTCCGCTGAGCCTCAGGCTCGTCGGGCGCGCCGCCCGCCGGCCCCCTCCGGCGCCTGCCCGGTCCGCCGATCAGCCCTGCCGCTGATCGGTCCCGCCGGTGGTCTCGTCCGGTGCGACAGTCTCGTCCGGGCCCGGCGCGCCTGCGTCGTCGGCGCCTGCCTCTTCGGCGCCTCCGTCGAGGTCCGACTCGTCCGGCCTCGGGCCGTCGTCCGGGCCGGCGCCCTCGTCGAGGTCCGGCTCCTCCGCCCGGTCAGCGTCGGCCGGAGTCGTGTCGTCCACCGGGTCGATGTCCACGTCCGCGACCTGCGCGTCCGTCCGGTCCGCGGTGGCACCCGACGTGCGGGGCCCGCCCGGCGGGTCCGCGAGGACGGCGTCGGCCCGTGCGGCCGCCCCGATCCCGTCCTCGGCGCCGGTCTCGACGACCTCGTGCAGGGCCCGCCGGATCTGCTCGAGGTACTCGGTGAGCAGCGTGCCTCGCTCCTCGAGGCGCGCGACCTCGGCCCCGGCACCGACGCGGGCCCGGTCGGCCTCCTCGGCCACGTCGATGCGGGTCCGCTCGGCCTCCTCGCGGGCCGCGGTGAGCAGGCGCTCGGCCTCCTCGCTCGCCTCGGAGACACGGAACCGCGACTCCTCGTCCGCCTCCCGCGTGACCTCCTCGGCGAGCGTGAGCGCCTGGGCGGCACGGCGCTCGGCATCGTTCGCCCGCTGCTCGGCCTGCTCGACGGCCTGGGCCCGGGCCGTGGTCGCGGCCTCGTGCGCGGCCGCGAGGTCGCGCTCGGCGTTCGCCCGGGTGACGGCCAGCTCCTCGGTGGCGGTCGCGCGTGCCAGACCGAGCTCCCGCTCGAGGTCGGCCCTGCGCGTGATCTCCTCGGCCTCGATCTCTCGGCGGATCGCCGAGACGCGGCGCTCGGCCGCGGTGAGCAGCTCCTCCGCGCGAACCTCGGCGTCCTGCACGCGGGCCGAGGCCTCGGACTCCGAGCGCGAGGTCAGCAGGTCGGCCGCGCGCCGGGCGTCGCCGACGACGGCGGCGGCCTCGCGCTCGGAGCGCTCGCCGAGCCGGTCGGCCGAGGCCTGGGCGCGCTCCGTCGTCCGGCGCGCGTCCCTCTCCGCCTGCTCGACGACCTCGTTCGCCTGCTGCTCGGCCGCGGAGAGCAGGTGGGCCGTGCGCGAACCGAGGCCGGCGTAGGTCGGCGTCCCGGACTCGGCCAGCTGGCCCCGGACGTCCTCGAGCTCGGTGGTCAGCCGCAGCACGCGGGCGTCGAGGTTCTCCACGTGGTCGCGGGCCGCCGCGAGCCGGCTCGTGAGGTCGTTGATGCGGTGGTCGACCTGGGCGCGGTCGTAGCCCCGCATGACGACGGGGAAGCTGGCCTGCTCGTCCATGACGGTCCTCACGGTCGGGGAGGGCCCGGATCGTGGCTCATGGCCACGTCACGGGCGGGTTACCGGCGCCAGGGTACGTCGCCGACGTGAGTCGGCGGTCGGGCGTGTGCCGTTCCACGCTCCGTGGGGCGCCATCACGCCGTACCCTGGTCAGTCGAACCGGGTCGCCGTCGGCGGCCGCCGACCGGAAGGACGCCCGCCCCGTGATCCGACGCATCCTCGCGGCACTGCTCGCCGTCCTCGGTGTGACCGCGATCGTCCTGGCGATCCTGTCCGCCACGTCCTGGCGGGACGAGGACGAGCTCACGGCCTCGTTGGCGGAACGGCCCGGTACCCCCATCCTGCTCACCGACCCGGGTGTCCTCGAGATGGGCGCCGACGAGGTGACCGTCACGCTCACCGCCGATCCCGGCGAGGAGATCTGGTACACGTTCGTGCCGACCAGCCGCGTGACGGAGTGGGTCGGCGACGCAGAGCGCACCTCGGTCACCGGCCTCGAGTCGCGCACCGAGCTGGCGAGCGCCGTGGCCGGCACGGAGAGCACGGTCCCGCACCCGTCGGGCTCCGACCTGTTCCGCGACGCCGACGTCGGCACCGGTGAGGTCACCCTCGACCGGGCGGGCGAGCCGGGCGGACAGACGCTGTTCGCCGTCGTCGACGGCACCGCGGACGCGCCGTCGCTCACCCTGTCCTGGCCCCAGGAGGTCGAGACCCCCTACCTCGTGCCCGGTCTCGTCGCCGGCGGCGTCCTGCTCCTCGTCGCGCTCGCGCTGCTCCTGTGGCCCTCCCGCCGGCCCGGGCGCGACGGCGGCCGAGGCGCCGGCGCCGACGCTCCCGCCGGGGTCCACGACGACCGGCCGGCCGTGGACGACGAGCTGGCCGCCTCCCGCACCGGCAGCGGTGCGTACGACGCGGCGCCCGCCGCGGGGCGCCCGACGACGGACCCCTACGCGCCCGAGGTCGCCGACGCGCGCGGGAGCGCCGCGTCGGCCGACGACGCGGGCACCCACGACCGGTCCGGCACGGAGGGCTCCGGCACCTCCGCCACCCACGGCGCCGCGTTCGCGGGTGCCGGCGCTGCGAGTGCGACGGCGGCGCTCGGCACGGCGGCGTTCGCGCCGCGCGAGGACGACGCCGAGACCATCGACGTCGTCGAGCATGTGGACGCCCCGACCGATGCGGCGGACGCCGAGCCCGAGGCGGTCGACGCCGCGCTCGCGCCGGAGATGGCCGCGCTGGCCGCGCGGGAGCGTGCGGGGGAGTCCCTGCGCCGCCACGAGCGCCGCGTCCTCGCCGAGGCGCGCCGCGAGGCGCACGACGACCTGCGGGCCGGCGT
Source organism: Georgenia sp. Z1491 (assembly GCF_049856175.1). Lineage (GTDB taxonomy): Bacteria > Actinomycetota > Actinomycetes > Actinomycetales > Actinomycetaceae > JB111. Next base: position 274,206 of record NZ_JBNDNA010000002.1, read on the forward strand.
CGACACCGAGGTCCGCGAGGACCTGCGTTCCGCCGGCTCCTCGCGCGGCGCGGGGATCCTGCCCTACTCGCCGCGCGCGGACGCGCACCGCGGATCAGCCGACGCGCCCGGGGCGGACACGCCGACCTCGACCGTCGACGCCGATCAGGCACTCGCCGACGCGGAGGCCGCCCAGGCCGCCGGCCGACCCCTTACCCGGCGCGAGCGCCGTGCGCTCGACCGCCGCGCGCGGCTCGGCGACGCTCCCGGAGCCGCCACTTCCACGGGCGAGCCGGACGCCGGCGGCGACGCCGGCCCCGCGCACAGCGACGGGACCCCGACCACCATGTCGTCCGGCGCCGCCACGACGACGACGGACGACGAATGGCGCGACCTGTGGGGCTTCGGTCCTCGGAGCGCTCCCGAGAACCGGAGGTGACGTGATGAACCGCCGCACCACGACCACACTTGCTGTCCTGCTCTCCGCAGGCCTTCTCGCCGGCTGCGGGTCCGAGGGGGAGGAGGAGCTGCCGACGCCGAACGCGGAGGCCCCCTCCGACGCCGGCGGCCCGTCGCTCGACCAGGAGACGCTTGAGGCCGTGCTCGAGGGCGTGGCGACGTCGGTCGCCGACGCGGACGAGGCCCAGGATCCCGAGCTGCTGCGCGAACGCGTGATGGGCCCGGCCTTCCGGCTGCGCTCGGCCGAGTACCGGATCGCCGAGGCGACCGGTGGCACGGTCCAGCCGGACCCGCTCTCGCTCGACACCCAGGTCGACATCGTTGGCGGCAGCCAGGAGTACCCGCGGGTGGCGATGGCGGTGAGCCAGATCCCCGACGGCTCGAACCTCCCGCTGCTCCTCACGCTCGCGACCTCCGACGTGCGCGACAACTACCGGCTGTGGTCGTGGGTCGAGCTGTTCCCGGGCGTGACCGTGCCGGAGACTCTCGCGCCGGACATCGGCGCCGAGGCCGTGCCCACCGACGACGACTCGCTCGTGCTCTCGCCGGCCGAGGTCGTCGACGCCTACGCCCAGCTGATCTCGGACCCCGAGGGCAGTCAGGCCGAGCGGTTCGGCCCCGACGAGTTCCGCTCGGACGTGTTCGCCGAGACCGCCGGCCTCAACGAGGCCGTGTCCGCCGCGGGTACTGCGACCGTCTCCGCCGAGCCGGTGATCGACGGGCCGCTGTCGCTGCAGACCGTCGAGGGCGGTGCGATCGTCGTCGGCGTGATCCGCACGACCACGACGGTGACGAAGACCGAGCCCGAGGGCACGCTCACGGTCGGCGGTGTCTTCGGCGACCTGCTCGGCGACGACGGGGTGGTCGAGGACGAGGTGAGCGCCATCGCCCAGGTGAGCGTGGCCTTCCACGTCCCCTCCGCCGAGGCGGAGGACCAGACGATCGAGGTGCTCGGCGCGACGTCGGTGCTCACCGAGGCGATCTCGTCGGGCCAGTCCGTGGTCGAGTCCCCGTCCGGCGGGTCGGAGTCGGCGTCGGAGTCCGCGTCGGAGTCCGCCACCGACGCGGGCTGACCGTCGGGCGAGCGCTGACCGTCGGGCGAGCGCCGACCGTCGGGCGAGGGCCGACCCCGCGCGCGTGATCCGCTCTGCGCAAAGTGTGCTGCGCGACCCGGCCCGGTCGGGGGACAATGGCGGCATGTCTCAGCCCTCCCTCTACGGTGCCGTCGACCTGTCCGCCCTCGCCGCCCCGGCTGCGCCGGCGGGCGGCGAGCCCGCGAGCGACCCGAACGGGCTCGTCGTCGACCTGACCGAGGAGCTCCTCGGCGAGGTCGTCGCCCGGTCCCAGGAGCTTCCGGTCCTCGTCGCCATCCTGTCCGCCCGTGCCCAGGGCTCGAACGAGCTGCGCGCAACGCTCGAGACCCTCGTGCGGGAGCAGGGCGGCCGGATCCAGCTGGCGGTGGTCGACGGGGACGCGCAGCCGCGTATCGCGCAGGCGCTCCAGGTCTCCCAGGTCCCCTCCGTCGTGGCCCTCCTCGGCGGCCGGCCGATGCCGCTGTTCACCGGCAGCCCGCCGGTCGACCAGCTGCGCCCGGTGATGTCGGAGCTGCTCACCGTCGCCGAGCAGAACGGCCTCACGGGTCGCCTCGACGTCGGTGAGGAGGGTGACGAGACGCCCGTCGAGCCGGAGCCCGAGCCGCTGCCGCCGCTGCACGCGGAGGGGGTGGCCGCGATCGAGCGCGGCGACCTCGAGGCCGCCGCCGAGGCCTACCGAAAGGCGCTCGCGCAGAACCCGAAGGACGCCGAGGCCGTCTCGGCGCTCGCGCAGGTCACCCTGGCTCGCCGGCTCGCGCAGGTCGAGGACCCGCAGGCCGCGCTCGCGGCCGGCGACGCCGAGGGCGCGGATCTCGAGACCCGGCTCGTCGCGGCCGACGTCGAGATGGTGTCGGGGCGCGTGGCGGCGGCCTTCGACCGCCTCGTCGGCGTCGTGCGTCGCACGGCCGGCGACGAGCGCGAGACGGTGCGCAAGCGGCTGCTCGAGCTGTTCGACGTCCAGGGCCCGGCGGACCCGGACGTGGCCAGGGCCCGCCGGCTGCTCGCCAGCGCGCTGTACTGACCGGTGCGGACGCTCGCCCGACGACGTCGGGCGAGCGCCGGGTCACTCCTTCGGCGGCAGCTGCTCGCCGACCGGCTCGAGCCAGATCGCGGACAGGGCCGGCACCCGCAGCGTGATCGACCTCGATCGCCCGTTCCAGGGGACGTCGCGCGCGACCTGGTCGCCGGTGTTGATGATCCCCGAGCCGCCGAAGCGCTCGTCGTCGGTGTTGAGGATCTCGCGCCACCGCGAGCTGCCGGGCACCGCGTCGGGGACGCCCACCCGGTAGCCCTCGTGGGCGGTGCCGGCGAAGTTGACGACGACCATCACGTGGTCGTCGCCGTCGACCGAGCGACGCAGGTAGGTCAGCACGTTGTGGTCGCCGTCGCCGGCCTCGATCCACTCGAAGCCCTCCGGGCGGAAGTCCTGCGACCACATGGCCGGCCGCTCACGGTAGACGGTGTTGAGCTCGTGGACGAGCTGCACGATCGCGTCGTGCTCGGGCTGCTGGGCCTGGGCCCAGTCCAGGCCGGCGCCCTCGTTCCACTCGGTGCCCTGCGCGAACTCCTGACCCATGAACAGCAGCTGCTTGCCCGGGTGCGACCACTGGTAGCCGAGCAGGGCGCGGACGCCGGCCCGTTGCTGCCAGTAGTCGCCCGGCATCTTCGCCAGCAGCGACCCCTTGCCGTGCACGACCTCGTCGTGGCTGATCGGCAGGATGAACTGCTCCGAGTAGGCGTAGACCATCGAGAAGGTGAGCTCGCCGTGGTGGTACCGGCGGTTGATCGGCTCCTCCGCGAGGTAGCGGAGGGTGTCGTTCATCCAGCCCATGTTCCACTTGAGGCCGAACCCGATGCCGCCGGCGGAGGTCATCGCCGTGATGCCGGGCCACGCGGTGGACTCCTCGGCGATCATCATCACCCCCGGCGAGCGCCGGTAGGCGGTCGCGTTGGTCTCCTGGAGGAAGCTGATCGCCTCGAGGTTCTCGCGCCCGCCGCGGGCGTTGGGCCGCCACCGGCCGGGCTCGCGGGAGTAGTCGAGGTAGAGCATCGACGCGACGGCGTCCACCCGCAGGCCATCGACGTGGAACTCCTCGAGCCAGTAGGTGGCGTTGGCGACGAGGAAGTTGCGCACCTCGCGGCGGCCGTAGTTGAAGACGTAGGTGCCCCAGTCGGGCTGCTCACCGCGCAGCGGGTCCGGATCCTCGTACAGGGCGGTCCCGTCGAAGCGGGCGAGCGCGAAGGAGTCCTTGGGGAAGTGCGCCGGCACCCAGTCGACGATGACGCCGATGCCCTCCCGGTGGAGGGTGTCGATGAGGAACCGGAGCTCGTCCGGCGAGCCGAGGCGTGACGTCGCGGCGTAGTACCCGGTGACCTGGTAGCCCCAGGAGCCGCCGAACGGGTGCTCGGCCACGGGCATGAGCTCGACGTGCGTGAAGCCGAGGTACTTCACGTGCGTCACGAGCTCGTCGGCGAGCTCGACGTAGCTCAGCCCCGGCCGCCACGACGGCAGGTGCACCTCGTAGATCGAGATCGGCCCGGCGTGCGGGTCGGTGGCGGCGCGGTCGGCCATCCACGCCTCGTCGCCCCACACGTAGGAGGAGGTCTCGACGACGGACGCCGTGCTCGGCGGCACCTCGGCCCGGCGGGCCATCGGGTCGGCCTTGTCGACCCAGTGCCCCTCGGGGGTGCGGATCTGGAACTTGTACCGCTGCCCGGCGCCGACCCCGGGGACGAAGAGCTCCCACACGCCGGAGCCGCCCAGCGAGCGCATGGCGTGGCGGCGGCCCTCCCAGCCGTTGTGGTCGCCGACCACGCGCACGGCGCGGGCGTTGGGCGCCCACACCGTGAAGGAGACGCCGGAGACCTCACCGAGGACGGAGGGGAACGTGCGGACGTGCGCGCCGAGCGCGGTCCACAGGGTCTCGTGCCGGCCCTCGCCGATGAGGTGGAGATCGACCTCGCCGATCGTGGGCAGGAACCGGTAGGGGTCGTCGACGGTCGTCGTCCGGCCGTCGTAGGTGACCTCGAGCCGGTAGTCCGGGACCGAGCCGGTCGGGAGCACGACGGTCCAGATGCCGCCGTGCTCGTGCTCGGCCGGGAAGCGGCCCTCGGTGGTGACCACCGTGACGGCCTCGGCCAGGTGCGCGAGCGCCCGGATCGTCACGCCCTCGGCGCCCGGGTGGGCGCCGAGCACCGAGTGCGGGTCGTGGTGCGTGCCGTCGGCGACCGCGGTGAGCACGTCGGCGTGGACGGCGGCTGGTTCGGCGCTCATGGACCCATTGTTCCCCACGGCGGCGCTTCCCGCGCCGCGGTCGGCGAGCAGGGCGCGCAGGCCGTCGAGCGGCACGCCCAGCCAGTCGGGCCGGTAGCGCGCCTCGTAGTCGATCTCGTACAGCGCCTTGGCGACCTCGGCGGTGTCGAGGAGCGGGCCGCGCACGGAGCGCCCGGCGACGGACTCCCACCCGGCGACGAAGGAACGGCGCGCGGCGGTGGCCCACGCGCGGGTGGCGGCCGGGTCGGCGCCGCCCGCCCGCGCGGTGCCGGCCGCGTAGTCGAAGGAGCGCAGCATCCCGGCGACGTCGCGCTCGGGGATGTCCGGCAGCCGGCGCTCCGTCAGCGACCGCAGCGGCTCGCCCTCGAAGTCGAGCACGACCCAGCCGCGTCCGGGCACGTCGAGGACCTGACCGAGGTGCAGGTCGCCGTGGATGCGCTGGAGCACGGGCCAGGCCGCCTCGACGCCGTGGCCGACGACCTCCCGCACGCGCTCGGCGCGCCCACCGACCTCCGCGGCGGCCGCTCCGGCCCGGCGCAGCCGCTCCTCGACCTCGGCAGTCAGCGCCCGGCGTGCCTCCGAGCCCGGGACGGCGGTGCCGAGGGTGAACAGCCGCGCGTGGATCTCGCCGACGGTCGCACCGAGCGCGCGGGCGCGCGCGGTGAAGTCGGTGCCCGACCGGGCGGCCTCGACGGCCACCTCCCAGGCGTCGCTCGCCCCGGCCAGGTACTCCGTGGCGACGGCAAGGTGCCCCGACGCGGGGGCCCCGTCGTCCTGCCACGTGCCCCTCAGGGCGCCGACGACCCGGGGGACGGTCGTCGAGCCGGCGCGCGAGAGGGCGCCGGTGAGCTCGGCGTCGGGGTTGTCCCCGGCGTCGAGCACGCGGAAGATCTTGACGATGACCGGGGACGCGTCCTGGCCCGGCGCCGGGTCGACGACGAGGGAGGAGTTGGACTGCTCGCCGGTCAGCGGCCGGCTGTCCCCGGCGGGCAGCGCGGAGGTCTCGCCGGGCTCGGCGCCCAGGCCCTCGACCTCGGCGGTGCCGGCCACCGCGCTCAGCGCGAGCCGGCCGAACAGGGGGTCCGCAGGGGCGTCGTAGATCCACCGGGTGCCGAGCTCGGAGTGCTCGACGACCTCGACGAGGCCGGAGTCGTCGGCCAGCGGGGCGCCGCGGTAGGTCAGCGGCACGAGGTAGACGACCGGCTCCTCGGCGTCGTCGCGCAGCATCCACCACTCCACCCCGACCTCGCCGGCCGGGTCCTCCAGGCGCGCCCCGCCGACCCGGGTGAGCCTCGGGTCGGCGGAGCCGCGGTACCACCGCTGGCGCGCGACCCATCGGGGGAGGAAGTCGTCGAACGCGGGGGAGACGGTCGGCATCAGGTGTCCTTCGGGTCCTCGGGTTCGGAGCCAGGGTCCGTGGCCTGGTCGCGGGCGGCGACCGCCTCCTCGACGGGGGAGAGCTCGGAGCGGTCCTCGGGCAGGGGTGGCGTGGGCCCCGCCGCGATCCCGGCGTCGAGGCCGGGGAACATCCCGGTCGTCGGCCGACGGGTGGGCATCGCCGGGGTCGTCGGGGCCGTACGGACGCCCGAGCCCGGGTACGACGGGCCGGTGGCCACGCTCGGCGGGCCCTGGAAGTCCGCGTGCGCCGTGTCCGTGCGCCCCTCCAGCGGCGCCGTCGGCACCGTCCCGGGACGCGTGAGCTCGAGCCAGAAGAAGTCGCGCGAGCCGAGCGTGAGCTCGAGCGTGCCGTCCGGGCCGACCGCCGGGAACCGGGCGCCGCCGAACACGTCGGTCGCCTCCCAGCCCGCGTGCTCGGGCACGTCGACCCGGGCCGTGCGCGGGGTGTTGGCGAGGTTGGACACGCACAGCACCGTGGTGGCGACGTTCGACCGCGTGAACGCGAGCACCGCCTCGTTGTCGACGTCGCGGGGCACGAAGTCGCCGTCGCCGAACACGGGGTAGCGGCGCCGCACCTCCAGCATGCCGCGCACCCAGTGCAGAAGCGAGGTGGGCTGGGCGAGCTGGGACTCGACGTTGACCGCCGTGTACGTGCTCACGAGCGACTGGACGACGGGCAGGTAGAGCCGGCCCGGGTCCTGGGCGGTGGAGAAGCCCGCGTTGCGGTCCGGCGTCCACTGCATGGGCGTGCGCACGCCGTCGCGGTCGTTCAACCAGATGTTGTCCCCCATCCCGATCTCGTCCCCGTAGTACAGGTACGGCGACCCGGGCAGGGACAGCAGGAGCGCGTTCGCGAGCTCGAGCTCGGCGCGGGAGTGGCCCAGCAGCGGCGCGAGGCGGCGACGGATGCCGACGTTCGCCCGCATGCGCGGGTCCTCCGCGTACCAGCCGTACATGGCGGCGCGCTCCTCGGTGCTCACCATCTCGAGCGTGAGCTCGTCGTGGTTGCGCAGGAACGTCGCCCACTGGGCGCCCTGGGGCAGGTCGGGGGTGGCGGCGAGGATGTCCCGGATCGCCGACGCCCGCTGGTCGCGCAGCGCGTAGAAGATGCGCGGCATGACGGGGAAGTGGAAGCACATGTGGCACTCGGGCGCCTCGGGCGTGCCGTAGTAGTCCACGACGTCCTCGGGCCACTGGTTCGCCTCGGCGAGGACGAGCGTGCCGGGGAACTCGTCGTCGATCATCGCCCGCAGCCGGGCGAGGAACGCGTGGGTGGCCGGGAGGTTCTCGCAGTTCGTCCCCTCCTCCTCGAACAGGTAGGGCACGGCGTCGAGCCGGAACCCGTCGACCCCGCGGCGCGCCCAGAACCGCACGACGTCGAAGATCGCCTCCTGCACCGCCGGGTTCTCGTAGTTGAGGTCCGGCTGGTGGGAGAAGAACCGGTGCCAGAAGTACTGGCGGCGCACGGTGTCGAACGTCCAGTTCGACTCCTCCGTGTCGACGAAGATGATCCGCGCGCCGGAGTACCGCTCGTTGGTGTCGCTCCACACGTAGAAGTCGCCGTACGGGCCGTCGGGGTTGTTCCGCGAGGCCTGGAACCAGGGGTGGGCGTCGGACGTGTGGTTGGCGACGACGTCGATGAGGACCCGGATCCCGCGGGCGTGCGCCTCGGAGACGAACTCGTCGAAGTCGTCCAGCGAGCCGTACTGCGGGTCGACGGCGGTGAAGTCGGCGACGTCGTAACCGCCGTCGCGCTGCGGCGAGGGGTAGAACGGCGGGACCCACAGGCAGTCGATGCCCAGCCACTGGAGGTAGTCCAGGCGCGAGGTCAGCCCGCGGAAGTCGCCCGTGCCGTCCGCCGTGCTGTCGGAGAACGTCTTGACGTAGACCTCGTAGAACACCGCGGTCCGGTACCACTCCGGGTCGTCGGACAGGCCCGGCCGCGTAGCGGCGGGCGCGTCCTCGGGCAGGTCGGGGATCGTCGGCGCGCTCATCGCAGCACCGTCAGCACGTGGGCGGTGCGCTCGGACGGCGTGAGTCGCACGTACGGGCTGGCGCCCCACTCGTAGACGGCGCCGTCGAGCTCGTCGCGGACCGTGAGGACGTGCTGCTCGGGTCCTGCTCCCGTCGGCACGTCGATGCCGATCGCGGCCAGGTCGAGATGGACGAGGCCGTCGCGCGTGGTGAACGGGTCGAGGTTGGCCACGACGATGACGGTGTCCTCGTGCCCGGTGGGTGACTGGTCCGCCGGCAGGTGGCGGGAGAACGCGAGGATCTGGTCGCTCGTCGTGGCGTGCAGGGCCACGTTGCGCAGCCGCTGCAGCGCCGGGTGCGCCCGGCGGGCGACGTTGAGCTTGCGCAGCAGCGGGGCGATCCCGCGGACCTCGTCCTGGGAGTGGTCCCGGGCCTTGAGCTCGTACTTCTCGTTGTCGACCTGCTCCTCCGCCCCGGGACGCGGCACGTTCTCGACCAGCTCGTACCCGGAGTAGATGCCCCACGTGGGCGAGCCGGTCGCGGCGAGGACCGCGCGGACGGCGAACGCGGCCGCGCCCCCCTGCTGCATGTACGGCGTGAGGATGTCGTGCGTGGTCGGCCAGAACGCCGGCCGCATGTGGGTGTCGGTCTCGTGCGCGACCTCGAGGAGGTAGTCGCCGAGCTCCTCCTTCGTGTTCCGCCACGTGAAGTACGTGTAGCTCTGGTGGAAGCCGATGGCGCCGAGGGTGCGCATCATCGCCGGCCTGGTGAAGGCCTCGGCGAGGAAGACGACCTCGGGGTGCCGGGCGTGGAAGTCGGTGAGGACGCGGTGCCAGAAGTCCAGCGGCTTCGTGTGCGGGTTGTCGACCCGGAATAGCGTCACGCCGTGGTCGACCCACGTCTGCAGGACGTCGCGGACGGCCGAGTAGATGCCCTCGGGGTCGTTGTCGAAGTTCAGCGGGTAGATGTCCTGGTACTTCTTCGGCGGGTTCTCCGCGAAGGCGATCGACCCGTCGGCCCGCGTGGTGAACCACTCGGGGTGCTCCGTGACCCACGGGTGGTCCGGGGACGCCTGGAGCGCCACGTCGAGGGCGACCTCCATGCCGAGACCGCGCGCCCGGTCGACGAAGTGGTCGAAGTCGTCGAAGGTCCCGAGCTCCGGGTGGATGGCGTCGTGCCCGCCCTCGGGCGAGCCGATGCCGTACGGGGAGCCGGGGTCCCCCGGCTCGGCGCCGAGGGTGTTGTTGCGGCCCTTGCGGTTCGTCGTGCCGATCGGGTGGACCGGGGTGAGGTAGACGACGTCGAAGCCCAGGTCGGCGATGCGCGGCAGGTCCTCGGCGGCCGTGCGCAGCGTGCCGGAGACCATCTGCCCGGTCACGGGGTCGCGGTAGGCGCCCGTCGAGCGCGGGAAGATCTCGTACCAGGACCCGTAGAGGGCCTTGAGGCGGTCGACCTGCAGCGGGTAGGTAGCCGACGGCGAGAGCGCGTCCCGCAGCGGGGCCCGCTCGAGCAGGGACCGCACGTCCTCGGATGTCGCGCGCACCATCCGCTCGCCGGGGGCGAGGGTCTCGTCGGCGAGCACGGCCGCGGCGGCGAGCAGGAGGTCGCGGTCGGCGGCGGGGCGCTCGAGCTCGGCGGCGCGGGTGAGCACGACGGCACCCTCGGCGAGCATGAGGTCGACGTCGACGCCCGCCTCGATCTTCACCTCGGCGTCGTGGATCCAGGTCCCCACGGGGTCCGACCAGGCCTCGACGCGGAACGACCAGTCGCCGGGGGCGTCGGGGGTCAGCCACGCCTCGAGGCGGTCGAGCCCGGGCGCGACGTCGACCATGCGGGCGCTCGAGTGCACGGAGCCGTCGGGCCGCAGCAGCACGGCGGTCGCCCCGAGCAGGTCGTGCCCCTCGCGGAAGACGGTCGCGGAGATGGGCAGCGCCTCGCCGGCGGTCGCCTTCGCGGGCCAGCGGCCGTCCTCGATCACGGGCGCGACCTCGACGACGGGTATGCGCCCGACGGGGGCGAACGCCGCCGGTGCCGGTGGTCGGGCCGAGGCGGGCCAGGGGGTCAGCGGGGCGGCCCGTCCGGGGGTGCGCGTGGACTCGGGTGGCTGCGTGTGGCTCACGTCCGCCAACCTACCGAGTCGCCCGGACGTCCGCGGCCCGAACGACGTCCGGGCCGCTGACCCGGGCGTCGGCGGGGACCCGCCGGGCCGGACCTGCAACAGGACAGAAACCCGACAACGGACCGGCTAGGCTCGCCCGCGTGAGAGCCATCCGCCGTTTCACGGTCCGCACCGTCCTCCCCGAGGCGCTCGCGCCTCTCGACACCCTCGCGACGAACCTGCGCTGGTCCTGGCACGAACCGACCCGCGCCCTGTTCGAGTCGTTCGACCCCGAGGCGTGGACGGAGGTGCACGAGGACCCGATCCGGCTCCTCGGCGCGCTCCCGCGCACCCGGCTCGACGAGCTCGCCGCCGACCCGGACGTGGTCGCGCGCGTGCGCGAGCTCGATGCCGACCTGGCGACCTACATGACCGAGCCCCGCTGGTACCAGACCGAGGGCCCGGCGGACCGGCCGGCCGCGGTCGCCTACTTCTCCGCCGAGTACGGCATCACCTCCGTGCTGCCCCAGTACTCCGGCGGCCTCGGCATCCTCGCCGGGGACCACCTGAAGTCCGCCTCCGACCTGGGCGTGCCGATCGTCGGCGTCGGGCTGCTGTACGGCGCCGGCTACTTCAAGCAGTCGCTCACCCGCGAGGGCTGGCAGCACGAGACCTACCCGCTGGTCGACCCGGACAACCTGCCGCTCGCGCTCCTGCGCGAGCCGGACGGCACACCGTCGCGGGTCGAGCTGGCGCTGCCCGGCGGCCGCACGCTGCGCGCCCAGGTGTGGGTCGCCCAGGTCGGCCGCGTGCCGCTGCTCCTGCTGGACTCCGACGTGCCCGACAACGACGAGCGCGAGCGCAAGGTCACCGACCGGCTCTACGGGGGCTCCGCCGAGCACCGGCTCGAGCAGGAGCTGCTCCTGGGCATGGGCGGCGTGCGCGCCGTCCGCCTGTACTCACGCCTCACCGGTGCGCCGGCGCCGGAGGTCTACCACTGCAACGAGGGCCACGCCGGGTTCCTCTCGGTCGAGCGCATCCGCGAGCACGTCCAGGGCGAGGGGCTGGACCTCGGCGCCGCCCTGGAGTCGGTCCGGGCGGCGACCGTGTTCACCACGCACACGCCCGTCCCCGCCGGCATCGACCGGTTCTCCCGCGAGCTCGTCTCCCGGTACTTCGGCGGCGAGGTGGCCATCCCCGGCGTCGGGCTGGAGGAGATCCTCGCCCTGGGCGCCGAGGACTTCGAGGGCGGCAACCCCGAGGTCTTCAACATGGCGGTCATGGGCCTGCGCGTGGCGCGCAGGGCCAACGGCGTGGCCGAGCTGCACGGCTCGGTCTCCCGCGGCATGTTCGCCCACCTGTGGCCGGGGTTCGACGTCACCGAGGTGCCGATCACCTCGGTGACCAACGGCGTCCACGGGCCCACGTGGGTGGACCCGCTGTTCGCGGAGCGGGCGACGGAGCGTCTCGGCGAGCGCTCGCTCACCTTCGGCGAGGGCTGGGAGCGGACCGAGGCCGAGGGCGGGTTCTCCGACCTCGAGCTGTGGCAGACCCGCAACGAGCTGCGCCGCAAGCTCGTCGACTCCGCCCGCGAGCGGCTGCGCAAGTCGTGGCTCGACCGCGGTGCCTCGCCGGCCGAGCTCGGCTGGACCGCCGACGCGCTCGACCCGGACGTCCTGACGATCGGGTTCGCGCGCCGCGTGCCGACCTACAAGCGCCTCACCCTCATGCTCAAGGATCCCGAGCGCCTCACGCGCCTGCTCACCGACCCGGAGCGCCCGATCCAGATCGTCGTGGCCGGCAAGTCGCACCCCGACGACGAGCCCGGCGTCGGCCTCATCCAGCAGTTCGTCACCTTCGCCGACCAGGCGGGCGTGCGGGACCGGCTCGTGTTCCTCCCGAACTACGACATCGCCATGGCGGGCACGCTCATGCCCGGCTGCGACGTGTGGCTCAACAACCCGCTGCGTCCGCTCGAGGCGTCGGGGACCTCGGGCATGAAGTGCGCGATCAACGGCGCGCTCAACCTGTCGATCCTCGACGGCTGGTGGGACGAGATGTTCGACGGCGTCAACGGCTGGGCGATCCCCACCGCGGACGGCGTCGAGGACACCGAGCACCGCGACACCCTCGAGGCCGCCGCGCTGTACGACCAGCTCGAGAACGTCGTCGTGCCCCGGTTCTACGACCGGGACGAGGACGGCGTGCCCGCGCACTGGATGGAGCAGGTGCGGCACACCCTGTCCACGCTCGGGCCGAAGGTGCAGGCCACGCGCATGCTGCGCGACTACGTCGAGCAGCTCTACACGCCGGTCGCCGTGGCCGGCCGTGCGCTGAACGGCACCGACCGGTTCGAGGGCGCCAAGGAGCTCGCCACGTGGAAGCGCCGCGTGCGCACCGCGTGGGCGTCCGTCCGGGTCGACACGGTCGACGCCCACGACTTCCCGGACGTCGTCAAGGTCGGCGACTCGATCAGCGTGACGACCGCGGTCGCGCTGGGCGACCTCGCGCCGGAGGACGTCCAGGTGCAGGTGGTCTCCGGCCGGGTCGACGACTCCGACGAGCTGGGCGACCTCACCGTGACGCCGCTGGCGCACGAGGGCAGCGTCGACGGGCGCCACACGTTCGCCGGCGACGTCACGCTGGACCACGCCGGCTCGTTCGGCTACTCGGTCCGGGTCGTCCCGCAGCACCGCCTGCTCGACGGCGTCACCGAGCTCGGTCTCGCGGCCTCCGCCCAGGGCTGACCACCTCCTTCGACGAGTGAGGGGATTTCTCCGCGGGTGAGCGGGGTCCTGCCTCACTCACGACCGAGCCCGTCGGTGCGTGCGTCTGCAGGCACTGACGGGCTCGGTCGTCCGGGCCGAGAAGGCCCGAGCAGGTGGTCGGTCAGTAGTCCATCTGCATCGCGGCGCGGACGTCGGCCAGGGTGGCCTCGGCGACGGCGCTCGCCCGCTCGTTTCCCTCACGCAGGATCTGGCTGAGCTGGGCAGGGTCGGCCGCATAGGTCGTGCGGCGCTCGCGGATCGGCCCGAAGTGGTCGTTGACCGCCTCCGTCACGAGCTTCTTCAGGCCGCCACCGCCCGCGTCGCCCAGCTCCTCGGCCACGTCGACCGGGTCCCGGCCCAGGCACAGCGCGGCCAGCTGGACGAGGTTGGAGACCTCCGGCCGTCCCGCGGGGTCGAACGTGATGTGCCGGTCGGCGTCGGTGACGGCCTTCTTGATGATCCGCGCCGTGGTGTCGGCGTCCATCCCGATCTCGATCGTGTTGCCCTTGGACTTGCTCATCTTCGCGCCGTCCATGCCGAGCAGGAGGGGGGCGGGGGAGAGCAGCGCGTCGGCCTGCGGGAAGATGGGCCGCTCGGGATCGACCCGGCCGTAGCGCTCGTCGAACCGGCGGGCGACGAGGCGCGTGAGCTCGATGTGGGGGAGCTGGTCCTTGCCCACCGGCACGAGGTTCGCCCGGCAGAACAGGATGTCGGCCGCCTGGTGCACGGGGAACGTGAGCATGAGCCCGGACATCGGCCGGGAGGACCCGGCGAGCTCGTCCTTGACCGTGGGGTTGCGGCGCAGCTCGGCGTCGGTGACGAGCGAGAGGAACGGGAGCAGGAGCTGGTTGAGCGCCGTCACGCTCGAGTGCGTGAAGATCGTCGAGCGGGCGGGGTCGATGCCGACGGCGAGGTAGTCCGCGAGCGCGGAGAGCACGTTGTCCTTGAGGTCGCCGACGCCGTCCCGGTCGTAGATCACCTGGTAGTCCGCCACCAGCACGTAGGACTCCACGCCGAGGTCCTGCAGGCGCACCCGGTTCGCCAGCGAACCGAAGTAGTGCCCGATGTGCAGCTGACCCGTGGGGCGGTCGCCCGTGAGCACGCGGTACCGCTCGGGGTGCTCCGCGAGGTCGGCCTCGATCGCGTCGCTGCGCGACTGGGAGCGGGCGAGGCTGGCGGAATCGGTGGTGGAGAGCTCGTCGATCGTGTCGGTCACGGGCTCAGACTAGGCGCTCCGGCGCGGCGGCCCGGCGGTGGGTCCGCGGGCCGCCGGCGCTCAGCCGGGTAGGACGCGGTCCACGAACGCGGTGACGTCGCGAAGGACCTCCTCCTTGTTCGTCTCGTTGAAGATCTCGTGCTGTGCGCCCGGGTAGGTGCCGCTCTCGGTGGCCGGCCCGGCGACGGCCGCCACGCCCGCCTGGCTCGGCCCGATGGGCACAAGCCGGTCGTCCTCGCCGTGCAGGTACAGCACCGGGAGGTCGCCGAGCGATCCGTGCTCGGTGATCCGGGCCATCGCGGTGTTCAGCGCCTCGAGGGTCTCCCGCCTGAAGTCGCCGTGCCACACGAGGGGGTCGTCGGCGTAGATGCGCCCGATCTCGGGGTCCCGGGAGAGCGTCCCGGGGTCGATCGGGGTCGGCGGGATCGGGTCCTGGGGGAGGAGGTCGTCGACGACGGCCCAGCTGCCGAGCACGGGGCCGGACAGGACGAGGGCGGTGAGCTCGGCGGCGTGGAGCTGCGCGTACCGGGTGGCGATGAGACCGCCCATGGAGTGCCCGATCATGATCACGGGGACGTCCGGGTGGTCGGCCCGCGCGGAGGAGACGAGCTGGTGGAGGTCGGCCACCACGTCGTCGTAGTCGCGCACGAGCACCCGCTCGCCCTCGCTCTGCCCGTGTCCCGCGTGGTCGAGCCCGTAGACGACGGCCCCGTGCGCTCCCAGGGTGGCGGCGACCCACTCGTACCGGCCGATGTGCTCCCCGTAGCCGTGGACCAGCACGGCCACGTAGCGGGGGTGGTCGACCCCCCGCCACACCCGTGCGGCGACCTGCCCGGCGTGCCCCTCGTACGTCCACGCGTCCATGCGTCCTCGTTCCGTCGTGCCCTGCCCGCGCCGGCGCGGACGCACCGGGCGACCGGCGTCGTCGCCGGAGGCTGTCTGTGGGCCCAGCGTAGCAACGGTGACCCGGGTCACGGGCGACGGGTCATCCGTCGCCGGCGGGCCCGGTCCGCTCCCCGCCCGCCAGGTAGAGGCGCATGGACAGCGGGGCGAGCAGCACGACCTCGCCGGGCGCTGCAGTCAGCGACCACGGGTCGCGGTCCTGCTCGGCCTCGGCGTACGAGGGGGACTCCCACTCCGAGCTCCAGGCGAGCTCGAGGTCGACGCCGCGCCCCTCGGGGAGCCGCACCGACTCGTAGTCGAGCGAGCTCGACAGCACCACGAGGACGTCCGCGTGCCCACCGCCGCCCGAGCGCAGCATCTGCAGGACCCGGACACGCGGGTCGTGCCAGCGGTGCGCGCCCATCTCCCGGGCGTCGGCGTCGAGCCAGGCCAGGTCGGGCACCCGGTCGCCGTCCGCGACGCGCCCGGTGTAGAAGCGCTCGGGGCGCAGGACCGGCTGCTCGCGTCGCAGTCGAAGCAGGTGCCGGGTGGTCGCGAGGAGGTCCTCCCGCCATCGACCAAGGTTCCAGTCGAGGTAGGACGTCGCGTTGTCCTGCGAGTATGAGTTGTTGTTCCCGCGCTGCGTGCGTCCGATCTCGTCGCCGGCCGTGAGCATGGGCGTCCCGGGCGAGAGCAGCAGCGTGCCCAGGAGGTTGCGGATCGAGCGGCGCCTGAGCGGGAGGACGTCGGCGGCCGGGGAGTCGCTCGGCACGGGCCCCTCGGCCCCGTGGTTCCACGACCGGTTGTCGACCGTCCCGTCCCGGTTGTCCTCGAGGTTGGCGGAGTTGTCCTTGTGCTCGTAGGCGACGAGGTCGGCGAGGGTGAATCCGTCGTGCGCGGTGACATAGCTGATCGATGCGTGCGGTCCGCGCCCGCCCGGCACCTGCCCGTACCCGAACATGTCGGCCGACCCGGACAGCCGGGTCGCGAGGTCCCGCAGGTCGCGGCCGCTCCCGCCCTTCGCGGCGGCGCCGGGGTCGGCCAGCCAGAACGTGCGTACGGCGTCGCGGAAGCGGTCGTTCCACTCCGCGACGGGGGCGGCGAACTGGCCCGTCCGCCACCCGTCCGGGCCGAGGTCCCAGGGCTCCGCGACGTGCTTGACCTCGCGCAGCACCGGGTCCGTCGCCAGGGCCACCAGGAGCGGGTGGTAGGCCGTGAACTGGTCGGCGTTGCGCCCGAGCGTGACCGCGAGGTCGTAGCGGAAGCCGTCGACGCCGACCTCGCTCGCCCAGTACCGCAGCGAGTCCAGGACCATGCGGACGACCTCGGTACGCCTGAGGTCGAGGGTGTTGCCGCACCCGGTCATGTCGAGCATGCGCCCGCGGTCGTGGTCGTCGTGCAGGTAGTAGCCCGACGAGTCGAGCCCGCGCCAGGACACGCTCGGCCCGGCGACCCCGCCCTCGCAGGTGTGGTTGTAGACGACGTCGAGGAGGACCTCGATGCCCGCCGCATGCAGCAGCGCGACCATGCCCTTGACCTCGGCGAGCACGGCGGCCGGGCCGGCGGCACGCGCGGCGGCGGTCGCGTAGGAGGGCTCGGGCGCGAGGAACCCCAGCGTGTTGTAGCCCCAGTAGTTGGTCAGGCCCTTGGCGACCAGGTGCGGCTCGTCCATCTTCGCGTGGATCGGCAGCAGCTCGACCGCGGTGACGCCGAGCGAGCGCAGGTGATCGATCGTCGCCGGGTGCGCGAGACCGGCGTAGGTGCCCCGCAGCCGGTCCGGCACGCCGGGGAGCGTCATCGTCAGGCCGCGGACGTGCGCCTCGTAGATCACCGTGTCGCGCCACGGCGTCCTCGGGGACGGGACCGCCCCGTCGAACCGGTCGTCGACGACGACGGCGTGCGCGACGTCAGCGGCCGAGTCCCGCGGGTCCGGCGAGCCGGTGCCGTCGACCGGGGCGAGGTCCTCGCCGACCACGTGCGCGTAGACGGCCGGCGTGAGCCGCGTCGTCCCGGCGATCCCGCGCGCGTACGGGTCGAGGAGCAGCTTGGCCGGGTTGTGCCGCTGACCGCGCGGCGGGCTCCAGGGGCCGTGCACGCGCAGGCCGTAGCGCTGCCCGGCACGGACGCCGGGAACGTGCCCGTGCCAGACGCCGTGGACGGGGCCGCGCAGGGAGTGGCGGCGCTCGGTGAGGCTGCCGTCGGGCGCGACGTCGACGAGGCACAGGTCGACCCGGGTGGCCCGGGAGGAGTAGACGCCGACGTCGATGCCGTCGCCGACCAGGTGCACACCGCGGCGGTCCGGGCGCGACGCCGGGGCGGGCACCGGCTGCGCGCCGACGTCCTCGTAGAGCCGGGGGACCGTGGTGCGTGGGGCGGGGGTGCGGGGGGCGTCGGCGCGTGGGGTGGGCGCCGAGAAGTTCCTGGTACTCACGGTCCCATCCAACCTCAGCAGGGCGGGCGGTCCGGCCCGACGGGCTGCCTACGCTGGGAACCGTGCGCCACTACCTCGACCACGCCGCCGCGACCGACCTCCTCCCGGAGGCCGCCGCCGCGCACGCGGACGAGCTGGCTCGGCAGGTCGCGGCGCCGGGCAACCCGTCGAGCGGGCACGCCGCGGGGCGCGCGGCCCGGGCCCGCTGGGAGGAGGCACGCGAGCGGATCGCCGCGGCCCTGGACGCGGACGCCGCCGAGGTGATCCTCACCTCGGGCGCGACGGAGGCCGACACGCTCGCGTTGACCGGCGTGGTGCGCGCCGCGCACCTGGCCCGCAGGACCCCGCGCTGCGTGGCGCACTCCGCGGTCGAGCACCCCTCCGTGCTGAGCACTGCCCGGCACCTCGAGGACGACGGCCTCTCGGTCGCCCACCAGCTCCCCGTGCTCCCCGACGGACGGCTCGACCTCGACGCCGCCCGCGAGGTCCTGTCCTGCCCGCCGGCCCTGTACTCCGTGACCGCCGTGTGCCACGAGACCGGCGTGGTCCAGCCGCTCCGCGAGCTCGTGACGATCGCCCGCACCGCGGCCGACCGGGAGCGCCCGCGCGGCGTGCCCGTGCACACCGACGCCTCCCAGGCGCTCGGCGTCCTGCCCGTCCGGTTCCACGCCGACGACCTCGACGCGTGCACGATCGCCGGGCCGAAGATCGGCGGGCCGGTGGGGACGGGTGCCCTCATCGCCCGGCGTGACCTGGAGCTGGCCCCGGTCGGGGGCGGTGGCGGCCAGCAGCGCTCGGTCCGGTCCGGCACCCTCGACGTCGCGGGGGCCACGGCGCTCGCCGTCGCCGTCGAGCACGCGGTGGCCACGCGTGAGGCGCACGCCGCCCGGATGTCCGCACTGCGCGCCGAGCTCGTGTCCGGGATCGCGTCACGGATCCCCGGACTCGTCGTCACCGGCCCCGACCCGGACCGGCCGGAGAGCGCGGAGGTGAGCCCCGCCGTCGTGCACGTGCGGATCCCCGGCGCGGACCCGGACGCGCTCCTGCTCGCCCTCGACGCCGCGGGGATCGACGCCTCGCCGGGCGCGGCCTGCACCACCGGCGTCCTCGGTGCGAGCGACGTCCTGCTCGCCATGGGCCTGTCCGAGGCCGACGCGCGCACCGGCCTGCGCCTCTCGATGGGCCGCACCACCACCGCGGACGACGTCGTGGCCGTCGTCCGCGCACTGCCCGGCGCGGCCGAGTCCGCCCGGGCGGTGGGCGCCCTCTCGTCCTGAGTCGCTGCTGCCCGGGCCGCGGTGCGCGACAATGGCTGGCGCCCACCGACCCGGAAGGATCCCCATGCGCGTGCTCGCCGCCCTCAGCGGAGGCGTCGACTCCGCCGTCGCCGCGGCCCGCGCCGTCGAGGCCGGCCACGACGTGGTCGGCATCCACATGGCGCTGTCCCGCAACCGCGCCGAGCACCGGTCCGGCTCCCGCGGCTGCTGCTCGATCGAGGACGCCTCCGACGCCCGCCGCGCGGCCGACATCCTCGGCATCCCGTACTACGTGTGGGACCTGTCCGAGCAGTTCGACGACCTCGTGGTCAAGGACTTCCTCGAGGAGTACCAGGCGGGCCGCACGCCCAACCCGTGCGTGCGCTGCAACGAGCACGTGAAGTTCTCCGTCCTCGCCGACCGCGGCCGGGCCCTCGGCTTCGACGCCGTCGCCACCGGCCACTACGCGCGCCTCGAGCACACGGGCGCCGGGCCCCGGCTGTTCCGCTCCGCCGAGCCGGACAAGGACCAGAGCTACGTGCTCGCCGTCGCCGGCCGCGAGGGGCTCGGCCGCGCGCTGTTCCCCCTCGGGGACGTGCGCGCGAAGGCCGACGTCCGCGCCGAGGCCGAGGCCCGGGGCCTGCCGGTCGCCACCAAGCCCGACTCCTACGACATCTGCTTCGTCGCCGACGGCGACACCGCCGGCTTCCTGCGCTCCCGCCTCGGTGAGCAGCCCGGCGAGATCGTGGGCACCGACGGCGAGGTCCTCGGCGAGCACGACGGCGCGTACGCCTACACGGTGGGGCAGCGCAAGGGTCTCGGCCTCACGCGGCCCGCCGCGGACGGCCGGCCGCGCTACGTGCTCGACGTCGACACCTCGACCGCGCGCGTCGTCGTCGGTCCCGCCGAGCTGCTCTCCACCCGGCGGATCGAGGCGGGCGACGTCGTGTGGCTCGCCGACGACCACCCCGCCGAGGTCCCCACCGAGGCCGCCGTGCAGATCCGCGCCCACGGGGCGGCGCACCCGGCCGTGGTCACGCGCGACCGTGACGAGCACGGGGCCGAGCGCCTGGGCATCGACCTGCGCGAGCCGATCCGGGGCGTCGCCGCCGGTCAGAGCGCGGTGGTCTACCTGGGCGACCGCGTCCTCGGCCAGGCGACGATCAGCTCGCGGGGCTGACCGGCCACGCTCTCCGGTCGGGCCCCTCCGGCCGGGTCGGTTCGGGCCTACCGTGGGGCCATGCCGATGCTCGACGACCTGCCCCTCGCCCGCTCCACCGTCGACCAGGCCGCGGAGCGGCGGAACGAGGACGGCCTCTACGACCGGCTCCGTCAGGAGCCCGGCACCAGGGTGCTGCTCGTGCGGCGCGGCGAGGTCGCCGTCGACGGCGACGCGCTGGTCCTTCTCACGCCCGGCCAGCTGCCGAGCATCGGCTGGGACGCGGAGCGCATCCACCTCCTCGGGGCGGACGCCGACGGCACCTATCTCTCGGCCGACCTTCCGGACGACCTGGGCGACGTGCGGGACCTCGACGGCGTGCCGGTCGTCGAGGACGCGGCGCTCGTCGAGGCGGTGCACGGCCTGGAGTTCGCCCACCTGCGCGACGTCGGCGACGCGCTGTCCGACCGGGACGCGGGCCTCGCCACGACGGCCGTCGCCCTGTCGACCTGGCACCACCGGCACCCCCGCTGCCCGCGGTGCGGGGAGCCGACGGAGGTGCAGGCGGCGGGCTGGGTCCGGCGCTGCACGACCGACGAGGAGCAGCACTTCCCGCGCACGGACCCGGCCGTCATCGTCGCCCTCGTCGACGACCGCGACCGCCTCCTGCTCGGTCACGCCGCGCACTGGCCCGCGGGCCGGTTCTCCACGCTCGCGGGCTACGTCGAGTCGGGCGAGGCCGCCGAGGAGGCCGTGCGCCGGGAGATCATGGAGGAGGCGGGCGTGCGCGTCGTCGACATGGAGTACCGGGGCTCGCAGCCGTGGCCGTTCCCGTGCTCCCTCATGCTCGGCTACACCGCCCGGATCGAGGGTGTGGAGGACGCGCGGCCGGACGGCGAGGAGGTCACCGAGCTGCGCCTGTTCACGCGCGACGAGCTCGCGGCGGCGGTCCGGGTGGGCGACGTCTACCTGCCGATGCGCAGCTCGATCGCCCGCTCGCTCATCGAGGACTGGTACGGCGGCGAGCTCCTCGGCTGAGCCGAGGCGCCGCGCTCCTCGCGCGGTGTGCCGCCGCGCGGGTGTCAGCCGGCCAGGTGCGCGCGGACCTCGCTGAGCGAGGGGTTCGTCGCCGTCGAGCCGTCCGCGAACAGGACGGTGGGCACCACCTGGTCGCCGCCGTTGACCTCGGCCACCAGCGCGGCGGCGTCGGGCGTCCGCTCGATGTCGACCTCGGTGAACTCGACGCCGGCGGAGGTCATCTGCTTCTTGAGGTTGCGGCAGTACCCGCACCAGGTCGTCGTGAACATCGTGACCGTGCCGGGCCGGGGGGTGGGGACCGTCATCGTCGTCCTTCGCGTGGGGGAGGGGGCGGGGCGTCGTTCGTCGCCGACGGGGGTCGACCATGACGACGACCCCACCGTACGCCGATGCCTCAGCAGCGCGTCAGCGTGTCGCGTGGACCGGGTTCGGGATCGGACTCGGGACGGTCGCGGACCAGGGACGCAGAGCGCCGCGGAGGTCCGGTGATCCACAGGCGGGGCGTCGGTGTCGTCGCCCCCTGAGACACTGGGGGCGATGTCCGACCCGCTGACCGAACCCGCCGACCCGACCCGTGACCCGTCCGCGCCCGAGCCCGCCGCCGGTGAGCCCGCGGAGCTCCTCGAGGCGCTCGACCCGGACCAGCGGGCGGTCGCCGAGCACCTGACCGGACCGATGTCCGTGCTCGCCGGCGCCGGCACGGGCAAGACACGGGCCATCACCTACCGCATCGCCTACGGCGTGCGCACCGGCGCGTACGACCCGCGGCGGATGCTCGCCGTCACGTTCACCGCGCGCGCCGCCGGCGAGCTCCGCTCCCGCCTGCGGGACCTCGGCGCCGGCGCCGTCCAGGCCCGCACGTTCCATGCCGCGGCCCTGCGCCAGCTGTCGTACTTCTGGCCGCGCGTCGTCGGCGGGGCGGTCCCGCAGATCGCTCCGCACAAGGCGAGCCTCGTCGCCGAGGCCGCGGGCCGGCTCGGGCTCGGTGCCGACCGGGTGACCGTGCGCGACCTCGCCGCCGAGGTCGAGTGGTCCAAGGTCAGCCTGGTGACCCCCGAGGACTACCCGCGCGTCGCCGCGAAGACCGACCGGGACGAGGTCGGCGGCCACGACCGCGCCACGATCGCCCGGCTCCTCGAGCTGTACGAGTCGGTCAAGACCGAGCGGGGCGTCATCGACTTCGAGGACGTCCTGCTCTCGATGGTCGCGATGCTCATCGAGCGCACCGACGTCCGTGACGAGGTGCGCGGGCAGTACAACCGGTTCGTCGTCGACGAGTACCAGGACGTCTCGCCGCTGCAGCAGCGTCTCCTCGACCTCTGGCTGGGCGACAGCAAGGAGCTGTGCGTCGTCGGGGACGTGAGCCAGACGATCTACTCGTTCACGGGGGCGACCCCGCGCTTCCTCACCGAGTTCCCCAGGCGGTACCCGGGCGCCGCCGTCGTGCGGCTCGTGCGGGACTACCGCTCCACGCCCCAGGTCGTGCGCGTGGCCAACGAGATCCTCGCCCGCGCCGGCCGTGACCGGGACCGGGCCGCCGTCGAGCTCGTCGCGCAGCGGCCCAGCTCCGTGCCGGTGCGGTACGAGACCTACGACGACGACGCCGCCGAGGCTGCCGGGGTCGCCGGCCGGATCGGGGAGCTCGCCAAGGAGGGGGTCTCCCTCAGCGAGATGGCGGTCCTGTTCCGGACCAACGCCCAGTCCGAGGCGCTCGAGCAGGCGCTCGCGGAGCAGGGCATCGGTTACCTCCTGCGGGGCGGCGAGCGCTTCTTCTCCCGGCGTGAGGTCCGCGAGGCGATCGTGCTGCTGCGCGGCGCCGTCCGCTCGATGGCCGACGCCGAGCTCGGACCTACCGTGCGGGACCTGCTCTCCGGCGCCGGGTGGTCGCCCGAGCCGCCCGCCCAGCGCGGCGCCGCCCGCGAGAGGTGGGACGCGCTGAACTCCCTCGTCCAGCTGGCCGACGACCTGGCCGCGACCAGGCGGGCCGATCTGGGCGACTTCGTCGCCGAGCTCGACGAGCGCGCCTCGGCCCAGCACGCGCCCACGGTGGAGGGCGTGACCCTGGCGTCGTTCCACGCGGCCAAAGGGCTGGAGTGGGACGCCGTGTTCCTCGTCGGCGTGTCCGAGGGGCTCCTGCCGATCTCCCACGCGGGCGACTACGCGGAGATCGCCGAGGAGCGCCGCCTGCTCTATGTCGGGGTCACGCGTGCCCGCGAGCACCTCGAGCTGAGCTTCGCCCGCGCGCGTCAGGTCGGCGGACGCGCGAGCCGCAAGCGGTCGCGGTTCCTCGACGGCATGTGGCCGGAGGAGGAGCGCGCCGGTCGTGGCGCAGGAGGTGACCGGGTCGGCAAGCGGGCCGCCGCACGGGCCCGGGCGGAGACCTTCGCGACCGAGCACCCGGAGGCGGTCGAGCTCTTCGAGGGGCTGCGCGCCTGGCGGGCCGACGCCGCCCGACTGCGCGGCTGGCCGGCCTACTCGGTGCTGCCGGACGCGACCCTCCAGCAGATCGCCGTGCACCGTCCGGCGGACCTGCGCCAGCTCGGTCTCATCCGGGGCGTGGGCGCCACCAAGCTCGACCGGTTCGGTGGCCAGGTGCTGGCGGTCGTCCGTGGCGAGGACGTCGACGTCGAGGAGTGGCTCGCCCGCACCGAGGGGTGAGGCGTGCGGCACGAGGCCGCCTGATAGGGGCCGCCTCGGACGGGTCCGACGATCTCTTCCGTTAATTCCCTTGTGCCGCGCCACCGTGCCGCCTAATGTCACATCTGTCCGTGTCGAACGGGATCGGGTCTAGCCAGCCACGACGGTCCCCCGCTGAGGAGAAGGAGGTGCTCGGGATGATGAACACCAGCTACGCGATCGATTGCGATCTCGCCGTGACTGCTGCCAACGCGCGTGACGCGCTCGCGGGCACCGTCGGCACCCTCCTCGCGGGTGGTGTCGCTCCCTTCATGGGGAGTCGTGGCGGCGAGGCACCGGGGGTGAACTCCGCCCTCGCTCGCCCGCGAACCTGCGCGCGCCCCACGGCGCACCTCCGTCCCGACCTGGGCTGACACGCTCCGCGTGCGCCGTCGGGACATCCCGACGGCCTAGTCGCCGTCCCCCACCAGGAGACCGACGCACGACCGGAGCACCCGATGAGCACGCAGACCACTGCGTACCTGGCCCCGTCCACCAGAAGCGACGCGACGAACCGTCCCGTCCCCGTCACGATCGGCCTCGCGCCGCCCTTGCCCGCCGACGACGCGGGCACCGACGAGCTGCCCTGCCTGACCTCGGACGACCCCGACCTGTGGTTCGCCGAGCGCACGGCCGACGTCGAGCTCGCCAAGTCCCGGTGCGCGCCCTGTCCCCTGCGGGAGGCCTGCCTGGCCGGCGCCGTCGAGCGCGGAGAGCCGTGGGGCGTGTGGGGCGGAGAGGTCTTCGTCGACGGCGTCGTCGTGGCCGTCAAGCGCGGCCGCGGACGCCCGCGGAAGGACGCCGCCGCGTGAGGCGGGCGGCGGGAACACGTCTCCCGCCGCCCGCCTCACCTCGACCACGGCCGGGCGCCTGTCGCCGCGCCCGTGCCGGAACCGAGCGCGCTGCCCCCGTTTCCACCCCGGGTGCACCGCACCGCGCTCGACCCGGGCGCGCCGCCCTCGAGCCCTACCCGGGTACGGGGGCGGTGCACCCGCACTCCGGGTGCACCGCCCACTCCCGCCTGATCTCCTCGCCGTCGAGGTCCAGCTCGAGCGACGCCCCGGTGAGCGCGTGCGGCGTGCCCGGCGCATCGAGGTACGCCGTGGCGGCGCCCACCGCCGTGGCGGCCGCCCAGCTCGCCTGCGCGTAGGACTCCGCGGGCTCGGGCAGCACCCGCAGCTGGGTGGCGACCGCCGGCCACGCCCGCTCGGCCGCGGCGCGGGCGACGTCGAGGCACCGCATGCACGGACCCCGCCCGGGCACGACCAGCGGTCCGACGGTGGTCGCCAGCTCGCCCACGACGACGACGAGATGCGCGACGTCCTCCTGCGCGAGCCGACGCAGCAGCGGGGGATCGCTCACCCTGGGCGTCGTCACCACCACGAGATCGGGACGGGTCCCGGGGGCGGCGCCGATCCGGAGCGCGGGCACGGCCGCCCGGAGGTCGTCCACCACGCACGACTCCCGCGTCCGACCGACGTCCGGCGCCCGGTAGGGCAGCACGTCGGTGGACAGCACCGGTGCCGGGTCCGAGACGAGGAGCGTGCCGACGCCCGCCGCGGCGAGGCCGGTCGCCGTCAGGGCGCCGGTGCGACCGAGACCGGTGACGCCGACGACCGTGCGCTCCCGCACCGTGTCGGCCGCGGGCAGACCTGCCAGACCCGCCCGGTCGCGCCACTGGGCGTCACCCGTGGCACCGTCGCCCGCCGGGCGGCGGCCCGAGCCGTGCCCGATGATCTCGGACGCCTGGTGGGTGAGGACACCGGCGCGCGTGAGCAGCTCGACGAGGTGGTCCACCTGGCTCTTCGTCAGTCCGGCCGTCGCCCCGTACCGGTGCAGGTCTGCCCTCGTGGGCGCCCGGTCGAGCGCCTCGAGCAGCCGCTGCTCGGCGCCGGTGAGCCCGTCGAGGACCACCGCGCACCGCGGGTCGGTCCCCACCTGCGAGGACCCGGCGCCCCGCCACAGCACGTCCATCCCGGACACCAGTCGCATCTCGACCACCCCCGGGACGCAGGTTGCCAGCCCGGCGGGTGGCCGGGTCGGCGTCGTCCCCAGGTGGTGGGTGGCTGTGGACCTGGCGCCGTGACGACCCGGTGCGGTGCGGACCGGGAGTGGTCACGAACGGGAGTGGTCAGGACCGGGCGCGGGCAGCGCCGTCCGGAGTCACGACCGGGCAGGCTCCTCGCCGTCGCCGTCGCCGTCGCCGTCGCCGTCGCCGTCGCCGTCGCCGTCGGAACCGGCCCCGTCGTCGCCGTTGCCGTCGGAACCGGCCCCGTTGTCCGGTCCGCCGCCGGCCGGGCCACCGTCCGGTCCGGCGTCCGGCGCGTCCATCCGGGTCTCCGCGTCCGCCTCGTGCGGCGCGTCATCCCGACCGGGTCCGGCCTCGTCGTCGGAGAAGAGCCCGGCGAGGAAGGAGTCGAGGTCGGAGGACTCCTCGGCCGCCCGGTCCCGTCCCGCGGCGAAGCCCTCCGGGTCGGCGAGCTCCTCGGCGGTGGGCAGCACGTCGGGGTGGGACCACAGCTCGTCGCGGGCGGCCTGACCGCGCTCCGCGCCGTACAGCTCCCACAGGCGCGCGGCCTCCCGGAGGCTGCGGGGGCGCAGCTCGAGCCCGACGAGCGTGGAGAACGTCTGCTCGGCGGGCCCGCCGGCCGCGCGCCGGCGCCGGACCATCTCGCGCAGCTGGACGCCGTGGGGGAGGTGCGGCGCGACGGCGCGCGCCGTCACCTCCTCGACCCAGCCCTCCACCAGAGCGAGCAGGGTGGCCAGGCGGCTCAGGGCCGCCTCCTGCTCGGGGGTGTCGTCCTGGTCGAACACGCCCCCGGCCATCGCGCCCTGCAGCGCCTCCGGGTCGGTCGGGTCGACGGATCGCACGGCCTCCTCGATCTTCGAGGTGTCGATGACGATGGCGCGGGCGTAGGCGCTCACCGCGTCGACCACTCCGGAGCGTAGCCACGGGGAGTGGGTGAACACGCGGGCGTGCGCGAGCTCGCGCACGGCGAGGAAGTGCCGGACCTCGTCGAGGGGGACGTCCAGCCCCTCGGCGAAGTCGGCGACGTTGGACGGAACGAGCGCCGCGCCCGGCTCCTCGAGCAGCGGGATCGAGATGTCCGTGGTGCCCACGACCTCCCGGGCGAGCGTGCCGACGGCCTGGCCGAGCTGCATGCCGTACACGGCCTGCCCGATCTGACCGAGCAGCCCGCTCTCGTCGCCGAGCTGCGCGCCGAACGCCTTGAGCTCCTCGGGCGCGTCCTCGAGCTGGTTGCGGATCGCCGCCGCCATGGCCCGGGACATCGACGCGGCGACCGGCTCGGCCAGCGAGCGGAACATCGGCAGGGTGCGCTCCACCCATGCCGCGCGCGTCAGCGCCTCGCGCGGGCCGCCCGACGGCGGGAGCTCGGTCGCGACGTCGAGCCACAGGTCCGCAGCGCGCAGGGCCGCGCGGACCGAGTCGGCCTCGGCCGAGGTGACGGCCGGGTCGCCACCGGTGACGGCCGTGCGCCGGGCGAGGTCGGTCGCGAGGCGCCAGTTGACGGGGCCGCTGCCGTCGGGGCGCATCATGGCCTGGACCTGCGCGATCAGCGGGGCGAGCGCGGAGGCGTCACCCGGCAGGCCGGCCGCCTGACCCATCGTCGCCGGGTCCATGCCGGCGCTGCGCATCGCCTGGACGGCCTGTGCAGCGGCCTCCGGGCCCAGCATCGAGGAGAGCATCTCCTCCCAGCTGCTCCTCTCGCCGTCGTCGGGCTCGCGCGGGGCGGGGTCCTGGCTCATGGCACTCCTCGGCATCGGTCGTGGTGCCACGGTAGTGCGCGCGGACCTGCGGCCCGGGATCGGTTCGCCCACGGCTAAGGCCGCAGGTCCCCGCCGCCGTGTGACCGGTCGTGGCCGGTGAGAGGCATGATGGCCGGGTGCCGATCCCGAACGACCCCTACACCGCGCACGTGCCCGAGGACGAGTCCCGCGTCGCTCTCGCCGCACGCACGCTCACGCTCGCGGTCTCCGGCACGCTCACGGTCCTGCTGCTGCTCGTCATCATGCTCGTGCCGGTGCCGTACGTCGTCGAGCGCCCCGGGCCGACCGCGGACACCCTCGGCGAGCTCCAGGGACACCCGCTCATCACCGTCGACGGCGCGGAGACCTACCCCACCTCCGGCGAGCTGCGCCTGACCACGGTCTCCACGCTCGGCGGCCCGGGCTACCCGGTCACCGCGGGCGACGTGGTCCGCGGCTGGGTGCTGGGTTCGGAGACCGTCGTGCCGCGCGAGGCGGTGTACTCCGAGACGGAGACGTCCGAGTCGATCGCCGAGCGCGGGCAGGCGCAGATGCTGTCCTCACAGACGAGCTCCACGGTCGCCGCCCTCACCGAGCTCGGGCACGAGATCCCCATGACGCTGACGGTCTCGGTCGTGTCTCAGGACTCGGGCGCCGCGGGGGTCGTCGAGGTCGACGACGTCATCACTGGCATCGCCGCCCCCGGCGGCCGGATGGAGGACGTGCCGGACTACCAGGAGCTGGTCGGGACCCTCGCCGAGGTCGAGCCGGGACAGACCGTGCGGCTGCGCGTCGAGCGTGACGGCGAGCCGCGGGAGGTCGAGGTCGTCACGTCGGCCCCGCCGGTCGACGCCACCGGCGCGCCCCTGCAGGAGGGCTCCCTCCTCGGCATCGGGATCCTGCCCGACGTGGATCTCCCCGTCGACGTCGCCTTCGACATCGACCGGATCGGCGGGCCCTCCGCGGGCATGATGTTCGCCCTGGCGATCATCGACATGCTCACCGAGGGCGAGCTGACCGGCGGCGAGGTCGTCGCCGGCACCGGGACGATGGACCTCGCCGGCCGCGTGGGGCCCATCGGCGGCGTCCGCAAGAAGATGGTGGGTGCCGAGAACGACGGCGCCGACTGGTTCCTCGCCCCCGCATCGAACTGCGCGGAGACCGTGGGCTACGTGCCGGACGGGCTCACTGTCGTCCGGGTGGCCACCCTCGAGGAGGCGCGCACCGCGGTCGAGGAGATCGCCGCCGGGCGCGGTGACCAGCTGCCGGGCTGCGACGTCGTCGCGGCCGACTGACGCTGCCGCGCACCGACTCCGCCGGCCCCTCCTGAGGCGTCCCGCCCCGGGGCCGCCGGCCCCGCGCGCGGGCTCAGCTCAGGGTCGCGGCGAGCGCGTGGACGAGGCCGGGCACGGCGTCGGGCGAGCCGGCGACCATCGTGTCGTCGTCGTGGGCGCGGGTGCGCAGCGCGCACCACGACTCGCCGGAGCGCAGCACGCCGACGGCCATGCGCACGTCCTCGCGCGACGGGTGCTCCCGGAGAGCCCGGAGCGACTCCTCGGGGTCCGACGGCAGCCCGGCCTCCGCCTCCGGCGGGACCACGATCCGCTCGACGACGATCGCGGCGCCGGCGACCTCGTCCGGCCACGCCAGCTGACCGAGGAGCTCGTCGAGGGTGTCCGACTCGGGCAGGCCCTCCTGCTCGACGGCGAACAGGTGGTCGGGATCCGTCCGGCCCGCCAGCACGGCCTCGACCCCGAGGGTCGTCTCGAGCGACGGGTCCGCGGCAAGGGCCTCGCCGGTGCGCACGAGCGCCGCGACGATCACCGGACCGTCCCAGCCGGCCCGGGCGGCGTGCCGCTCGAGGTCGAGCACCGCGGCTCGCACGGCAGAGGTCCGTGGGGACGGCGCGGCACCGTCGGTCGACGGGGTGTCGGTGCCGGCTGCGGGCACGGCACCGCCGGGCGTGGTGGGACCGGGTTCGGGCGGGTTCGGGGCGTCCGTCATGGGCCCATCCTCACCCACGCGTGCACCGGCGGGGTGCCGAGGCTGCGCCCTGCGCGAACAACGTGGCCGAGGCCTCCCGAGGGGCGAACCGGGCCGGGCGTGCAGCGCTTACCCTGGAGTGGACCATCGACAGTCGTGGGGCCCGATGCCGGACCGCGCGACCGCACATCCGTGAGGTGCCTTCCGCGTGACCATTCCACCCATGTCCCGACCCGGCCGCGCGCAGGGCCCTCGACCGGGCTCGGGCTCCAACGAGCGCACCGTCGGCACCCTCGCGATGACGATCATCGTCATCGGCGTGCTCGCGGCGCTCGTGTTCGCCTTCGCCCAGGTCTGGACGGAGCTGTCCTGGTACCACCAGATCGGCTACGAGGGGGTGGTCTACCGGGAATGGGGCTCGCGCGCCGTCCTGTTCGTCATCGGCCTCGTCGTCTCCGCGGGCGTGGTGCTCACGTGCCTGGAGATCGCCTACCGCTCGCGGAAGGTCTACGCCCCGACGACTCCGGAGGAGCGGAACCTCGACCGCTACCGCGGCATGATCGAGCCGCGACGGAGGCTGCTGTTCGTCGCCGCCGCGCTGGTCCCCGGCATCTTCATGGGCCTGCGCCTGCAGTCGTCCTGGCGCGAGCTGCTGCTGTGGCTCAACGGACAGACGTTCGGGACCACCGACCCGCAGTTCGGCCTGGACCTGGGCTTCTTCGTCTTCACCCTGCCGGCGCTGCGCGCCCTGCTGTCGGTGGTCATGACCATCGTCGTGCTGGGCCTCATCGCCACCGTGGTCGCGCACTACCTCTACGGCGGGCTCTCGCTGGCGCGCAAGGACAGCCGGGTCTCCCGTGGCGCGCGCGTCCAGCTCGGCGTGCTCGCGGCGCTGTTCGCCCTGCTGCTGGGCCTCTCCTACTGGCTGGACCGCTACTCCCTGCTCGTCGGTGACAACCAGCGCTTCTCGGGTGCCTCGTACGCCGACGTCAACGCCGCGCTACCCGGGCGCGCGGTGCTCGCCGCCATCGCGGTGCTCGTCGCCGTGATGTTCGTCGTCGCCGCGGTGCGCAGCACCTGGCGCCTGCCCGCCGCGGGGGTGGCGATGATGGTGGTCGCGGCCATCGTCGTCGGGACCGCCTACCCGGCCGTCGTCCAGCGGTTCGAGGTCGAGCCGAACGCCATCGAGGCCGAGTCGCCGTACATCCAGCGCAACATCGAGGCCACCCGGGCGGCGTACGGGCTCGACGGCGTCGACAGCGAGCCGTACGAGCCGACGACCGACGTCGAGCGCGGCCAGCTCGGCGAGGACAGCGCGGCGACCACGCAGATCCGCCTCCTCGACCCCAACCTCGTGTCGCCGACGTTCGACCAGCTCCAGCAGATCCGCCAGTACTACGGCTTCCCGGAGCAGCTGAGCGTCGACCGCTACGAGCTCGACGGCGAGATGCAGGACACCGTCATCTCCGTGCGCGAGGTCAACCACGACGGCCTCAGCGACGAGCAGCGCACCTGGGTCAACCAGCACACCGTGTACACGCACGGCTTCGGCGTCGTCGCCGCCCAGGGCAACTCGCTCGACCGGGACGGCCGTCCGCTGTTCTTCCAGGAGGGCATCCCGTCCCAGGGAGAGCTCGGCGACTACGAGCCGCGCGTCTACTTCGGACAGGACACCGACTTCTACTCGGTCGTGGGCGCCCCCGAGGGGACCGACCCGTGGGAGCTGGACTACCCGTCGGACTCCGCGCCCAACGGGCAGGTCAACTCGACGTTCACCGGCGACGGCGGACCGTCGATCGGCAACTTCCTCGAGCGCGCGATGTTCGCCATGCGCTTCGGCGACATCCAACTGATGTTCTCCGACCGCGTGACGTCGGAGTCGCAGATCCTCTTCCACCGCGACCCGCACGAGCGCGTCGCCCGGGCAGCCCCGTACCTCACGCTCGACTCGCGGGCCTACCCCGCGGTCGTGGACGACGACGACGACCCCGAGACGCCGTCGCGGCTCGTGTGGATCATCGACGGCTACACGACGTCGAACGACTACCCCTACTCGGCCCGCGAGTCCCTCGAGGAGGCCACCGAGGACTCCCTGTCCGAGGGGCAGGCCGGTGTGGCCGGCACGGCCTACGTGCCGGAGCAGGTCAACTACATCCGCAACTCGGTCAAGGCCGTGGTCGACGCCTACGACGGCTCGGTCACCCTCTACGAGTGGGAGCAGGGCGAGGACGAGAACCCGGACCCGATCCTTCAGGCCTGGCAGTCCGTGTTCCCGGAGAGCAACATCCAGCCGGTCAGCGAGATGAGCGGCGACCTCATGGCGCACATGCGCTACCCGGAGGACCTGTTCAAGGTGCAGCGCACGCTCCTGTCGCAGTACCACGTGACCGACCCGGCCACCTTCTACTCCGGTGCGGACTTCTGGAACATCCCGACCGACCCGACGGCGTCCGGCAACGGCGTGCAGCAGCCGCCGTTCTACCTGACCCTGCAGATGCCCGGCCAGGACGAGGCGACGTTCTCGTTGTCGACCGCGTACATCCCCGGCGGTGAGAACCCGAGGAACGTGCTCACCGGGTTCGTCGCCGTCGACTCGGAGACGGGCAACACCCCGGGGGAGGTGAGGGACGGCTACGGGGACATCCGGCTCATCGAGCTTCCGCGCAACTCGACCGTCCCGGGACCCGGGCAGGTCCAGAACAACTTCAACTCGAGCCCGGAGGTCTCCACCGAGCTCAACCTCCTGAGGCAGGGTGGCTCCGACGTCCTCCTCGGCAACCTGCTCACGCTCCCCGTGGGTGGCGGTCTGCTCTACGTCCAGCCCGTGTACCTCCAGGCATCCGGCGGTACCGCGTACCCGACGCTCCAGCGCGTGGCCGTGGCGTTCGGCGACGAGATCGGGTTCGCCCCGACCCTGGACGAGGCCCTCGACCAGATCTTCGAGGGCGAGTCCGGCGCGGCCACGAGCGAGGGCGCCGGCGTGGAGTCCCCGTCCGAGGGCGCCGAGCCTGAGGAGCCGACCGGTTCGGTCGACGTCCCGGCCGGTGCGCAGCAGCGGCTCGCCGACGCACTGGCCGAGATGCAGGCGGCGCTCGCCGAGTCCAACGAGGCGATGGCGGCCGGCGACTGGACGGCCTACGGCGAGGCGCAGGAGCGGCTCAGTGCGGCCGTGGAGGACGCGCTCGCGGCCGAGGCCGAGATCGCCGCGGCGACGGGTGAGGACCCGATCGGCGAGTCCGCGTCCGAGGCGCCGTCCCCCGGGGTCGAGACCCCGAGCGAGTAGCCCGCACGACGACGGAGCCCCGGCCGCGAGGTCGGGGCTCCGTCGCGTCCCGGCCGGTCGGCACTTGGTCGCCTGACGATCACCGGCCCCCGCCGACGGCGTTCGCGCCCGAGGCGGGGGCCGTGAACGTGCCCGGGTGCGGCCGTGAGGCGGGTCGCAAGGTGAGCGGACCCACGTCGTCATCGGTTGAGTCCCTGTTCCCCGTGTCGTAATGTTGAGGAGTCGCCGCGGGGTGGAGCAGTTCGGTAGCTCGCCGGGCTCATAACCCGGAGGTCGCAGGTTCGAATCCTGTCCCCGCTACGAGATAAGGCCCCTGGCCAGCGGAAACGCTGGTCAGGGGCCTTCTTCATGTCCCCGGCAACGCCCCGACTACGGTCTAACCTACGGTCTGGCAATCAAGCCCGGCCACCCGGGCTGTCGGTCGCCGTCGATAGGATCGCCTCAGAGATGCGCCCCGCTTCCGGCGGTGCAGCAGAGCCGGTGAGGAAGGGCGACGATGGTGACGGAGGCGGAGGGCACCACCAGAGTGCGGACGAGGAACGCCAACCTGGTCTCGGCGAAGGCCGCCAAGAACGATGAGTTCTACACGCAGTGGGCGGACATCGAGCGGGAGATGAACGCCTACCTGGAGTACGACCCTGACGTCTTCCGTGACAAGGTGATCCTGCTGCCGTGCGACGACCCGGAGTGGTCCAACTTCGCCAAG
>NZ_JBNDNA010000003.1:0-7435 GCF_049856175.1 Georgenia sp. Z1491
GACCGCTTTGATGAGGACCTCGTACTTCGCCACCGTTCACGATGTCGTGGGACATCCGATCCCGACAGGGGGCAGTCGTTCACGATGTCTGGGGACACCCGTTCACGATGTCCTGGAACCAGACACCACCGTCTCCGCGTGTGTGATGTCCCAGGACATCGTGAACGGCTGGACCCCCGGTGACCGGGGGTTCAGCCGTTCTTTCGTCGGTAGGTGTGTGCGGGATCCAGGGTGAACCCGCCTACCGTGCAGCCATGCAGGGAGAGCAGCGGGCCGCGGCCGACGACCTCGTGGTGGAGTTCGACCGTGATCCGGTCGCGGCGGGCGACGACGCCATGTCACACGGTCAGTCGTGGCGGATGGCGGCCGGCTCCGACTTCGAGGACGTCATCCGGGCCTGCGTGTCCCAGCTCGCCTCGGTCTTCGGCACCGTCGGGTGGCTGCTGACCTGCTGCTCGCGTGGTCGAGACGTGCCGTTCGCCTTCCTCCTGGTCAGCCCGCGCACAGGGGTCGTCGTGCACCGGCTCAGGGCGATGCAGCACAAGACGCCCGCCTGGCACGCCGGCCAGAACGGCGGGGTGCTGCGCGTCTACGCGCAGTACCACTCGGGCGCCGCGCCGACGCCGCTCGGATCCCGGCGATGACGGCAGCGCTCACGACGGCGAACCACACGGTGGCGAGGGCCGCCGGACCGGTGCCGATGATGCTGCGCGGCTCGGGGTCGGGCCCGGCGTGGCGCGTCGAGAGGGCGCCGAACTGCACGAACGGAGGCCGATTCGTGCACCTTCGCGCCCTCTCGACGAGAGGAGCGCCCCGGCCCGGTCAGCCGGCCGCGAAGAAGCGCGCCGTGTCCTGCTCGAAGTTGAACGACTCCTCGATGCGCCAGACGCCGCCCTCGATCGCATCCACCCGCACCATGGCGCAGGAGTTGCCGGTCACGGTGCCGCCCTCGTAGACCTCGCCGGCATCCATGAGCGGGCTCGGCACGACGCCGCAGTACCCGGAGTAGGTCACGGCGTCCGTCCCGACGAACTCGATGCTGAGGTCGAGCCAGGCGGTGCCGGACTCCGAGCCCAGGTAGGTCGCCGTGATCGGCACGACGACGAAGTTGTGGCCGTCGTCCGGCGGGTCGTTGAACATGTTCTCGTTGGCGATGGTCTGGTTCGCGTCGTCGACGGTCGACCCGACCTGGATCTCCCAGTCGCCTACGCGCACGGCCGTGTCGATCGGTGCGGGCGCGTCGCGCGAGACCCCGACGTCGTCCCCCTCGCCGCCGGAGGGTGCCGGTTCGCTGGTCGGTGCCGGTTCGGTGGTCGGTGCCGGTTCGGTGGTCGGGGCGGGTTCGGTGGTCGGCGCCGGCTCGGAGCTCGGGGCGGGCTCTGACGACGGCGCCGGGGGCTGCTCGGTGGACCGTTCGACCTCCGGGGTCTGCGGCGCGACGGCCGTCGGGATGTCGGGCCCGCCGCAGGCGGCGAGCGACGCCGCGGCAAGGGCGGGAAAGGCGAGGGCGGCGAGTCGGCGACGCACAGGGTCTCCTAGGGCGGGTTCTGCAGAGGATGGCCACATGGTCCCACCACCGCGCGGCCGGGGGGACGGGTTGAGATGGCGATCACGAGGCGGAGGCCCCGCACACGGTCGCCTGGCGCGCGCCTGCGCACTGCTAGCGTCGCGCCGGGAGCGGGCTCGCCCTGCGACCGCCCGGCGCGACCAGCGAGGCCGGCCCCACGAACAGGACGAACGGACGGACAGATGAGCAGCTACGGCGGTGGGTACGGCCCCCAGCAGGGCGGAGGTCCCGGCGGTGGCTACGAGGACCAGTTCAACCGGGCGTACGGCAACCCGCCGCAGGGCGGTCAGCCCCAGCGAGGCTACGGCGCTCCCCAGGGAGGCTACGGCGCTCCGCAGGGAGGCTACGGGTCTCCCCAGGGAGGCTACGGCCAGGCTCCGGGGAACCCCTACGCGCAGGGTGATGGAGTCATGCCGGGGCGGCAGCAGAAGAGCACCACGGGTCCCAAGGTCGTCACGTTCATCGGTATCGGGCTCATCGTCCTCGCGATCGCCGGGGTCGTCTTCGGCATCTCGCGCATCGGCAGCCTCGTCTCCGACGCCGACTTCGAGACCGTGGGTGCCGGCGGTGCACAGATCGAGGCCGAGGCGGGCGAGGAATGGGCCCTCTACGCCTCCGACGGCGGATCGCCCGAGGCGCGGACGCAGTCCTGCGAGGTCGTCGGGCCCGACGGCGCGAGCGTGCCCCTGTCGACCACCGGCACCGACATCTCGGTCAACGAGTACGAGCTCGGGCACCGCTTCACCACCCCGCAGGCCGGCACGTACTCGGTCACCTGCGACCAGAGCGCGTTCGTCGGGCACAACATCGGCGCCGGCGAGATCGCGGCGCCGATCGTCGGGCTCGTCGGCGGCATCCTCGGTGGCATCCTCGGCGTGGTGATGACGATCATCGGCGCCATCTGGTGGATCAGCCGGCGCACCTGACCTCTCCGTCGGCCGGAACGCGCGCCCGCACGGCCGCGCGCCGAGCTGCCGCGGCCGGGGTCGCCGTCACCCGGCGGCGACGTAGCGGACGATCTCCTCCTCGACCAGGTCCTCCGTCTCGGGGTCCTGGGTCCACCCGGTCGTGCGGACCTCCCAGTGCCCGGCGGCGCCCTCGTGCTCGCGCATCTCGAGGCACACGTCGTGGGTCACCGACCCCGCGGTGACCACCGCGAGCCCGGTGCCGAGATCCCAGGAGCACTGGGCGTGGGAGTCCCCGTACGCGGCGGGGTACCCGTCGTCGGGGATCCAGGCGAGGGTCACCTCGTCGAAGGCGCCGGCCGGCACCGAGGACGTGTTGGTGACGATCACGGTCGCCCCGAGCCGCGTCCGACCGCTGCGCAGGGGCTCCTCGTCGTCGACCGCGTGCCCCCGGATGCTCGCCGGACCGACCTCGACGACCCACAGTCCCGCCCGCACGGGCGTGCCGGCGGGCGCCGGCCGGTCCTCGTCGACTCCGTCCTCGGGGTCGACCACCGGGATCTCGAGGGGATCGAGCTCGGTCGCCGCGGCGTCGGTCGCGACGTAGCGGCGCGGGGCGGTGCTGTCGGGCCCGTAGCTCGTGACCTGCCAGGCGCCGCCGTCGACGACGTCCTCGCCGACCTCGACGCAGAGCACCCCCGAGGCGTGGCCCCGTGGGCTGCCGCCGCGCGAGCTCTCGAGATCGTCGACGTCGAACTCGTCGTCCGAGCCGTAGCTGCAGGGAGAACCGGTGGCCCGGTGCAGCCGGCCGTCGCGGTCGACGTAGGAGACGTCGAACGAGTACCGGTTCCAGGTGTCGATGACGCCGGAGGCGTCCTCGACGACCTCGATGTCGGCGAGGACGAAGACGTGCCCGTCCCGGGCCTCGCTCTCGCGGTCGTGGTCGCCGAACCCGATGACGTCGTCGGTCTCGGCCGGGCCGATGGTCACGGTCGTGTGCCCGACCTCGAGCGGTCTCCCGGCCGGCGCCGGCTGCTCCCGGGTGATCCCCTCGGTGCTCCCCGGCTCCGGCGCGGTCGACGCGGCCAGGAGCTCCGGCGTCGGCTCGACCCCGAGCTCGACGTACCGGTAGGAGCCCTCCCAGCCCACCGAGCCCTCGGCGAGCTGCCACCGCCCGCCGGCCACGATCTCGGTCGGGACGGACCGGCACAGGGAGATCTCCG
The DNA here is from genome assembly GCF_049856175.1 of Georgenia sp. Z1491. GTDB lineage: Bacteria > Actinomycetota > Actinomycetes > Actinomycetales > Actinomycetaceae > JB111. The sequence continues at coordinate 3,696 of NZ_JBNDNA010000003.1, forward strand.
CGGTGCCACCCGGCTGGATCGGGCCGAGGGGGTCCGTGGGCCGGCTCAGCGGCGTGCACTCGGGGACCTGCGGGTGGGCGAGCCCGGTCGAGTCGACGAACTCCAGGCCGCCCAGGGCGGGCCGCACCGGCTCGGTCCCCAGGTTGGTCACGGTCAGCGTCGTCCCGATGAACATGTCGCCGGGATGGGGGACCGGCTCGTCCCCGTCCTCGTCGGGCAGGAGCTCCGGCGCCAGGTCGGTGGGCCCGACCGCGACGGCGATGTCTCCCACCCGCATCGGCGTGCCGCTGGCGGCCGGCAGCTCGATGCTGCGGCCGGCCAGCGGGTCCACCACGGGCAGGGGGCCGAGCTGGCCCGGCGCCTCGGCGGCGAGGCGCACGTAGCGGCGCTCCTCGGCATCCTCGACGCCGTCGGCGACGGCCCACACCGCACCCTCGAGCCCGTCGATCGGTACGACCGTGCACCAGCGTGCGGTCAGGCGCTCGCCGGGCGCGACGGCGGGGGAGCCGACCACCGTCGCCTCGCCCTCGCAGGCGCTGCCCGGGTAGGAGGCGCCGGCCGCGGTGACGAGCTCGAGCCCGAACCGGGCGCCCGGATCCAGCGGGCCGTCCGCCTGGTTGACGGCGTCGACCACCACGGACACGATCCGTTGGTCGTCGCCGGGAGCCGCGACGAGGTCGACGCCGGCGACGGGCTGCCTGGTCGCGTCGTCCTCGGTCTCGCCGAGGGTGACGGCCCACCCGCCGACGGTGACGGTCGATCCCATCGGTGCGGCCTCCTGCCAGGAGGGGCCCGCCCGGGTGGGCGACGGCCGGAGGGCGACCTCGGGGGCGGCGGAGCACGCGGTCATCACGAGGGCGCCGACGAGCGCCAGGGCGGGGACGGCGGGGCGTTTCCTGGGCATGGTCTCCACGGCTCAACTCGGTCGGCTGCCGACATTGTGGCCGCGCGTCGGGGACGAGGAGCGGATTCCGACGGGGAGGTGGACCCGTACCGGCACGGTCGCGGACGACGTCCGCTCGCCGGTCCGGCCCCGACCGCGCCTCCCGGTGGTCCACATGGCGGGACCTGGCGGGGGCGGACCCACGAGGGCCCCGTTCCCACCTAGCGTCGACGGCGTGGAACTCGTGCTCGTGCGCCGGCTCTGGCTCGACCAGGGCCAGGCCCGCTCCCGCCGATGTCGCTGACAGCGCTTCTTCAGCGCTGCCGACCCGACACCCCCACCCACACCCAGGAGCGCCCATGACCACCACCGGCACCACCGACCCGACCTCGATCGCCCGACTCGTCTCCGCCACCGAGCTCGCCGAGCTGAAGGACCGGCCCGGCGTCGTCGTCCTCGACGCGACCTCGATCATCCACCACCCCGAGGGCGACGGCTTCTACGACGCCGAGACCGGCCGCGACGTGCACGAGAACGGCCACGTTCCCGGCGCCGTGTTCGTCGACCTGCTCGAGGAGTTCGCCGACCGTTCGAACCCCGAGTTCTGGACGGCCCTGGCGCCCGAGGAGTTCGCCGAGAAGATCGGCGCGCTCGGCATCGGTAACGACACCACCGTCGTCGTGTACGACCAGGGCCAGGGCATGTGGGCCACCCGCCTGTGGTGGAACCTGCGCTACGTCGGTCACGACGACATCTACGTCCTCGACGGCGGATTTCCCGCCTGGGAGGCCGCGGGCCTCGAGGTCGAGACCGGTCCGACCCCGGCACTGCCGCCGCAGAGCTTCGTCGCGCACCCACGCCCCGAGCTCTACGCCTCCGTGGACACCGTCGCCGCAGCGATCGACGACCCGACCAAGGTGCTCGTCAACGTCCTCGACCGGCGCACCTACACCGGCGAGCGGCAGACGTTCTCTCGCGCCGGTCGCATCCCCGGCTCGAAGCACGTGTTCTGGGGCGGGATCATCGGCGAGGACGGACTGGCCGCCGAGGTCGACCAGGTGCGTTCGACGGGCGACGCGGCAGAGGTCATCGACGGCGAGCCCTCGATCATCACCTACTGCGGCGGCGGCATCGCGGCGACCTACGCCGCCTTCCAGCTGGCACGCGCCGGCCGGGGCGACGTCGCCGTCTACGACGGGTCCATGACCGAGTGGGCCAACAACCCGGCGCTCCCGCTCGAGACGGGCGAGCCCGTCTCCTGACCCGGAGCGACGCCGGCACGCCCGCCGCCTGACCAGGAGCGATGCCGGCGGATCCCGCCCGGCCCGGACTGCGCCCGGCCGCGAGAACGACCGCGGCCGGGCACAGTCGTGCGATGCCGCCCAACCGTGACCGACCGGGCCTGTACCGGGCGATCCCGCGGGAGTACGTTCCTGAGATCGGACCGGCACGAGCCCGCCCGACCGCCCACCGGGGCCCGGTGACGTGCCTCGAGGATCACGCAGGAGTGAGCCATGGGGATGCATCGTGAGACCGGGACGAGTCCGCCGAGAAGGTCACTGAGGGCCGGGGCGGCGTCCGCGCTGACCCTGGGCCTGCTGGGGGTGGGCGCGCCGTCGGCCGTGGCCGCGGGCGAGGGCAACGACGACTTCGGGGAGATGTACTTCCTCAACGACGAGTGGACCGGCACCGCCAACCACGAGATCCCGTTCAGCCTGCCTGTCGAGATGGTGTTCATGGGCGACTGGGACGGCAACGGGACGGACACCTTCGCCCGGCAGCGCGGCAACGTCATCGACTACGTCAACATCCTCGGTCCCACCGAGTTCGACGGCTGGTTCACGTTCGGCCGCACGTTCGACACCCTGTACACGGGCGACTGGGACGGCAACGGCACCGAGACCTTCGCGGTCCGCCGCGGTAACCGGTACCTCATGCGCAACACCCTGACCCACGGCGTGGCCGACCGGGTGGTCCACTACGGCCGCGCGGACGACGTGGTGCTCGTGGGTGACTGGGACGGCGACGGCGTGGACACGTTCGGCGTGCGGCGGGGGAACACCTACTTCCTGCGCAACTCGCAGAGCTCGGGTCCGGCGGACATCGTCGTGGACTACGGCCGCTCGGGGGACGAGGTGCTCGTGGGTGACTGGGACGGCGACGGGCGCGACTCGCTCGGCGTGCGTCGAGGCAACACCTACTACCTCGACGACGAGATCGCGCCGGGCGCCGCCGAGATCGTCCTCGACTACGGGCGAGCCGGCGACAGCGTGCTGGTGGGCGACTGGGACGGCGACGGCGACGACACCCTCGGGGTGCGCCGGCCCGGCCCGATCGAGGACGTCGTGCTGCGGGCCGCGCGCGCCGCCTCCGCCGGGGACCGGCCCCTGCTCGACCACCTGAGCAGCGACAACGGCGAGCAGTGGCTCTGGTACGCGTTCCAGGAGTTCTCCGACCCGCCGCAGTGGCCGACCAGTGTGACGGGCTGCAGCCCCGAGCCCGGCGGTGTCTTCGTGTGCGCCGTCCGCTCCGACGACTACCCGGTCGCGATCGGTCACGCCTACGTGGCGCCCGACGGGCGGACCACCTGGCAGGTCATCGACTACGCCATCGTCGCGGACTGGTGAGGGCCGACGGGCTGCGGAGGTGAAGGTCACGATAAGGTCACGCATCCGTCAAGGGAGCGTACTCCTTCGGCCGGTCCCGCGCAGCCCCTACCGGTGGCCAGGTCAGGCGTTCCCGCGACCGAGCGTTGTCGCGCACCGGGTGGTCCGACACGGTCGTGGGGGTGGGGGGGGAAACGCCAGTCCAGCACCACAACCCCAGGGGAAGGGGGGTGCTCCGAAAAAAAAACAAC
>NZ_JBNDNA010000003.1:7445-256202 GCF_049856175.1 Georgenia sp. Z1491
TCTTTTTCCCTCCTTCCTTTTTTTTCTCTCCCTTTGTTTTGCTCACCGGTATCTTTTCCCCCCCCCCCCCCCCCCCCCCCCCCCCCCCACGACTCGGGGGGCCGGTCGGTGCTCCGAGGACGCCACACTGGAGGGACATCAGCAATGAGCACCCACCGCACACAGATCGCACCCGCACGACTGCGCCTCATCTGCGCGGGACTCGCGACGACCGGTCTCGTCGCCGCCGGTGCCATCGCGGCGCACGCGACCGGCGGCTCCAACGACGAGCTCGGCGAGGGCTACTACCCGAGCAACTCCTGGTCGGAGACGGCCGACACCCGGTTCACGTTCGGCGACGCCACCTCCTCGGTGTTCGTCGGCGACTGGGACGGCGACGGCGCCGACAGCTTCGGCGTCCGTCGCGGCAACGAGTACCACCTGCGCGACACGCTGAGCGCGGGGCCGGCGGACACGACGGTCGCCTACGGCCGCGCGGACGACACGGTCCTGGTCGGTGACTGGGACGGCGACGGGCACGACACGCTCGCCGTGCGCCGCGGCGCCGAGTACTTCCTGCACAACACGCTCGAGTCCGGTCCCGCGGACGAGCACGCGATCTACGGCCGGGCGGACGACACGGTCCTGGTCGGTGACTGGGACGGCGACGGCGCGGACACGCTCGGCGTGCGCCGCGGCATCAGCATCTACCTGCACGACGAGATCGCCACGGGGCCGGCCGAGACCGTCCTCGACTACGGGCGCCTCGACGACGGGCTCGTCGTGGGCGACTGGGACGGCGACGGCGTCGACTCGCCCATGGTGCGGCGTGCCGACTTCATCCGCGCGGCGGTCCGGGGCGCGACGCTCGCCGCAGCGGAGGGTGACGCCGCCGAGCTCGAGGCGTACACGGACGCCGCGGGCTACGACGAGCTCTGGTACGCGTTCCAGGGCTTCTACGACCCGCCGCTGACGCCGTCCAGCATCGAGAACTGCCACCAGTCGTTCGACACGGGTGTCATCACGTGCGACGTCTACTCGGACGACCACGAGCGGCCGATCGGGCGTGCCGAGGTGGCGCCGACCGACGTCGGGACGTTCGAGGTGGTCGGCTACGAGATCTACGCCGACTGGGAGGGCTCGGCCCCGTAAGGGCCGGCCCGCCCCGACGTGCGGCGCGGGCCCGGCACGATCACGGTGCCGGGCCTGCGACGCGCCGACGGAAGGCGATGACGCAGATCCTGTGACGCGCCTCTCCCGCTGGTAGGTTCGCGAGCGACCGGAACCACGCAGCGGTGCGTGGCGGGGGCCCGGCCCACGCCTGCCCCCTGCCGCCTGCGACGACGCAAGGAGCAGCTCGTGTCCACCCCAGAAGTCAAGGAGAGCACGTCGCGGGCCGCCGGCCTCGACGATCTCCCCGCCGACCCCAGGACCCGCAACCGACGATGGATCGGCCTCGCGCTCGGCGTCGTCGGCGCGTTCGTCATCTACTTCATCTTCCCGAAGGAGCTGTCGGCCGAGCTGGTGGCCACCCTGACGGAGAACGAGATCGAGCCGTCGGGCCACCACATCGCCATCACGGCGGCGGTCGCCGTCCTCATGGGCGTGTGGTGGATGACGGAGGCGATCCCCCTGGCGGCCACCGCGCTCGTGCCGCTCGTGGCCTTCCCGGGGCTGGGTGTCGTCAGCATCGGCGACACGGCCGCGCCCTACGCCTCGCCGACGATCTTCCTGTTCCTCGGCGGGTTCTTCCTCGCCCTGACGATGCAGCGGTGGAACCTGCACCGGCGCATCGCCCTCGGGGTGGTGCTGGCGGTCGGGACGAAGCCGAAGATGCTCGTCCTCGGTTTCATGGTCGCCACCGGGTTCCTCACCATGTGGGTGTCGAACACCGCCACCGCCGTGATGATGATGCCGATCGGGCTCTCCGTGCTGGCGCTGGTCGGCACCCTGAGGGGCGACGACACGAAGAGGTCGAACTTCGGTACCGCGCTCATGCTGGGCATCGCCTACTCGTCGTCGATCATGAGCGTCTCCACGCTCATCGGGACGCCCCCGAACGCGCTGCTCCGAGCGAACCTCGCGGACAACTACGACATCAACCTCAACTTCGGCACGTGGATGCTGTTCGCCACCCCGCTGGCGATCGTCTTCACGCTCCTGTGCTGGCTGCTGCTCGTCAACGTGGTGTTCAAGCCGGAGATGAAGGAGATCCCGGGCGGCCGTGAGGTCATCCAGGAGGAGTACCGCAAGCTCGGTCCGATGAGCCGCCAGGAGAAGATGACCCTCGTCATCTTCGCCGGAGTCGCCATCTCCTGGGTGACCGTGCCGCTGGTCTGGCCCGAGTCGAACTTCAGCGACGAGGTCATCGCGATGATCCTCGCGCTCGTGCTGTTCCTCGTCCCGGCAGACGTCAACAAGGGCGTCCAGCTCCTCGATTGGGACACCGCCAAGGAGGTCCCGTGGGACATCCTCCTGCTGTTCGGCGGCGGCCTGTCGCTGTCGGCCGCCTTCACCGCGACGGGGCTGTCCCAGTGGATCGGTGAAGCCGCGGGCGGGCTCGAGGGAGCGCCGGTGATCCTCATCGTGGCCGGCGTGACGGCCCTCGTCATCTTCCTCACGGAGATGACGTCCAACACGGCCACCGCCGCGGCGTTCCTGCCCATCATGGGCGGCGTCGCCACGGGCATGAACGTCGACGTCATGCTGCTCATGGTGCCCGTGGCGCTTGCCGCGACCTGCGCCTTCATGCTGCCGGTGGCCACGCCGCCGAACGCCATCGTCTACGGCTCCGGCTACATCAAGATCTCCCAGATGGTGAAGGCCGGCCTGTGGCTCAACCTCTCGGGGATCGTGCTCATCACCCTCACGGTGATGACCCTCGGCAACTGGGTCCTCGGCATCGCGATGTAGGCGGTCCGGGGGAGGGGGCCGGCACGCCGGCCCCCTCGCGCCGGCCACCCGGTCGTGGTGAGCACACTCACGGGGACGGGGGCGGCTGCGGTCCCCGGGCCGTTGTAACCTGGTCCCTGCCCTCGTGGCGTGCGCCCGTAGCTCAATGGATAGAGCATCTGACTACGGATCAGAAGGTTGGGGGTTCGAGTCCCTTCGGGCGCGCAGATGCCCCGGTCGCGTATGCGGCCGGGGCATTCGTCATTCCCGGGGACGTCCGGCCCCGCCACCAGTGTGGCCCGGCCGCTCCGATGGCCCCGCCGGCCCGTTCGATCGCCCTCCGGTCCCCGGCCTCGTCCGCTCCGGCGAGCCCGCCCGACCATGGCCGCGACCCGCCCGATGTGCCCCGGCTCACGACTAGTTGCATGTGGCAAACAAAAGCGTAATATCGGGACTGTGCCCGATACTTCGTCCGCCAGCTCCCGGACCCCCGACCCCGCGCCCCCCGGGCCCCCCGAGGACCGCGGAGCCGTCGTCGCCGATCTCGTCCTGGCCGTGCTCGAGGCGGGGCGGGTCACCCGCGGCCTGGGGGAGGCCGTCAACAAGCACACCGGCATCCACCGCGCCAACTACCTCACGCTGCTGCGGATCCAGGAGTTCGACCGCTCCCGGATCTCGGACATCGCGGCGGGCCTCGAGCTCGACGTGTCGGTGATCTCGCGGAAGATCGCCGCCCTCGACGAGCTCGGCCTCGTCTCCCGCAGCCCGCACCCCGACGACGGCCGCGCCCAGGTCGTGTCCGTCACCGAGCTCGGGCGCGCCACCATCGCGGAGAACCGCCGGATCTACACGGAGGCGGTCGGGCGGCTCACGGCCGACTGGGACACCGACGACCTCGCCACCCTCGCCGCCGGCCTCCACCGCCTCGGTTCGCACCGGCCCGAGGCCGCCGTCGCGGACACGGCGGAGGACGCCGGGGCGGACGCGGACGGCGGGGCGAGCACGAGCGAGACCGCCGACGCCACCGGCGCGAGTACCACGACGACCGACACGAAGGACCGGTGAGGGAGACGACGAGCTCCAGGACCCCCACGAATCCCGCGGCACCCGGCGCCCGGACGAGCGCGCGCCAGTCCGGGCGCAGGCCGAAGGACCTCACGCGGAAGAAGATCTACGCCGGCCTCACGCAGGCCGAGGCGGAGGCCGCGGAGGCGGAGCACCGCCGGATCATGGCCGTGCTCACCGGCCTGCTGCTCACGCAGTTCCTCGGGATGATGGCCAACACGATCGTCGGCAACGCGATGCCGGTCATCGCCGCCGAGGTCGGCGCGCGGCCGGACCAGTACGTCTGGATCATCACCTCGGCGATCCTCGCCAACACGGTGATGACGCCGATCGCGGGCAAGCTCGGCGACCTCTTCGACAAGCGCCTCATGCTCATCGCCTTCATCGGCGTCTTCGTGCTGGGCTCGCTGCTGAGCGGCCTCGCGGTGGACGCCGAGATGCTCATCGCCACCCGGATCCTGCAGGGGATCGGCATGGGTGGCCAGGTGATGATGTCGATCATCATCATGGCGACGATCATCCCGCCGAGGAAGCGCGGCAGGTACAACGGCTACCAGGGCGCCGTCATGGCGGTGGCCACGGTCTCCGGCCCGTTCGTCGGCGGCGTCATCGTCGACACCCCGTGGCTCGGCTGGCGCTGGTGCTTCTTCGTGATGATCCCGTTCATGCTGCTCGCCGCAGCGGTCGTCGGCTCGCGTCTCAAGCTCCCGCCGAACCCACGCACCGGCAGGGCCCGGATCGATTTCCTCGGCGCGGCCATCATCGCGGTCGGCTCCACGCTGCTCCTGGTGTGGATCTCGATCGGTGGCACCACCTTCGAGTGGGCGTCGTGGCCGTCCGCCCTCATGCTCGGCGGCGCGATCGTCCTCGCGGTGCTGTTCGTCGTCGTCGAGCGGCTCGTGCCCGAGCCGCTCATCCCCCTGCACATCCTGGGGTCGCGCACCACGGTGCTCGCGATCGTCGCCTCGCTCGGCGTCGGGGGGATGATGTTCGGCTCCAACGTCTTCCTCGGCCAGTACTTCCAGTACGGCCGCGACTACTCGGCCACCGTCGCCGGCTTCCTCGGGCTGCCCCTGATGTTCGGTCTGCTCATCGCGTCGACCTGGTCCGGCCGGGTCGTCACGGCCCGCGGCACCTGGAAGGGCGTCGTCATGTGGGGGATGGGTCTGATGACGCAGGGGACGTTCCTGTTCGGCACCCGCGTCCACCAGGACACCTCGCTCCTGCTGACGTCGCTGTTCCTGTTCGTCGCGGGCTGGGGCATGGGCATGTGCCTGCAGAACCTCGTGCTCGCCGTACAGAACACGGTCGGCCTCCGGCACATGGGTGCGGCCACCAGCTCGGTGACGTTCTTCCGCAACCTGGGCGGCGCGATCGCCATCCAGGTCTTCGGCATCCTCTACGCGCGGCAGGTCGCGAGCCACATGCGCGACGCCGGCGTCACCATGCCCGGCGGCGACGCCTCCGGGAGCACGCTCGACCTCGCCGGCCTGCCCGACGACGTCGAGGTGGTCGTGCGTGCCGCCTACGCCGAGGGCATCGGACCGGTGTTCCTCTCGATCTTCGCGCTCGCCCTGGTCGGCTTCGTCGCGACGATCTTCATGCGGGGCACCTCCCTGCGCGACACGGTCGACGTCGAACGGGCGACCGGTCCGGCGGGCCCCGTCGTCCCCACGTCCGGCGCGTCCGTGACCACGGCACCAGCGGGACTCACGCCGCCCGAGGCCGACGCGACCCTGCCCGACGGCGACGTGAACGACGTCGTCGGCCCCTCGGACCGCACCGACGATGAGCGGGTGCCGGCTCTCAGGGGGTCCACGGGCGCGAGCTCGCCCAGGCGATGACCTCCGAGGTGTAGAAGGAACGGGCCGGCTCCGGGGACAGCGCGAGATCGTGGATCCCGCCCGGGACCTCGAGGACGTCGACGCGGTCCCCCAGCAGGGAGACGCTGCGCCGCATCGTCGTCACGTCGAGCACCACGTCCGAGGACGACAGGTCCGCAGGGCCGGGATCGACGCGGGCGCCGGACCGTCGCGACATCGCCATCAGGACCGGCTCCGCGACCGTCGCGCGGCCCGCCTGCACGGCCCGCTGCGCGCGCCGCACGGCCCGGAAGAAGCCCGCGTGCACGGGCATCGTGTCGGTCGGCTTGAGCGACGGCGGGACCTTCCACCCGCCGCCGTCCGGGTCCGTCAGCCAGGCGCCGTACGTGCCGGTCAGCGAGGAGATCGGCAGCCGGGGTGCGAGGGGGGCGAGGCGGTCGATCACGGCGGTCGCGACGACGTCGGTGAGCGGGCCGCGGCCGAGGTCGAGCCAGGGCGAGTTGAGGATGACGCCGTCGACGGCGCCGGGGTGGTCGTGCGCGAAGAGCACGGCCTGCAGCCCGCCGGTCGAGTGGCCGAGCAGGACGACCTCCTGGGCGCCCTCGCTGCGGGCGAGGTCGACGGCGAGGCCCACCTCCTCGTGCCGGACCGACATCATGCGGATGTCGTCGCGCACCTGCCCGGGCCGCAGGGATCGGCCGGACCGTCGCATCTCCAGGGCGTAGAGGTCCCAGCCCGCCTCGTGCCAGGCGTGCTCGTGCTCGGCGTGGAAGAACGTGTCGATGAACCCGTGCAGGTAGACCACCGCGCGGCCGTGCCGGCCCGTGCCCTCGTGGTGCACGATCGTGGCGACGTCGCGCACCCGACGCGAGTGGCCGCCGTCGGTCAGGGAGAGTCCGACCGTGCGGGAGACGTACGGGTCGCCGAGGACGTCGGCGGTGGGGGCCGAGAGGTCCGCGGTGGTGGTCACCGGGGGAGTCGACACCATGGCGAGCGTCAGTCGACGATGCCGTACAGGCGGTCCCCGGCGTCCCCCAGACCGGGCACGATGTACGACCTGTCGTCGAGACCCTCGTCGATCGCGGCCGTGACGACCGAGACGTCCCCGCGGGCGCCGACGCTCTCCTCGACGTGCCGCAGCCCCTCCGGCGCGCACAGCAGCGTGATGCAGGTGACGTCGCGGGCGCCGAGGTCGAGCAGGTACTCGATCGCGGCGACGAGCGTGTGACCGGTGGCCAGCATCGGGTCCAGGACGAAGCACTGGCGGCCGGAGAGGTCGTCGGGCAGACGGTTGGCGTAGGTGATCGCCTCGAGCGTCTCCTCGTCGCGCTTCATCCCGAGGAAGCCGATCTCGGCGGTGGGGATGAGCCGGCTCATCCCCTCCAGCATGCCCAGGCCGGCGCGCAGGATCGGCACGACGAGCGGTCGGGGGCGGGCGATCCGTACGCCCGTCGTCGTCGTGACGGGTGTGGTGATCTCGTGCGGCTCGGTGCGCACGTCGCGCGTGGCCTCGTAGGCGAGGAGCATGACGAGCTCCTCGACGAGGAGCCGGAAGGTCGGCGACTCGGTGCGCTCGTCGCGCAGCGTGGTCAGCTTGTGGGCGACGAGCGGGTGCTCCGCGAGGTGGACGCGCATGGGACGAACTTACCCGGGGTAAGGGTCGGAGCGCGTGCGGTGGCGCGCGTGACCGGGCCCGGGTCCGCTCGGCCGTACGACGGCGAGGATCACCATGTCCACCCGCCGGCCGCCGATCTCCTCGTGGCTGCGGAGCACGCCCTCCCGGACGTAGCCGGCACGCTCGGCCACAGCCAGCGACCCGGTGTTGCCCGGTTCGATCCGCAGCTCGACGCGGTGCAGGGCGGGCACCGTCCAGGCGAAGGCGGTCAGCGCCAGGAGGGCGTCGGTCGCCAGCCCGCGCCCGCGCGCGGAGGGGACGAGCGAGTACCCGATGCTCGCGCGTCCGTCGGCCAGCTCGCGGAGCCAGAGGCCGCAGCTACCGACCGCCGCCCCGGTCGCCCGCTCGACGATGGTGAACGAGAACCCGGCGCCGTCGTCGTACCTGGCGCGCTGCCGCTCCACCCAGGCGATCGCCTCGTCGCTGCTCGCGTGCGCGGGGAGCGTGCCGATGAGCGGGACGTACGGGTCGGTCGCGAGCTCGCGGGCCATCTCCGCGTCTGCCGTCCGTGGCCTGCGGAGCACCGCACCGCCGTGCGCCGGGGCCGTGTCGGGCCAGGGCGGCAGGTCGGACCGGGCGGTCATGGACCGAGCGTAGGGGGCCCACGCCTCGTGGCTGGCACCATGGCGGCATGGTGAGCGTGCGGGCCGGCGGGGGAGCGTCGTCGCCGTGGGGCGCTCCGATGGACCGGGCGCTCGGGCTGGCGCGTCAGGCGGCGGGGCGCGGGGACGTGCCCGTTGGCGCCGTCGTGCTGGGTCCCGACGGGAGCGTGCTCGGTGAGGGGGCGAACCGGCGGGAGGCCGACGCCGACCCCACCGCCCACGCCGAGGTGCTCGCCCTGCGCGCGGCGGCTCGGGAAATAGGGGAGTGGCGGCTCGACGGCTGCACGCTCGTCGTCACCCTCGAGCCGTGCACGATGTGTGCCGGCGCGCTCGTGCTCGCCCGGGTCGAGCGGCTCGTGCTCGGCGCGTGGGACGCCAAGGCGGGGGCGACGGGGTCGGTGCGCGACGTCGTGCGCGACTCCCGGCTCAACCACCGGGTCGAGGTGGTCGCCGGCGTGCGTGGCGACGAGTGCGCCCAGGTGCTGGAGTCCTTCTTCCGCGCCCGCCGCTGACCCCCGGATTCGTCGAGTGTGCGGTTCGTGACCCTCGAGTGTGCGGGTGCGCGCATTCTCCGGCGAGCATCAGCCGCACACTCGACGACCGGCAACCGCACGCTCGACGACGTGGGGAGGGCTCAGCGCTGCCAGGCCGGGCGCGCGTCGCGGCGCCTGCGCAGGGCGCGCAGGAGGGCGGGCAGCGCCCGTGTGGTGGAGGCCGAGAGCGTGGCCGCCGCCTCGTCGTCGGACCGGGTCGGTCCCCGGTTGACGATCACCAGCGGGAACCCGTTGCGCACGGCCCGGCGGACGAGGCGGCGCACGCCGAACACGGACAGGGTCGAGCCGGTCACGAGGACGCCGGTGGACGCCTCGACCAGCTCGGCCGCCCGGCGTGACCGGTCGGGCTCGGCGCTCCCGCCGAAGAAGACGACGTCGGGCACGAGGATCCCGCCGCACACCTCGCAGTCGACGACGTGGAAGTCGGAGGTGTCGTCGAGGACGGCGTCGGCGTCGGGCGCCACCTCGACGTCCTGCAGCCGCAGCAGCCGCTCGCGCCAGCCCGGGTTCGCGGCGGTGAGGCGGTCGTCCTGCTCGGCCCGCGGGATCGTCCGGCCACAGCCCAGGCAGCGCACGCGGTCGTAGCGGCCGTGCAGGTGCACGACCGTCGGCTGGCCTGCCCGCGCGTGCAGGAGGTCGATGTTCTGGGTGACGACGCCGGTCGCGAATCGCGCCCGCTCCATCTCCGCGAGCGTGCGGTGGCCGAGGTTGGCCCGGCGGCCCGCCATGTAGCGCCAGCCCAGGTGGTTGCGCGCCCAGTAGTGCGCCCGGTGTGCGGGCGAGGTGAGGAACTGCTGGTAGGTGATCGGCCGTCGCACCGGCGAACCGGGGGAGCGGTAGTCCGGGATGCCGGAGTCGGTGGAGATGCCCGCGCCGGAGATCACGAGGAAGCGGCGGCCGTCGAGCGCGTCGGCCAGCGGCTCGACGGCGGCGTCGATGTCGCTCGGCTCCGGCGGCAGCGAGCCCGCCGGTGGGGGTGGGGGCGGCGGGATGAGGCGGAGCCTCGGCGTCGAGGGGGTCGTGGTCGGGGCCTCGTGAGTGCCCGCGCCCTGCCTGGCACCGTCCGCGGCGGAGACGCGCGCGTCGCCGGCGCCCACACCCGGGAAGAAGTCGCCCAGGGTGTGGCCGCTCCCGTTCGGCGTCGGCGGCTGAGTCACCAGGTCAGGGTATGGGCGACAGGTGACGGCGTCGTGTGCGACGCGTGAGCGTGACACGTCTCGCGTCGGATCGGTGCGAGGCGGGAGAGCCCCGCGGGTACAGTGGTGCGCCGAGGTAGCGTGTCCGAGCGGCCGAAGGTGCAGCACTCGAAATGCTGTGTGGTTAACAGCCACCGTGGGTTCAAATCCCACCGCTACCGCCATGTGATGTCCCAGGACATCGTGAACGGCTGAACCCCCGGCGACGGGGGTTCAGCCGTTTTTTCGTCGGTGGCGGACGTCGCGGCGGTGCGGGGCGCAGCCAAATCGGGCAGGACGTGGGAGGCGCCGGACGATAGCGTGGACGGTCACCGAGCGACTGGAGGAACGTATGGACCTCATGACCAGGCCCGAGTTCGAGGAGCTGGTGGGCGACGGTGGTGGGACGCGGGTGTCCCTGTACGTGCCCACCCACCGCGTGAGCGGCCCGCGGGAGAGCGACGCCGACCGGCTGCGTTGGAAGAAGCTGCTCACGGCCGTGGAGGCCACGCTGACCGAGGAGGGGCACGCGCGGCGCGACATCGACGAGCTGCTCGCCCCGGCCTGGGACCTGCACGGCGACTCAGTGGCCTGGAGCCATATGGCCGACGGCCTGGCGATGTTCCTCGCGCCCGGCTGGCAGGCGACGTACCGCGTGCCGCTCGACCTGCCCGAGCACGCGACGGTCGGGCCCGAGTTCGTCCTCACGCCCCTGCTGCCGCTGCTCACCGACCGCAACTTCGTGGTGCTCGCGCTCAGTCAGAAGAACGTGCGGGTCCTGCGCGGCGCCCGCGACCGGATCGTCGAGCTGGAGCTGGACGGGGTGCCGCGCGCCTTCTCCGACGTGTACGAGAAGGACGGGCCCCAGTCCGACAAGGTGCCGCGACCGAACGCGTCGGGCGCGATCGGCAACGGCGGGTCCGTCTACTACGGGGCGAGCGCCCTGGACAACGTGCACCAGCAGGACATGGTCGAATTCCTCCGGGAGGTCGCGCGCGGGGTGGAGAGCTCTTTCAACGGTCGCACCGTGCCGATGATCCTCGCCGGACTTCCCGAGTGGGTGACGATGTACCGCGACGTCAGCTCGTACCCGCACCTGGTCGAGGCGGCGATCGAGCGCAATCCCGACGACCTGAGCCAGGACGATCTTCGGCTTGCTGCGTGGGAGCTCGTCGAGGAGCGCCTGGGCCGTGAGAACGCGCGCCTGCTCGACCGCTTCCACGAGCAGCACGCACGTGGCGGTGCCGCGCTGGGCCTCGACGACGCCTTCCGCGCGGCTCACGAGGGGCGTGTCGACACGCTGCTCATGACGACGGAGACCGGGCACCCGGGCGGATCGGGCGGTCCGACCGTCGCCCCGTCGCGACCCGAGCCGTACGACATCTACGGGCGCGTGGGCGTCGCCGCCCGCGCCACGCTGCGCGCCGGGGGCGCGGTGCGCGTCCTCGAGGACCTGCCCGACGGCGCCCCGGTGGCGGCGATCCTCAGGTACTGACGCAGGTCACCGCGCCTCGGTGACGCGGCATCCAGGCCTGCCGCGGCGTCCGGACCTGCCGCGGCATCCGGGCCGCGCACGGGCCCGGTCGGCTCCGCGCCACGCCGGCACGCGAGTGTCGAAGCGTCACAGCGCGGCCGCCTTCGCCCGCAGCACCTCGGCCTCCCGGTGGTTGCGGGTGAGGTCGGCCGCGGCGAGCAGCTCGGCGCGCGCCTCGGAGCGACGCCCGAGCCGGCCGAGCAGCTCGCCCCGCACGCTCGGCAGCAGGTGGGAGCCGCGCAGCCCCTTCGCGCCCGCGAGGCCGTCGACGATCCGCAGCGCCTCTCCGGGTCCGGTGGCCATCGCCACGGCGACCGCCCGGTTGAGCTCGACGACAGGGCTGGGCGCCAGGCGACCGAGTGCCTCGTAGAGCAGCACGATGCGGTCCCAGTCCGTGTCCTCGAAGCGGCGCGCCACCGCGTGGCACTCCGCGATCGCCGCCTGGAGCGAGTAGCTGCCCCGGCCCCGGCCGACGGCGTCGGCGCGGGCGAGCGCGGCGCGTCCGCGCAGGGTCTGCGCCCGGTCCCATCGGGAGCGGTCCTGGTCGGCGAGGAGTACCGGGCTGCCGTCGGGCGCCGTGCGCGCGCCGAAGCGTGCGGCCTGGAGCTCCATGAGCGCGACCAGTCCGTGCGCCTCGGGCTCGCGCGGGAGCTGTCCGGCGAGGACCCGACCGAGGCGCAGCGCCTCCATCGCGAGGTCGGGGCGCATCCAGCGCTGACCGGCGGTGGCGGCGTAGCCCTCGGTGAAGAGCAGGTAGATCACGCCGAGGACCGCGCCGAGCCGCTCGCGCCACTCGCCGGGGTCGGGCGCCTCGAACGGCACCCGGGCGGCGGACAGGGTCCTCTTCGCCCGGACGATGCGCTGCTGCACCGTCGGCACCGGGACGAGCAGCAGCCGGGCGATCTCCTCGGTGGTCAGTCCCGCGACGACCCGGAGCGTGAGCGCGACCTGTGCCTCGCGCGAGAGGACCGGGTGGCAGGCGGTGAGCACGAGGCGCAGGACGTCGTCGCGGATCGGCTGCCACTCGTCGTCGTGGATCTCGGACAGGTCCCTGGCCATGTCCCGATACCGGGCGTCGAGCGCCGCCTGACGCCGCCACGCGTCGATCGCCCGCCGCCGGGCGACGGCCGTGAGCCAGGCACCCGCGTTGCGCGGGACGCCCGTCGTCGGCCACCGTTCCAGGGCCTCGGCGACGGCCTCCTGCGTGAGGTCCTCCGCGAGTGCGACGTCGCCGGTCACGCGCGCGAGCGTCGAGACGACCTGCGCGCCCTCGATCCGCCACACCGCCTCGACGGTTCGGCGCACGTCCGCAACAGACCTGTTCGACGACGACGACGCCGCCCCGCCGGACGACGACGCCGCCCCGCCGGACGACGACGCCGTCGCTCCGTCAGAGGTGCTCAGGCCCGCGCCCTCTTCTCCTGCTCCTCGCGCCAGCCCTTCTCCTTCTCGAGGTACTCGTTGCCCTCGAACTCGGCGAAGTCGGCCTCCTCGTGCACGCGGCGGACCTCGAGCTTGCTGCCGGGGCCCAGCGGGCAGCGGCTCGCCCACTGGGCGGCCTCCTCCTTGCCCGAGACCTCGAGGATCCAGAACCCGTTGAACAGCTCGTGGGTCTCCCCGTACGGGCCGTCGGTGACGATCGGCGTCTCGCCGTCGAAGTCGACGACGAACCCCTCCTCGGCTCCGGCCAGGCCCTCGCCGGCGAGCATGACGCCGGCCCCCATCAGCGACTCGTTGTACCGGCCCATGGCGTTGAGGATCTCCTCGAAGTCGATCTCCTTGGAGGCCTCGAGCGCGGCGTCGGTGCTGCGCATGATCAGCATGTACTTCATCGTGGTGCTCCCTCGTCGTGGAGGGGCCGTGTGCGCCCTCCTACCGTCCCGTCGAACGGGGAGGGGACGGATCGACATCGACGACAAGATCGGCTCCGGCCGGCGGGACGGCCACAGCATCGCAGCCGCGTGCGGCCCGGTCGAGAGGGGCCGCGGTAGATCCGGGCCCCACGGCGAACCGGAGGTCGGGCCGGCGTACCCGTGTGGGGCCGGCGTACCCGTGTGGGGCCGGCGCACCCGGGCCCGGAGCGCTGCTCGCCGTCGAGCACGACCGAGCCCCGGGCCGGATCGGCCGGGGGCTCGGGTGTGGTCGTCGGCGCGGCCGACGGCGGTGGGGCAGGCTCAGACGTTGCGCGGCTTGTCGTCGCCGAACCGCTCCTGAGCGCCCTCCTTGAGGTTGTCGACGCCCTCCTTGACGTCCTGCTTGGCCCTGGCGGCGTGCTTCTCTGCGGCGCCCTTCGCCTGGGTGGAGCGGTCGTCCGTGGCGTCGCCGAACTTCTCCTTGGCCGCGCCCTTCATCTCGTCGAACTTGTCACCGAGGCCCATCGGGCCACCTCCTCGTGTCGTCGAGCTCCCGGCGAGCGCCGGGCCTGCATTCCACTGTTCCGCGCCCGCCCCGGGTCCGCAACCGGACGGGGGCGTGGCCGCCGCTGTCGTTCGCTCTGCGCGAGCGCGCGCGGATGGGCCGACCACTGGCGCGCGGCAACCCGGGACGTTCACCTCGAGGTCATCGGACGGCCACCGCTCGCTCGTACGTTGGTGGCTCCCCAGTCCCACCGACGAAGGTGACACCTGATGAACCGCCAGCGCTTCCGCGCGTGCGGAGCCGCCGTCCTCGGCTCCGCCCTCCTCCTGCCACTTGCGGCCCCGGCGGTCGCCGGGCCGGGCTCCGTGCCCGGCCGCACCGCGATCGTCCCCGAGCCGATCACCGTCTCCGCGGACGACCCGTCGGTGTCGCTCGACCCGATCGGCACCTTCGAGTCGGGCGTGTTCGACGAGTCCGCCTCCGAGATCGTCGCCTTCCACGCCCCCACTCAGCGGACGTTCGTGGTCAACGCCCTCGACGGCGTCGTCCAGGTCATCGACTCCGGCGACCCCACGACCCCGGTCGAGTCCGGGCAGATCGCCGCGGCCGGCGTCGACGTCGACGGTGGCGGCACCATCCCCGAGGGCGCCATCGCCAACTCGATCGACGTGCGGGAGGACGGCCTCGCCGTCGTCGCGGTGGAGAACCCCACGAAGACCGACGACGGCTGGCTGATGTTCGTCGACGTCAGCGGTGAGCCGACGACCCTCGGCGCGGTCCAGGTCGGACCGCTGCCCGACTCCGTCGCGCTCTCCGAGGACGGTGGCCACGCCGTCGTCGCCAACGAGGGTGAGCCGGCGGACGACTTCTCGGTGGACCCGGAGGGGTCGATCTCCGTCGTCGCCCTCCCGGGCGGGATCGCCGCCGCCACGGCCGCCGACGTCGAGACCGTCACCTTCCACCAGTTCGACGAGGCCCCGGAGACCCTGCCCGAGGGCGTGCGCGTGTTCGGCCCGCAGCGGCCGAACACGAACGGCGAGCCCGAGCGTCGGATCTCGCAGAACCTCGAGCCGGAGTTCGTGACGATCGCCGGGTCGACCGCGTACGTGTCGGTCCAGGAGGCGAACGCGATCGCCGTCGTCGACATCGGGTCGGCCACGCTCACCGACCTGCTCCCGCTGGGCCGCCAGGACCACTCCGCCGAGGGCCAGGGCATCGACCCGTCCGACCGGGATCCTGAGGACGACCCGACCTTCGATATCCGCACCTACGACAACCTGTTCGGCATCTACATGCCCGACTCGGTCGGCGCCTACACGGTCGGCGACCAGGACTACATCGTCACCGCCAACGAGGGCGACGCGCGCGAGTGGGGCGAGGGCACCGAGAACGACTACCTCGAGTCCGTGCGGGTGAAGCACCTCGGGGCCGACCCCGAGGACGAGGACTACGTCGGCCACGGGCCGGTCGACCCGGAGTTCTTCCCCGCGGAGCTGCTCGAGGACGACGAGCTCGGTCGCCTCAACGTCAGCATCGAGGAGGGCTTCAACGAGGAGACGGGGATGTACGAGGAGCTCCACGCCTTCGGCTCGCGCTCCTTCTCGATCTTCGACACCGAGGGCAACCGGGTCTTCGACTCCGGCGAGGACTTCGAGCGCATCACCCACGAGGCGGCGCCCGAGTTCTTCAACTCCAACCACTCCGAGTCCAACCTCGAGGGACGCTCCGAGGACAAGGGCCCCGAGCCCGAGGGCCTCGTCCTCGGCGAGGTCGGCGACCGCACGTACGCCTTCATCGGGTTCGAGCGCGTCGGCGGCGTGGCCGTCTACGACATCACCGACCCGGCCGGCGCCACGTTCGTCACCTACGTCAACAACCGTGACTTCTCCATCTCGATGGAGGACGAGGCCGACGCCGGGAACACCGAGGAGGCGCTCCCGCAGGCGGGCGACCTCGGTCCCGAGGGTCTCGCGTTCGTGACGGCCGAGGAGTCGCCGAACGAGCAGCCGCTGCTCATCGTCGGCAACGAGGTCTCCGGCACCACGACGTTCTTCCAGGTCACCGACCTCGTCGAGGACCCGGAGGAGCCGGGCGAGCCCGGTGAGCCGGTGCCGCCGACGCCGGGGCGTGGGTTCTACCTCAACAACGGGTGGGACGCGAATGCCGAGCACGAGTTCAGCTTCGGCCGCCCGGGTGACGACGTCCTGGTCGGTGACTGGGACGGCGACGGCAGCGACACGCTGGCGGTCCGCCGCGGCAACGCCTACTTCCTTTCCAACTCCTTGTACGGCGGTGCTGCCGACGTGGAGCTGACCTACGGCCGCGCCGGGGACACGGTGCTGGTGGGCGACTGGGACGGCGACGGCAGTGATTCGTTCGCGGTGCGTCGCGGGAACAGCTACTTCCTGACCAACTCGCTGACCGGCGGCAATGCCGAGACCGAGCTGGACTACGGGCGGGCCACCGACGGCGTGTTCGTGGGTGACTACGACGGCGACGGCGTGGACTCCTTCGCGGTGCGTCGCGGGAGCGCCTACCTGGTGTCGAACTCGCTCGAGACCGGCTGGGCGGACGCGGAGTTCACCTACGGCCGGGTGCACGACGAGGTGCTGGTGGGAGACTTCGACGGCGACGGGGTGGACACGTTCGCCTCGCGCCGCGGGAACCTGTACCTGGTGTCCAACAGCCTGGAGTCAGGCTGGGCGGACATCGAGCAGCACTACGGCCGGTCCAGCGACACCGTGTTCGTCGGCGACTGGGACGGTGACGGCAGCGACACCCTTGGTGTGCGCCGCTGAACCAGGAGCTGATGCCGACGATCGGCGAGTGAGCGGACTTCCGCTCCACGAGTGAGCGGAGTTCGGCTTCACGACGGGCGGGTCCCGCATCCTGATGGGTGCGGGGCCCGCCCTTCGCCGTCGTCGTGCCCGGCGCCGGCTCGGTCTGGTCGGTGAGTCAGTGGGATACCCATCGAGGCAGTGCCCCGGGGGGACTGCCTCGGTGGTTACCCGATTGACTGGGCGACGGCGCCACACCGCGACACCCGCGACCCGCTCCCCAACCGGCAGAAGTCCGCTCACTCGTCAGCGGGTCAGCGGGTCAGTCGGTCAGTGGCGGGCGTAGAGGCGGGCGAAGTTCGTCAGCACCTTGTGGGCCGCAGACACGTCGACGTCCTCGACCGCCTGCTCCACCAGCGCCTGGTCCGTCGGGTCGAAGTAGCCGGCCAGCCGGTAGGCCTCGATGCGCTGGAGGATCCCCGGTACGTCGAGCTCGGGGTGGAACTGCGTGGCGAACAGGTTCTCCCGCACCTGGAACATCTGGACGGGGCAGCGCTCGGACGTGGCCAGCAGCGTCGCACCCCCGGGGAGCTGCCGCACCGCCTCCTTGTGCCCGACGAACGCCTGGAACCTCCGCGGCATCCCGGCGCACAGCTCGTGGTCGAGGCCCGCATCCGTCAGCTCGACCACCGGGGCCGAGATCGGCTCGGCGTACGTCCCGTCCACGACGGCCCCCTGATGGCGGGCGAGCGTGCCCACGCCGTAGCAGGCCCCGAGAAAGGGGAAGTCCTCGGCGACGACGACGTCGAGCAGGCCGGCGAGCTCGGCCTCCACCCGCAGCTGGGTGTCGGACTTCGTCTCCTCCGGGACGGACCCGGTGAACGGGCTGCCCCCGGCGACGATGCCCGACAGGTCCCCGAGGTCGATGTCCGGGAGCGGCCCCTGCTCGAGCCGCACGCGCACGAGCTCGTCCGGCGCGAGCCCGGTGTGCCGCAGCAGCTGCTCGTACTCCGCGTCGGCGACGGCGTTCTCCGGCCGGGTCGCCAGGAGAAGGAACGGCTTCATGGCCGCGATGCTAGGGCGGCGGCGGAGCCGTCGAGCGCGGGCTCAGAAGAATGAGCGCAACGTCTCGACGAACAGCTCGATGAGCACGTGCACGCCCACCGTCAGGTAACCGAGGACGGTGCCCGTCAGCGCGATGCCGCGACCCCCTGTGTAGGGCCGTTGCGCGAGCCGGTGGAGGGTGACGTGGCCGAGCGCGATCGCCCCGAGCCCGACCCAGGGGATGACGCCGAGCATGCCGACCACGAGGGTGAGCACGGCGAGGCCGTCGGTGCGCGGCGGCCGCCCCTCGTAGCCCTGCCCGCCGAGAGTGGCCTGCAGGTCGACGAACTCCGTGCCCGGGAACGGCTCGTGGGCGCGGCCCGGCGGCGTCGAGTCCGCTCGTTCGCTGCCGTTCCACGCCCAGGGCAGGTCGGCGACCCCGTACGGTGCCGTGGCGGGCCCGCCCGGCGTCGGCGCGGCCCCGTACGTCGCGAGCGCCTCGCCGGCCGGCGCGCGGGTCGCTGCGCTACCGGCCCCCGCGCCGCCGGCCCCGGCGAACCGGTCGCCCGCGCCGGCAGGGAGGTGCCACCCGTGCTCGCTCATCGCCCCTCCGTCCGCGCTGCCACAGCCAGGCCGGAGCCCGTGGCGCCGGCGGGTCCGGGCGCCGGCCCGGACGTTCGCAGCATCGCACAGGGCGGCCGACGACGTCGCGGTCCGCCGCGGGGAGCGGCCCCCGGCGCGGGGCTAGCATTGCGCGGGTCCCGCCCGGGGCCACGAACGCGCAGGTAGGCGAGGGAGTGCACATGGCGTCGGGTCGCACGGAACGCACGGAACACACGGGCCGCAAGGGTCTGTGGACCCTTCACGGGGACGGCAAGGTCGTGGGGTCCGGCGACGTCGTCGCCCCCGAGGAGCGGCTCTCGTGGCCGGCGACGATCGGCATCGGCGCCCAGCACGTCGTGGCCATGTTCGGCGCCACGTTCCTCGTTCCCCTCCTCACGGGGTTCCCGCCCGCGACGACGCTGTTCTTCTCCGCCGTCGGGACCCTGCTGTTCCTCGTCATCACCGGCGGGCGGCTGCCCAGCTACCTCGGCTCGAGCTTCGCGTTCATCGCGCCGATCACGGCACTGCAGGTCGTCCCCGGCGAGCCGACACCGGAGGAGATGGCCCTCGCCCTGGGCGGCGTGCTCGTCACGGGCGTGGCGCTGGCGCTGGTCGGGCTGCTCGTCCACGTCGCCGGATCCAGGTGGATCGACCTCGTCATGCCGCCGGTCGTCACGGGAACGATCGTCGCCCTCATCGGCTTCAACCTCGCGCCGGCCGCGTGGGGCAACGTGCAGCTGGCGCCGGTGACGGCCGTCGTGACCATCGTGTCGATCCTGCTGATCACCGTCCTGTTCAAGGGGCTGCTCGGGCGGCTCTCGATCCTCGTCGGCGTGCTCATCGGGTACGCCACGGCGCTCGTGCGCGGCGAGGTCGACCTCGACCCGGTGCGCGACGCCGCCTGGATCGGCCTGCCGGACCTGACCGCCCCGACGTTCGACATCAACGTGCTCGGCCTGTTCCTGCCCGTCGTCCTCGTCCTCGTCGCGGAGAACGTGGGCCACGTGAAGTCGGTGGCCGCGATGACGGGGCGCGACCTCGATCCGGTGACCGGGCGGGCGCTCATGGCCGACGGCCTGGCCACCGTCCTGGCCGGCAGCGGGGGCGGTTCCGGCACCACGACCTACGCGGAGAACATCGGAGTCATGGCCGCCACGCGCGTCTACTCGACGGCGGCCTACCTCGTGGCCGGCCTGTTCGGGCTCGCACTGTCGATGTCACCGAAGTTCGGGGAGCTCATCGCGACGATCCCCGCCGGCGTCCTCGGCGGTGCGGCGACCGTGCTCTACGGGATGATCGGCATGCTCGGTGCGCGCATCTGGGTGCAGCACCGCGTGGACTTCTCCGACCCGGCCAACCTCAACACCGCGGCCGTCGCGCTCGTCATCGGCATCGCCAACTTCACCCTCGTCATCGGGGACATGACGTTCGAGGGCATCGCGCTCGGCTCGTTCGCCACGCTGATCGTCTACCACGGCATGCGACTCATCGCCTGGCTGCGTGGGACGCACCAGGAGTCCGCTTCGCCGGCGTCGGCGCCGTCGGGCTCGGAGGTCGGTCGTGACCGGGGGAGCGCGGACTGAGGGTCGCGCGGGGGGCAGGCCGGTCATGACCGGGGGAGCGCGGACCGAGGGTCGCGCGGGGCGCAGGCCGGTCGTGACCGGGGGAGCGCGGACCGACCCTGCCGCGGGGCGTCCGCCCCGGCGGCTCAGCCGTCGGTCGGGACCTCCTCGACCGGCACGCACTCCTCGGGGGCGACGAGCGGCTCGGTCGGGTCGAGCGCGGTCATCTCCTCGGGCGGGAGCAGCGAGTCGTAGGCCTCGCCGAGGACGATGTCGACGGACTCGTCGGTGCGGTCGTCCATCGTGACCTCGGCGCTGGGGAACACGCGCGCCACGGAGTAGGCGGGCACCACGCCCGGTGCGCCGGCGATGATCCGGACCGCCCCCGTGATCGGGCTGCCCGCCCAGTTGCCCTGCTGGTTGACGACGATGCCCGCGGCCGCGAGCTCCTGCGCGGTGGTGCCCGCGAGCCCGCCGCGCTCGGTCGCGTTGAACACGTTCGCCGTGATCTCGTCGAGCGGCCGCGCGGTGGCGCCGGGCGGGGGGCACGGCTGGGACGCCTCGCCCGTGCCGCCGCCGTCGGTGGCGGACTCGGGGTCGGCGCTGAACTCCCGGTCGAACGGGCTGGGCAGGATCTGGGCCCAGATCGCGGCGGCGACGAGGGCGACGAGCAGGAGCACGGCCACGAGGCCGCCGATGACGGTCGTCTGCCGCTGCTGTATGGCGCGACGACGTCGGTCGTGCGGCGACAGCTTGGTACGGGCCGAGTTCACCGGGCCACCGTAATCGAGAAGGTCACGCGCGATCGGTAGGTGGGCGACGGCGGGAGAGCGGACGGCGGCGCACCTGGCGCTCCGGCCCGGCCGCGGACGTGGGCGGCGGTGGCGGCGGCGGAGGGGCGGTCGACGTGCGCGGAGGAGGCGGTGGGGCCGAGCCGAGCGGAGGGCGCGTGGAGCCGGCCCGGGACGAGCGGCGCAGCGGCGCGTCGATCGCGGTGTGCGTGCCGGTCGGGTTCGTCGGGTCGTCCAGGTCGAGCACCCGGGCGTGGATGACGGTCCGCTGCTGGAGCGCTGCGCGCAGCGCCCGATGCAGCCCGTCCTCGAGGTAGTGGGCGCCCTGCCACCGGACGACGTGGGCGAAGAGGTCCCCGAAGAACGTCGAGTCGGAGGAGAGCAACGAGTGCAGGTCCAGCTCGGCGCGCGTGGTGACGAGCTGGTCGAGGCGGACCTGGCGCGGCGCGACCGCGGACCATTCCTTGGGCGTGACCAGGCCGTGGTCGGGGTACGGGCGCCCCTCGCCGACGGCCTTGAAGATCATCGCTCGTTCGTCGCTCCTCGCCTGTTCCGGGGTGCGGGCCCCGTCCGGTGTCCTGGTGATGGCGCCGGCCGTGAGCCCGCGTACCGGCCGACGCGTTCGCTGCGCCCCGCTGCCGGGCGCAGCCGCGTCGTCCGTCCGATCGTAGGCGGCGGACCGCCCGCGTCGCCGATCCGTGCGGTGGCCCGAGGTTGCCGTTGTGTCACGGCGCACAGGAGCGGCAGTGGGTGGGGTGGACCGGGGGTCCGTGGATCGCAGGGACCGTGGAGCTCTGCCCGGCGGGCCCGGGGGTTCCGTTCAGTGCGCGGCGCCGGCGGCCTGCCCGAGCACGTGGCGCACGAGCGGCGCGACGACGGCGACCGTGTCCCGCACCCCGCCCGTCGATCCGGGCGCCGTGACCACCAGCGCGCCGCGCTCGCCCCGGTCCGTGAGGCCGACGACCCCGCGCGCGATGACGGAGTGCGGCGTCGAGGCCAGGCCGCGGGCGCGGACCTGCTCGGCCACGCCCGGCAGGTCGAGCGCCAGCAGCGGAGCGACGGCCTCCGGCGTGACGTCCCGCGGCCCGACCCCGGTCCCGCCGGTGGTGAGCACGAGGCGGGCGCCGGCCTCGAGGGCCGCGCGCACGGCCCCCTGGATGGCGTCGATCTCGTCGGGCACGACGACGGCCTCGTCCGCGACCATGCCCTCGGCGGCGAGCAGGTCGCGGGCCAGCGGGCCCGAGCGGTCCTCCTGCGTGCCGGCGTGGCAGCGGTCGGACACGGTGATGACGGCAGCGGGGACGTCCGGAGTCGTGTTCATGCTCACCACGGTAGGAGACGGGCCCGTGGGACGTTCGCCCGACGCCGACGCCGACGCCGACGCCGACGCGACCCTGCGAACATGAGACGTTCCGCATCCACGCTGACAACACGCGAACAGCGCCGCAGATGCGGTGCTAGGGTTCCATTCATGCCGAATCATCGGCATCACGACGGCGATCGAACGGACGGGTGACATGAGACGAGGCCCGGGACGGGTGGCGCTCGCCGCGAGCGCGGGAGTGCTCGCACTGGGGCTCGCCGCCTGCGGCACGAGCGACGACGAGAACGGGTCCGGGTCGGACGACGTCGGCGACGGCGCAGGCGGCGGTGACGGCGGCGACCTGACGATCTACGTGGCCGCCTCGCTCGCGGATGTGCTCACCGCGGCGGCCGAGGACTGGACAGAGACCTCCGGGGTCGAGGTCTCCGTCGTCGGGGGCGGTTCGAACGCGCTCGTCGACCAGCTGGTCGAGGGTGCGCCGGGGGACATGCTGGTCACCGCGAACCTCGAGACGATGGACCGCGCGGTCGAGGAGGGCGTCGCGGCCGACCCGACTGACCTCGCGACGAACACGCTCGTCGCCGCGATCGCGCCGGACAACCCCGGCGGCATCGAGAGCGGCGCCGACGCGTGGGCGTCCGGCCGGCTCGTCGTCTGCGCGCCCGAGGTGCCCTGCGGCACGGCGACGGAGGAGCTCGCCGAGCTGAGCGGCGTCGAGTACGACCCCGTCTCCCTCGAACCCAACGTCACCGACACGGTCGGCAAGGTCGAGACCGGTGAGGCCGACGTCGGCATCGTCTACCAGACCGACGTCGGCGACCTGGAGTTCGTGGAGCTCGACCAGTCCCAGGAGGTCATCGTCACCTCGGCGGTGGCGCTCACCGCCGACGCCGGCGACGACGCCGGGAGCCTCCTCGAGCACTTCCTGTCCGAGGACGTGCGCGCCACCCTCGACGAGGAGGGCTTCGGACGCCCGTGACACGTGAGCGGACCGGGCGTACAGCCGCCACCCCGCCGTCCGCCGCGGTGGGTGCGTCGGGGCGGCACCCGGCGGTGGTCGCCGTCGGGATCCTCGCCCTGGCCTACCTCGTCCTCCCCCTGGTCGGGCTCGTCTCGCGCGTCGACTGGGCCGGGCTGCCGGAGACCCTGTCCCGGCCCGACCTGCTCGACGCCCTGTGGCTCTCGCTGCGCACGTCTGCCGCGGCTGCCGTCGTCACGACGCTGCTCGGCGTGCCGCTCGGCCTGTGGCTGTCGGGTCAGGCGCGCCTGGCGCCGGTCGCGCGGCTCCTCGTGCTCCTGCCCCTCACACTGCCCCCGGTGGTCGCCGGCCTCGCGCTCGTGGCCACCCTCGGGCGCAACTCACCCCTCGGGCGTGTCCTCGGCGAGCTCGGACTCGACGTCGGGTTCACCACCCCCGCCGTCGTCCTCGCCCAGGTGTTCGTCGCGCTGCCGTACGTCGTCGTCACCGTCGAGTCGGCGTTGCGCGTGCTCGACCCCGCCCCCGCCGACGCCGCGCGCGCCCTCGGTGCGCGGCGCTGGACGGTCCTCGCGCGCGTGGTCCTCCCGGCGGTGGCACCCGCCGTCGTCACCGGTGCCGCTCTGGCCGGGGCGCGCGCCCTGGGCGAGTTCGGGGCGACCCTGACGTTCGCCGGCTCCCTGCCCGGTGTCACCCAGACGATGCCGACGGCGATCTACCTCTCGCGCGTCTCCGACCCCGAGGGCGCCTACGCGCTGGCGCTCGTCCTCATCCTCACCGCCGTGGTCCTCATCGGCGCCGGCCTGTGGCTCGCGGGCCGGCTCACCGCCGGCAGCGGCCGGGACCGGGGCGCACCTCCGGAGGAGGGGTCCGCAGAGGGCCCGGGTGACCGGTCCCCGCTCCGGTCCGGAGCCGGAACCACGCCCGACGACGCCGGACGCACCGACCGGGGGGCGGCCGTCGCTCTGCGGGCACGGGTCGTGCACCCTGCGCGGGGTGTCGACGTCCGCGTGACGCTGCGGCCCGGCCGCCTCACCGCGGTCGTCGGGCCGAACGGTGCGGGCAAGTCCACCCTCGTCGCCTCGCTCGCGGGCCTGCTCCCGGACGCCGAGACCGACGTGAGCGCGTACCGCGCCGACGCGGGGGCGGGAACCGGCGGCACCCAGGGTGCGCCGGCCGTCGGCAGCGCGCCCGCTCCCGATGCCGCCTCCGACGACCGCGCCCCCCGCACGGCCCTGCTCAGCCAGAACCCGGGACTCCTGCCGGGCCAGCGGGTGGTAGACGCGGTCGCCCTCGGCCCCCGGATCCGCGGCGCGCGCACCGCCTCGGCCCGCGAGCAGGCGCACGCGGCGCTGCGCCGGGTCGGCTCCGAGCACCTCGCGGGCCGACGCGTCGGCACCCTCAGCGGCGGCCAGCGCGCCCGCGTGGCGCTCGCCCGCGCGCTCACCGTCGACCCGGACGTGCTCCTGCTCGACGAGCCGTTCGCCGCCCTCGACGTCCGCGCGGCCGCCGAGGTGCGCGACGTCGTGCGCGAGGTGCTGGTCGGCCGCACGGGCATGCTCGTCACGCACAACCTGCTCGACGTCGCGAGCCTCGCCGACGACGTCGTCGTCCTCACCGACGGCGGCCTCGCCGAGTCGGTGCCCGTACAGACCTTCCTCGCCGCCCCCCGGTCGGACTTCGGGCGCCGGCTCACCGGGGTGACCACGCTCGACGGCGAACGGACCCCCTCGGGGAGCGTCGCCGTCGCGGGGACCGAGCTCGTCGGAACGGACGGCACGCCCGGCGGCCCCGCGCCGGCCGGCCGGCCCGGGCGGGGTGGCGGCGCGGCCACCCGGGCGGGTGACGGTACGCCCGGCGCGTGCCTCGTCCACGTCCGCGCGGCGGACGCCCGCGCCTCGCTCGACGAGCTGCCCGGGTCGCTCCCGGCCAGGCCGGTCGCCGTGACGGCCTCGGTCGGAGCGGTCCGCCTCGACGTCGAGCTCGGCG
Source organism: Georgenia sp. Z1491 (assembly GCF_049856175.1). Taxonomy (GTDB): domain Bacteria; phylum Actinomycetota; class Actinomycetes; order Actinomycetales; family Actinomycetaceae; genus JB111. The sequence continues at coordinate 32,169 of NZ_JBNDNA010000003.1, forward strand.
ACGGTCAGACCCTCGACGTCGACGTCCCGCCGGGCTGGGAGGGCCTCGGGTCGGAGGTCGTGTGGGTGCGCATCGAACGGTTCGCCACGAGCGACCCGGAGCCTGTGGGGGCGGCGCTGCCCGCCCGGTAGCGCGGCCGGCCCGTCCGCGAGTGCTCAGTGGCCGGCGCGCGCCGCCCACCAGGAGGCCGTGTAGCGCAGCCCGCCGTACGGCGGAGGGGTCGTCCGGGGAGCCCCCGTGAACGCCGACTCGACGTCGGTGACGAGCTCGGCCGGCGGGAGCATCCAGGCGGTGTCCGGTGAGAGGGCCGACGGTACGCCGGTAAGGGGGGACGCCTCGGCCACCCGCTCAGGTCTCGTGGAGCCGACGGTCGTGGCGTCGTGGGACATCGCGGGTCTCCTTCCGAGGTCGTGCGGTATCCGGAACGGGTGGTCCCGGGTAGACGGGTGACCGTAGTGCATCACGCGGGCGGTCGATGACACACGGCGACACGTGGACACTTCTCCACCTCGGCGGGCTGTGGATCGGCGGCGAGCACCCCGCTTGCCGCCCCGCTTGGCGCCGAGCCCCGGCTGGGGGACGCTGGCCGGATGGAGACGGAGGCCCCCGCCGGTGGGACGTACGGGCTGCTGCTCGCCGCGGGCGCGGGCAGGCGCTACGGGCACCCGAAGATCCTCGTCCCGGGCTGGCTCGAGCACGCCGTCGACGCACTGGGTCGGGGCGGCTGCGATCGCGTGCTCGTCGTCACCGGCGCCGCCCGGCCCGAGATACCGCGCGGCGCGGAGGAGGTCCACTGCGCCGGGTGGGACCGGGGGATGGGAGTCTCGCTGCGGGCCGGGCTCGGCGCGGTCCCCGCGGGCGCCGGGCGCGTGGCCATCCACCTCGTCGACTACCCCGACATCGGGCACGACGTCGTCGCACGCATCCTCTCAGCCGCGGGCGACGACCTCGCCCGCGCCGCGTTCGACGGACGCCCGAGGCACCCCGTGGTCGTCCCGGCCGCCCACCTCGCCCCGCTGCTCGCCGCGCTCACCGACGACGACGGGGCGGCGCCCTACCTGCGCGGGCAGCGCGTGCGGCTCGTCGAGTGCGGCGACCTCGCCGGCGGGGAGGACGTCGACGTCCCGGGCTGACCCGTGACAGGGGTGTCCGGCCCGCGTCCGGTGTGGGTCGCTCCCGGTGGCGACGGCGCGGGCGAGGGGCGGTGGCCCGGCACACCGGCGGCGCGGTCCGCTGGCCGGGCCGACATGGACGGGGTCGGCGTCGAGGGTGAGAATGGCTGCCCGAACGTCCGGACCGGCGGTGCGTGCCGGTCGCGGACGAGGACACGAGGGAGACGAGGTCTGCGTGACGGGGAGCGGCACGCGAGCAGGCGCATCGGACCGGCCGCACCCGCTCCTCCTGATCCCTGCCGGACTCCTGGCCTCCGCCGCCGGCTGGGGGCTCACCGCCGCGGGCGCTGCGGCCGGGACGCTCGCCCGCTCGCACGGCACCACCCTCGTCACGATCGGCCTGCTGACGACCGTGTTCGCTGTCGCCTATGCGGCGCTCCAGATCCCCACCGGCGTCCTCGTCGACCGGTGGGGCGTGCGCCGGACCGCGTTCGCAGGACTGGGCCTGACGGTGCTGGCCTACGCGGCCGCCGTCGTGACCCCCTCGCTGCTCATCGCGTTCCCGGCGCGGCTGCTCGCCGGCGCGGGCTGCGCCGTCGGCTTCGTCGCGGGCGCCGAGCTGGCGCGTCGCTCGCGCACCGGCCCGACCGGGCTGGGCGTCTTCGGCGGCATGGCGATCGGCACCGGCGGCATCGCGGTCGCGGTGATCCCCGCCCTCGAGGACCTGCTCGGCTGGCGCTCGGCCTGGATCACCTGCATAGCCGTGGCCGTCCTGGCCGGGCTGCTCGTGCTCCTCCTGGTCGACGACGCGCCACAGGAAGGACCGCCGGCAGCCACCGCCTCGGGGGCGCGACCTCACCTGCTGCGCGACCCCGAGCTCCTCCGGCTCGCCGCCGTGCACGCCTCGACCTTCGGGATCGGAGTCGTCCTCGGCAACTGGACCGGGACGATCCTCACGGAGCGTTGGGGGATGGAGCCGCGCACCGCGTCCACCGTGGCCTCGCTCGTGCTGGCGACGACCCTGGTCAGCCGGCCCCTGGGCGGCTACCTCACCTCGCTGATCGGCCACCGCAGCCGCAGCCTCGTCGCGGTGTCGCTGGTCGCCTGCGCCGTCGGCACGCTGCTGCTCGCCGTCCCCTCGACGCCGGCCGTGGCCGTGGTCGCGACCCTGACGATCGGCGTGGCGAGCGGCCTGCCGTTCGCCTCGGCCCTCGCCGGCGCCCAGCGGCTGCGCGACGACCGGCCGGGGGCCGCGGTCGGCGTGCTCAACGCCGCAGCGAACTTCCTCGTCGTCATCGGCACACCGCTGCTCGCGTGGGCGATCGAGCGCGGCGCGACCGCCGGTGCGCTGGTGGTGGTCGCGGTCGCGTGGGCGGTGCCGCTCCTCGCGCTCCCGCGCACGCTGAACGACGGGCCTACGCGTCCAGGGTCAGCGCGACCTGGTCGGCCATGAGCGCCATCCCCACGTGGACGACGGCGTCCGTCCCGGACAGGGACAGGCCGAGGATCTCCTCGATGCGCCGCACGCGCAGGCCCACGGTGTTGGGGTGCACGTGCAGCTCGCGCGCCGTCGCCGCCGTGTTCTGGTCGTGCGCGAAGTACACGGACAACGTGTCGACCAGGCTTGAGCCGCGCCGCTCGTCGTGCGCGCGCAGCGGGCCGAGCAGGCGCTCGGCGTAGCGGACGAGCTCGGCGGGGTCCTCGATCTGGAGCAGGAGGGACATCGGACCGAGGTCGTCGAGGCGGATGGTGCCGTCCCGACGGCGCCTGACCCGTGCGAGCTCGGCCATGCCACGCCCGAGACGGAAGGCGCCCGCGTACTCGTGCATCGAGCGGCAGGTCGAGGAGACCGTCACGGACGCCGTCCCGGAGCGTCCACGGATCCGGCGGTAGGTGCGCCTGAGCTCGTCCGCGACAGCATCGATCGCCGACTCCTCGTCGTCGGGCCACAGCATGACGACGTAGGGACCGATCGCGGCCACGAGCGGGCGTGGACGAACCGACGACGCTGCGGAGCGAGCGGCGCCGAGCAGTGCGCTCTCCCCGGCGGTGCTCGCCGTGTCCGGCCGCGCGACGAGGACGACGTGCGGGTGGTCGAGGTCGTGGTCGAGGCGCTGCGCCCGGGAGGTCAGGTCGGCCGGCGTCGTCGGCCCACCGCGCACGAGCTCGTGGACGAGGTCGCTCGACGTGCGCCACTCGACCTCCTGCGCGGTCCGCCGCCGAAGGAGCTCGAGCGCGAGGACGGTCCCGGCGTAGTCCACCGCGCGCCGCTCGAGCCGGGACAGGTCCGCGCTGCGGCCCTCGAGCCACACGTGGGCGGCAACGTCCCCGCCGAGCCGGACCTGCAGGATCGTCAGGGGGCCGTCCGGACCGTCGACGTCGACCAGCTCTCCACCGGTCGATGTCTCCTCCGCGCGGCCGTCGCCCGGACCGTCGTCGGCCGGTGGCGCGGTGAGCGACTGCCCGTCCACCACGACGCGCGCGATCTCCCGGCCGCCAGGTTCCTCGACGACGACGGACCGATGGAGCAGCTCGCTCAGCGCCAGCGTGACGCCCTCGACGCCGCCTTGCTCGAGGGCGACCTGTGCGAGCCGCTGGTGGATCGCCTCGGCCTGCTGGGCGAGCGTGTGCTGCTCCTCGAGCGAGGAGTTCAGCTGCTCGAGGTTCTGAATCGTGCGGGCCTGGGCGGTACGCAACCGGGCGCTGGCGATGGCGATCGCCGCCTGGTTCGCGAGCGTGCCGGCGAGCTCGACAACGTGCTCGTCGAACGTCTGGCGCCTGCTCGTGTACCCGTTGAGGGTCCCGACGGTCGTGCCGGACACGATGAGCGGCACGGCGATCATGGAGCGGAACCCCTGCTCCCGGGCCCCCTCGCCCCACTGTGCGAACGCCGGGTCCGTCGCGGTGTCGAGCACCTGGACCGGCTCCTGCGTGAGGAACGCGCGCGTGGACGGGGCCTGCGTCGTACCTTCTTCGATCGTGATCGGGTGGAGGGCGTTGACCTCGGTGATGTACCGGGGCGAGAACCCGTAGGAGCCTTCGACCACGAGGACGCCCTTGGTGCGGTCGGGCAGGAACACGCCGCAGAAGTCGAATCCCATGAGCCGGCACGCGGTCTCCGCCACGAGGTTGAGGAGGGTCGGCACCGAGACCGGCTCGTTCACGGCCGACGAGATCTCGGCGACGCCGTGCAGGAGGTCGCGTAGGCCGACCGGTTCCGGTGACGAGGCGTCACGGCCGACGTCGATCGGCTCGTGCGAGGGGGGATGGGTGGGCGACATGGCGCGGTCCTTTCGGGGCGGAGCGTCGACGCTGCCATGCCCTCGTGGCCGACCGTACTGGATGTCGCCACAGTGGGAGCTCATCGAGCGGTGCAGCGGCCCATTGAGCGGGTGAGTGTGAGCCGGTGACACTCGGGCAGTTCTGTCCCCGTACCCGAAGGGTTCTCGATGGCTCGCGTGATGACGCGCAGGCGACGCTCGACCATGCGGCGTACCACGGCCGCCACCGTCGTGGCGGGTGCAGCGGCGCTGGCGGCCTGCTCGACCGGCGCGCCCACGACCGCCGAGGGCGGAGAGACGTTCACCCTGACGATCGGAGCCGGGGTCCCCCGGACCGCGCTGACCTCGGTCGGATCGGTGTCCGACGTCTTCGTGCCCGAGGTCGTACGCAGGGTCTCCGAGGAGACGATCCACGAGATCGAGTTCGACGAGTTCTTCGGCACCTACGTCGAGGTCGGCGAGGAGCTCGACGCGATGGAGTCCGGCCAGCTCGACATGGGGGCCTCGGTCTTCCCCTACAACCCGTCTGAGCTCCCCCTGCACAACCTCGGCTACTACGTGCCCTTCTCCTCGCCCGACGCAGAGATCGCGATCGCCGCGTTCCGGCAGGTCTACGAGGGGAACGAGGAGTTCCAGCAGGTCTACGCCGATCGCAACCAGACGGCGATCGCGTTCCTCGCGGTCGGCAACTACGGGCTCGGCACCAACTTCCCGGTCGAAGGGGTCGAGGACCTCACCGACCGGCAGGTCGCCGGCGTCGGATCGAACCTCGAATGGCTCGGGCCGATGGACGTCGTCCCGGTCCAGGCGCCCTCGACCGAGTGGTACTCGGCGTTCCAGACGGGTGTGTACGACGGCGTCGTCAACTTCGTCGAGGGATTCGACAACCTCCGGCTCTACGAGGTGCTCAGCCACTTCACCGCGATGGACTTCGGCGCGGTGCCGCTGGGGGCGCTCACCGTCAACCAGGACACCTGGGAGACGCTCCCGCCGGAGGTCCAGGACATCGTGCTCGAGGTCGCCCTCGAGTTCGAGCAGGTCTCCGCTCAGGCGGTCAACGAGGCCGTGGCGCACTCGGAGGAGACGATGGCGGCGGAGGGAATGACGGTGACGGAGCCCAGCGACGAGCTCCGCGAGCACTGGACCGAGGCGCTCGCCGACCTCCCGCAGCGGCGCGCCGACGAGATGGACGAGTCCGGGCGGCCCGGCTCCGAGCTCATCTCCGCCTACATCGCGGCGCAGGAGGAGCTCGGGCACGAGTACCCCGTGCCCTACGAACCGGGGGAGCAGCAGTGACCACGCGCGATGCGACCGGCGGCCCACGTCCTGGCGGTGCCGCCAGGTTCGTCGACGGAGCCGACCGTGTGATGCGGACCGTGTCCGGTGCCATGGCGGTGCTGGCGGGGGTGCTCCTCGTCGTGATGATCGGCTGGGTCCTCGCGAGCGTGGTGGGTCGGTTCGTCGACGGTGTCGTCGTGATCGGGAGCGCCGAGGTCGCCTCGAACGGGGTGGCCGCAGTGACACTGCTGTGCGTGCCCTACGTGATGCGGAGCGGCGGCCACATCCGGACCGGGATCCTCGTCGACCGCCTCCCGGTGCGAGCACAGCGCGTCGCCTGGATCGTCGCCTGCCTGCTCGGCGCCATCGTGTTCGCCGTCGTCGCGTGGTCGACCTGGGGGCCGATGCTCGAGTCCTGGGCCTCCGGCGAGTACTCGGGCGAGGGGTCTATTCGGATTCCGACCGGCCCGCTACGCACGATCGTCGTCCTGTTCGCCGTCTGCATGGCGGTGGAGTGCCTGCTTGCCGCGCACCGAGGGCCCCGGTCGTCCGCCGACCACGACGGTGCTGCCCCCGCGAGCGATGCCGGCCCCGGTCACGGTGCCGACACCGTGGCACCGGCCGGGGGGCACTCTTCCCGGAACGGCTCCGGCCGGACCGGCAGGAGGGAGGCGTGATGGCGGATCTTGCCGTCGGAGGCGTCGCCGTCGTGGCGCTCTTCGCCCTGGTGGTCCTCGGCGTTCCGATCGCCTTCTCGCTGTTCGTCGCGAGCCTGCTCGGGATGCTCCTGCTCACCGGGAGCGTCGAGCAGACGGCGGTGCTCGTGTCCAACACGGTGCTCGGCGGGGTACGCGACTACGTGTTCGCCGTCATCCCGCTGTTCATCCTCATGGGCGCCTTCATGAGCCACAGCCCCGCGGCGCGCTACCTGTTCGACGTCGCCAGGCTGGTGGCGCGACGGCTCATCGGCGGGCTCGCCTCCGCGACCGTCTTCGCCAACGGGATCTTCGGCGCCGTCACCGGCGTCAGCGTCGCCTCAGCCGCGATCTTCGCACGCATCGCCGTGCCCGAGATGGTCGCGCGCGGGTACGACAAGAAGCTGGCCCTGGGGACCGTCGCCGGAAGCTCGGTCCTGGGGATGCTCATCCCGCCCAGCCTGCTGATGATTCTCTACGGGGTCCTCGCCAACGTCTCGATCGGCACCCTCTTCATCGCCGGCATCGTGCCCGGAGTCCTTCTCGCGCTCGTGTACGTGCTGACGATCACCGCCATCGGTGTCGCACGCCCCGAGCGGGTCGGCCGCCCGGCCCGGCCCGGGCGGATCGCGACCGCGTCGCCCACCTCCTCCTCGTCCGCCGCCACGGAGCCGACCGGCACCGGGTGCTCCTCGCCGGCGCTGCCGACCGCGAGGACGACGGTCGAGGACGTCTCGGCCGCGCGGACGATGGTGCGCGCGCTCCCGATCGGCGCACTCATCGCCCTGGTCCTCGGCGGGATCTGGCTCGGATGGTTCACGCCCACCGAGGCGGCGGCCGTCGGTGCGTCCGGGGCGTTCGTCGTCGCGGTCGGCTACGGCATGCGGACGCGGGCCATCGTCAGCGCGTTCCGCGAGTCCGCGGTCAGCATCGGCTCCATCATGCTGCTGCTGATCGGTGCCCAGCTGTTCTCCCGGACCCTTGCCCGCAGCGGGCTGGTCACCGAGATGACGAACCGGATCACCGACTCGGCGCTCTCGGCGGGGATGGTCGTCCTGCTGTTCGTCGTCGTCCTCATCGTGCTGGGGGCGGTGCTCGACTCGAGCTCGATCCTGCTCATCATGGTCCCGCTCATGGCCCCGGTCGTGACCTCGCTCGGACTCGACCCGATCTGGTTCGCGATCATCGTCATCGTCGCGGTGGAGGTCGGGCTCCTCACCCCGCCGTTCGGGATGTCCCCGTTCGCCATGAGCGCCGTCCTCGGCGACCGCGCCACGGTCGGCGAGATCTTCGCCGGCGCGATGCCGTTCGTCCTCGCGATGCTGCTCACGCTCGGCCTGCTCGCCGCGTTCCCACCGTTGGTGACGTGGTTGCCGTCGCTGCTCGGATGAGCCCCGGTCCGCGTCCGGGCTCCGCCGTCGTTCCGCCGTCACGACACCCATCAGCACCAGGAGGAACAACATGACGATCGTCGTCGGATACTCACCGACCGATGCGGGGCGCGCAGCCGTCGACACGGCCGCCGCCGAGGCACGCCTGCGCGACGCACTGCTCGTGGTGGTGTCGGTGGGGCGGGCCGGAGAACCCCAGGGGGCGAGTGCCGCGGCTGCGTTCCGCGACGAGCTCGACGAGGCGCGCCGCGCGGTCGCGGGAGTGCTCGACGAGGTGGGCCGGCTGCTCGTCGACTCGCGGGTCGAGCACGAGCTGGTGCCGATCGTGTCGAGCGAGGACCCGAGCAGCGAGATCCTCCGCGTCGCCGACGAGCGGTCTGCCGAGCTCGTCGTCATCGGGATGCGACGACGCTCGCCGGTCGGCAAGCTCGTCTTCGGCTCCGACGCACAGCGAGTACTACTCGGTGCGCGCTGCCCTGTCATGGCGGTGCACGCGCAGCAGCACTGAAGTCGGCTGCCTCTCGCCGGTGGCGCACCAGCCGACGCGAGTCACCGCACCGTGGTGGCCTGCCGGGCGCCTGTCGCCGGCTGGTTCCTTGCCGGTTCGACGGCCGGCGGCGAGGACTGGGCCGTGACACAGCAAACTGCGCATCTTCTGTCGCTCCCGCCATGGAGGCGGCATCGAGGCCCCTCGATACTGAGGGCCGGGCGCGACGCGGGGAGACCGGCGTCGACCGGCCGCGAACCACTACGAAGGAGAAGTCGATGGTGACAACGTTCGACGGCGCGCGGGCCCTCGTGATCGGAGGATCGATCGGCGGACTCACGCAGGCGCTGCTGCTGCGCGACCTGGGGTTCGACGTCACCGTGTTCGAGCGGACCCCCAGCCTGCTGACCGACCGCGGGGGCGGCATCGTGCTGCAGCCCGACACGGTGCGATGGTTCGCCGAGCGCAGCGAGCGAACGCCCGAGGACGTGAGCTCGGCGACGAGCTACCTGCGCTACCTGGGCAAGGGTGACGCGATCCTCCACGAGGAGAGAATCGAGTGGCGATACTCCTCGTGGTCGACGATCTACCGCGCGCTCTACGAGGACTTCGACCCGCACAGGTACGTGCTCGGCGAGTATGCGGCGGGCTTCAGCCAGGACGAGGACGGCGTCGAGGTCCGGTTCGTCAGCGGTCGGGTCGAGCGCGCGGAGCTCGTCGTGTTCGCCGACGGCATTTCGTCGATCGGCCGGCAGCGGCTCAACCCCGGTGCGGGAGCGACCTACTCCGGCTACGTCGGCTGGCGCGGCACGGTCCCGGAGAGCCTGCTGTCCCCGGGGTCGCACGCGCTGCTGGGGGACGCGCTCGCCTACTCGGTGGCGCCCCACACCCAGATCTGCATGTACCCGATCCCGGCGTCGCAGGACGCTCTCGGACAGGGCGACCGGCTGATGAACTACGTCTGGTACCGCAACGTCACCGAGGGTCCCGAGCTTGACGAGATGATGCTTGACAAGCAGGGGATCCCCCGCCCGGTGTCGGTGCACCCGGGCCAGGTGCAGGACCGCTACGTGGCCGAGATGAAGGAGGCCGCGGGCGACCTGCTCGCCCCGGCCGCGGCCGAGCTCGTGCGCCTGACCGAGGAGCCGTACATCCAGGCCCTGTACGACATCCGCAGCGAGCGCGCGGCCGTCGGGCGGGTGGCCCTGGTCGGCGATGCGTCCTTCGCGTCCCGACCGCACGCGGCCGCAGGGAGCGCGAAGGCGGCGGCGGACGCGTGGGCGCTGGCCGAGACGCTGGGGTCCGGGGACGGGGACATCCCCGCCGCGCTGGCGGCGTGGGAGCCCGAGCAGCTCGCGCTGGGGCACGCCCTCGTCGACAGGGTCTCCGCGATGGGGGAGCGCTCGCAGTTCACGAACACGTGGGTGCCCGGAGACAAGGACCTGGAGTTCGGCCTCTACGGCGCCGGGGTGCTCACCCGCGAGGCGGCCCGGGCCACGGCGACGCCCTGATCAGCAGGCGCCGTCCGGCGCGGACGGAACAAGTACCGGGCCCGAGGGCCGGACCCGACAGGACGAGGAAGGTTGTGGTGAGAACGATGACGACGCCGAAGTTTCTTGCGGATTTCCCGCTGGCCGGAGAACTGGTGGGAGAGAACTTCGAGGGCTGGCCGGACGATGTGCGCAAGGAGTTCGAGGACCTTGCGTTCGACGGTCACGTCGGATCCCGGCTGCTCAGCGAGACCGACCGGGTGCGCGTGTGGGAGATCCGGCTGGCGCCGGGGGAGCGGTGGCACGCCCACCGGCACGTGCTGGACTACTTCTGGACCGCCGTGACGGCGGGGACGAGCAGACAGCACACCTTCGACGGCACCACGCGCGACGTGTCCTACGGGGCGGGCGAGACGCGGCACTTCCACTTCGGCCCCGGCGAGTACCTGCTGCACGACATCGAGAACATCGGCGACCAGGAGCTGATCTTCACCACCGTGGAGCACCTGGACAGCGACAACGACCCGCTTCCCGTCGACGCCGGCTGACCGGCGGCCGGTCCACGGTGCACCGTCGCCGTCCGGTCTTCCCCCCTGGGTGGAGGGCTCGCCAGGCCGCGACCGGTAAGGAGGCGCATCCGCTGTGACGGGGCACAGTCGACCACTGGCGGTCGGTGCGTTGCCACATGGATGACCTCGGCGGTGTGCGCGAGACTGGCGTCCACGCCGGTCGCGGGACGTCGTCCCGACCCCGGCAGCAGGCCTTTGCCCGAAGGAGAGCGATGGAGCCCCCCGCAGCAGCACGTTCCCACCCGTCAGGCGTCGTCGACGCCGACGCACAGACCACCAGAACGAAGGGAGCGCGATGAAGCCGTCGGCCTTCGCCTACCACGACCCCGAGACCATCGACGAGGCGGTGACGCTGAAGTCCGCCCACGGGTCGGACGCCACCGTGCTCGCGGGCGGCCTCAGCCTCATGCCCTTCATCTACGCACGCGTGCACCGGCCCGAGGTACTCGTGGACATCAATCGCGTCACCGAGATGCAGCAGGTCGTCGTCGCCGGCGACCACGTCGAGATCGGCGCGGGTGTCCGCCAACGGACCGCCGAGACCGACGGCGGGGTCCGCACGGCCGTCCCGATCCTCACCGAGGCGATCTCCTACATCGGTCACGCCGAGATCCGCCACCGCGGGACCGTCGGCGGCAGCATCGCGTTCGCCGACCCCGCGACCGAGCTCCCCACTGTCGCCGTCACCCTCGGCGCGCAGATGGTGGTTGCCGGCCCGTCCGGGGTCCGCACGCTGCCGGCCGAGGAGTTCTTCGTGGGGCAGAAGATCAACGCGCTCGAGCCCGACGAGGTCCTCGTCGCGACCCGGTGGCCGGTGCCCGGAGGGTCCCACGGATACGTGGAGGTCTCCCGACGCGTCGGCGACCGGCCGATGGCGGCCGCCGCCTGCCAGCTCGAGCTCGCCGACGACGGCACGGTGGCGGCCGCCGCGATCGGCGTCGGCAACATCGCCGACCGACCCCTGCGCGCCTCCGCGGCGGAGCAGCTGCTGGTCGGGAGCGAACCGACCGCTGAGCTCGTCACCGAGGCCGCGCGCACCGTCCGCGACCAGGTGACCAACGGCGACGACATCCACGCCACGCACGACTACCGCAAGCACGTCGCGGCGACCATCACCGCCCGCGCGATCACCGCTGCGCTCCACCGCGGGGCGAGAGGAGAGACGGCATGACGACACCGACGACGGACCGCACCCGGCGGCGTGAGATCACCGTGACCGTCAACGGCCGCGAGGTCGTGCGCGAGGTCGAGACGCGCATGACGCTCGCCGACTGGCTCCGCCAGGAGCTCGATCTCGTCAGCGTCCACCTCGGCTGCGAGCAGGGCGTCTGCGGGGCGTGCAACGTCCTCATGGACGGGCAGTCCGTGCGCTCGTGCCTCATGCTGGCGGTCCAGGTCGACGGCCACTCGATCGAGACGGTGGAGTCCCTGTCCGCCGACCAGAAGAACCTGCACCCGATCCAGGAGGCGTTCCACGAGGAGCACGGGCTCCAGTGCGGCTTCTGCACCCCCGCGATGGTCCTGCGGACCAAGGAGATGCTCGACGAGAGACGGGACCGGACCGACGACGAGGTGCGGGACGGCATCTCCGGGATCCTCTGCCGGTGCACCGGTTACCAGAACATCATCAACGCCGTCCAGTGCGCGGCACGCAAGCTTGACGCGGGCGGGTGCCCGCGTCGGGCCACGGCAGCGGCCGGCGGCAACGGAGCCGCGGACGAGGCAGGAGGCCACGAGTCATGACCAGCGCCAGCACCGAGCACCGCAGCGGCACGGAGTCCGTGCCGGCCCCGGAAGGAAGCAAGCACCGGTACATCGGCCGGAGCATGAAGCGGGTCGAGGACCCCCGGTTGCTCGTCGGTCGCGGCGGCTACATCGCCGACCTCAAGATCCCCGGGCTCAAGCACGCCGCCGTCTACCGCAGCCCGGTCGCGCACGGCCGGATCGTCTCCGTCGACGCCTCCGAGGCGCTGAAGATCCCCGGCGTCGTCGCCGTCGTCACCGGCGAGGACTGCAAGGCGAAGATGAACCCCTGCATGAACTTCGGGCCGGCGACGATCCCGCAGTACCCGCTCGCGGTGGACAAGGTGCGCTACTTCGGTGAGGCCGTCGTCGCGGTCATCGCGGACAGCCGCTACATCGCCGAGGACGGCATCGACGCACTGAAGGTCGAGATCGAGCCGCTGCCGCACGTCGTCGACCCCTTCGCAGCGCTCGAGCCCGACGCTCCCGTGCTGCACGAGGAGCACGGCTCCAACCTCGCCTACGAGCGGACCTTCGACTTCGGCGGCGCCGAGGAGGCGTTCGCCGAGGCAGACATCATCGTCTCCGACACGCTCCACTGGGGACGGTCCTCAGGCACGCCCATGGAGACGACCGGCGCCGTCGCCCGCCCCGGGCTCAACGGCGTGCTCGAGATCTTCTGCAACTCGATCAACTTCACCTACTTCGCCTTCCTCATCTCCACCGCCCTCAAGCTGCCGAGCAACCAGGTCACCCTGCAGCCCGTCCCGGCCGGCGGCAGCTTCGGTACCAAGTTCACCGCCCACAAGGTCCCCACCCTCGCCGGGTTCCTCGCGCTGCAGGTCGACCAGCCGGTCGCCTACATCGAGGACCGGCTCGACCACACGATGAACTCCGACCACCACGCGTCCGACCGGTACTACGAGGCCCGGCTCGCGCTCACCGCGGACGGGACGTTCACGGCGCTCGACGTCGATGTTCTCGACGACTACGGCGCCTACCTCCAGTTCGGCGTCGGCACCCACGGCAACGCACTCTCGCAGTCGGTGGGGCCGTACAACATCGGGAAGCTGAAGTACCACCTCCGTGCCGCGGTGACGAACAAGTGCCAGCAGGGCGCCTACCGGGGCTTCGGCTCCGAGGTGCAGAACTGGGTGCTCGAACGACTCGTCGACCTGGCCGCGAAGGAGACCGGCATGCGGCCGGAGGACATCCGCAGGAAGAACTTCATACGGCCCGAGCAGTTCCCCCACAAGATCCCGGGCGGCAACCTCTACGACTCCGGCGACTACGAGGCGGTCCTCGACGAGACTCTGGGGCTCGTCGACCTCGAGCACTGGCGCGCCGAGCAGGTCCGGCTACGCGAGGAGGAGGGCCGCTACGTCGGCATCGGCCTCGTCTCGACGCAGGAGCGCAGCGTCTTCAGCTCGACCGAGTTCTGGTACTGGTTCGACGAGCCGGGCTTCGCCCCGACCTCGAGCCCGGAGAGCGCGACGATCACCATCGACCCGACCGGCCAGTTCCACGTCGTCCTGCACTCGCAGGCGATGTGGGGCAACAGCCCGGAGACCGTGGCCGCGATGGTCGTCGCCGAGGAGTTCGGCACCGACCCGTCGACCGTCAACATCCGGTACCAGGACTCGGCGCACGCACTGCCGGGCACCGGGCCGGGCGGCAGCCGCTTCACGGTGATGGTGACCGGCGCGATCCGCGGCGCGGCGCGCAAGCTGCAGAAGAAGGTCATCGACATCGCGGCGCACACCCTCGAGGTGCCGGCCGAGGACCTGGAGATCGTCGACGAGCGCGTCCAGGTCAAGGGCGCCCCCGACGTCAGCCTCGGGCTCGCCGACGTCGCCGGGACGGCCTACTTCTTCGCCCTCAACCTCCCGCCGGGCGTGACGAGCGGGCTGGAGGAGCAGTTCACGTACGACCACCCGATGACCACGATGCCGTCCGCCGACCGCGCGGACCTCGGCGTCTTCTACCCGATCATGGGGCACAACTGCCACATCGCCGTCGTCGAGGTCGACCCGGACACCGGTCTGCTGAAGATCCTCGACTACACCGCCGTCCACGACGCCGGCACCGTCGTGAATCCCGTGACGCTCGGCGGCCACGTGGTCGGCGGCACGGCCCAGGGCATCGGCACCGCGCTGCTCGAGGAGCTCCCGTACGGGGAGGACGGGACGTTCGAGGCCATCTCGTTCCGTGACTACCTCGTGCCGACAGCGCACGAGGTCCCGTACGTCAAGCTCGGGCACGTCGAGACCCCGTCGCCGTACACGGAGTTCGGTATCAAGGGCGGCGGCGAGGGCGGCCGCATGGCGACCCCGGGCGTGCTGTCGGCGGCGATCGACGACGCGCTGAAGGAGTTCGGCATGCGCGTGCGCGAGCTGCCGGTCAAGCCGTCCGCCATCGTCGAGAGCGTCGCCAGGGCGCGCCGGTCAGGACTGAGCACATGACGACCGTGCCCGAGCACCACGGCTCGCCCGCCCAGGCCCGACCGGCCGACGCGGGCGAGCTGCGGGACGCCCTGCGCGGTGTCGGCTACGTCGCCGGCGACGACCTCGCGATGGCGGCGTTCCTCGCGCTGCGGCTGGGCCGTCCGCTGCTCCTGGAGGGGGAGAACGGCGTCGGCAAGACGGAGATCGCTCGGGCGCTCGCCGACGTGCTCGGTCGCGAGCTCGTCCGGCTCCAGGCATACGAGGGCATCGACGCGAGCCAGGCGCTCTACGACTGGCACTACCCGGCGCAGCTGCTGGCCGTGCGCGAGGGCGCCGGTCACGCCGATGTGTTCACCGAGGAGTTCCTGCTTGAGCGTCCCCTGCTCCGGGCGCTGCGGGCAGGCTCGGGTGCCGTGCTGCTCATCGACGAGCTCGACCGGGCCGACGACGAGTTCGAGGCGTTCCTGCTCGAGCTCCTGTCCGACTTCGCCGTGACGATCCCCGAGATCGGCCGGGTGAGCGCGGCCGAGCCGCCGCTGGTCGTCCTCACGTCGAACCGGACCCGCGAGCTGCACAACGCGGTCCGTCGCCGGTGCCTCTACAGCTGGGTCGAGCACCCCGGGCCGGAGCGTGAACGTGAGATCCTCGCCCTTCGGGCTCCCGAGGTGCCCGAGCAGCTGGCCAGGGAGGTGTGCGAGGCGGTGGCACGGGTGCGCGGCCTCGAGCTCTCCCACCGGCCCGGCGTCGGGGAGGCGCTCGACTGGGCAGGTGCCCTGCACATGCTGGGCGTGACGACGCTCGACGCGGACGTCGCGCGCGCCACGCTCTCGACCATGACGAAGGACGTCGACGACCAGCGGGCCGTGCTCGACGCCGTGGAGACGATCGTCCCCGACCGGGACTCGGGGCCGGCGTGACGAGGACGGCGACGGACACCCTCCGGCGCCCGGACCCGCCGGCCGGCACGACGACCTCCGGGCGGGAGGTCGAGACGCTGTGCGCGGAGTTCGCCGAGGTCCTGCGCGGACACGGCGTGCGCATCGGCACGTCGCAGGTCCTCACCCTCGTCCAGGCGCTCCATGCGCTCGGTGGCGTGCGGGCGGGCGAGCTCTTCTGGGCCGGTCGCGCCATCCTCGTCCAGGACCCTCGCCACTACGACGCCTACGCGCGGGCGTTCGCCGAGTTCTTCGCCGGTGCCGTGCCGGGTGAGGATCTCCCCGTCGTGGCACGCCCCCCGACGAGCCTCCTCGTCGAGGCTCCGGACGGTCAGGGGCAGCCGCCGTCCGACGGGAGTGTCGAGGAGGAGTACCGCGAACAGCCCGAGCCTGCCCGGGTTGTGGCCAGCGCAGAGGAGCGGCTCCGGGTCAAGTCGTTCACCGCGATGACCGACGAGGAGCGGCGCGAGGCGGCCCGGATGATCCGGGACCTGCGGCTGCGCCTGCGCCACAGGCTGAGCAGGCGGCGGCGCCCCGCCCGTTCCGGTCGGCACCTCGACATGCGGGGGACCATGCGGAGCCTCCTCGCCACCGACGGCGAGCCGCTGAGGCTCCGGCGGCTCCGGCGGCGCACGCGTCAGCGGCCGATCACCTTCCTCGTCGACGTCTCCGGCTCCATGTCGGCCTACGGCCGGACGATCCTGCGGTTCGCGCACATGCTCATGCGTGCCGGCGAACGGATCGAGGTGTTCACGATCGGCGTGCGTCCCCACCGCGTGACGGCCGACATGCGCACGCCCTCACCAGATCGTGCCCTCGAACGGGTCGGCGCCGCGGTGACGGACTGGGACGGTGGCACCCGGCTCGCGTCCTCCATCTCCACCCTCCTGCGGGGCGGACGGGGGCAGGACGCGCTGCGCGGCGCCGTCGTCGTCGTATGCTCGGACGGGCTGGACCACGACGAGCCCGCGGTCATGGCCGCGAGCATCGCCAGGCTGCAGCGCCTGGCCCACGAGCTGGTCTGGCTCAACCCGCTCAAGGCGGATCCCCGCTACGAACCGCTGGCGCGCGGAATGGCTGCTGCGCTGCCACACATCGACGACTTCCGCGCCGGTCACAGCATCGCCGGCCTCGAGGCGCTGGCACCGGTGCTGGCCGGGCGCGGACGTTCAGGGAGGCTGCGATGAGGGACATTCTCGACGACGTGCTGGCGTGGCACCGGGCAGGGACCCGGTTCGCACTGGCGACGGTGGTGCGGACGTGGAGCTCCTCCCCGCGCGGGCCCGGTGCGTCGATGGCGGTCGCGGAGTCGGGCGAGGTCGTCGGGAGCGTGTCCGGCGGGTGCGTCGAGGGGGCGGTGTACGACCTGGCCGAGCGCGTGATCGCGACCGGCGTGCCGGTGCGCGAGACCTACGGGGTCTCCGACGACGAGGCGTTCGGCGTCGGGCTGACGTGCGGCGGCACCATCGAGGTGTTCGTCGAGCTCGTCACGGCGGAGTCGTTCCCCGAGCTGCCCGCCGTGGCCGCGGCCGAGGCCGACCGCCGTGCGACGGCGGTCGCGACCGTCGTCGACGGCGAGGGCGAGCTCGGCGGCCGGATCGTCCTCGGGCCGGACGGTGCCTCCGGCACGGTGCGCGATCCCGACCTGGCATACAGCGTGGCGGAGCTCGCCGAGGGCCTGCTGGCGCACGGGCGCAACGGGGTGCTCCACCTCGGGGCCCACGGGGAGCACCGCATGGAGGACGTCACGGTGTTCGTCGAGTCGTTCGCGCCGTCGCCGGAGATGATCGTGTTCGGCGCGATCGACTTCGCCGCGGCCGTCGTGCGGGTGGGCAAGTTCCTCGGCTACCACGTCACGGTGTGCGACGCGCGGCCGGTGTTCGCCACCGCCCGGAGGTTCCCGGACGCGGACGAGATCGTCGTGCAGTGGCCGCACGACTATCTCGCCGGTCGCGAGGTCGACGAGCGGACCGTGATCTGCGTGCTCACGCACGACCCGAAGTTCGACGTGCCGCTGCTGGTCGAGGCCCTGGGGACCAGGGCCGGCTACATCGGGGCGATGGGCAGTCGGCGCACGCACGACGACCGGATGGCCCGGCTGCGCGAGGAGGGGGTCTCGGAGGCGAACCTGGCCCGGCTCTCCTCCCCGATCGGGCTGGACCTGGGCGGCCGCACCCCGGAGGAGACCGCGGTCGCGATCGCCGCCGAGATCGTCGCCGCGCACTGGGGCGGGAGCGGCCGGCGGCTGAGCGACACCACCTCGCCGATCCACGCCTGACCCAGAGCCCTCCGGCGGAGGGCAGCGTGAGTCTTCCGAACGCGCTCGATGGCGACCCTCTCGTCTCCCGTAGCTGACCAGCCGCGATGACGGCCTGGATCTCAGCGGACTTGACACCTTCTCAATGGTCCGACAAGGATGGTCCGAGTCGGACTACGTGAGTCGGGGCGCCGATCACGTTTGCACGACGAGCACCGTGGGTGCGTGTCCGGAGTGGTGCACGTTCAACGAGGAATCGAGCAGCTCATGAGTCGCAGACTGACAGTTGGGACCGTCTTGGTCGCCGGTGCTCTCGCGCTAGCCGCGTGCGGGGGCGACGCAGAGGGAGAGGCACCAGAGGGGGATGGTGGCCTGACGAGCATCACGGTCGGCGTGATCCCGATCGGTGATACCGCGCCCGCGTGGTTGGGGCTGCAGGAAGGAATCTTCGAGGAACACGGTCTGGACGTCGAGATCCAGGTGCTCCAGGGCGGCGCCGCCGTCATTCCTGGGGTGCTCAGTGGTGACATCCAGTTCGGCTTCTCCAACACGACATCACTACTTATCGCGGCGGACCAGGGGCTCGGGCTCAGCTGGGTGGCTCCGGCTGCCTCGACCACGGGTGATGTCGAGGAGGACTTCAGCGCCGTGATGACCATGCCTGGATCCGGCATCTCGTCTCCGTCGGACCTCGAGGGGCGCACGGTGGCTGTCAACACCCTCAACAACATCGGTGACACGGTGGTCAGGTCCGTCGTCGAGGCCGACGGAGGAGACCCGGACGCGGTCGAGTTCGTCGAGCTCGCCTTCCCGGACATGCCTGCGGCGCTGACCGAGGGCAGGGTGGAGGCCGCGTGGGTGCTCGACCCGTTCATGACGATGTTGAACGACGAGGGAGCGGAGTCCATCAGTCGTCCCTACGCGGAGGTGCACCCCGAGCTGATGGTTGCCGCGTACTTCACGTCGGAGCAGCTCGCGAGCTCGGACCCGGAGGTCATCGAGGCCTTCCAGGCCGCGATGCAGGAGTCGTTGACGTACGCGGAGGAGCACCCGGACGAGGCGCGTGCCGTTCTCTCCGAGTTCACGGAGATCGCTCCGGAGGTGCGTGAAGCGATCGTTCTGCCTCGGTGGCCCAGCGAGTTCGCGATCGAGTCGATCGAGACCCTCGCCGATCTGGCCTATCAGCACGGTCTGCTCGAGGAGGAAGTTGCCCCTGAGAGCCTCCTCTACTGATCCGGCCGACCGTCGACCACCTGAAAGGCGACAAATGACCAACGAACACGCAGGGCGCACCGTCCTGCTCACGGGTGTGGTGGGGGACATCGGCCAGGCGTATCTCCGCGCCCTCGTGGCAGCCGGTGCGAACGTGCTCGCGATGGACCTCGAGTCCACGGCTGATCAGGCGAGCGCTCTCGTCGAACGGGCAAGCTCCGCTGGTCCGGGTAGGGCGCAGTTCATGGGCGGCGACATCACCGATCGGGCGAGCGCTGACCGCGCGGTAGAGGCTGCCGTCGAGAGCTTCGGGCGCCTCGATGCCCTCGTCAACAACGCAGCTGTTTATCACGGGCTCGGTGCGAAGCGCTCGATGCTCGAGCTCACCGAGGCCGAGTGGGACCTCGTCCTGCGGGTCAACGTCGTTGGAACGTGGCAGATGATGCGCGCCGCTGCACCCGCACTCGCCGACGGCGGCGGGGGACGCGTCGTCAACATTGCCTCGACCGTGACGCGGATGGGGGCCGCAGGATTCGCGCACTATGTCGCGTCGAAGGCGGCGGTCGAGGGGCTCACCCGAGCTGCCGCGCGTGAGCTGGGCGCATCAGGCACCACGGTGAACGCCGTATCCCCGGGGCTCGTGGACGACACGGGGTCCCGCGCAGTCAACACCGACGAATACATGAGCAAGGTCGCCTCGACCCGGTCCGTCCAACGCTCGATGGTCCCGGAGGACCTCGTGGGAGCAGTCATGTGGCTGTCCGGACCGAGCGCAGGCTTTGTCTCAGGACAGACGATCGTCGTCGACGGCGGTGGGGTGTTCGTATGACTCACGTCCTTCTACCGGTCAGTCAGGACGAGCTCGAGGTCCCCGACGAGGCAAGCGACCAGGAGATCGACCGTGTCGTCTCCGCCTCGCTCGCCGCCTTCCGTGGATCGTGGCCCCGAGACCACAAGCGCCGGGCGGAGGTGCTGCTCGGGTGGGCGGAACGGATCGAGTCGGAGTTCGACAGCCTGGTCGACGAGATCGTCCTGGAGACCGGCAAGATCACGGCCGAGGCGCGGACGGAGCTCGTCGGAAGTATCGATGCGTTGCGGTTCAACGCCGGACTCGCGCGACTTCCGCTCGGTCGCGCAGGTTCGATGTCCGACGGCAGCGAGTCGCATCTCGTGCGTGAGCCCGTTGGTCCGACGGTATTCATCACACCATGGAACTGGCCCGTCCTTCTCCTGCTGCGGGACCTGGCGCCGGCCTTCGCTGCCGGGGTGACCGCGATCGTCAAGCCGAGTCCGCAGACCCACATGGTCACGGAGCACATCGTTCGACTGGGCCACGAGTCGGGGATCGAGGCGGGTGTGCTGCAGGTCGTCGCCGGTGGAGCCGTGGCCGGCTCTGCCCTCGTGCGTCACCCGGGGACGGCGGCCGTGGCTCTGACAGCGTCGACGGCAGCCGGACAGGCAGTCCTGCGCGACTCGGCGGAGACGATGACTCGGCCGCTGCTCGAGCTCGGGGGCAAGGCCTCGATGCTCGTCCTCCCGGACGGCGACCTCGACCAGGCACTCGCAGCAGCATCCCGCGCCGCGGTGACGACCTCCGGGCAGATGTGCATGGCCTGCACCCGTGTGCTGGTTCACGAGGATCAGCTCGGCGAGACCGCCGACCGACTGGGCGAGTCGATCGGCGCGCTCAAGGTCGGGGACCCGCGTGATCCGACGTCGGACCTCGGCCCGTTGATCTCCGAGGCAGCCTTCGAGAAGGTGTCGTCGTATGTCGACCTTGCCCGTCGGGACGCAACTGTCCGCGTCGGTGGCGAGCAGGTTCAACCGGCGGGCACCCGCGGATTCTTCATGACGCCGAGTGTCGTGACGGACGCTGAGCCGGGATCGGCACTCGTTCAGGACGACATCTTCGGTCCTGTGCTCTCGGTCGAGTCCTACCGGGACGAGGACGACGCGGTCGAGCTCGTCAATGCGAACTCGTTCGGTCTCGCCACCTCGGTGTGGAGTCGCGATCTCGGCCGCGCTCTGTCCGTGTCACGAGGAATCCGCTCCGGCACGGTCTGGATCAATGGTTACAACAGGTCCTACGCAGAAGCCCCCTCGGGTGGATATCGCATGTCAGGGCTGGGGCGCACCCGCGGGGTCGAGGGCATAGAGCAGTTCACCGAGCTCAAGCACGTCCACTTCTCCCTGTAGATCCCGGATCCGTGCCCGCCATCCCTTCATGAAACCGAGCAGGAGAGTCAGAGATGAGTACGCGAGCGGCATCGACGGACGACCCGGACCACCGGGAGGAGCTTCCGCCTGGCAGTGACCTCCGAGGCTGGCTGGACCACCTGGCGGCGAGCAACCGCCTGTCCGTCATCCACCATGGGATCGATCTGCGGCACGGTGTCGCCGCGGTCGCCAACCGCTTGGACGGATCGACCGCATCGTTGTTCCCTCGACCGGGAACCCATAACGGCACGGTGATCTCCGGCCTGCTCTCTCAGAGGGCGTGGATGGCTGAGGCGGTCGGCGTCGGGGAAGACGAGTTGGTCAGCACGTTCGAGGCTGCCTGTCGCAATCCATTGCCGTGGACGGAGGTTCCCCACGCCCCGGTCCAGGAGGTCGAGCACGAAGAGGTCGACCTCGAGCGGATCCTTCCGATCCCGACGCACAACGAGCACGACAGCGGCAGCTACATCACGGCGGGGCTGCTCATCTCCCGTCAGCCCTCGACCGGCGCCCAGAACGTCTCCATCCACCGGCTCCAGGTGAGCGGGCCGGACCGCCTGGGGGCGCTCCTGCTGCCGCGGCACACGATGCGGTTCTTCGACGAGCTTGAGGCCGCCGACGAGGACCTCGAGATCGCCGTCGTGGTCGGTGTCGACCCGCTGACCCTCATGGCCTCCCAGGCGATCGTCCCGCTCGGGCAGGACGAGCTCGAGATCTCGGGTGCACTGCGTGGTGCGCCGCTTCGGGTGACGCGATGCCGTACCAACGACGTCCGGGTCCCGGCGGACGCAGAGATCGTCATCGAGGGTCGGTTGCTGGCCAACCGCCGAGAGCCCGAGGGGCCGTTCGGAGAGTTCCCCCAGTACTACGGCGAGCGCGCGGAGAGGCACGTCATCGAGGTCGACCGGGTCACGCATCGCAAGGACCCGCTGTTCCACACGATCGTCGGAGGCGGGCTCGAACACCTCCTGCTGGGGGGCATCCCGCGCGAGGCGTCGTTCCTCTCGCACCTGCGACGCACCTTTCCCTGCGTGAAGGACGTCCACCTCTCGCTCGGCGGAGTCGCTCGCTACCACCTCTATGTGCAGGTCGACCAGGCACAGCCGGGCGAGGCGAAGAACGTCATCCTCGGCGCACTCGCCACCCACTACGACATCAAGCACGTCACGGTGGTGGACACCGACGTCGACGTGCACGATCCGCGCGAGGTCGAGTGGGCCGTCGCGACGAGGTTCCAGGCGGATCGTGACCTCGTCGTCGTGGGACCGTCCCAGGGTTCCAAGCTCGATCCGTCCACGACCGAGGGTGTCGGTGCGAAGCTGGGCTTCGACGCGACCGTCCCGGCGGGCGCTCCCGACATGAAGTTCCTGAGGATCCGGGTGCCGGGCGAGGACGACGTCGACCTCGAGGCGGTCGTCGACGCCTCCGTGACAGACTGGCACGCAGCAGTCACCGCTCGATGAGGAGGATGGACGCATGGATCTCTCCGACATGACGCCGCGCCTGATCGTCGGCATCTCCGGCGCGTCCGGCGCTGCCTACGGCATCCGGATCCTCCAGGTGCTGCGGGACACTCCGGTGGAGACGCACCTGATCGTCAGCAAGGCCGGACGGCTCACGCTCGCCCAGGAGACCGGCCTGCGGACGGGCGACCTCGAGGACCTCGCCGACGTCGTCCACGCCAACCACGACATCGGCGCGAGCATCGCGAGCGGATCGTTCCGGACCATGGGCATGGTCGTGGCACCGTGCTCGGTCAAGACCATGTCCGAGATCGCCTCGGGAGTGACCTCCTCCCTCATGGCACGCGCAGCGGACGTGCAGCTCAAGGAGCGCAGGCGTCTCGTCCTCGGGATACGGGAGACACCCCTGCACCGCAACCATCTTCGAACCATGGCCGAGCTGAGTGAGCTGGGTGCCGTGATCGCCCCGCCCGTGCCGGCGTTCTATACGCACCCGGCGACGGTGCAGGACGTGGTCGACCACTCGGTCGGGCGGATGCTGGACCTGTTCGACATCGAGGTCGGGCTTGTCGAGCGCTGGCCCGGCGTCGCTGCGAGCCTCGACGGCCGCCCGGGCGCAGGGGGCCGCGCATGAACGCCGACCGCGCCCCCCGCACCCTCGCCCTGCCCGACGGCGCGACGCCCCAGCTCGCCGAGGACGCCTTCGTCGCCCCCGGCGCCACGGTCGTCGGACGCGTGAGGGCGGCCGAGCGATCGAGCATCTGGTACGGCGCCGTCCTGCGCGCGGACCTCGACGGTCAGGAGATCCGGCTCGGCGCACGGAGCAACATCCAGGACAACGTGAGCGTCCACGTCGAGGTCGGGCAGTCCGCCCGCATCGGGGAGGGGGTCTCCGTCGGGCACAACGCGGTGGTGCACGCCGCCGAGATCGAGGACGACGTCCTCATCGGCATGGGCGCCGTCGTGCTCACCGGCGCACGGATCGGCGCGGGCAGCCTGATCGCCGCCGGGACGGTCGTCCTCGAGGGGACCGAGATCCCACCGCGCTCGCTCGTGGCGGGCGTCCCGGGCAAGGTGCGCCGGCAGACCACGGACGAGGAGGTCGAGGCGATCCGCCGGAACGCCGAGACGTACCTCGAGCTGTCAGCCGTTCACGCGGACGCCCGCGGGGCCTGACCGGCGCCGGCGTCGCGCGCCTGGGCGCTGTCGGTCCGCCGCCAGAAGTCGTC
This sequence comes from Georgenia sp. Z1491, assembly GCF_049856175.1. Lineage (GTDB taxonomy): Bacteria > Actinomycetota > Actinomycetes > Actinomycetales > Actinomycetaceae > JB111. Next base: position 55,972 of record NZ_JBNDNA010000003.1, read on the forward strand.
GACCAGCGCGTCGAACGGCTCGCCCACCAGCGGCACCATGTGCTGTCGGCCCGGCAGCACCGCACGCTCGGCGTCCGTGGCGGAGGCGATCGTGTCCGCCACCGCCTCGAACCCGGCGTGGTGGCCGCCCGAGACGACGAGCACCGGGAACGGCGCCGCGCGGAGCGCTACGAGATCAGGCCGCGCCTCCCAGGGGCCGCGCGAGCCCATGAGCGCCCGCACGCCGTCCTCGAAGGCGGTGGGCAGGGGCTGCCGGGGCCACGGGCGCTCGCCGATCGTGCGCGCGAACCGGTCCCAGAACTCGAACGGGTCGTCCGGCCCCTGTTCCCAGAGCTCGATGAGCCGCTCGCGGGTGGCGACGGCCTCGGGCGCGTCGGTGACGCCGAAGGCGGGCGGCTCGACGAGGGTCAGGGACCTGACCAGGTGCGGTGCCAGCGCGGCGACGTGCATGGCGGCCACGCCACCGTTCGAGTGGCCCACCAGGTGCGCGCCTTCGCTCAGGAGGCCCGCGTGTGCGGGCGCCTCGGCCTCGAAGTCGACCCGGGCGCGCGGGCTGCGGCCGTAGCCCGGTCGGTCCGGGACCACGAGGGTCCAGCGCGAAGCCAGTCCGCGCTGCGCGCGCCACCCCGTGCTGCCGGTGGCGGCGTCGCAGTGCAGCAGGACCACCCGTGGGCCGTCGCCGGTCGTGGTGACGTGGAGGTCGCTGGTTCTCGTGGCGTGGAGCTCGCCGGTCATGCCCGGCGCCTCAGGTCCTCGGTGGCGGCCACCGTGTAGATGAGATCGCCCTCCGTCCCCACCTCGTCGGCCGGGTCGGTGCCGGTGCCTTCCTCGTCAGCCCGGCCGGCGCCGGTGCTCACCTCGTCGACGAGCTCGGTCCAGAACTCGAGCGCGGCGCGCTCGAGCCGCTGCCCGAGCCGTAGCGAGCGCAGACGTGGGGCCAGGCGCGGGGCGCCCTCGTAGCGGGCCGCCATGTCGTCGTACACGCCCAGCCGTGCGCCGTGCTGGCGGACCTGCTCCTCGGCGAGCGCGAGCAGGTCGTCCTCGGTGGCAAGCTCACCGAGGAAGAGCTTGAGCTCGGCGACGTCACGGATCTGCATGGGGTCCGTCACGGGCTCGGCGAGCCACCGCGACAGCTCGGTGCGGCCCTGCGACGTCAGCGAGAACGTCTGCCGGCGGCGCCCGTCCGACTCCGTCTCGACCTCCAGCAGTCCGGCGTCGGCGAGGCGGCGCGGCTCGGAGTACAGCTGGGCGTGCGGGAACGGCCAGAAGTAGCCGACTGAGCGGCCGACGGCGCGCTTGAGGTCGTACGAGGTGGACGGGCCACGCAGCCCGATGAGTCCGAGGACGACGTAGGACGTCGTCGAGAGCCGCACCGTTGACATGTCCCCGACCGTACTCTAGTTTCATCCTCCGGGACATACCGTCTGAAGCGGATGGTTATGTGACGATGTCGGCGGAGGATGCCATGACCGGGGATACGAACGGCCGCGAGAGGTTCGTGGGGCAGGGCCTCGCGCGCCTCGAGGACCCCGCGCTGCTCACGGGCCGTGGCCGCTTCCTCGACGATCTCGACCCCCTTCCGGGCACGCTGGTCGCCGCCGTCGTGCGCAGCCCGCACCCGCACGCCTACATCCGTTCGGTCGACCTCGACCGGGCCCGCGCCCACCCCGGCGTCGCCGCGGTCATCGGCCCCGAGGAGGTCCTCGAGGCGCTCAAGCCGTTCCCCCTCTCGCTGCGCGCACCGATGCCCTACTACCCCACGGGCACGGACAAGGTCCGCTTCGTCGGCGAGCCGGTCGCCGTCGTCGTCGCCACCGACCGGTACACCGCGGAGGACGCCGCCGAGCTCGTCCGTGTGGACTACGACCTGCTGCCCGCCGTCGTCGACACCGCAAAGGCGATCGAGCCGGACGCGCCCCTGCTGCACGACACGGCGGAGACCAACGTCGCGAGCGACCGCACGTTCACCTTCGGCGAGGTCGACGAGACGTTCGCCTCGGCAGCGCGCGTGGTCACCGGGGAGTACAGCTTCCCGCGGTACTCGTCCACACCGATGGAGTGCTACTCGGTCGTCGCCGAGTGGCGGGACGAGGCCGACGGCCCGCACGTGACCGCGTACTCCAACTTCCACGGACCGTTCTCGATGGTGCCGGTGCTGTCCGGCGCGCTGGGGATCGGGCCGGCGCAGCTGCGGCTGATCGTGCCGGAGGACAACGGGGGCAGCTTCGGCATCAAGGCGGGCATCTACCCCTACATCGCGCTCATGGCGCTCGCGAGCCGGCATGCGGGCCGCCCGGTGCGGTGGACCGAGGACCGCAACGAGCACCTGCTCGCGAGCTCGGCCGGGTCGGACCGGCTCATGCGCTTCACCGCCGCCGTCGATGCCGACGGGCTCGTCCAGGCCCTGGACGTCGACTTCACCGAGAACGTCGGTGCCTACCTGCGCCCGCCCGAGCCGGCGACGCTCTACCGGTGCTTCGGCAACATCACCGGCGCCTACCGGATCGACGCGGTGCGCCTGAGGTCCCGCGCGGTCGTCACGAACAAGACACCCACCGGGCTCAACCGCGGGTTCGGCGGCCAGCAGCTGTACTTCGGCCTCGAGCGCGTGATGGACAAGATCGCGCGCGAGCTCGGCGACGACCCCGTCGAGCTGCGGCAGCGCAACCTCGTACGCTCCGGATCGTTCCCCTACGCCACGCCCACCGGCGGCATCTACGACTCCGGGGACTACGAGAAGGCCGTCGAGCTGCTGCTGGAGTCGACCGACTACGCGCGGCTGCGCGCCGAGCAGGCCGAGGCCCGCGCGCGCGGCGAGCTCGTCGGCAGCGGCGTGGCGGTCGTCGTCGAGCCGTCGGCCACGAACATCGGCTACGTCGGCCTCGCGACCCCCTCGGAGGACCGCCCGCCCGGGCGGGACAAGTCCGGCTCGACGGAGCACGTGCGCGTGACGGTCGACCCGTTCGGCGTCGTCTCCGTGCTGCTCGGCACGGTCCCGCAGGGCCAGGGGCACGCGACGGTCGCCCGGCAGGTGGTCGCCGACCAGCTCGGGCTGCCGCTGGAGCAGGTCGTGCCCAAGGTGGACATGGACACCTCGACGACGCCGTGGACGGTCACCTCCGGCAGCTACTCCTCGCGCTTCTCACCGCTCCTGACCTCGGCCATCGTCGAGGCCACCGACCGGATCGCGGCGTCGATCAAGGTGGCGGCCGGGGTGCTGCTCCAGGCGGAGCCGGACGAGCTCGAGCTGGTCGACGGCCTCGTGCGGGTCGCCGCCGAGCCCGAGCGCTCGGTGAAGTTCCGGCACGCCGCGGGCGTCGTCCACTGGGACCCGGGCTCCCTGCCCGACGACGTCGAGGCCAGCCTCTACGCCGAGGCCGCGTTCGTCCCGCCGGAGGCGAAGGCGCCCTCGCGCACGGACCAGGTCAACTCCTCCCTGTGCTACGGCTTCGTCGCCGAGCTCGTCCAGGTCCGCATCGACCCCGAGACGTACGAGATCGCCGTCGAGAAGGTCACCGGCGTGCACGACGCCGGCACCGTCCTCAACCCGCTGCTCATCGAGGGCCAGGTGCACGGGGCGATCGTCCACGGCCTGGGCGGCGCGCTCTACGAGGAGATGGCCTACACGGACTCCGGGCAGCCGACCTCGACGTTCATGGACTACCTCGTGCCCACGGCCGCGGAGTCGATGTTCCCGCTGGTGGGGAACCGGCTGGTGACACCATCCCCCGTCACGAGGCTCGGCGCGAAGGGCTCCGGCGAGGGGAGCTCGATGAGCTTCCCCGTGGCCGTGGCCAACGCCGTCGAGGACGCCCTGTCCGCGCACGACGTCGAGATCACGCGCCTCCCGCTCCACGGCAACGTCATCCACGACCTGCTCACCACCTCCCGCTGACCCACGAAGGAAAGAGACGACATGCCCCTGACCGGCGGAGACATCCGACTCGAGCGCAGCCACGACGGCCGCGTCGCCAACCTCACGCTCGACCACGGGCGGTTCAACATCGTGACGATGGAGACCCGCGCGCTCATGGCCGAGCGGTTCGCCGAGATCGACGCCGACCCGCGCGTGGCGGTCGTCGTCATCCGCGGCGAGGGCGAGCACTTCACCTCGGGCGGCGACATCGCCGGCTTCATGGAGGTCGAGCCGTTCGATCTCACCGACCTCGGTCAGGACATCACGGCACCGGCCCGCTCGCCGAAGCCCGTCATCACCGCGGTCGACGGTTACTGCTTCGGCGTCGGCTTCGAGCTCGCCCTGTCCACCGACATCCGGCTCGCGACCGCGCGCTCGGAGTTCGCCCTGCCCGAGATGCGTCTCGGCATGATGCCCGGCAGCGGCGGGACCCAGCGCCTCGCCCGCCTCATCGGCCTCTCCCGAGCCAAGTACCACGTCCTCACCGCCGAGCGGATCCAGGCGCAGCAGGCGCTCGACTGGGGCCTGCTGGCGTCCGTCTCCGAGGACCGCGACGGCCTCGAGGCCGAGGTCGAGCGCGTCGTGTCGACGATGCTCGGCTACTCGCCCGTCGCCCTGCGCACCGCCAAGGAGGTCCTCGACCGCGGCGTCGACGGGCCCCTGTCCACCGGCGTCGAGCTCGAGCGCAAGTCCTACTCGATGCTGCGCGCGACGCACGACTTCGCCGAGGGCGTCGCCGCGTTCACCGAGAAGCGCGCGCCCGTCTTCGAGGGCCGTTGACGTGAAGGCCGCCCCCTTCGCCTACGTCCGACCGACCAGGCTCGCGGACGTCGTCGCCGAGCTCGTCGCCGCGGACGAGCAGGGCGGCGGCAAGGTCATCGCCGGCGGACAGTCGTTGGTGCCCGTCCTCGCGATGCGGCTCGGCCGGCCGGCCACGCTCGTCGACATCACCCGCGTCCCCGAGCTCGCCCAGGTCGGCATCTCCGACGGGTGCCTGCGCATCGGTGCCGCCGTCCGCCAGCGCCGCATCGAGCGGGAGCACCGCGGCACCGTGCCGCTGCTGAGCCAGGCGCTCCCGTGGATCGGCCACCGGGAGATCCGCAGCCGCGGCACCGTGTGCGGCTCGCTCGCACACGCGGACCCGTCCTCCGAGCTGCCCGCGGTCGCGCTCTGCCTGGGCGCCACGCTCGACGTCGCGGGGCCGGCCGGACGGCGACAGGTCACGGCCGAGGACTTCTTCGTCGGGGCCATGACGACGGCGCTGGGCCCCACCGACGTCGTCACCTCGGTGCGGATGCCCGTGCCCGAGGCCGGTGACGGGTACGGGTTCTCCGAGGTCGCTCGCCGCCACGGCGACTTCGCGCTCGCAGGCGTCGGCGTCCGGGTGCGCACCCGGGACGGCGAGATCCGCGACGCCCACGTCACCTCCTTCGGGGTCTCCGACCGGCCGCAGCGCCGCGACCTCGGTGGCGCGCTCGCCGAGGCTCTCGAGGGCTCCGACGGGTCGGCCGCCGACCTGGCCGCCCGGCTGACCGAAGCGACCGACGCGATGGCTGCCGACGTCGTGACGACCGGCGGCGACGCCGGCGGCTCTCCCGCCTACCGCCGCCGCCTGGTCCGCACGCTCGCCGCCCGCGAGCTCGCCCGCGCCTACACCTCGACCGTGAGGAGCGTCGCCGCATGAACCCCCCGCGCACCCTGTCCGCCACCCGCGACCTCCTCACGGGCCGCTCGGGCCGGCCCGGACGCTCCGGCCGCACGGCCGAGGACGCCCCGGAGACCCTGCGGGTCGAGGCCGGGGAGACCGTGCGCGTGTCCTTCACCGTCAACGGTCGGCCCGCCACCGTCGACGTGGCGCCCCGGGTCACGCTCTCCGACGCCCTGCGCGACCACCTCGGCCTCACGGGCACCCACATCGGCTGCGAGCACGGCGTGTGCGGGATGTGCACCGTGATCGTCGACGGCGACGCCGCCCGCGCCTGCCTCCTCCTGGCCTGCCAGCTCGAGGGGGCCGAGATCATGACGGTCGAGGGCCTGGGCCGGCCCGACGACCTCCACCCGCTGCAGGAGTCGTTCGGCCGGCACCACGGGCTCCAGTGCGGCTTCTGCACGCCCGGCCAGCTGATGAGCGCCTACGACCTCCTTGACCACGAGCCCGGGGTGTCGCGCGAGGAGCTGCCCGAGAAGATGTCCGGCGTCCTGTGCCGTTGCACCGGGTACCGGAACATCATGGACGCGGTCGCGGAGGTCTCCGAGGACCACCCGGACGGCGTCCCCGCCCCGCACAACTGCGCCACGGCCGCCCTTCTCCCGCGCGACAGCGTGGGCGGGCGGGCCTCGGCCGCCGGGCAGGACGAGGCCGAGGTCGACCAGGGCGTCGCCGAGATCCGCATGCCCGCCACCGAGCCGACCGTGGCGATCGAGGTCGACGACGAGGTGGCCGCCACCCCCGAGCAGATCTGGGCCGTCATGGCGGACACCGAACGCCTCGCCCGCTGCCTGCCGGGCGCCGAGCTCGTCTCCGACTTCGGCGACGACCGGTACAAGGGTCGCATCCGGGTCGCGCTCGGCCCCGTCAAGCTCGCGTTCGTCGGCGACATCCACGTGGTCGAGCGGGACGGGACCGACCGCCGGATCGTCGCGCTCGCCCAGGCCGAGGACGCCGGGGGCGGCAGCGTCCAGGCGAGGGTGCTTCTCACGGTGGCCCCGCACGGCGACGGCGCAGTGATCCACGCCGAGGCCGACCTGCACATGACGGGCCGCATCGCCCAGTTCGGCCGCTCGCTCGCGGGTGACGTCAGCCGCGAGATGTTCGGGCAGTTCACGCGTGCGATGGACGCGACCGCGCGCGGCGAGGAGCCCGTCACCACCGCACCGCCCAGCGCCATCGCCATGGTCACCCAGCTCACCGCCGCGCGCCTGCGTGGGGTTCTCAACCGCATCACGAGGAGGAACTGATCGATGGAGATCGGACGCACGCTCGCCTGGACGGCGGAGCGGTTCCCTGAGCGGCTCGGGTTCGTCGGCTCGCGACGCATGACGTATCGCGAGTGGGACGAGCGCACCAACCAGATCGCCAACGCCGTGCGCGGGCTGGGGGTGGCCCCGGGCGACCGGGTCGCCATGTTCCTGTCGAACTCGGAGGTCATGGCCTCCACGCACCTCGCGCTGCAGAAGCTCGGCGTGCTCTCGACCCCGTACAACATCCGGCTCTCGGGGCCGGAGCTCGCCTACTGCCTCGACGACGCCGAGCCGAAGGTCGTCGTCGTCGACGACCTCGCACGCGGGGTCGCCGAGGAGGCGCTGCGCATGGCGACGGTGAGCCCCGTCCTGCTGTACGCCGGTACCGACCCGCTGGACGGGGCGGAGGACTTCGCGAGCGTCGTCGCCGCCGCCGGCAACGCGGCGCCGGACGTCGTCGTCACCGAGGACGACCCCGCCGTCATGCTCTACACGTCGGGCACCACGGCCAAGCCCAAGGGCGTGCCGCGGACCCAGCGCAACGAGTTCGCGGCCTCGGCCGCGCACGTCATGCAGTGCAGCTACCAGTACGGCGAGTCCACGCTCGGCGCCATGCCGATGTACCACACGATGGGGCTGCGCTCGCTGCAGTCGATGCTCATCGTCGGCGGCACGTTCGTCGAGATGCCCGTCTACAACGCGCCGCAGGCCGTCGAGCTCATCGAGGCCGAGCAGGTCTCCGCCCTGTACCTCGTGCCGACCGCCTTCTGGGCACTCGCCCAGACCGGCGGGCTCGATCGCGTGGGGCGCTCGGTGCGCAAGCTCGCCTTCGCGGGCGCCGCGATGACCTCGACCCTGTGCGAGCAGCTCGAGAAGGCGATCGCCCCGGAGGTGTTCGTCAACCACTACGGGTCCAGCGAGGTCTACACCTTCGCGATCGAGGAGAACGCGGCCCGCAAGCCCGGCAGCGCCGGGCGCCCGGGCCTGTACTCCCGCCTCCGGGTCGTCGACCCCGGGTCGACGGACACCCACGAGCAGCTTCCGGTCGACGTCGTCGGGGAGATCGTCGCCTCGCTCGACTCCGACGAGGCCTTCCAGGGCTACTGGAACCGGCCCGACGCCGACGCGAAGTCCATCCGCGGCCGCTGGTACCACACGGGCGACCTCGGGCACATCGACGCCGACGGCGACCTCTGGGTCGACGGCCGGGTCGACGACATGATCATCACGGGCGGGGAGAACGTCCACCCCATCGAGGTCGAGGACGTCCTCTCGCGTCACCCCGGTGTGTCCGAGGTCGCCGTCGTCGGTCTCAAGGACGAGAAGTGGGGGCAGGCGGTCACGGCCTTCGTCGTCCCGGCCGACACGGGCGTCGACCCGACCGCCTTCGCTGCCGAGCTCCAGGAGTGGAGCCGCAACGAGGCCCCGCTCTCGCAGTACAAGCGGCCCAAGAAGATCCTCGTCATCTCCGCCATCCCGAAGAGCCCGGTCGGCAAGATCCTGCGCCGGAAGCTCGTCGCCGGCGACTACCAGCTGCGTTCCACCACGGAGGTCGGCGCGTCATGAGCGTCAGCGAGCAGCAGCAGGAGCACGAGCAGGAACCCACGCCCACGGTGGTCGACCGCAGGTTCGTCGAGGCGGGGTCCGGGTTCGCCGCGGGTGTACGGGACCTGCCGAAGCACCTCAACATCTCCACGGTCGGCGCGGGCCTCATCGCCGCCATCTTCGGGTGCACCGGCCCGGCCCTCATCGTCATCAACGGCGGCCAGGCCAACGGGTTGTCCGACGTCGTCATCTCCTCGTGGATCTTCGGGATCTACGTGTTCGGTGGCCTCATCTCGTTCGTCATGGCGCTGTACTACAAGCAGCCCATCACGGGGGCCTACAGCATCCCGGGCGCAGTCCTCGTCGTCGCGGCGCTCGCCGAGTACGAGTTCTCCCAGATGGTCGGGGCCTTCCTCGCCGCCGGTGTCATCGTGCTCGTCATCGGGCTCACGGGCCTGGTGCGGAAGGTGGCCACCTGGCTGCCGTTCCCGATCGTCATGGCGATGATCGCCGGAGCTCTCATCAGGTTCGGGACCGGGGTCGTCGACGCGGCCGTCGCCCTGCCGGTCGTCGTCGGCGCCGCCATCGCCGGGTATCTCATGCTCTCCCGGTTCATCAAGGCGGTGCCCGGAGTCGTCGGCGCGCTGGTGGCCGGTGCGATCGCCGCCGCGGTCACAGGGTCGTTCACACCGCTCGAGAGCAACCTCGCGCTCACGGCCCCCGAGCTGGTGATGCCGTCGTTCGACGTGAGCGCGATCCTCGCCGTCGGTGTTCCGCTCGCGTTCCTCGTCATCGGGGCGGAGAACGCCCAGGCGATGGGCGTGCTCATGGTCGAGCGGTACCGGCCGCCCTTCAACTCGATGACCGTCATCAGCGGCGTGGGCGGCATCCTCGCGCCCCTGTTCGGCGGGCACAACGCGAACATCGCCGGACCGATGACCGCGATCTGCTCGTCCGAGCAGGCGGGTGCGAACAAGGACGGCCGATACGCGGCGACCGCCGTCAACGGGGTCCTCTTCGCCGTCTTCGGGATCTTTGCCAGCGTCGCCGTCGCGATCGTCGGCACGCTCCCGCCGGAGCTGACGGCGGCACTCGCCGGACTCGCCATGATCGGCGTGCTGCTCCAGGCCTTCCAGTCCAGCTTCCGGGAGAGGCGATTCCAGGTCGGAGCGCTCGTCGCACTCGTCATCGCCATGAGCGGGGTGTCCATCCTCCACATCTCGGCACCGTTCTGGGCCCTCGTCGGAGGCGTGCTCACCTCCCTCGTGCTCGAGCAGAAGGACTTCTCGCGCCGCGAGGAGTCCTGACACACGGACGTGGGGGGGGGGGGGGCGCCGCAGCACCACCCCCCCCACACCACCTAGCGGCCACTGCGGTCCCCTGGAGGCGGCGGGGCCCGCCGCCGCACGCCCGACCACACACAGCTGAGCGACCGCGCCGGTCCAGTGGACGTGCGACGGACCGCCTCGTCAGCCGGCTGACCCTCTCGGCCGACCGCAACCTCAGTCGGCCGGCCGCACCCAGTCCCCGGACCGCCCGCCGGACTTCGCGACGATCATCGCGTCGCGGATCGCGACCGTCCGGTCGATGCCCTTGAGCATGTCGACCACCGCCAGGGCGGCGACGGTGACCGCCGTCAGCGCCTCCATCTCGACCCCCGTGCGGTCGGCGGTCCGCACGGTCGCCCGCACCGACACGCGGTCCTCGAGGAGCTCGAGGTCGACGCTCGCCCCGTGCACGCCGATGACGTGGGCCAGCGGCAGCAGCTCCGGCGTCCGTTTGGCCGCCTGGATGCCGGCGATCCGCGCGACCGCGAGGACGTCGCCCTTGGGGACGTTCCGCTCGCGCAGGGCCGCCATCGTGTCCGGCGCGCACGTGACGGCGGCGCTCGCCGTCGCCTCTCGCACGGTGGGGGTCTTCGCGGTGACGTCGACCATGTAGGCGGTGCCGTCGGACCGCAGGTGGGTGAGCTCGCTCATGCGCCCCATCCTCGGACACCGAAGGCCTCGAGGCGGTCCCCGGCCGCCACGCGGTCGGCGTCGGCCGGCACGATCGCGAGCGCGTCCGCGAGCCCGAGGGTGGCCGCGAAGTGCGACTTCGCCCCGCTCGCGTGCGGCGGCTCGGCCACGAGCGCCCCGTCCTCGCGCCGGACGACCACGGGCGCGTACTGGCGGCGCCCCGGCGGGGTCGGCCAGTCGCGGCCGGCCACGACCTCGAACGTCGGACGGTCCGGGTCCGCGCCGGTGAGCACCGCGAGCAGCGGACGCACGAGCACGTGGAACGCGACGAACACGCTCACCGGGTTGCCGGGCAGCGCGACCACCGGCACGCGCCGTCCGGTGCCGTCGTCGAGCGTGCCGAAGCCCTGGGGCTTGCCCGGCTGCATCGCGACCCCCAGGAACTCGACGCCGCGGCCCTCGAGGCTCTGGCGCACGACCTCGTGGGCGCCGGCAGAGACCCCGCCGGCGGTGACCACCAGGTCGACCTCGGGCAGCGACTCGTCCAGCCGCGCGCGGAAGGCGTCGACGTCGTCGCGGCTGCGGCCGTGCACCGGCGTGCCGCCGGCCTCGGCGACCAGGCCCGCGAGGAGCGTCGAGTTGGAGTCGGGGATCAGGCCGACGGCGGCCGCGTCGCCCGGCTCGACCAGCTCGTCCCCGGTGGTGACGACGAGCACCCGGGGCATGCGGGCGACCGTGAGGCTGCCGTGGCCGACGGACGCCGCGGCCGCGACCTGTGCCGGGCCGAGGACGGTGCCGGCGGTGAGGACGGTGTCGCCCACGGCGACGTCCTCGCCCCGGTACCGGACGCACGCGCCGGGCTCGGCACGCCTGGCGATCCGCACCCGTGCGGGCGCGGGGCCGGGGCCGGGGGAGTGGTCGGTGTCCTCCACGGGGATGATCGCGTCGGCGCCGTCCGGCAGCGGCGCGCCGGTCATGATGCGCTGCGCCGTCCCGCTCGCGAGGGGCTCGGGGACGGCGCCGGCCGCGACGTCGCCGCACACGGGAAGCTCGATCGCGTCGTCGGGCAGGCCCGCGAGGTCGGCGGCCCGCACGGCGAACCCGTCCATCGCGGAGTTCGTGAACGGCGGGACGTCGGCGCGCGCCTCGACGTCCGCGGCGAGCACGCGGCCGCGGGCGGCGCCGAGGGGGACCCGCTCGACGGTGCGCTCCGGCTCGGCGGCCACGACGTCGCGGGCCGCGGCCAGGATGCGACCGAGGTGGGTCTCGACGTCGACCAGTCGGCTCATGCGTCGTCCCTGGGGGTCGAGTACTCGAGCTGGTCCATCTGCTGGGTCCGTGCGTCTCCGACGAGCACCCGGCCGAACAGCGGGGAGCCGGTGCCCACGATGAGCTTGACGGCCTCGACGGCCTGGGTGGAGGCGACCTGCCCGACGACGGGGCCGAGCACGCCGATCTCGTGAGAGGTCTGCACGGCGCCGGGCGCGGGGGGATCCGCGTGGAGGTCCCGCAGCGCGAGGGGGCGCCAGGGCGCCGGCGGGCTCGTCCAGAACACGGAGGCCTGCCAGATCATCGCCATGACGCTCGCCCACACCAGCGGCTTCCCGTTCGCTGCGCACCAGTCGCCGACCAGGTACTTCGTGGCGAAGACGTCGGAGCACTCCATCACGAGGTCGATGTCGTCGCGCAGCGCGTCGAGGGACTGAGGCGTGGCGGGGCCCATCGGCACGATCTCGATCTCGGAGTTCAGGGCACGCAGCGCCTGGGCGGCGGAGTCGGCCTTGAGCGTGCCGACGGTGGCCTCGGTGTGGATGAACTGCCGCTGGAGGTTGTTGAGCTCGACCTCGTCGGCGTCGGAGACGTAGATCGTGCCCACGCCCATGGCGGCCAGGTAGAAGAGCACGGGCGAGCCGAGCCCGCCGGTGCCGACGACGAGGATCCGCGCCGCCGCGAGGCGCTGCTGCCCGCGCTCCCCGTAGCCCTCGACGAGGAGCGACCGGCGGTGCCGGTCGTAGGCGCCCGGCGGCAGCGGCTCGAGCGGCCGGCCGAGCGGGATCTCGAGCGAGGGCAGGGGGGCGGGTGCGGGGCTCACGGGAGGGCGCTCCATTCGGTGGATCCGTCGGTGAAGGCCTGGTGCTTCCAGATCGGCACGCGGGACTTGATCTGCTCGATCAGCTCGGACAACGCCGCGAAGGTCTCCGCGCGGTGCTCGCCCGCCACGGCGGCGATGAGCGCGTGGTCCCCGATCGCCAGGTCGCCGACCCGGTGCTGGGCGCCGACCGCGTGCACGCCGGGCCGGTCGGTGAACTCGTCGACGACCTCCGCGAGGAACCGCGCGGCGTCGGGGTGGGAGCTGTAGGTGATGCCGGTGACGCCGCGGCCATCGTCGTGGTCGCGCACGACCCCGGCGAACGTGGCGACGGCGCCGCACCGGTCGTCGGCGCACGCCTCGGTCAGGGCCGCCGGGTCCAGAGGGGTCTCCAGGACGTCCGCGGCGACGCGTCGGGCCATGCTCAGCCGCCCGCGAAGGGCGGGAGGCAGTCGACCGTGGCTCCGGCCGGGACCGGGGCGGAGTCCTGCGTGCGGCGCCCGTCGAGGAGCCAGGTCGCGACGTCGAGGACCTTCGTCAGGCGCTCGTCGGCGTCCTCGCGCAGCGCGGCGACGACCGTACCGACGGTCGCGCCCGCGGGGACCTCGACCGTCCTGACGCCGGTGCCGGCCGCCTCGGCGGCGCCGGCGAAGAACCGGACGGTGACGGTGGTCGTGCCGGCCGTGGTGCTCGTACCGGCAGCGGTCGGGCCGGGCGTGGTGGTCGTCGTCGTGGGCGTGGCCTCTGTGGTCACGTCAGCCTCCAATGGCGGACATCGTGCGGGAAGGGGCGGCGAAGGAGTCGTCGGTGCCGAAGCCGTGGGCCCGGGGCTTGCCCCACATGGCCTCCTGCCAGCGGCGGGCGAGCGCGGCGTCGTCCGCGCCGTCGCGCAGCAGGCCGCGCAGGTCGGTCTCCGAGGTGGCGAACAGGCACGAGCGCACCTGTCCGTCGGCGGTGATGCGGGTCCGGGTGCAGGCCGCGCAGAACGGCTCGCTCACCGAGGCCACGAGGCCGACGCTACCGTCGGGCAGGCCGGGAGCGGTGACGTCCTCGACCTCGGCGGGCGCGGACCCACGGGGGCCGGGGCGCTGGGTGAGGGTGAACCCGGCGTCGGTCAGTGCGTCGCGGAGGTCCTGGGCGGTGACGACCTCGCCGCGCTTCCAGGACTCGCGCGGCCCGATCGGCATGTACTCGATGAACCGCAGCTGGTAGCCGCGTTCGAGGCAGAAGCGCAGGAGCTCGGGCGCGTCCTCGCGGTAGGAGGCGGCGATCGGGACGGCGTTGATCTTGACCGGGCGGATCCCGACCCGGTCGACGGCGTCGAGCGAGCGCAGCGCGTCGTGGAGCCGGTCCCGGCGAGCGGCCGCGGCGTACCGCTCGCGGTCCAGGGAGTCGATCGAGATGTTCACCCGGTCCAGGCCGGCCTCGACGAGGGAGTCGATGCGCTTGTCGAGGCCGAGGGCGTTGGTGGTCAGCGCGATGTCCGGCTTGTTCCCGTCGGGGTCCCGGAGCGCGGCCGTGCCGGCGATGATGTGCTCGAGGCCCCGGCGCAGCAGCGGCTCGCCGCCGGTGAACCGGACCGTGCGCACCCCGAGGTCCCGCACGGCGATGGCGACGAGGCGGACGACCTCGTCGTCCGTCAGCACGTCCGGCGTGGGGAGCCAGTCGAGGCCCTCGGCCGGCATGCAGTAGGTGCAGCGCAGGTTGCAGCGGTCAGTCAGCGAGACCCGAAGGTCGGTGGCGCGGCGGCCGAAGCGGTCGGGCAGGCCGCGGGCGTCGGTGGGCAGCGGGGTGCCGGAACCGGTACCGGTGGCTGCGTCCGTACCGGAGGGCGACGGGATGGTCGGGATCGGCATGAGGACGGGTGCCTGCGAGGGTTGTGTGGTCACTTCGCCTCCCCTCGACGACGACGGGCGATTCGCGGACCAATACGCAATCAATCTATCAACTAATGACCCCGCGGGAAGTGGGTGTTCTCACCGCGGACGGGCCCGCCGGGTGGGGCGGGCAACAGGAGTGCGGACGCGCGTGGCCGGCGTCGGCAGGACGGGAGTCAGGAGCTCTCGACGCCGTCCGGCACCTGGACATCGACGGGCTCGCCCCAGTCGCGCAGGATCCCGTCCCCACCATCCGGCCCGGTGTCGATGCGAAGGAGCCGGTCCTCGTCGTCGACCCACCACCGGTGGACCTGGTCGCCGAGGTCCACCTCGTACTCGACCGTCGTGGTGCCCTCGACGTCGGCCTCGCCGACCTCCTCCATGGACTCCGGATCCCCCCACGCCTCGGTGGCGCCCGCCCAGTCCCAGCCCTCGATGTGGTTAGCACGGGCCTCGTCGTCGAGGACCGCGTACTCACCGGCACCGCCGGTGCGCTCGTACATCGTCCCGTCGATCAGCCGCACCTCGAGGGTCACGGAGCCGTCGTGGTCCCGAGTGGTGAGCGAGAGGAGATCCACCTCCCCCTCGTCGTCGTATCGCACCACCCCGTCCGTGGTCGTGCCGGCGTCCGGGATGTCGGAGGTCCACTCGAAGGAGAAGGTCGGAGCCTCGCGCATCGCCGTGGCGACGCGCTCGACGGCGTCGTCCTCCGTCAACGCTTCGTCGCCGCCGCAGCCCGTGAGAACCAGGAGGCTCGAGGCCGCCACCAGCGCCGTCGTGCGAGCCCGTCGACGTCCCCGCCTCGTTGCGTCCATCGCACCAGGGTAATGGCGCGCGGCGTCGGCGCCCTCTCAACCTGTCGGGGTGGCGGCGTGCTGGCCCACGGCAGTGCCCCGCATCGCACGGCATCACGCAGGGAGGAAGTCCCGCAGCAGGTCGTTGAACGCCGGCCCGACCCGCGGCACCGCATGCCGGGCGCCTGCGACGACCTCGCGCCGGGCGGACAGCTCGCCGGCCAGGCGGTCGCACAGTAGCTCGAGCGCCTCGGCGTGGCCGCCGGAGACGACCATGACCGGGATCCCGGCCTCGCGGATGGTGGCGACGTCGATCTGTGCCTCCCACGGCACACGCTCGGCCATGAGCTGCCGGACGCCGTCCGCCATGGCCTCGGGCATCGGGGAGCGGGGCCACGCCCGCTCCCCGATGATCGCGGCAAACCTCGAGAAGAACCTCTCGGGATCGTCGGGCTCCTCCGCCCAGACCCGCTCCAGCGCCGACACCATCTCGCGCACCTCGGGAAGGTCCGGCGCGAGGGCGAACGCGGGCGGCTCGACCACGGTGAGCGACAGCACGGACGAGGGCCGTGCGGCAGCGGCCAGGAGGCTCACGACACCGCCGTAGGAGTGACCCACCAGGTGCGCCCCGCCGTCAAGGAGCGGGAGGACCGCCTCGACCTCCCGCTCGAAGTCGACGCGTCCCTGGGCCGTGCTCTGCCCGTATCCCGGGCGGTCGGGAATCACCAGCCGGTAGCTGTCGGCGAGCTCGAGCTGGCGCCGCCACGCCGAGGCCCCCGTGGCGACGTCCGCGTGGATGAGGACGACGCGGGGACCTGAGCCGTGGCCCTCGACGTGGAGGTGCATGCTGCCTACGTCAGCGAGGCGTACGGGTCGGCGAGACCGACGTACCGGGTCTCGAGATACTCCTCGATGCCTTCCGCACCGCCCTCGCGACCGAGACCGGACTGCTTGACCCCGCCGAAGGGAGCGGCTGCGTTCGACACGACGCCGACGTTGACGCCGAGCATGCCCACCTCGATCTCCTCGGTCAGACGGATCGACCGGGCCAGGTCCCGGGTGTACACGTAGGCGACCAGCCCGTACTCGGTGGAGTTCGCGAGGGTGACGGCCTCCTGCTCCGTGGAGAACGTGACGACCGGCGCGACCGGGCCGAACGCCTCCTCGTGGAGGATGCGCGCGTCCGGCGCGACGTCCGTGATGACGGTCGGCGGGAAGAAGTAGCCGGGACCATCCGCGGGCGCGCCGCCGGTGAGCACACGCCCGCCGCCGCTCTCGGCGTCGCGGACGAGCTCCTCGACCTTGTCCCGACTGCCCGAGTCGATCAGCGGACCGATGTCCGAGCCCTCCTCGGTGCCCCGGGCCAGCCGGAGCGCCCCGAAACGGTCGGCCAGGCGCGAGGCGAAGTCCTCGGCCACGGACTCGTGGACGATGAAGCGGTTCGCGGCGGTGCAGGCCTCGCCCATATTTCGGAGCTTGGCCAGCATGGCGCCGTCGACGGCCGCCTCCAGGTCGGCATCCTCGAACACGAGGAACGGCGCGTTGCCGCCCAGCTCCATCGAGGTGCGCAGCACCTGGTCGGCGCTGTCCTTGAGCAGGCGCCGCCCGACCTCGGTGGACCCCGTGAAGGAGAGCTTCCGCAGGCGCGGATCCTGGAGGAGCGGGCCGGTGACCGAGCTCGCGCTCGACGTGGTAACCACGTTGAGCACGCCGGCGGGAAGGCCCGCGTCGGCCAGCACCTGGGCGAGCAGCAGAGTGGTCAGCGGCGTGGCGCTCGCGGGCTTGACCACCATCGTGCAGCCAGCCGCGATCGCGGGACCGATCTTCCGCGTCGCCATGGCGAGGGGGAAGTTCCAGGGCGTGATGAACAGGCACGGGCCGACGGGCCTCTTGTGCACCAGCAGTCGCGTCCTCCCGTCCGGCGCGGTGGAGTACCGACCGTCGATGCGTACCGCCTCCTCCGAGAACCACCGGAGGAACTCCGCGCCGTAGGCGACCTCGCCCCGGGCCTCGGCGAGCGGCTTGCCCATCTCCAGGGTCATGAGCAGGGCGAAGTCGTCGGTGCGCGCGACCACGGCCTCGTAGGCGGCGCGCAGGATCTCTCCGCGGACGCGGGGCGCGGTGCGTCGCCACTCCTCCTGTGCGGCCGTCGCGGCGTCGAGGGCCGCGAGACCGTCCTCCGCCGTCGCGTCCGCGATGCTCAGGAGGACGTCGCCGGTGGCGGGATCCTCGACCGCGAACGTCTTTCCGGAGCCGGCGGCGCGCCACTCACCGCCGATGTACAGCTCGTTCCTCACCGTGGCGAGCAGGTCCTTCTCGTCGCGTGCAGCGATGGTGGTCATGCGGTGGCTCCGTCCTCGAACGAGATGATCTGGCGGATCGCGACGCCGTCGGCCAGCTGGTCCATCGCGACGTTGATGCCGTCGAGCGTGATGCGGGAGGAGATCAGCGACTCGACCGGCAGGCGACCCTCCCGCCACATCTGGGCGAAGACCGGGATGTCGCGGGCCGGGACGGCCGAGCCGAGATAGCTGCCGACGATGGTCCGCCCCTGGGCGACCAGCCCGAGCGGCTTGAGATCGACCGAGGCGTCGGGTGAGGGCAGGCCGACCGTGATGGTCGTCCCCCCCGGTGCGGTCGCGGCCAGCGCGCTGTCGAAGGCGCGGGCGTTGCCGGCCGCCTCGATGACGATCGAGGCCTTGACGCCCTTCTCGGCCAGCTCCGCCGGCGAGTACGTCTCGTGGGCGCCGAGCGCGCGTGCCGCCGCGAGCTTGTCGTCCACGCCGTCGACGCCGATCACCGTGACGCCCGCGTGCGCGAGCGCGGTGAGGAGTGCGGCCATCCCGACACCGCCCAGACCGACGACCATGACGACGTCGCCGTCCTTGGGATTCGCGGCGTTGACGACGGCACCGCCGCCTGTGAGCACGGCGCACCCGAGGACGGCGGCCACCTCCGGGGGCACGTCGTCGTCGACCGGGACCACCGAGTGGCGGTCGACGATCGCGTGGGTGGCGAAGGCGGAGACGCCCAGGTGGTGCTTGACCTCCTGACCGTCCCGCTCGAGCCGGTTCGTGCCTCGGAGCAGGGTGCCCTCGTTGTTCGTCAGACTCCCGCGGACGCAGGGCGCCCGGCCGTCCGTCGCGCATCCCTCGCAGTCCCCGCACCGGGGTAGGAAGGTGAGGACCACGCGCTGCCCGACCTGCAGGTCGTCGACGCCGTCGCCGACCTGCTCGATGCGCCCCGCGGCCTCGTGCCCGAGCAGCATCGGGACCGGGCGCACGCGGTTGCCGTCGATGACGGACAGGTCGGAGTGGCAGACACCGGCCGCCTCGATCCGGACCAGCAGCTCGTCCGGCCCGGGGCCGTCGAGCTCGAGCTCGGACACGGTGAGTGGACGGGTGCTCCGGTACGGCCTCTCGCGGCCGATCTCCTCCAGGACTGCTCCACGGATCTTCATCTGCTCGCCTCCATCTTCTGGGGAGTGCCGGAGTCCTTCGGGAGCTCCGGTCGGTTCTTGGTCAGCTGGAAACGCCGGATCTTCCCGGAGCCCGTGCGCGGGATCTCGTTGACCTCGATGAGCTCGGCCGGGACCTTGAAGTAGCTGAGGTCCTTGCGGCACGCGGAGAGGACCGCCTCGTGGTCCAGGGCGCTACCGTCCGGGGGGACGACGTAGGCGACGGGCACCTCACCGAGCATGGGGTGGGGTGCACCCACGACGGCCGCGTCGGCGACGCCGTCGCAGCGCTGCAGGACAGCCTCGACCTCGGCGGGGTAGATGTTCTCGCCGCCGCGGATGATGAGCTCCTTGACCCTGCCGCTGATGCGCAGGAACCCGTGCTCGTCGCGCTGGCCGAGATCGCCGGTGCGGTACCAGCCGTTCGTGAGGACGTCGGCGGTGGCGCCGTCCAGGTTGTGGTAGCCGAGCATGACGTTGGGGCCCTGCACCCAGATCTCCCCCTCGTCGCCCGGCGCGACGTCCTTGAGGCTCGCCGGATCGACGAGCCGCACCGTCAGCCCGGGGAGCGGCATCCCGCAGGAGCCGAGCACGCGGCTGGCGGTCGGAGAATTGAGGGTCACCATGGTCGACGTCTCGGTGATCCCGTACCCGTCGAGAAGACGGACCTGGGCGAACTCCTCGAACTCCGCGTTGAGGTCCGCCGACATGTTGGCGCCTGCGCTGACGCAGAGACGTAGATGTGGTGCTTCGATCCGGTCGGTCGGCGACCTGTCGATGAGGTACCGGAACATCGTGGGGACGCCCGGGAAGAAGGTCACCGGTTCGTTCGCCAGCAGGTCGAGGACCTTGCTGGGGGAGAACGACCTGAGGATCCGCTCGCTCGCTCCGGTCGCCACGATCGCGAGGACGCACAGCACGAGCGCGTAGGAGTGGAACAGGGGGAGCGGGGAGAGGACGAGGTCGTCCGGGCCGAGGTCGGCGATGGTGCTCCAGCAGGCCGCGACGACCCACAGGCAGCTGCGCTGCGTCAGCTTGACGCCCTTCGGACGGCCGGTGGTCCCCGACGTGTAGAGCATCCAGCACCACTCGTCGAGGCCGGTCGAGTCGGGGCTCTGGACGTCGGGCTCGACGGCCATCAGGTCGTCGTACCGACGGATCCGGACCGATCCGTCGACCGCACCGGCGTCCACCGGCGCCGCGCCGGTGACGATGACGAGGTCGACATCGGTCCCGGGGACGAGCTCGAGGACCGTGTCGAGATGCTCCTGGTCCGTGAGGACCGCCCGGGCTGCGCTGTCGGTGAGGATGTGGGCGAGCTCGGCTGCGGGTGCGGCCGGGTTCGCGCACACCGTGACGAGGCCCGAGCGTGGAGCGGCGAGGTATCCCTCGGCCACCTCGACGCTGTTGTCGAGGTACATGAGTACCCGCTCCTGCGGCTTCAGGCCGGCGGCGAGAAGGTGGCCGGCGAGCCGAGAGGTCCGCGTGTCCAGGTCGCCGTAGGTCACTGCCGTGACGTCGTCGACGAACGCCACTTTGTCCTGACCTGCATGAGCATGCTCCGCCAGCAGCTCGGGGACGGTGCGCACTGCGTCGATGTTCAGCATCGAACCTCCTTCGTTTACTAACGAGTATTCGTTAGCCTAGCGTGAGGAGGGCCCGAGGGGAAGCCTCGGGCGGGATCGAGGAGCTGGCGGTTGATTCGGATGGCACAGTCGGAGGCCGGTGGCCCCAGGGGCACGATCGACGCGGGGCGTGTGCGTGAGGCCGCTCTGACCACGTTCGCCCGTGTCGGCTTCCATGGTTCATCGATGGGGCAGGTCGCTGCGCTGCTGGGTGTCCGTGCGCCGTCCCTCTACAACCACATGGCGTCGAAGGATCTCCTGCTCGAGGAGATCGTGCTGGCGACCGCCGAGCAGGTGTGGCGCGACTTCGAGGATGCCGTGCGGACGGAGCGAACCCCGGAGCGCCGCCTGTGGGCGGCCGTGCGCGTCTACGCCCTGCGGCACGCCACGCACCCTCGCGAGGCGGTGATCGTCAACCGTGACGCCCGGAGCCTGGCGCCTCCGGCGCGCGATCGCGCGCTGGCCCTGCTGCGCCGGCACGAGCGCGGCGTGCGGGGGCTCATCGAGGCCGGGGTCGCGAACGGTCGGTTCGGGACGGAGCATCCGGCGCTCGTCTCGTTCGGCGTGCTCGAGATGTGCGTGTCCGTGGCCAAGTGGTTCGACGGCGGCGGCGATCGGAGTGCGGCCGAGGTTGCGGAGATCTACGCCGACTACGCCCTTCGTATGGCCGGTGCCCGCGATTGAGCAGCGGCGCGCACCTGTCCGTCGCCACTGGGTGAGCTCCGGTACCAGGCGTGCTGCTCGGCCCTTGACAGGCAGTGAGTGGTGTGCCTAACTAACTATCGCACGTTAGCCCGTCCGGGCTGCCACGCACGCACGACGAGAAACGAGACAACGATGTCGCAACACACCTCTTCGCCCGAGCAGAGGGAGAAGCAGAAGATCCTCGACGAGGTCGCGCGCAGCGAGCCGTTCCGGGAGCTCGTCCGGCGTCGGTCCAGGTTCGTCCGCGCCGCGCTGACGTTCTCGATCGCCTGGTTCGGTGGGTTTCTCCTGCTGATCGCGTTCGCCCCCGACCTCATGGCCACGATCCTCGTGCCGGGCCTTTCGCTCGCGTACCTGCTGGGCTTCTCCCAGTTCGCCCTGGTGTGGGTCGTGACCTGGCTCTACATCCGCATGTCCGACAGGGTGTTCGTGCCCCTGCAGGAGCGCGCGCTCCTCGTCGCCGAGGAGGTGGCTGCGCGATGAACATGACCCGCTTCATCTTCTTCGCCCTGATCATCGTGGTGACGATCGGTGTCACCGTATGGGCCTCGCGTCGCACGAGCACCCAGGCGGACTTCTACGCCGCAGGCCGCGGGATCAGTGCCCGCCAGAACGGCCTGGCGATCTCGGGCGACCTCATGTCGGCCGCGACCTTCCTCGGTTTCACCGGTCTGATCTACCTCAACGGGTTCGACGGTTGGGTCATGGCGATGGCGGCCCTGTGGTCCTTCATCCTCATCCTCCTGCTCCTCGCGGAGCGCATGCGCAACGCCGGCCAGTTCACGGTGGCAGACGTGCTGTCCTTCCGGATGTCGGCGCGGCCGGTGCGCGGGGCGACCGGCATCGCCACCCTGGTCATCGCCATCTTCTACCTCGTCGCCCAGCTGGTCGGCGCCGGCGTGCTCCTGCAGGCCCTCGTCGGCCTGCGCTTCGACGCCGCGGTCGTCATCACCGGCGTGGTCATGCTCTCCTACGTCGTGTTCGGCGGCATGCTCGCCACGACCTGGGTCCAGATCATCAAGGCTGTCCTGCTGCTCTCGGTCGGCATCGCACTGACGGTGGGGATCATCGCCCAGTCCGGCCTCAACCCGTTGGGCATCTTCGACGCCGCGGCCGACCGTCACCCTCTGGGTGAGGGCTACCTCGGCCCGGGCGGCACCGGCGAAAGCCCGTGGAACACCCTGTCCTCGGCAGCCGCCTACGGCATCGGCACCGCGGCGCTCCCGCACGTACTCATCCGGTTCTTCACCGTGCCCGACGCGAAGGCCGCGCGGAACTCGGTCGGTTGGGCGGTCGGCATCATCGGCGCCTTCTTCATCGGTACCTCGTTCTTCGGCTACGGCGCGCGTCACCTGCTGCCGGAGGGCTCGGAGGAGGCCACGGCCGGCGGCAACCTCACCGCACCTCTCCTGGCCGAGCACCTCGGTGGCGGCGCGGGAACCGTGGGCGGCGACATCTTCATCGCCGTCGTCACCGCCGTCGCATTCGCGACCATCCTGGCTGTCGTGGCCGGACTCCTCATCTCCGCCTCCGGAGCGGTCTCTCACGACCTGTGGTTCAACGTGCTCAAGCACGGTCAGCCGCGCGACGAGCGGCAGGGGACCCTTGTCGCACGCCTGGCCGCCCTCGTGGTCGGGGGGCTCGCGATCGTCGTCACGCTCATGGTGGGCGGCTCGACCAACGTCGCTGTGCTCGTGGGCCTGGCGCTCTCGGTCGCGGCGAGCGCGAACTTCCCGGCGCTGGTCCTCTCCCTCATCTGGAAGCGGTTCAACACGGCGGGTGCGGTCGTGGGCATCTTCGTGGGGCTCATCAGCTCTGTCGTCCTCATCCTCGTCGGGCCGCACGTGTGGCCCGGTGGGCCGGAGGAGGCGCTGTTCCCCATGGTGTTCCCGGTCCTGGTCTCCGTGCCGCTCGGCTTCCTGGGCTGCTTCGTGGGCACCCTGCTGGGTGCTCGGCGCGACACGGACGAGGACCGCTACACCGAGCTTCACGTCCGGTCCATGACCGGCCTCGGCGCCGAGGGCGCGAGCTCGCACTGATCCGGTCCGCCGGCGCTACGACTCCCGAGGAGGAACGATGCACGTCAACGTCTGGGGCTCGGCGGGGCCCGAGGCCCTGCTGGTCCACGGGAGCGGCGCGGGCGGCGAGCTCATGTGGCGCCGGCAGCGACCCCTCGCGGAGGGACGTCGCCTCCTCGTCGTCGACCGCCCGGGCCACGGTGGGACGCCCGCTCGGGCCCGGGTCGACTTCGACGACGAGGCGGACCTCCTCGAGGACGTGCTCCCGGACGGCGCGCACCTGGTCGGGCACTCCTACGGCGCCGTCGTCAGCCTGACCCTCGCCACCCGTCATCCGGAGCGCGTGCGGTCGGTCGTCGTCAGTGAGCCCCCGATATACGGGATCGCCGCGGACGACCCGGCCGCGCGCCGACTGATGGAGGACGCCGCCGACCTGTGGGACGACACCGGGCTCGACCCGCACACCTGGTTCGACCGCCTGGCCGACCTCATCGACGAGCGCAAGTACCCGGGAGGTCTGCCGCCGGCGGCGGTCAGGGGCGTGGAGCTGCTCCGGGGCGAACGTCGCCCGTGGACCGCCCGGCCGGAACTCGAGCGCCTGGCGGATGCGCGCGTGCCGGTGCTCGTCCTCTCGAGCGGGTCCGTCGCCGGGATGGAGGCGACGTGCGACGCGGTGGCCGCCCGGACGGGCGGCCACCGCGAGCTGGTGCCTGGGTCCGGCCACAGCGTCCCGCGCGAGGCGGAGCGCTACAACTCCCTCGTCGCGGACTTCTGGGACTCGGTCGAGGCTTGAACCACTAGCTCACGGCACCCGCGGATTCGCCGCCGTCCTCGACCCGGAGCTGCTCCAGGGCGTCGCGGACCGGGTCGGGAACCGAGACCGTGCTGCGGGACGCCTTGTCTACGTACACGTGGACCCACCTGCCGTACGCGGAGACGGTCCCGTCGGGCTCCCGGTCGTCGAACAGGCCCAGCTCGTAGACCACGCTGGAGCGCCCGACATTGGCGACCCGCAGCCCGGTCGAGACCGGATGGGGGAAGCCGACCTCACGGAAGAAGCGGCAGGTGGACTCGGCAACGACCGGCATCTCGGGCGACTCCTGAGGGTCGCGCCCGGTCTGCGCGGCCATCCATCCGTTGATCGCGCTGTCGAAGAGTCCGAAGTACACGGCGTTGTTCATGTGTCCGAACATGTCGTTGTCCGCCCACCGCGTCGTCTGGGGGATCAGAACGGGGAAGTTCGTGCGGGTCAGTGCCCGTGCATCGGTCGTCGTGCCCATGCGGTGCCTCCGAGGTTTGACAGGTCTGAGATGACCTCCGTACTGTAACGAACAAACGTTCATTAGTACAGGGAGTGGGTACCGATGGAGCTGACCAACGCCTTCACCGTCGACCTTCCGGTCGACGACACCTTCCGGACGCTCGAGCAGCTTGAACGGGTGATGCCGTGCGTGCCCGGCGGCGCGATCGAGCGCGTTGACGGCGAGGACTACCACGGGATCGTCAAGATCAAGGTGGGGCCGGTCTCGACGAAGTACTCGGGCGTCGCCCGCTTCGTGGAGAAGGACGCCGAGAACCACCGTGCGGTGATCAGGGCGGCCGGCACCGACGTCGGAGGCCAGGGGGGCGTCGAGGCGCTCTTCACGGTCACGCTCGAGGAGCACGGCGGCGGCACGCGCGTCCAGGTGGACACCGACCTCAACCTGTCGGGCCGCGTCGCCGGCTTCGGTCGGGGCATCGTCGCGGACGTCGCGGGCAAGATCCTCAGCCGATTCGCCAAGAACCTCCAGGAGGAGCTGGCGAGCGGGTCCCTGGCGGCGCCGTCCGATCCGGGCTCGGTGCAGCCCGGCGCAGGCGACGGTGCAGCCGCAGGCGCGAAGGATGGCACCCCCCAGGCGGCGTCGCGCCCGACCGCACGTTCGTCATCGGCGGACGACGTCGAACCCCTCGACGTCATGTCCATAGGACCGGCCGTCGCCAAGTACCTCCTCCCCGTCGCCGGGGCCCTGGCGGTGCTGGGGCTCGGCGCGGCGCTGCTGCGCCGCCGAGGGGGCTCCGGATCCGGGGCCGGCGGCTGGCCCGCAGGGGGCCTGCACATCCACGTCACGCTGCCGCAGGGTGCCTGGCAGGCGGTCCCCGTGCCGACGGACCACACATGGGGCGAGCAGTGACCGGGCGCTCGAGCGGACCGGTCATCGAGGTCGGCGACCTTCGCGTGCTCACGCTCGAGGACGGCCACGGGCGGGAGGTCGCCCGGGACGTTCTCACGCGGGAGGGGCACGCCGACGGCTGGTCGTGCCACGGAGACCTGCTCGACGAGCAAGGCGACCTCCACCTTGCCGTCGGGGGGTACCTCCTGCAGAGCGGCGACCGGACGATCGTCGTCGACACCGGTGCGGGCACGATCGACAACGGCCGGTACAAGGGCGGGCTTCTGCTCGAGAGCCTCCGCGTGCATGGCGTCGAGGTCGAGGACGTCACCGACGTTCTCCTCACGCACCTCCACTTCGACCACGTGGGCTGGGTCTCCAAGAAGGGCAGCCCCGTCTTCCCCAGGGCCACCTATCGCGTACACGAGGCGGACTGGAACCACTTCGTCGACGCCCCGGACGCCCAGCCCGGGGCCCTGCGCAAGCTCGAGCCGATCCGGGAGCAGCTGGAGACGTTCGACGCCAGTCGCACCATCGCTCCGGGCCTCGACGCCCGGCCCATGCCGGGGCACACCCCGGGCTCGACGTCGTTCGTCGTCTCGGACGGCAAGGACCGGCTCGTCCTCGTCGGGGACCTGGCGCACAGCCCGGTCGAGCTCGTGGAGACCGGCTGGAGGTTCCGGCACGACCACGACCAGGAGCTGGCGGCGCGCTCGCGCACCGAGCTCGTCGAGGAGTTCACCGACACCGGGGCGGTCATCGCGGCCGCCCACTTCCCCGACTTCCGGCCCGGCCGTCTCGTCGCCGGCCCCACTGGACCCCGCTGGTCCTCGATCTGAAGGAACGAAGATGGATCTCGATCTGCACGGCAAGAACGTCCTGGTCACCGGCGCCGGCAAGGGGCTCGGCAAGGAGATCGGCCTGGCGTTCGCGGCGGAGGGCGCGAACGTGGCCTTCCACTTCGGCTCGTCCTCCGCGGGCGCTGAGGAGGCCGCCGAGGAGGCGCGCTCCGCCGGCGTCCGCGCTCTCGCGGTCGGCTGCGACGTGCGGGACGGTGAGGCGGTCACCGAGGCGGTGGCGACCGTGCGACGCGAGCTCGGACCGATCGACATCCTCGTCAACAACGCCGCACTGGCCGTCTCGCAGCCCTTTCTCGAGTCGGACGAGGAGGACTGGCTACCGCAGATCGACATCACCGTGACGGGCACCCTCCGCATGACCCACGCGGTGGCGCGCCAGATGGTCGAGGACGGCACCGAGGGCTCGATCCTCACCATGACCGGCGACTCCGGTCGTGTGGGAGAGTCGCGGCTGCTGGTCACCGCCACGGCGCGTTCGACGGCGCTCGGGCTCACGAAGTCGCTCGCCAAGGAGCTCGCCCGGCACAAGATCCGCGCCAACGCCGTCTCCATCGCGCTCGTCCAGACGGGCAGCCTGGCCGAGCACACGGGCAACGCCGACGAGGCCAAAATGAAGAAGATCCTCTCGGCCTACCCGCTGCGCCGGTTCGGCCGCACGGAGGACATCACGCCCACGGTCCTCCTCCTGTCCTCACCTCGTTCGTCGTGGACCACGGGTCAGATCCTGTCGGTCAACGGCGGGTACTCCATGCCATGAGCGCCACCCACGAGCAGACCACGGACGCGCACGCGGAGCCCACGGAGGGCGCCATCGGCCGCAGCGTCACCCGCAAGGAGGACCGGCGGCTCCTCACGGGACACGGCAACTACGTCTCGGACCTCGTCCTGCCCCGGATGCGTCACGTCGCCTTCCTCCGTTCCCCTCACGGGCACGCGAGCATCCTCGACGTCGACACCTCGGCCGTGCGGGCCGACGCCGTCTTCACGGGGACGAGCAGTAGCTTCGCGACGACGGAGCTGCGCGCGAGGTCCGCCCTGAAGTCGTACGTGGAGACCGCGCAGCCGCCGCTGGCGCGGGACAAGGTGCGGTTCGTCGGGGAGCCGGTCGCCGCCGTCGTGGCGGGCGACCGCTACCGGGCCGAGGACGCCCTGGAGCAGATCCGCGTGGACTACGACCCGCTGCCGGCGACGACGCTCGCCTGGGAGCCGTCCGGTGTGCCGGTGCACGAGGAGGCGCCCGACAACGTCCTCCTCGAGCGCGAGTTCGACGCCGGCGATGTCGACCAGGCATTCGAACGTGCGACGGTCGTCGTCGAGCGGGAGTACATCACCAACCGGCACGCCGGTAACCCGATGGAGGGACGCGCGGGCGTCGCACTCTGGGACCGGTCGGAGGAGCGGCTCACCTACTGGTCCGGGACCCAGATCCCCCACCTCGTGCGCAACATGCTCGCCGAGCTGCTCGGCCTGCCGGAGGGCAACGTCCGGGTCATCGCCCCCGACGTGGGCGGCGGGTTCGGTACGAAGTCGATCCTCTACCCCGAGGACGTCGCGCTGTGCCTCATGGCGCGAGAGATGCGGGGTATCCCGCTCAAGTGGGTCGAGGACCGGGCAGAGCACCTCCAGGCGGCGGCCCATGCCCGCGACCACCGGTACCTGATGAAGGCCGGATTCACCGAGGACGGCGAGCTGATCGCTCTGCAGGCGGACATCACCTGCAACATCGGCGCCTACTCGGTGTACCCGTGGACCGCCGGCATCGAGCCGCTCATGGCCGGAGGCCTGCTCACGGGCCCCTACAAGCTCGCCAACTACCGGTGCACCACGCGAGGAGTCACGACGAACACCGGGTACGCCGGGCCGTACCGCGGCGTCGCGCGGCCGGCGACCGTGTTCGCGATGGAGTCCGTGATGAACGCCGCGGCGCTCGAGCTCGGGACGACCGCGATCGAGCTGCGTCGCCGGAACCTCATCGACTCCGTGCCCTACCGCATGCCCTCACGCCTCGTGGACGACTCCGGCTGGTACCGCGAGTGCCTGGACAAGGCGCTGACCCTCGTCGGGTACGAGGACTTCCGCACCGAGCAGGAGCGTCGTCGCGACGCGGGGGAGCACCCGATCGGCCTCGGGGTGGCCTGCTACAACGAGCTGACCGGTCTCGGTCGTGCCGCCGCGGCGGGCCCCCGGATGCCGTTCCGCACGGGGCACGACGCCTGCACCGTCCGGGTCGAGGCCGACGGGACGGTGACCGTGCTGTCCGGCGTGACGTCGCAGGGCCAGGGGCAGGAGACGACGATCGCCCAGATCGTCGCGGACGCCGTCGGGGTCCGGTACGAGGACGTCAACGTCCGGATCGGCGACACGAACGAGGCGCTGTGGGGCTTCGGCGCGTTCTCCTCGCGGCAGGCGGTCATCGGCGGAGGAGCGGCCCACCTGAGCGGGACCGCCGTCCAGGAGCAGATCCTTCAGCTGGTGGCGGCCCTCTTCGAGACCAAGGCGGACAGCCTCACCGTGAAGGACGGGACGATCTACGGGCTGGACGGAGACCCGGTCATGACGCTGGCCGAGGTGGCCCGGATCGCTTACCTGGAGTCCAACCGGCTGCCCAAGGAGATCGACCCCGGGTTGCAGGCCACGCGCTTCTTCGATCCCATCCTCGGAGCATTCTCGGCCGGCGCACAGGCCGCCGTCATCGAGTTCGACCGGGCCACCGGACAGATGAAGATCCTGGACTGGATCTGCGTGGAGGACGCGGGTCGCATCATCAACCCGCTGGTCGTGAACGGCCAGATCGCCGGATCCATCGCGCAAGGGATCGGCGGGGCGATGTACGAGCACCTCATATACGACCAGTCGGGCAACCTCGCGACCGGCAGTCTCATGGACTACCTCATGCCCACGACCTACGAGATCCCCGAGCTGACGATCGAGCACGTCTCGCACCACGCGGACAACCCGCTCGGCGTCCGCGGCGTCGGAGAGGGCGGGACGCTCGGACCCAACGCCGTGATCGCGGGCGCGGTCTCCGACGCCCTGGGACTCGAGATCACACAGCTGCCGGTCACGCCGGCGACCGTCTGGGAGGCGATGCAATGATCCGCACGACCGCACGCCGCTCCGTCACGCTCGTCGAGATGGACCGGCACAGCAAGCGCAACGCGCTCGACATCGAGCACCTGGCGGGCATCCGCGGCGCCGTCGAGAAGGCGGCCGACGACGGCACCCGCGTCGTCGTCATCACGGGACGCGGCACCAGCTTCAGCGGCGGTGCTGACCTCGACGGCGTCTACGGCGCGAACTTCCGCGACGCCCTCTACGGCACCCTCGGCGCGATCACCTCGTCGCCCGTGCCGGTGGTCGCCGCCGTCAACGGGCCGGCGATCGGCGCGGGGACCCAGCTCGCCATCGCCTGCGACCTACGGGTGGCGGCCCCGGACGCCGTGTTCGCCGTCCCCACCGGGCGGAACGGGCTGGCCGTCGACCCGTGGACGGTGCGCAGGCTCGCGCTCCTGGCCGGCGGCGGGCCGGCCAGGGCGCTCCTGCTGGGCGCGGCGTCGTTCACGGCGCAGCAGGCCGCGGCGTTCGGTCTCACCGAACGGCTCGGTGATCTCGACGACGCGATGGCCTGGGCCGAGGAGATGTCGAACCTGGCTCCGCTCACGCTCTCGTACTCGAAGCGGGCTCTCGAGGCGGCTTTCGAGCCCGCCGCGTGGCCCGCAGATATCGACGCGGAGTTCCTGCGGTGCTGGGACAGCGACGACGCCGCCGAGGCACGCCGGGCACGCACGGAGAAGCGCTCGCCCGTCTTCCAGGGACGTTGAGGGAGCCACCGTGAAACCTGCACCGTTCGACTACGTCCGGGCCTCCACCGTCGACGACGCCATCCGGACCCTCGACGAGGCCGACGGCGACGGCAAGATCATCGCCGGCGGACAGAGCCTCATGCCCGTCCTGGCCATGAGGATGTCCCGACCGAGCATCCTGGTGGACGTCAACCGGATCCCCGGGCTCAGCACCATCGACGTGCGCGGCGACTCGGTACGGATCGGAGCGCTCGTGCGGCACGTCGACCTCGTCCGGCAGGACGAGGTGCCGCTGCTGTCCGCCGCGGCGAAGTGGATCGGGCACCCGGCCATCCGGTCGCGCGGCACCTTCGGCGGCAGTCTCGCGCACGCCGACCCCTCCGCGGAGCTCCCGGTGGTCGTTGCGGCCCTCGACGGTGTCATCCACGTGACGGGCCCCGACGGGGCCCGGGACATCCCGGCGAGCGAGATGTTCGTGGGGACGATGGAGTCGTCCCTCGAGGAGCTTGAGATGGTGACCCGGGTGACGCTCCCGCTGCCGGAGCTCTGGGGCTTCACGGAGCTGTCCCGCCGGCACGGGGACTTCGGTCTCGTCACCGTCTGTGCCGCGACAGTCGATGGCTCGTGGCGCATCGCCGTCGGCGGAGTCGGCGGCGTGCCCCACCGCGCGACCGGAGCCGAGCGCGTCCTCGACGAGGGCACGGTGACCGATGAGCGGATCGACGAGGCCGCCCGCGCCGCCGCTGACGGGATCGCCATCCCGGACGAGGACGCGCCCGGAGCCCGCTACAGCAGGGCGATGACCGAGCAGTTCACCCGGAGGGCCGTGGCACGCGCCGTGGCCAGCGCCAGAACAGGAGGCTGAGGATGAAGGTCAGATTCACGGTCAACGGTGCCGCGGTCGAGGTCGACGTCGAGCCGCGGCGGACGCTCGCGGACGCGTTGCGCGAGGACCTCCACCTCACGGGCACGCACCTGGGCTGCGAGCACGGAGTGTGCGGTGCGTGCACCGTGCTGGTCGACGGCGAGCCCGCGCGCGCCTGCCTCATGCTCGCGGTCCAGGCCGACGGGATGTCTGTCTCGACCGTCGAGGGGATGGCCGGCGACGACGGCACCCTGCACCCGCTGCAGAAGGCGTTCGGCGAGTGCGGCGGCCTCCAGTGCGGATTCTGCACGCCGGGCATGCTCATGTCGGCGCTCGACCTCCTCCACCGCGAGGAGAACCCCTCCCGGGAGCACATCCGGGAGGAGCTGTCCGGGACCATCTGCCGGTGCACCGGATACATGGGGATCGTCGACGCGGTCGAGCAGGCCGCCGCCGAGCTGCGCGGGTTCCAGGAGGGCGCCGTCGTGGGCCCCGAGCAGTGAAGGACATCCTGGACGACCTCGTCGGCTGGTGGGAGTCCGACGTCCCGTTCGCCGTCGCGGTCGTCATCCGTACCTGGAGCTCGGCCCCTCGGCCCCCTGGTGCCGCGATGGCTGTGGTGGGCACGGGGGAGGTCGTCGGGAGCGTGTCGGGCGGGTGCGTCGAGGGCGCCGTGTACGAGGTCGCCCAGGAGGTCCTGCGCACCGGGCGGCCGGAGCTGGTGACCTACGGGGTGGGCGACGACGACGCCTTCGCGGTCGGCCTCACCTGTGGGGGCACCATCGAGCTCCTGGTGCAGCGCGTCGACCGCGAGTTGTTCCCGGAGCTCGGCGCGGTGGTGGACGACGTCCGGTCGCGCGAACCTGTCGCGCTGGTGAGCCTGGTCCCCGGTGTGAACCCCGGCTCCCGCGCTGACGCCGAGGACGATGCCGACGGTGGAGCCGGCGCGGGCCGCGACCCCGGTCCGACCGCCGGGGCCCGCGGCGGGTACGTGGTCGTCCGGCCGGACGGCGCGGTCGGTGGCCTCGGCAACGGCACGCTGGACGCCGCCGTGAAGGACGAGGCGAGGGCCCGCCTCATGCACGGCACCTCGGAGGTCGTCACCATCGGCGCCACGGGCCAGCGCCGCCTCGAGGACCTCGAGGTGTTCGTCCACTCCTTCGGCCCGCCCCCGAGGATGCTGGTCTTCGGTGCGATCGACTTCGCCGCCGCGGTGGTGCGGATCGGGAAGTTCCTGGGCTATCACGTCACGGTCTGCGACGCGCGGCCCGTCTTCGCCACGAGCAGTCGGTTCCCCGACGCGGACGAGATCGTGGTCGCGTGGCCGCACGATCACCTCGCCGAAATCTCCGTCGACGCTCGCACCGTCATCTGCGTCCTCACGCACGACCCGAAGTTCGACGTGCCGCTGCTCGAGCTCGCGCTGCGGAGTCCCGCCGGCTACGTCGGTGCCATGGGAAGTCGTCGCACGCACCTGGACCGGATCGATGAGCTGCGCAGGCGCGGTTTCTCGGACGACGAGCTCTCCCGGCTCTCGTCCCCGATCGGGCTCGACCTCGGTGGTCGCACCCCGCAGGAGACGGCGGTGTCGATCGCCGCTGAGATCATCGCGTCGAGCTGGGGTGGTTCCGGGAGGCCGTTGAGCGAGCTCGACCAGCCCATCCACCGCTAGGCGGCTACGCGGTCCGACGCACTCCGGCGATCCTCAGCGCGTACTCGCCATACTGCCGGGACAGCTCCTCGGGCGTCGTGTCGCCGCCGCCGACGCGGAACCAGCGCGAGACGCTCACGCACATCTCGCGGATAGCGAACGAGGCGAGCTTGGCGGACTCGACGTCGAACACGCCGGCGTCCACACCGTCGACGATGATCTGTCTGAACGCCCTCTCGTGCCAGCGACGCTTCTCGCGCACGAGGCTCCGGGCCGGGTCCTCGAGGTGGACGGCGTCCCCGTTGACGACCATGGTCTCCCGGCGGTGGACGGCATGCCGGAACGCGTACACCTCGGTCGCCCGGCGGAGGCGCTCGACCGGGTCGGTGACACCCTCGGTCGCCGCGGTGAACTCGTCGACCACAGCGGTGATGGTGCTGGTGGTGATGGCGTCGAGCAGCGAGGCCTTCGACGTCATGTGGTTGTAGAGACTCGGTGTCCTGATCCCGAGTGCCTCGGCGATCTGGCGGAGCGTGGTGCCGTGGTACCCGCGTTCCGCGAACAGCGTGAGAGCCATGTCGAGCACTGCCGCGCTCGACACCGCGGGAGCTCTCTCCGTGGGGGTGCTGGTGCCCTGAACCATCGATGACCCTCCCGGACCGTGTGCGATGCGCGACGTCCTGCTCGTCCAGAAGACTAACGCGCGTTCGCCACAGGCGCTGCTCTTGCCCGCGTAGTGAAAGCAAGAACCCCGGACCCTTGCGGATCCGGGGCTTCTCCCTGCGGAGGATGAGGGATTCGAACCCTCGAGGGCTTGCACCCAACACGCTTTCCAAGCGTGCGCCATAGGCCACTAGGCGAATCCTCCTGGGCCGCGTGCCGGGGCGCGCGGTACCGGGGATCGATCCTACCCGAGTCGGCCGGGCGCCTCACGCCCCGACGGCGAGTGACGGGCCACAGTCCTCGGCACCGGTCCCCACGACTTGTAGACTTGTCACCAGACCCCCCGTGCGGCGGCATCTCGCTGAACCCCCCCAGGGCCGGAAGGCAGCAAGGGTAGGCGGGCTCTACCGGGTGCGCGGGGGGTCCCTTCATGCCCTGTGGGGACGCGACGCACCGTGTCCCCTCGCCCGGTTAGGGTCGACCCCGTGACGACAGCCCTGTATCGCCGGTACCGCCCGGACACCTTCCAGGAGGTCGTGGGCCAGGAGCACGTCACCGAGCCGCTCATGGCCGCGCTGCGCACCGGCCGCATCACGCACGCCTACCTCTTCTCCGGTCCGCGCGGCTGCGGCAAGACCACGTCGGCCCGGATCCTCGCGCGCTGCCTCAACTGCACGCAGGGCCCCACCGACACCCCGTGCGGGACGTGCGACTCGTGCGTCGAGCTCGCGCGCGGGGGAAGTGGCTCGCTCGACGTCGTCGAGATCGACGCAGCCAGCCACAACGGCGTCGACGACGCCCGCGAGCTGCGCGAGCGCGCGTCCTACGCCCCCGTGCGCGACCGGTACAAGGTGTTCATCCTCGACGAGGCGCACATGGTCACGCCCCAGGGCTTCAACGCCCTGCTCAAGCTCGTCGAGGAGCCCCCGGAGCACGTGAAGTTCGTCTTCGCGACGACGGAGCCCGAGAAGGTCATCGGCACGATCCGCTCGCGCACGCACCACTACCCCTTCCGGCTGGTGGGGCCCCGGGTCCTCACCGGCTACCTGGGCTCGCTCGCCGAGGCCGAGGGGGTGCAGGTCGCCGAGGGCGTCCTGCCGATGGTCGTGCGGGCGGGCGGCGGGTCCGTCCGTGACTCGCTGTCGGTCCTCGACCAGCTCGTGGCGGGCTCGGCCGGCGGCACGCTCGCACTCGACCGCGCCTCCGCGCTGCTGGGGTTCACCGACTCGGCGCTGCTCGACTCGGTCGTCGACGCGCTCGTCGACCGGGACGGCGCAGCGCTGTTCGACGTCGTCGACGACATCGTGGCGACCGGCCACGACCCCCGACGGTTCGTCGAGGACCTCCTCGAGCGGCTCCGCGACCTCGTCGTCATCTCGGTCGCCGGGGAGCAGGCCGACTCCGTGCTCCGCGGGGTCCCGCAGGACCAGCTGACGCGCATGCAGGACCAGGCTCAGCGCATGGGCTCCGCCCGCCTGAGCCGGGCCGCCGACCTGACGAACGCCGCCCTGTCGGAGATGACCGGGGCCACGAGCCCGCGCCTGCACCTCGAGCTGCTGTGCGCACGGATCCTGCTGCCCGGCGTCGGGGACGCGGAGGCCGGCATCCTCGCGCGCGTCGAGACGGTCGAGCAGGCCCTCGCCTCGGGCGGGGCGATCGCCCACGACGGCGGCGCGTCGGCACCGCAGGCGCCGCCCGCCCGAGGGAGTGCACCCGGGCGCGCGACGACCGGCGGCGACGTCGGTCGGGAGATCGAGGGTGCCGGTCCGCTCGCCGCAGGCCGCCCTGCAGGGGATGCCCGCACGGAGGTCGACCCCGGCCCGGGCGTTTCGTCCGCGGGCGGGCAGGTGTCGGACGCGGGGGCCGCGCCCGCCGGGTCGGGGAGCGAGCCCGCGCAGGTGCCGCCGGAGCCCGTGGTCGCGCCGGACTGGCGCGACATGCTCTCGCCCCCCGTGGCGCCGTCGTCCGGCGGGTCGTCCGACGGGGGCGCGTCGCCGGCAGAGTCGGCGGACCGTCCGGGTGCCGTGAGCCGCTCGACCACGAGCCCGTCGACCGCGGGCAAGGCACCGGACGGAGTCGCCGCGGACGCGGCAGCGGCACCGCCGCCGGCCCCGTCCGCAGAGCCGGCG
Organism: Georgenia sp. Z1491; assembly: GCF_049856175.1. GTDB lineage: Bacteria > Actinomycetota > Actinomycetes > Actinomycetales > Actinomycetaceae > JB111. The sequence continues at coordinate 91,038 of NZ_JBNDNA010000003.1, forward strand.
GCCGACCGGCAGGTGCCACCGCCGTCGGGCACCGCACAGGCGCGGGACGACGCCCCGACGCCAGCGGGGCCGCACCGCCCGGAGGGCCAGGGAGGCGCATCGCAGGGCGACATGCCCGCGGACGGCACCGCTGGCCCGAGCGCGGCCGACGGGACGGCGGACGGCATCGGCCCGGAGGCGGTCTCGAAACGCTGGAGCGAGGTCGTCGAGGTGCTGGCCGGGCTGCGCCGCGCCACCTGGGCGCTCGTGTCGCAGAACGCCGTCGTCGGCGACGTCTCCTCGGACGAGGTGCGCCTCGACTTCCCGAGTGCCGGACTCGCCGACGCCTTCCGCAACGGCGGGCACGCGGAGCCGGTCGAGGAGGCGCTGCGACGCACGTTCGGTGTGCGGCTCCGCACGACGTCGGCCGTGGCGGGCGCTCCTCCCGGCGGCGGTGCGGACGCCCAGACGTCCGGGGCGCGGGGACGCTCGCCCCGCCCGGGACGACCCGCGGGCGCGCGCGGCAGCGGCTCCGACGACGACCCCGGTCATCGAGCCCCCGAGCCCGAGCCCCCCGCGGACCCGTACGACGCACCGCCGCACGCCCCGAAGCCCGGCGCGGCCACCGGGGACGGCTCCGAGGTCGGAGCCCACCCGCCGGAGCAGGGCGCGCCGACGCCCGGCGTCCCCCTGACGCCCGAGGGCGAGCCTGCCGTCGACCCGGACGGCGGGCCGTCCTCGCACGCCCACGCGGAGCCGGAGACCGACCCGGGCCCGCCCGCCGACGGCCACCGCGCGCCGTCCGACGGCCACCGTCCGCCGGGCGCCCCCCTCGACCACGAGGCGACGGAGTCACGCACGCCCGCCCCGCCGCCGGTGAGCGCTGAGGCGACGGAGTCACGCCCGCCCGCCCCGCCGCCGGTGGGTCCGGACGGCTGGCCGGCCGTGGCCGTGCCCGGCCGAGCCCTGCGAGAGGCCGCGGCCGGGGACGAGGGCTCGGAACGGGCCGCCTCCGTGGCCCCGGCGTCCGTGGCACCCGTACCCACCACACCGATGTCGTCGACGTCGCCGGCCGCTCCGACGTCGTCGACCTCGCCCGGCGCAGCGACATCGCCCGGCTCACCCGGCGGTCCGGGCGCGGGGCCGGGCGTGAGCGCGAGTCCCGACGAGGACGATCTCGCCGACCTGCCCGGACCCGAGGTCGCGGACGAGGACGGCTGGTCCGCCCCGGCCGGGCCGCGCGGCCCGGTGGGCGAGGCCGTCGACGAGAGCTCCGTCGTCGGCCCGGACCAGGACGCGGCCGGTCCCGACGTGGACGGTTCCGACACGGAGGGTCCTGACGCGGCCGGCGCCGAGGCGTACGGGCCCGGCGCCGGGCGCGACGGCGCCGGCGCATACACCGCGGACCGGGGCGTGTACGGCGACCACCCGCCCCCGGACGAGCGCTACGCACCCGAGGACGACGGTCCGGAGCCGCCGCCCGTCGTGCTGCCCGGGCAGCGACCCCTCGACGGCGGCGAGGAGCCTGCGGGGAACGCCGGGCGGGGCGCCGGCACCGGACCGGGTGGCACCGGTCAGGAACGCCCGGCCCGGCCCCGGGTCGACCCGGCCGACGACCAGCCCTCCCCGGACGACGAGGACGCGGACCAGTCCGGCCTCATGGGGGTCGACCTGCTGATCTCCGCGTTCGGCGCGCGGATCCTCGAGAAACGGTCACCGGGCGCCGATGTCCCCCCGGGGACGTAGGCTTCCCGCGTGTACGACGGCGCGGTTCAGGACCTGATCGACGAGCTCGGGCAGCTGCCCGGGATCGGGCCGAAGTCTGCCCAGCGCATCGCGTTCCACGTGCTCGCCGCCGACCCGGAGGACGTGGCCCGCCTCGCCACGGCCCTCGTCGAGGTCAAGGCCAAGGTCCGGTTCTGCGACGAGTGCGGGAACGTGGCCGAGGCCGAGCTGTGCCGGATATGCGCCGACGAGCGCCGCACCTACGCGCTGCTGTGCGTCGTCGAGGAGCCCAAGGACGTCGTCGCCATCGAGCGCACGCGCGAGTTCCGCGGCCGGTACCACGTGCTCGGGGGAGTCATCGATCCGCTCCGGGGGGTCGGCCCGAACGACCTGCGGATCGCCGACCTGCTCACCCGCATCGGCAAGCACCCGGTCGAGGAGGTCATCCTCGCCATGGACCCCAACATCGAGGGCGAGGCCACGGCCACCTACCTCACCCGCCTGCTCGGACAGCTCGAGATCCCGGTCTCGCGCCTCGCCGTCGGGCTCCCCGCCGGCGGCGACCTCGACTACGCCGACGAGGTCACCCTCGGCCGGTCGTTCGAGGGCCGCACGCGCATCTCGTCCTGAGCCCCGGCCGTGCCCGAGATCGACCTCACGGTCCTCCTGCTGCTCGCCCTCGCGGGGCTGGCCGCCGGCTGGGTCGACGCCGTCGTGGGCGGCGGCGGCCTCATCCAGCTCCCCGCCCTCCTCCTCGTCCCCGGGATGAGCCCGCTCGCGGCCGTGGCCACCAACAAGGTCGGCTCGATCATGGGCACGACCGTCAGCTCGATCACCTACTACCGGCGCGTGCACGTCGACCTGCGCACCGCGCTCCCGATGGCGGGCGCCGCGCTGCTCGCGGCGGTCGGCGGCGCGGCGATCGCCTCCTCGATCCCCGAGCAGGCGTTCACCCCGATCATCCTCGGCGCCTGCGTGGCGGTCCTCGTCTACACGGTGGCCCGGCCCAGCGTCGGCCGCGACAACGCGCTGCGGCTCACCGGCCGGCGGCACCTCGCCGCGGCCTGCGCGATCGGCGCCGTCATCGGCATGTACGACGGCGTGCTCGGCCCCGGCACCGGATCCTTCCTCGTCATCAGCCTCGTCGGCCTGCTCGGGTACGCGTTCCTCCAGGCCTCCGGCATCGCCAAGATCGTCAACCTCGCGACCAACCTCGGCGCGCTGCTCTTCTTCGTCCCCGCGGGCCACGTGGTCTGGGCGGCGGGCCTCGCCGTCGGCGTCGGCAACCTCGCCGGCGGCTACCTGGGGGCCCGCACGGCGGTCGCCCGCGGGTCCGGGTTCGTGCGCGTGGTGTTCGTCGTCGTCGTCTCGGTCCTCGTCGTGCGGCTGGGCCGGCAGATGGGTGACGAGCTCGGCTGGTGGTGACCGGGCCCCGCGACGGTGGCCCCCGCTACGACGGGACCCCGTGTGAGGCGTCACTCGGGTCCGCGGATCGGGACCACCTGTCCGGCCCTCGGGCGGCCGCCCTATCCTTGTCGGCACGACGACGTCGGCGGTGGCCTGATCCGTCGGCACACCATCGACCAGCGGGAGGCACCGCAGTGGCACGTGTCGTGCAGAAGTTCGGCGGGTCCTCCGTCAGTGACGCCGAGGCGCTGCGGCGGGTCGCGCGCCGGATCGCCGCGACGAAGAAGGCCGGCCACGAGGTCGTGGTCGTCGTCTCCGCGATGGGTGACACGACGGACGACCTGCTCGACCTCGCCGCCCAGGTGATGCCCGACGACCCGCCGGCCCGCGAGCTCGACATCCTCCTGACCGCCGGCGAGCGCATCTCGATGTCGCTGCTCGCGATGGCGCTGACGGGCGAGGGTGTACGCGCCCGGTCCTACACCGGTCAGCAGGCCGGCCTCGTCACCGACATCAACTACGGGCGCGCGTCCATCGTCAAGATGGCGCCCGAGCGGATCCTGCAGACGCTGCAGGACGACCAGGTGGCCATCGTCGCCGGCTTCCAGGGTGTCAACGAGCGCAACGACGTCACCACGCTGGGCCGCGGCGGCTCCGACACGACCGCCGTCGCGCTCGCCGCGTCGCTGGACGCCGACGTCTGCGAGATCTTCTCCGACGTCGACGGCCTGTTCACCGCCGACCCGCGCATCGTGCCCAAGGCCCGGAAGATCGAACGGATCTCGTTCGAGGAGACGCTCGAGCTCGCCTCCCACGGGGCGAAGATCCTCCACCTGCGGGCCGTCGAGTTCGCCCGCCGCTACGGCGTGCCGCTGCACGTGCGCTCGTCGTTCTCGAACCTGGAGGGGACCCTGGTCACCTCCGAGGACACCTACGAGGGAGCCGACATGGAAGAACCGATCATCTCGGGCATCGCCCACGACGAGAGCCAGTCGAAGATCACCGTGGTCGACGTGCCGGACATCCCCGGCTCCGCCTCGAGGCTCTTCCGGGTCGTGGCCGCCGCCGAGGCGAACATCGACATGATCGTCCAGAACGTCTCCGCCAAGGCGACGGGGACGACCGACATCTCCTTCACGCTCCCCACCACGCAGGTCGCCGCCGCGCGGCGCGCGCTCGAGGCCGCCCGGGAGGAGATCGGGTACGGCGAGCTGCGCGCGGACGAGGAGGTCGGCCTCCTCTCTCTCGTGGGCGCCGGCATGCGCTCGAACCCGGGCGTCTCCGCGCGCCTCTTCGACGCCCTGTACAACGCGGGCATCAACATCGAGATGATCTCGACGTCGGAGATCCGCATCTCCGTCGTCACGCGGGGCGAGGACCTGACGGCGGCGGTGCGCGCGGTGCACACCGCCTTCGACCTCGACGCGCAGGACACCGAGGCCGTCGTGTACGGAGGGACCGGGCGATGAAGGGACTCAAGGTCGCGGTCGTCGGTGCGACCGGACAGGTCGGACGCGTGATGCGCGAGCTCCTCGCGCAGCGCGAGCTCTCCCCGGCGGACGTGCGCTTCGTCGCCACCGCCCGTTCGGCCGGCACGCGCCTGCCGTTCCGGGGCGAGGAGATCGTGGTCGAGGACATCGAGACCGCCGACCTCGCGGGCATCGACGTCGCGCTGTTCTCCGCGGGAGGCGGCACCTCGCGGGAGTGGGCGCCGCGGTTCGCCGAGGCCGGTGCGGTCGTCGTCGACAACTCCTCCGCGTTCCGCAAGGACCCCGAGGTCCCGCTCGTCGTCTCCGAGGTCAACCCGCACGCGGTGGCCGCCCGCCCCAAGGGGATCGTCGCCAACCCCAACTGCACGACGATGGCCGCGATGCCGGCCCTCAAGGCCCTGCACGAGGCCGCCGGGCTGGTCCGCCTCACCGTGACGAGCTACCAGGCGGTCTCCGGCTCCGGTCTCGCCGGCGTGCGCGAGCTCGCCGGCCAGGTCCGTGCGGGCGTCACGCAGGACATCGAGGCACTCGCCCTGGACGGCGGTGCCGTCGACCTGCCCGCCCCCGAGGTCTACGCCGAGCCGATCGCCTTCAACGTCGTCGCCCTCGCGGGGAGCATCGTGGACGACGGCTCGCGGGAGACCGACGAGGAGCAGAAGCTGCGCAACGAGTCCCGCAAGATCCTCGAGCTGCCGGAGCTGCGCGTGTCCGGCACGTGCGTGCGCGTCCCGACCTTCACGGGCCACGGCATGTCGGTCAACGCCGAGTTCGAGCGGGAGATCGGCCCCGAGCAGGCCCTCGAGGTGCTCGCCACGGCCCCCGGTGTGGCCCTCGACGACCTGCCGACCCCGCTCAAGGGAACGGGCCGGGACGAGACGCTCGTGGGCCGTGTCCGCGCCGACGGCGCCGCCCCGGACGGTCGCGGGATCGCGATGTTCGTCGTCGGCGACAACCTGCGCAAGGGTGCCGCCCTCAACACCGTCCAGATCGGGGAGCTGCTCGCGGCCGAGCTGGCCGGCTGACCTCCGGGACGCCCGCGCGGGGCCCGTGGACCTGTGGGTCCGCGGGCCCCGCGGCCGTTCCCCGACCGCCCGAACCGCGGCTGCGGCCGTGCGCGTCCGCCGGGTGGGGCCGTCCGTCGTGGCGGTGGGTCCCTCGGGCGGGTGCGCCCGCCGGGCCGGCGCGGGACGGCTGTGGCCCGCGTGTCTCCTGTGACTCGAGGGACTTGTGGTGTTCCATGGTGCCGCCGTCCCGACCGGGCGGGCACCAGCGGGAGGGAGCGCGCCGCATGTCGGTGGGTGGACGCATCAGGGGACTGGACGGCCTGCGCGCGCTCGGCTGCGCGCTCGTCCTCGTCTACCACCTGCTGCCCGGGCTCGCCCCGGCCGGCAACATCGGCGTCGACGTCTTCTTCGTCGTCTCCGGCTTCCTCATCACCTCGCTGCTCGTGCGCGAGATCGGACGCACCGGCTCGGTCGACGTCGTCGGGTTCGTCGTGCGCCGCTTCCGCCGGCTCGCCCCTGCCGTGGCCGTGTGCGCGCTCGTCGTCACGGCCCTCGCGGGGCTCGTCGGCGGCGACGTGCTGGTCCGGATCGGCCGCCAGCTCGCCGGGACGCTGACCTTCACCGCGAACTGGGTCCAGGTCGCCGACGGCCAGAGCTACTTCGACCAGCAGACGCCGGCCCTTCTCACGCACGCGTGGTCCCTCGGCGTCGAGCAGCAGTTCTACCTCCTGTGGCCCCTGGTGCTCCTCGTGATCTGGCGAGCCCCGCGCCGCGTCCGGCCCCTCCTGGCCCTCGGGATCGGCGCCGGATCCGTGGCGCTGGCCGCCGGCCTCGGCGGCTCGCGCGCCTACCTCGGCACGGACACCCACCTCTACGGCCTCATGCTCGGCGCCGCACTCGCCCTCGCGCTGGCCCCGGCCCCTGCGCGAGCCGGCGACGGACTCTGGTACCCCGCCGCCGGCCACCCCGCCCGTGGCGCCGCCCCGAGGGGCACGGAGCCGGCCCTGGGTGCGATCCGCGGCCTCGCCGGGTGGGCAGCGCTCGCGGGGCTGGTCGGCCTGGCGGTCCTCGGGACGGCGGCGAGCGACCTCGCCACCCCGTGGCTGCTCCTGGCCGCCTCGGTCCTCGCCGCGCTCGTGGTCCAGGCGATGACGCCGGCCGTCCTCTCCCGGTCGCCCGGCCGCTCCCTCGCCAGAGCGCTCGAGCTCCCGCCCGTGGTGTGGCTCGGGGAGCGCTCGTACTCGATCTACCTGTGGCACTGGCCGCTGCTGGTCCTCGCCCAGGCCCGTTGGCCGTACGCCGACCCGCGCCTCGTCGCGCTCGGGGTGCTCGCGGCGACGCTCCTCGCGGCGGAGGCGAGCTACCGCTGGGTCGAGACCCCGTTCCGGCGTCTCGGCCTGCGCGGGGCCGCGGCCTCGCTCCGACGCCGCGTCACCACCCTCGCGGTACCCGTGGCGGCCGTGTCCGCGCTCGTGCTCACGGGCACGGCCTGGGCCGTGGACGAGGCGCCCGACCGCACCTCGACCGAGGAGCTCTTCGCCTCCGCCCACGGAACCGGTGGCGTCGTGACCTACCCGGGGCCGGCGGAGGAGCCCGACGGCGCGGCCCCCGGGACGGCGGACCCGGGCGCCGACGACCCGGGCACACCCGGCGGCGGACCCGGCACGCCCGACGGGGACCAGGACCGCGCCGGCGCCCCGAGCTCGTCGGACGGCGCGGACGGGCCGGGCGGCGAGACCCCCTCCGACGCCGAGGCGAACCCCGGTGGGAGCACGGGCGCCGACCCGACCCCGGGCGCCGACCCGACCCCGGGCGAGGCAGTGAGCGTCGTCGGGGACTCAGTCACGCTGGCCGCCGGCCCGGCGCTCGGAGAGGCGCTGCCTGGCGTGACGGTCGATGCGGAGGTCTCCCGGTCGTTCCTCGCCGAGATCGGCATCGTCGAGCAGATGGCGCGGACCGGCTCGTTGCGCGAGCACCTGGTCGTGGCCGGCGCGACGAACGGCATCGTCCGGGCCGGCGAGATCGACGAGCTCGTCGAGGCCGCGGGGGAGCGGTGCGTCGTGCTGGTCACCGGGTCCGGACCGGGCAGCGCCACCTGGATCCCCGAGGCCAACGGCGCGATCCACGAGGCCGCGCAGCGGCACCCGAGCGTCGTCGTCGCCGACTGGGCCGCCGTCGTCGAGGCCGATCCCGAGCTGCTCGGGCCGGACCACATCCACCCCGGCACCGCGGGCGCGGGCCGGTACGCAGCGACGATCGACGAGGCGCTCGCCACCTGCCCGTGAAGACCGGTACCACATCGACGAGCCCCGCGCAGGCCGGGCACGTGGGTAGTGCTCTCTCCTCCTCGCGGTGGAGACATTCGCTCCGGAGTTCACCCTCGTGACGGTGAGCGGGAACGTGTCGAGGCGGCAGGATGGGTTGTGGGCGCGGGGGCGTCCGCAGCAGTACACCGTGGCGCGTCCCGGACGATCCGGGGGGACAGCCGGGACGTGCCACGGATCTGCCACCGCCGTCCGGACGGATCGCAGGGGGATTCGTCGGGTCAGCGCAGACATCACGAGGGGCCGCAGGCACACAGCCTGCGGCCCCTCGTCGTTGCTCGGGTGTGCGCGCGTGCCGCTCGTCCGGCGCGGCGACCCGCCGTCAGGTTCCTCGGTGTACGCGGGTCACGCTCGTCGTCGAGCCGTCCTCCGCCGTTGCCCCAAGTGTACGGCGGGTGGGGGATCTTGCCGCAAGGCCCCCCTCGTGGGGCAGTATCGCGGGCTCGTCGCCAGCCCGCGCCCCCGGAGGCCCCATGACCACGCCACGCATGTTCCACCTGCCGTACCACCTGGCAGCCAAGGACGACCCCGACCTGATCGGGCCGGACGAGGAGCACCTGGCTGCCGTCGCCGCCGCTGTCGAGGACCGGGTCCGGCACCTCACCCACCGCCTGGAGCGGGCACGCCGCGCACCCGCGGGGGGTGGGCAGCAGGCGCTCGAACGCGACCAGGAGGTCCACCGGCTCACCGCCCGGCTGCGGATGGCCCTGCGCTTCGGCGCGGACCTGTGCCTCGGCCGGCTCGTCCCGGGCGACGGCGACGAGCCCGTCTACGTCGGGCGCACCGGGCTGACGGACCGGGCGGGCCGCCGGCTCCTCGTCGACTGGCGGTCGCCGGCCGCCGAGCGGTTCTTCGCCGCCACGCACGCCGACCCGATGGGCCTGACCGCCCGCCGCCGCTACCGCTGGAGCCGCGGCCGTGTGAACGACTACTGGGACGAGGTGTTCTCCGGCGAGCTCGGGTCCCGCGCCTCGCTCGACGACCACTCCGCCTTCCTCGCCAGCCTCGGCGCCGACCGCTCGCCACGCATGCGCGACGTCCTCGGCACGATCCAGGCGGACCAGGACGCGATCATCCGCGACGCCGCGGACGGGGCGCTGGTGGTCGACGGCGGGCCCGGGACCGGGAAGACCGTGGTCGCGCTGCACCGGACGGCCTACCTCCTGCACTCCGAGCCCAGGCTCGGCCACCGACGCGGCGGCGTTCTGCTCGTCGGTCCGAACGACCGCTACCTGTCCTACGTCTCCGACGTGCTCCCGAACCTCGGCGAGGACGGGGTGCGCGCCTGCACCCTGCGCGACCTCGTCCCGGAAGGGGCGGGCGCGGCGCAGGAGCCGGACCCGGAGGTGGCCCGGCTCAAGTCCTCGGCGGACGTCGTCCGGGCCGTCGACGCCGCCGTCGGGATCTATGAGGAGCCCCCGACGGAGCCGCTCGTCGTCGGGACCCCGTGGGCCGACCTCGTGGTCTCCACGACGGACTGGGCCACCGCGTTCCGCTCGCCCGAGGTCGGCCTGCCGCACAACGAGGCGCGCGACCAGGTGTGGGACGTGCTGGTCGAGGGGCTGATCGACCAGATCGAGGAGGACGACGAGGTCACGCCCGTGCGCGTGCGTCGTGCCCTGCTGGGCAACGACGAGCTCGCCGGCGCGTTCGAGAGGGCCTGGCCCAGGCTGGACCCGAGCGACGTCGTCGCCGACCTCTGGGAGGTGCCGGCCTACCTGAGGCGCTGCGCGCCGTGGCTCACCGACGACGAGGTGCGTTCGCTCGGGCGTGCCGGTCGGTGGGCGTGGACGACCGCGGACCTCCCGGTGCTCGACGCCGCGCGGCGTCGCATCGGGGGCCCGGGCCGCAGCGCCGGGGACCGCTACGCCGAGCTCGAGTCCGAGGTCGAGCGAGAGCAGCTCGACCACGCCGTCGACCGCATCCTCGAGTCGATCGACGACCCGGACAGTCCGGTCGTCATGCTGCACGGGCAGGACCTGCGCGCCTCCCTCGACGCGGGGATCACCCGCCGGACGCCGCCGGTCGACGTGCTGGCCGGCCCGTTCGCCCACGTCGTCGTCGACGAGGCGCAGGAGCTGACCGACGCCGAGTGGCAGATGGTGCGGGCGCGCTGCCCCTCGGGGAGCCTGACGATCGTCGGCGACCGGGCGCAGGCGCGGTCCGGGTTCCCCGAGTCCTGGGAGGAGCGCCTCGCGCGGTGCGGCATCGGGAACGCCCGACGCGCGACCCTGAGCGTCAACTACCGCACCCCGAGTGAGGTGATGACGCGGGCCGAGCCGGTCATCCGGGAGGTGCTCCCGGACGCCGCCGTCCCGACGTCGGTGCGCAGCACGGGCGTCCCGGTGCGGTACGGCACGGTCGACGAGCTCGAGGCGGTGATCGACCAGTGGCTCGAGGACAGCGCGGACCGGACCGACGGCGTCGCGTGCGTCATCGGTGACGAGACGTTCCCCGAGCGGCCGCGGGTCGCGTCGCTGACCCCCGAGCGTGCCAAGGGGCTCGAGTTCGACCTCGTCGTCCTCGTCGAGCCGGCAGCCTGGGGCGACGGCGTCGAGGGGGCCGTGGATCGCTACGTCGCGATGACGCGCGCGACCCAGCAGCTCGTCGTCCTGACCGGCTGAGCGCGTGGGCCGATCGGGCACGCCGGGCGGCCCGGGACGGGGCCGAGAACGACGAAGGGCCACCTCCCTGCGTCTCCGCAGGTCAGCGGCCCTCCACGTGGTCGGGGTGACAGGATTTGAACCTGCGACCTCTTCGTCCCGAACGAAGCGCGCTACCAAGCTGCGCCACACCCCGTGGCAACCGGACCAGCCTACCCGTTCGGCCGGGGCGCACCGCTCCTCGACCAGGTGGTACGCCACACATGCGCGGGTGCGGAGGAGGCGCGGCCGCGACGCCGGTCGAACGTCGTGCCGTCCGGCCCGGTCAGCCCTCGCCGCGCGGTTGCACGAGCGTGAGCACGGTCGCCTCGGGCCGGCACGCGAACCGCACCTGCGCGTAGGGGCTGGTCCCGAGCCCGGCGGAGACGTGCAGCCAGGTCGAGACCTCGCCGCCCCTGCGGTCGGGGCGAGCACCGGGCCAGCCGTGCAGGCCGGACGCCCGGCCCGTGTCGAGGTCGGAGTTGGTCACGAGCGCCCCGTAGAGCGGCACGCGGACCTGCCCGCCGTGCGTGTGCCCGGCCAGGATGAGGTCGCACCCGTCGTCGGCCATCGCGTCGAGCACCCGCGTGTACGGCGCGTGCGTCACGCCGAGGTGCACGGTCGGCACGCGGTCCTCTGCCTCGGTCGCCGCGGCCCGGTCGGGGAAGCGGTCGCGATCGAGGTGGGCGTCGTCGACGCCGACGGCGGTCACCCGCACGCCGCGCACCTCGACCTCGTCCCGCCGGTTCGTCAGGTCGGTCCAGGAGCCCGACGTGAGCATGGCCCGCAGCTCGTCGGTCGGGAGCGGCGTCTCGTCGGTCTCCGCCTCGTCCTCGGACGAGGGGCCCGTGAGGTAGCGCAGCGGGTTGCGCCACCTCGGCGCGGTGTAGTCGTTGGAGCCGAGGACGAAGAACCCGGGGACGTCGAGGAAACCGCCGAGCGCCTGGCGCAGCGGCTCGATCGCGTCCGGCGAGGCGATGAGGTCGCCCGTGAGCACGACGAGATCGACCTCGACGTCCTTCAGGGAGCGCAGCCAGCGCAGCTTGGCGCGCTGGGTGGGCAGGAGATGCAGGTCGGACAGGTGCAGGACCCGCAGCGGCTCGTTGCCCGCCGCGAGCGTGGTCACGCGGTCGTGGCGCAGCGTGAACATCCGGGTCTCCGCCACCGACCAGGTCGCCACCCCCGCCGGCACGGCGGCCAGCGCGTACGGCCACGCGTTCCGGCCGATCCGGGCGGCGCTGCGCCCGACACTCCTGGCGACACCTCGCCAGGCCCCCGCCATCAGTCGTCCCCGCCGGACGGCGCCTCGGTCTCGTCGTCCGACGGTGGGTCGGACGGCGAGGGCTCCTCCGTGGTCGGAGGCTCGGAGGCCGGCTCCTCGCTCGGCGGGCCGGACGAGGGGTAGATGTTGACGACCGACCCGCGCGGAGCGGACGAGCCCGACGCGGGGCTGCTCGCAGCCACGCCGCCCGCGCGCCACTCCGAGGGGCGCTCGGCGCCCACGCTCACGGTGAAGCCGGCGCGCTCGAGCAGGGTCGTGGCGTCGTCGACCGAGTACCCGACGACATCGGGCACGTTGACGCCGGGTGCGTCGTCGTCATCGTCGTCGGCGGTCGAGGGCCGGTTCGTCGTCCGGTCGGGGAACTGGAGGACGGGCTCGCCCTCGAGCGCCCGGGCGGTGTACTCGGAGAACACCATCGCCGGGTACAGGCCGCCGTAGACCTCCTCGTGGAACTGCCCGTTGATCGTGGAGTCGAACATCGACTCGTTGGAGTCGATGTGCCCCATCCAGATCGCCGAGGCGAGCTGGGGGGTGTAGCCGGCGAACCACGCGGCGGCGTCGAGGTTGGCCGTGCCGGTCTTCCCGGCCGCCGGCCGCCCGTCGGGCAGGACGGCGTTCGAGCCGGTCGAGTTCGGCTGCACCACCGACTCGAGCGCGGTCGTCACCTCGGCCGCCACCTCGGGGGCGAGCGCCTCCTCGCAGCTCGCGGGCGGGAGGGGAACGTCGTTGCCGGCGCTGTCGGTGACCGCGAGGATCGCCACCGGGTCGCAGTGCACGCCCTCGGCGGCGAGCGTCGCGACGGCCTCGGCGATCTGGATCGGGGTGTTCTGGTTCGTGCCGAGCAGCATCGAGGGGCGCGGGACCATCGGGTCGCCGTTGGCCTGGGCGTCCACACCCATCGCGGCGGCGGTGTCGATGATGCCGCACAGGTCGAGCTGCGTGCCCATCTCGATGAACGGGGTGTTGATCGACCGTGCGGTCGCGTCGAGGACCGTCACGAGGCCGCGCGCCGCGCCCAGGCCGCTCTCGAGGTTGCCCGGATCGTAGTCGTCGGCCACCTCGGGCATGCAGGAGATGTTCCACTCCGCGCGCCGGAACTCGCGATCGGTGGCGTTGACCCGGTCGTTGATCGAGTGCCCCTCGTCCACCCACTCGGTGAGCGTGAAGACCTTGAAGAACGAGCCGGTGAGGAAGCCGTTGCCGCCACCGCGGTCCGTGCCGACGTTGAGGTTGATGAGCGTGGCGTCCTGGTCGGTCTCCGTCGGTGGTCCGTAGTTCGTGTTCTGGACCATCGCCTGGATCCGGCCCGTGCCGGGCTCGATCGACGTGAGGGCCATGCGGATGTCGGACGGGTCGGTGACGGGGACGTTCGCCGTCACGGTCTCGTAGGCCGCGGCCTGCCGGTCGAGGTCGAGCGTGGTGGTGATGGTCAGGCCGCCGCGGTAGAGCATCGCCTGACGGTCGGCCAGGGACTCGCCCCATTCCTCGTTCGCCAGGAGGTCCTTGACGACGTAGTCGCAGAAGTAGGCGGCGTTGCCGGCGGCCCCGCACCCGTTCTGGGTGTAGGTGACGTCGAGCATCTCCTCCACGGGGGTGGCGATCGCCTCGGCGTGCTGCTCCTCGGTGATGAACTCCAGGCGCAGCATGTTGTCGAGGACGAGGTCACGGCGGACCTGGGCGTTGTCCGGGTGCGCGACCGGGTCCCAGCGCGCGGGGGACTGCGTGATGCCCGCGAGGAGCGCGGACTCGGCCACGCTCATGTCCGCCGCCGAGTGGTTGAAGTAGTGCTGCGCCGCGGACTCCACGCCGTAGACCGACGGACCGAACTGCGCGATGTTGAGGTAGCCGGTGAGGATCTCGTCCTTCGACTGCTGCTGCTCGAGCGCGATGGCCAGCTGGGCCTCGCGGAGCTTGCGTCCCAGCGACGTCTCGGTCGCGCCCTCGATCGCCTCGGCGTCGCCCGAGCGCCGGCCCTGCTCGATGAGCAGGTTCTTCACGTACTGCTGCGTGAGGGTGGAGGCACCGGCGAGCGCGCCACCCGTGAGGTTGTTGACGGTGGCGCGCATGATGCCCTGGAGGTCGACGCCGTTGTGCTGGTAGAACCGCTCGTCCTCGATGGCGACCACGGCGTTGCGCATGTCGTTGTCGATGGCCTCCGACTCGACGATGATCCGGTTCTCCGCGTAGAACGTGCTCAGCACCGTGCCGTCGGAGGCCAGGATCGTCGACCGCTCCGAGGGCTCGGGGATGCCGAGCTCGGCCGGCAGGTCGCTGAACAGCTCCGTGCCGGCGCGCGTGACCTGGCCGGTCGTAGCCACGGCGGGCATGACGAGCGCGGCACCGAGCAGCCCCCCCATGATCGAGACCAGGAGGAACGCGAGAAGCGTGACGAGCGCCTGGTCCACGCGCAGCGCGCGGCGGGATCGTGAGGAGCTGCGACTCATGGGCGTCAGGGTACGCAGCGAGCCACCTGCAGCGGTGCAAGCCAGGTCACTCACGAGCGAGGTCTTCGTGGCGATTTCGTCTCACCTCAGCCCGAGGGTCTTCCCATAACCCAGGAATTCGGGCTAACTTCGGCGCGTCGCGTTTCGTTCCGGCAACGTCCGTCCCGGTGCGTCGCGACACGATGAGGCAAAGAAAGGTGTGACGCGTTGAGTGACGCAAGCTGGACGATGAGGGCAGCGTGCGCTGATCTGGACCCCGACGTCCTTTTCGCCGAGGGCCCCGCACAGCGGCAGGTCCGGTCCGTGTGCTTCGCCTGTCCCGTCCGACTCGAGTGCCTGGCCGACGCCCTCGAGGCGGGCCCGGTCCAGGGCGTCTGGGGCGGCCTGACCGAGCGCGAGCGTCGCGCGCTGCAGCGCCGGTACCCCGCCGTCACCTCGTGGAGCGAGGCGCTGCGCCGCGAGGACGACGCCGTCATCGCCCAGCTCCGGCAGGCCGAGGCCCCGCGCCTGCTCATGGCGCGTGCCACGACCTGACGCACCCCTCTAGGATCGGCGCATGACTACCTGGGAGTACGCGACCATCCCGCTCATCAGCCACCAGACCAAGGCGATCCTCGACCAGTGGGGGGCCGACGGCTGGGAGCTCGTCCAGATCGTCCCGGGCCCCGAGGGCACCACGAACCCGGTGGCCTACCTCAAGCGCCCCACGAGCGCCTGATGGGCGCGGAGGCCCGGCTCGTCGAGCTCGGGATCCAGCTCCCTGCCGTGGCGACCCCGGTCGCGGCCTACGTGCCCGCCGTCCGCACCGGAACGCACGTCCAGACCTCCGGCCAGCTGCCGGTCGTCGGCGGCGAGCCGACCCACCTCGGCCTGGTCGGCGCGGAGGTCTCCGCCGAGGACGCGTACGCCGCGGCACGGACCGCCACCCTCAACGCGCTCGCCGCCGTCCGCTCGCTCGCCGGCTCCCTCGACGCGGTCGCCCGCGTCGTCAAGGTGACCGGCTTCGTCGCCTCGGCGCCGGGCTTCACCGGCCAGCCGCAGGTCGTCAACGGCGCCTCCGAGCTGCTCGGCGAGATCTTCGGGGACCTCGGCCGGCACGCGCGCTCGGCCGTCGGCGTCGCCGTGCTGCCGCTCGGCGTCCCGGTGGAGGTCGAGCTCCTCGTCGAGCTCTCGCCCGAGGAGGACTGAGCCGGCCGGTCGGCGCACGGCCGGCCCCGACGAGGACGCGACCCGCCGCGCGCCGGGCGCGTCAGCTCAGGTCGAGGCCCAGCAGCGCGTTCTCGGTGACCTCCGGCAGGGCGGGGTGGATCCAGTACTGGTTCCGCGCGACCTCGCGCAGGTCGAGGTCGAACGCGAGGACCGTGATCATCTGCTGGACGAGGGTCGAGGCCTGCGGGCCCATGTAGTGGGCCCCCAGCAGCCGGCGGGTGCTGCGGTCCGCCACGAGCTTGACGATGCCGGTGGTGTCTTCCATGGCCCACCCGTAGGCCACGTCCCCGTAGCTCTGCACCTTGACCGTCACGTCGTGCCCCGCGGCCCTCGCCTGCTCCTCGGTCATGCCGACGGTGGCGATCTGCGGGTGCGTGAACGTGGCGGCGGGGACGTGGTCGTGTGGCAGGCGCCGCAGGTCGTCCGGGTGGAGCAGGTTGTGGTGGATCACCCGCGCCTCGGCGTTGGCCACGTGCTTGAGCATGTACGGCGAGGAGACGTCACCGAGCGCCCACACGCCCGGCGCGGTCGTCGATCGGCCGAACTCGTCGACCGCGAGCCGCCCGTCGTCGAGCGTCTCGATGCCGCCGGCCGCGAGGTCGAGGCGGTCGCCGTTCGGCGTGCGGCCGGTCGCCACGAGCAGGACCTGCGCGTCCGCCGTCGTGCCGTCGTCGAGGCGCAGGCTTACGCCGTCCGCCAACTGCTCGGCCCCGACGACGGTGCGCCCCTCGCGCAGGTCGAACCGGGCCCGCGCCAGGTCGTTGAAGCGTTCACCGAGGTCGGCGTCGAGGTGCCGCAGGAGCGGTGAGCGGGAGACGATCGTGACCCGCGACCCGAGGGCGTCGAAGACGTGGGCGAACTCCATGGCGATGAATCCGCCGCCGACGATGACGACGGAGCGCGGCAGGTCCGGCAGCCGCATGATGTCCTCGTTGGTGTGCAGGTGCACGCCCGAGGCCGCGATCGCGTCGGGGACCACCGGCCTCGAGCCCGCGGCGACCACGATCTGGTCGCCGGAGATGATCCTCTGCTCGGCCCCCTGCCCGGTGCGCAGCGTGCGCTCGCCGACGAAGACGGCGTGCTGGTCGTAGACGTCGATGTTCGGCGTGCGCGGTCCGCGGCGGTACTCCTCGCCGCCGGCGGCGATCGGGTCGATCCGCTGCTCGAACACGCGCGAGACGATGCCGGGCCAGTCGACGGAGGTAACCTCGGCGTCCAGGCCGAGCCGGCCGGCCCCGGCGGTCTCCAACGCGACGTCGGCGGCGTATACGTACATCTTCGTGGGGATGCAGCCGACGTTGAGGCAGGTGCCCCCGAACCGTCCCTCCTCGACGATGGCGATCGACCGGTCGTCGAGCTCGGGGGAGGGGATCGAGTTCCCGGAGCCGGCGCCGAGGACGACGAGGTCGTAGTGGGCGTCGACGCTGATGGCGTCGGCAGGCAGATTCACGTGAGCTCCTCGGCGGGTGTCGGCAGGCGTCCCCACGACGGCGCCCCGGGCCGTGGGACGCACGGACCGGGGCGGGGCCGTCGGGGTCAGCGGGCGCGGCGGCGCAGACGCTCGATGTCGAGGAGCAGGACGGCGCGGCCCTCGAGGCGGATCCAGCCGCGGGAGACGAAGTCGGCGAGCGACTTGTTGACCGTCTCGCGGGAGGCGCCGACCAGCTGGGCGAGCTCCTCCTGAGTGAGGTCGTGCGGGACGTGGACGCCCTCGGAGGTCGACTCGCCGAAGCGGTCGGCGAGGTCGAGCAGGGCCTTGGCCACGCGGCCGGGCACGTCGGAGAAGACGAGGTCGCCGAGCGCGGTGTTGGTGCGGCGCAGCCGCTGCGCGAGCGAGCGCAGGAGCCGCTTGCCCAGGCCGGGGCGGGTGTCGACGTACTCCATGAGGTCCCGGTGCTCGAGCACCAGCATGCGGGTCGGCGCGACGGCGGTCGCCGTCGTCGACCTCGGTCCCGGATCGAACAGGGTGAGCTCGCCGAGCAGCTCGCCCGGACCGAGCACGGCGAGCAGGTTCTCGCGGCCGTCGGCCGAACGGTGCCCCACCTTCACCTTGCCGTCGATCAGGATGTACAGGCGGTCGCCCGGCTCCCCCTCTCGGAACAGGATCTCGCCACGGCGCAGCTTGATCTGCCCCATGACCTGCAAGAGGGCGGCGCGGTCGGCCTCCTCGAGGTCCTCGAACAGGGGGACCGAGTCGATGACGTCACCATCCACGGCGCTTCTCCTTCTTCTCGCGGCGGGCAGTACCTCGGGGCACTACCTCCCTATCCTGCCATTCTCTGTGATCCAAGGCACCGAGCCTCGCCGCGACCTAGCATCGGGACGTGGTCCGGGGATCTGCGCAGACGGCCGGGGAGGCGCCCCGGGGCGACGGCGAGGGCGACGAGTACGGCCGGGAGGTCGACGCCGTGCTCGCCCGCGCCTACCCGGACGCCCGCTGCGCGCTCGACCACTCCGGTCCGTTCGAGCTGCTCGTCGCCACCGTCCTGTCGGCGCAGACCACCGACGAGCGGGTCAACACCGTCACCCCCGAGCTGTTCCGCCGCTGGCCCACGCCCGAGGACCTCGCGGGCGCGGACCCCGACGAGGTCCGGGAGGTGGTCCGCACGCTCGGCTTCCAGGCCCGCCGCGCCACCCAGCTCGTCGGGCTCGCCGCCGCGCTGGTCCACGACCACGCCGGCGAGGTCCCGCCGGACCGTGACGCCCTGGTCGCCCTGCCGGGCGTGGGCCGCAAGACCGCGCACGTCGTCCTCGGCAACGCCTTCGACGTCCCGGCGATCACCGTGGACACGCACGTCGGCCGGCTCGCCCGGCGGCTCGGCCTCAGCCGGGAGACGTCGTCGCCCGCCGTCGAGAAGGACCTCGCCCGGGCGCTGCCCGAGCGGGACTGGACGTTCGCGTGCCACCGGCTCATCGCCCACGGCCGGGCCGTGTGCACGTCGCGCGCCCCGGCGTGCGGGTCGTGCGTCCTGCGCGGGCTGTGCCCCCGGGTCGGGGTCGCGTAGCCCCGCGGTCAGTCCTGCTGCATCCCCCGGGTGATCTGGTCCATCACCGAGGTGTCGGCGAGCGTGGTCACGTCGCCGGCGTCGCGGCCCTCGGCGACGTCGCGCAGCAGGCGGCGCATGATCTTCCCCGAGCGGGTCTTCGGCAGCTCGGCGACCACGTGGAGCGTCCGCGGCCGGGCGATCGGTCCGATCTGGGCGGCGACGTGCGCGCGCAGCTCGCCGACGACGTCGGACCCCTCGCCGGGCTCGTCGGCCTCCTGGAGCGCGTCGCCGCGCAGGATGACGAACGCGACGACGGCCTGGCCGGTCGTGTCGTCCTTCGCTCCGACGACGGCGGCCTCGGCGACCTTCGGGTGCGAGACGAGGGAGGACTCGATCTCCGTGGTGGACAGGCGGTGGCCGGACACGTTCATCACGTCGTCGACGCGGCCGAGGAACCAGATGTCGCCCTCGTCGTCCTTGCGCGCGCCGTCGCCCGCGAAGTAGCTGCCCGGGAAGCGCGACCAGTACGTGTCGACGAACCGCTGCTCGTCGCCCCAGATGCCACGGGTCATCGCCGGCCACGGCGCGGTCAGCGCGAGGTAGCCCCCCTGGCCGTCGGTGACGGCCTTGCCGGCGTCGTCGAGGATCTCCGCGGAGATGCCCGGCAGGGGCTTCGTGGCCGAGCCGGGCTGCGTCGAGGTCACGCCCGGCAGCGGCGCGATCATGATCGCGCCGGTCTCGGTCTGCCACCACGTGTCGACCACGGGCGTGCGCTCGGCGCCGATGACGCGGCGGTACCACATCCACGCCTCGGGGTTGATGGGCTCACCGACGGTGCCGAGCAGCCTCAGGCTCGACAGGTCGAACTTCCCCGGGACGTCCTCGCCCCACTTCATGCACGTGCGGATCGCGGTCGGCGAGGTGTAGAGGAGGGTCACGCCGTACCGCTCGACGATCTCCCACCACCTGCCCTGGTGCGGGGTGTCCGGGGTGCCCTCGTACAGGACCTGCGTGACGCCGTCGGACAGCGGTCCGTAGACGACGTAGGAGTGCCCGGTGACCCACCCGACGTCGGCGGTGCACCAGAAGACGTCCTGCCCGGCCTTGTGGTCGAACACGTTGTGGAACGTGTACTGCGACTGGGTGAGGTATCCGCCGGTCGTGTGGAGGATGCCCTTGGGCTTCCCGGTCGTGCCGGACGTGTAGAGGAGGAACAGGGGGTGCTCGGCCTCGACGGCGACGGGCTCGTGCTCCGCCGGGGCCGCGGCCAGCGCCTCGGCCCACTCGACGTCGCGACCCTCGGTCCAGTCGGTCTCCTGGCCGGTACGGCGCACGACGAGGACGTGCTCGACGTTCGTGCCGCCCTTGGCGAGCGCGTCGTCGACCGCCCGCTTGAGGGGGAGCTGCTTGCCGCGGCGCCAGCCGCCGTCGGCGGTGACGACGAGCCGCGCGTCGCCGTCGATGATCCGGGAGTGGAGGGCGTCGGCGGAGAACCCGCCGAAGACCACGGAGTGGACGGCGCCGATGCGTGCGCAGGCGAGCATCGCGACCACGGCCTCGGGGATCATCGGCAGGTAGATCGCCACGCGGTCGCCGGTCGTGACGCCGAGGGCCTCCAGCGCTCCGGCGGCGCGCGATACCTGCTCGAGCAGCTCGGCGTACGTGAGGTCGTACCGGTCGCCCGGCTCGCCCTCGAAGTGGATGGCCACCCGGTCGCCGTGCCCGGCCGCGACGTGCCGGTCGACGGCGTTCTCGCACGCGTTGAGGGTGCCGTCCGCGAACCAGCGGGCCACCGGGGCGCCCGACCAGTCGAGGGACTGCGTGGGCTCGGTGCGCCAGGTGAGCAGGTCGCGCGCCTGGTCGAGCCAGAACGCGTCGGTGTCGGCGGCGGCAGTGTCGTAGAGGTCGGCCCCTGCGTTCGCCTGGGCGGCGAACTCCGGGTCGGGTGCGAACGTGCGCGTCTCGGTGAGCAGGTTGTCCACTCCGCCGGTCGTCTCGTCGGTCGTCATCGGGGCCCCTTCGCCGTTGCGGGCCCTGCGGGCCCGGTTCCGTGTCCGGGTACGAGCCTAGCCCCGGGGGCGGGTGGCGCGCCGCTCCTCCGCGACGAAGACGCCCTCCGCACGGCCCGCCCGGCGAGCCCCGTGGGTGGCGATGGCGACGCCGAGAAGCGCGAGCCCGTACATGAGAAGGCGCCCGGACGTGCCGTCCGTCACGAGGTGCGCGGCGATGTTCTCGCCCAGCGACTCGACGCCGGACAGGTTCGTCAGGCCGTCGAGGACCGGGTCGAGCAGGTCGGACAGGGGACCCGGGACGACGAGCCAGGCCGCGCCGAGCACGGTCCCGACGATGCCCCACACCCAGGCGCCGAGCGAGCTGACGCGGGCGAGGAGGACGAGGAGCAGGACGAGGACCGCACCGGCGCCGAGCTCGGCCACGTGCTCGGCGACGACGTCGCCGGTCACCCAGGCGGTGCTCTCGCCGTTGGAGAGGCGCGCCCCGGCGTCGGCGACGAGGTACCAGGCCACGGGGGCCAGGACGAGGGAGACGAGCAGGACCCAGACGTGCGTGCCCGCGCCCCGGCTCGGCGGGGCGTCCTGCGGGGCGTCGCCGTCCCAGGTGTCGGGCAGTCCCTGGTCCTTCCGGCCGGTGGTCGTCGAGCCCGCCGCGGTGCCGGCGGCGGTCGTACCCGCTGCGGTCGCACCCGCGGTGGACGCCGCCGCCCTCGACTCGGGCGTGCTGCCGCCGCGACCGCTGCGGGCGGCTCCGCCGGCGGCGAGCCTGGTCGTGGCCGTGCCGTCGGAGCCCGGGGCGTCAGGAGTGGTGGTCGTGGGCACGGCGGAGTCGGGCGCGTGCCCCTGCGCCGCGTCGGCCGAGCCGGCGCTGCGGGCGGCCGCCGCGCGCGAGGCGGCGAACAGCGGCGTCCAGGCCTCGTCGTCCTCGTCGTCCGCCGGAGCGGCGGTGGTGGTGGGTGCGGTGGTGGTCGTGGGCGCGCCGTCGGTGGTGGTGCCGGAGGAGGGCGCGCCGTCCGTGTCCGCGGAGTGCGCGTCCGCGTCGCGTGCGTCAGCGGTCTGCGGGTCCGTGTCGGGTGCGTCGGCGGGGTGCTCGGCCGCCGTCGGCACGCCGTCGCCGCCGGAGGCGAACGCGGCGTCCCAGGACTCGGCGTCGACCTCGTCCTCGGCGGTCTCCTCGCCGGTCGGGGGCGGCGGGGCCGTGACCGACGTGTCGTCCGGTCGGGCGGCCCGTGCGCCGCTGCCGGTGGCGCCGTGCGGCGCTGCCGGGTCTGCGTCGTCGGCGACCACGACGGTGTCGACGTCGTCGGCGTGGGCCCGGTCGGCGGGGTCGGGCTCCGCGGGTGCTGCCTCGGTCCGCTCGGGCTCGCGGCCGTCGGTACCGGCCGCGTGCTCGGCGGCGGCATCCCGCTCGGTGGTGGCATCCCGCTCGGTGGCATCCCGCTCGGTGGCATCCCGCTCGGTGGCATCCCGCTCGGTGGCGGCGTCGTCGTCGACCTCGGCCGCGGGCGCCCCGGTCTCCTCCGGACCCGGGCGAGGCTGGAACCGGTCGGGGGAGGAGGTGGGCAGCAGCGCGCGGCGACGCGCCGCGGCCAGCTCCTCGTCGGCCGACGTGCGCGACCCGTCCGTGGTCGGGTTGTCCGTCACCGTGACTGCCTCCTCGACATGACGTGGGCGTGGCGGGACGGCCTCCCACCTGTCTCCCGCCACGCTACGGCCGCATCTCGCGCGCGCCGCGGAGGCGCCCCGGCGCGTTGCGCGCGTCACACGGGGCGGCGAGGGGTGCGACGGGCGGCGGGACCGCCCGTGCGGGAGACCTGCGCGATGGCCATCTCGGTGCGTTCGTACCGCTTGCCCGACCGGCGCGCCCAGTGTGCGCCGGACGTCCCCATCGCCAGGGCGATACCGAGCGTGAGGAGCGTGCCGTCGGCGAGGGCGCTCGAGGACTGGCCCGGGTCGAGGTCCACGGGGACCGGCCCGGTGCCGAGCAACGACGTGTGCAGCAGGCACAGAACCACGAGGAGCCCGCCGGCGACCTGCCCCCCGATCGAGGAGATCCCCGACGTCGCGGCGCACGCCGCCAGGAGCACGGCGCCGAGGAGCAGCAGCCACGACCCCCAGCCGTCGCCCTCGGGACGCCCGGGCGAGGCGAGCGCGACGAACCACGCACCGGCGGCGCCGAGCACCACGGCGGGCGCGGTCGCCAGGACGTGGTCCCCGCGGCGGGAACGCTCGTGCCCGGTGGTGGCCTCGGCGCGCTCGTCGGAGCGACCGGCCCGGCGCGCGATCGAGGTGCCGATCGCGACACCGGCCACCAGGACGACCGCGACGGTGGCGGTCCCGTGCTCGGCGAGCACGTGCAACCCGTCGGCGGCCCGCCTGAACGCGGCGGGCGGGTCCGCCTCGGCGAGACGGTCGGCCGAGAGCGAGACGACCAGCCAGCCGCCGAGCGCGTAGAGCCAGGCCGTCACGGACGAGAACACGGCGGTCGCCCAGCCGACGAGCCAGCTGAGCACGAGGGCGGCCAGCGTGAGAGCCAGCAGCGCGGCCATGGGTCCGAGGGCACCGTCGGTGCCGGAGGTCGCCACCACCCGGGCCGAGGCCCACGGCAGCACGGCGAGGACGCCGAGCGTGCCGGGGACGAGAAGGACGGCGAACACGACGGCCCACGCGTGCTGGGGCAGCCGCGTGCGACGCCGGTAGGGCCGACGCCGCCGGGCACGACCCGCCGAGGTGGCCCCGGCCCTCGCGCGGGGCACGGAACCGTCCGTGGCCCCGGCGTCCTCGGGAGTCTCCGCGGACACCGGCGTGGGAGCGGGTCCGGACGGCGACGACATCGAGCTCTGGCCTCCGGTCGGGCGCCCGCGGGTCGGACGAGTCGGCACCAGGGTAGTCGGGCCGCCGCGGTCCCCGCGGGCGCCCACCCCCGGTCGCCACGGAGGCCGTCGCCGTTCCCCGCGGGCCCCGTCGCCGGTCCACAGGGCATGACGACGAGTCGTGGTCCACAGGTCCAGGGCGAGCGCCCGGTCGGGTGCGGCAGCGTCGGTTCCGACGGCGCATCCCGTGCCGCGGACGGAGGGTGACCATGGGTGGGACGACGGCGGTCGTGGCCGTGCGGGGAGGGGCGCCGGACTCGGCCGGCCGGGACGCGGTGCGGCGGCTCGGCGAGCTGGGTGGCGTGCGCGTGAGCGACGACTGGCGCGGCGCGGCGATCGTCCTCGACGACGTCGGCTCGGGCGAGCTGGTGGTGGTCGCGGGCCCGGAGGTAGGGGCCCGCCTGCAGGTCCCCAGGGATGAGGAACGGCTGCTGGACCTGCTGCTCGGCGCGGTGCCCGCACGGGCGACCCGCGTGGGGGTCGTGGGTGCCCACGGGGGCTCGGGGGCGACGATGCTCGCGGTGGCGCTCGCGAGCGTGCCGGTGCGCGCCGGGATCCCCGTCTCGCTCGTCGACCTCGACCCGGCCGGAGGCGTCGTCGAGCTCCTTACGGGCCTCGAGCGCGACCCGGGGACGCGGTGGGCGGACCTCCGGCGCCAGGAGGGCACGCTGCTGCCCGAGCGACTCGCCACCTCCCTTCCCGCGTTCGAGCACGTCCGCCTCCTCGGGGGCGACCTGCGCGGGGGTGCCGACGTCGACGAGCCCGTCGTGGCCCGGGCCGTGCGCGCCGTCGCCCAGGCCGCCGAGGTCGTCGTCCTCGACCTGCCGCGTACCGTCCTCTTCCGCGCTCAGGACTCCCGCCCGTCGCTGATCGACGACCTCGACCACCTGGTGCTGACGGCGAGCGCCGGGCTGCGCGGCGGTGCCGCCGCGGCAGCCGCGGCACGAGCGCTCGCGAGGTCCTCCGGCGGCCCGGAGATCTCGCTGGTCGTGCGCCGGCGCAGCGGTGAGGACGTCCTCGCGTCCGACGTGGCAGAGGCCTGCGGGCTGCCGCTGCGTGGCGTCGTACGCCACGTACGCACCCTCGACGCGGGCGTCGAGCACGGGGTCGTCCCCGGGGCGCGGCGCGGGCCGCTGCGCGCCGCCGCGGAGGAGGTCGCGGACGCGCTGGGGCTTCTCCCGTGAGGGCGCGACCCGCGTCGGTGTCCGGTGCCTCCTGGGTGCGCGCCGAGGTCGCCGCCGGGCGGAACGTCACCGAGGCTCTCGACGCCGGTACGGTCGGTGCCCTCGGCTCCGGCACGCTCCTGCGCCTCGAGCACGACCTGCGTGCCGAGCTGCTCGGTGCGGGCACCCTGCTCGCCCCCCTCCTGGCCGCTCCCGACGTCACCGACGTCCTCGTCAACGGCCCCTCGGGCGTGTGGGCGGACCGCGGCGAGGGGCTCGTCCCGGTGCCCGACCCGCGTCGGGTGCTCGGCGACGAGAGCGCCGTGCGGGGGCTCGCGACCCGGCTCGCGGCCGCGTGCGGCCGGCGGCTGGACGATGCCGCGCCCGTCGTCGACGGCACGCTGCCCGACGGGACGCGGCTGCACGCCGTCCTCCCGCCGCTCGCCGCGGACGGGACGACGATCTCCCTGCGCACCTTCCGGGACCGGACGCTGTCGCTGGCGGACCTCGTCGGCCTGGGCGCGGTGCCCGCGCACGTCGCACCCGTCCTGAAAGCCCTCGTGCGCAGCCGGGCCAACGTCGTGCTCTCCGGGGCCACCGGTACGGGCAAGACCACGATGCTCGCCGCGCTCCTCGGACTCGCCGACCACCGCGAGCGCATCGTCTGCCTCGAGGACTCGGTCGAGCTGCGCCCCGCGCACCCGCACGTCGTCCATCTCCAGGTCCGCCGACCCAACGTCCAGATGGCCGGCGAGGTCACGCTGGCCGACCTCGTGCGGGCCGCGATGCGGATGCGGCCGGACCGCATCGTGCTCGGCGAGTGCCGCGGAGCCGAGGTCCGTGACGTCCTCGGCGCGCTCAACACGGGCCACGAGGGCGGGTGGGCGACGGTGCACGCGAACACGGCGCAGGACGTGCCCAGCCGCCTCGTCGCGCTCGCGGCGCTCGCCGGGATGACCGAGTCCACGCTCGCCGCGCAGGCCGCCTCCGGGATCGACGCCGTGGTGCACCTGCGGCGGTCCGACGGACGCCGGCACGTCGCCCAGGTCGGCGTGCTCGTCCGGTCCGGAGCACAGCTGGACTGCGTCGACGCGCTGACGGTCGCGCCGGACGGACGGGTGACGGGTGGCCCCGGGGTCGACCGCCTCGCGCACCGGGTCGGCGACGACGTCGTGGCCGCCGCCCTCGCCGCGGTCTCGGCGGAGGACGACGGCCATGACCGGTCCCCGGTCGGCGCCGACGGTGGGCGGACCGGGCAGGCGCGGGCAGGACGGGCGCGGGCCCGGACCGCGGTGGGCGAGGACGCACGGACGGACGGGGCACGTGCGGAACCCGGTCGGCGCGCCGACCGGGCACGGGTGAGGACCGGGGCATGACGTCCGGTGTCCTGCTCGCCGGCGTGCTCGTGCTGCTCGCCGTCGCGCTCCTCGCGCCGCCGCCCAGGCGCGTGCGGCGACCTGCGCGTCGCGCCGTCGGTCCCGCGGCCCCGTTGACACGGCGCAGGCGGCGGCACCGGCCCGTGCAGCTCGATCCCGGCCTGCTGGTGTCCGAGGTCGCCATGCGGCTGCGTGCCGGTTCGGACCCGGGGCGGGCCTGGACCGCCGCGCTGCGCCGGTCCGGTCTCCCGCCCCGTGGCGAGCCCGCCGGGCGTGGGGGTGACGCGGGGGTCGTCGTGGCTCGTTCGTCCGACGGGGAGCTCTCTCGCGCCGGGGCCGCCGGTGCCGTCGAGGGTGTGGCGCCCGTCGGCGCGGCGCGTTCGGCCGGCGCTGCCGCGGGCGAGACCTTCGGGGCCGGCGCCGAGCTCGACGAGAGCGGCGTCCCCGTCGCGCTCCTCGACCTCGCCGGTCGGCTCGGCGGCGGTCCGCGGTCCGCGGGGCGGCCGGGCGCGGGCCGCCGGGCCGGGCCACGGCTCGGCAACCGGGCGGAGCGGGCCTCGGCCCGCGGCGCGCTGGCGGGGGTCGTCGCGGCCTGCCGCGTCACGCGTGCCACCGGTGCGCCGCTGGCGGAGATCCTCGACCGCAGCGCCGTCGGCATCGCCGAGTCGGCGCGCGCTGCCGGGGCGCGTACCGTCGCGCTCGCCGGGCCGCGAGCGACCGGCAGGTTGCTCGGCTGGCTCCCCCTCCTGGGGCTGCTTCTCGGTGCCGCGGTCGGGGCGGACCCGGTCGGGGTCCTGCTCGACGGCGGGCTCGGCACCGTGTGCCTCGTGGTCGGCACGGCGTTCCTCGTCGGCGGCTGGTGCTGGGTGCTCCGCGAGGAGCGCCGGGCCGAGACGGCCGACGCATGAGTGTCCATCTGCTCCTGCTCGCCGTCGCGGCCGTCGCCCCGTGGCTGCTGACCCGCCCGGTCGCCGTTCCTGAACGGCGACGCGGACCGAGCCTGCCCGGACTCGCCCTCGACCCCGCCGTCCTGCTCGACCTGTGCGGGGCGGCCCTCGCGGCCGGCAGCTCCGTGCCCGGCGCGCTGCGCGCCCTCGGCGGTGCCCTGACCGAGATCGGCGACGGGAGCACCGCCCGGGCGCTGCGCCCGGCCGGAGACCTCCTCCTGCTCGGTGCGTCGTGGGAGGAGGCGTGGGCCGGCGCGCCCGCCCACGCGCGGGCGCTGGCCGACTGCCTCGAGCCCGCCTGGAACGACGGCGCCGACCCGGGACCGCTGCTGACGATGCGGGCCGAGACGCTGCGGGCGGACCGGGCCCGGGCGGCCGAGGAGGCCGCGGCGCGACTAGGCGTCCGCCTCGTCCTCCCGCTCGGACTGTGCTTCCTGCCCGCCTTCGTCCTGCTCGGGATCCTGCCCGTGGTCCTCGGCGCGGGGCTCGACCTGCTCGGGCGATGAGGGCCGCGTGCCGCGCGGTGCAGAGCGCCGGCCACGGCGCCCCGAGCGCGGGACAGCTCGCGCGACGCGGGTTCCACAGGTATCCGTCGTGCGCATGGATGCACAGGCCCCGACCGTCCCGGAGCGGGCCGGCACACCGCCTCGGCAGCCTGGTCCCGCGAGCCCGGCACCGGGTCGGGCGCACACCGGGACGAACCGGGGAAGGACGACGACATGCACACGATCACCCAGGCGGCTCACCGCCTCACCACCACCCTTCGTGCACGGCACGGACGCGCGGCGGAGGATCCCGAGGCGGGGATGGCGACCGCCGAGTACGCCATCGGCACGGTCGCGGCGGCCGGCCTCGCCGCGGCGCTCATCGGGATCCTCAACGGCGACGCCGTCATCTCGATGGTGACCGGGCTCATCACGCGGGCGCTCGGGGTCTGATGACCACGCACGCACAGCCGGGGGCCGGGCACCATGCCCGGCCCCCGGCCGCGCCCCGCCGGACGGACGAGGCCGGGTTCCGTCGGACGGGCCGGTCCTCGCGTCACCGGGCGGCCGGCGCCGCGTCCCACCGGCCCGGACCGGACGAGCGCGGCATGGTCACGGCCGAGCTCGCGACCGTCCTGCCCGCCGTCGCCCTCGTCCTCCTGCTCGTCCTCTCGGCGATCGCCACTGGGGCCGCGCACATCCGCGCCACCGACGCGGCCCAGGCCGGCGCGCGGGCCGCCGCCGCCGGGGAGAGCTCCCAGGTGGTCGTCGACCACGCCCAGCGCCTGGCGCCCGACGACGCGAACGTCACGGTGGCGCAGGACGACGGCCTCGTCGTCGTCACGGTCGTGGCGCCGTACCCGGGTCCGCTCTCGCTCGTCGGTGGTCGGGTCATCGCCAGCGCGAGCGCGGTCCCGGAGGAGGCGCTCGTCGGAGAGGGCTCGCCGTGAGTGCCCCGGGTTCCGGGCCGCCTGCCGGGAGGGTCCGGGGCCGAGAGGCCGCGCGGGTCGTCGACCGGGACCGCGAGCACGGTGCGGCGACCGTCCTCGTCGCGGGCGTCGTCGCGTCCATGCTCCTCCTCCTGGTCGGTGTGCTCGCGCTGGCCCGCGTCCAGGTCGCCCGGCAGGAGGCCCAGGGCGCCGCCGACCTCGGCTCCCTGGCCGCCGCCGGTGCGCTCCAGCACGGCGCCGCACCGGCCGAGGCGTGCGCGCGGTCGACCGGGGTGGTGGGCCTCAACGAGGCCGCCACGGTGTCGTGCGAGGTGGAGGGCGAGGAGGTCGTCGTGTCGGCGACGGTGCTCGTGGAGCTCGGCGTGTTCGGGACCTACGACGCGGTGGCTCACGCCCGCGCCGGCCCCGTGCGGTGAGTGCGCCGGCCCCGTGCGGTGAGTGCGCCCGCCACGTGCGGTGGGCGCGCGGTGCCCGGGCGGAGGGAGCGCCAGTCAGAGGTCGCCGGTCGGGGGCGCGTAAGCCTCCGCCTCCGGGTGCCGCTCGGCGGCGCCTGCGAGGACGGTGAGGAGCGCGATCGCTCCCGCCTTGTCCAGCGGGGAGTTGCCGTTGCCGCACTTCGGCGACTGCACGCAGCGCGGGCACCCGGCGACGCACGGGCACGTCCGCACGGTCTCCAGGGTGGCGCGTACCCACTCCACCGATGCGTCGAAGCCGCGGCGCGCGAACCCTGCTCCGCCCGGGAAGCCGTCGTGCACGACCACGGTGGGCCGGCCGGTCTGGTCGTGGGCCTCGGTGGACAGGCCCCCGATGTCCCACCGGTCGCACGTCGCGAGCAGCGGGAGCATGCCGATCGATGCGTGCTCGGCCGCGTGCAGCGCCCCGCCGAGCCGGCCCGGGTCGACGCCCGCCGCCTCGAGGGCGGCCTCGTCGAGGGTCCACCACGTGCCGACCGTGCGGAACGTGCGCGCGTCGAGATCGAGCTGCTCGACCCCGATCTGCCGCTGGTCGGGCACGCGGTAGCGTACGAACGAGTCGACCTGCCCGGTGATCTCGACCTCGCCGGTCGACCAGCGCACTCCGCCGCGTTCGACCACGGCCTCCTCGGACAGGAACCGGACGCTCGAGCTGCTCCGGGCGCGCGTCCGGTACGGCAGGTGGGCGCCGTCGGTGACCATCGCGACGTCGTCGACCCGGGTCTCCACCAGCAGGACCCGGCCCTGGTGGACGTACACCGCGCCGGGGTGGACCGTGGTGTCGGCGTTGCCGGCGTCGACGGTCCCCAGCACGGTGCCCGTCGCGGACTCGACGATCTGGACCTGCCGCTCGGTGCTGCCGCGCAGCGAGGTGAGGTCCTGGGCACGCACGGTGTTCGCCACGTCCCAGTACCAGCCGGTGGGGCGGCGCCGCAGCAGCCCGAGCGTGTCGACGAGGTGGTCGAGGAGCGCGCGCCCGCGCTCGTCCTCGATGCCGAACAGCGCGAGGTCCTCGGCCGTCAGCGGCAGCTCGGCGGCCGCGGCGCACAGGTGGGGCGCGAGGACGTGGGGGTTGGACGGGTCGAACACCGTGGCCTCGACCGGCTCCCCGAGCACGGCCTCGGGGTGGTGGACGAGGAAGGAGTCCAGCGGGTCGGCCGAGGCCACGAGCACGGCCACGCCGTCGGCCCCCGCGCGCCCGGCGCGCCCCGCCTGCTGCCACATCGAGGCGCGCGAGCCGGGCCACCCGCACAGCAGGACCGCGTCGAGCCCCGAGACGTCGATGCCCAGCTCGAGCGCGTTGGTCGTCGCCATCGCGAGCACCTCGCCCGAGCGTAGCCGGGCCTCCAGCGCACGACGCTCCTCGGGGAGGTAGCCCCCGCGGTAGGCACGGACCGTGTCCACGAGGGCGGGCGAGACGAGCGCGAGGTGTCGGCGAGCCGACTCGGCCAGGGCCTCCGCGCCGCGACGGGACCGGACGAACGCCAGCGTCCGGGCACCGGCGGGCACGAGGTCGGCGACGAGCTCGGCGCACTCCGCGAGCGCCGACCTGCGCTCGACCTCGTCGACCTCGGCGCGGTCGAGCACCTCCTCCTCGGCCGCCACCGCGTCCGCGGGGAGTGCCCACGGGTCGTCGTCGCTGTCGCCGCGCGGCGCGTCGTCGACGAGGGGGACCGGCGGCCCGCCCGGGGACGTGGCCGCCGCCGCGGGCGCGGCGCCGACGCGCGAGGGCTCCGAGGACGCGGACCCGGACGAGGCGATTCCGGCCCCCCACCGGTCGGCCGGGGCCGGCTGCCACAGCGCGAGGTAGCGGTCGCCCGCCGGCGAGGCGTCGTCGTCGACCACGACGACCTCGTCGGTCGACGTGCCGATGATCCGGGCGGCGGCGACGCCGGGCTCCGCGCTGGTCGCGGACAGGCAGACGACCGCCGGATCGGCGCCGAGGTGCCGCGCGACCCGCAGGAGCCGCCGCACGACGAGCGCCACGTGAGCGCCGAGGACGCCCCGGTACGCGTGCGCCTCGTCGACCACCACGACCGACAGCCCGCGCAGGACCCGCTCCCAGCGGCGCCGCGACGGGAGCACGGAGTAGTGGACGAAGTCCGGGTTGGTGAGCACGACGTCGGCGTGCTCGCGCGCCCAGTCACGCTCGGTGTCCGGGGTGTCGCCGTCGCACGTGGCCACCCGCACCGAGGTCAGCGAGCTCGCCGCGAGCAGGCCCTCGAGCGCGGTGGCCTGGTCGTGCGCGAGGGCCTTGGTCGGCGCCAGGTACAGAGCCGTCGGCCGACGTGTGTGCCGCGCGATCGACCCCGCGTAAGGGCCCACGGCGGCGAGCGCGCCCGCGCGTACCGCGGACAGCACGGGAAGCCACACGGCCATCGACTTGCCGGAGCCGGTGCCGGTCGCCACCGCCGTGTGCCTTCCCTCGTGGACGGCCTGCGCGGCGGTCACCTGGTGGGTCCACGGCAGCGCCACGCCCAGCCGGCGGTAGCCGGCCACGAGATCGGGGTCGGCCCACGACGGCCAGTCGGCCGTGCGGGCGGGACGGGCCGGCAGGTGCTCGAGGTGGACCAGCCGGTCGTCCTCGGCGCCCACGCGGCGCAGGAGGTCGACGAGTGAGGTCACCGGGACATTCTGCGCCGTACCCGAGTCAGCTCGAGCCCCCCGAGCCCGTGACCGTGGTGGCGACGACAGCGGACATCACGGCGGCGTCGACGGCAGCGACGGCGTCCCTGACCGCCTTGGCGGCCCAGTCGCCCTCGGCCATCTCCTTCACGCGGCGGCGGACCTCCCGACCGCCGAGCCCCTCGACGGGCAGGACCTTGTGGGCGATGTCCATCGCCGAGAGCACGGAGAGCAGCGCGACGGCTCGCGCGTCCCCTCGGCCCTCGGCGATCGCCGCCGTCAGCGCGGCGCGCATCTCGCGCTCGTGCCTGGCGTCGTCCGTCGGCCACGTGGTGCTCGAGAACAGGCCGAGCACCCGCCCCTCCTCGCGCCGCAGGATGCCGCGCTCCGCGAGCGTCTCGAGCAGCGGCTCCCTGGCGGCGCGGCCGAGCCGCGTGACGAGCTCGCTCGCGGTGCGGTCCTTGGCCGTGACCTCCTCCAGAGCGTCGGCGAGAACGGGGTGCTCGGGGGGCGGCGCACCCGTCGGCTCCACGGTCGAGCGCCGGAACAGCCCGGACGGCTCCCCGATCTGGACCCAGCCGCCGAGGGCGAGCTCGGCCAGCAGTGCGCCGCCGAGCCCGGCGACGAGGTAGGAGTGGTGGGTGAAGCGCCCGGAGTCGTCGTCGAGCAGGAGCAGGGTGAGGTCTTCCGCGAGCAGCGTCACACCAGCACGGTAGCGGGCAGGGTGCCCGCAGGCGTGCCGGCCCCGCGCGGCGACCGACCGGTGGTGCCCAGGCGGCGGTGGCGGGAGCGTGATCAGTCCGCGGCGATCACCCCGTCCGCCACCTCGACGCGGATCGGCTCGGCCGCCCAGCTGATCGGCCGCTCGAACGCCGTGTTCGGCGAGGTGAGATGCCCCTCGATGACCAGCTCGTACTCCCCGTCGGGCAGAGGCGTGACGGCGACCGTCTCCCCCGTCTCGTGGTCCCCGCAGGGCATGGGGAACACGGTCGTGGTGGAGGTGGCCGGTGCGCCGATCTCGATCGGCTCCTCGAGGCCGGCGTACGTGACCGTCTCGTCGTCCCCGGCGAGAACGGCGACGACCTCGTCGCTGACGGGGTCGACGAGAACGACGAAGACGGTGTGTGCGAACAGGTCGGTGGAGGTGTAGCCCGGTCCGCCGAGCTCGACCTCCAGGCCGAGACGGGCCGGCGTCGAGCCGTCGAGCAGGCGGACCGCCACGTGGTCGACGGCGCTGGTGTCGCCCCGGGGTCGGTAGACGTCGTCGATCAGCGTCCCGCACACCTCCTGCGCTCGTTCCGAGTACGCGACCTCACCGGGGGCAGACGGCGGGTCGGACCCGTCCGGGTGGTCGGACCCGTCCGGGTGGTCGGACCGGTCCGGCGGGTAGGAGCCCGCCGGTGGGCCCGTGTCGCAGGCGCCCAGCACGAGCATCGATCCGAGCGCGAGCGCACGGACGACGGACCGAGATCGAACGGGGGGTGCAACGCCCGGGTCGGTGGGGGCGACGCGCCCTCGCGCGCGGCCGTGCCGTGCTGCTGCGGTCATCGGGAGCTCCTGTGCTAGTCGCTGTAGGCGTTCTCGCCGGAGTAGCCGATGCCCTCGACGACGGCGTCCGTGACGGTCACGGTGGTCTGCTCCTGTCCCCACATCGCATGCCCGGTGCGCTCGTCGTCCTCGGGGCCCTCGGCGAGCTGTGCGCTGCCGAAGACCGTCATCGTGTACGTCCCGTCCGCCAGGGGCTGCGCCGTGAACTCGGCGTCCTCCTCGACGTCCGTGGGGCATGCCACCGGCACCACCTGGACCCGCGTGCTCGTCCCGCCGGGGGACGGCGCGATCGGCTCGTCCAGCTGGATGGTGCGGGTCAGCTCCCCGTCGTGCGCGGAGAAGCCGACCCAGCGACGGTCGTCATCGGGCGTGAGGAACGAGACGCTGACCGCGTCCGTCAGGTACGGCTGCTCCTGCTCGGGGCCGGTGAGGGTGATCTCGAGCTCGAGGATCGGGTCGTCCGGGGCGGAGACGACCTCGACGCTCACCTCCTCGACGACGCCCTCGTCCGGCAGGATCAGAGTGCGCGGGGCGGGCGCTGTCGCAGCATGGGCCGTCGGTGCCTGGGCAGTTGCCGCATGAGCCGACGCCGCGTGGGCCGGACCGCTCGCGCGCACGCCGCCGTGGTCGTGCCAGAGGTCGGTCGGGTCGGGGCCGTTCACGTAGATGTCCTCGACCTGGTTCGTCGGGACGTGGCAGAGGCTCTCGGCGCTGCTCGAGAAGATCAGCGCGTCGCCGTAGGGGGCCGGGAGATCCTCGGTCAAGCTCGAGCCTCCCGTGCCCGGCCCCTGCGTGCCCGTGCCCTCGGTCCCCGTGCCCTCCGAGCCTCCGGTGCCCGGGCCCTCGGTCCCCGGCTCGGTGTCGGTCCCCGCGCACCCCGCGAGCAGGCCGACGCCGAGAGCGGCGACGAGCACCGTACGGCGGTGGCGGACGGTGCCGCGGGGAAGGCTCGGTGGTGCGCTGTCGCCGGGGACGGATGCGGTGCTCATGCCGGGAGGATGCCCCAGCGTGGGCGCGGCCACCACGCCGGCGGAGGGGAGCGCTCACCGGGGGAGCTCTGCCCGGGCCCCGCGGCGTGCCGCGCCCACCTGGGAGGACGCATCGCTCCGCGTCAGTTACCCTCCTGAGAAGATCAGCCGGCCCCGGGGGGCGGCCGCGACGTCGCCGCCGACGGCCCTCCGGTACCGGCCCTCGTCAGCGCCGTTCGCGGCGCTCCTCACCGTGGAGGACCCGTGCAGGATCTCTCGACCTCGTCCCTCGTCATCGCCGTGTGCGTCGGCGTCCTCGCGATCGGGGCGCTCGCGTTCGCCGTCGTGCTGCGGCGACAGGTGCTCGCCGAACGGTCCGGCAGCGAGAACATGGTCTCCATCGCCCGGGCGGTCCAGGAGGGCGCATCCGCCTACCTGGCCCGGCAGTTCCGCACCCTGGGGGTGTTCGTCGTCGTCATCACGGGGCTGCTCCTCCTGCTGCCGGGCGACATGGACGTCCGCATCGGCCGATCGGTCGCGTTCCTCGTGGGCGCGGCGTTCTCCGCGGCGATCGGGTACCTCGGCATGTGGCTCGCCGTGCGGGCCAACGTACGGGTGGCCGCGGCGGCGACCCGCGCCGACGGCCGCGCCGAGGGGGCGCGGATCGCGTTCCGCACCGGCGGCGCCGTCGGCATGAGCGTCGTCGGCCTCGGGCTGCTCGGGGCCGCGCTCACCGTCGTCGTCTACGGCACCGACGCGCCGGTCGTGCTCGAGGGCTTCGGCTTCGGCGCCGCCCTGCTCGCGATGTTCATGCGGGTCGGCGGCGGGATCTTCACCAAGGCCGCGGACGTCGGCGCCGACCTCGTCGGCAAGGTCGAGCAGGGCATCCCCGAGGACGACCCCCGCAACGCCGCCACGATCGCGGACAACGTGGGCGACAACGTGGGCGACTGCGCCGGCATGGCGGCCGACCTCTTCGAGTCCTACGCGGTCACGCTCGTCGCCTCCCTCATCCTGGGTCGCGCCGCCCTCGGCGAGCACGGCATGATCCTGCCGCTGCTCGTCACCGCGGTGGGCGCCGTCGTCGCCGTCCTCGGCGTCCTCACCACCCGGGTGCGCGGCACGGAGTCGGGCCTCAAGGCGATCTACCGCGGCTTCTACACGGCGGCCGTGGCCGGCGTCGTCCTCGCCGCGATCGCCGCGTTCGCCTACCTGCCCGCCTCCTTCGCCGACACCGTCGGCACCACCGGGACCATCACGGACGTCCCGATCGACGACCCCCGCGTGGTCGCCTCGCTCGCCGTGCTCATCGGCGTGGCGCTCGCCGGGGTCATCCTCTGGCTCACCGGCTTCTACACCGGTACCGGCACGAGCCCCACGAAGCGGGTCGCCGCCACCTCCCGCACCGGTGCGGCCACGGTCGTCCTCGCCGGCATCGGGGTGGGCTTCGAGTCCGCCGTCTACACCGCCGGCGTCATCGCCGCCGCGATCTGCGGGTGCTTCCTCCTCGCGGGCGGGTCGGTGTGGCTGGCCCTGTTCCTCGTGGCGCTCGCGGGCTGCGGCCTGCTCACCACGGTGGGTGTCATCGTGGCGATGGACACCTTCGGCCCGGTCTCGGACAACGCTCAGGGCATCGCCGAGATGTCCGGCGAGGTCGACGAGGAGGGTGCCCAGATCCTCACCGACCTCGACGCCGTGGGGAACACGACGAAGGCCATCACCAAGGGCATCGCGATCGCCACCGCGGTCCTCGCGGCCACCGCCCTGTTCGGCTCCTACGCCGACGTGGTGTCCACCGCCGTGGCCGGCCTCGCCGAGGAGGGCCGCGCCGAGGCGGGCGGCATCGTCGGCGCGATGATGAGCTACGAGCTCATCAGCCCGGTCACGCTGGTCGGCGTCATCCTCGGTGCCGCCACGGTCTTCCTCTTCTCCGGGCTGACGATCGACGCCGTGACCCGCTCCGCCGGGGCGATCGTGCGCGAGGTGCGCCGCCAGTTCCGCGACCTGCCCGGCATCATGACCGGGGAGCAGCGCCCCGAGTACGGCAAGGTCGTCGACATCTGCACCCGCGACTCGCTGCGTGAGCTCGCCACCCCGGGTCTGCTCGCCGCGCTCGCCCCGATCGCCGTGGGTTTCGGTCTCGGGGTCGGGCCGCTCGCGGGCTTCCTCGCCGGCACCATCGCCACCGGCGTCCTCATGGCCGTCTTCCTCGCGAACTCCGGCGGCAGCTGGGACAACGCGAAGAAGATCGTCGAGGACGGCCACCACGGCGGCAAGGGCAGCGCGCAGCATGAGGCCGTGGTCATCGGCGACACCGTGGGCGACCCGTTCAAGGACACCGCCGGCCCCGCGATCAACCCGCTCATCAAGGTGATGAACCTCGTCGCCCTGCTCATCGCGCCGTTGGTCGTCGAGTGGTCCGTCCCCGCCGACGCCAACCACGCGCTGCGGATCGGGCTCGCGACCGTGGCCGGGCTCGTCGCCGTCGGTGCCGTGCTCGTGTCCCGGAGGCGGGCGGTCCGCGCCGAGGAGCGCGAGCTGGCCGACGCCGGGATCTCCTGACCGCCGGCGCCACGACGCCGTCGGCGCCTCCTGACCGCCTGTGCCTCCTGACCGCCCGCGCCTGGTGACTGCCTGCGGCTCGTGCCCGCCTGCGCCACGTGCCCGCCTGGGGAAGCGGCT
Organism: Georgenia sp. Z1491; assembly: GCF_049856175.1. GTDB lineage: Bacteria > Actinomycetota > Actinomycetes > Actinomycetales > Actinomycetaceae > JB111. The sequence goes on from NZ_JBNDNA010000003.1 coordinate 127,633, forward strand.
CGCCCTACGCTCGAGGGGTGCAGCCGCTTCCCGAGGAGACGCTCGCCGCCGCGTGGCGGCACGCCGGATTCACCCCCGACGGCGTCGCCCGGCTCCTCGGTCCGTTGGCCGAGACGCTGCTCGCGACCGGAAGCCGCGTGCCGGCGCGCGCCGCGCTCGACGCCGCCGGCACCGCGGACCAGGAGCTCGCAGTCTGGGTCCGGCTCTTCGTGCTCGGCGAGCGCGTCGACGCGGCCGACCTGACGTCGCGCGGACCGACGGGGGAGCCGGACGTCGTCGTCCTTCTCGTCGCCCTCGGCCTGACGGAGTCCGACGGGACGACGGTGACGCCGCTCGTTACCGTCGCCCCTGTCGACCTCGGGGACCGGACCGGCTGGGCGGTGTCCGACCGCCTGGTCCCCGGCGTCGCGCCCGGACCGGAGCACGTCGTCGGCGTCGGCGCCGCCACCCGCACCCTCGACACGCTCACCGTGCGGCCCCGCCCGGGGGACCGGCTGCTCGACGTCGGCACCGGCGGCGGCTACCTCGCGCTGCGGGCCGCCGCCGCGGGGGCCCGCGTCGTCGCCACCGACGTCAACCCGCGCGCGCTCGCCCTCACCGGCCTCGGCGCCGACCTCAGCGCCGTGAGCATCGACCTGTGGCGGGGATCCCTGTTCGAGCCCGTCCGCGGCCAGTTCGACCGGATCGTCTCCAACCCGCCGTTCGTCGTCTCCGGCCGCACCGGCGCCGAGCGCACCACCTACCGCGACGGCGGGGCCGCGGGCGACGCCCTGGTCGCCGAGCTCCTCCGCGGCGTCGGTGAGCACCTCGCGCCCGGCGGCACGGCCCAGCTGCTCGCGAACTGGGAGCACCTGGGCGGCGAGGACTGGCGCCAGCGGGTCGGCGGCTGGGTCGATACCGACCTCGACCTGTGGGTCGTCCAGCGCGACGCCGCGGACCCCGCGACCTACGTCGACACCTGGCTGCGCGACGGCGGTGCCCACCCCGCCGCCGGCCGGGAGGAGTTCGAGGCGCAGGCCGCGCGCTGGCTCGGTGACCTTGAGGACCGCGGCGTGAGCGCCATCGGCATGGGGCACGTCACCGTGCGCCGCCCGGGCGCGGACGAGCCGGCCGGCGCGCCGTGGCGCCGCCTCGAGGACGCGGACGGGCTGGGCAGCGGGCGGCTCGGCGACCACGTCGCCGCCGTGCTCGACGCCGTCGCCCTCCTGCGCCCCGCGCTCGTCGACGACGAGGCCCTGCTCGCGGCCACAGTCGTCGTCGCCGCGGACGTCACCGAGGTCCGTCATCATCGGCCCGGCGCGGGCCAGCCCGAGGTCATCGAGCTCGTCCAGGGCGGGGGATACGCGCGGACGGTGCGCGCCTCGACCGGTCTGTCCGCCGTCGTCGGGGCCTGCGACGGGGAGCTGCCGCTCGGTGTACTCGTCGACGCCGTGGCCGGGCTCCTGGACGTCGACGCGACCGGTCTGCGGACCGAGCTGGTCCCCCAGCTGCGCGAGCTGATCGAGACGGGGATGCTCGCCCCTGCCTGACCGGGCGGACGGGTGACGTACCCCCACCGGTGCGGGGGTCGACCGACGAGTGAGGGGACTGGATCCCTGCACTCGTGCTCGGGCCCCTCGCTCGTCGGGCTTCTCCGGTCGTCAGGGCTACGCGACCGTGGGTCAGCTGCGACGCGTGTAGCGGAGCAGGACGACGCCCGCGTCGAACGAGCGGGTCTCGGCGAGCTCCAAGTCACGCAGCTCGTGCGCGTCGGTGAACAGGCGACGACCGGTGCCGACGACGACCGGGTAGACGAACAGCCGCAGCTCGTCGACCGTGCCGCGGGCGAGCAGCTGCTGGGCGAGCGAGATGCTGCCTGTCAGCACGATGTCGGCGCCCTCGCGGGAGGTCAGCTCGCTGATCTGGGAGTCGAGGTCGTCACCGCCGCGCAGGACGGTCGTGCCGTCCCAGCCCGGGTTCTCGAGGCTCGCGGAGACGACGTACTTCTCCACACGGTCGAGGTGGTTCGTCACGCCGGTCGTATCGTCCACCCGCTGCGGCCAGAAGCCGCGCATCTCCTCGAACGTGATGCGCCCGACGAGGAAGCCGTCCGAGGCGGCCGCGTGCTCACGCGTGATCTCCGCGAGCTGCCGGCCCTGGGTCGAGTCGTCAGTCGGGTCGAACCACGACCCGTCGTTCTCGACGACCCCGTCCAGGGTGATGTTCTCCGTGATGACGATTCTGCGTGTCATGTCGCCGGCTCCCTTGTCGGTCCCTGCATGGACGTTCACTGAACGGGCATCTCCTGCATGGCCTGGCGATCTCGGAAGGCGCGGACCTTGGCGCGGTTTCCGCAGCGGGCCATCGAGCACCAGGTGCGCCGGCCGCCGCGCGAGAGGTCGAGGAAGACCATCGGGCAACCGTGGCCGTCGCAGTTCCGGAGGCGATCCGTGTCGTCACGGAGGTGGACGAGCGCGTCCCGGGCGATGGTCGCGAGCGCCTGGCAGGCGGCCGGGTCGGTGGGCGGTTCGTGGCCTGGGAACACCGGCGGCAGGTCGGGCTGGGCGGCCAGCTCGGCGAGGTGGGGGAGGTCGTCGTCGGGGGAGGCCGTGCCACTGCCGTTGCTGACCCCGGCGGCCGAACGGACGAGCCGGGTGAGGCGGTCGCGCAGGTCGAGGGCCGCGGCGAGCTCCTCGTCGGTCAGCGGCAGCAGCGGCCGCCCGAGGTGTTCGCCGAGCCAGCCGTCGAGCTCGTCGGCGGTGGAGATGATGCCGTCCCGCCACTGTCCGACCCCGAACTCGCCGGTGTAGACGTAGTCGAGGAACAGCGCGCCCGAGTCGAACGTCCACGACTGCCCGTCCCACGTGCGGATGCGTTCCGCCATGACCATCACCTCCGGTAACTGTCTAATGAGGTTACGGACGGTGCGCCGGGTCGTCAACGGTTCGGTCGGAGGTCCAGTGCCTGTCCCGCTCGACGAGACACAGGGGAGGCCGCGCGAGCGCGGGAACAACCACGCCGCCACGGAGTTGACCCAGCAGTGAAGCGCATCGGATTCCTCACCTTCGGGAACTGGCGGGACGTCGGCGGCAGCGCCGTGAGCACGGCCGCCGACGCCCACCTGCAGACCATCGAGCTCGCGGAGGCCGCCGAGGAGATCGGCATCGACGGCGCCTACCTGCGGGTGCACCACTTCGCGCCGCAGCTCGCGTCCCCGTTCCCGCTGCTCGCGGCGATCGCAGCGCGCACGTCCCGCATCGAGATGGGCACCGGCGTGATCGACATGCGCTACGAGAACCCGCTCTACCTCGCGGAGGAGGCCGCGGCCACGGACCTCATCGCCGGCGGCCGTCTCCAGCTCGGCATCTCGCGGGGCTCCCCGGAGCCCGCGCAGGACGGCGCCGCGGCCTTCGGCTACCGGGCGCCGGAGGGGCAGACCATGGCCGACGTCGCCCGCACCAAGGCCGACATCGCGCGTCAGGCGATCCGCGGCGCCGGCGTCGTCATGTCCGACCCCGGCCAGACCGGGCAGAGCGTGCCGCTCGCGGTCCAGTCCCTGTCCGACGGCCTCGACCGGCGCCTGTGGTGGGGCGCCGGCAGCCGGGCCACCGCGCGTTGGGCCGCCGAGGAGGGGTACAACCTCATGTCCTCCACGCTGCTCACCGAGGACACGGGCGTGCCGTTCGACGAGCTCCAGGCCGAGCAGATCCAGGTGTTTCGCGACGCCTGGGCCGAGGAGGGCCGCGACTGGGAGCCCCGCGTCTCCGTCTCCCGCTCGGTGTTCCCGATCGTCTCCGACCTCGACCGCCGCTACTTCGGCTCGCGCAGCGAGGACAGCGAGGACCAGGTCGGCGTCCTCGAGGGCGTGCGCTCCCGGTTCGGCCGCACGTATGCCGACGAGCCCGACGTCGTCGCCGCGGAGCTCGCCGCCGACGCCGCGGTCCAGGCGGCCGACACCCTGCTCGTCACCGTGCCCAACATGCTGGGCGTGGACTACAACGCGGCCCTTCTGGAGAGCATCGTGCGGCACGTCGCGCCAGCGCTCGGTCGGGACTGAGCGGCCGGCGAGATGCCCTGGCTCCCTTGGCTCTCCTGAACCCCATGTCGCCGAGTCAGTCAGCTATCCATCGAGTCGGTCGACGAGGGCGGTTGACTGGGCACGTTGCCGATTGCCTCGGCGAGACGGGCGGGGTGGGGGGCGGCCGGCGGGCGGGGCGGGGGCGCCGAGAAGTTGCGGGTGACCGGCCCCGAGCTGGACGCCGTCAGGACCGCGCGAGCAGCACCATGACCTCGTCGTGGGCGGTGTGCGGGAACATGTCGAACAGTCGCGCCGCGACGGGCGCCAGCGACGGCATCCGCCCCAGGTCCCGCGCGAGCGTCGTCGCGTTGCACGAGGAGTACAGGACGTGACCCGCGCCCGAGCCCTCGAGCCGTCCGGCGAGCTCCTCGGAGAGCCCGCGCCGCGGCGGGTTGACCACCACGAGGTCCGGGGCCCCCGACGACGACGCCAGCGCCCAGGCGGTCGCGTCACCGTCGGCGAAGGTCACCCGATCGGCGACGCCGCCACGCGCGGCGGCCGAGAACTACGAGACGACCGAGTAACTGCCCGTACGTGTCCGGGCAGGTCGGCCCAATGCCGGTCGCGGCACCGTTGTGTGCGTGCGTCTCTCCGACGGAGAGCACGGGCGGTTGCAGCGGGCGGTCACGGAGGCCAATCTCCCGGTCTCCTCCCTCATCCGGCTCTGAGCGCTCGATCGGCTGCACGCCGAGGACCAGGGGGTTGGCGGCACGGTCGCGAATCGGCTTGAGCGGGAGGTGTTCCTGCGTCCCGCCTGACACTAAGCTGCCTGCACCCTCGTCATCGTCGTCAGCTGGGGGCGACCACATAGCGCCGACACAATCAGACCGCCGGCATCGCGATCGCCGTGGTCGGCCCGCTCGCGTCCGGTGCCGGCCTGGGGGAGGACTGGAAGGACCGCGGGACATCGAGGCGGCTCTGCCCGCGCAGATGACAGTTCGCACCGCTCGACGCTCAGGGCGCGTCCACCCGAAGATGGCCCGCTCGGAGGGAGTCCATCAGTGCCGCCCAGGTTTCGGGCAGCTCGTAGTGCAGCTCGCGGGCGGATGCTGCCCGGTCGGGGTCTGCCGGGCAGTGCGTCGCGCCCCAGTTCCCGATCGTCGCCAGCACGGGGACCAGGTCCACGCCACGATCGGTGAGGCTGTAGATGGCCTTCTGCTTGTGCGTCGGATCGCCCGATCGGGTGAGGATCCCTGACTCGGTCAGGCGGTCGAGCCGGTCGGCGAGGACGCTGCTCGTGATCCTCTCGTCCGATCCGCGCAGGAGCTCACGGAAGTGGCGGCGGTCGTCGAAGACGATGTCGCGCAGGATGAGCAGCGTCCATCGGTCGCCGAACAACTCGACGGCGAGATTGATCGGGCAGCCGGATCGTCCGGTCGTCGCCACGCCTCAGCCCTGCGTCGTGTCGTAGTGGTGGATCTCCGCCTCGAGCAGGTCGACCGTGGCATCGAGGGCCGAGACCATCGGCCAGTGTCCGCTGACGATGTGTTTCCGTCGCCACTCTGAGGCGGTCTTCGCTACCGGAGGCGCCCCGTTCCATGCCTGTTCGAGGCCGCCGCTCGGCGTCAGGGCGACGTAGGTCGAGGGCTGGTGCTCGACCGGTGCAGACAGCTCGGCGGGGTCGAGGATTGTCCGCCCGGGATGAGGCGTGAACCTCGCGGCCAGGAAGTCGCGGTCGCTCGGTGCGAGGTCTGCCTCGTGGTCGAGCATCTCTCGAGCAGGGGCGAGCCACAGGCCACCCGCCGCTTCGATGTCCGCGCGCTCCCGGGCGCGCTCATTGTCGGAGCTACCCCAGTCATCGAGCAGCGAGCGCCTGGACGTCGGCACGAACGCGCCCACATGGATGAGTCCGAGCACCTGGTCACCGAGCCGGTCCGCGGCGGACGCAGTGACGATGCCGGAGTAGGAGTGCGAGACGAGGATGACAGGTCGGGAGCCCTTGGATTCGACGAGCTCGACGAGCTGCCGGACGTGGTCGTCGAGGCGAACGGCGGCGATGTCTGCGCTGGACTCGTGGGGCTGCAGGCCTCCGAGCGAGATCGTCTCGGCGTCGATACTTCGGTCGCGTAGGCGCTCCACGGTCGGCTCCCAGATCCACCCGCCCATCCATGCGCCTGGAACCAGGACGGTCGTCGCTGCCGATGCGATCATGTTCTCCTCCTTGCTGGTCGTGATTCACGAGCAGTTCTACGTTATTCGCAACTGGTAGCAAATCACAAGCAGTGCGCGGCGGCGCGACGCCTGAGTCTCGATCGGGAGCTGTCCGACGAGAAGTCGCTCTACCTCGCGGAGAAGCCCGCGCTCGACGACTTCGCCGAGTCAGTCAGCTATCCATCGAGTCGGTCGACCGGGGCACTGACTGGGCGCGTTGCCGACTGCCTCGGCGAGACAGGCGGGGGCGCCGAGAAGCTGCGGTGCCGGGGCCCCAGACAGGGTGACCTCAGACTCGCTCGAGCAGCACCATGACCTCGTCGTGGGCGGTGTGCGGGAACATGTCGAACAGTCGCGCCGCGACGGGCGCCAGCGACGGCATCCGCCCCAGGTCCCGCGCGAGCGTCGTCGCGTTGCACGAGGAGTACAGGACGTGACCCGCGCCCGAGCCCTCGAGCCGTCCGGCGAGCTCCTCGGAGAGCCCGCGCCGCGGCGGGTTGACCACCACGAGGTCCGGGGCCCCCGACGACGACGCCAGCGCCCAGGCGGTCGCGTCACCGTCGGCGAAGGTCACCCGATCGGCGACGCCGCCACGCGCGGCGGCCGCTCGGGCCCCGGCGACGGCGTCGGGAGAGGACTCGATGCCGACCACCCGTGGCGAGCGGGCCGCGCCGGCGCCGACTGTTGCGTCTGCCGTTGCACCCTCGCCGGCCCCCGTGCCGACCTTCGCGACGGCGAGGGCGAACCCGCCCACCCCGCAGTACAGGTCCCACGCGGTCCCCGGCCCGATCTCGGCCGCCCACGCCGCAGCCTGGCCGTACATGGCCTCGGCGATCGCCGTGTTCGTCTGGAAGAACGAGCGCGGCGGCAGCTCCAGATCGAGCGGCCCGCCGGGCAGCGAGAGCCGCATCGGCAACGCCGACCGCTCGGTGAGCACGATCTCCTCCTCGCCCTCGAGCAGCGCCACGTGGGCGGGCAGCAGGTTGACGGTGACCACGGCCAGGTTCGGCAGGTCGGACAGCAGCCGGGGCAGATGCCTGCGGATCCGGCCGAGCTGGTCGCGCGAGCGGAGCACGAACCGCATCATCAGCTCACCCGCCGGCGAGACGGTCACGAGGACGTGCTTGAGCTCGCCGCGGCGACCGGGCACGTCGTAGGGGACGAGCCCGGCCCGGGCGATCATGTCCGCGACCACGGGCAGCGCCTCGGTGATCGGCGGCGGGTAGAGGTGGCAGCCGCGCAGGTCCACGCCGGCGCCCGCCGGGTCGAGGATGCCGAGCGTCGGCGCGCCCGTCCGCCCGGCCACGACCATCTTCGCCTTGTTCCGGAAGCCCTCGTCGGCCGAGGCCACCGGCTCCAACCAGGCGCCTGCCGGCACCGAGGTGAGCAGCTCGCGCCGGGCGCGGACCTTGGTGGCAAGCTGCTCGGGGTAGGGGGTGCGCAGGAAGGTGCACGAGCGGCAGCGCCCGTCGTCGAAGTACTCGCACCTCACCCGCGCACGGTATCCCCGACGCCGACGCCGACGCCGACGCCGACGCCGACGCCGACGCCGACGCCGACGCCTCGGCGGCGTCACCCACGAGCGGCCGTCGTCCCCTCGCCGGGCCGCCGTCGCCTACCATCGGCCGGGCCGGCCCGCGTCGTCGCGGGAGGTCGCTGTTACGGTCGGGCCAGGCCGACCAGCCCGTGCCGGCACAGCCCGTCCCGGCACAGCCCCGCCCGCCCAGCCCCCATCGGTAAGGATCGCCCCGCGCATGCCCCGCAAGCTCGTCATCGTCGAGTCGCCCGCCAAGGCCCGCACCATCGGCGGCTATCTCGGCCCCGACTTCGAGGTCGAGGCCTCGATCGGGCACGTGCGCGACCTCCCGCAGCCCTCCGAGCTGCCCGCGGACATGAAGAAGGGGCCGTACGGGAAGTTCGCCGTCGACGTCGAGGGCGACTTCGAGCCGTACTACGTGGTCGACGCCGACAAGAAGAAGAAGGTCGCCGAGCTCAGGCGCAAGATGAAGGACGCCGACGAGCTCTACCTCGCCACTGATGAGGACCGGGAGGGCGAGGCCATCGCCTGGCACCTGCACCAGGTGCTCAACCCGAAGATCCCCGTCTACCGGATGGTCTTCCACGAGATCACCAACGACGCGATCAACCGCGCCCTGGAGAGCCCCCGCGAGATCGACGCCCCGCTCGTCGACGCGCAGGAGACCCGCCGGATCCTCGACCGCCTCGTCGGCTACGAGGTCTCGCCGCTGCTGTGGCGCAAGGTCCGCTCGGGGCTGTCCGCCGGCCGCGTGCAGTCCGTCGCCACCCGCCTGGTCGTCGAGCGCGAGCGCGAGCGCATGGCGTTCCGCGCCGCCTCCTACTGGTCCGTGCAGGGCACCTACACGGCGCCGGACGCGCCGGAGTCCTTCGACGCCCGCCTGGTCGAGCTCGACGGCGCCCGCGTGGCCACCGGCCGCGACTTCGGCGACGACGGCGTGCTCACCGAGAGGGCCCGCGGCGTCGTCGTGCTCGACGAGGCCTCGGCGACCGCGGTGGCGACCGCCCTGCGCGGGGCGACCAGTGCCGTCGAGGGCGTGGAGACCAAGCCCTACCGCCGGCGTCCCGCCGCACCGTTCACCACGTCGACGCTCCAGCAGGAGGCGTCCCGCAAGCTCCGCCTCGCCTCCCGCGAGGCGATGCGCGTGGCGCAGGGCCTGTACGAGAACGGTTTCATCACGTACATGCGGACGGACTCCACGAACCTGTCCTCCGAGGCGGTCGGCGCCGCGCGGCGCCGGGCCACCGAGCTGTACGGCCCCGCGAGCATCCCCGACAAGCCGCGGCTCTACGCGGGCAAGGCCAAGGGCGCCCAGGAGGCGCACGAGGCCATCCGCCCCGCCGGGGACCAGATGCGCACCCCGGACGAGCTGGCGTCCCAGCTCGACCCGGCCGCCCTGCGCCTGTACGACCTCATCTGGAAGCGCACGGTCGCCTCCCAGATGATCGACGCCACCGGCTCGACCGCCACCCTGCGGGTCGCCGCCGACCTCACGGGCAGCGAGGCCGACGCCGAGCGCGCGATCCTCACCGCCTCGGGCACCGTCATCACCGAGCGCGGGTTCCTCGCGGCCTACGAGGAGGGGCGCGACGACGAGCGGCACCGCGACAAGGACGGCGAGACCCGCCTGCCGGACGTGTCCTCGGGCGACGTGCTCGACGTCCTGGGTGCCGAGGCCTCGGGCCACGAGACCACGCCGCCGCCGCGGTACACGGAGGCCTCCCTGGTCAAGGCGCTCGAGGAGCGCGGCATCGGCCGCCCCTCGACGTATGCCGCGACCATCGGCGTGATCACGGACCGCGGCTACGTCACCCGCCGCGGGCAGGCGCTCGTCGCGAGCTGGCTCGCGTTCTCCGTGGTGCGCCTCCTGGAGGAGAACCTGCCGCGCCTCGTCGACTACGACTTCACCGCCGAGATGGAGTCCGACCTGGACCGGATCGCCACCGGCGAGCTCGACCGGACCGACTGGCTCGCCCACTTCTACCGGGGCGGCGAGGGCCGCGAGGGCCTGCGGGCCCTCGTCGAGGGGCTCGGCGACATCGACGCCCGCGCCGTCAACTCGATCGACATCGGCGAGGGGATCACGGTCCGCGTCGGCCGGTACGGCCCCTACGTCGAGGAGGCCCCGGCCGCGGACGCGAAGCCGGGCGAGGACGGTGCCGCGCCCGTGGGGCGCCGCGCGTCGATCCCCGACGACGTCGCCCCCGACGAGCTGAGCGTCGCCAGGGCGAAGGAGCTGCTCGAGGCCCAGGCCGACGACGGCCGCGAGCTGGGCGAGGACCCGGAGACCGGGCACACGATCATCGCGAAGAACGGCCGCTTCGGCCCCTACGTCACCGAGGTGCTGCCCGAGCCCGAGCGGACGGCGTCCGGACGGAAGAAGCCGGGCCAGCCCAAGCCGCGCACCGCCTCCCTGTTCAAGGACATGGACCTGGCGACCGTCGACATCGACGACGCCCTCAGGCTGCTGTCGCTGCCCCGCGTGATCGGTCAGGACCCCGCGAGCGGGGAGGACATCACGGCGCAGAACGGCCGCTACGGCCCCTACCTCAAGAAGGGCACCGACTCGAGGTCCCTCGAGACCGAGGACCAGATCTTCGGCCTCACGCTCGAGCAGGCCCTCGAGATCTACGCCCAGCCCAAGCGTCGCCGCGGCGCGACCGCCCGGCCCCCGCTCAAGGAGCTCGGCACCGACCCCGTCTCGGAGAAGCCGGTGATCGTGAAGGACGGCCGCTTCGGCCCCTACGTCACGGACGGCACGACCAACGCCACGCTGCGCAAGGACGATCCGATCGAGACGCTGACGAACGAGCGCGCCTACGAGCTGCTCGCGGAGAAACGAGCCAAGGGCCCCGCCAAGAAGCCCGCCCGGAAGGCTCCCGCCAAGAAGCCGGCCGCCAAGAAGCCCGCGGCGAGGAAGCCCGCGACGGGGAAGAAGTAGCCGCGTCCACAGGCCCCGGCGGGCGCGGCACAGGTGACGGCCGGCGTCGTTACGCTGGGCCGGTGAGCGCACCTGCCGGAGTCCTGATCTCCCTCGAGGGCGGCGACGGCGCCGGCAAGTCCACCCAGCAGCGGCTGCTCGTCGACTGGCTCGCCGCGCAGGGGCGCGAGGCCGTCGCCACCCGGGAGCCCGGCGGCACCGAGCTGGGGGCGCAGATCCGGCGGCTCATCCTGCACGGCGACCACGTCGACCCTCGCGCGGAGGCGCTCCTGTACGCCGCCGACCGCGCGCACCACGTGGCCACGCTCGTGCGTCCGGCGCTGGAGCGCGGCGCCGTCGTCGTCACCGACCGCTTCGTCGACTCCTCGGTCGCCTACCAGGGCGCCGCCCGCGACCTCGGGGCCGGCGACGTGCGCGAGCTCTCCCGGTGGGCGACCGACGGCCTGGTCCCGGACGTGACGATCCTGCTCGACGTCGATCCCGCCGCCGCGGCCGCGAGGCGGCCGGGGGAGCCGGACCGCCTCGAGCGCGCCGGGGAGTCGTTCCACGCCCGGGTGCGCGAGGAGTTCCTCCGCATCGCCCAGGCCGATCCGGCCCGCGTGGTCGTCGTCGACGCCGACGGGACGGTCGAGCAGGTGCACGCGCGCGTCCGCGCGGCCCTCGCCCCGGTGCTGGCCGTGAGTCGCGGGGACGCCGGGAGCAGTACGGACGCCGGGAGCAGCACGTATGCCGGGAACCGTACGGATGCCGCGGGCCGTACGGATGCCGCGGGCCGCGCGGAGGGGGCGTCGTGAGCGTGTGGGACGGCCTGGTGGGCCAGGACGCGGTCGTGGACACGCTGCGTGGCGCGGCCCGGGCGGCGCGGGGCGCCGACGGTGCGAGCGCCGCCGGGATGACCCACGCGTGGCTCGTCACCGGCCCGCCGGGCTCGGGGCGTTCCGTGGCGGCCCGCGCCTTCGCCGCGGCGCTCATGTGCACCGCCGAGGGGGAGCCCGGGTGCGGCGAGTGCGCGGCCTGCACGACGGCGCTCGCCGGCACGCACGCCGACGTCACCGTGCTCGCCACGGAGAAGGTGACGATCTCGATCGACGAGGTGCGCGAGCTCGTCACGCTCGCCCAGCGCGCGCCCGGGTCCTCCCCGTGGCGGGTCGTCGTGGTCGAGGACGCGGACCGCATGGTCGAGCGGACCTCCAACCTGCTGCTGAAGTCCATCGAGGAGCCGCCGCCGAGGACGGTGTGGCTGCTGTGCGCCCCGAGCCCGCGGGACGTCGTGACGACGATCCGTTCCCGCTGCCGGTCGATCCACCTGCGCATCCCCGACCCCCTGGCGGTCGCCGACCTTCTGGTACGGCGCGACGGCGCGGACCCCGATGTCGCCCTCGAGGCCGCGCGGGCCGCGCAGTCCCACATCGGCCTCGCCCGGCGCCTGGCCCTGCACGAGGACGCCCGCGAGCGGCGCAGCGCGCTGCTCCGGGTCCCGCTCGAGCTGCGCTCGGTGGGCGACGCGGTGCTCGCGGCCGCCCGGCTCGTGGAGATCGCGGCCGCCGACGCCGCGGCGAGCACGGAGGACCGCAACGCCGCCGAGCGCGCCGAGCTGCTCCGCACCCTCGGGGTCGAGGACGGCGCCCGGCTCCCGCCCGCGCTGCGCGCGCAGGTCCGCCAGCTCGAGGAGGACCAGAAGCGCCGCACCACCCGCGCGCAGCGCGACGTCCTCGACGGCTCGCTGCTCGCTCTGATGTCGCTCTACCGGGACGTGCTCCTGCGTCAGCTCGGCTCCGCGGTCGAGCCGGTCAACGCGTCGGCCGCCGACGCCGTCGCGGAGCTCGCCCGCGGGTCGACCGCCGAGACCACGCTGCGGCGCCTCGACGCCGTGGCGACCGCCCGCACCCGGCTCACCCTCAACGTGCCGCCGCTGCTGGCGACCGAGGCGCTCATGGTCGAGCTGTGGTCGGGCACCGACCTCGAGCGGGTCTGAGCGACGACGGACGCCCAGGTGGCCGGGGGAGCGCTCCCCGACGGGCCGCGCACCGCCGGCCGCCCGGCGTGCCTTAGGTTGGGCCGCATGCCGAGGTTGATCAGAATCGTTCCCGCGCTCGCCGCCGCAGCGCTCGTCCTCACCGCCTGCAGCGATGCGGAGGACGCGGAGTCGTCCGGTGCCGAGGCACCGGGCGAGACCGGCTCGGAGTCCGGGGCGGAGGGCAGCGACGCGGGTGAGGAGATGCCGCCCGCGCCCGAGGGCCTCGAGGAGTTCTACGAGCAGGAGGTCTCCTGGACCGACTGCGACGACTACGAGTGCGCGGACATCGAGGTGCCCCTCGACTACGACGCCCCCGACGGCGAGACGATCTCGCTGGCGATCAAGCGCCTGCCCGCCTCCGACGGCGAGCCGATCGGCTCCATGCTCATCAACCCGGGCGGTCCCGGAGGCTCGGGCGTGGAGTTCGTCGAGTACGCGACCTCCTCGATCTCTCCCGAGGTCACCTCCGTGTACGACGTCGTGGGCTTCGACCCGCGCGGGGTGCAGAACTCCACGCAGATCGACTGCGTGAGCGACTCCGAGCTCGACCGGCTGCTCGCGACCGACTATCCGGACACCCCCGAGGGCGAGGCCGACTGGGAGGCCGACGCCCAGCTCATCGGCGAGGGCTGCGCAGCGGAGTCCGGCGATCTGGCGGGCAACGTGGACACCGAGTCCGCCGCCCGCGACATGGACGTCATCCGCGCGGTGCTCGGCGAGTCGCAGCTGGACTACCTCGGCTACTCCTACGGCACCCTGCTCGGTTCGACCTACGCCGACCTCTTCCCGGACAACGTGGGGCGCATGGTGCTCGACGGCGCGCTCGACCCGACCTCGACCGGGTTCGACGTCACGCTCGGCCAGGCCGGTGGTTTCGAGGGCGCCCTGCGCGCCTACATCGAGGACTGCCAGTCAGGTTCGCTGTGCCCGCTGTCGGGAAGCGTCGACGACGGCGCAGAGCAGATCGTCGAGCTGCTGGAGTCGGCCGAGGCGAATCCGCTGCCGACCGGCGACCCCGACCGGCCGCTCACGCAGGCGCTCGCGCTGACCGGCATCATCCTGCCGATGTACGACGAGTCGTCCTGGCCGATGCTGACCGCGGCGCTCCAGGCCGCGATCAACCTCGACGAGGGCTCGGCGCTGCTCCAGTTCGCCGACCTCTACAACACGCGCAACCCCGACGGCACGTTCGCCGACAACTCGACCGAGGCGAACTGGGCGATCAACTGCCTCGACTACCCCGCGGTCGAGCACACGCAGGCCGAGCTCGACGAGCAGGTGGCCGAGCTCGAGGAGGTCGCGCCGACCTTCGGCCAGTTCTTCGGCGGCGAGAACGACGAGCTCTGCCTGAACTACCCCCACCAGTCCGAGCGCGAGCCGGGCCCCGTGTCGGCCGAGGGCTCGGGCCCCATCGTCGTCATCGGCACCACCGGCGACCCGGCGACACCGTACGAGTGGGCGGTCGGGCTGGCCGACCAGCTCGACGAGGGCGTCCTCGTCTCCTACGAGGGCGAGGGGCACACGGCCTACGGCCGGTCCAACGACTGCGTCCAGGGCGCCGTCGACGAGTTCTTCCTCGAGGGCACGCCGCCCGAGGACGAGCTCTCCTGCTGAGCCGGGATGCGGGCGGGCGCCATCCTCGGGTGGTGCCCGCCCGCTCCGCCACGGACCGGTGGCCGACTGTGACGCATGGCGCGCCCCACGGGTTCGTCGACTAGGCGGCCGGCCGCTAGCATGGACGGCGCTGCTCACGGGCGGCAGGCCGCCTTAGCTCAGTCGGTAGAGCGATTCACTCGTAATGAATAGGTCGGGAGTTCGATTCTCCCAGGCGGCTCCGCGCAACCCCTGACCGGGTCACATATCCGGTCAGGGGTTCTTTGTCCCCCGCGCACGCAGTGCATCCGGTCGCGCCCCGGAGGGCCGGCCGAATGAGGGATCGGGGCCTTGCGCAGATCGTCGTCGGACACCGTGTCCCCGGGAAGCCCCGAATCAGCGGCTCCGGTCGGGCGTGGACCCGAATCAGTGGCTCCGGTCGGGCGTGGACCCGAATCAGTGGCTCCGGTCGGGCGTGCACCTGAATCCACGACCGGCGAGAAACAGTGACGACCCCGCGAATCGCGGACGGTGGCCGCATCAGGGACCGTGCCCGAATCGGCGCCGGAACCCGAATGGGCGGCCGCGCCGATTCGGGCAGGGACGGGTGCGCGGGTGTCACGGGCGACGACCGCGGCCTATCCTGGACGCATGGACTACGTGATCGCCCTCGTGCCGCCCATCGGGCTCCTGGTCGCCCTCGTGGTCATCGTGCGCGCATTCCTCGGCGCCGACCGGTCGGAGCGGGAGGCGGAGAAGAAGTTCCGCGCCGAGCACCCCGACCTCGAGCTTCCTCCGCTGCCCCCGTCGCGGTCGAGCGTGGCCGGCGCCCTCGCGGCCGCGGAACGTGCCGAGGACACCGACACCGACACCGGCTCCGCGGGCGATCGCCGATAACGACACGCGCCCGATCGCGGCGCTTCGTCGTCGACCCAGGCGAAAGCACGGTCGCATTTCCGCCGATCATCAGGGCAATTGATGCGTCCGACGTCACGGGGATGCCCCGTGACGTCGATGTATGCCGTGCACGAGATGACAGGATGCGCCGAACGTGTCGCGACATCATGTGTGCGACACCACGAGAAGAAGTGCCGACGACCTCGACCCGGGGTGTGCGGAAATTCATTCGCACGGCGTGCAGAAGTGCGATTCCGTCGGTCGACGTGACAGCGGAGAGCAATTACTCGTACTCTTCACCCAGCCGATTGACATCCAGTGGTCGGTATGAATCCCGGGGAGGGCATCATGGTTCGACAGACCATTACCAAGCTCATCGACGATATCGACGGCACGCCCGCGGACAGCACGGTGACTTTCGCGCTGGACGGCGAGCGTTTCGAGATCGACCTCTCGGACGAGAACGCCGCGAAGCTGCGCGAGTCGTTCGCGCCGTGGGTCGCCGGCGCGCGCCCCGTGCGGGGCGCCGCCAAGCGCACCGGTGCCGGTCGCTCGACCGGTGCCCGCCGTTCGCGCAGCACCAGCGCCTCCGAGGCGCAGGCCATCCGTGAGTGGGCGCGCGAGAACAACATCGAGGTGAGCGACCGCGGCCGCATCAAGGCCGAGATCGTCGAGCAGTACAACAACCGCTGACCCCTCGTGGTCGGAGGAGGACGGCCCGCGGACCATCGGTCCGCGGGCCGTCCCGCATCTGAGGGCCCCGAGCAGCGCACGGGTGATCGGTGGAAGGATGGCGACCATGAGCTATCGACTGGTCCTGCTCCGCCACGGCGAGAGCGAATGGAACGCCAAGAACCTCTTCACCGGCTGGGTCGACGTGCCGCTCTCGGAGAAGGGCGTGCAGGAGGCCCGCCGTGGCGGCACGCTGCTCACCGACGCCGGCGTGCGGCCCGACGTGCTGCACACCTCGCTCCTGCGGCGCGCGATCATGACCGCGAACCTCGCCCTCGACGAGGCGGACCTGCACTGGATCCCCGTCACGCGGGACTGGCGCCTCAACGAGCGCCACTACGGGGCGCTCCAGGGGAAGAACAAGAAGGAGATCCGCGACGAGTACGGGGAGGAGCAGTTCATGCAGTGGCGCCGCTCCTACGACGTGCCGCCGCCGCCGATCGAGCTCGGCTCCGAGTTCAGCCAGGACGCCGACCCGCGCTACGCGGGTGAGCCGATCCCCGCCTCGGAGTGCCTCAAGGACGTCCTCGAGCGCGCCCTGCCGTACTGGGACGCCAAGATCGTCCCCGACCTGCGGGCCGGGAAGACGGTGCTCGTGGCGGCCCACGGCAACTCGCTGCGCGCCATCATCAAGCACCTCGACGGGATCGACGACGAGACCATCTCCGGGCTCAACGTGCCCACGGGGATCCCGCTGCTCTACGAGCTGGACGAGGACCTGCGCCCGCTGACCCCGGGCGGGCAGTACCTCGATCCCGACGCCGCCGCCGCGGCGATCGAGGCGGTCGCCAACCAGGGCAGGTAGCCCCGACGACGACGGCGCCGCTCACCTCCAGGTGAGCGGCGCCGTCGTGCGTGGTGCGGTCGTGGGGTCAGTGCCCCTCGCTGCCGTACTCGTCCGCGATGACGTTCGCGCTCACGCCGGGGTCGATCTCGTCCTCGCCGATCGTGGGCGAGGTGGCTCCGGTGACGAGGTAGTTGATGCGGTGCGCCGCCGAGACGCCGTGGTCGCCGAAGCGCTCGAGGTAGCGGGCGATGAGGATGATGTCGACGATCTCCTGGCGGCTGAGCTCGAGCGAGTCGTCGAGGACCGTGTCGAACGTCCGCAGGTGCAGGCTGTCGAGCACGTGGTCCTTCTCCTCGAGCTCGCGCGCCTTGTCGAGGTCCGCGCCGCGGACGAGCTCGACCACGTCGTCGGCCACCCGGACCGCCTCGTCGGCCATCTGGACGAGCAGCTCGTGCCCGGCGCCGCCCACGACCTGGTCGGGGAACCGGCCGCGCGCGACGAACGCGACGTGCTGAGCGAGGTCACCCATCCGCTCGATGGTCCCGGACAGGCGCAGCGCCGAGATCACCTGGCGCAGGTCCCGCGAGACGGGCGCCTGAAGCGCGAGGAGCGCGATGCCCTGCTCGTTGAGCTGGCGGTCGAGCTCGTCGATGCGCTCGTCGGCGTCGATGACCTGCTCGGCGAGCTGGAGGTTCGCCGTCCGCAGCGCCTCGGCCGCCTTGGTCATCGCCTGGCTGGTGGCCTCGGCCATCCGGACGAGGTTGTCCTGCAGCTGCTCCAGGTCGTGCGTGAAGATCTTGCGCATTGCTTGGCCTCCGCGGCGGTGATGATGGCGGCCGGGTCGCGGCCGCACGGTCCAAGGGTAGCCAAGACCTGTTCGATGAACGCGTGGTGGACGGAGGGTGGCGGTGGGGCGACATCGCGGGGCGGGGTCGGTGAACTCGGGTGGTTCGGCCTAACCTCGACCCGTGCACGACTCCTGGCAGCTCTGGGTGGTCGCCCTGCTCGGACTCGTCGCCGGGCTCGGGGCCGGTCTCGCCCTGCGCGCGTCCGACCGGGAGCGGGACGCCGAGCTCGAGCCCACCGGACCGGCCCCGGGCCTCGACGACGACGTCATCTCGGTGCTCACCGTCCTGCCCCAGTCGATCGTCGTCCTCGACGCCGACGACGACGTCGTGCGGGCCTCCTCCGCGGCGTACGGGTTCGGACTCGTCCGGCACGACCGCCTCGCGCACGGCCGGCTCGCCGAGATGGTCGCCCGGCTGCGCCGCGACGGGCAGATCCGCGACGCCGAGCTCGCGCTGCCCCGCGGCCCCGTCGACGGTGCCGGCACGGTCCACCTCCAGGTGCGCGTCGCGCCCCTCAAGGACGGGCGCGTCCTGCTGCTCGCCGAGGACCGCACCCGGGCCCGCCGCGTGGAGGACATGCGCCGCGACTTCGTCGCCAACGTCTCCCACGAGCTGAAGACCCCGGTCGGCGCGATCGCGCTGCTCGCCGAGACGATGGACGACGTCGCCGACGAGCCGGACAGCGTGCGGCACTTCGCGTCGAAGATGGAGACCGAGTCGCAGCGGCTCGCCGAGCTCGTCCAGGACATCATCGACCTGTCCCGCCTGCAGGAGCCCGACGCCCTCGTCGACCCGGTGGTCGTCGAGGTCGACGAGGTCGTGGCCGAGGCGGTGGACCGGGTCCGAGTCGAGGCCGGGTCCCGCGGGGTGGACATCCGCTCGGGCGGCGCGCAGGGGCTGCGGCTGTACGGCGACCAGGGCATGCTCACCACCGCGGTGCGCAACCTGCTCGACAACGCGGTGCGGTACTCGCCGTCCGGCTCGACAGCCTCGGTCGGCGTGTCCCGCGGCGACGGACTCATCCGCATCGCCGTGGTCGACCAGGGGCCCGGTATCCCCGCGGACGCCCGGGAGCGCGTCTTCGAGCGCTTCTTCCGCGGTGACCTCGCCCGGTCCCGCGAGACGGGAGGCTCGGGCCTGGGCCTGAGCATCGTCAAGCACGTCGCCGCCGACCACGGCGGGCGTGCCGAGCTGTGGTCCACCGAGGGGCGCGGCTCGACGTTCACGCTGGTCCTGCCCGAGGCCCAGGAGCCCGGGCCCCACCCCTCACCCGACGACGAGGTCGACGCCGACGGCGACGACCGCGACGGTCACCCATCCGACGAGGAGCGCTGATGACGAAGATCCTGCTGGTCGAGGACGAGCAGACCTACCGCGAGACCCTGACGTTCAAGCTCGAGCGCGACGGGTTCGCGGTCGAGGCCGTGGGCGACGGGACGGAGGCGGTCGCCGCGTTCGACCGCCACGGCGCGGACCTCGTGCTCCTCGACCTCATGCTGCCCGGACTGTCCGGCACCGAGGTGTGCCGGCAGCTGCGCCAGCGGTCCCAGGTGCCGGTCATCATGCTGACGGCGAAGGACTCGGAGATCGACAAGGTCGTGGGCCTCGAGCTCGGCGCCGACGACTACGTGACCAAGCCCTACTCCTACCGCGAGCTCGTCGCCCGCGTGCGGGCCGTCCTGCGCCGGGGGCCCGCCGTCGAGGAGGGGGAGTCGGCCGTGCTCACCGTCGGCCGCGTCCGGATGGACGTCGACCGCCACGAGATCACGGTCGACGGCGAGTCCGTGGCCATGCCGCTGCGCGAGTTCGAGCTCCTCGAGCTGTTCCTGCGCAACCCCGACCGCGTGCTCACCCGCGGCCAGCTCATCGACCGCATCTGGGGCCCGAACTACCACGGCGACACCAAGACGCTGGACGTCCACGTCAAGCGCGTGCGCGGCAAGATCGAGATCGACCCGGCGCACCCGCAGATGCTGCACACCGTGCGGGGGCTGGGTTACAAGCTCGTCACCGACGCCGACTGACGGACGACGCTCGCGGCGGGCCCCCGGCGCGGCGCCGCAGCGCGGGCGCCCGGACCGCCGACCCCCGTGGTGAGGGCGTCCCGTCAGGGGGCGGTCAGGAGGGGGACTCGGAGCCGGACTCGGGGGAGTCCGCCTGCTCGAGGAACTCCGCGTACTCGGGGAGCGTGCCGTCGAGGACGGGGATCTCGCGGACGTCGTTGAAGCCGTCGGGCCCCTGGATCGCGGTGGGCAGGGTGGCTCCCGGTGCGGCCTCGACGTTCTCCACCGTCACGTTGGCGTCGTGCAGCGCGATGTTGCCCCCCGCGGGCACCTCGAACGGGGACGGCGCCCCGGTCTCGCCGATGTCGAGCTGCACGGTCACGGTCTCGCCCGACCTGTTGACGATGCTCCCGACGACGTGGCCGACCTCGCCCTCGGCCTCGGTCAGCACGAGCAGGTTCTCCACCGCGACGCCGTCCGCGACCGCGATGCGGGTGCCGTCGGACGGGGCGTACTCGTTGAGCGTGGTCACGGGCGAGGCCAGCATGCAGGACGACAGCAGCGAGGCGGACGCGACGGCGAGGCCTGCGCGGGACATGCGCCGGGCAACGGCCATGGTCGAGCTCCTTCGAGGGGGTGGACGGGACCTGCCGCGAGGGTACTAGACCCGCGGCGGCACAGGCCCCCGTACAGTGACCGGGCGCCGCCACGAGGCGCGGAATCACGCCGTTTCGCCGTGGTAGAATGGTCCGTCGCCGAACCTGAGGGAGCATTTCGCACATGACGTTCGCAGTGGGTGAGACGGTGGTCTACCCCCACCACGGAGCCGCCCTCATCGAGGACATCACGGTCCGCACGATCAAGGGCGAGGAGAAGACCTACCTGCACCTGCGGGTGGCCCAGGGGGACCTGAGCATCCAGGTCCCCGCGGAGAACGTCGACCTCGTCGGCGTGCGCGACGTCGTCGGCGAGGAGGGGCTCGAGCGGGTCCTCGACGTCCTGCGTGCGCCGCACACCGAGGAGCCGACCAACTGGTCGCGCCGGTACAAGGCCAACGTCGAGAAGATCGCGTCGGGCGACATCAACAAGGTCGCCGAGGTCGTGCGCGACCTGTCGCGCCGGGACACCGACCGGGGCCTGTCCGCCGGAGAGAAGCGCATGCTCGCCAAGGCCCGGCAGATCCTGTCCTCCGAGCTCGCGCTCGCCAAGGACGTCTCCGAGGAGGAGGCCGAGGGTCTGCTGGACGAGGTGCTCGCCGTCGGGGCCGCGGCCGCCGCCGAGGCGGAGCCCGTCGCCTCGGACGCGCCCGCCTCCTGACCCGCCGGCTGGGGAGCGACGTCGTGACCCGCGTCCACTGCGTCCTCGTGGCGGCCGGGTCCGGGACCCGGCTCGGCGCCCGCGGGCCGAAGGCGCTCGTCGCGCTCGCTGGTGAGCCGCTCGTCGTGCACGCGCTGCGAGGGCTGGCCCGCTCGGGCGTGCTCGACTCGATCGTCGTGGTCGCCCCCGAGGGGCGAACGTCTCACGTGCGGGACCTCGCCGCGGCCACCCTCGCCGAGCACGGGTACGCCGGTGCGCTCGACGTCGCCGCCGGAGGAGCCACCCGGCAGGGGTCCGTCGTCGCCGGGCTCGACGCCCTCGAGGCGTTGGCCGCGCCGGCGGACGACGACGTCGTCCTCGTCCACGACGCCGCCCGCTGCCTCACGCCGCCCGATCAGATCCGTACTGTCGTCGACGCCGTCCGCGCCGGGCACGGCGCCGTCGTCCCGGCGGTTCCCGTCACCGACACGCTCAAGCGGGTCGGGGCCGCCACCGGCACCACGGACGGGGCCGGCGCGGGCGGGGCGACGGCCGCCGGCTCGGCCACCGACGGGCCCCCCGCGGGCGGCGCCGAGCCGGTGCGCGCCACCGTCGACCGCGCCGAGCTGCGCGCCGTCCAGACGCCCCAGGGGTTCACCGCGCGCGTCCTGCGCTCCGCCCACGCCCAGGGGGCGCACCGGGCCGCGGACGAGGGCCTCGCGGCCTCCGACGACGCCGGGCTCGTCGAGGCGCTCGGCGGCGTCGTCGTCGTGGTCCCCGGGACCACCGCCGCGCTGAAGATCACCACCCCGTGGGACCTGCGGGTGGCCGGGCTCGTGCTCGCGGACCGCGCCGCGGGCCAGGACTGAGGCGGCTGGCGTGAACCTGCCCCGCACCGGAGTCGGCACCGACGTGCACGCCGTCTCGACCGATCCCGACCGGCCGATGATGCTCGCGTGCCTCAGCTGGCCCGGCGTCACGGGTCTCGCGGGCCACTCCGACGCCGACGTCGCCGCCCACGCCGCCTGCGACGCCGTCCTGTCCGCCGCCGGCATGGCCGACCTCGGCACCCAGATCGGCACGAGCGACCCACGGTGGAAGGGCGCCTCCGGCGCCGAGCTGCTCACGGAGATGGCGGGCCGCGTCCGCGCGGCCGGCTGGCTGATCGGCAACGTCGCCGTCCAGGTGGTCGGCGCCTTCCCGCGTGTCGGTCCGCGCCGCGAGGAGGCCGAGGCCGCGATGACGTCCGCGTTGGGCGCCCCGGTCTCGCTGTCCGCGACGACCACCGACGGGCTCGGTCTCACCGGTCGCCGCGAGGGCGTCGCCGCGATCGCGACCGCGCTCGTCGCCCGGGCTCCGGTCAGCGGGACGCCCCCGATCCCTCGGCGGGGGACGCCCGGTCCGACCGGACCGGGGTGACGTCCCGGGCGCTGACGGGCAGCACGAGGGCGAGCCCGGCGGCGAGGACGAGGACGATCCCGAGGATCCCCCAGTACTGGACGTCGTCGCCGGTCAGGCCGGTCACGGCCTCACCGATCGCGAGCGCGGCGGCGAACATGGCCGGCGCGAGGAACGAGACCGCGCGGCCCGTGGTGGCGTACAGGCCGAACACCTCGCCGTCCTTGCCCGGCGGGATGAGCCGCGCGAGGAAGGTCCGCGAGGCGGACTGCGCCGGGCCGACGAAGACGCACAGCACGAGGCCCAGGACCCAGAAGAGCGACGCTCCCAGGTCGTGCAGCGCGAAGATGCCGATGCCCGCGACGACCATCGACACCAGCGACAGCACGATGACCTTCTTGGGACCGAACCGGTCGTCGAGCAGGCCGAAGGAGATGGTCGCGATGCCGGCGACGACGTTCGCGGCGACCGCGAAGATGATGACCTCGCCGGCGCTGAACCCGAACGTGCCGGCGGCGATGATGCCGCCGAACGTGAAGACACCGGCGAGCCCGTCGCGGAACACGGCCGAGGCGAGGAGGAACCAGACGGTCCGCCGGTCGGTGCGCCACAGGCCGGCGATCGAGCCGAGGAGCCGGCGGTAGGACTGGGCGATCGACTCCTTGGGTGCCTCGGCCTCGGCGCCGGTGCGCCTGCGCAGCCGGGCGGCGTCGCGCAGGGAGGTGAGGACGAGCGGCAGCGAGAAGACCGCCGTCCAGACGGCTGCGACGAGCGTGGTCACCCGCACGTCCATGCCGCCCTCGCTCGTGACGCCGAACAGGCCGACGTCGGGGTTGATGAGCCCGAAGTAGACGATGAGCAGCAGCACGATGCCGCCGACGTAGCCCAGGCCCCAGCCGAACCCGGAGACCCGGCCCACGTTCTTCGGCGTGGAGATGTCGTTGAGCATGGCGTTGTAGTTGACGCCCGCCAGCTCGGAGGCGACGTTGCCGACCGCGAGCAGGATGAGCCCGAGCCACAGCCACTGGGCCTCGAAGGACCCGTCCGGCTGCACGGCCGGGGCGACGAAGAACATGCACGCGGTGACCACCGCGATGACGGCCGTGTAGAGCGCGAGGTTGAGCGAGCGGTTGCCGGACCGGTCCGCCCGCTGGCCGGTGACCGGGGCGATGAGCGCGACGACGACGCCCGAGACGGCGAGGACCGCGGCGAGGGTGCCGTCCGCCCCCTCGCCGAACAGGTCCTCGTTCGTCAGGTAGACCGTGAAGACGAAGGTCGTGATGACGGCGTTGAACGCGGCCGAGGCCCAGTCCCACAGCGCCCAGACGACGATCTTCGACGGGCGGGTGAGCCTGCGGGCCTCCGTGCGCAGCCACGCCGCCGCGGGGTCGGTGCCCGAGGTGGGGTCGGTGCCCGAGGTGGGGTCGGTGCCGGGTGCGGTGGAGCCGGGGCCCGGTTCGGTACCCGGTGCGGGAGAGCCGCCGGGCGCGGTGGCACCGCCGGGCTGGTCGGCGGTCGAGGGGGCGCGCTCCGTGGGGCGGTGGCGCTCGGGGGGCTCCGGGATGGTCACTCGCGCAACCTAGCCGCCCGTGGTGTCGGCGAGGTGACGTCGGCCGGTTCGCGGGTGTCGTCGTTACGCTGTCCCGGTGACCCTCCACCTGCACGACAGCGCCTCCCGTCGGGAGATCCCCCTCGACCCGGTGACCCCGGGCAAGGTCGGCATCTACCTGTGCGGCGCCACCGTGCAGGGCGCACCCCACGTCGGGCACCTGCGCTCCGGAATCGCGTTCGACGTGCTCGTGCGCTGGCTGCGCCGGTCGGGGCTCGACGTCACGCTCGTCCGCAACGTCACCGACATCGACGACAAGATCCTCACGAGGTCGGCCGAGGCGGGCGCCCCGTGGTGGGCGTGGGCCTACCGCTACGAGCGCGAGTTCACCGCCGCGTACGCCGCCCTCGGTGTCCTGCCGCCGACCTACGAGCCGCGCGCCACCGGGCACGTCACCGAGATGGTCGCCCTCATGCGGCGCCTCGAGGAGCGCGGGCACGCCTACGCCGGCGACCCGGGCAACGTCTACTTCTCCGTGCGCTCCTTCGAGGACTACGGGGCGCTGACGAACCAGCGCGCCGGGAGCTCCGCCGTCGACGAGACGGACCTGGCCCCGGACAAGCGCGACCCGCTCGACTTCGCCCTGTGGAAGGCCCCCCGGCCCGGCGAGCCCGCCTCCGCCGCCTGGGACACCCCCTACGGGCGCGGGCGGCCCGGGTGGCACCTCGAGTGCTCGGCGATGGCGCACCGCTACCTCGGTGAGGACTTCGACATCCACGGCGGCGGGATCGACCTGCGCTTCCCGCACCACGAGAACGAGCAGGCCCAGTCCCGCGCCGCGGGCTACGGGTTCGCGCGCATCTGGATGCACAACGCCTGGGTCGTCGTCGCGGGCGAGAAGATGGGCAAGTCCCTCGGCAACGCGCTGACCGTCGACGCCGTGCTCGGACGGGCAGCCGCCCCGGTGGTGCGGCTCGCGCTGGCCTCGGTCCACTACCGCGGCGCGGTCGAGTTCTCCGACGTCTCGCTCGCCGAGGCCGCCACCCAGTGGGAGAGGATCACCTCCTTCGTCCTGCGGTCCGCCGACGCGACCGGCGAGGCCACGGACGACGAGCTCGCCGCGCCCGACGCGCTCCCGGCGGCGTTCACCGCCGCGATGGACGACGACCTCGGGGTCTCGGCGGCGATGGCGGTCGTGCACGCCGAGCTGCGGGCCGCCAACACGGCGCTCGCCGAAGGCCGGTCGGCCGACGCGCACACCGGCCAGGTGCGGGTGCGCGCGATGCTCGACGTGCTGGGGCTCGACCCGCTCGCCGAGCCCTGGCGGGCGGGGACGACCGGGGCCGGCGGCGCCGCGGGCGGGGGCGCCGCGCACGACGCGCTGGCGGCCCTCGTCGAGGGTGCGCTCGAGGACCGTGCGCAGGCGCGGGCGGACAAGGACTGGGCGCGGGCGGACGCCGTGCGCGACAGGCTCACCTCGGCCGGGATCTCGGTCGAGGACGGCGCGGGCGGCGCCCGCTGGCATCTGGCAGGAGGTGCCTGATGGCGGGGAACTCCCAGCGCCGCGGCGCCGTACGCAAGGCAGGCTCGAAGAAGGCACCCACGAAGGGCTCCGGCGGGCAGCGCCGCCGCGGGCTCGAGGGCCGGGGCCCGACCCCGAAGGCCGAGGACCGCGAGTACCACCCGGCGGCCAAGCGGGCGGAGGCGAGCCGGCGGCGCGCCTCGAACGACCCCAAGGCCCAGGCCGCCCTCGCGGCCGACCGCGCGGCCCGGCTCCGCACGCGCATCGGCATCCCCGCGGACGCCGAGCTCGTCGTCGGGCGCAACCCGGTGGCCGAGGCGGTGCGGGCCGGCGTCACCATGTCCCACGTCCTCATCTCCGGGGCCGCCGCCTCGGACGAGCGCCTCGCCGAGCTCGTGCGTACCGCGACCGCGCTCGGCGCCCCGCTGGTGGAGTCCAGCCGCGTCGAGCTCGACCTCCTCACCGACGGAGGCGTGCACCAGGGGGTGGCCATCGCCGTCGCCCCGTACGCCTACGCCGACCTGGCGGACCTGCTCGACCGGGCCGAGCGCCGCGGGCACGCCCCCCTCGTCGTGGCGCTCGACTCCGTCACCGACCCGCACAACCTCGGGGCCGTGCTGCGCTCCGCGGCGGCGTTCGGCGCCGACGGCGTGCTCCTGCCCGAACGACGCTCCGCCGGCGTGACCTCGACCGTCTGGAAGGTCTCGGCCGGAGCCGCGGCCCGCGTGCCGGTGGCCCGCGAGACCAACCTGACCCGGGCGCTCACCGAGGCGAAGAAGGCCGGCTGCTTCGTCGTCGGGCTCGACGGCGAGGGGACCACCTCGGTCCGGGACCTCGAGCTCGCCACCGAGCCGCTCGTGCTCGTCACCGGTTCCGAGGGCAAGGGACTCTCCAGGCTCGTGCGGGAGACGTGCGACGTCGTCGCCTCGATCCCCATCGCCGAGGACGTGGAGTCGCTCAACGCCGCGGTCGCCACCGGCGTCGCGCTCTACGAGATCTCCCGTCGTCGCGCCGAGGCCGGGCCGGCGCCGGCCGGGCAGGGGGCGTGATGTCACGCGTCGACGAGTACCTCGACCGCGCCGCGGAGGCGGTCCTCGCGGGGGACGGCCTCGTCGTCGACGAGCGGGACCCTCAGATCCCGCTGCCGGTGCGCGACCTGTGGGGCTTCTACCGCAGCGTCGCCGTCGACCGCCCGTGGATCGCCCGCACCGTCGTGGCCGCGGAGGTCGGCGCCGCGATCCTCCTCGCACGCCGGGGCTCCGCACTCGGCAGGATCGGCAGCGTCCTGCTGGTCGTGGACGCCGTCGGCGAGCTGGTCACGCAGGCCTACGCCCGCCGGCACACCGACGCTGCCGGGCGCCTCGTCCTCCCGCCGCGGCCCCGCGGCGACCGGACGGACTGAACCGGCGACGTCCCCGGGGCGCGGATCATCGTCGAGGGGGCGCGAAGGTGCACGGATACCGGCACCACAGGTGCGTGGTCGCGCCCTCTCGACGTACCCCGCGCCGCCCGGTCGGCTACTCGTCGTCGGGCCCGACCGCGTCGATGACACGGCGTTCGTCCATCCGGTGCCGCAGCTCGGTCTCGATATAGGACTGCACGGCCTCCGCGGTGGGCACGTCCCGCCCCTGGGCCTGGGACATGTACCAGCGGTGCTCGAGGATCTCGTGGAAGATCTCCGCGGGCTCGAGCTTGCGGCGCAGCTCGCGCGGGACGGCCCGCACCGTCGGTTCGAACACCTCGGCGAGCCAGTGGTGGGCGACGACGACGAGGTCCTGGCCCGCCCCGCCCCGGGTGGCCCGGAACTGCTCGAGGTCGTTGAGCATCCGCCGGCCCTGCCCCTCCTGGACGTCGAGGCCGGTCAGCCGCATGACCTGGCGGTGGAAGTGGCCCGCGTCGACGACCTTCGGCTGGATCGAGACGTTGGTGCCCGTGACGTCGGTCGTGATGTCGATCTCGTCGACGTCGTAGCCCAGCTCGTTGAGCCGGTTCATCCGGGCCTCGACCCGCCACAGCTCGCCGGCCGCGAAGCTCTCCCTCCGCGTGAGCTCGGCCCACAGCGACTCGTAGCGGGAGACGATCCGGTCCCCGACGGCGATGGTGTCGATGTCCTCCGGCGCGATCTCGCCGGCCTGGAGGTCCATGAGCTCGCCGATGATGTTCGTCCGCGCCAGGTCGAGGTCGTAGGAGCGCTTCGCGTCGGACAGCGGCGGGTGCAGCTCGCCCGTCTCGGCGTCGACGAGGTAGGCCGCGAACGCGCCGGCGTCCCGGCGGAAGAGCGTGTTCGACAGCGAGACGTCGCCCCAGAAGAACCCGAGCAGGTGCAGGCGGACGAGCAGGACCGCCAGCGCGTCGATGAGCCGGCCGACCGTCTCGGGTCGCATGTGCTGGCTGAACAGCGCGCGGTAGGGCAGGGCGTACTCGAGGTGCCGGGTGACGAGGGCGGAGTTCAGCGGTTCGCCGTCGGCGCCCGTCCGTCCGGTGACCACGGCCAGCGGCGCGACGGCCGGCGCCTCGAGACGACCCAGGGCGCGCAGCACCTCGTACTCGCGGTAGGCCACCGACTCGCCGATCTCCTTGACGGCCACCAGCCCGCTGGACGTGCGCACGAACCGGACGACATGGCGGGACAGGCCGCGGGGGAGGGCCGCGAGGACGTCGTCGGGCCAGTCCTCCAGCGGGACGTCCCAGGGCAGGGCGAGCAGGCCGGCGTCGACGACGGCCGCGGTGATCTGCCGTTCCTGGGGCACTCGCGGACTCCTCGTCGTGCTGGTCGGGAACGGGCCGGCGGCGGAGCGGGAGACCCGCGCCGCCGCCGGTCGGCGTTCAGCGGGGCAGGCGTCGGCCGGTCGAGGGCGAGAAGTCGTGCTGCTCGTCGGGCCGGATCGCGACGTGGATGACGGACCCCTTGTCCGGCACGTCGCGCGGGTCGATCCGGATGACGACCTGGTCCGGGTCCTCGCCCGAGCCGACGTTCGCGGCGGCCTCGCGCCCCACGAGGGAGCCGTAGACGTAGGCGTCGGAGCCGAGCTCCTCGACCAGGTTGACCTCGACGGCCAGCGCACCGGGGGTCTCGGCGGAGACGCGCTCGGTGGACTCCGGGCGGAAGCCGATCGTCACCGTCGTGGCGCCCTCCTCGCGCAGGGCCGCGAGGCTCGCCGGGCTCAGCGGGATGCGGGCCGCGCCGAGCGTGGCGTGCTCGCCGTCGAGCGTGAACTCACCGAGGTTCATCGCGGGCGAGCCGATGAAGCCGGCCACGAACACGTTCTCGGGCCGGTCGTACATCTCGCGCGGCGTGCCGACCTGCTGGAGGAGGCCGAAGTTGAGGACCGCGATCCGGTCGCCCATCGTCAGCGCCTCGGTCTGGTCGTGCGTGACGTACACGGTGGTGACCCCGAGCCTCCGCTGCAGGGACGCGATCTGCGTGCGGGTCTGGACGCGGAGCTTGGCGTCGAGGTTCGACAGCGGCTCGTCCATGAGGAACACGCGCGGCTGGCGGACGATCGCCCGGCCCATCGCCACGCGCTGCCGCTGCCCGCCCGAGAGGGCCTTCGGCTTGCGCTGGAGGTAGTCCGAGAGGTCGAGGATCTTCGCGGCCTCGGCCACGCGGGACTCGATCTCGGACTTCGGCGTCCCGGCGATCTTCAGGGCGAAGCCCATGTTGTCGGCGACGCTCATGTGCGGATAGAGCGCGTAGTTCTGGAACACCATCGCGATGTCCCGGTCCTTGGGCTGGACGTCGGTGACGTCGCGGTCACCGATGAGGATGCGGCCGGCGTTGACGTCCTCGAGGCCCGCGAGCATCCGCAGGGAGGTGGACTTGCCGCAGCCGGAGGGGCCGACGAGGACGAGGAACTCGCCGTCGGCGACCTCGAGGTCGAGCGCGTCGACGGCCGGCCGGTCCGAGCCGGGGTACACGCGCGTGGCCTTGTCGAAGGTCACTGAAGCCATGGTGGTTGATTCCCTTCACCGGCAGGTACGTGCCGGACGATCCGTCGTGAAGAGCGGTGGTGTGTCTACACCGACACGCGCGGAAGCCACACGGGACCGCCGCAGGAGCATCATGGCACGCCGCGTCCGCCCCCGCGGGGCCGGAACCCTCGCGGGGCCGGACCCCTCGCTCAGGCGCGCAGCTGCGCGAGCCGGTCGAGGACGACCGCGAACTCGTCGGGGTCACCCACGCGGAAGCGGGCGGCCGTCTCGCCGTCGCCGACCTTGACCGAGAGGTCGTGCTCCCGCAGCACGGCGAACGCGTCCTCGTCGGTGCGGTCGTCGCCGGCGTAGAGCACGGCGTCCGCCCCGGTCTCGGCGCGCAGGTCGAGCACGCCGTCGCCCTTGGTCACGGTGAGTACCGCCATCTCCAGGACGTCGTGCCCGGAGATCACGCGTACGCCGGGCAGGCCTGCCGGGCCGGTGAGGAGCTCGGTGGTCGCGGCGCGCGCGGCGTCCTCGCTCATGCCGCGCGTGTGGAGGGTGATCGACGCCGGCTTGGCCTCCAGGTGGGTGCCCGGGTGCGCGGCGACGACCTCCTCGGTCCCCCGCAGCACCTCGGCACGCAGCGCGGCGAGCTCGTCGTCGAGGTCGATCGGCTCGCTCGTCAGGCCGGTCTCGGAGCCCGCGTCGATGCGACCCCGCTCGGCACCGTGGGAGGCGACGACGAGGGTCCCGTCCGGGAGGTCGGCGAGCGAGGCGAGGGTGCCCGCGTCCCGGCCCGAGACGACCGCGACCGTCACGTCCGGCAGCGCGGCCAGGCGGTCGACGGCCCACACCGCGGCGTCGGTCATGCGGGAGGTCGTGGGGTCGTCCACCAGCGGGGCGAGGACGCCGTCGAAGTCGAGCGCGACGAGCAGGTGCCCCCGGCGGGCGAACGCTGCCACCGCCTCGTCGAGCTCGTGCTCCAGGCGCGCGGTGAACATCGGGGCGTCGATCCCCGGTCCGGGGACGCCGCGGTCCGCCGAGGGGTCGGGCTGGTGGTCGTTCATTGCTTCTCCTCGGTGGTGGTGCCGGTCCCGGTGCCGGTCCCCGGCTCGCCGGCGCCGTTGTCCGTCGTCGTGTCCTGGGTCGTCTCCTCCTCCGCCGCGGGGGCCCGGCCCCGCGGGGTGGCCTGGGCGAGGTAGCCGAGGAAGTCGTCGGCCCAGCGCTGAACGTCGTGGCTCATCACCCGTCGGCGCATCGACCGCATCCGGCGTCGGCCCTCCCGGGCGTTGACGTGCGTGGCCTGGACGATCGCCGCCTTGAGCCCGTCGATGTGGTGGGGGTTGACGAGGAACGCCTGCGGGAGCTCGTCGGCCGCCCCGGTGAACTCCGACAGCACGAGCGCACCGCCCAGGTCCTCCCGGGCGGCGATGTACTCCTTGGCCACGAGGTTCATGCCGTCGCGCAGGGAGGTCACCAGGGCGACGTCGGCGGCGAGGAAGAGCGCGGCCATCTCCTCGGGCGGGAACGACTGGTGGAGGTAGCTGATCGGGGCGGACCCGATGTCGCCGTGGTCGCCGTTGATCCGGGCGACCGCGACCTCGACGTCGTCGCGCAGCACCTTGTACTGCTCGACCCGCTCGCGCGAGGGCGAGGCGACCTGGACGAGCACGGTCTCGTCGGCGTCGAGCAGGCCGTCGCGGACGAGCTCCCCGTAGGCCTTGATCCGGTGGAGGATCCCCTTGGTGTAGTCGAGTCGGTCGACGCCGAGGAGCATGGTCCGCGGGCTCCCGAGCTCCTTGCGGATCTCCTGCGCGCGCTTGCGCACCTCGGGCCGCGACGCGGTCGCCGCGAAACCCTGGGAGTCGATGGAGATGGGGAACGCGCGGGCGCGCACGGACCGCTCCTCGGGCAGGAGGCTGCTGGCCCGGACGCGCACCTGGTCGCGGCGGGTGGGGTGGTCGGTGAGACGGCGGACGGCCGCCAGGAAGTTGCCGGCGTCGGACTCGCGCTGGAAGCCGATGACGTCGGCGCCGAGGAGGCCGTCGACGACCTGCTGGCGCCACGGCAGCTGGGTGAAGATCTCCACCGGCGGGAACGGGATGTGGTTGAAGAAGCCGATCCGCACGTCGGGCCGGCGCGTGCGGATGAGCGCGGGCACGAGCTGCAGCTGGTAGTCGTGCACCCACACGGTGCCGCCCTCGGCGACCGTGGCGACCGCCGCGTCGGCGAACCGCTGGTTGACCCGCCGGTAGGCCTCCCACCACTCCCGGTGGAACTCGGGCTGGACGATGACGTCGTGGTACAGCGGCCACAGGGTCCCGTTGGACATGCCCTCGTAGTAGCGCTCGACCTCCTGGGCGCGCAGCGGGACCGGCACCAGGTGCATGCCGACGGCGTCGAACGGCTCCGGGGTGTCCGCCTCCTCGGCGGTGTCCCCGGTCCAGCCGATCCAGGCGCCGTCGACCGACTGCATGATCGGGGCCAGCGCGGTCACCAGGCCGCCGGGGGAGCGGCGCCACTCGCGCTCGCCGTCCTCCCCCTCCACGGCGTCCACGGCGAGCCGGTTGGCGACGACGACGAGGTCGTAGCCCTCGCCGGACGGTCCTGCGGCGTCGTCGTGCGCGTGGTCCGCCGCGTCCGCGCCGTCGTGCGCCCGGTCCCGGCCCGCGCCGTCCGCGTCCTGCTCGCCGTGGGTGCTGCTCGTCATCGGTCCGTCCTCCTCCGGCGCCGACCGGGCGCCCGTGTCCACCGTAGGCCTCCCCGTGACCTGGTGCATCTGCGTCGGAGCGCCCCGGGCGCCGGGCGGGCCACCCGGATAGCCTCGGGCCGTGGACAGTGCGACGGACCCCGGGCGGGCGGCCGGCGGGAGGGACGGTCACGAGGTGACCGCTGCCCGCGCCACCGCGCCGGCGGAGCCCCAGCGTGAGCTCGGCGGCTACCGGCTGCTGCGCAGGATCGGCTCCGGCGGCATGGGCGAGGTCCACGAGGCCGTCGACGGCGACGGGCACCGCGTGGCCCTCAAGCTGCTCCACCCGCACGTGGCCAGGGAGGCGGCTTCGCGGGCCCGGCTCGCCCGGGAGGTCCAGCTCCTCCACCGCGTCAGGGCGCCCGGCGTCGCCCGCGTCATCGATGCGGAGGTCGAGGACTCCGAGGCGTTCGTCGTCACCGAGCTCGTGGACGGGCCCACCCTCGAGGCCGACGTCGCGGAGCACGGCGCGTTCTCCGCCGAGGAGATCGTCATGCTCGCGCACGGGCTCGCGGACGCCCTGCGGGCCATCCACGCCGCCGACATCGTCCACCGGGACCTCAAGCCCGGCAACGTCATGCTCTCGCCGGACGGGCCGGTGCTCATCGACTTCGGCATCGCCCAGGTCGTCGACGACGAACGGCTCACCCAGACCGGCCTCGTCACCGGCACGCCGGGCTATCTCGACCCCGAGGTCCTGGCCGGCGCGGAGCCGTCGCCCGCGTGCGACTGGTGGGCATGGGCGGCCGTGCTCGTCCACGCCTCGACCGCCCGCCCGCCGTTCGGCCGGGGACCGACCGCCGCCGTCCTCGGACGGGTGGCGACCGGCCGGGTCGACCTCGAGGGCGTCGAGCCCCTGCTGGCCCGCGCCCTCGCGGCCGCGCTGAGCCCCGACCCGGCGCACCGGCTCGACCCGTCCGCCGTGCTCGACGTCATCGACGGGGAGATCGGGCGCGACGGTCTCGAGGAGCGGATCGCCGAGCGGCAGGCCAGGGAGCCGTCGTCGGCGGTGCACGGCGTGCTTCCCGCCGACCACGCGGCGACCGGCGTGCTGCCCGGCGGCGCCCCGGGCGCGCCGCACGCTCCGCACGATTCGCGCGGCGCGCACGGCGGCGCCGGGCACGGGGCCGAGGTGCAGGGTCCGGCCGGGTACCGAGCGGCCGGCCACGTCGCGTCGGGCCACGGACCGTCGGACCACCGGTCGTCGGACCACGGCGCGCCCACCTACCCGCCGGGCGGCGGCGCCGACGGGCGGACCCGCGTGGCCGACCCCGCGTGGGCCGAGGTCGCGGGGCACGGGGCCGCCGGCGGCTACGACGCCCACGGCTACGACTCCCACGGCGGAGCGCCGGCCGGCGCACCCCCCGGCGGCCAGGCCCCGCGCAGCTACCCGCCCGGGTCCGCCGAGCGGCAGGACGCGGAGCCCTGGGCCGACGGCGGCGGGCAGCGCGGCGCGCAGCGGTACGGATCGGGTCCGAGCGGGGGCCAGGGCCGTCCGATCGGCCCCCTCGGGCTCGATCGTCCGGACCCGGAGACGGGCCCCTACGGGCGCAACCCCGGCGGCCTGGCCGCCTACGGCAACGCCGGCACCGAGCCGCCCGACGGAGCGGGTGCGCGATCCTTCCTCGGCGAGGACGGGCGACCGCCCGCCTGGGCCCGCCCGCCGGCGAGACGGACGGGCGTCGCGGCCGCGGCCGGGCTCGCCATGGCCACGATCGCCCCGCACGCACCGGGCTGGTTCCTCGTCCTGCTCGTGATCTCCACCGTCCTGCTGGCGGCCTGGGGGCAGGCGGACCGCGCCCGGCGCAACGCGCGCCTCAGGCGGGGCGTCCGCGCGGGCGACACCGGTCGGATGCTCGCCGCGATGCCCTGGTACCTGGTCGTCGGCGCGCTCACCAGCGCCGTCGGCATGATCATCGGGCTCGTGCTGGCGGCGTCCGTCGTCCTGGGGGCCGAGCTGCTCAGCGGCGAGCCGGCGTCACCGCCGGTCCTGCTGCTCGCCGGGATCCTCGCGGTGTGCGGCGTGTGGCTCGCGCCCACCGGGAGCAACGCGCGCGAGGGGTTCCGGTCCGTCGTCGGCGCCCTGGCCCCGGGACGGCTCGGACGGATCGTGCTGCTCGCGGCGTTCCTGGCGCTCGCCGCCGTCGCGGGCGGGACCGTCGCCCTCGGTGCCGCGCCCGAGCCGACGTGGTGGCCGCTGCCGGACCTCGGCTCCCTCACGGCGGGCTGACCTGCAGCACGCGGGCGCCGTGGTCCACGGCGGACCGCGGCCCGCCCCGTCCGGCGCGGCGGACCGACGCCCGACGGCGCTGGGAGCCGACGCATCCCGTCCGTGAGACGCGCGAAGGAGCTGAGAGACCGGCCACGTTCGTCCGGTCGCGAGACAGACGCCGCCCCGCCGCGGTGCCGGCCCGTCGTAGTGTGGGCTCGCCTCCGGCCGGTCGCGGGAGGTGACGGTACGACGGAGGACTGGACCCATGGCCAAGAACGACCGACCCACCGCGAACGAGCGGCGCGAGGCCGCCCGCGAGCGAGCCCGCAAGGTCAAGGCGGAGCAGGCGCGCCGGGCCCGCCGCAACCGGATCCTCACGATCGTCGCCGTCGTCGCGGGAGCCGCGCTCGTCGTCGGCGTCATCGGCTACATCGTCTGGCAGGGGACGCGCTCCCCGCTGGACGAGTACGAGGGGCCGGTGCCGGAGAACGTCGAGGCCGACGGCGCGATCATGGTGGGTCAGGACGGCAGCGCCGGCAGCACGACCGACGGGGCGCCGGTCATCGACGTCTACGCCGACCACACGTGCAGCTACTGCGCGAACTTCGAGGAGGCCAACGGTGAGGGCCTGCAGATGCTGGTCTCCGAGGGCGAGGCCCAGGCCGCGCTGCGTCCCGTCGGCCTGCTCGACCGGTCGGGCGACTACTCCGGCTACTCGGGCCGCGGGGTCGAGGCCATGTACGTCGTCGCCGACGGCGCTCCCGAGCTGATCTTCGAGGCCAACGACGCGCTGTTCGACCTGTGGGTCGGCAACCTGGAGGTCATCCAGTCCACTGGGCAGGAGCCCAGCGACGAGGAGATCATCGCCGCCCTGGAGGGTGCCGGCGTGCCGTCCGAGGTCGCCTCGAGCATCACCGACGACGAGTACACGGAGTACGTCGAGGCCGTGACCGCGCAGGCCGTCGCCGACGGCGTGGAGGGCACGCCGACCATCCTCATCGACGGCGACGAGTTCACCGAGGGCCGGTACACCCCGGGCGGTCTCTACCTCGAGGTGACCGGCAACGAGCAGCCCGCCGCCGAGACGTCGAGCGACGCCCCGGCCGAGGCGCCGAGTGACGAGAGCCAGTCCGTCGCCCCCTGACACCTCGCGTACCCTCGGCGCAGGCCCGGCTCCGGCCGGGCCCGCGCCGACTTAGCTCAGCTGGTAGAGCACCCGCCTTGTAAGCGGACGGTCGCGGGTTCGAGTCCCGCAGTCGGCTCCGCGCCCAGGGGCGTCACGGGCGAGAGCTCGAGCCGCGGCCAGTGCGCGACGTCGCGGAGCATCTGCCGGTCGTGGCTGGCGATCACCACGGCAGCCTGGGTCGCCTCGAGCGCCTCGGTCAGCTCCTCCACGAGCGCGATCGACAGGTGGTTCGTCGGCTCGTCGAGCAGGAGGACGTGCGGCCTCGAGGCCAGGGCGAGGGCCAGGTCGAGCCGGCGCTGCTTGCCCATCGACAGCTCCCGCACCGGCCGGCGCTGCTCGTCCGGCCGCAGCAGGCCCAGACCGGACAGTCCGACGACCCGGCCCTGGGGCAGCACGCCCTCGGACACGAGCCGGCCCACGTGCCGCTCGTACACCTGGTGGGCGGTGAGCCGGCCCGGGGACGGCGACTCCTGGCCGAGCAGCTCGACCCGGGCCGTCCGGGCGACGCGAGCGGTCCCGGACGTCGGCTCGAGCCGCCCGGCGAGGAGCGCGAGCAGAGTCGACTTGCCCGCCCCGTTGGGACCGGTGACGAGCAGCCGCTCGCCGGCGGGGACGTCCACCGTGGTCGGCCGGTCCAGCCGACCGGCCACGGTGACCTCCTCGGCCGCCAGCATCGTCACGCCCGTGCGGGTCCGCAGCTCCGGCATCTGCAGGCGCAGCGGTGGGTGGGGCGTCGCAACCGACTGGGCCTCGAGCGCCTCCCGGCGCCGGTGGACGGACTTCACGAGTCCCGGCGCGCGGGACTGGCGCTGGTGCTTGCCGGTGCCCTTGTCCGGCCGCCAGCCGGTGACCAGCCGGTCCTGCGCGGAGGCGAGGTCATGCGTGAGGCGGGCGCGCTCGACCTGCTCGGCCTCGTGCTCGGCCACCCAGCGTTCGTACTGGGCCCGTCGGCCGGTCTGGTAGCCGGCGAACCCGTCGCCGTAGACCGTCGGGCGGCCGTCGGGGCTCGGGTCGAGATCGATGATCGAGGTCGCCACGTCCGTGAGCAGCGCCCGGTCGTGACTGACGAGCACGACTCCGCCGCCGTGCTCGCGCAGCGACGTGGTGAGGAAGTCCAGGCCCGTGGCGTCGAGGTGGTTCGTGGGTTCGTCGAGCAGCAGGAAGTCGTGGTCCGCGCCGAGGAGCGCCGCGAGCCGCACCCGGTAGCGCTGTCCCACGGAGAGCGTGGCGAGCAGGCGGGTCCGGTCGGTGACGGCGTCGAGCCGCTCGAGGGCGACGTCGACGCGGCGGTCGGCGTCCCAGGCGTCCAGCAGGGTGGCTGCCTCGAGGGCCGCCGCGTACCGGGCGTCCGCGCCGTCGGTGCCGTCCGCGAGCCCCCTCGCAGCCTCGTCGAGCCGGGCGAGCGCCCGGCGCGAGTCGGCCAGCTCGGCGTCGACGAGGTCGCCGACGGTGCGGCCGTCGCCGGCGGGCATCTGCTGCTCCGCGACCCCGATCGTCCCGGTGCGGTTCACCGTCCCGGAGTCGGGCGTGAGATCGCCGACGAGGACGTGGAGCAGGGTCGACTTGCCGCGGCCGTTCTCGCCGACGACGCCCCACCGCGAACGCGGGGAGACGGTGAGGTCGACGCCGGTGAGCACCGGGATGCCGCCCCTGGTGAGGTGGAGGTCGGTGGCGGAGAGCTGGGCGAGGGTGCGCGCGGGCACGGTGGGTGGGGTGATCGTCATGCGTTCCTCCTGACGGGCGCGCGCGGCGCGGCATCCGTCGGTCCGCGGGCGCCGTGCGTGCGGCGGCCCGCCGGTGTGCAGGGTCCGGTCGACCGACCCGCGGGCCGTCAGGCGGGCGGGTCGGGAGCGGGAGTCCTCAGAGGAACAGCAGCTGCTGGATCACGGGGGCCAGCCTAGGCGCGTCCGACCGGACTGTCCCGTGCATTTTCCGTGGCACCCGCTACGGCAGGCGCCAGTCGACGGGCTCCGCGCCGGCCGCGAGGAGCAGCTCGTTGGTCCGCGAGTAGGGCCGGGAGCCGAAGAAGCCCCGGTAGGCGGACAGCGGCGACGGGTGCGGCGACGCGACGACCGGGGTGTCGCCGAGCATCGGGCGCAGCGTGCCGGCGTCCTTGCCCCACAGGATCGCCACCAGGGGTGCGTCGCGCTCGACGAGGACCTTGATCGCGTGCTCGGTGACGGCCTCCCAGCCCCACCGGCGGTGCGAGGCTGCGGCGCCGGGCCGCACGGTGAGCACGCGGTTGAGGAGCATGACGCCGCGCTCGGCCCATGGCGTGAGGTCACCGTTCGAGGGCGGGGGAGCTCCGAGGTCGTCTGCGAGCTCGGTGAACATGTTCCGCAGCGACGGCGGCAGCGGGCGGACGTCAGGCGCGACCGAGAAGCTGAGGCCGATCGGGTGCCCGGGTGTGGGGTAGGGGTCCTGCCCGACGATCAGCACCCGAACGTCCGCCAGCGGGTAGGTGAACGCGCGCAGCACGTGATCGGCCGCCGGGAGGTAGGTGCGCCCCTGGTCGAGCTCGCCGCGCAGGCGCTCGCCGATCTCGGCGATCTGCGGGGCGACCGGCTCCATCGCGGCCGCCCAGCCGGCGTCCATGATCTCGGTCAGGGGGCGTGCGGGCATGTCGGCCAGGCTAGTCGGGGACCGGGCCGGGGTCCGGGGTGGCCGCGGGAGGGTGCGTGCCGCCCGGGCCGCCGAGGTGCCGGGCGAAGCGCACGAGCAGCGGCAGGGTCCACATGACGACGAGCAGGCGGACGAGGTGCATCCCGGCGACCACCGCGCTGTCGACCTCGAGCGAGATCGCCGCGGCGACCATCTCTCCGACGCCGCCGGGCACCATGCCGAGCACGGCCTCGGCCGGCGGGAGGAGGCCGAACCCGTACAGCGCGAATCCGAGTCCTACCCCGACGACGACGACGAGCACCACGGCGATGACGCCGGGCGTGAGGAAGCGCGCGAACTCCCGGAAGATGTCGGGCCCGATCGTGGCGCCGATCGCGGCGCCGACGAGGATCTGCGCGGTGGGCGAGAGGAACGGGGGCATCGTCGTCGTGCCGCCGATGACGAGATGGACGGCCGCGGCGCCGACGACGCCCCCGGTGATCGGCCACATGGGCACGCGCAGGAGCCGGAACACGGCGGCGACCGCGATGGCGCCGGCGATGATGGCGAGGACCTCGAGCCAGTTCATCGGGTCGAGAGATAGGCGACGAGGAGCGGGAGCGCGACGAGCACGATGACCATGACCCGCACCGTGTGTATGGCGACCACGAGCGACGTGCGCGCGCCCCAGTCCATCGACACCCCCACGATCTCGCTGAGCCCGCCGGGGGCCGTGGCGAGCACCGCGGTCATCGCGTCGACCCTGTACCTGCGTACGAGGACCAGCGCGAGCGCCACGTTGATGAGCAGGAGGATCGCCACCGAGCCGAGCACGGGAAGTGCGACGCGGGCGAGGATGCCGAGGGCGTGCGGCTCGAGCCGGACACCGGTCAGCGCACCGAGGAGGACGAACCCGACCACCCGCACGGCGCGCGGCATGTTCACGGCGGAGGTGCCCGGGACCGCCCGGTTGGCGAGCGCGCCGCCGATCACCGAGCCGAGCAGGATGCCCGCGGGCACCGACAGCAGGTGCAGGACGAGCGCGCCCACCGAGGCCCCGGCCAGGACCCGCGCGATCCCGAGGCCGGCCGCGAGCCGTCCGCGACCGTCCCCCGGCGTCACAGGCCGGCAGCCCCGGGGTTGAGCTCGTCCGGGGACAGGGTGCCGCCCAGGTAGGCCTCCAGCTGGTCGGCGGCCATCGTGGCGAACTCGTCGAGCACCTCGTCGACCGTCCAGCCGACGTGCGGGGTGAGCAGCGCGTTGGGCAGCGAGCGCAGCGGTGAGTCGGCAGCCAGGGGCTCGTGCGCGAACACGTCGAGCCCGGCGGCCGCGAGGGGCCCGGCGCGCAGCGCCTCGACCAGCGCGTGCTCGTCGACGATCGCGCCGCGCGAGGTGTTGACGAGGACGGAACCCTCGCGCATCGAGGCCAGCTCGCCGGCGCCGAGAAGCCCGTGGACCTCGTCCGAGAGCCGCAGGTGGATGCTGACGACGTCGCAGGTGGCGAGCAGCTCAGGCAGCGGCACCCGCGGGATCTCGGGGTTGGCCCCGGCCGAGCCCGGACGGGCCCAGGCGACGACGTCCATGCCGAAGGCCTGGGCGATGCGCGCGACGTTCGTCCCGTGCCGCCCCGTGCCCAGCAGCCCGAGCCGGCGTCCGGCGAGCGTGCGCCCCGTGAGCGCGGGCCAGGCGCCGGCATCCATCTCGCGCAGCGCGACCGGGAAGTGCCGCAGCGCCCCGATCATCAGCGCGAACGTCAGCTCGGGCACGGCCGCACGGGGGCCGTGCGCACGCCTCCCGTGCGTGACGACGATCCCGCGCTCGCGCGCGGCGGCGGCGTCGAGGTGGTAGGCGTGCCCGCCCGACTGGAGGACGACCCTGAGGGCCGGCAGGCGGTCGAACGTGGCGGCGTCGAACCGCGTCCTCTCGCGCACCGCCATGAGGTGCTCGACGTCGGCGAGATCGGCGTCGGGGACCTCGGCGAGGGGACGGTCGAGAACGGTGACGTCCGCGAGCTCGCGCATCCGGCGCACCCCCTCGGAGCGGGCGAGCCGGCCCTCCCAGTCGTCGAGGACGAGCAGGCGGGGCCTCACGCGCCGACCTCCGCCGCGGCGGGCGAGCCGGAGCGGGCGAGGGCCTCGGCGGCGGCGCCTGCGCCCCCGATGCGGCCCCATACGGCGCCGCGGGGGAGCCCGGAGCCGGCCGGGTAGTTGTGGTAGAAGAACCCGCCCGTGATCTCTCCCGTGGCGTACAGGCCCGGCATGACGCGGCCGGCGACGTCGAGCACCCGCCCCTCGGCGTCGATCCTCAGTCCGCCGTAGGTGAAGGTGATCCCGCAGGTGACCTGGTAGGCCACGAAGGGGCCCTGCTCGATGCGGGTCGACCAGTTCGACTTCACGGGCTGCCCGTGCGGGGCCGACCGCAGGCCGTCCATCCGGAAGGGGTCGAACTCCTGCTCCGGGCAGGCCGCGTTGTACGCCTCCACGGTGGCGAGGAATCCCTCGACGTCGAGGCCGAGCTTCTCGCCGAGCTCGGCGAGGGTGTCCGCGACGACCGGTGTGCCGGTGGAGTAGCGGGTCTCGAGGAGGTGGACGGTCTGCGCGTCGAAGATCTGCGCGGCCCAGGCGCCGGGCTGCTCGCGGATCTTCGAGCCCGTCTTGGCATAGGTCATCCACACGTGGTCCGACGCCTCGTCGACGAACCGCTCGGCGTCCCGGTTGACCATGATCGAGTAGGGGTAGGAGTACCGGCTCATCTTGTCCGTGTACCGCAGGTCGCCCACGGCGGGGGCGTCGAAGTCCAGGGGGGAGGCGTGGCAGCCGCCCCAGTGCCCGTGCGCCTGCGCGCCGCGCTCGAGCGCGTGCTCGAGGACGTGCCCCTGGTTGAACCGGGTGCCGCGGACCTTGGCGAGGTCCCAGCCCGGGCCGAGCCAGCGCTGGCGCATCTGCGGGTTGGCCTCGAAACCACCCGAGCCGAGCAC
Organism: Georgenia sp. Z1491; assembly: GCF_049856175.1. Classification (GTDB taxonomy): domain Bacteria; phylum Actinomycetota; class Actinomycetes; order Actinomycetales; family Actinomycetaceae; genus JB111. The sequence goes on from NZ_JBNDNA010000003.1 coordinate 168,601, forward strand.
GACGACGCCCTCGACCGGTCGCTCGCCGTCCGGCCCCTTGACGACGACGCCGGTGACCGCCGTGCCGTCCATCATCAGCTCGAGGACGGGGGAGTCGTACCAGACCTCGATCCCCTCGCGCTCGACGGCGGCGTACAGGTCGGCGATGAGGCCGACCCCCTCGTCGTGGGCGCGCAACGCGCCGCCCGGGGGCAGGACGTACTCCTGGTCCGGGTCGATGTTCTCCGGGTCGATGAGCTTGCCCACGGCGAGCTCCCAGCGCACACCCTTGCCGGCCATCCAGCGGATCGTGTCGAGCGCCTTGTCGACCAGCCCGTCCTGGAGGTCGGGGTCGATGCGGCCCTGCGTGGAGAGCTGGAGGTCGGCGACGTAGTCCGCACGGGTGTAGGGGTCGACGCGCACGCGGTCGGCCCAGGCGGCGGACTCCTCGACGAGCAGCGGCAGGAGGTCGTCCATCCCGCCGTGCGCGCAGCGGAACAGCCCGCCGGAGAACCGGCTGTTGCCCCCGCGCTCGGCGTGGGGCGCGGCCTCCAGCACGAGGACCCGGGCCCCGTTCTCGTGCGCCGAGAGCGCCGCGGTGAGCGCGGCGTTGCCGCCCCCCACCACGACGACGTCGACGGAGGTGATGGATCGAGCGTCGTCGGTCGTTCCCATGTGGTTCGGTGCTCCTGTCCGGGTCAGGCGGTGGCGGTGGCCTTGACGACCACGACGGGGCACTCGGCGGAGAGCAGCAGCCGCTGCGTGCTGGAGCCGAGCAGGAACTTGCCGACGGCGCTGCGGTGCCTGATGCCGACGATGATGATGTCCTCGGCCGGGTCCTGGACCTCCGCGGCCGTCGTGTCGTCGAGGTTGGCCCCAGGCGCGGCGGGGGCGGCCACGGAGAACTCGACGCCTGCGTCCGTGAGCAGGGTGGTGACGTCGTCGTAGGGGACCTCGCCCTTCTCGCCGCCGACGCTCGAGCGCCCTCCCGACCCGTCGACGACCCGCAGGCTCTGCCCGCGGTCACGCGCCGTGCGGACGGCGTGCTGCAGGGCGGCGTGCCCCTCGGGCGTGGGCACGTAGCTGACGATGACTGCCATGGAGCGATCTTGCATGCAACGTGTTCCGTGCGCAAGGTCATGTTGCATACTTTCCTCATGGACGGAGCGACGACGACCCTCGACCTCGCGGTGATCCGCGGTGACGGCATCGGACCGGAGCTGGTGGACAGCGCGCTGGCGGTCCTCGACGCGGTCGCGCAGGTCGACGGTTTCTCGGTCGCCGTCCACGACGAGCCCGGGGGAGCGGCCGTCTACCGCGAGCTCGGGGAGCCCGTCCGGGAGGGCGCGCTCGACCGTCTGCGTGCCGCCGACGCCGTCATCAAGGGACCGGTCGGGCTGCCCGACGTCCGGCGCCCGGACGGCACGGAGGGCGGGCTGCTCGGCGGCGTCCTGCGGGTCGGGCTCGACACCTACGCCAACGTCCGGCCCGTGCGGCTGCTCCCCGGTGTGGACGGCCCCACCCGGCACGGCGCCGGCGAGATCGACTACGTCATCGTGCGCGAGAACACCGAGGGCCTGTACCTCTCGCGCGGCAACGGGGTGGCGACGCCGCACGCGGCCTCGGACCAGATGCTCATCACCCGGTTCGGCACCGAGCGCGTGGTGCGCCACGCGTTCGAGCTCGCCCGCTCGCGTTCCGGCGCCCCGAGCGACGGCGTGCGTCGGGTGACCTGCGTCGACAAGAGCAACGTGCTGCGCAGCTTCGCGCTGTTCCGCGCCGTCTTCGACGAGGTGGCCGCCGAGTTCCCCGACGTCGCTGCCGACCACCTCTACGCCGACGCCGCCGCGCACGCGCTCGTCGCCCACCCCGAGCGCTTCGACGTGCTCGTCATGGAGAACTTCCTCGGCGACATCCTCTCGGACCTGGGGGCGGGGACCGTCGGCGGGCTGGGCATGTGCGGGTCGGGGAACATCGGCGCGGACGCCGCGTACTTCGAGCCCATCCACGGCAGCGCACCCGGCATCGCGGGGCAGGACCTGGCGAACCCGCTCTCGCAGCTGCTCAGCGTCGTCATGCTGCTCGACCACGTCGGCCGGCCCGGATCCGCCCGGCGCGTCGGGGCCGCGGTCACGGCCGCCCTCGCCGACGGGGCCGTGCGCATCGGACCGACCGGCTCCCCGGCAGGCGGGACCCGCGCGGTGACGGCTGCCGTCGTGGAGCGGATCGCGGGATGAGGGGGCGTCTCGGGGCGGGACCCGCCCGTGGCACGGTGCCGGGGTGCCCGCCGCTCGCCTACCGTGGGGCGCTATGACGACCTCCGAGGGCCCGGACGGGCTGAGCGCGTACCTCAAGCCGGGCACGGCGCGGGGGCGGACGACCGAGGCCGTCACCGATGCGATGCGGGAGGCGATCCTCGACGGCGTGCTCGCTCCCTCGACGTGGTTGCGGGAGGACGAGCTCGCCCAGTCCCTGGGCGTGAGCCGGACCCCGGTGCGCGAGGCGCTGCGCCGGCTCTCCGACGAGGGCCTCACGGTCAAGACGGCCCATCAGGGCACCGTCGTCGCGCCGATGACGCTCGAGGACCTGCTCGCCCTGTACGTCGTGCGGGAGAACCTCGAGGGGCTGGCCGCGCGTCTCGCGGCCGTGCGCGGGAACGACGTGCTGGCCGCGACGCTGCGGGAGATCAACGACCGGATCCGGACCGCGCACGAGGCCGGCGACGTGCCGGAGGTGCGGAAGGTCAACCTCGAGTTCCACCGGGTCCTGCGCGACGCCTCCTCCAACCCCTACCTCGGGCGCTTCCTCCAGCAGGTCGAGCACGCCGTGCGTCGCCTCAACGCGACGACGCTCGAGGCGCCGGGTCGGGTCGAGGAGGTGCTCGCCGAGCACGAGGGGATCATCACCGCGGTGGCCGCCCAGGACGCGGCGGCGGCGGAGTCCGCGGCGAAGGCGCACATGCGGCGCGCGCGCGAGCTGCGGCTGAACGCGGTCCTCGGCTCCTGACGACCGTCCGCCGTCGGACGGCGTCCCGGCCGGGTCGGTGCCCGTCCGGACGCCGGCGCCCGAGGTCGCGCCGAACGAGGTCGCGCCGAACGAGGTCGCGCCCCCGGCGCACCCGCGCGAGGCGGGGCGCCGGGAGCGCGACGTCGGATCCGGGTCAGACGATGCCGGGGATTCCGACCGGCGTGAGATAGCCGATGGGTAGCCCGATGTCGGCGAACTCGCGCAGCGCGACCATCACGGCGATGGTGACCGCCGTGTAGACGGCGATGTGCCACCACTTCATCTCGGCGACGACGCGGAGGAAGACCGGGATGAACACGACCGCGGCGAGCAGCATGCCGAGGACGTAGACGAGCACGATGAAGCTGATGAGCCAGCTGAAGGCCGAGAGGACCCACCTGAGCTCCTGGCGCCACTCCGCGCGGTCGACGTCGGCGTCGATCTTCCTGCGGTTGCGGAGCTCCATGACGAGCACGATCGCGGCGAGCACCGCCCCGAGCGCAGTGATGAGGCTCGGCACGAGCCGGGCTCGCTGGCTGAAGTCCTGGGCGAGGACGAACGCGCCGACGAACACCAGCAGGAACGCGGCGGCGATGACCACGCGCCAGATCGCGGGCGGCTCGGCGCTCTCGCCGCCCTCGGCGTCGTCGTCGTCGTCCGGCATGAGGCCCGGGACGTCCGGGTCGCGACGGGCACGGACCCGACGGTAGACCGCGAGGGCGACCGGGACGAGCAGGATGATGATCATGACGATCACCGCCGGCCGGACGAGCCACTCCGCGGGGGTGTACAGGTTCTCGGTGAGGTAGTAGTAGCGCTCGAGCGGTACCGCGAGGACGAAGCCGATGAGGAACGGCGCGCGTGGGATGTGCGCGATCTTCATCAGCCAGCCGATGATGCCGAGCGCGAGCATGACGAGCAGGAGCTGGATCTCCTTGGAGTCCTGGTAGCCCGCCATGAACAGGATGACGATGAGGCCGCCCGCGATCACCGGGAACCGCACGAAGCTGAGCTTGGCGAGCGGGGCGGCGAGGAAGAAGCACAGCGCGGCGCCGACGACGCTCGCGATCGCGAAGGACCAGACGATGACGTAGACGGTGTCGAGGTTGTCCTCGATGATCCGGGGGCCGGGCTCGATGCCGAAGATGAGCAGCGCGCCGAGGAGCAGCGCGGCCGGTGCGCCACCGGGGATGCCGAAGAGCAGGGTGGGGATGAGGTCTCCCGCCTCGACCGAGTTGTTGGCGCTCTCGGGGGCGATGATGCCGCGGGGGTCGCCCTTGCCGAACTTCTTGCGGTCCTTGCCCTTCATGGAGGCCTTGGCCTGGCCGTAGGCCATCCATGTGCCGGCCGTGGCGCCGAGGCCGGGCAGCACCCCCGCCCAGATGCCGACGAGAGCGCCGCGCAGGACGTGGCCGAAGTTCGAGAACACGTCCTTGATGCCGGTGCCCCAGCCCTGGCCGATCCCCATTCCGGTGGCGACGGAGGTCTTCTTGGCCACGCGGGAGATGACCTCGGCGATGCCGAAGATGCCCAGGGCGACCGCGACGAGGTCGAGCCCCTCGGTGAGGAACAGCGAGTCGAACGTGAAGCGGTAGTCGGGGGCCGCGGGGGCGCCGCCGATCTGACCGAGGAGCACACCGAACGCACCCGCCAGCAGCCCCTTCATCATGTTGCCCTTGGACAGCAGCGCCGTGATCGAGATGCCGAGCACCGTGAGCATGAAGAGCTCGGGAGACCCGAAGGAGAGCACGAGCGGCCGGGCGATCGGGATCGAGAGCGTGAGGCCGAGGGCGCCGAGCAGACCGCCGAACATCGACGACAGGAATGCGATGGCGAGCGCACGGGCCGCCATGCCCTGCTTCGCCATCTCGTGACCGTCGAGCATGAGGACGGTCGCCGACGCGGAGCCGGGTATGCCCATGAGGACGGAGGCGATGGTGTCGGAGGTATGGACGACCGCCACCGCCCCGATCATCAGGGCGAGGGCCTGGTTGGGCTCGAGGACGAAGATGAACGGCAGCAGGATCGCGACCGCGCCGGTGCCGCCGAGCCCGGGGATGATGCCGATGACGAGACCGGCGACGATGCCGGCGCCGAGGAAGACCAGGGTCGCCGGATCGAGGAGGGAGGACAGTGCGCTTGATGCGGCTTCGAGCATCGGATCGCCTTTCGCGTGAGGTCACGCGCGGGTGCCGGCCGGATCACCTGGCCGACGGGCACCCGCGCGATGATCAGAACGTCGTGTCGTGCTGCTCGGCGAGCATGTCGATCGTGTACTGCTGGACCTCGGGGTCGATGTTGAAGGCCTCGCGCAGGTCGTCCTCGGCGACCTCGCCCGGGTAGAGGGGGTAGCCGCCCAGCACGTCGGCGGCCGCCTCGTTGAACTCCTCGTCGTCGGTCAGGGCCCCCGCCGCGTCGCGGACGCTCTGGACGATCTCCTCGGAGGTGCCCTCGTTCGCCCAGATGCCCTTCTGGTAGACGAACCCGGGGATGAGGAACGCGCGGTAGGCCTCGTACGCCGGACCGGACGGGGCCTCACCGTGGATCGACTCGAACGCCTCCTCGACGGTGGGCAGGTCGGGGACGTTCGGGTCGCGGACGATCTCTCCGTCCTCGATGACGCCGAACGACATCAGCGGTACGGCGTCGCCGCTCTCGACCAGCGGGGCGACCTGCGTGAGGTAGGCCGACGTCGTCTGGTAGTCGAGGTTGACCTCGCCGCGCTCGAGGGCGAGCCGCGCGGGACCGCGTCCCTCGAAGCCGAAGGTCGCCTCGATGTCGACCTCGAGGACGTCCATCGCCTGCAGGAGGGAGAGGTCGAGCCCGGTGGCGCTGATTCCGCCGTAGGTGAGGGTCTCGGAGTAGTCGGCGAGGTCCTCCACGCTCTCGATGCCGGTCGAGGAGGACACGTAGATGACGCCGCCCGTGCCGTTGAGGACGAGGGGCTCCATGACGGAGAAGTCGAACTCGACCTCCGGCCGCCCGAGCAGCGCCTGGAAGTAGGTGGTGCCCGAGGTGACGAGGAGCTCGGAGCCGTCCGTGCTCCCGTCCTGGACGAACTGGTTGGAGCCGGTGATCGACTCTCCGCCGGGGCGGTTCTCGACGACGAACGACGAGCCGCTCTCGACGTTCTCCTCGAGGTAGGGCGTGAGGAACCGCGCCCAGGTGTCGGTGCCGCCGCCCTCCGAGTAGGGGACGACGAGGTTGACGCGCTCGGGCAGCTCGGAGGCGCCCTCCTCGCCCTCCTCGCCGCCGATGCCCTGCGGGTTGCCGCACGCGGCGAGCAGGAGAGCGACGGTGGCGGCGGAGCCGGCCAGGGCGGCACGGCGGTGGGTGAACTTCATGGTGTCTCCTTCGTGGTCCGCGGGCGTCGGTGCCCGTGGGGGACGTCGGTCATGGTCGGGGAGCAGGGGACGGCTCGATCAGTCGTGCAGGAGCTCGTCGGGGACGAGGACGGTGCCCTCCATGAGGCGACGTGCGGTGCGGTAGCCCGCCACGCTCGGCACCTGCCAGGAGCCGTCCTCGGCCTGGACGACCTCGGCGGAGAGCTCGAGGACGCCGGCAGTGTGGCCGATGAGGCAGGGGCCCGCCACGCCGCCGGACGCCTCGTGCACGACGGTGCCCGGGATCGCCGAGGCCACCGCCGTGGCGATGCCACCGGTGAGCGCGTAGCTGCGGTGCAGCCGGCCCATCGACATCATGGCGGCGCGGATCGTCGTGCCCGTGGCGGCCTGGGTCGTGCCGTCGCTCAGCGCGTAGTCGCGCGGTGCGCCGACGAACGCGATCTTCGGCACCGAGGGCACCTCCTTCGTGGCGATCTCCACCGTCTCGGTGATGCCGGACAGTACGGCGGCCTGCGCGCGGACGGACTCGATGCGCGCGAGCAGCTCCGGGTCGCCGTCGATCTGGTCGGGGTGCTCGAGGCCGGTCAGGCCGAGGTCCTCCCAGCGCACGAACACCAACGGGTTGGCGGCGTCGACGATGGACACCTGGGCGGTGCCGGTGCCGGTGCCGGGCAGGTCCACGGTGTCCGTGACGTTGCCCGTGGGCAGCGTGGCCCCCGTGACGGCGCCGCCCGGCTCGATGTAGTCGAGCTGGATGCGTGCGCCGGTCCCCGGGACGCCGGGCAGGTGGAAGTCGCCGACCGGGTCGAACCGGCCGTCCCTCGTAGGGACGTGGGCGACGATCACCTTGTCCGTGTTGGTGTTGAGGAACCGGACGATCGTCACGGGGTCCGTCGGGGTGACCAGGCCCTCGTCGACGGCGAACGGCCCGACCGCGGAGGAGATGTTCCCGCAGTTGCCTCTCCTGTCCACGAGCGGACGGTCGATCGCCACCTGACCGAAGTCGTAGAGGACGTCGACGCCGCGCTCGCGACCGTCGGAGATCACGGCGACCTTGCTCGTCGTCGACGTCGCGCCGCCCAGGCCGTCGATCTGACGGCCGTACCGGTCGGGGGAGCCGTAGGCGGCGAGGATGAAGGCGTCCCGCCCGGCGGGGTCGGTGGGCAGGTCCCTCTCGTGGAAGAACACGGCCTTGCTGGTCCCACCCCGCATGATCACACCGGCTGCTCGCATCGACCAGGTCTCGCTCTCGTCCTTGAGTTGCATGCACGCTGCACGCTGGCTCCGTGCATCTTGCATGGTCGGTGAGGTCAACGCAATCGATAGTTTCTCGAGCCACCCTTAAGCAGCCCTTAAGGTTTGTCGCATGAGCCCGGACATCCATCAGATCCGCGTCGTCTCCGAGGTGGCGCGCTCGGGCAGCATGACGGCGGCCGCCAGGTCGATGGGCTACACCCTGTCCGCCATCTCCCAGCAGGTCCGGCGCCTCGAGTCCGAGATCGGGCTCGCCGTGCTCGAGCGGCACGCACGGGGCGCCCGCCTGACCGATGCCGGGCGGGCGGTGGTCGAGGCCGGCGGGGCGGTCGAGTCGCAGCTGGCCGCGCTCGACGACCGGCTGGCGGACATCGCCGGCCTGCGAGCAGGGACGCTCCGGCTCGCGACCTTCCCGACCGCGGGAGCCGGTCTGCTCCCGGTCGCGATCACCCGCTTCGCCGCCCGGCACCCGGGCGTGACGCTGTCGCTGCGCAGCGCCCGCATCGGCGCGTTGCTCGACCTGCTGCGGGCGCGGGCCGTCGAGTCGGCCCTGCTGTGGGACTACGAGTGGACACGATTCGACGAGTCGGACCTGCACCTCGAGCTGCTCATGCGCGACCCGACCGACCTGCTCGTCGCCGTCGGTCACCCGCTCGCCGGGGCGCCGAGCCTGCGCATGGCCGACCTGGCGGGCGAGCGCTGGATCACCCGCGCCGAGGGGCACCCCGTGGCCGACGTCCTGCGGCGCAGCGCGGTCGCCGCCGGGTTCGAGCCCACCGTCGCGTTCGAGGCGCACGACTACCAGGAGGTGCAGGGGATGGTGGCGGTCGGTCTCGGTGTCGCCCTCGCGCCACGGCTCGCGACCGCGAACCTGCGCGCCGACGTCCGGGCGATCCCGCTGGGCGACGACGCCGCCCATCGGCGGATCCTGCTCGCGCGCGACGCGCGGCGGGTGCCGGCGCCGCCGGAGCTCGCGATGCTGGAGGTGCTCAGGGGCGTCTCGACGGAGGTGGCCGGCCAGCTGCGTCCGGGATCGCGCGAGTCGAGGGCGGGCTCCCGCTGAACGCACCCGGTGGCGCGCGCCCTGCTCGCCGACCTGCGACTCCGGTCGTCGAGGATCGGCGGCTCCGATCATCCGAACGGCCGCCCTTGCCGCCCGGACCCACGTTGCATACAATTTGCATCCGGCGGCTGCCGGGGCGACCCGCGTCGCTGTGCCCCGGCCCCACCGACACTCCCGAGGACGCCACCATGACTGCAGAGACCAGCTCGCCCGGAACGACCGACGTCGTCGTCGTCGGCGGAGGCAACGCCGCCTTCGTCGCGGCGCTCGCTGCCGCGGACCGCGGCCGGAGCGTCGTGCTCCTCGAGGCCGCCGTCGACGGCGAGGAGGGTGGCAACAGCTTCTACACCGCCGGCGCCACCCGCATCGTCCACGACGGTCTCGCCGACCTGACGAGCCTGGTCGAGCCGGACGAGCGGCACGCGACCACGGAGGTCCCGCCCTACACCGAGGCCGACTACGTGGGCGACCTGGAGAAGGTGACCGCCGGGCGCAACGACCCCGAGCTGAGCCGGGTGCTGGCCGCCGAGTCGCGCGAGGTCCTCCAGTGGCTCAAGGACTCCCACGGCGCGCGCTACCGCCTGATGTACGAGCGTCAGGCCTACGAGCGCGACGGCGGCGGCTACCTCTTCTGGGGCGGCCTCCACGTGGGCAACGTCGGCGGCGGGGTCGGACTGATCCGCGACCACCAGGCCGCCGCGGAGCGCGCGGGTATCGACGTCCGGTACGGCCACCGCGTGACCGAGCTCGTCAGCGGCGACGGTGCCGTTCGGGGCGTGGTCGCCGAGACCGCCGACGGCGGGCGCGTCGAGATCACCGCCGAGTCCGTCGTCATCGCGTCCGGCGGCTTCGAGGCGAACCCGGAGATGCGCGAGAAGCACCTCGGGCAGGGATGGGGCGGCGCGAAGCTGCGCGGCACCCCGCACAACACGGGCACCATGCTCGAGCGCGCCCTGGACCTCGGCGCAGGCACGAACGGTGACTGGGGCTCGTGCCACGCGGTCGCGTGGGACGCATGGGCCGAGGACAACGAGTCCAACCGCGAGCTCACCAACCGGCTCACCCGCGGCGGATACCCGCTGGGCATCGTCGTCAACATCGAGGGGCGCCGGTTCGTCGACGAGGGCGCGGACTTCCGCAACTACACCTACGCCAAGTACGGCGCGGAGATCCTCCGCCAGCCCGGCGCGATCGCCTTCCAGGTCTTCGACTCGACCCAGCGCCCGCTCCTGCGCACCGAGGAGTACGACATGCCGGGCGTCGGCGTCGTCGTCGCGGACACGCTCGAGGAGCTGGGCGAGGGGATGGGGGTCGACGTCGACGCGTTCGCCGCGACGGTGCGCGAGTTCAACGCGAGCATCGACCGCTCGATCCCGGCGGACCCGACCGTCAAGGACGGACGGCGGGCCGCGGTCGAGCCCCCGAAGAGCAACTGGGCGCTGCCGATCGAGGAGGGCCCGTTCTACGCCTTCCCGGTCACGTGCGGCATCACCTTCACGTTCGGCGGGCTCGCCACCGACACCCACGGCCGGGTGCTCGACGGTGCCGGCGAGCACATCGCAGGCCTGTACGCGTGCGGAGAGGCGCTCGGCGGTCTGTTCGCCGGGAACTACCCGGGCGGGTCGGGCCTGGCCGCGGGGGCGGTCTTCGGCCGTCGGGCAGGCACCCTGGCCTGAGCACGGTGGGCGAAGCGGACCAGGAGGTGCCGGTGGGCGAGCCGGGTGCGCGGTACGCACCGGGCGAGCTGGAGCGCGTGGCCGCCGGGATCCTCCGTGCGCTCGGCGTCCCCGGGGTCGACGCCGACCTCGTCGCGGACTCCCTCGTCCAGGCCGAGGTGTGGGGGCACAGCTCGCACGGGCTGCTGCGCCTGCCCTGGTACGTGGCCAGGCTGCGCAGCGGTGCCGTGCGTGCCGACGCCGCAGAGACCGTCCTGGTCGACACCGGGCCGCTGGTGCTCCTCGACGCCGCCGACGGCATCGGTCAGGTGATGGTCGAGCGGGCCCAACGGCTCGCGGTGGACCGGGCGCGCCGGTTCGGCATCGCCGGCGTCGGTGTGCGGCGTTCCAACCACTTCGGCACGGCCATGTACTTCACGCGCCGGGCAGCCGAGCGGGGCTGCGTGACCATCCTGTCGACCAACTCCTCGCCGGCCATGGCGCCGTGGGGCGGGAAGGAGAAGCGCGTCGGGTCGAACCCCTGGTCCGTCGCGGCGCCCTGGCGCGACGGCGTGATCTCGCTCGACGTCTCGAACACCGCCGTTGCGCGCGGCAAGCTCTACCTCGCGAAGCAGCGGGGGCACGACATCCCCCCGGACTGGGCGATCGCGGCCGACGGCTCGCCCACCACCGACCCGGGCGAGGGGATCGCGGGGACGATCCTGCCGATGGCCGGGCACAAGGGCTACGCCATCAGCTTCATGATGGATCTGCTCTCGGGCGCCCTGACCGGCAGCTCGGTGGGTACGTCCGTCGTCGGTCCCTACGTCCCCGACGGCGCCGGCGGAGTGGGGCACCTCGTCCTCGCGATCGACGTCGCGGCCATGGGGCCGGTGGAGGACTACGACGCCCGCGTGCAGCAGATGGTCGACGAGGTGCGCTCATCGCCGCTCGCGGCCGGGCACGCGCGGATCCACTACCCCGGCGAGATCGAGGACCTCGCGGCCGAGGCCGTGCGGGAGGCCGGCGGGCTCACCCTGCCGGCGCGGACCGTCGAGGAGCTGACCGGCCTCGCCGCGGAGCTCGGGGTGGCGGCCCCGAGGGCGACGGACGCGCCCGGCGCGGACTGACGCGGGATCCGTCCGGCGCGGAGGCCCGAGGAGTGTCGGCGGTGGGGTGGCGCCCGACGTGCCCGGGAGGCACGGGCACGTCCGGCCGCGAAGGACGGTCCGGGATCAGGCGAGTCGCTGCGTGTCCCGGTCGTCGCCGTCGCCCTCCTCGCCCTCCTCGGCGAGGGTCTCGAGCGATGCGAGCCCGCGCATGACGATGCTCCGGGACAGGGCGCGCGCCGTCGGCACGTCGTCCTCCTCGTAGGCGAGGATCAGCCGGCCGTGGTCGAAGTGCGACCGGCCGAGCCGGTCCGCGGTGAGGCCCCGTCGCCGCAGGATCATGGCGCGCAGCGCGATGACGTCGTGGAGCTCCTTGAGGAGCGCGTTGTCCGCGCCGTCCAGCTCGGTCTCACGGAACGCGACGTTGAGCCAGAGCGTCGTGGTCAGATCGCCCCGCTCGGCCGCCTCAGCCATGCGCGCGTGGATGCGGTGCATGGTCTCGACGTGCTCGGGCCGGGCGCGGTCGACGAAGTGCTGCGCGGCCGAGCCGTAGAGCAGCGCGCGCATCTCGTAGATCTCGCGGATCTCCTCGATGCTGCTGGTGCGGACCGTCGGCCGACGCCGAGGCGGGACCACGACGAGCCCGCTGCGCTCGAGCGCTCCGAGCGCGTCGCGCACCGGTGAGCGGCTCGTGCCGAACCGTTCGGCGATTCCGACGGAGTTCAGGTCCGTCGACGGCGGCAGGTCGCCCTCGATGATCTGGCGGGCGATGGTGACGGCGATGTCCTGCGCGGACGGGGAGGCCGAGACCTGCAGGCTGCGCGACAGGATGAAGGTCGAGAGCTGGGCGAGCGTGAGCTCGGTGCCGCCGAGCCGCACGACGAGGTCGTCGTCGGCCGCTCCCGTCCTCCCTGACATGCGCCCAGCATAGCGCAGTCATCACAGTCGCTGCCCCAAACTGTCGACAGAAGATGCCGAGGGTGTTGACAGACTGCCGGCCGATCCGTAACTTCCTTGCCACCCACCCGGCTAAGTGTCGACACAATGGCGTGACGTTGTCGCGGACCGTCGCCATGGGACCGGGTCCACCCCGTTCGACGACGAAAGAGGGAACGTGCGCGAGCACCTGGTCCACATCGACGGCGAGAGGCGTCCGTCCGCGAGCGGACGGACGCTCGAGGCCACCGACCCCTACACCGGAGAGGTCCTGGGGACGATCCCCGACTGCGACGCCGCCGACGTCGCCGACGCGATCGCCGCGGCCCGTGCCGCCTTCGACGGCGGTTGGCGCACGACGCCGGGCATCGAGCGGGCGCGGCTCCTGCACGTCCTGGCGGACGCGATCGACGCGCACGCCGAGGAGATCGGTGCGATCGAGACCCGGGACAACGGCAAGCTGCTCACCGAGACCGTCGGCCAGGCGCGTTTCGCCGCCCGGAACTACCGATTCTTCGCCGGCTACGCCGACAAGCTCTACGGCCGGACGATCCCGCTCGACCGCCCCGGGATGCTCGACTACACGCTCCGCGAGCCCGTCGGCGTGGCCGCCCTCATCACGGCCTGGAACTCGCCGATGCAGCTTCTCGCCAACAAGCTGGCTCCCGCGCTCGCCGCCGGGTGCACGGTGGTCGTCAAGCCCTCGGAGCACGCGAGCCTGTCGACCCTCCGGCTCGCCGAGCTCGTCGATGAGGTCGGCTTCCCGCCCGGGGTCGTCAACGTCGTCACCGGCGCGGCCGAGTGCGGACGGGCCCTGTCGGGCTCGACCGCGGTCGACACGGTGAGCTTCACCGGCTCGGTCGGCACCGGTGCCGCCATCGCGCAGACCTGCGCGGCCAACCACGTGCCCGTCACGCTCGAGCTCGGCGGCAAGTCGCCGAACATCGTCTTCGAGGACGCGGACGTCGACCGGGCGCTCGCGGGCGCGCTCGCCGGGATCTTCTCGGCCGGTGGGCAGACCTGCATCGCCGGCTCCCGGATCCTCGTCCAGGACTCCGTCCACGACGAGCTCGTCGAGCGCCTTGCCCGGCGCGCGTCCCGGATCCGCCTCGGCGACCCGCGCGACCCGGGCACCCAGATGGGCCCGGTCGCGAACGAGCCGCAGCGCGACCGCATCCTCGGCGCGATCGAGGCGGGCCGATCCTCGGGGGCCCGCGACCTCTCGGCCGAGCAGCCTGCCGCGGACCTGCCGGACAAGGGCCTGTTCGTCCGGCCCACGGTCTTCGCCGACGTCGACAACAGCTCGCCCCTCGCCAGGGAGGAGATCTTCGGGCCCGTCGCGTCGGTCATCCGGTTCCGGGACGAGGCCGAGGCGATCGCGCTGGCCAACGACTCCGAGTTCGGGCTCGCCTCGGGTATCTGGACCACCGACCTCTCCCGGGCGCACCGGGTCGCCGCGCGGCTCGTCGCGGGAACGGTCTGGGTCAACACCTACCGCGCGAGCGCCGCGCAGGCGCCGTTCGGCGGCGTGCGCCGCTCCGGCCACGGCCGCGAACGGGGCGAGGAGGCCCTCGACGAGTACCTGCGCGTGAAGAACGTCATGGTCGACCTGTCCGCCGACTACCACGACAGCTTCGAGGAGACGGGAGCGGGCGATGAGTGATCCGCGGATCGGGGTCGTCGGCCTCGGGAACATGGGCCTGGAGATCGCAACCCGCCTCGCAGGGAGCTGCGACGTCGTCGGGTACGACACGGACCCCGCGGCGCGGGACCGGGCCGCCGCCGCCGGCGTAGTCCCGGTGGACGACCTCTCGGGCCTCGCGGGCTGCGGGAGCGTCGTCCTCTCCCTGCCGCGGCCCGAGGTCACCCTCGAGGTGCTCGACCGGCTGGCCGGACACCTCGCCGATGGCGCCACGATCATCGAGACGTCGACGGTCAACGCCACCGACATGCACGCGGTCGGCCGGCTCTGTGCCTCGGCAGGACTGCGCTGCATCGACGCGGCCGTGCTCTCGGGAGTCGGCGCCATGCGATCCGGCGACTCCACGCTGCTCGTCGGCGGGGAACCCGAGGACGTCGACCGCGTCCGCCCCGTCCTCGAGGCTTTCAGCGGACGGATCCTCACGTTCGGCGAGCTCGGAGCAGGCATGGCGGCGAAGGTCGTCAACAACGCGGTCGCGCACGCGGTGATGGTCGTGCTCGTCGAGGCCGTCGCCCTGGCACGGTCGGCAGGTATCGCGCTCCAGGACATCGCCGACCTGCTCGCCGATAGCGAGGGCGGCGTGCTGCGGCCCCTGACCCACCGCATCCAGGAGCGAGTGGCCCGCGGCGAGTACGAGCCCGGCATGCCCACCGACGCCGCGCGGAAGGACTCGGTGCTCGCCCTGCAGTACGCCCACAGCCAGGGCGTGCCGCTGTTCGCGATCCAGGGTGCGCACTCGGTCTACGAGATCGCAGTCGCCGAGGGCCTGGGGCGGCTCGACTACGCCGCCGTCGCCACCCTCTGGGACCGCTGGCAGAGCGAGGACACCACGGCGGCGACCGCCGCTCCCGGTACGACGAAGGAGTAAGTCCGATGGACGTACGGATGACCGACCTCCAGCTGCACTACGGCGACTTCCACGCCGTCAAGGACGTCACGCTGTCCGTCGACGACGGCAGCGCGCTGGTCCTCCTGGGCCCGTCGGGGTGCGGGAAGACCTCGACCATGCGGACGATCGCCGGCCTGGAGACCCCGAGCGGCGGACGCATCACCATCGGTGGGCAGCCGATGTTCGACGCCTCGACGAGGACCAACGTCGCTCCGAACAAGCGCAACGTCGGCATGGTCTTCCAGTCCTACGCGGTCTGGCCGCACAGGACCGTGCGCGAGAACGTCGAGTTCCCCCTCCGGGTCCGCAGGACGGAGACCGCCGCGCGGAGGAGGAGGGGCGACGAGATCCTCGCCCTGACCGGACTGACCGAGTACGCGGACCGAGGCGCCAGCCGACTCTCTGGCGGGCAGATGCAGCGCGTGGCACTCGCTCGCAGCCTGGCCATGAACCCGTCGGTGCTGCTGCTCGACGAGCCCCTGTCCAACCTCGACGCACTCCTTCGCGAGAACCTGCGCAACGAGCTCCGACGCATCCAGCAGGAGGCGGGCATCACGTCGGTGTACGTCACGCACGACCAGGCCGAGGCGCTCGCCCTGGCCGACCGGATCGCCATGATGCGCGCCGGCCGGGTCGTCCAGACAGGTACGCCGGCGGAGCTCTTCGAGAACCCCGTCGACAAGGACGCTGCGCGATTCATGGGGTTCGAGAACATCCTCGAGATCGCCACCGGCGAGACCCCGGTCCGACTGGCCGGACGCTACGTCGTGCCGCACTCCGACCAGGTGGCCGACGCGGTGACCGACCACGAGACCGACGGCGAGGGCACGCCCGCGCAGGGCCGCGAGTACCTCTGCGTCCGGGCGGAGAACGTGACGCTCACGGCCGCTGACGACGGCGGGACCGGTGACACGGAGGCCGAGATCTCGGTCGTCACCTACCAGGGCCGCAGCGTCGAGTACGACTGCGTGATCGACGGCGATACCACGATCCGCGTGAAGGTCGGCGGGAGCGCCGCGAGGTTCTCGCGGGGTGACCGCGTGCGCCTGGCCGTCGATGTCGAGGCGGCCCGGATCCTCGGTGGTGGTGACGGTGCTTAGGCGGGCCGCGCGCCGGCAGTCGAGCGGCATGAGGATCGCGTTCGGCGTCACGGTCGCCGTCGTCGTCGTGCTGGTCGGAATCCCGATCCTGTTCGTCGTGTTCGCGGCTCTCTCGGACGTCATGCCGCGGCCGGGCAACATCTCGATGGGCAACCTCAGCATCGAGACGATCCGCCAGATCGTCAACGGGCAGACGTTGGACGCCGCGACGAACTCGCTGCTGCTCGCGTTCGGCGCCTCGCTGGTCGCGCTCGTGACCGGCACCGTCCTCGCGGTCCTGCTCGCCAGGACGAACATCCCCGGCCGGCGTTTCCTGCGCGTGGCCGGCATCGCCCCGATGTTCATCCCGGCATTCGTCGCGGCGCTGTCCTGGTCGATCCTCGCCAGCCCCCAGTCGGGCCTCATCAACGTCCTCCTGCGCGACCTCGGCATCGACCTGACGATCGACGCCTACTCGATGGGCGGGCTCGTCTTCGTCCTCGGCGTCTACTACGCGCCCTACGTCTTCCTCTTCGTCTCCAGCGCGCTCGCCCTGATGAACCCCGACCTGGAGGAGGCGGCTCTCGTCCACGGCGACTCGATGTTCGGCACCCTCAGGCGCGTCACGCTCAGCCTCATGACGCCGGCGATCGTCGGGTCGACGTTCCTGGTGTTCATCCTCGCGCTGGAGAACTTCCCCGTCGCCCAGTTCCTCGCGACGCCCGGTCGGATCGACACCCTGCCCACCTTCATCTACCGGTACATGAGCGAGTCCCCGCCGCGCGGCAACGAGGCGGCCGCGATCGCCGTCGTTCTCATCGTCATCGTGCTGGGCCTGACCTGGCTCCAACGGGTGATCGTCGGCGGCCGTGACTACACCACCGTCGCCGGCAAGGGCATGCGCGCCAGGGTCCTCGACCTCGGCCCGTTGCGGTGGGTCGCCGCCGTCGCCGTGGCGCTCTACTTCTTCGTCACCGTGGTCCTGCCCGTCGGGGCGCTCGTGGTCGTCTCGGCCTACTCCTCGCCGTACATAGCCTCGGTGACGAACATGCTCGACCGCGGCAGCTTCACCGGCGAGCGGCTGCTGGCGCCGCTCAGCGACTCCATGGTTCTCGACGCGATGGGCAACTCCGCGATCGTCTCCGTGGTCACCGCGGTGGCAGCGACGGCTCTCGCGTTCATCGTGGCCTACCTGGTGTACCGCACCCACCTCAGGGGGCGCGGGGTGCTCGAGGGCCTGTCCATGGCCCCGGTGGCGATCCCGGCGATCGTCATGGGCATGGGTCTGCTCTGGACGTGGCTCATCCTCCCGATCCCGATCTACGGGACGCTCGCGATCCTCGTCGTCGCCTTCGTGGCCGTCCAGCTCCCACAGGCGTTCCGCGGGATGTCGAGCTCCATGCTCCAGGTCAACAAGGAGCTCGAGGAGTCGGCGATGGTCCACGGGGCGAGCCGGTTCCGGTCGATCGTCACGGTGACCGCGCCCCTCATGCGCTCGGGCATCGGCTCGACCTTCGTCCTCATGCTCATGCTCTCCATGCGTGAGATGACCGTCCCGCTCTTCCTCTACAACACCAACACCCGGCTGCTGTCGATCGTCATCTTCGACCAGTACGAGAACGGCGCGATGCAGAACGCCGCTGCCCTGGGGGTCTGGTACGTGCTCATCATCGGTGCGCTCGCGGTGATCGCCGGTCGCCTCGGTGTCAAGAGCATCGCCTGACCCCGCCACACGTCCACGCACGACCCATGCACCACAGGAGGATCAGATGAAGAAGTCTCAGCGTCGAGGCACCCTCGCAGCGGCAACCGTCGTCGCACTCACGCTCGCCGCGTGCGGCGGGGGAGACGGAGGGGAGTCGGAGGCGGACGTCAACGAGGACGGCGACCTCGTGGTCGAGGGCCAGGTCATCGCCACGGCGGACCAGCTCGAGGAGGCGTCCGGTGAGAACGGGCTCGTCCTGTACACCGGCTCGGGCGAGACCGGCGAGCGCCAGCTACTCGAGCAGTTCACCGAGGACACGGGCCTGCCGGCCGACCTCGTCCGGCTCGTGCCCAACCGGCTGACCGAGCGCGTGCTGTCCGAGCACGCCTCCGGCCAGCTGGGCAGCGACGTCATCCGGATCGACGGCTGGGACCTCGTCGAGCAGCTCGTCGACGCCGAGGTCTTCGTCCCGCACACCCCGCCGGAGTCGATCGAGCTCCCCGAGGAGGCGATCCACGAGGACGGTGCCTACTTCATGTCCTACAACCGCCCGTACGTGTTCGCCTACAACAACCAGGTCGCGGAGAGCGAGCCGACGTCGTGGGCCGACCTCTCACCGGAGAGCTTCGACCCCGGGCAGATCGGGGTCACCCAGGTCAACGTCGCCGGCTCGACGCACCTGCTCCAGCGCTTCCATCTCGACGTCATGGGAGAGGAGTGGCTCGGCGGGCTCGCTGCGACCGAGCCACGGATCTTCGACTCCGCCTCCCCGCTCACCGACTCCCTGGCCCGCGGCGAGATCCACGCCGGCGCCGTGCCGCTGACGGTGGGGCAGGTCGCCTACAACGACGGGGCACCCATCACGCTCGTCGTGCCGGAGGAGGGGTTCCCCGTCAACGAGTACATCGTCGGCCTGTCCGACGGTGGCTCGAGCCCGGTGACCGCGGAGATCTTCCTCAACTGGACCCTCTCGACGGCTGGGCAGTCCGCAGCCACGGAGATCGGTGACTACCCGATCAACCCGGAGGTCGGTGCGCCCACGATCGGTGACAGTGAGATGCCGCCGCTCGACGACGAGGGTGTCTATCGCGTGACGATGGACGAGTACCTCGAGAACGTCGATGCCGACACCGAGATCTGGCTCTCGCTCTTCGAGTACACGAGCTGACCTCGGCTTCGCTCCGACGGTCCTCGGGCCCCGGCCGGCGCCGGGGCCCGAGGTGTGCCGTCGGTGGGGTGGCGCCAGCCGTGCCCGGGAGGCGCGGCGAGGAACCTGCGCGCTCCCACCGTCGGTGCACGCTCCGCGACGGCGGGGCGCACCCGCCCGGCCCCGGCGCGCGGGCGAATGACACCGGTGTCGTTCTGCCCCTACCATGGCGGCCGAGAAGTATCCCCGGCCGTCGACCGGCCGGGGCGACGAGGGACGGACGAGGAGCGTGACATGTCGGCAGCGACGCCCGAGGCGGGCGCGGCGCGGACCGGGGCGACCGGTGCGGCGGACGGCCTCACCGACGTCGAGGCGGGCGTGCTGGACGTCGAGCGGCGCTGGTGGCGCTACTCCGGTGTCAAGGAGACGGCCATCCGGGAACGCCTCGGCATGAGCGGCACCCGGTACTACCAGATCCTCAACCAGCTCCTGGACTCCGAGGCAGCGCTCGCCCAGGACCCCATGCTCGTCAAGCGGCTGCGCCGCCTGCGGTCCGAGCGGCACCGCGAGCGCAGCGTCCGTCGCCTCCAGCTCCCCTGAGGCCGGGCCCGTGTCCCCTGAGCGAGGGTCCGAGCACGGGCCGCGACGCCGGGTAGCGTGACCCGCGTGAGCGCTCCCGACCAGTACCCCGAGGACGAGTTCGACGAGGCCGCGCGCAGCCGCGCGGCCCACGGCTCGCACCGCGAGCGCGCGCGTCGCGCCTCGCTGCTCCCGCTCATCGCGGTCCTGGCCGCCCTCGTGGTGGTCGTCTGGGTGGCGGCGCTGCTGGTCGGCGGCGGCGGGGACGACGACGAGACCGCCACCGAGGGCCCCACGCCCACCGACGGTCCGGTGGAGTCGCCCACCGGCGAGGAGACGCCGTCCGGCGAGGCCGGGGAAGAGAGCCCGACCGACGGCTCGGCCGACGAGGAGTCGCCGAGCGAGGACGTCCCCGCCGGCGACGTCGACCTGGCGACCGACGTCGAGGTGCTCAACGGCGCACGGGTCGCCGGCATCGCGGGCCGCACGGCGGAGACGCTGGGCGCGGCCGGGTTCACGACCGTGACCACGGGCAACATCGGCGAGGGACCGCCAGAGGTGTCGACCGTGTACTACGCGGACCCCACGCTGGCGGCGACGGCGCAGGAGGTCGCCGACGCGCTGGGCATCGACGCCGTCGAGGAGGACGCGGAGCAGGCCGCGACGTCGTCGGTCGTCGTGGTGCTGCGCCCGGACTTCCAGGAGTAGCGCCCGCCTCCCCGGCGATCCGGCCCGGCCGGACGTCGGCGCACGCCGCGAATTGGCTGGCGGCGGGCGGGCGCCTGCCCCAGGATGGGGCGATCCGGTGCCGAGAGCCGGACCGGCGAGGTACGAAGGAGGCGCCATGTCGGACCAGGACTCCCAGCCGACCACCGAGGACGTCAAGGCGAAGATGCGCGAGGCCCTCGAGCGGAAGAAGGCCAGGGGCGGTGCCTCGCACGGCGACGGCGGGCACGGCGAGGGCAAGGCGCACGACGTCGCCGCACCCGACCTCAAGCGGACCTTCCGCCGCAAGTCGGGCTGACAGCCGGGCCGGACCCCGGCCCGCACCCACGCGCACCGCGTGCCCGCCCACGCCGGTGCATCATCGGACGGTCGGGGGTCGTCAGTCGGACGACGGCGACCCCTGGCCGGACGGGATCTGAGCGGGCAGCTGCCCGGACTCCTCGAGGGCGAGGACCGTGAGCACGACGTTGGCCGCGGACCACGCGAGCGGTGCGACCGCCGCCGGCGAGCCGTCCGCGAGCACCTTCTCGGGGATGGCCCCGGACTCCGTGCGGTGGGACTCGATCCAGGCGAGGCGGCGCACGGCATCGTCGGGCCGGCCGTTCTCCGCGGCCACCCACGCGTACAGCGAGGTCTGCGGCGTCCAGGAGATGCCGTCCCGCCGCCAGCTGCTCCCGGGCGCCAGCCCACCCGCGGGCCGGGACATCTCCCCGGACGACACGAGCCAGGCCGTCTCGGCGCCGGTCGGGCCGGCGTCGGTGAACGGCGGCAGGAGGAAGGCCGTGGAGGCGTCGCGGCCCGACACGCCCCGGACGGCCGCCGTGGGGTCCCAGGACGCGTACCGCGTCCAGCCGTGCACCCCGAAGGTGGCCTCGAGGGCCGCGCGGACCTCCTCCGAGCGCTCCCGGGCCAGGTCGGCGAGCTCGTCCTCGCCGAGCGCCTCGAGCAGGGCGGGCGCGGCGGCGAGGCCCGCCCACTGGGGCGCGACCGCACCGAGCGGCAACCGGTCCTCGGGGATCTCCCAGTAGTCCGACGTGGGCGCCGGCAGGCGGCTCGGCGTGTCCGTGGCCTGGAGCACGGCGTCCACCGATCGCACGACGACGGGGGCGAGATCGGCGAGCACGGCGTCGCAGTCCTCGGCGGGCCCGCGCGGCGGCGCGCCGGTGTCCGCGGCCGGTGCGGGGTCGACGGCCGGGTGGCCCGCCTGCTCGCGGCAGGCGGCGACCGTCTCGCCCGCACCCCACAGGATCCAGCCCGGGCCGTCGCCCTGGGGTGGCCGGTCGTCCGGCGTCCCGGACAGGTCGGGCAGGTGCCGGGGGGCGAGCAGGCCGTCCTCCGAACGGGCCTCGCCGACGGCGACGAGGGCGTCCGCCGCGTCGCGGACATGGCCGGTGCGGGCGAGCGCGACCGCGACGAACGCGGTGTCGCGCGGCCAGACGTACTGCCACCGGGGGTGCCACGCGGCGAGCACCGCGCGCGGGTCCGTGTCCGCGACGGGTCCCGACGTGCCCCGACCCCCCTGGAGGGCGTGCAGGTCGAGCAGGGCACCCGCGGTCATCTCCTCCCACTGCGTGCCGGCGCCCGGCACGACGCCGCTCGCGAGCCAGGCCCGCTCACGGCTCGCCTGCAGGCGGGCGGCGGGCAGGTCCGTGGCGCGCGTCGGCACGACGACCCGCGACCCGGCGAGGTAGTCGGCGTCCCGACCGGCGGGCAGCGAGCGGACGAGCCCGTCGGCCCCGGTCCCGAGCCCGTCCTGGTAGAGCGCGATGTGGGTCGAGGTCCCACCCCGCTGTCCCTGGACGACGTTGGCGCCGGTGACCAGGGCCAGCGAGGCGAAGGTGACAAGGAGCGCGACCGTGAGGCGCAACCTGCTCGGACGGCCGATGCCGGCGCGCCGCCGGCTCGACGCGGACGGGCGTTCGGCGGACACCGGGGCACCCTACGTGCGGGCGGCCCGTGGCCGCTGCCGGCCCGCCCCGGTCTCCTTGCACTCGACCACCGAGAGTGCCAGACTCGGGTTAGCACTCTCGACCCGAGAGTGACAATCCACCGGCCTCGGTGAGGCCGCCCGCCGACGCGGGACATGAACGCGTCGTGCGGCGGTCGTCCGTCGCGGGCACCTCGGCCGGAACGCCACCACACCGTGGAGGAACACACCAGCATGGCCAAGAGCATCGCTTTCGACGAGGAGGCCCGGCGCGGCATGGAGCGCGGGCTCAACGTCCTCGCCGACACCGTCAAGGTCACCCTCGGCCCCAAGGGCCGCAACGTCGTCCTCGAGAAGAAGTGGGGCGCCCCCACGATCACGAACGACGGCGTCTCGATCGCCAAGGAGATCGAGCTCGAGGAGCCGTACGAGAAGATCGGCGCCGAGCTCGTCAAGGAGGTCGCCAAGAAGACCGATGACGTCGCGGGTGACGGCACCACCACCGCCACCGTCCTGGCCCAGGCGCTCGTGCGCGAGGGCCTGCGCAACGTCGCCGCCGGCGCCAACCCGATCGCGCTGCGCCGCGGCATCGAGCAGGCCGTCGAGGTCGTCGTCGAGCGCCTGTTCGCCGACGCCAAGGAGATCGAGACCAAGGAGCAGATCGCCGCGACCGCCGCGATCTCGGCCGGCGACCCGGCCATCGGCGAGCTCATCGCCGAGGCCCTGGACAAGGTCGGCAAGGAGGGTGTCGTCACGGTCGAGGAGTCGAACACCTTCGGCCTCGAGCTCGAGCTCACCGAGGGCATGCGCTTCGACAAGGGCTTCCTCTCGCCGTACTTCGTCACCGACGCGGACCGCCAGGAGGTCGTCCTGGAGGACGCCTACGTGCTCCTCGTCGAGTCGAAGGTCTCCAACGTCAAGGACCTGCTCCCGCTGCTGGAGAAGGTCATCCAGTCGGGCAAGCCGCTGGCGATCATCGCCGAGGACGTCGAGGGCGAGGCGCTCACCACGCTCGTGCTCAACAAGATCCGCGGCACCTTCAAGTCCGCCGCCGTCAAGGCCCCGGGCTTCGGCGACCGCCGCAAGGCGATGCTGCAGGACATGGCCATCCTCACGGGCGGCCAGGTCATCTCCGAGACCGTCGGCCTCACGCTGGAGAACGCGGACCTCGACGTCCTCGGCCGCGCCCGCAAGGTCGTCATGACCAAGGACGAGACCACGATCGTCGAGGGCGCCGGCGAGGCGGACCTCATCGAGGGGCGCGTCCAGCAGATCCGTGGCGAGATCGACAACTCGGACTCGGACTACGACCGCGAGAAGCTCCAGGAGCGCCTCGCCAAGCTCGCCGGCGGCGTGGCCGTCATCAAGGCGGGAGCGGCCACCGAGGTCGAGCTCAAGGAGCGCAAGCACCGCATCGAGGACGCCGTCCGCAACGCGAAGGCCGCCGTCGAGGAGGGCATCGTCGCCGGTGGTGGCGTCGCGCTCATCCAGGCCGCCGTGGCGGCGTTCGAGAACCTCTCGCTCGAGGGCGACGAGGCGACCGGTGCGGCGATCGTCCGCACCGCTGTCGACGCCCCGCTCAAGCAGATCGCGATCAACGCCGGCCTCGAGGGCGGCGTCGTGGCGGAGAAGGTCCGCTCGCTGCCCGCCGGTCACGGCCTCAACGCCGCGACCGGTGCGTACGAGGACCTCCTCGCCGCGGGCGTCAACGACCCGGTGAAGGTCACGCGCTCGGCGCTGCAGAACGCCGCGTCGATCGCCGGTCTGTTCCTCACCACCGAGGCGATCGTCGCCGACAAGCCGGAGAAGGTGGCCCCGGCCGCCGGCGGCGGCGACGACATGGGTGGCATGGGCGGCTTCTGATCCGCTGACGTCCACCCCCGGACCACGACGGCGGGCCGTCTCCCACGCGGGAGGCGGCCCGCCGTCGTCGGTCCGTGGTGGTGGGCCGGCGGTCCGGCGACCTGGCGGCCCGGCGGTCCAGGGGTCAGGTGGCCCCCGGGAGCGCCTGCGCGGGCAGGACCTGCGCCGTGCTCGAGCAGAGCACGGTGATCGGCTCGGGCCGGTCCGTGATGGAGCCCAGCGTCTCGACGTCGAGCAGGACGAGCGGGAAGGAGCCCGAGCCGTCGTGGCTCGGCGCCGTGCCCAGGTCCCGGCCGCGTCCCGACGTCGTCGCTCCGCCGTGAGCCGCCGTGCCGTGCTCGATGCACACGCCCCACGACGACGGCGTGCGCGCGCCGTCGGCGAGCTCGAGAGGGAGCGGGGCGAACGCCCGGCTGACGTAGGTCTCGCCCGGCGCGAGCACGATGCCGCGCGCATTGAGGGGGATGACGGTCGCCGGCGCGGACCGGCTCGTCAGCCACGCCACGCCGCCGTCGACCTCGACGGCCGATTGGATCGAGGCCGGGTCGGCGGCCAGCTCCTCCGCGCCCGGGGCGGTGGCCCCGATGCCGCGCACGAGCAGCCGGTCCGTGTCGCCGGTGTTCGTCACCTCGTAGATCGCCTCGAGGGTGGTCTGCGCCGGGTCGGCGGCCGCACCCGTCGTGTCGAGCCGGACCGTCATGCTCAGGCCCTCCGCGGAGGTCGTGCGGGCGACCGCGTCGCCGTCGTCGGAGTCCGGGCGCTCCACGGGCACCTCGTCGCCCGGCGCCCCCGTCGGGCCGGCCGGCGCGTCGTCGGCGCAGGCGCCGAGCAGG
Source organism: Georgenia sp. Z1491 (assembly GCF_049856175.1). Classification (GTDB taxonomy): domain Bacteria; phylum Actinomycetota; class Actinomycetes; order Actinomycetales; family Actinomycetaceae; genus JB111. The sequence goes on from NZ_JBNDNA010000003.1 coordinate 193,397, forward strand.
AGCGCGAGCAGGCCCGCGGTGACGGCGGCGACGGGGCGGAGGCGCGGGTGCATGGCGCAAGGATGCCAACGATCCGTGGCCCGTGGACCGGTTCCGGGAGTCCCTGCGAGCGCGGGCCCGCGCCGGAACGCGCGCACCTGCTCGGACGTCCGTGCCGGTCTCAGCCCGCGGCGTCGCCCGCGAGTGCCGTCCGGGCGCGATCGGCCACGGCGACGACGGCCGTGGCGAGTCGCGCGGTGAGCTCGGGCGTGGCGCGCACGCTCGGCATCGACATGGTGAGGGCGACGTGCTGACCGGCGACCCGGCCGATCGAGGCGCCGATCGCCGTCACACCGGACTCGGACTCGTTCTCGTTGAGGCCGTAGCGCCGGTGGCGGATCCGGGCGACCTCCTGCTCGAGGTCCGCCACCCGTACCCGCGACCGCGGTCCGGCCCCGCCGTCAGGGCCGAGGAGGGCGCGGACGTCCTCGATATCCAGCTCGGCGAGCATCGCCTTGCCGCCCGACGTGGTCCAGGCCGGCATCGTCATCCCGGTGCGGGAGGTCACGCGCAGCCCCTGCGCTGACTCGACGCCGTCGACGAACGTCACCTCCGCGCCGCTGCGCACCAGCACGTGACAGGTCTCCCCGCACGTCTCGAGCAGCTGGTCGAGGAACGGCCGCACCACCTCGGCCACCGTGCCGCCGCGGCGGCTGATGCCGGGGGCGAGCAGCGCCGGTCCGGCGTCGTAGCGGCGGTCGGCGAGCTGGACCACGTAGTCGCGCGCGGCGAGCGTGGCGAGCAGCCGGTGGGTGGTCGACGGGGCGACCCCGATCCCCCGGGCGAGCTCGACCACGCCGAGCGGACCGTTCGTGCCCAGGGTGCCGAGCAGCCTGAGGGCACGGTCGACCGACTCGACGACGGCCGGCGCAGCCGACGCGTTGTTCCGTTCCATGGAATCACCCTAGACGGGTCTTGCGACTAATGGAATACGCGGTCTATGGTCCCCGTAGGCTGACGTTCGTCGGCGCAGATGTAGCGCGCACCCGTGCGTGCGACACGGCTTCAACGAGGAGGCGCGCATGAGCGACCACCGCAGTTCCGAGAACCCGCCCCGCACACGGGTCGTCGTCGTCGGGGGCGGGATCGGCGGCATGGCCACGGCACTCATGCTCGGCCGCGCCGGGGTGAGCGTGACGGTGCTCGAGCAGGCCCCGGAGTTCGGGGAGGTCGGCGCCGGGATCCAGCTCGCCCCCAACATCACGCGCATGCTCGACGAGGTCGGCGTGCTCGAGCACATCCTGCCCCTCGCCGTCGTGCCGAACCGGCTCGTCTTCCGCAACGCGGTCTCCGGCGCCGAGCTCACGCACCTCGACCTCGCCGACGCCCGCGCCCGGTACGGCGGGCCCTACATCGTCCTGCACCGCAGCGACCTGCACTTCGCGCTGGTGGACGCGGCACGTGCGCTCGACACCGTCGCCCTGCACACGAGCGCCGCGGTCGACCACGTCGAGCACGACGAGCACGGTGCGACGGCGGTGACGACCGACGGGCGCCGGTTCACCGGCGACGTGCTCGTGGGCGCCGACGGCGTGCGCTCTGTGGTGCGCGGTCTGCTCAGCGACGACGAGCCCGTCCCGTCGGGCTACGTCGCCTACCGCGGCGCCGTGCCCCTCGACGACGCCCCCGCGCACCTCGCGCTCGACGACGTCAACGTCTGGCTGGGCCCGGGGTGCCACCTCGTGCAGTACCCCGTGCGTGCCGGCGAGCTCTACAACCAGGTCGCGGTCTTCCGCAGCCAGGAGTACCTCGACGGCAAGGAGGACTGGGGGACGCCCGAGGAGCTCGACGCGACCTATGCCGACCTCGCGGAGCCCGTGAGCGGCGCGATCCCCTCGCTCGGCCGGGTCAACCGGTGGCCGATGTCGGACCGCGAGCCGTTACGACGGTGGACGACCGGACGCGTGACCCTCCTGGGCGACGCCGCCCACGCGATGCTGCAGTACCTCGCGCAGGGAGCCGGGCAGTCGCTCCTCGACGGCGCCTCGCTCACGCGTCACCTCGCCGCGATCGAGGGGGAGTGGACGGGCGACGCCGTGGCCGCCGCGCTCGCCGCCTACGAGTCCGACCGGGTCGCCGCTGCGGGGGCGACCCAGACGGTCGGCCGAGTGTGGGGCGACATCTGGCACGTCGAGGACCCGGTCGCCGTGCTCCTGCGCGACCACGCCTTCAGCAACCGCGAGATCACCGACTACTCGCTCGTCGACTGGCTGTACGGCCCCGTCGTCGGCGAGGACGACGTGCCGCCGCCGCCCCTGCCCGCCGCCTACCCGGACAGCGACACCGCGCCGACGGGCGCCTGAGAGACCGACCAGCGAAGGAGACCTGTCATGACCATCGAGCAGCAGGACCACGCCTCGACCGAGAACGCCATGGCCCCGGAGGACACGCCGGAGCTGCGTCAGCTGTACGCGGACTTCGAGAAGGAGAACCTCATCCCGCTGTGGACGCAGCTGGACGAGCTCATGCCGATGCACCCGGCCCCGAAGGCCGTGCCGCACGTGTGGCGGTGGAGCAACCTGCTCCCGCTCGCGCAGCGCTCGGGCGACCTCGTGCCCGTGGGGCGCGGCGGCGAGCGGCGCGCGATCGCCCTGTCCAACCCCGGCCTGCCGGGCAACGCCTACATCTCGCCGACCCTGTGGGCGGCGATCCAGTACCTCGGCCCCAAGGAGACGGCGCCCGAGCACCGGCACTCCCAGAACGCGTTCCGGTTCGTCGTCGAGGGCGAGGGGGTGTGGACCGTCGTCAACGGTGATCCCGTGCGCATGTCGCGCGGGGACTTCCTGCTCACCCCGGGCTGGAACTTCCACGGGCACCACAACGAGACCGACCAGCCGATGGCCTGGATCGACGGACTGGACATCCCGTTCTCGCACTACACCGACGTCGGCTTCTTCGAGTTCGGCTCCGAGCGGGTCACGGACTACGCGACGCCGAACTTCTCGCGCGGCGAGCGCCTGTGGACCCACCCGGGCCTGCGCCCGCTGTCGGGCCTGCAGGACACCGTGTCCTCCCCGATCGGCGCCTACCGCTGGGAGCACACCGACCGGGCGCTCACCGAGCAGCTCCTGCTGGAGTCCGAGGGGCAGCCGGCCACGGTCGAGCAGGGCCACGCGGCGATCCGCTACGTCAACCCGACCACCGGCGGCGACGTCATGCCGACCATCCGCGCCGAGTTCCACCGCCTCCGCGCGGGCGCGGTCACCCAGGGCCGCCGAGAGGTCGGCTCGACGGTGTTCCAGGTGTTCGAGGGCACCGGCCAGGTCGTGCTCGACGGCACGGAGCACTCCCTGGCCACGGGGGACATGTTCGTCGTCCCGTCCTGGGTGGAGTGGTCGCTGCAGGCGGAGTCGCGGTTCGACCTCTTCCGGTTCTCGGACGCGCCGATCATGGAGCGCCTGCACTTCGCCCGCACCAAGCTCGAGGGGGGTGCCCGATGAGGCTCGCCACGCTGCGCCGCGGGGGCGGGACGTTCGTCGCCCGGGTCGAGGGCGACGTCGGCATCGAGGTTCCCGGCTACGGGGACGTCGCCCACCTCCTGCGCGGGGGCGGGCTCGCCGAGGCCGCCACCGCCGACGGGGAGCGCCACGACCTCACCGGCGCCGACCTCGCCGCGGTCGTCACCACGCCGGGCAAGGTCGTGTGCGTCGGGCTGAACTACCGCAACCACATCCTCGAGATGGGTCGCGACCTCCCGGAGTACCCGACCCTGTTCACGAAGTACGCCGACGCGCTGATCGGCCCCTACGACGACATCGTCCTGCCGACCGAGTCGCCGGCGGTGGACTGGGAGGGCGAGCTCGCCGTCGTCGTCGGCACGCCCGTGCGGCGGGTCGACGAGGAGGAGGCGGCCGCGGCCATCGCCGGCTACACGGTGGCCAACGACATCACGATGCGCGACTGGCAGTACCGCACCACCCAGTGGTTCCAGGGCAAGGCCTGGGAGGCCTCGACGCCGGTGGGCCCGCACCTCGTCACGCCCGACGAGCTCACCGCGGGAGCCGAGCTGGTCACCCGCCTCGACGGCCGCGAGATGCAGCGCACCCCGGTCGACGACCTCGTGTTCGGCCCCGCCGCGCTGATCTCCTACATCTCGACGATCTTCACGCTGAACCCGGGCGACCTCGTCCTCACCGGCACCCCCGGCGGCGTCGGCCACGCCCGCAAGCCCGGTGTGTACATCGAGGCCGGCCAGCGGGTCACCGTGACGATCGACGGCGTCGGCGAGGTCGCCAACCAGGCGGTGCGTGCATGACCACCCCCTACGACGAGGCCGCCCTCCAGGAGCTCAGGGAGCGCCAGGGCTCCGGCGCCCGCTACGACGCCGAGGAGGCCCCGAAGCAGGAGCTGGGCTGGGCCAGGTCCGGCACCGCGTACTTCCTGCGCAAGCTGCGCGAGCTGACCGACGACGAGCTGGACGGCCCGAGCCTGCTCGGCTGGACCCGGCGCGAGCTGATCGCGCACGTGGGCTACAACGCGCGCGCCCTCACCCGGTTGACGGAGTGGGCCCGCACCGGCGTCGAGACGCCGATGTACGCCCCGGGGCAGCGCGACGCCGAGATCGAGCTCGGCGCCACCCTGCCGCCGGTCGCGCTGCGCCACCTCATCGACCACTCCGCCGTGCACCTGAACGTGGAGTGGCGCGACCTCACGGACGAGCAGTGGGACCACGAGGTCGTCACCGCCCAGGGCCGGACGGTCCCGGTGCGGGAGACCGCCTGGATGCGTACGCGCGAGGTCTGGATCCACGCCGTCGATCTCGACAACCACGGGTCCTACCGCGACTTCCCGCCGGAGCTGCTCGACCGCCTCTCCGGGGACGTCCTCGCGGTGTGGGATCGCAAGGGGACCACCCCCGACGTCGTGCTGGACCCGACCGACCGGCCCGGGCAGACCGTGGTCGGCGCGGGCGGCCGCCGGGTCGCCGGCGCCCAGGCCGACCTCGTGCGGTGGGTGACCGGACGCGGCGCGCTGCGCCTGGACGCCGAGGGCGACCAGGTCCCGGAGCTGCCCCCGTGGCTGTAGTGCACACGGCGCGTTCGTATGATGTGACGAGCCTCGGCGAAGTCGCCGGGCACAGGCCCCAGCGAGAGGAGTCCGCCCATGTCGATCGTCGTGGGATACGTACCGACCCCGGAGGGGCGCTCCGCCCTGCGACGTGCGGCTGCCGAGGCGAAGCTGCGTCAGTCCAAGCTCATCGTCGTCAACTCCCAGCACGGCGGGCGAACGTGGGACCCGGAGGAGTCCGTCCGGTTCGAGGACGACCTCGCCCGGGTGCGCACGGAGCTCGAGGCGGAGGGTGTGGACCACGAGCTGCGCACGCTCATCAGGGGACAGGACCCGGCCGACGACCTCGTCGAGGTCGCGAGCCAGGAGAACGCCGACTTCATCGTCATCGGCCTGCGCCGACGTTCGCAGGTGGGCAAGCTCCTGCTCGGGTCCAACGCCCAGCAGATCCTCATGAAGGCCGACGTCCCCGTGCTCGCGGTCAAGGGCGCGCCCACGGACTGACGCCCCCGGGCGGCCGGCGCGAGGGGGCGTACGACGGCATCCGGTCGGCGGGCGGGCGTGCGTGCCCGAACCGCTACAGTCGGCCGGGCCGATCACGCTCGGCAGTTCCACGAACGAAGGAGTTCATTCGCATGCGTGCCATCCCCTCGCGGAACGCCGGGGCCCTGACCGGCCCCGTGCGGCCCGTACGTCCCCCCGGTGGAAGGGGTGATCGATCATGACGGTCGTCGTCCCCGCCTCCGTGAAGCCGGCCCGACGACGCAAGGCGCGCGCGGCGCGCGAGAAGCGGATGCTCGGTGTTGCCGGGATCCTGCTGGTCATCGCCCTGGCCGAGCTCCTCCCGCGCACCGGGGTGGTCAACCCCCGGTTCCTGCCGCCGTTCTCGGAGTGGATCTCCTCGTTGGCCGAGCGCGTCCAGGGCGGCGAGTTCTGGTTCGCGCTGGGCGACACCCTGGTGACCTGGTTCCTCGGGCTGGCGATCGCGATGGTCGCGGGCACGGTGCTGGGGATGGTCATCGGCTCGATGCAGATCGTCAAGGACCTCACGCAGTCCACGATCGAGTTCCTCCGGCCGATCCCGTCCGTGGCGCTGATCCCGCTGGTCGTGCTCACGCTCGGCACGGACCGGCCCTCGACGCTGCTCCTGGTGGTCTACGCGTCGTTCTGGCAGGTGCTCCTGCAGGTGATGTACGGGGCCCAGGACGTCGACCCGGTCGCCCGTGACACGGCGCGGTCGTACAGGTTCCGGTGGTGGGTCCAGGCCTACCAGGTCGTGTGGCCCACCGCGCTGCCCTACGTCGTCACCGGATTCCGGCTGGCCGCGTCCGTGGCGCTGATCCTCACGATCACCGGTGAGCTGATCATCGGCACGCCGGGCCTGGGCAAGCTCATCTCGGTCGCGCAGCAGTCCGGGGCGGTGGCGTCGATGTACGGGCTGATCCTGGTCACCGGGCTCCTCGGGGTCTGCGTCAACCTGCTGGCCCGGGCGGTCGAGAAGCGGCTGCTCTTCTGGCACACCTCGGTCCGACGGGAGGCGAACGGCTGATGACCACGACACCTGACGTGAGCACCGGCGCCCCGATGGGGGCCTCGGCACCGACCCCGCCGGCCAGGCGGCGGAAGAAGAAGGGTCGGCCGCTGTGGCTGAAGATCGTCATCGCGCTCGCGCTGCCGATCGCTCTCATCGCCGCCTGGTGGTTCCTCTCCGCGGGCTCCACGAACCCGTTCTTCCCGTCCCTGGAACGCATCATCAGCGAGTTCCGGCCGACGTGGCTCGACGAGCGCGGCACCGGTCGGCGCATCTTCACCGACGTGATCCCCTCGGTCGAGCGACTGCTCATCGGCTACGGGTTCGCCGTCGTCGTGGGCATCCTGCTGGGCATGATGATCGGGTCCTCGCCGAGGCTGCGGGCGTTCCTCGAGCCCACGCTGGAGTTCTTCCGGGCTATCCCGCCGCCGGTGCTGGTCCCGGTCCTCATGCTGTTCCTGGGCATCCGGGACCCGATGAAGATCTTCGTCATCGCGATGGGCTGCATGTGGCCGATCCTGCTCAACACCATCGAGGGCGTGCGCGGCGTGGACGAGCTGCTGCGTGACACCTCCCGCGTCTACCGGCTGCGGCCGCAGACGCGGATCGCCACGCTGCTCCTGCGCGGTGCGAGCCCGCAGATCATGGCCGGGGCACGGCAGGCGCTGTCGATCGGGATCATCCTCATGGTGATCTCGGAGATGTTCGCCGCGAACAACGGCCTCGGCTTCACCATCGTGCAGTTCCAGCGGAGCTTCGCGATCCCCCAGATGTGGACCGGCATCATCCTGCTCGGAGTCGTCGGCGTCATCCTGTCCCTGATCTTCCGTGTCGTCGAGCACTTCGTGCTGTCCTGGTACACCGGCCTGCGCCGGGCCCAGCGAGGAGGTAACTGATGTCCACCCACCGCGCCGAACGCGGCACCGAGATCCTCACGGTGACCAACCTCAACAAGGTCTACGGCTCCGGCCCCGACGCCAACGAGGCGATCCGTGACATCTCCTTCTCGCTCAAGGCCGGCGAGATGGTCTGCATCGTCGGCCCGTCGGGCGCCGGCAAGACCACGCTCCTGCGGTCGATCGCAGGACTCCTGCCGCCCACCAGCGGGAACCTGGTCATGGAGGGCGACACGATCAACGCCCCGCCCAAGGGCATGGCGGTCGTCTTCCAGGAGTACGCGCGCTCGCTGTTCCCGTGGCTGACGGTCTACAAGAACGTCGAGCTGCCGCTCAAGGAGCGGGGGATGCCCAAGGCGGAGCGCAAGGAGAAGGTCACCGCGGCCCTGGAGGCGGTCGGCCTGTCCGACGTGCCCCACTCCTACCCGTGGCAGCTCTCCGGCGGCATGCAGCAGCGCGTCGCCATCGCGCGCGCCGTGGCCTACGAGCCGCACGTGCTGCTGATGGACGAGCCGTTCGCGGCCGTGGACGCGCAGACCCGCGCCGACCTGGAGGACCTGGTCCGCGAGCTGTGGAGCAGGCTGGGCATGTCGCTGCTGTTCGTCACGCACGACATCGACGAGTCGATCTACCTCGGCCAGCGTGTCCTGGTGCTCTCCCACCGGCCCACGATCATCCTCGAGGACGTCGTGGTCGACCTGCCCGACGAGCGTTCCCAGCTGGTCACCCGCAACGACCCGCGCTTCGCCGAGCTGCGCACGCACGTGCACACGCTCGTCCAGAAGGCCAAGAACGGGTACCGGGGCGAGGGGCAGGAGTACATCTACGCCGAGGGCCGCACCGCGGACCAGCAGGCCGCTGCCGACGCCGAGGCGCACGGGCACGGCACGACAGGGGGTCGTGGGGGCGCCCCGGCGAGCGTCCTCCCCGACGGTCCGGGCGCCACAGGGTTCTGACGGTATGGAACCCGCCACCGTGAACGTCGCCGGGTGAAGCCCCGGGACCGCTCCAGCCGCAGGCCCGCCCCCTCCGGGGCGGGCCTCGGTCTGTTCGTCGCCGCGGTCCTCGTCATCGGGCTCAACCAGCGCCCGGCGATCACGTCGATCCCGCCGGTCCAGGACCGGGTGGCGGCCGACCTCGGCATGGGACCTGCGCTCACCGGCGCCCTGACGTCCGTCCCGCTGGTGTGCTTCGCCCTTGTCGGGCTCGTCGTCCCGGCCCTCGTCCGCCGGTTCGGCACCGACCGGACGATGCTCGGCGGGCTGGTACTTCTCGCGGTCGCGGCTGCCGTCCGACCGTGGAGCGGCGTCGTGCTGCTGTTCGCCGGCACCGTCGCGGTCGGAGCCGCGATCACCGTGGCCAACGTGCTGCAGCCGGTGGTGGTCCGTCGCGACGCGTCCGCCCGGGTCGGCACGCTCATGCCGCTCTCGACCGCCTCGCTGTCGCTGGGCGCGGCACTCTCCTCGCTCGTGGCCGTCGACGCCGAGCAGCTGCTCGGGTGGCGGACCACGCTGGCCGTGGTGGCGGTGCCGGCGCTGCTGGCCACGGTGCTGTGGCTGCTGCGCATGCGTGCCGCACGGGCGGACCGCGGGGGAGGCGCGGACAGCGCGGGGGCAGCGCTCGACGTGCTGCCGCGTGCGGTGCCGGCGGCCGGCGCCCGGCGGCGAACGCCCTGGGCCGAGGGCTCCGCCTGGTGGCTCGCGGCGTACTTCGGGGCCCAGTCCGCGCTCTTCTACGTGGCGGCCGCGTGGCTGCCCGCGATCCTCGCCGACCGGGCGGGGGCCACCCGGGCCGAGGGCGGGGTCGCGCTCAGCATCTTCTTCCTGGTCGGGATCGTCGGGTCGCTCACCAGCCCGCTGATCGCCCGGGCGCTCGGGAGCTACCGGCGGGTCTCGCCCCTCCCGGGGGCGATGTGGATCCTCGCCTCGCTGGGGCTGCTGCTCGCGCCCCAGCTCTGGCCGCTGTGGGTGGTGATCGCCGGAACCGGCCAGGGGGTCGGCATCAGCACCGCGCTCACCCTCGTCGCGGTACGGCCGGTCGACGCCGACCACGGCCGGAGCGTGTCCGCCATGGTCCAGTCCGTCGCCTACGCGCTCGCTGCCCTCGGCCCGATCGCCCTGGGCGCGATCTTCGGACTCTCCGGCGACTGGCTCCCCGGCAGCCTGGTCATCCTCGGGATCGCCGTCGCCCTCGTGGCCATGGGCCTGCCGGCGGCCGCGCCGCACCCGTTGGGTCTGCCCCGCGGGCACCGGACGGACGACTCGGGTACCTAGGAGCGGCTACCTAGGTGCCGGGTCGCCGGCCGAGCCGGTCCAGCTCGGCGGCGACGTTGTGCCTGGCGCGCTCCTCCCACCGCGCACGTCCTTCCGGGGTCGCGAAGATCGTCCCGCGTCCGGTCAGCGCGGTGAGGACCGCCGACCGGCCGGAGGCGAACGCCTCGTCGGGGACGTGCGCGTACTCGGCGCGCACGTCGCGCGCGTACCGCTCGTAGCGCACGGGTGACGACGCGAGGATCGCCAGGTCCGCGTCGCCGAGCAGGGCGGCGTCGCGGTCGGTCCCGTCGTGCTCCGCCGTCGTGAGGACGAGGCGGGCGACCTCGTCGGCGAGGTCGCCCGAGCCGGTCGGGTCGATCGCGGGCGAGGCGAGCGCGGCCCGGGCGAGCTCGGCGGACGCGCGCTCGTCGTCGGGGGTGCGGCCCTCGTGCACGGCGTCGTGGAACCACGCGGCCAGCTCGACGGCCACGGTGATCTCGGCCCCGTCCGCGGCGAGCTCGTCGAGGTCGAGGAGGACGGCCTCCAGGTGCCGGAGGTCGTGATAGCGGCGGTGCGGCTCCTGCCAGCGCTCGAGGAGGTCGCTGCCGAGATCCCGCCACGCCGCGTCGGTGCCGGCGGCCGTCGATGAACCGTCGGTGGGCGCGGCGTCCTCGTCCTCGGTGGCCGACCGCCGCGCCAGGGCCGAGCCGAGCCGAGCCCACCGCGTGGCGAGCTCCTCGGCGCGCCGGGCGTGCCGCTCGTCCTCCCGGCGCACCCGGCGGACCCGCAGTCCGGACCGAGCGAGCCTCGTGACCAGTGTGCGACGGTCGACGTGCTTCGCCCCGGCGGCCACGAGCCGATCCAGCGCGCTCGCCGGCACGTCGTAGTGGTCGAGGTCGAAGGAGCGCGGCGGAAGGCCCTGGTTGCGTGCGAACTCGTGCAGCTCCTCGAGCGAGGTGTCCGAGACGAGGTGCGCCCAGGTCATCCCATGGGCGGGCCACAACGGGTCGTCCACGAGCAGCGCCATGGCCCGATGCTAGGTGCCCACGCCCGTCGGGCGGACTGGTGGGCCCGGCCGCCGGCCGGGCCCTGGCGCTGCGGCCGTGCTCTGCCGCGTCGGTCAGGGCGCGCGGGCCCTGACGCGCCGCGTCACACGGCGAACATGCCGTGAGCCGCCGACTCCGCCTCGTCGTATCCCCGGGCCGCCGAGTCGAGCGCGAGCGAGATCTGGTCGAGATTGGCCTCGACCTGCGACTGCACGGTGCGCCACTGGTCGGCGCACGTGCCGAACGCGACGGACGCCCCGCCGGTCCACGTGCTCTGCAGCGCCACCAGGTGCGCCATCATCGCCGCGACCTCTCCGCGCACCGAGCTCGCCGTCGTCCGTACCTGCGCGGCCGCCGTGGCGACCTCGCCGCTGTCGACCTGGAACCGTGCCATGACTACCCCCGTCCCGGCCCCGCCCGCTGCGGGACCACGCGGGCGACGCTACGAGCGCCGCGCGACGGCCGTGCCGGTCGGGCCGCGACCTGTGGGCAACGAGGGGCCGGACAGGCCTGTGGGGACGGCGCCGGGTCAGCGCCTGCGACGACCGGGGGCATCGTCGGGGCCGCGTTCCATCCCCGAGCGCGCGGCGAGGTCGTTCTCGTCCTCGTCCTCGTGCACACGGCGCGGGCCGGTCCCCGGCCCGGGACCGCCGCGGGTCCGGGGCCGGGCGAGGATCTCGTCCGGCCCCATCTCGAGGGTCGACGTCGGCGTCGGTCCGGTCGCATGCACCGGACCGGGCGGGGGCGTCGGTCCGGTCGCGTGCGCCGGGTCGGGTCCGGGCGCCGGCCCTGGCGTGGGCACCAGCTCGGGTCCGGACGCGGGACCGGCAGCGACCACGGGCGCAGAGCCCGGCGGGGGGACCGGAGCGTGATGGAACGTGCCCGGACGGTGCCGGACCGGGGGCACCGGCCCGGGGCCGCCTGCGGCGGCCTCCGCCGTGGACAGGTCTCCCTCGGGGCCCGAGCCGCCGAGTCCGTCGAGCTCGGCGCGCAGGATCGCGCGCTCGGAGGAGAGGTTCTCCCGTGCCGCGTCCTCCCAGTCGGCCGCCAGCGGGCTGCCGAAGATGCGGCGCCGGTCGAGCAGGGTCTCGACGATCGCCAGGCGTGCCTGGAGGTAGTGCCGGGCGGGGATGTGCGCGTACTCGGCCCGCACCGTCTGCCGGTAGGCCTTGTACTCCTGCGGCCGTTTCGCCAGCACCGCCAGGTGGGCGTCGGCCAGGGCGAGCTGGTCGATGTCCCGCCGGTCGACCTCGTGCCCGCGCAGGTGAGCCACGAGCTCGGCGACCCGGTCCGCCAGGTCGCGCGGCACGCCGAGGCGCACCAGCTCGGTCCGGGCCACCTCGGCGGACGCGACCTCGTCCTCGCCGGCCGCCCGTCGGTACGCGTGCTCCTCCGCGACCGAGAACACCACCCCGTGGTACCAGGCGGCGAGCCGCACGACGTCGGGGTGGTGCGTCTCCTCGGCGAGCTCGTCGACCATCTTGAGCACGAACGTGAGGTGGCGCAGGCCGTGGTGGTGTCGTCCGGGGGCCGCCCACCGCTGAAGCAGGTCCCGGGCGTGGGCCTCGAGGTCGGCGGGCCCGGCGGTCGCTCCCACGGCGGTGGCGCTGCGCACGAACGCGGCCGGGAGCCACTGGGGAGCGTCGGTGACGCCCATGGGTGCAGCCTTCTCTCCGGTCGGGTACCTCGTGCACGGACGGTGCGGTCCGCGCGGACGATGCTAGTCACGCCCGCACCCGGTGCGGGCCCGCGTTCGCTCCAGGTCGTGCGGACGGCGCGTCGGGCTGCCGCCTCGCGACGTCCGGGCGGCGCCGGGCGACGAGAGCCACCCGACGTCCCCTCGGCCCGACGGCACCGCCGGCGGCCAGTAGAGTGCCAGCGTGACTGAACCGTTGGACGGGGCCCACGTCCTCATCACCGGCGCGACCGGATTCGTCGGCCAGGCCGTGCTCGAGAGACTCCTCTCGGGGTACCCGACCACGCGTATGACGCTGCTCGTGCGCGCGCGCGGAGAGATCAGCGGGGCCGAGCGCATCCGCCGGCTCACCCGCAAGCCGGTGTTCGCCTCCTGGCGGGAGAGCGTGGGGGCCGAGGGCGTGGAGCAGGCGCTCGCCGAGCGGGTCGCCGTCGTCGAGGGTGACCTCGGCAGCGTCCCGGACCTGCCGGGCGACCTCGACGTCGTCGTGCACTCCGCCTCGACCGTCTCGTTCGACCTGCCGATCGACGAGGCGTTCGCCTCGAACGTCGCCGGCCCGGTCGCGCTCTACGACGCGATCGCCGCATCGGGCTCCGACCCGCACGTCGTGCACGTCTCCACCTCCTACGTCGCCGGCCTGCGCAAGGGGGTCTCGGAGGAGACGTCCCTCGAGCACGACGTCGACTGGCGGGCCGAGCTGGACGCCTCCCGCGTGGCCCGCACGCGCGCCGACCACGCCTCGCGCGACGCCGACCGGCTCGCCGAGGTCCTCAAGCGGGCGACCAGGGAGCACGGACGGGCCGGCGCGCAGGCGGTCTCGGCCGCCGCCGAGGAGGCGCGCGAGGACTCCGTGCGTGACGAGCTCGTCGCCGCGGGCCGGAACCGCGCCCTGACGCTCGGATGGCCGGACGTCTACACGTTCACCAAGGCGCTCGGGGAGCGGGTGGCCGAGACCCGGTGGGGCGCGGAGCACCGCCTGTCCGTCGTGCGCCCCACCATCATCGAGTCCGCCTTCCGGCACCCCTACCCGGGCTGGATCGACGGCTTCAAGGTCGCCGACCCGCTCATCGCCGCCTACGGGCGCGGGCTGCTGCCGGAGTTCCCGGCGCTCGCCGACACCGTCCTCGACGTCATCCCGGTGGACTTCGTCGTCGGGGCCATCCTCGCGGCGGCTGCGGCGCCCCCGGAGCGGGGCGCGCCCGCGTACTACCAGGTGGGCTCCGGCCTGACGAACCCCCTGCGGTTCGGCCGCCTGTACAGCCTGGTGCGCGAGTACTTCCAGGACCACCCGCTCTCCGACGCCGAGGGTGAGCAGGTCACGGTCCCCACCTGGTCGTTCCCGCACGGACGGGCCGTCGAGCGCGGCCTCGGCCGCCGCGAGCGCCTCGTCCAGCTCGCCGACCGCGCGGTCTCCGCGCTGCCCGGCTCCCCGCGGTCGCGCAGCTGGTCCTCGACCCTGTACAAGGCCGGCCGCGACCTGCGCACGTTGCGCAAGTTCACCGAGCTCTACCAGCCCTACACGCAGACCGAGGTGATCTTCGACGACCGCCGCACGCGCGAGCTGCACCACTCGCTGCCCGAGGAGCGGCGGGCCGAGCACGGGTTCGACGTCGCCGCGATCGACTGGCAGGTGTACCTCCAGGAGGTGCACATCCCGAACGTGCCCGGCCTCATGCGCGAGCGCCGCGCGGCGTCGCAGGGCGTGCGCCCGACCGCCGGTGCGGACCTCGCCCGGCGTGAGGACGTCGTCGCCGTGTTCGACCTGCAGCGGACGATCGCCCGCTCGACGCCGGTCGAGCACCTCCTGTGGGCCGAGCTCACCGCGAAGTCCCCGGGCTCCTGGCCCCGCTCGGTCCTCGAGGTGGTCTCGAAGGCCCCGGGCTTCCTCACCGCCGACCGGCACGACCGCGGCGAGTTCATCCGCTCGGTGATGCGCCGCTACGAGGGCGTGCCCGACGCGCGGATGCGGGCGCTCGTCCAGGAGCGACTCGCCCCGTCGCTGCGCGCCAACCTGCACTCCGAGGCGCTCGCCCGCATCGCCGAGCACCGCGCCGCGGGCCACCGCACCGTGCTGGTCACCGGCGAGATCGACGTGTTCGTCGAGCCCCTGCACGACCTGTTCGACCACATCGTCGCCGGTCGCATGGAGGTCGACGACGACGGACGCTGGACCGGGCACCTCGAGGTCTCTCCGCTCGTGGGCGAGACACGGGCCGCCTGGCTCCACCGCACGGCGCGCGAGCACGGCTGGGACCTGTCGGGCTCCTTCGCGTACGGCGACGCCTACGCCGACCGCCCGTGGCTCGAGGTCGTGGGCAACCCCACCGCGGTCAACCCCGACGCCGCGCTGTACGCGTTCGCGCGGGCCCGGCGCTGGCCGGTGGTCAGCTGGACCGGCACCGCCGAGTCCCGGCTCGCGCCGGTGTGGCGCGCCGTGCGGGGGACGCGGTCGTGACGGCCCGGCTCCGCGGGCGCGCGCTCGTCACCGGCGGAACGTCCGGCATCGGGCTCGCCTTCGCCCGCCGGCTCGCGCTGCGCGGCCTGGACCTCGTCCTCGTCGCCCGCGACGAGGGCCGCCTCGGGACCATCGCGGCGGAGCTCGGGGCGCTCGGCGTCGACGTCGAGACGATGGTCGCCGACCTGTCCACCCGCGAGGGCTCCGACGCCGTGTGCGGCCGCCTCGCCGACGAGGACCGACCGGTCGAGGTCTACGTCGCCAACGCCGGCCACGGCCTGTACACGCCGCTCGCGGCCGAGGACACGGCACCGCACCACGCCGCGATCGACCTCATGGTCCGGGCCGTCCTGGACACCGGTGCCGCCGCCGCACGCGCCATGACCGCGCGTGGCCACGGCGTGATCATCCCCATCGGCTCGATCTCCGGCATGATCGCCACCGGCCACTACTCCGCCATCAAGGCGTGGACCAACAGCTGGGCCGAGTCGCTGGCCACCGAGCTCGAGGGCACCGGCGTCACCGTCACGTGCGTGCTGCCCGGGTGGGTGCGCACCGAGTTCCACCAGCGGGCCGGGATGTCGACGGGGAAGATCCCGGACGCCCTGTGGCTCGACCCCGACCAGGTCGTCGTCGAGTCGCTCGACGCCGCCGAGCAGGGCGACTACCGCGTGGTGCCGTCGCTGCGCTACAAGGTCATCGCCTTCGCGGCGGAGCGCGGGCCCAAGGCCGCCGTGCGGGCGGTCTCCCGCATCATCCAGGGAGGCAGACGATGAGCGCAGCACCGATGCACCGCGCGGACGACGGGGACGCCGCCGCGCCGGCGCCGACCACCCGCCAGCACGCCCACCAGGCGGCGCTCGCCGCGCGCAAGGCCGCGAGCCGGCTCGTCGACGCCGCCGGCGAGAGCCTGCTGCAGTACACCTCGGGCTTCTGGCGCGCCGGCCGGGTCGTCGCCCAGAAGGGGCCGCTCAACGCGCTCCTGCACACGGTGACGCGCATCGACGTCGTCGGCCGCGAGAACCTGCAGGGCGTGCGGGGGCCGTTCGTCGTCGCCCCGAACCACAGCTCCCACCTCGACGCCGCCGTCATCCACGCGACCATGCCCTGGCAGCACGCGGGCCGGGTCGCCACCGCCGCCGCCGGCGACACGTTCTACACCAGGCGGCTCACCCGGGTCCTCACGGCACTGTTCTTCAACACCTACCCGGTGGACCGTTCCGGCAACCGCCGCAAGGCCGGCCTGTCCGCACGCCTCGTCGACGCCGGCGTCCCGCTGCTCATCTTCCCCGAGGGCACCCGGTCGCGGACCGGCGAGATGGCCCGGTTCAAGCCGGGCGTCGCCGCGCTGTGCGTCACGCGCCGCATCCCTTGCATACCGGTGGCGCTCATCGGCTTCCACGAGGCGATGCCCGTGGGGCAGTCCTTCGTCTCCCGCGGCCGGCCGCACCTCAAGGTCGTGATCGGCCGGCCGCTGCGTCCGCGCCGTGGCGAGCGCATCCGGGAGTTCAACGAGCGCATCCAGGCGCAGGTGGCCGCCATGTACCGGGCGCGGACCCCGGACGTCGTCGTCGCCCGCGGGACCGGAACCGTCGGCCGCAGGAACGGCCAGGAGGAGGCATCATGACCGAGGTCCAGCACCAGAAGTGGTGGGGATGGGGAGTCGAGGGTGTGACGTTCACCCACGACAACAAGCCGAACTTCGCCCCCTTCGTGCTGGACAAGGTCGGCCTCGACCTCTCCCTGGGCGGCACGCCGCCGCCCCGCTTCGAGGACCTCGAGGTGCCCGCCCCGCGCCTGCCGGACGCCCTCGCGGACGAGCTGCGCGCCGCCGTCGGGGAGACCCACGTCGTCACCGGCGACATGGAGCGGGTCGTCCACACCTATGGCAAGGGCATCTCGGACCTCGTCCGGGTCCGCGCGGGCGACCTCCCGCGGGTGCCCGACGTCGTCGTGTACCCCGGCGACGAGGACGAGGTGCGCGCCGTCGTCGACCTCGCTGACGCGGCCGACGCGGTGATCATCCCGTTCGGCGGCGGGTCCAACATCTCGGGCTCGCTCACGCCCGAGCCGGGCGAGACCCGGCCGGTCGTCTCGCTCGACATGGGGCGGATGAACAAGGTCCTCGAGATCGACGAGACCTCCGGCCTGGCCCGCGTCCAGGCCGGCGTCCTCGGCCCGGACCTGGAGGAGCAGCTCGGGGCCCGGGGCTGGACGTCCGGGCACCAGCCCGACTCGTTCCGCCACTCCACGCTCGGCGGGTGGGTCGCCACCCGCAGCTCCGGCATGCAGTCCGACCGGTACGGCGACATCGCCGACATCACCCGCGGGCTGCGCTCGGTGCTCCCGGGCCGGGTCGTCTCGCTGCGACCGCTGCCGTCGACGTCGACCGGCCCGTCGGTGCGCGAGATGATCATCGGCTCCGAGGGGCGGCTCGGCGTCATCACCGAGGTGTGGATCCACGTCCACCGGCTCCCCGAGAAGCGCCTGGTCGTCGCCTACCTGTACCAGAGCTGGGGCTCGGCGCTGGAGGCCATGCGCGAGATCTCGACCTCGGACGTGCACCCCTCGATCACCCGCGTCTCCGACCCGGCCGAGACCCAGTTCTCGCTGTCCACGCAGAAGGCGCAGACCGGGATCAAGGGCAAGATCTCCACCGGCATCTTCGACCTGCTGGCCAGGCGCGGCTGGGACCTCGACCAGGTCTGCCTCAGCTACGTCGGGTACGAGGGCTCCCCGAAGCACGTCGCCTACCAGCGCAGGGCCGTCGGGAGGATCGTCGGCCGGCACGGGGGCATCCCGCTCGGGACGGGCCCGGGGGCGCTGTATGACCAGAAGAAGTTCGACACCCCCTACATCCGCGACTTCCTCCTCGACATGGGGGCGCTCGCCGACGTCTCCGAGACCGCGGCGCCCTGGGCCAGGCTGCGCGGCATCTACGAGCGCACCGTCACCGCCGCGCGCGCGACCTACGACGCCCTCGGCGTGCGCGGATACATCATGTGCCACCTCTCGCACAGCTACCACTCGGGTGCGTGCCTGTACTTCACGTTCGCCTTCCCGGCCGACGACGCCGACGGCGCCGCGCCCCCGCTCGAGCAGTACTGGCAGCTGAAGTCCGCGATCCAGCAGTCGTTCATCGACGGCGGCGGCACCCTGTCCCACCACCACGGTGTGGGAACGGACCACGCGCCCTGGATGGAGGCCGACATCTCCGAGGCGGGCGTCGAGCTCATGGTGGGCCTGCTCGGGTCGGCCGACCCGCACCGCCGGCTCAACCCGGGCACGCTGCTCCCCGCGCACCGCGAGTGGTGACGGACGCCCCGGGCCGTGCGGGCCCGGGGCGGTCGCACGGAGCTAGACCGCGACGGGGGCCTGCTCGTCGCCGGTGAGCATCCCGCCCGACGGGCCCGCGACGGGCAGCGTGAGCTCGACCGTCGTACCTCCGCCGGGCGTCGGGAGCACCCGGGCGCTCCCACCGTGCGCACCAGCCACCGAGGCGACGATCGCCAGCCCCAGCCCGGAGCCCCCGCCGGCGGACCGGGCACGGGACCGGTCGATCCGGTAGAAGCGCGTGAACACGCGACCGGCCTCCTCCGCGGGGATGCCGGGCCCGTGGTCCTGCACGCGCAGCACGATCTCGTCCTGCTCCGGGGCGTGCTCGGGCAACGCGGCGGTCGGCACCGACGACGCCGAACGGCCGGCGAGCAGCCCGAGCAGCCGACGGTCGGGCACCCGGACGGCCGGCCGGTCGCCGCCGCGCCGGAGAGCCTGGCGCGGCACGGTGGGCTCGGGCTCCTCCGCGCGGGACGCCGCGCGTGCGTCGGTTCCACGGGGCGGTGCGTCGTCATCGGCCGAGGGGGCGTCGCCGGAGGGCCGGCCGGCCGCGGCCGGGTCGGCCGTCGGGGGGCCTGCTGCGTGTGGGCCGCCGGTGCCCGCGTCGGAGGAGCGTGCCCGTGCGGCGTCGTCGGTGGTCGTCCGTGCGGCGTCGCCACGACCGTCAGGCAGCGGACCGAGCTGACCGGTGGCGGCCCAGACGCCGGTCGGGGCCCCGCCGTCCGGTGAGTGTGCGCCGACCGGCGCGGCCCCGCCCGGCAGCGGGCCACCGGCCGGTGCGGGACTGCCGACCGGCGAGCCCACCGGGCCGCCGACCTCGCCGCCGATCGGGCCGCCGGACGGTGATCCTGAGGCCGGGGGAGCGGCCGACGCACCCGCGGGAGGAGCCGCCGACCCACCTACCGGGGGAGCGGCCGACGCACCGGCCGGGGGAGCGGCGGGATCGGCCCGTCGCAGCCCGACGAGGATCTCGACGTCGGTGCCCTCCGGCGTGTGCCGCACCGCGTTGCCGACGAGGTTGGCGAAGACCTGGCGCAGCTGGTCGGCGTCGGCCCGTGCGACCGTCGGTCCGGAGGCTCCCGGGAGCGGCAGGAGCGTGGCCCTGCGGGTCGGGTCGAGCGCACGCAGGTCGCGCACGGCGTCGCGGGCGAGGTCCGTGACGTCGACGTCGGACAGCGTGAGGCGCCGGTCCTCGTCGATCCGGGCGAGCGTGAGCAGATCCTCGACGAGGGTGCCCATGCGCCGCGCCTCCGCCTCGATCCGACCCATCGCCGCCGGCACCTCGCTCTCCGGCACGCCGCCCATCCGGTGGAGCTCGGCGTAGCCCCGGACCGTGGCAAGGGGGGTGCGCAGCTCGTGGGAGGCGTCGGCGACGAACCGGCGCATGCGTCGCTCGGACGCGGAGCGGGCCGCGAACGCCCGCTCGATCTGGGCGAGCATCGAGTTCAGGGACGAGGACAGGCTGCCGATCTCGGTGCCCGGCGCCCCGGGGGCCACGCGGCGTGTGAGGTCGCCCGCCGCGATCGCTCCCGCCGTCCGCTCGATGGCGCGCAGGTCGCGCAGCTCGTGCCGGATGAGCAGGTACCCGCCGGTCGCGCCCAGCACCACCAGCGAGACGGAGATGAGGACGACGTACTTGCCCGTCTGCTGCACGGTGGCGGACAGCTCGTCCATCGGGGTGGAGATCGTCAGCACCCCGACCTGGTCGCCGGCGGTGTTGACGAGCGGCAGGGCGAGCGCCCGCCAGGTGACGGCCGGATCGGTGCCGCGCAGCGACGTGGGGTGGGTCGTGGGCTCGTCGGGCAGGACGGGCAGACCCACCACCGACGACGTGCGGGGGTGGGCGACCGTCTGCGTGCTCTCGCCCTCGAGGGCGATGCTGACGACGTACCGGGTGGGGACCACCTGGTCGCCGCCCGAGCGGAGGTCCTCGAGATCCTGCTGGGCGATCGTGTCCACCGTGTCGTGCAGGTTGTCGTCGAGCTGGTCGACGAGCTGGCTGCGCAGCACCGCGATCACGGTGGCGCCGGCGAGGCCGAGCCCGAGCCCGAGCAGGAGGACCGTGGCCACGACGAGCCGTGCCGACAGGGACAGGCCCTCCCTGGGCGTGGGCGTGCCCCGGCGCCGTCCGAGCGCGTGCATCAGCCGGCCGGGCGGCGCAGCACGTAGCCGAAGTTGCGCCGGGTGTGGATGAGCGGCACGAGATCCTCGGCCGCCTCACCCTCGAGCCCGAGGAACTCGGCCGAGTCGATCTTCCGCCGCAGGTAGGAGATGTAGGACTCGACGATCGTCGCCTCCCCGTGCCAGTCGTACTCCCAGACGTGGTCGAGGATCTGCGCCTTGGACACCACCCGCTCGGCGTTGACGAGGAGGTAGCGCAGCAGCTTGAACTCGGTGGGCGCGAGGTTGACGAGCACCCCGGCCCGGCGGACCTCGTAGGCGTCCTGGTCGATCTCGAGGTCCGCGTAGCGCAGCATCGGGTCCTGCTCGGGGCCCGTGATGCCGACCCGGCGCAGGACCGTGCGGATCCGCGCGACGACCTCCTCGAGACTGAACGGCTTGGTGATGTAGTCGTCCCCGCCGACGGTCAGCCCGTGCACCTTGTCGGAGAGGTCGTCGCGAGCGGTGAGGAACAGCACGGGGAGGGACTCGTCGTGGGCGCGTAGCCGGCGCAGCACGGTGAACCCGTCCATGTCGGGGAGCATGACGTCGAGGACCACGAGGTCGGGCCGGTTCTCGCCCGCCCTGCGCAGCGCCTCGTTGCCGTCGGCAGCGGGAGTGACCTCGAAGCCGGCGAACCTCAGGGACGCCGTGAGGAGCTCGCGGATGTTCGGCTCGTCGTCGACGACGAGCAGGTGGGCCTCCGTCGGAGCGGGACCGGAGCCGGGCAGGGTGGGCATGCCACCCATGATCCCCCCTGAGCCTGGACGGCACCTGGGAACCCCGGCCCGCGGTGACGGGAGGAACTGCTGCGGTGCCTAGAGGAACTGGCTCGCGTCGAACGAGACGAGGGGGATGACACGGACCCGGGGCAGCGCCGTCGTGAAGGCCCGGACGTCGTCCTCGAGGTCGAAGATCTCCAGTCCGCGGCCCGTCAGCGCGGTGAGCTCGTGGTTGAGGAACTCGCGGAAGGCCAGCACACCGACCCGGTGCCCGGCGTCGAGCAGGTCCGCCATCTGCGGGAGGAAGTCGCCGTCGTGGGAGACGAGCAGCACGTTGCCGTGCCCCTGGGCGAGGATCGCCTCGAGCATCCGCTGCACGCCGATGTCGACGACCTTCTCGGTGGTCGTTCCCGACAGCGGGATCGGCCGGTAGTCCATGGCGAGCAGCGCCTGGATGAACGAGGTCGGGAGGTTGCCCGACGTCGCGTTGAGGAAGAACAGGCCCTTGGTCTCGGCGCCCCACGCGTCCGTGGCGTGGGTGAGCACGCGGTCCCAGCGCGGCCGCTCCTCCGGGCTCGGCCGGTGGCCGAGGATGCTCACCCCCAGTGTGGCGTCGATGTTCTCGCCGTCGATGACGAGGTACGTGGTGGGGGCGTCGCTCATGAGGACAGGTTAGGCGGCCGGCGCGGTGCCCGGTCGCCCGGCCCTGCCCGGCCCTTCCTGACTCCCGACGACGGCGAGGTCGTGCGTGAGGTGGCGAGGTCGTGCCTGCGAAGCACGACCTCGCCGCTCCAGGCACGACCTCGACGGTGGGTGACCCGGTGGGCGAGCGGGGGAGCGTCAGTGCACGAGCACGGAGCGGTCCTCGTCCCGTCGGCCGTGGTCGTCGCCACCCCGGCGGTCACCGGCGTCCGACGCCGGATCCGGGGCCGAGCCGTCCGCGGAGTCCGCCCCGCCCCGGTCCTCGTCGTCGCGGAAGAGGTCCTCCGCATCGGCGGCGTCGTACTGCGCGCGGTCGAGGATGCCCTCGCGGTGCGCGACGACGGTCGGGACGAGGGCCTGCCCGGCGACGTTGACGGCCGTGCGACCCATGTCGAGGATCGGGTCGACGGCGAGCAGCAGGCCGACGCCCTCGAGCGGCAGGCCCACCGTGGACAGGGTGAGCGTGAGCATGACCGTCGCGCCGGTCATGCCGGCCGTGGCGGCCGAACCGACGACCGAGACGAACACGATGAGCAGGTAGTCGGTGATCCCGAGCGAGAGACCGAAGAACTGGGCGACGAAGATCGCCGAGATCGCCGGGTAGATCGCTGCGCAACCGTCCATCTTCGTCGTCGCGCCCAGCGGGACGGCGAACGAGGAGTACGCGCGAGGGACACCGAGGTTGCGCTCGGTCACGCGCTGGGTGAGCGGCAGGGTACCGATCGACGAGCGGGAGACGAACGCCAGCTGGATCGCCGGCCAGGCCCCGCGGAAGTAGCGCGAGACCGACAGGCCGTGGGACTTCAGCACGACCGGGTAGACGACGAGCAGGACGAGCGCCAGCCCGATGTAGATCGCGAGCACGAAGGTGCCGAGCGAGGCGATCGAGCTCCAGCCGTACGTGGCGATCGCGTTGCCGATGAGGCCGACCGTGCCGATCGGGGCGAGGCGGATGACCCACCAGAGCACCTTCTGGACGACCGCGAGCACGGAGGCGGACACCGACAGGAACGGGTCGGCCTTCTCGCCGACCTTGAGCGCGGCGATCCCGACGACGAGCGCGACGACGATGATCTGCAGGACGTTGAAGCCCGGCGACGCGCTCACGCCCTCGACCGCGCCGTCGGCGGCCGTCTGGACGCCGGCGTTGATCTCGAGGCCGAGGAAGTTCGCCGGGACGATGCCCTCGAGGAAGCCGAGCCAGCTGCCCTGGCGGCCGGGGGCCTCCGCCTGCGAGGCGTCGACGCCGGCGTTGCTGCCGGGCTGGAGCGCGAGGCCGAGGCCGATGGCGATGAGCACCGAGACCAGGGCGGTGATCGCGAACCAGACGAGGGTCTGGGCGGCGAGCCGGGCGGCGTTGGCGATGCCGCGCAGGTTGGCGATCGACGTGATGATCGCGAGGAAGACCAGCGGCGGGACGATCGCGCGCAGCAGCCCGATGAAGACCGAGCCGATCGTGTCGAGCGTCGTCGTCAGCGCGTTGGGCTCCTCCTCGGCGCCCGTGCCGATCTCGAGGGCGATCCAGCCGAGCAGGACGCCGGCGACGAGGCCGATGAGGATCTGGGTGCCGAACGACGGCAGCCTGAGCCGGCGGCCGGGCGTGGTGGTGGAGGTGGTGGACACGGATGTGCCTTTCGTGGGGAGGTCAGGCGCGACGTCGCGCGGGCGCACGCCGCCGGGGCGCTGCGCTCGAGGTGAGGGGTGCCGGGGCAGGCCCGGGCCCAGGGGCCGGTCCGCGAGTGGCCGCGGACCGGCGGGTCGGCGCCGTCGTACGGCGCGGTGCGGTCAGCGGCGGGTCAGGCGACCGGCCGGGAGGGCACGGGCCGACACGAGCAGGTCGAGCGTCGCACGAGGTCGACGTCGAGCCGCGACGTGAGGTGCCAGAGGTTGCCCAACGCTGCTCCCGGATCGGGTCCGCGGCGCGGACCGAGAAAGTTGACGTTTCAATAGGAGCACACATCCGGGCACGTGGGAACCACCCGGCGTGGCGTCTCACATGATGGACGACTTGTGCGGTCCCGCGCTGCGCGGGGGCTCCGCCTCCGCATCGGGCTACGTGGTGGTCGGGTCCTCGCCACGCACATCGGGCTCGGTGGCACCAGGGTGTCCCGCGCCCCCGTCGCCGAGGTAGTAGGGGGAGAGCACCGAGGACCGCTCCTCGCGCAGCGCGGAGCAGCTCTCGGTCCGCACGATCCGGCCCCGATGCATGACGTGAGCGACCGACCCCACGCCGAGCGCGATCTCGACGAACTGCTCGACGAGCAGGATCCCCATGCCGGAGCCGGCGAGCTCGACGAGGGCGTCCACGAGCGTGCGCACTGCCTGCGGGGCCAGGCCGAGCGAGAGCTCGTCGACCATGAGGATCGTCGGGCGGGTCGCGAGGGCGCGCGCGACGACGAGCATCTGCTGCTCGCCGCCGGAGAGCAGGCCGGCCCGGACGTCGCGCCGGAGCGCGAGCCGGGGGAAGAGGTCGAACGCCCGATCGAGCGTGCGCCTCGAGCGGTCCGCGACGACCAGGTTCTGCGTCACCGTGAGCCGGGAGAACACGCTGCGGCCCTGCTCGACGTACGCGAGCCCGGCCGCCGCCCGGCGGTGGATCGGGAGCGCGTCGATCCGCCGGCCGCCGAGCGAGATCGTGCCGGAGGCCGAGGGGAGCACGCCGGCGATCCCGTCGAGCAGGGTGGACCGGCCGGCGCCGTTCGGGCCGAGCAGCACGGTGATCTCGCCGCGGGGGACGACGAGGTCGACGTCCCGGCAGATGGTGAGGTCGCCGCGGCGCACGGTGAGCGACTCCACCCTCAGCTCGTCGGTCATGTCGTCGTCCCCAGGTAGGCGGCGACCACCCGCGGGTCGTCCAGCACGTCGGCCACGGGGCCCGAGGCGATGAGGCGCCCGTCGTCGAGCGCGGTGGCGGTGCTCGCCGCCGCCCGCACGAACCCCATGTCGTGCTCGATGAGCAGCGTGGCGCAGCCGAGCTCGGCGGGGAGGCGTCGTACCCGCTCCGCGAGCGCGCGGCTCTCGGTCTCGCCGAGGCCGGCGGCGGGCTCGTCCAGGAGCAGCACGCGGGGGCCGGAGGCCAGGGCGCCGCCGATCTCGAGGATGCGGCGCGAGCCGGCGTCCATCAGCCGGATCGGCACCGCGGCGTCGGGGAGTCCGAGGAACTCCGCGACGGCGGAGACCCGGTCCGTGTCTCGCCCCCCGGCGGCGAGCCGCAGGTACTCGCCGACGGTGAGCCTGTCGATCGCGTGGCCGTGCTGGAACGTCCGTCGGATGCCGAGCCGGGCCCGGTCGCGGGCCGACGCGTCGTCGACCCGCTCGCCGTCGAGCCGGACCTCGCCCCGGTAGGCGGCCAGGAAGCCGGTGACCGCGTCGACGAGCGTGGACTTCCCCGCGCCGTTCGAGCCGATGAGCGCGTGCACGCCGGGGCCGGTCACCTCGAGGTCGACGTCGTCGAGGACCCGGGCGGTACCGAGGGTGACGGTGAGGCCCCGGACCGCGAGGCGGGGGAGGCCGTCGGAACCGGGGGTGCCGGCCGTGCGGGTCGTCGGGGCCGTGGCGTCGTCGGTCGGGTCCGCCACGTGTGCGGCACCGGTGGCGTCGGACGGCGCGCCACCACCGGGAGCAGGCGCGGGATCGTCTGCCGGCGGAAGGTCGCACGTGAGGCGCATGCCGCGCACGGCGCGGGCGCCGAGGCGGTCGTCCAGCTGCTCCATCAGGCCGCCGCCGCCCTTGCGCAGGATCTCGAAGGCGCCGAGCGCGAGGAGGGCGTCGGCGGTGTCGAGCGGGAGGCCCACGCGCCGCAGGAGCTCGGGGATGAACACCGAGAACACCCCCGCGAGCACCGCGCCGCCGAAGATCGACGCGCCGCAGAGCACCGCGGTCACCAGGTGGACCATCGAGGTCATCGGCGAGAAGACGGCCGTGGTCAGCAGCCCGTACTGCCCGGCGAGCAGCCCGCCCGCCAGGCCCGCGAGCAGGGCGGCCCACATGAAGGCGCTCGCCTTCGCAGCGCCGACCCGCACCCCGAGGGCCGCGGCCGCGCGCTCGCTCTCCCGGACCGCGGACCACCCGAGACCGTGGGCCGTGCGCCCCACCGCCGAGAGGGCCACCTGCGCGAGGACGAGCAGGGCCCAGCACAGGGCGTAGAACCAGATCGGGTCGTCGAAGGGTGCGGCGGGGAGCACGGGCGTGCCCGAGCCGACGCCGGGGAAGCTCCCCTGCCGCAGCACCAGGTCGAGCGCGGTGGCGAACCCGAGGGTGACGACCGCGAGCTCGACCCCGCGGATGCGGGTGGTGGCCAGCCCGACGACGAGCCCGACCGGCGCGGCGGTGAGGCCGCCGGTGAGCACGAGGAGCGGGAACGGGAGGCCGGGCCAGGACAGGGCGAGCCAGGACGTCACCCAGCCGCCGATCGCCGCGAACGACATCTGGCACAGCGTGAGGAGCCCCGCCTGGTTGGTGAGCACCCCGACGCTGCGCGCGACGAGCGCGGTGAGCGCAACGGTGCTCAGCAGGTAGACCCAGTACACGGGCAGGATCAGACCGAGCGTGATCAGCGTGAGGACGAAACCGATCACGGTGAGGGCCCGTGGTTCAGCGAGGCGCATCCCAGACCTCTCTCCTGCGCAGCCACACGAGCGCGACGGCGATGACGACGAACGGGATCGCGCCGCGGTACTCGGCGAGCGCGTCGATCCGGGCGCCGGCCCCCTCGACCGCCCCGACGGCGAGGCCGCCGGCGACGGCGACCCACACCCGGCTGAACGCGCCGAGCAGCGCCGCCGCCAGCGCGGGCACCACGAGGAACGACATCGACTCGAAGGTGGGGTTGCGGGTCGGGGCGACGAGCAGGAGCGCGAGGGTGGAGAGCACCCCGGTGGTGGCCCACACGATCACGGCGAGCCGGCGCGAGTTCACGCCGAGCAGCTGCACGGTCGTGGGGCGCTCGGACATGGCCTCGAGGCGCAGACCGATCTGCGAGTGGCGCAGCAGCAGGGACAGGGCCGCGGCGACGAGCACGGTGAGCGCCAGCGCGACCACCGTGGTGAGCGAGATCCGTACCCCGGCGACGTCGAACGTGCTGTCCGGGACGATGCTCGGCATCACGCGGGGCGAGTCGCCGAACATGCGGAAGCCCGCCGTGAGGAGCACGACGAGGAGCACGACGGTGACGACGGACCGCACCGTCTGGGACGGCTCGGCGAACCAGCGCGCCATCACCCAGCCGGCGAGACCGGCGACGACGCCGGAGACCGCGAGGCCGCCGAGCGCCGCGAGGGGGAGCGGCACCCCGGTGCCCAGGAGCCCGTAGCAGAGGTAGGCCCCGACGGCGCCGAGGGCCGCCTGACCGAAGTTCAGCACCCCGACCAGGCGATACAGCACCACCACGCAGACCGCGAGGATCGCGTAGGCGGAGCCGGACACGAGGCCCGAGACGACGCCGTCGAGCATCAGGTGGTCCGGACCGCCACGGTCTCCCGTGGCCGGGGCGCCGCTGTCACGGCAGGCGCACCCAGTCGCTGACGGTCTCCCACCCGTCCTCGGCGGCCTGGACCATCATGCTCGAGCGGTTGGGGTTGTGCGCGGTCGCGTCGCCGAACGTGAAGGGCATACCCATGAGCGGATGCTCCACCTCGTCGAGGTCGCGGAAGGCGGCCGTGACCGACTCGTTGGTGATGTCGCCGTCGATGCCCTCGAGCACCTCGACGAGGATCTCCGCGGCCACGTACCCGCCCATGGACAGGGACGTGAGGGGGACGTCGGCGTCGGTGAGCGTCGTACGCCAGTCCTCGAGCTCCGGGTCGTCGCTCGTGAACGGCAGGAACTCGGAGTTCGCGTAGAGGCCGAGCGTGCCCTGCTCCGCCAGTGCGTCGTGCACGTCCTCGCTGTAGGCCGAGGTCAGCGTCAGCCAGTCGATCTCGTCGAGCAGCCCCTGCTGGTCGACGGTGTTCATGAAGGCGACCGCGACGGGCTCGTTCGAGTTGAACACGACCGCCTCGCAGCCCGCGTCCCGCACGGCGAGGATCGCCGGCGTCGGGTCGTCGCCGAGCACCACCGAGGTGTCGATGTGGGGCGCCTCGGAGCCGGTCCCCTGCTCCCACCGGTCGATGAGCTCGAGGTAGGGCTCGGTCAGTCCGGCGCTCTCCTGGATGACCGGGCAGACGCTGTCGTGCCCGAGGTCCTCGGACGCGAAGTGGAGGAGCGCCTCGTAGCCGCGGATGGTGCCGTTGTTGACCGGCGCGATGTGGGACGACTCGAAGCACGAGGGCTCCACGCCGGTCCCCGAGAGGGCGACGACGTCGCGCTGCGCGTAGAACGCGGCGTTCGCGCTGCACTCGACGAGGCTCGCCGAGCCGGCGAAGGCCACGACCCCGCTCTCGTCGACGAGACGCCGCGCGGCCTGGCTCGCCTGGGCGGGGTCGGCGCCGTCGTCCTCCGAGACGAGCTCGATCATGCGTCCGTCGATGCCGCCCTCGGCGTTGACGCGCTCGAAGACGGCAGCGGCCGCTGCGGGCACCTCCGGGAACGGTGCGGGACCGGTGATCGAGCTGACCGCGCCGACCCGGATCGGGTCCGCCTCGTCGTCGCCGCCCGAGCAGCCGGCCAGCGTGAGCGTCACCGTCGCCGCGACCGTGAGGGCCTGGGTGAGTCGGGACGTGCGGGTCTTCATCGTGCGTCGATCTCCTCGTCGGTCGTCCGTGACTGCGACGGACGGGCCCGCCGCCGAGCGACCGCGCCGGACGGATGCGCACCCCGCGCGCCACTTACGGCGACAGTGTCACAAGAATGAGGACGGTCGACAACCGTTTCGACGATCGGGCGCTCCGGCGCCCTCGGATGCCGGAGCGCCCGTGACCATCGCGGTCACGGGCGCTCCGGGAGATCTCGGCCCGCGGTCGAGCGGGAGCAGGATCAGTAGGCCGTGCGGTCCTCGGCGTGCGGGTCCGCGGACGTCTGGCCCGGGACGTACTCGCCGGCGTCGTCGGACTCCGCCGTGATCGCCTGCGGCGACCGGCCGGCCTTGAGGGCGGCGAGGCGCGCGTCGATCTCCATGTCCTTGCTGTGGTCGGCCAGCTCGGCGAACTGGTCCTCCATCGAGCCGGCGGTGATCTCGGCCTGACCGGCGACGTACGCCTCCTCGCGGCGGACCTGGTCCTCGAAGCGGGAGATCTCGCTGGTCGGGTCGAGCACGTTGATCGAGGAGATCGCGCCCTGGACCTGCTTCTGCGCGGCCGCGGACTTCTGGCGCGCCACGAGCTGGTCGCGCTTGCCCTTGAGCTCGTCGAGCTTGCCGCGCATCTGGACCAGGCCGGCCTTGAGCTTCTCGACGACCTCGTTCTGCGAGTCGATCATCGGCTTCGCGGACTGGGCCTCGCCCTCGGCCGTGATCTGCTTGTTGAGCGCGATCTTGGCGAGGTTGTCGAACTTCGCCGCGCCCGCGGAGTCGCCGGAGGACCGCAGCTCCTCGGCCTTGTTCGACGCCGCCATGGCCTTCTGGCCCCAGTCGCGGGCGTCTCGCACGTCCTCGTCGTAGTCGCGCTCGGCGAGGCGCAGGTTGCCGATGGTCACGGCGACGGCGTCCTCGGCCTCCTTGATGGAGCTCGTGTAGTCGCGCACCATCTGGTCCAGCATCTTCTGCGGGTCCTCGGCGCGGTCCAGCAGCGCGTTGACGTTCGCGCGGGTGAGCTGGGCGATGCGCCCGAGGATGCTTTGCTTCTCAGCCATGTGAACTCCTCAGTTCCTGGTTCTCGCGGTTGTCGTCGTGCCACGCCGCGTGCGCGACGTCGTCTTTTCGGCCGGCCGGGTGCCCGGCTGGCCGTCCATGTGGTCCCGGCGGGTCGGCCACGCGCGGGTCAGAAGCGGCCGCCGAAGCTGCCGCCACCACCGCCGCCTCCGCCGAAGCCGCCACCGAAGCCTCCGCCGAAGCCGCCACCGCCCCAGCCGCCGTGGTGATCGTTGCCGCCGCCGAGCAGGCCGCCGATGATCCCGCCGATGACCAGCGAGCCGACGTCGACCCCGCCCCGCCGGGGGTGGTAGCCGCGGCCGTACGGGTTGTGCCCGCCGAGGCCGGAGCCCATCTGCAGCGACGCGAGGTCGCGCTCGACGTCCTGCTGCGCCTCGCGCAGCATCGACTGCGCGCGGGCGGCCGCCCGGACCGACTCGTCGGGCGCGGAGTCGAGCAGCGAGCGGGCGCGCGCGATCTCGTCCTCCGCGCCGTGCAGCTGGCTGCGGGCGTGCTGGCCGACGGCGCCGCGCCGGGTGCTGATCAGCTGGTCGACCGAGCGCCTCAGGTGCTCCGCGGCCTCGATCCGCCCCGCGGCGGTCGCACGGTTGCGGCGGACCACCTCGGCGCGCTCGCGCATCGGGGCGAGCACCTCGTCGATGGCGTTCTCGGCGGTCGAGAGCCGGTCGAGCGCCGCCAGCGGGTCGCCGCCCTGCCGGGCCGCCTCGCCCTGCGCGATCGCGGCGACCGCCTCCTCCCGGGCGGAGCGGACCCCGGGGTTGTCGGGGGCGAGACGGTCGGCGTCCTCGACGTCGGAGGAGATCGAGGACAGGGCCTTGGCGAGGTTCGCTGACGCGTGCTCGAGCTCCTTGCCGGCGCCGATCACGCGGTCGGCGAGCTCGGCGGCCTGGTGGACGGCCTCCTCGGCGACCCGGGCGTGCGTGACGGCCGCCCGGCGGTTGCGCGCGGCGGTCGCGAGCCCCTCGTCGACGCTGCGCAGCGCGGAGTCGATGAGCTGCTCGGCCTGCTCCGGGTCCTCCCTGACCGAGGCCAGGGCGCTCGCCGGGTACCGGTCGGTGAGCGCCCGCAGGTGGATGCGGGAGTTCTCGACGTCGGCCCTGACCTCCTCCGCACGCGTGCGGGTCTCCTCGAGGACCTGCTCGACCCGGGACTCGATGTTGCGCAGCCGTTCGAACTCCTCCTGCTGGGCGCTGAGCGTGGTGCGCACGAGGTCGGTGCGGTCGAGGATGCGCAGCAGCAGCCGACGCTCCTCGCTCTCGGTCTCCGGGTGCTCGTCGTCGAGGGTGCGCCGGGCCTGGAACGCCTGGTCGACGGCCTTCTGCGCGGCGGCGAGCGCCTCGGTGAACTCGTCGGTGCGGCGCAGGCCGAACTGGGCCTTGGCGAACTCGAGCTCCGCGGCGGACGAGCGCACGGCGTCGTCCGCGCCCACCAGCGCGGACCCGGCCTCGTTGCGCAGCTCGGGCAGGGGCAGGCGGGCCGGGTGGCCCTCGGGCAGGTTCTCGAGGGGGTCCTTGACGCCGCTCTTCCCGGTCTTCCGGCGCCAGGCGGCGAACCCGACCGCACCGACGGCCACGACGACGATGCCGCCGACGAGCACGGTCCCGATCCCGATCCCGCCCGTGGCGTCGCCGAGCCCCTCGCCCCAGGCGGTGCCGAGCTCGGACCACTGGCCGGCGTTGAAGTGGTCGGCGACGTCGCCGTCGACGACCTGCCGCGCGTCACCCTCGGAGACGGGAGCGTTCGGCCCGACGACGACCCCGTACGCGGACTCGTCGACGGCGACCGCGAGGAGGACCTCGTCGTCGCCCATGTTCGACATCTGCGCGGCCTCCTCCGCCCACCTCTGCGCCTCCAGCCCGCCGAAGTCGGACACGTAGGCGATGAACGGCTGGACGTCGTGCTCGGCCTCGATCTCCTGGTACAGCGCCTCGAGCTCGGCCTCCTCGCCGTCGCTGAGGACGTCCGCCTCGTCGAGCACGCCGTCGGGGAGGTTCGACGGGTCGGTCGCCCAGGCGGGGCTCGCGAGCAGCACGGGTCCGAGGGTGAGCGCGGCGACGCCGAGCGTGGCGGCGAGGGGACGGGGGCGACGAGAGGCAGGTCTCACCAGTCGATCTTGTCGTGCTGCGGCCGCCGTCGCAACGAGCGGACTCCCCGGTCCGCCGCGGGCGGACGGACCCGCGCCGTGACGCGTACCGCTCGGCGCGGCGAAAGGTCGGGAGCCACGGGTATCATCACCACGCCGGGCCGAGGCAGGCCCGACCCCCCGCACGCCGACGCGATCGGCCCCGAGCGACGAATGAGGTTCCGCGGTGCCCACCGGCAAGGTCAAGTTCTACGACCCCGACAAGGGGTTCGGCTTCATCGCCGGAGACGACGGCTCCGAGGTCTTCCTGCATGCCTCCGCCATGCCCGCCGGCGCCAGCCCGCGCGCGGGCGCGCGCGTCGACTACGGCGTGGCCGACGGACGGCGCGGCCCGCAGGCCCTGTCGGTGACGGTCCTCGAGGCGCCGCCGTCGGTCGCCAAGGCGCACCGCCGTCCGGCCGAGGACATGGCGACGATCGTCGAGGACCTCATCCGGACCCTCGACCGGGCCTCGAGCTCGCTCAACCGTGGCCGCTACCCGGACAACGGCGCGAAGCTCGCCGCGATGCTCCGCGCGGTGGCCGACCAGTTCGACGCCTGACGGCGCCGCTCCTGCTCGCCGCCGGACCGGGACCGCCCGGGCTCGCGGCGGCCCGCCCTCGGGCCGGGGGACTCGGCCCCGGCGCTCCGGGGTGACCGACCCCATGCCGGCCGGGCCCGGTCTGCCGGGCCGCGAACCGTGCGCGCACGGTACGACGCCTAGACTGTCGGGGTGTCTGCTGCCCGCGCGACCCGCGCCCCCGTGAAGGATCAGGTCCTCGCCGGAGCCGTCGAGGTCGCACGATCGGCGGCCGAGGACGTCGCCGTCGGCGGTCACGTGGGCGACCATCTGGGCTTCGAGCTGCTCGCCGACCGGGTGGGCACCCACTACTTCGCCTCCGCCGTCCCGGGCTACCTCGGTTGGCGCTGGTCCGTGACCGTCGCGCGCGTGCCGCGCGGTCGCACCCCGAGCGTGAGCGAGGTCGAGCTCGTGCCCGGCGAGGGCGCCCTGCTCGCCCCCGAGTGGGTGCCGTGGGCCGACCGGCTGCGCCCGGGGGACCTCGGGACGAACGACGTCCTGCCGTACGTGGCCGAGGACGACCGTCTCGTCCAGGGCTACGAGTTCACCGGTGACGAGGACGACGCCGACCGGCAGGCCGTCCACGAGCTGGGGCTGGGGCGGGCCAGGGTGCTGTCCCCGCGCGGCCGCGAGGAGGCCATGCAGCGCTGGTACGACGGCGCGTCCGGCCCGAACGCCGCCCCGGCGAAGAACGCCGCGGCGTCGTGCTCCTCGTGCGGGTTCTTCCTGCACCTCGCCGGCTCCGCCCGGACGATGTTCGGCGTCTGCGCGAACGAGTGGTCGCCCGACGACGGCCGGGTCGTCTCCCTCGACCACGGCTGCGGCGCCCACTCCGAGACCACCGAGCAGGCGCCCGCCGCGCTGTGGGACGCGACCCCGCCGGTGCGCGACGAGATGGACCTCATCGTCCTTCCGCCGCTCAACCCGCTCCCCGAGGAGTCGGCGGACGACGCCGAGCCGACGGGCGACGACGAGACGGATCCCGACGGCGGGCAGGCGGGGCCGGACCCCCGGTGACGGACTCCCAGGACTGGCAGGCCCAGGAGCAGGAGCGCCAGCGCCTCGCGCTGAAGAACGTCGCCGGCTGGGCCGGCGGCTTCATCCGGCACCGCTGGACCGCCACCGGGCACGAGATCCGCCTCGGCCTGCGCAACGTCGTCGACCGGGACGAGCCGGCGGTGGGCTCCGTACCCGTCGTCGTGTCGATGACCAGCTACGGCAAGCGCCTGCGCCGCACCGCCTACCTCGCCCTGGAGTCCATCGCCCGCGGCTCCGTGCGCCCCGCCCGACTCATCCTGTGGGTCGACGAGCCCGAGGTGCTCCAGGACCCGCCGCAGGCCCTGCGGCGCCTCGTGGCGCGCGGCGTCGAGCTCCTCCCGTGCGAGGACTACGGGCCGCACAAGAAGTACTACCCGTACGTCGCGAGCCGGGAGAGCCACGACCTCCCGCTCGTCACGGCCGACGACGACGTCATCTACCCCTACCGGTGGCTCGAGCAGATCTGGGGCGTCCACTCCCAGCACCCGGACGACGTCATCGCCATGCGCGCCCACCGCGTGCGTCTCCAGGGCCGCATCCTCACGCCGTACCTCACCTGGCACCCGGTGCGCTCCACCCAGGCCTCGCACCGCCACTTCGCCACGGGCGTCTCGGGGGTCCTGCACCCGCCGGCCATGCTGGCCGCGCTCAGGGCCTCGGGCACCGAGTTCACCGAGCGCTGCCCCAAGGCCGACGACATCTGGCTGCACTGGCACTCGCTGCGCACCGGTGTCCGAGTGCGGCAGGTTCACAACCGGCCCCGGGACTTCCGGGAGATCGAGCGGCCGTGGCAGACCGGGCTGTTCGAGTCCAACGGGTACGGCGGCGCCAACGACGCGCAGATCAACGAGCTGTACACGGCGGACGACATCGCCGTCATGGTCGACGACTTCCCGCGGTGAGCACGCCCGCGGCACCGGCCGCCGCGGACGGCCCGATGTTCCCGTTCCGCCCGATCGTCCTCGGCGCGATGGTGCCCACCTTCCTCCTCGAGGTGGGCGTGGGCGCCGCACTGCCGATCGTCGTCACGCGCGCCACCGACCTCGGCGCCTCGCTCGGCGTCGCGAGCCTGCTGGCCGCGCTCGTGCCGGTCGGGCAGATCCTCGCCGACCTGCCCGCCGGCGGGCTCACCGCCCGCGTCGGCGACCGGTGGGCGATGGTCGTCGCCGGGCTCGTCGCCGTCGTCGGGTTCGTCCTGGGGGTGGCCGCCGGGTCGGTGGTCGTCCTCGGCGCGGCGGCCCTCCTCCTCGGCGGGGCGCAGTCCGTGTTCGCGATCGCCCGCCACGCGTACCTCACGTCCACGACGGCGCCGCAGCGCCGGGCACGCGTCCTGTCCACCATCGCCGGGGTCTTCCGGGCCGGCCTGTTCGTCGGCCCGTTCGTCGGGGCCGCCGTGCTGCTGGCCGCCTCGACCCGCTGGGCGTTCGCGGTCGGTGCCGTGACGTCGCTGCTCGCCGTCGTCGTCGTCCTCGCCGCCGGCGGGAGCGCCGCCGACCGCCCGAGCCCGGCACCGCACGGCGCCGGACGGCAGTCGATGCGCGCGGTCGTCGGCCGGCACCGGGCGGTGCTGGTCCGCCTCGGCGCGGTCGCGGTGACCATCGCGGCGGTGCGCGGGGCACGGCAGACGGTCCTGCCGATCTGGGCGGAGCACATCGGCCTCGACGGCGCGACCACGTCGGTGATCTTCGGCGTCGCCGCCGGCATGGACATGCTGCTGTTCTACCCGTGCGGGCAGGTGATGGACCGCTTCGGGCGCCTGTGGGTCGGCGTGCCCGGCATGGCGATCATGGGGCTCGCGCTCGCGGCGATCCCGCTGACGGGCACGGCGGGCCAGCTCGGCGCGGCCGGTCTGGTGCTCGGCATCGGCAACGGGATCACATCGGGGATCCTCATGACCATCGGGTCCGACGCCGCGCCCGCCGACGGCCAGGCCCAGTTCCTCGCGGCGTGGCGGCTCCAGGGCGACCTCGGCGCGGCCGCCAGCCCGCTCGTGCTCGCCGCCGGCCCGGCGCTCGGCTCGCTCGCGGTCGCCGTGTGGGTCACCTCCGCCGTGGCCGCCGTGTCGATCGGTGTGCAGCGGCGGTGGCTGCCGCGCTACTCCGTGCACGCGAACCGGTCGACCCGGCGCGCGGCGGGCCTGCGCCCGGACGGCTCGCTGCCGACCCGCCTCGACGAGTGAGCGGGATTCTGCCGGACGAGTGAGCGGGATTCTGTCCGGCGAGTTCTGCCGGAGAGAGCTCTGCAGGACGAGTGAGCGGGAATCTGTCTCGACGTAGAGACAGATTCCCGCTCACTCGTCGAGGGCGGTGGGGGAGGTCAGCGCTCGACGAGGTTGCGCATCCCGCCGAGGTCACCGGCCAGCAGCGCGCCCAGATTGTGCTCGATGAGCTCCTTGCCGCCGTGCGCGCGGTACCCGGCCACGTGCGGCGTGTAGACGAGGTTCGGCGCGGTCCACAGCCGGGAGTCCGCGGGCAGGGGCTCCTCGGCGCTGACGTCGAGCCCGGCGCCGGCGAGCCTGCCGGCCTCGAGGGCATCGACGAGGGCGTCCTCGTCGAGCGTCGAGCCGCGGCCCACGTTGACGACGATCGCCCGGTCGGGCAGCTGGTCGATCCGACGCGCGTCGAGCGCGCGGTCCGTCGCGTCGGTCGAGGGCAGGATCATCACCAGGACGTCGGTCTCGGTCAGCGCCTCGTCCAGCCCGTCCTCGTCGACCACCGGGAACCCGGCGCGCACGCCCGCCGTGCGCGCCACGCCGCGCACCCGCGCCCCCAGCGCCGCGAGGATGCCGGCGAGGTGCTGACCGATCGACCCGAAGCCCCAGAC
This sequence comes from Georgenia sp. Z1491, assembly GCF_049856175.1. Taxonomy (GTDB): domain Bacteria; phylum Actinomycetota; class Actinomycetes; order Actinomycetales; family Actinomycetaceae; genus JB111. The sequence goes on from NZ_JBNDNA010000003.1 coordinate 229,546, forward strand.
GAGGACGCGCGCGTCGATGAGGGAGGCGACCCGCTCGGGCGGCTGGATCGCGCGCGGGCGCCTCAGCTCGTCCGCCCAGCGCGACTCCCGCTGGGCCGCGAGCAGCTGCGGCATCCGCCGGACCAGCGTGAGCGCGAGGGTGACGGCGTGCTCGGAGACGGTGGCGTCGTGCAGCCCGCGCCCGGAGGTGAGCGCGACGTCGTCGGGCAGCCCCGCGGCCTCGAACATGTCGGTGCCGGCCGCGAGCGACTGCACCCAGCGCAGCCGCGGCAGGTCGGCGGCGACCGAGGCGAGCAGCGTCGGCGTCCCCCAGGCGACGACCGCCTCGGCGTCCCGGTCCTCGGCCGGGACCTCGCGGCCCTCCCGCAGGGGGACCACGGTGACCCCGTCCGGGACCTTCAGGTCGAGGTCGGAACGGTTCGTGACCAGCATCTTCACGTCGACATCCTCCGTCGGGCTACGGGTGGCCGGGCACCGGACGGCGCCACTCCAGGCACCTACTGTGGGCATGGGCTATGGGGAACGGCCCGCGGCGTCCATAATGACCGACTGTGACCCCCGACGCAGACGCGACCGCCCCGGAGCCCACCTCCGGCCGCGCAGACCCAGTACCGGCGGACAACCTGCTCGAGCGCCTCTTCAGGATCCGGGAGCGCGGCTCGACCCCCTGGCGCGAGGTCCGCGGTGGCCTCGTCACCTTCTTCGCGATGTGCTACATCATCGTGCTCAACCCGATCATCCTGTCGACGCCGGACTCCACCGGCCAGTACCTCGGCGGCGGGACCGAGGGCGCGAACTTCGCCGCGATCGCGGCGGGCACCGCCCTGGTGGCCGGCGTGATGTCGATCCTCATGGGGTCGGTCGCGAACTTCCCGCTCGCCGTCGCCGCCGGGCTGGGCATCAACGCGCTGCTCGCCTACACGATCGTCGGCATGGAGGGCATGACCTGGGGCGATGCGATGGGCCTCATCGTCCTCGAGGGCATCGTCATCCTCATCCTCGTGCTCACCGGGCTGCGCGAGGCGATCTTCCGCGCCGTCCCGCCCTCGCTCAAGACCGGCATCTCGGTGGGTATCGGCCTGTTCATCGCGCTCATCGGCGTGGTCAACGCGGGCATCGTCCGACCCGGCGCCGGGACGCCCCTGGAGTTCGGCATCGGCGGCTCGATCGCCTCCTGGCCGTTGGTGGTCTTCGTCCTCGGGCTCGTCCTCATCCTCGTCCTCATGGCCCGCAAGGTGCGCGGCGCGCTCCTCATCGGCATCGTGGTCGCCACCGCGGTGGCAGCGATCGTCGAGGCGATCTCGAGCCAGGGCACGCAGACGCCCGACGGCGCCAACCCCGGCGGCTGGGGACTGACGGTCCCGTCGATCGAGGGCAGCATCGTCCAGGTCCCCGACTTCGCCACGCTCGGCGAGTTCTCCCTGTTCGGCGCCTTCGAGAAGATCGGCATCGTCGCCGTCCTCGTCCTCATCTTCTCGATCATGCTCGCCGACTTCTTCGACACGATGGGCACGATGGTCGCCGTCGCGGCCGAGGGCGACCTGCTCGACGAGCAGGGCAACCCGCCCGCCACGCGCCGGATCCTCGTCATCGACTCGATCGCCGCCGCGGCCGGCGGCGCGGGCGGCGTCTCCTCGAACACCTCGTTCGTCGAGTCCGCGGCGGGCGTCGGCGACGGTGCCCGCACCGGCCTGGCCTCGGTCGTCACGGGTGTGTGCTTCCTGCTGGCCACGTTCCTGTCGCCGCTCGCCGAGGCGGTCCCGTACGAAGCGGCCACCCCGGCGCTCGTCGTCGTCGGCTTCCTCATGATGCAGCAGGTCGTCGAGATCCCCTGGAAGAACCTGTCGCTCGCGATCCCGGCGTTCCTCACGATCATCTTCATGCCGTTCTCCTACTCGATCGCGGTCGGCATCGGCGTCGGCGTCGTCGCGTACGCGATCCTCATGACGACCACGGGGCAGGCGCGGAAGGTGCACCCGCTCATGTGGGGCGTCGTCGTCGCGTTCGCGATCTACTTCGCGCTCGAGCCATTCCAGGACCTGTTGGCCATGCTCGGTCTGATGGATAGATGACGGCAGCGTCCACGGGCCCGAGGCGCGGGTTCCTCGGCTCGACGTTCCACTCGCTGGGCTACTTCAACTACCGGCTGTGGTTCTTCGGGTCGATGGTCGCCAACACGGGCACGTGGGCGCAGCGCGTCGCGCAGGGCTGGCTCGTCCTCACCGAGCTGACCGACGACTCCGGCATCGCCATGGGCATCGTCACCGGGCTCCAGTTCCTCCCGGCGCTGCTGCTCAGCCCGATCGCGGGGGTGAACGCCGACCGGGTCGACCGGCGCCGCATGCTCATGGTCACGCAGGGCTCGATGGGCATCCTCGCGCTCTGTCTCGGCGCTCTCGTCCTCACCGGGGCGGTCGAGCTGTGGATGGTGTACGGGTTCGCGTTCGCGCTCGGCTGTGCCTCGGCGTTCGACGGCCCCGTGCGGCAGACGTTCGTCTCGGACATGGTCCAGCCGGCGGACCTGCCGAACGCGGTGGGCCTGAACTCGACGTCGTTCAACCTCGCCCGCATGGCCGGCCCCGCCCTCGCGGGACTCGCGATCGCGTGGGTCGGGACCGGCTGGGTGTTCATCGCGAACGGCGTGCTCTTCGGCGCGACCATCCTCGCGCTGACGTTCATGCGGGTCGACGAGCTCGTGCCGCGCGTGGTGGTGCCGCGGGCGCGCGGCCAGTTCCGCGAGGGCCTGGCCTACGTCCGGCACCGATCCGACCTCGTCATCGTGCTCGTCACCGTCGGCGTCGTGTCCAGCCTCGGCATGAACCAGGCGGTCACCCAGGGGGTGATGGCCCGGCAGATCTTCGGCCGGGGCCCCGAGGAGTTCGGCGTCCTCGGCTCGATCATGGCCGTGGGGTCCCTGCTGGGGGCCCTCATGGCCACGAGGCGCCGCAACCCCCGGGTGCGGACGGTCATCCTCGCCGCGTTCGCGTTCGGCGTCGCCTCGTTCCTCTCCGCGCTCGCGCCCACCTTCTGGTGGTTCGCCGCCTCGCTCGTGCCGGTCGGGTTCACGGTGCTGACGATGCTCACCTCGGCCAACGCCACGGTGCAGACGTCGACCGACCCCGCCTACCGGGGGCGCGTGATGAGCCTGTACATGATGGTGCTGCTCGGCACGGGGCCGTTCGGGGCGCCGCTCGTGGGATGGATCGCGGAGGTGCTCGGTGCCCGCGAGTCGATCCTCGTGGGCGCCGTGCCCTCGATCCTCGTGGCTGCGATCGCCGCGCTGTGGGTCCGGCGCGCGTGGGACGTGCGGGTGGGCTACGACCGTGCGGCGCCCCGCCATCTCACCTACGAGGGGCCGCGCGAGCGCGCGGCCCGGGCCGCCGAGGAGGGACGCGAGTCCAGCTAGCCCCCTGGTCACCGAGAGTGCGGTCGGTGGTCACCGAGAGTGCGGTCGGGGCCTTCCCGACCGCACTCTGGGCGGGCCCGAACCGCACTCTCGACGGGTTCGAACCGCACTCTCGGCGGGTTCGAACCGCACTCCGGGTGGGTCCGAACCGCACTCTCGGCGGGGAGAACCGGCGGGCTGCTCAGGCGAGGGCCTCGACCACGTGGTCGACGCAGGCCGTCAGCGCCTCGACGTCGGCGAGCGGCACCGCCGGGAAGAGCCCGAACCGCAGCTGGTTCCGACCGAGCTTCCGGTACGGCTCCACGTCGACCACGCCGTGCTCGCGCAGCACGCGCGCGACCTCGCCCGCGTCCACGCCCGCCAGGTCGATCGTCGCGACGACGGGGGAGCGGTAGGGCTCCTCGACGAACGGGGCCGCCCACTCCCGCTGCGCCGCCCACCCGTACACGTGCGTCGCGTTCTCGGCCGAGCGTCCGGCCGACCAGGCGAGGCCGCCGCGCTCGTTCAGCCACTCGATCTGCTCGGCGAGCAGGACGAGCGTGGCCACGGCGGGGGTGTTGACCGTCTGGTCCTTCCGGGAGCTCGCCAGGGCCGCTCCCAGGTCGAGGAAGGCGGGCACCCAGCGGTCTGCGGTCAGCTCCTCGATGCGATCGACCGCGGCGGGGGACAAGGTGGAGACCCACAGCCCGCCGTCGGCGCCGAACACCTTCTGCGGCGCGAAGTAGTAGGCGTCGGTCGCCGCGAGGTCCACCTCGACCGCGCCGGCCGCCGAGGTGGCGTCCACGAGGGTGAGCGCGTCCGGGCCGCCGATCCGCTCGACGGGTGACAGCGCGCCCGTGGAGGTCTCGTTGTGCGGGTACGCGTGGACGTCGGCGCCCTCGACGGCGGACAGGCGGGCGACCGAGCCGGGCTCCGCCTCCACCCGCAGGCTCGGCGCGAGGAACGGAGCCCGGTCGGTGACCGTGGCGAACTTGGCCGAGAACTCGCCGTGCACGGCGTGCTGGGCCCGCTCGCGCACCAGGCAGAAGGCGGCGGCGTCCCAGAACGCCGTGGAGCCGCCGTTGCCGAGGGCGACCTCGTAGCCGTCGGGCAGGTCGAACAGCTCGGCGGTCCCCGCGCGCACGCGCGAGACGAGGTGCTCGACGGGCGCCTGCCGGTGGGAGGTCCCCAGCACGCCGGCGCCGGCCGCGGTCAGCGCCGCCAGCTGGCCCGGCCGCACCCGCGTGGGACCCGAACCGAACCGTCCGTCGGCGGGCAGGAGGTGGGAGGGGATCGTCAGGTCGGCCACCGACCGATCATCGCACCGCCGCCGCGGCCGCCGGGAGGACGTCCGCACCCGCCGCCCGCCGCTCGGCGGCACGCCTCCCGCCTCCGGCCCAGCAGGTAGGCTCGACGTCGTGCCCGGACCGGGCACGCGGGGCAGCGTTCCGCCCCGTCCTCGTGCAGCGGAGAGACCATGAGCGACCTCATCGACACCACCGAGATGTACCTCAAGGCTGTCGTCGAGATGGAGGAGGAGGGCGTCCCGCCGCTCCGGGCGCGCATCGCCGAGCGCCTCGGCCACTCGGGGCCGACCGTCTCCCAGACCGTGGGCCGCATGGAGCGCGACGGTCTGCTCCACCTCAGCCCCTCCCGCGAGGTCGAGCTCACCGAGGTGGGCCGGGACGCCGCCGTGCAGGTCATGCGCCGGCACCGCCTCGCCGAGCGTCTCCTCGTCGACGTCGTCGGGCTCGACTGGGCCTTCGTCCACGAGGAGGCCTGCCGCTGGGAGCACGTGATGTCGGGCCGGGTCGAGGAGCGCCTCGTCGACCTCCTCGGCGACCCGACGACCGACCCGTACGGCAACCCGATCCCCGGGTCCGACGCCCCCGAGCCCCGGCACGGGATGACGTCGCTCGCCGAGGCCACGGCCGAACTCGCGGAGGGCCAGAGCAGCGAGCTCGAGATCGTGCGGATCGGGGAGCCGCTCCAGGTGCACACCGGTCTGCTCGCGGACATGCGCCGCGGCGGGCTCCTGCCCGGCGCACGGATCACCGTGACCCGGCGCGACGACGTGCTCGAGCTCGACGCCGGCCAGGAGCTGGTCCTCGAGATGTCCCCGGCCGACGGCCGGCACCTCGCCGTCGTCGCCTGACCTTTCCCGGCGCGCGCCGCGGCCGGCACGGCCCGGTGGCCGCGCGACGTGCGGACGTCAGGTCACGGGCCGTGCCCGGTTCGTGACCGAACGAGGATCGGCAACAGCAAGGTCACGACCGATGTGGTTCCGTGACCTTCCGGTCCACCCCAAGGGCGGGTCAAGTCCCGCGGCCACGGGCCTGTGGAGAACTCGTGCTCCCGTCGTCTGCCGCGAGATGCTGCGGGAGAGGCCGCCCCACGGCGCGGGGCGTGTCCCGGTCGTGACCTTCCACACAGAGTCGTTACCCAGGTGTGACTTTTGGTCTCGGAATGGTTACTGTCCTACGCGTGCCTCCCGCTGGGGGCGCACCCGGACGGACATCGAGCCCTGTCGCCGCCCCGGGTAGGTGCGAACCACCGCGACAGGGGCGGGGGAACCAGGTAGTACGGCCGGGAGACCGGCCTAGGGGTGAAGTGCGGCCGTCATGGTCGCGCCGGACGCTCTCCGTGTCCGAACCCGACAGCTCACCCCGTAGATGACACCGGAGAGGTCCCCCATCGTGCAGAGCTCCACCCGCCGCGGAACGCTCGCCGCCGTCTCGGCGTCGATCGTCGTCGCGGTCGCCGCGTCGTCGGCGTCAGCATCCCCCGCCCCGGACACCGCCACGGACAAGACCCAGGGCGGCATCGCCACGGTCTCCGACCGCGTGGCCCCGACGAACGCGGCCCTGACGGTCGCCGCCGACGCCGCGTACGACGTCGAGACCGCCAGCGTCTTCGGCACCGCCGAGGCCGCCCCGGCCCCCGAGCCGGAGCCGGCCCCCGAGCCCGAGCCCGAGCCCGTCGTCCGCGAGGACGAGGCCGCCGCCCGCGACACCGAGCGCGAGGCCGTGGCCGAGCAGCCCGCCGAGACCGCCCCGGCCGTCGAGCAGGCGCCCGCCGCCGAGCCGGCCCCGGAGGCCGCCGCCGAGCCCGCGCCGCGGCCCGAGGCCGCGCCGTCGGCCGCCGGCAGCTCGATCGTGGCGATCGCCCGCCAGTACACGGGCGTCCCCTACGTCTGGGGAGGCACCTCGCCGTCGGGCTGGGACTGCTCCGGCTTCACGTCCTACGTCTTCGCCCAGGCCGGTATCACGATCCCGCGCTCCTCGGCCGCCCAGCTCGGCGCCGGCCAGGTCGTCTCGGCCGCCGAGGCCCGCCCCGGCGACCTCGTCTGGTGGCCCGGCCACGTCGGTATCTACACCGGCGACGGCAACCACATCGCGGCCCGCAACCCGGGCACGCCGACCCACGAGTCGCCGATCTACCGCGCGAACCCCACCTACATCCGAGTGGCGGGCTGATCCATGACCACCACGTTCCAGGGTCTCCCCGCGCGCCGCACCGCCCTCGCGGCCGTCTCCGCCTCGATGATCGTCGCGGTCGCCGCGACCTCCGCCGCCGCCGACCCCGCGGTCGAGGCCGGCTCCAAGTCCACCGAGCGCATCTCGCAGGTCTCCGACCGCGTGGTCCCGACGAACGCCGCCCTGACGGTCGCCGCCGACGCCACGTACGACGTCGAGACCGCCAGCGTCTTCGGCACCGCCGACGCTGCCCCGGCCCCCGAGCCGGAGCCGGAGCCGGAGCCGGAGCCGGCCCCCGAGCCGGAGCCGGAGCCCGTCGAGCGCGAGGCGGCCGCGGCCTCCCGGACCGACGAGCGCGCGGAGGCGCCGGAGCCCGCCGTCGAGGAGGCGGCGCCGCAGGCCGAGACCCAGACCGAGGCGGCCACGCAGGCCGCCGCCGAGCCGGCCCCGGCCCCCGCGGCCAGCGCCTCGGGCAGCGCCGCGGTCTCGATCGCCCTCCAGTACCAGGGTGCCCCCTACGTCTGGGGCGGCACGAGCCCGTCCGGCTGGGACTGCATCGGTTTCGTCAGCTACGTCTACCGCCAGCTCGGCCACGAGGTCGGCAGCACGCCGGCCGCCGTGCTCTCCGCCGGCACCCGCGTGCCCGCCTCGCAGGCGCGTCCGGGCGACATCATCTACACGCCCGGCCACGTCGCCATCTACATCGGCGACGGACAGAACATCGGGGCCTGGAACGAGGGCATGGGTACCCGCATCGGGCCGAACTCCTGGCTCGGCGCTCCGACCTACATCCGCGTGGGCTGACGCCCGACGCGAGCCCGACGCTTCGCCCCGTCCCGCCTCGAGCGGGGCGGGGCGCCGTCGTTCCCGGCGTGGCCGCCGGATCGTGACCTTCGTCCGTCCCCCTCGGCCCCGCTGCGCGGCACAATGGGGCCACGCACGCGTCGAGGAAGGGTGAGCGTCATGACACAGGACGTCGTCGTCGGGGTCGACGGTTCGGAGATCAGCCTCGGGGCCCTCGAGTGGGCCGCCGCGGTGGCCAAGGTCCGCGGGCTCGGGCTGCACATCGTCTGCGCCTACCGCCTGCCCAGCTACATCGCGAGCGGCCGGGCAGGGACGGTCGTCATCGACGAGGCGACGGTGCGGGAGGGCGCGCAGGCCGTGGTCGAGGACGCCGCCGCCCGCGTGGCACACCACGGTGTCCCGGTGCGCACGACGGTGGACCCGGGCGACCCCTCGGGCGTGCTCATCGAGCTGTCCAAGGGCGCCCGGGCCGTCGTGTGCGGCACGCGCGGTGGTGGCGGGTTCACCGACCGGCTGCTCGGCGCGGTGCCGTCCGCCGTGCCGGCGCACGCCCACAGCCCGGCCGTGGTCGTCCCCTCGGCCCGGGACGAGCCGTTCGTCCCGATCCGGCGGATCGCCGTCGGGGTCGACGGCTCGCCCGCCGCCCGCCTCGCCGTGACGGTCGCCCTCAACCTGGCGGAGTCCTTCGGCGCCGAGGTGCACGCCGTCGCAGCGGTCCCGCTCACGGCGGGTGCCTCGGCGATGGCCTGGCTGCCCTCGACCGTGGACCACGAGGAGATCCTCGCGGACGTGCGGATGTCGATCGACGAGGTCGTCGACCCGCTGCTCGACGGCCGGGACATCACCGTGCACCGCCGCGCGGTGGACGGGAACCCCGGCGTGGTCCTCGCCGAGATCTCCGAGCAGGTCGACCTCCTCGCGGTCGGCAGCCGGGGCCGCGGCGGTCTCGCCGGTCTCGTGCTGGGCTCCACCTCGCAGGGGGTGCTCTCGCACGCGACCTGCCCGGTGATCGTCACCCCGGCCCGCGTCACGGACGCCGGGCTGACGGCGGACGCCACCTGACCCCGGGCCGCGGTCAGCCGGCGGCCAGCTCGGCGCGGGTCAGCCGGCGGCCAGCTCGCCCAGGGCGCTCTCGAGCGCGTCGAGCGCGGTCTCGAGGTCCGCCGCGTCGATCGTCAGCGGCGGCGAGAGACGCACGGTCCTGCCGTGCGTGTCCTTCGCCAGGACGCCGTGCCGGGCGAGCGCGACGCTCAGGTCGTGGCCGTCCGCCCCCAGGGCCTCCGGGACGTCGATCCCGGCCCACAGGCCGATGCGACGGGCGCCGGCCAGGAGGCCGGTGCCCACCATCGCGTCGAGCCGGGCGCCCATCACCTCGCCGAGCTCGGCCGCCCGCGCCTGGATGCTGCCGTCCTGCAGCAGGTCCACCACGGCGAGCCCCACCGCGCACGCCAACGGGTTGCCGCCGAACGTGGACCCGTGGCTCCCGGGCGTGAGCACGCCGAGCACGTCCGACCGCCCGACGACGGCGCTCACGGGCAGGATCCCGCCGCCGAGCGCCTTGCCGAGCGTGGTGAGGTCCGCCCGCACGCCCTCCAGGTCCTGGGCGAGCGTCGCGCCCGTGCGCCCGAGGCCGGACTGGATCTCGTCGAGCACGAGGAGGGCGCCCGCCCGCTCGGTGATCTCGCGCGCGGCGGTGAGGTAGCCGCGCGGCGGCACGATCACGCCGGCCTCGCCCTGGACGGGCTCGAGGAGCACCGCGACGGTGTCCTCGTCCACGGCGCCGGCCAGCGCGTCGGCGTCGCCGAACGGCACGTGCCGGAACCCCGGGGTCCACGGCCCGTACCCGTCGCGGGCGACCGGGTCCGTGGAGAAGGAGACGATCGTCGTCGTCCGACCGTGGAAGTTGTTCTCGGCGACGACGATGGTCGCGCGGTCCGGCGGCACGCCGCGTACGTGGGCGCCCCACCGCCGTGCCACCTTGATCGCCGACTCCACCGCCTCGGCGCCGGTGTTCATCGGCAGCATCATCTCGGTGCCGGTCAGCGCGGTCAGGGCCGCCGCGAACGGCTCGAGCAGGTCGTGGTCGAAGGCGCGCGAGACCAGCGTGGAGCGGTCGAGCTGCGCCTGTGCCGCGGCGACGAGCGCGGGGTGCCGGTGGCCGAAGTTGAGGGCCGAGTAGCCGGCGAGGAGGTCGAGGTAGCGGCGGCCGTCGTCGCCCTGGACCCACGCCCCCTCGGCCCGGACAAGGCGAACGTCGAGCGGGGCGTAGTTCCGCGCGAGCCGGGAGGCGTCACGGGACACGGCGATCAGCGCTCGGGCGGCCGAGCAGGCACCGGCGCGTCCGGCCGGGAGCCGGTGGCAAGCAGGGCGGCCTCCGGCCCGTCGTCGGGTGGGGGCGTGAGCGCGGCCTCGACCTCGAGCAGCTCGAGGCTGCGCTCGAGCACCTCGGCGGGGATGGCCGGCATCGGGGAGCCGATCGAGGCCAGGGCGTCGGGGTCGGCGTCGCCCCAGTGGTACGTCAGGCGCGTGAGCGTGCGCGACGACGCCGGACCCACGGCGGTGAGGTCGTAGCGCCAGCCCCAGCCCAGGGGTCGGTCCGGGGCGTTGACGATCCAGCCGATCGAACGGCCGGGCACGAAGTCGCTCACGGTGTTGACCGTGACGTAGTGGGGACCCTCCTGGCCCTGCTGCATGTCCATCGTGAACCGGTCGCCGAGTGCCTCGATCCGTCGCGGGGACCGCGCGCCCCGGAGCATGTCGCTCGCGTCCGCGGCCACGTGCAGGGCCGGGACCGACAGGATCCGCCAGATCGCGTCGATCGGCGCGTCCAGGACGCGTTCGACCGCGAGTGCGGTCGCCGTGGTGCGGACGGTTGCGCTCATCGGACCCCCCGATCGTCGTGGCGCGACGTTGCGCCTGTCGTGAACCCTGCCACACGGGTGCGGCTCCCGTCAGTCCGGGCCGCGATGTGGGCGGCACCGCGGCCGGCCGACGCGGGGCCGCAACGGACACCCGTGGCGGACCCCGGCGGCGCCGGGCCCGGACCGTCCCGGCGTCGTCCGACTCACAGGAGCGTCGCCGGGGGCGGCGCGGACCCGCGATAAACTGACCGCCACCTCCCCGCCTTCGTAGCTCAGGGGATAGAGCACCGCTCTCCTAAAGCGGGTGTCGGCGGTTCGAATCCGCCCGAGGGCACCGGCCCGGTACGCAGGTCCTGCGTGCGCCGGGCACGCTCATGTGCGCGCCACCGGAGGCGCCTGCCCGAGCGTGCGCGCCGCCGGCGTGCCGGCCTCGCCGGCCGACCCCGCGGTGGGCGTGCGGCCCGCACCCGTCCGCCGCCGGTCCGCAGCCGCTGACGTCGCGGCGCCGACGAGCACGAGGACCACGGTCGTCACGATCAGCCACCGGTAGTCGATCGCGCCGATGATCGCCGCACCGGCCATGGTGGCCAGGGTCTGCGGCAGGTTGAGCACGACGCCGGTCGCGACGGCGACACGCCCCTGCATGCGCGGCGGCGTGAGGCGCTGGCGCAGCGTGACGAAGGCGACGATCTGCCACGGGAGGTTGAGACCGACGACGATGAGACCCGCGCCGACGACGACGAGACCGAGGGCCTGCCCGAGGTGCTCGACGAGCGTGCCGGCGAACACGAGCGCCGACATGCCGACCGCCAGCGCGAGCATGCCGAGGGTGATGGTGCGGCGCTCGCCCAGGCGCTTGATGAGCAGCGCCGCGGTGGTTCCGCCGATGAGGGCGCCGACGCCCTGGATGCTGACGAGCGCGCCGAGCATCTCGGGGTCGACCCGCAGACCCTGCTCCATGACGGGGAAGACGACGACGTTGGACAGGCCGGTGGCCCCGATCGTGATCGCCATGGCGATGGTCAGTGGGCCGAGGGGAGCCGTCCGGGCCACGTGCCGGAAGCCCGCGGTCAGCTCGGCGACGTAGCTCTCCGTCGCCTGCTCGGCCGGCGTCTCGGTGACCTCGAGGCGGGCGAGGAGGACGGCGCTCACCGCGAACCCGGCCGCGGTGACGGCGACGACCGCCTGCGGTCCCGCCGCCACGTACAGCCCCGTGCCCAGGAGCGGCGAGATCAGGCGGAAGGCCTGGTCCACGGTGCTCAGCAGGGCGTTCCCGCCGGGCAGCTCCTCGTCGTCGAGGAGGTCGCGGACGAGGCCGGACTGCGCGGCTCCCGTGACGTAGCCGGTCGCCCCGTAGAGAAAGGTCACGACGTAGACGAGCCAGACGTCGCGCGGGCCGCCGACGAGCAGAAGACTGAGGATGATCGGGACCATGACGACGTTGGTGAACGCGAGGAGCCGTCTCCGTGAGAAGCGGTCGACGAGCTGGCCGAGCAGCGGTGCGACGAGGGCCGGCAGCCCGAGCGCGGCGAACACGGCGGCCGCCGCGCCGTCGGACCCGGTGAGCTCCTTCACCCAGACGGCGATCATGAGGTAGAGGGCGCTGTCGGCGAGGTTGGTGAACACCCACGCGACGCTCAGCCGGCGAAAGCCGCGGTGGGCCAGGGCGGCCGGCCCTCGGCCCGTGCGAGGTGCGGTGCGCGGCCCGGTCACGACGTCTCCCGGGGTGGGTCGGAGTGGATGGTGGTCGTCAGGTGCACGCGGCGCGCGCCCGCGGGGCGCGTCGCAGGGTCGGTCGTGCGCTCCTCGTACCGGTCGATCAGCGCCATGAGCTGCGTGCGGAGCTCGACCGTCTCCGCGGCGGTGAGCCACACGTCGGCGGTCGACAGGCTCGTCGCGTCGACCCACTCGTCCGGCTCGTGGGGGAGCCGCTCGATCACGGCGGCGAACTGACTGATCCGGCGCCGGAGATTCATGGTGGCCAGCTCGGTGGTGGCGTGCAGGGAGCCGGGGACGTCCGGGCTGGCCGCGGTGCTCAACGAGCGGTGGACGGCTCGCCACGGCTTCTCGCGGCCCCGGGGCTCGGCGCGCTCGACGTAGCCGTACTTCTCGAGCGTGCGCAGGTGGAAGGAGCAGCTCGCCACCGACTCGTCCACGCGTCGGGCGCACTCGGTGGCCGTCGCCTCGCCCAGCTCGTGCAGCACGTCGAGGAGCTCGAGGCGCAGCGGGTGCGCCATGCCTCGGATGCGCTCGGGGTCATGGATCCGCTCGTTGTTCGTGGAGGTCATGAGCCCGAACGTAGATGTTAAAGAACTATTGCGCAAGACATCTTGCGAAATATGTCTTGCGCATTCGTCGGAGGGGTGTGACGCCGGTCCTGCGAAGGGGTGTGACGCCGGTCCTGCAATGGAGGCTTGCGCGGAGCCGTCGGTATCGGCACAATGGGTGTCTGACGGAGCGTGACGCCTGCCCCCCCTGCGCGTCACGCTCCGTTCTTGTGTCCGCACCCGACGCCGTCGTCCGGCAGCCCGCGACACCACCACCTCCCGGCGCCCGTGCTGCGCTCCCCGCGGCGGTGCCCCGCCTACCCTGGAGGAATGACGCCTCCGCCGATCCCGCCCTTCCGCCGCGGCCGGGACAGCGACCGCTCGCGCACGCGGGACGCGGCCCGGGCCGGCGCCGACGACGCGTCCCGCGCGACCCCGGGTCCCGACCGCGTCGACGCGGGCCCGGACGGGGCCCCGGCGACCACCGAGCAGCGCTCCGCCGGCGCCCCGGCCGGTGGGGAGGGGACGGGGACCGGGCCCGGGTACGCGCAGGCCGGGACGCGCAGGTCGAGCAGGACCGCCACCGTGGCCCGCGCCGTCGAGCAGTGGGTCGCCGACCTCACCGCGCTCGGTGCCGAGGGGCTGGGCGACGACGACGACCTCGGCGAGGCCGTCCTCGATCTCACCCACGCGCACCCCGGAGGTACCGCGCAGCTCTACGCCGGCCGGCCCACGCGCCTGTCGAACCTCGTGCGGGAGCGACAGGCCTCCGCGGCGGCCCACCAGCACGCGCGGGGCGTGCGCGCCCGCGCGGAGGACCTCGCCCAGCGGTTCGGCGTGGCCCCGACCTACCTCGCCACCGGCGTCGCCACCTGGTCGGCGCTCCCGCCGCCGGTCGTCGACGGCGTTGAGCACGACGCCGACCTCGACCCGGCGGCGTCGCCGGCCGGTCGACGCCCCGACGAGAGCGTCGAGGCCCCCCTGGCCCGCACGATCCGCACGCCCGTCTTCCTTCGGGGCGTCCGCCTCCAGCCCGTCTCCGCCGACGGCGAGGTCGAGCTGACCCTCGAGCGCACCGTCGAGCTCAACCCGGTGCTCGCCCGCGCCCTGACCGAGGCCGGGCTGCCCGGCGACGTCGCCGACCACCTCGCGCCCCTCGGTCCGGCCTCCAGCCAGCGCGAGGCGCTCCCCGGCCTCGCCGAGCTCGCCGCGCAGTACCTGCCCGGTCTCGAGATCGAGGACCGCGTCGTCGTCGGGACGTTCCTGCATCCCGGGCAGGTCGCCGTCGAGGACCTCAAGGCGATGGTCCCCCACCTGGCGGCGTCCGACGTCGTGGCGGCCCTGGCGGGCGACCTCGAGGCGCGCGACCGGCTGGCGATCTTCCCACCGCCGGACGACGGCACCGACCCCGACCCGGACGAGGAGCGCGCCGTCGGCGACGTCGAGGTGGCGGGGGAGCGCGCCGTCCGGCTCGTCACGCAGGGCTACCAGCTCGTCGTCGATGCGCCCCCCGGGTCCGACGACGTCGGGGTGGTCGCCGCGATCCTCGCCGCCTCGGCGGCCGACGGCCGGACCGTCACCTACGTCCCGGGCGACCGCCGCACGGGCCGGTCGACCGTCGCCCATCTCCACGAGCTCGGCCTCGGCGAGCTCGTGCTCGACCTGCGTGCCGACGGGGGATGGCGGGAGGAGGCCTCCCGGTCGGTCCGGCGCGGGATGGAGGCGCCCGCGGTCGTCGTCGACGAGACGTCGGTCGCCCGGACCCGTGAGGAGCTGCGCGCCACGCGCGCGGTCGTGCGCGAGCAGCTCGACTCCCTGCACCGCCGCCACGAGGGCTGGGGCGTCTCCCTGTTCGACGCTCTGCAGGCGCTCGCCCGCCTCACCGCACGCACCCCGGGGCCGCGTACGGGTGCCCGCATCTCCGGCGAGGACCTGCGTGCCCTGCGCGGCGACGCCCGTTCCGGCGCCGCCGCCCGGCTCTCGAGGGCCGCGGCGCTGGGGGCGTTCACGCTGCGACCCTCGAGCACCCCCTGGTACGGCTCGCGGCTGACGACCAACAAGCAGGCGGCCGACGCCCTCGAGCGCGTTCAGCGTCTCACTCGTGTGGAGCTGCCCGCGGTGGACGACCTCGTCCAGAGCACCGCCGTGCAGACCGGGCTCAGGCAGGCCACCACCCTGCGGGAATGGCGCGAGCAGCTCGCGATGCTCGACGGCGTCGCCGACGCGCTCGACGTGTTCCTCCCGCAGATCTTCGAGCACTCGGCCGCCGACATGGTGGCGGCGACCGCGCCGCGGCAGGCGCGGCGCACCCAGGAGATCGAGATGTCGGCCGGGATGCGTCGCCGCCTCGCGCGGCAGGCGCGCGACCTCGTCCGGCCCGGTCGGTCGGTCGCGGACCTGCACGCCGAGCTGCTGCGCGTGCAGGAGCAGCGCGAGATCTGGCGCCGGCACTCCACCGGCGGCGGCTGGCCCCGGCTGCCGGACGGCCTCGCGGACGTCCGCGAGCTCGAGCGTGAGACGAGCGAGGACGTGGCCGCGCTCGGCTCGCTGCTCGCACGCCACGAGGAGGACGAGGCGCTCGAGGACCTGCCGCTGGCGGACCTGCGACGCCGCGTCGACGCGCTGGAGGCCGACACGACGGCGCTGCGCACCCTGCCGGAGCGGACCCGACTGATCGACGAGCTGCGGGCCGAGGGCCTCGGCGAGCTCGTCGACGACCTCGCCGAGCGTGCCGTGCCGGACGACCTCGTCGCCGACGAGCTCGACCTCGCCTGGTGGAGCTCCGTCCTCGAGCAGGTGCTCGCCGACGAGCCGGCGCTCGCGGGCCGGGACCCCGCCGCGCTCACGGCGGACCTCGCCGATCTCGAACGGCGCGAGGCCGAGCAGCGCGCCACGCTGGTGCCCGCCGTGCGCTCCGCCGCGGCCACGCGCCTGCGCCGCGCCGTGCGCACCCACCGCACCCAGGCCGCCCACCTGTGGGAGCAGCTCGCCGCGGACCGCGGCGCCACGCTCGGGCGCGCCCTCGCGGAGCACCCCGAGGTCGCGCCGACGATCCGTCCCGTCCGGGCCGCAGCTCCGCTCCTGGTCGCCCAGACCATCCCGCCGGGGCCCACGGCCGACCTCGTCGTCCTCCACGGCACCGAGCAGCTGCCGCTCGCCCAGGCCGTCTCCGTGGCCGGGCGCGCCCGGCAGGTCGTCGTCGTGGGCGACACCCGGCGCTACGAGGGCGGCGCCACGCACGCGCTGGCCGAGGTGCTGCCCGCCGTGGAGCTGCCCGCCGTGCGCGGCCCGCTGGTCCCCGGAGCGGCCCTGCTGCTCGCCGCCCACGGGTACGAGTCGGTGGTTGCCCCCGTCCCGTCCGTGCGCACGGACGGGGGTGTCCGGCTCGAGCTCGTCGAGGGGTACGGCACGCCCGCGCCCGGCTCCGAGGTGGTCGAGAGCGTCGACGCCGAGGTCCGTGGCGTCGTCGACGTCGTCCGGCGCGAGGTGCACGCCGCGCCGCTGGCATCGGTCGCGGTGGTCACGCCCTCCCCGCGCCACGCCTCCCGCCTGCGCGAGGCGCTCGCCCACGCCGCCGCCGACGACCCGGCGCTGGAGGCAGCCCTGGACCCGCGGCTCGTCGAGCCGCTCGTCGTCGCGGACCTGGCCGACGCGGGCGGGCTGCGCCGCGACGTCGTGGTGCTCTCGGTCGGGTTCGGTGCGAACGCGCACGGCCGGTTCATCCACCGCTTCGGCGACCTCTCGGGCGCGGACGGCCGCACCCGCATGGTGACCGCGCTCGCCGCGCCCCGCGAGTCCCTCGTGGTGGTGTCGACGATCGCTCCCGGAGCGATCGACCGCGCGCGCGTGCACCACGAGGGCGCGCACATGCTCGCCGAGCTCCTCGAGCTGGCGGGCGGCGAGGTCCAGGGGCCGGACCCTGCCGCGACGGGCGACGCCTCGGTAGGCGACGTCGCGGAGGTCGACGCCTCGTCGGGCGATGCCGCGGTGGACGACGCCGCGGTGGACGACGCCTCGGGGGGTGGCGACGACGAGATCCTCGGTGACCTGGTGCGCCGACTGGGCGCGCTCGGCATCGTCGTCGAGGAGGGCCTCCGCGGTGCGGTGGACGTCCCCGTCGCGCTCGGTCACCCGGACCTGCCCGGCCAGCGCCTCGTCGCCGTGCTCACCGACGCCGGCGAGGACGCGGGGGAGCACAGCCTGCGCCGCCGGCTCGACCGCGGGGCGGTGCTCGCACGCGCGGGGTGGCGGGTCGAGCGCGCGTTCACCGTGTCCGTCTTCCTCGACCCCCAGGCCGAGGCGGACCGGCTCCTTCGCGTCGTGCTCGACGAGGTCGAGGCTCGTCGCGGCGTGTCGGGCGTCCAGCCGCCGGTCCCCGACGACGCCCACCTCCCGCCCGCCACCGAGGCGGAGTCGGGACCGGTGGTCCGCCCGCACGAGGAGCCGGACGCGGCGACGGGCGAAGCAACAGGCGAGGCGCCGGACGGAGTGCCGGACGCCGCGCCGGACGGGACCGGGCGGTGAGCGGACGCCGGCGGCGCGTCATCGCGCTCTCGGCGGCGGACCGGCGGCGCCTGGAGTCCGGGGAGATCGCGCACGCGGAGGACGCGCTCGGCGCGCCCGAGCCGGACGTCGACGACGACGCGCCCTCCGCGGGTACGGCATCGCCGGGCCCGTCGCGCGCGGACGCCGATCTCCTGCGGGAGATCCCTCCGCACTTCGGCCGGATCTGAGCGCCGACGCGAACGGCCCACCAGCCCGGGCGGCGGGGCGGTGGGCCGTTCGTCGGTGCGGCCGGCGGGCGGCCGCGACCGAGCAGGTCAGGCGCTGCGGGTGCGCAGGAGGTCGCGGATCTCCTCGAGGACGAGCACGTCGTCGGCCTTCTCCTCCGGCTCCTCCTCGTCGGTCTTGCGGCGCTCGGCGAGCTTGTTCATCGGCATGACCACCGCGAAGTACAGCGCGGCGGCGATGAGCAGGAAGTTGACGAGCGCGGTGACGATCGTGCCGGGCGAGATGGTGGCGCCGTTGACGACGAACTGGCCGATGGTGTCGAAGTTCGGCTCGCCGAAGATCGCGCCGATGAGCGGCAGGAGCACGCTGTCGGTGATGGCCGTGACGATCGGCGTGAACGCACCGCCGATGATGATGCCGACCGCCATGTCGATGGCGTTGCCGCGGGAGATGAACTCCTTGAATCCGTTGAGCATGCTGACCTCCGAGGATCTGCGCTGATAGGGCTGGGGGGAACGCGAACGTGGCGGCGGGTGGCGCCAGGCCCACGCAGGCCCCCTGGTCAGCTCGGTCCGAGCACGACGCTCAACGGGGTCCACGCACTTGAGCCAACGAGGACAGTAGCGGTGTCAGGGCTTGCAGAAACATACATTCGGGTGATGTCGGTCTCGCCGGACGCCAGAAGACCGCTCTCCTCCTCCTCGACGGCGCCCAGGACGAGCACCTGCTCGGCGACGGTCCGTGCCGGTCCGCCGTCGGCGGGCGGGGCGAGGAGCGAGACGCGTAGCCCGGCCTCGGCGAGATGCGCGCTGCCGTCGTCGGCGATCCGGACCGCGACCACGACCTCGCCGGGCGCCGCCGAGACGCTCGCGCCGGCGAGCATGCCCTCCCCCAGGACGGTGCCTTCGGCCAGGCGCACGGCGAGCGGTCGGCCGACGACCACGTCGGGATCGTGCAGCGCGTCGGCCGGGATGTCCCCGTCGGGCAGGTCCAGGGCCTCGAGGTCGCCCGCCTCGACCACGTGACCGGCGGGCAGGTCGGTGCCCAGGGCGACCACGGAGGTAGTGGGGGGCGGCTCGGGCCTCAGCTCCCCGACGACGACGGAGACGGCGCCGGCCAGGCAGACGGCGGCGACGGCGTGGCGCCAGCGCCACGCACCCCGCCGCAGTCGGGCCTCGGCGCTGCGCGAGGGTGGGGAGGCGGCTCTCGGCATGCCCCGACGCTAGGAGCCGCCCGCCGCGCCGCGAGCGCGCACGATCAGGACCTGTGGACGGCCGGTCCTGGCGCGCGGCTGTGCGCCGGGGGAGTGGTCAGGCGGCGGAGCCCGACGAGGCCGAGCTCGTGGCGGACGCCTTGGCCCCCGAGCCGCTGCCGGCGGAGGTCGAGGCCGACGCGGCGGGCGCCGCCGTCGAGGGCGCGGACCCGGTGTCGGACGAGCCGGAGGTGGCCGCGGCCGACGAGGACGTCCCGGAGGCGGACGAGCCGGAGCCGGAACGGGAGTCGGTGCGGTAGAAGCCCGAGCCCTTGAACACGACGCCCACCGAGCTGAAGAGCTTGCGGAGGTTCCCGCCGCACTCGGGGCAGATGGTCAGGGCGTCGTCCGAGAAGGACTGCTTCGCCTCGAGCTCGTGGCTGCACATCGTGCAGCGGTAGGCGTACGTGGGCACCTGCTGGACCTCCGGTCTCGTGGGGCGTGGTTAGCAGTCCGCCCGATCGAGTGCCAATGCTAGCGCCGGGGGTCGACTCGCGCAGTGACCTGCGTCGCCGAAGGAGGGGCGCACCATACGCTCGTGCGGTGGCAGCACGATCCTCGACCTCCCGGTGGCGCACGGCGCTCGTCAGCATCCTCGTCGTCGCGCTCGTGGTGTCCGTGGCGCTGGTCGCGGTCGTGACGTTCCTCGTCCGTCGCCCGCTGCCGGACCACGGGGGCGAGCAGCGCGTACCCGGCCTGACCGGCGAGGTGGAGGTCCTACGCGACGAGCGCGGTGTGCCGCACCTGTACGCCGAGACCGACGCCGACCTGATGGCCGGGCTCGGGTTCGTCCACGCCCAGGACCGGTTCTTCGAGATGGACTACCGACGGCACGTGACGTCGGGCCGCCTGGCGGAGCTCGTGGGGGACGTTCCCGCCGCCGTCGATGCCGACATGGTCGTTCGCACGATGGGCTGGCGCGACGTCGCGGAGCAGGAGTGGGAGCTCCTGAGCGAGGAGTCCCGCACCCTGTACACCGCTTACGCGGACGGCGTGAACGCGTACGTCGAGGACCGTGAGGCCTCTCGGCTCGGCCTGGAGTACACCGTGCTCTCCCTGAGCACCGACGTCGAGGACGTCGAGCCCTGGAGCGGCGTCGACTCGCTCGCCTGGCTCAAGGCCATGGCGTGGGACCTGCGTGGGAACTACGACGACGAGGTCGCCCGCGCCTCCGCCCTGCGCCCGATGTTCGGCGACGTCGAGGTGGTCGACGGACTCTTCCCGGACTACCCCGCCGACGAGCACGCGCCGATCCTCCCCGAGGGTGGCGACTCCGCCGGGTCCCCGTCCGACGCGCACGGGGAGGGCGAGAGCCCCTCCGACGCGCCCGCCGACGAGTCGCCCACCGACGACGCCGACGCGACCGACACCGATACCGACGCGTCCGGCCGGTCCGGCAGCGACCTCCCGCCCGGGACCGTCGGCGCGGACCCGCTGGCCGGCACGACCGGCCCTTCGACCCCGCTGACGGCCAACCGGGCCGGTGCCGCCGTCGTCAGCGCCGGGTCCGCCCTGGACGCGGTGCCCGTGCTGCTCGGGGAGGGCGACGGCATCGGGTCGAACTCGTTCGTCGTGTCCGGCGAGCACACGGCCACCGGCGAGCCGATCCTCGCCAACGACCCGCACCTGGGCCTCGAGCAGCCCAACCTCTGGTACCAGGTCGGCCTGCACTGCGTGGAGCTCACCGCCGACTGCACGTTCGACGTCACCGGCTTCTCGTTCGCCGGGATGCCCGGCGTCATCATCGGCCACAACGACCAGCTCGCCTGGGGCCTGACGAACCTCGGCGCCGACGTCATGGACCTCACCCTCGAGCGGACGTTCTCCGACGGCACGTACCTGCGCGGCGAGGATCGCCTGGCGCTGGAGCGGCGCACCGAGACGATCCTCGTCGACGGCGGAGACCCGGTGACCCTCGAGGTCCTGTCCACCGAGGCGGGCCCGATCGTCTCCGACGTGCTGGGCGAGGCACGTGCCGCCGCCGGGGTCCCCGTGCCCGAGGGCTCCCCCGAGGCGCACTTCGAGGGCTACTCGGTGGCCCTGCAGTGGACCGCGCTCACCCCGGGCCGGACGGGCGACGCGGTGTTCGCCCTCAACCGGGCGCAGGACGCCGAGGACGTGGCCGCGGCCGCCGAGCTGTTCGAGGTCCCGAGCCAGAACATCGTCTTCGCCACCGCCGACGGGGACATCGGCTACCAGGCGCCCGGACGGATCCCCGTGCGCGGAGAGGTTCCCGAGGGCGACCTGCCGGCCGACGGCTCCTGGCCGCGCCCCGGCTGGGACGAGCGCTACGACTGGCAGGGATACGTGGACCCGGCGGACATGCCGGCGGCCCTCAACCCCGAGGAGGGGTTCGTCGTCGCGGCGAACCAGGCCGTCCAGCCTCTCGAGGCGGACCCGTTCCTCACCGGCGACTACGACGCCGGCTACCGGTCCGAGCGCATCCGCACCCTCCTCGAGGAACGGATCGCGCAGGGGGAGCCGCTCACCGTGGACGGGGCGAACGAGATCATGCTCGACGACGCCAGCCCGTTCGGCGAGGTCGTCGTGCCCTACCTCCTCGAGGTCGACGTCACCGACCCGTTCGTGCTCGAGGCCATCGACCTCCTCGAGAGCTGGGCGGAGGAGGGGTACCCGAACGACGTCGACTCCGCCGGGGCGGCCTACTTCAACGCCGTGTGGGTCGAGATCCTGTCGATGACGCTCGGGGACGAGCTCCCCGACGCCCAGGCGCCGGACGGCGGAGCGCGGTGGCTCCTGGTGCTCGAGCAGATGCTCGCCGAGCCCTCCGCCCGGCACTGGGACGACCGCACGACCGTCAACGTCGTCGAGACCCGGGACGAGATCCTCGGCGAGGCGCTCGTCGAGGGCCGCCACCAGCTGACCGCGCGCCTCGGCAAGGACCCGACGACGTGGCGGTGGGGCGACCTGCACACGTTCGCCCCGCAGCACCCCGTGCTTGGCGGCGACGGCGTGCCCGGGCTCGTGCGCCGGTACGTCAACCCCGAACCGGTCGGCGTGCCGGGCGGCTCGGCGGTCGTCAACGCGACGAGCTACAGCGCCTCCGCGCGCGACGAGTACGGCCGCCCCAGCTACCAGGTGACCGCGGGGCCGTCCATGCGGATGGTCGTCGACATGGCCGACCTCGACGCCTCGACGTGGGTGACGACCTCCGGGACGAGCGGTCACCCGGCCTCGGGCCACTACACGGACCAGGCGCAGGCGTGGGCCGAGGGAGAGACGTTCCCGTGGGCGTTCAGCCGGGCCGCGGTCGAGGACGCCCAGGAGGAGCGCCTCGTCCTGACCCCGGGCGGCTGAGGGGCCCCGCGCGGGCAGCCGCCGCGGGGGTGGCGGCGATGGCCGGCGGCGTCAGGCGCCGCGGGCGGGAGCCGTGCCGCCGCTGGCCGTCGCCTCGTACGGGTCGTCGGGCGGCAGGAGGCTCGTCGTGCCGGACGGCTGGACCACGCCGGTCACGCGCACATCCTGCGGCCCGTGCGGCAGGGTCGTCTCGACCAGCTCGTCGTCGAAGAGGACCGCCCACACCGCCGTCTCGGGCCCGATGAGCTTGAGGACGCGGTCGTACCAGCCGCCGCCCTGACCAAGCCGGTTGCCGTGCCGGTCGACGGCCAGGGCGGGCACGATGACGATGTCGGCCTCCGCGATCGTCTCCGACGGCAGCGGGGCGCCCGACGGCTCGAGGGGGCGCCCGGGGGCGCGCTCGGCGAGGTCGTCGGTGCCGCGGTAGACGGCCCAGGCGCGGGCGAGCCCCGGACCGAGGGCGGGCAGCAGGATGCGCACGCCCGTCTCGTGGAGGGTCTCGATCGTCGGGAGCGAGGGGGGCTCGGAGGGCCGTGCGACGTGGTGCGCGACCGTCCGTGCGCCGTCGAGCAGGGGGAGGACGCGTCGGGCGATGTCGAGCCCCGCGCGTGCGCGCCCGGTGTCCGGCTGCCGACCACGGTGCTCCCGGACGGCCTCGCGAAGCAGCTGCTTCGCGTCGTCGACCTCGAGGTGGTCCACGCGCGGAAGGTCAAGGATGCGCCGGTGCATGGCCACCATGATGCCAAGGATCGGCTGGTCCGGCGCGGGCTGGGGACGGGAAGTTCGGTCCGTTTCGCCCCCGGCGGACGCGGTGGTGGACCGTGCGCGAAGGTGCCTGCGGAACCGGTGCCGCGGTCGGATCCCCGCACGCCCGGGCCTACGCTCGGTGCGTGCCCGATCCCGCCACCTGGCCCGTCCGGCTGGTCGACGACGACCTCGTGCTGCGCGGCCTGCGTCGTCGGGACCGCCGCCGGTGGCAGGCCCTGCTCGGTGCCAACCACGAGTGGCTGTCGCCGTGGATGGCCGGATCACCCGCGCCCGGGCGGACCATGGGCGTGGGTGAGCAGATCGTCGCCCACCGGCGGGCCGCGCGGGCCGGGGACGCGCTGCCGTTCGTCGTCGAGGTGGCGGGCGAGCTCGTCGGGGCCGTGACCGCCCAGCCGATCACGCGCGGGTCCTCCTGGTCGGCGTCGATCGGCTACTGGGTCTCGAGGCACGTCGCCGGTCGGGGGGTCGCGCCCCGCGCCGTCGCACTGGTCGCCGACCACCTCGTCGACGAGCTCGGCATGCACCGCGTGGAGATCGACGTGCGGCCCGAGAACGATGCGAGCCTGCGCGTCGTGGCCAAGCTCGGGTTCCCCGAGGAGGGGCGGCGCCGCGGACTGATGTTCGTCGACGGCGACTGGCGCGACCATCGCTCCTTCGCGCTCCTGGCGGGCGACCTCGGCCCGGGCCCGGGCGCCGTGCTGCGCCACGTGCACCGGGGCGGGTCCGGCCCCGCAACGGGTCCGGCCCCGCCCCGCGGGAGCGGGACGGGGCCGGAGGTGGTCGGCGCCTGACGGGCGCCGGGACCGACTACTCGACGGTGCCGGTGAGCTCGCCCTCGAAGTCCTCGCCGAGGCGCTCGCCGGCGTCGTCGCGGGGCTCGAAGGAGACCTCGATCGTGAAGGCCTCGCCGGGCTGGTAGAGCATGACCTCGCCGACCGAGTACTGCTCGCCGCTGCCGAGGGTGTAAACGTCCTCGCCGAGGGAGTCGCTGTTGACGCCGTTGTCGTTGACGCCGTTCTCCTCCAGGAGGTCGCTGTCCGCGACGGACGGCTGCTGCATGTAGGGCCAGGTGTCATAGGACAGGCCGGCGTCGACGAGGCCGTAGGTGAGGTTGATCGGGTCGCCGTTGTTCGTCACCACGTAGTTGAGGATGAGGACCTCGTCGCCCTCAGCCACGATGGGCTCCTCGGTGTCCGGGTCCGCCCACACGCTCGAGCGCGTCGCCTGGCCGGTGCCGACCTGGTAGACGTCGACGGTCACGTCGCCGGCCTCGATCGTGCCGAGCAGCTCGCCGTCCTCGGTGACCTCGTTGGCCCAGGGCGCCGCGGAACCGGCACCGCCGGACGCGTCGGCGCCGTCGGACGGGGCCTCGTCGCTCTCGGACTCGCTCGGGGACTCCGCGGCGGCGTCGTCGGACGGGGTCTCGTCGGACTCCGACTCCTCGTCCTCGGACGGGGCCTCCTCGGTGGTCTCCTCCTCGGGCGCCTCCTCGCTGGTGGGCTCCTCGACGGGGGTCGTCTCCTCGGCGTCGTCGCCGCCGCAGGCCGCGAGCGTGAGGGCCGTGGCCGCGGCGAGCGCGACGGTCGCGGTCATCCTCCTGGTGGTACTGCGCATGTGGGGGTGCTCCTCGGTTCGTCGATCGGGTCGGCGAGGGGCGGGGGCGCCTCGCTCGTCGCCCCATGAGGGGCCTTCGGCAGGATAGCGACGCGAGGTGGTGCATCCGGCGGAAATGAACGGATTGCGGTCCCCCTCACGTCCGCGCGCCTCCCCGGACTCCGGCGCGGCCCGACCTAGCGTGGGATCCGTGGATCTTCAGGGCTACGTCCTCGCTGCGGCGGTGATCATGCTCCTGGTCTACGCGCTGCCCGCGGTCGCGGACCGTCGGCGCCTCATGGCCGCGACGCGGCTGGAGGACCGGCACTCGGACCGGCTGCGGGTGCTGGCGACCGTCGGCGACGGCGGCCGTCGCGGCCGGGCCTCGCCCGGCCACCCCGGTCGGCTCGCGCGCAGCGCGACCGATCGCCCCACCGCCCCGCCACTGCTGCCCATCGGACCGGAGTCACGCGCCATGAGCACGATCAAGCCCCGCCTCTCGGAGCCGGCCCGGCGTGCACGCGACCTCGCGCACGCCAGGTCGCAGCGGGCCGCCCGGATGAGCAGGCGCGACGCCGCGCGCAACCGCCGCACGATGTACCAGGTGGTCCTCGGGCTGCTGACCGTCGCGGCCTGGGCCCTCGTGCACTACGCCGGTTGGAACCTCGCCGCCGCGATCGTGCCGAGCGTGCTGCTCGCCGGCGTCGTGGCGCTGTCCGTGCGCGCTGCGGGGGAGCGTCGGACGCTCAACTCGATCGACCGCGCGGAGATCCGACGCATCGACGGCGAGCTCAAGGAGCTGGCCCGCCGTCCGCGCGAGGTCGGGCTGCTCGAGCAGGCCGCCGCCGAGCCCGCCTCCGGGGATCGCCCGGGCGAGCTCACCGCGGCTCCGCTCGAGGACGAGGACGTCGCGGGCGTGCCGGGGAGCGTCACCGGCGGCGCGGCGGCGCACGCCGTCGGAGCACCGGCGCGTGCCGGCCAGGCTCCGGCGCCTGCCCGCCTCGACGACGTCGCCTCGCGGACCTGGGCGACCGTCGCCGCCGCCCGGCTCACCGCCGACAGCGACGAGCACACCGGCTCGGCCGACCGGGCCGAGGATGGGCCGGCAGGCGCGGATGCGAGGGACGACGCCGACGAGCCGACCGAGGCGCCCGAGGGCGACCAGCACCCGGCTCGCCCGTTCCTGGCGAACGAGGCGCCCGACGCCTGGACCCCGGTGCCGGTGCCCGCCTCGCGGTGGGCCGACGACGGCGCCGGGCTCCAGCGCCGCACCGCTCCCTCCTTCTCCCCGCCGGCGGCCCCGTCCGCCCGGGTGCCGCTGCGCCCGACCCGGCCGGCCTCGTCCGGGAGCGTCGTCGCCGGGTCCGGCGCCGACGCCCCTCCCGTGGGGACGCCGCGCGCACCCGTGCTCGACCTCGACGCGGCACTTGCACGCCGTCGCGCGAAGGGCGCCTGACCGCCGCGAGACGTGCGTCGGCCGGGCTCCGGTCGCTCCCGGGGAGTGTTCGGGCAGCGCCCGCGGCCGGGTGCCGGACCTGCCTCGACGGCCGTGCGGCCATGACGCAGGACACGGATCGAGGCGCTGGCCCGGGGTCCGCGCGATGCTAGACTTTTCTTCGCTCACCGGCCCGCCGGGGAGCATGGGGCTATGGCGCAGTTGGTAGCGCGTCTCGTTCGCAATGAGAAGGTCGGGGGTTCGAATCCCCCTAGCTCCACTCGTGTGATGTCCCAGGACATCGTGAACGGCTGAACCCCCGGTGACGGGGGTTCAGCCGTTTTTTCGTTGGTAGGTGTGTGCGGGGTTCAGGGTGTGTTCGCTGAGGATCTCGCCGGTGGAGGCGTCCAGCACGGTGGCGTGGTCGTTGTGGACCAGGCAGGTGATCTCGGTGCGGGCGTGGGCGCGGCCGATGCCGAGGTGCAGCATGCGGCCGCTGTGGCGCAGGCTGATCTTTCCGTCGCGGTCGACGGTGTCGTAGCGCACTCGCCACAGGTCGGGGTCGCCGGGCGGGGTGGGGGTCGCCGGGGGGATGAGCTGGTAGGCGTGGGCGGGGGTCTGTCGGCCGATGCCGCGATGAGGGCGGTCGTTGTTGTAGTAGTCGCGGAAGTCGTCGAGTTCGTCCTGGAGGTGGGCGAGGGTGTCGGCTGGCCGGGTGGCGAGGCGCTTGTTCAGGGTCTGCCAGAAGCGTTCGATCTTGCCCTGGG